>CAJUAB010000023.1:78623-81710 GCA_910583845.1 uncultured Acetatifactor sp.
GGGCACAAAGCCCACAGGGCACAAAGCCCGCAGGGCATGGCGCGGGGCACAGAGAGCGGGGGGAGAACGATGGGAAAAGAGCCGGGCGGCAATGTGGTGCTGATCGGATTTATGGGCAGCGGGAAATCCACCGTGGGCATCCGGCTGTCCTATCAGCTGCGGTATGCTCTGGAGGATACGGACAAGCTGATCGAGGCCAGAGCGGGGAAAAGCATCCGCGAGATTTTTGCCCAGGAGGGCGAGGAAGCATTCAGACAGATGGAGACGCAGCTTCTGGAAATGCTGGCCGGGAGAAAGGGACAGAGAGTCTACTCGGTGGGCGGCGGCACGCCGGTGAGGGACGTCAACCGCCCTCTGCTGAGAAAGCTGGGGACGGTGGTGTATCTGCGCGCCAGGCCGGAGACCATATATGAACGGCTCCGGGAAGACACCACCAGGCCGCTTTTGCAGGGAGAAAATCCCCGGGAGAAAATCGGGCGGATGATGGCGGAGCGTGAGAAAGCGTACATGGAGACGGCGGACCTGGTGCTGGACGTGGATGATCTGACAGTGGAACAGGTGTCGGAGCGCATCGCGGGATTTGTCATGTGACAGACATTCGGGAGGATGGGAATCTTTCTCATCACAGCCCCGGGGCGCGGCAATTTGATCAGGAGGCGGGTACAATGAAGATTTTAGTGATAAACGGCCCCAATATCAATTTTTTGGGGATTCGGGAGAAAAGCGTATATGGAACGCAGGACTATGCCTGTCTGGAACGCATGATTCTGCAGAAAGGCCGGGAAGACGGCCATGAGATCACGGTGTTTCAGAGCAATCATGAGGGCGCGATTATCGACAGGATACAGGAGGCTTACTTTGACGGCACGGAGGGCGTGGTAATCAATCCCGGGGCCTACACCCATTACAGCTACGCCATCCGGGACGCGCTGGCCAGCATCACAGTGCCCAAGGCGGAGATCCATATTTCAGACATCACCCAGAGAGAGGAATTTCGCAGGGTGTCTGTCACGGCGCCGGCCTGCCAGAAGCAGATTTATGGAAAAGGGCTGGCGGGATATCTGGAAGCCATAGACTTTGTGGCAAATGCGCACAGGCCCCGGTAAAATGGATATTTTCAGGATTTACGGATATTTTAGAAAAAAACAGTTGAAAAATGCCGGTTTTTATTATACAATCAAAAAGAATTATAACGTGATTGAATATGGAGGAAGTATATTATGATTTCTGCAGGTGATTTCAGAAATGGTATTACTATTGAACTTGATAATAATATATACCAGATCATTGAATTCCAGCATGTAAAACCCGGAAAAGGTGCGGCATTCGTAAGGACCAAGCTGAAGAACGTGATCAGCGGCGGTGTGGTGGAGAAGACTTTCAGACCCACCGAGAAATGCCCCCAGGCCCGCATTGACAGAAAAGATATGCAGTATTTGTACTCTGACGGTGATCTGTATAATTTCATGGACACGGAGACTTACGATCAGGTGGCTCTGAACGCGGAGACGGTGGGAGATGCCCTGAGGTTCGTGAAGGAAAATGAGATGTGCAAGGTATGCTCTCACAACGGCAAGGTATTTTCTGTGGAGCCTCCTCTGTTCGTCGAGCTGGAGATCACTGATACGGAACCCGGCTTTAAGGGAGACACCGCAACCGGTGCGACCAAGCCTGCCGTAGTGGAGACCGGTGCCAGCGTGAATGTGCCCCTGTTTGTTGACCGGGGGGACAAGATCAAGATTGACACCAGGACCGGCGAATATCTGTCCAGAGTATAATGACTATCGACGCATAACCGCTTGTAAGAGAATGGGAGTTTTCCATTCTCTTTTTTTTGCGTTGCGAAAAGAGCGGCGTGTTCCACGCCGCCGCGTCACAGGGAGTGAATCCTATATAGCCGACAAGCGGCGAACCGGGAGGACAAGTCAAATACGAATTGGTGCAATACCGCAGGTAAAGCCGGCGGTATGCGGAAAGAGGAAAATATGAAATTTGAAACATTTATGGAGACAGTGACGGTAAAGGTGCAGGAGATCGCGGGGGCGGACGCCAGCGTACACGTACACGAGGTCAGGAAGAATAACAATGTGCTGCTGCACGGTATGACAATTCTGCGCAAGGGTCAGAATGTATCGCCTACGATTTATCTGGACGGCTTCTTTGATATGCTGAAGGAGGGGCTGGACATGGAATATATTGTCCGGAAGATTCTGGAGGTATATGTCAGAGGATTGCCCAGGGACAAAGTGGATATGGAGTTTTTCCGGGACTATGACAGGGTAAGAGAACGGATTGTCTACCGACTGGTGAACCGGGAGAAGAATGCGGAGCTGCTGGCCGACATTCCCCATGTGGATTTTCTGGATCTGTCCATCTGTTTCTGCTACAGCTATGAACATCCCGAGCTGGGAGAGGGGATGATCCTGATCCACAATAACCATGTGGAGATGTGGAAGACCTGTCACAGAGAATTGATGCGGCTGGCGGAGCGCAATACTCCCAGGCTGATGCCGGCCCGGCTGTGCGGTATGGACCTTGCGCTGAAAGAGATCCTGGAGGAAGAGGCCCTGGAGGAACTGCGGCAGTTGCAGCAGGAGACCGGCAAGTATCTCCATGTATTGTCCAATGAGAAGCGCTGTCAGGGAGCGGCCGCCATTCTGTATCCGGGTGTCCTGGCGGAAGCCGCGGGACGTCTGAGAGGCAGTTTCTATATTCTGCCAAGCTCCATACATGAAGTGATTCTTTTGCCGGATGACGGCAGAGGCCATGGGGAGGGACTGCATGAGATGATCGCGGAGATCAACAGAAGTCAGCTCCGGGAGGAAGAAGTGCTGTCTGATTATGCGTATCGCTATGATGCCGTGACGGGGAAAATCAAGGAAGTTCTTTAAATTCGGCGGTCTGACTTCAAAAATCTGAAGTTTTCGGAGAAATTTTAAATTTCCTTCAAAAAGTTATAGACAAACAGAGTTTTTTGTGTTACTATCTTAAGTTTGACAGTCTTTTGACAAAAAAAGTCCCGCAGACCGCTTTGGCAGCGGCTTTCGGGACTTTTATAAACTTTTTGATTGCACGTTACGCCTTCGG
>CAJUAB010000024.1 GCA_910583845.1 uncultured Acetatifactor sp.
GCAAAATAAGGAAGTTTTTTATGAAACTTGTTTATTCAAGTGGCAAACTCGGGGGCTGCCGCATAATGCGGCAGCCTTTTTAATGTGGATTTTTTGCACAGAAAGGACTTCTGTTGTTGAAAATCCGAAATGAGTATGCTAAGATAGATGAAGACCGGAGATAATCATATAGTTGTCATTCGGCGGGGTGGGTACGCAGGAAAGAGTTTACGATAAAGGGAAGAAAGAAGGGCATACGGACGATGGAACAGTATAAACAGGAATTTATCGAGTTCATGGTGGACAGCAGGGTTCTTAAGTTTGGTGAGTTCATTTTGAAGAGCGGCAGGAAATCTCCTTTTTTTATGAACGCGGGAGCTTATGTCACGGGAGCGCAGCTCAAGAAACTGGGAGAGTATTACGCGCGGGCCATTCACGACAACTATGGGGATGATTTTGACGTACTGTTCGGACCGGCCTATAAGGGAATTCCTCTGAGCGTGGCAACTACCATCGCCTACAGCGAGCTCTATGGCAGGGAGATCCGCTACTGTTCCAACCGCAAGGAGGCCAAAGATCACGGAGATGTGGGTATACTGCTGGGCAGCAGGCTGAAGGATGGGGACAGGGTAGTGATTATTGAGGATGTGACCACTTCCGGCAAATCCATTGAAGAGACCTTTCCGATTCTGAAAGAACAGGCCGATGTGGAGATCAAGGGGCTTATGGTATCCCTGAACCGTATGGAAAAAGGGCTTGGGGGCAAGGTGGGCGCGTTGCAGGAGATCCGGGAGAAGTATGGCTTTGAGGCCCGGGCCATTGTCACGATGGGGGATGTGATCGAGCATCTGTATAACAGACCCTACCGGGGGGAGATACTGATAGATGACGCGCTGAAGGCGGCGATTGACGCATACTATGCGGAATATGGCGTATAGGGAATAGACAGTTGGTACAGGATCGGGGAGGAGCTTTGCAGGGCTTATGCGCAGACCTCCCCCGGAAAAGGGAAAGGCAGGGCAACGGATATGGAAGAAAAGGTGTATAAAGTGATGAGAGGCGCAGGCGCTCTCAACATCACATTGGGTGTGGTGACACTGGTACTGGGGCTGGTCAGCGGCATTCTGTTGATTATCGGAGGCTCCAAACTGCTCGCGGGAAAGTCTAAGATCCTGTTTTAGTCGGAGCGGGGGATCGCTATGTCACAGAAAAAGAATTATATGTTTACGAACCGCAGGCATTCGGAAAAAGCGATCATGTCTACGGTTTTTGGTGTTTTATGCACCGTGTCGCTGCTGGCGGTGGTGGTACTGTCCTACAGTCGCAGCGGAGACATTCCTGCGGGATACGGTTTTACGGGATTGTTTGCCACCATATTGTCCATGGTGGGAATGCTGCTGGGGGTGCTGTCCCTGCGGGAGGCGGACAGGTTCAGATTGTTTGGCTGGCTGGGCATACTGCTCAATGGCGTGAGCCTGGGCGCGGTCAGCGGAATCCTTTACGCTGCCTCTTATCTATGATCGATAACAGGAAAAGGGAATGGAACACCGAGGGGCGCTATACCGCAGGAGAAGCAGCTGACTGTCAGCTGCCGGTATGCGGGAAAGAGGAAAGTTTGGAAGTAATTGATGCAGTACCGCAGGCATGGTCAGCGGTATGCGGGAAAGAGGAAAATATGGATCAAAGTGAGAACAGGGAAGTGCTGCAAGAAAGATATGGACTGGTTCTGGAACGGATCAGGGAGATGGAGACAGAGGGCCTGGGGCATCCTGCGTTGGACGCGTATTTTAAACAGATGGCGGCGTTCTCGCTGAAACTGAGCGACTATTACATCTTTGTGGAGCAGGGGCATATGCGGGACGCGCAGCTGTCCGAACTACAGACGTGGAACCGGGAACTGTATGAGGATATTCTGCCGGAGCATTATGATCAGAGCTGGGGCAATCCGGCTTATAGCGTATCCCGGATGGACGGCCAGTGGGGCCAGCTCCTGTCCTTTGTATACGGAGAACTGCGGGACGGCATAGTCCCGGCGGCGCAGGGCGACCTGGAGGATATAGTGGTGCGGATGGAACTGCTGGTGGAGATCTACAGCGCCTGTGTGGGCGCGTGGCGGGAGCAGCGGCAGCTTCCCCCTTATGAGACCATCCGGCAGATCGCCTATTGGCATAACAGTGATTACTCCGATATACGGGCGGAGAAAGTAATTCGCAGGATGGCCTGCCCGGAGGGCAATCCTGCGGTGGAAATCATTATGGGGGCGGACCTTGAGGATGTGCGGTATCTGTACCGCTATGGCTTGTATGTGACGGAGAACGAACTGGAGACAGCCAGATTTTTATGCAGTCTGCCGCAGGAGACCATTGACACCATGGCGGATACCTATACGGAGGGTTATCGTATGGGTTTTGAGGTGATGGGAAAAGATCTGTCTAAAAAAAGCACGGTGGATTTGTACTATAATATTGGATTTGAGAGGATGCTGCGCAGGGCGGTGGAGAATTTTGCCGTTTTGGGGCTGAAACCTGTGGCCAGGGAATTGAATGTAAAGGGGGCCATACCAAACCGGCAGTATACATATGATCATAAGGACGACCACGGGCTGTTCTGGGACAAGGCTCTGATGCAGCGGAAGCTGGAGGTACTGAAAACCGCCTACGAACAGTATAAGCAGGAGCTTAAGGGATATGCGGGTCCTGCCGCGTTGGAAATCTTCGGAGAGGAACCTTTCGCGCCGGAGAGCAGACCCCAGGCGGTCAGGCTGACGCCGGAACAGCAGAAGCTCTGGGTGGAGTACAGCGCCAGAAACATGGAACTCTATACACAGTACATTACAATGTCGGAGCGCAGTTTTACCATTATTGCTTTTCCCGTGCCGGAAATCGGTGAGAATTTCCGGGCAATTTTTGAGGAAACCATCAAAGTCAACACGCTGGATTATATGAAATACCGTCAGATTCAGCAGTGCGTCATCGACGCTCTGGATCAGGCGGATCATGTGGAGATCAAGGGTATGAACGGCAATACCACGGATCTGACCGTGAATCTGTGGAAGCTGCAAAATCCGGAGAAGGAAACCATATTTGAAAACTGTGTGGCGGATGTGAATATTCCGGTGGGAGAAGTCTTTACCTCCCCTGTGCTGAAAGGGACAAACGGTGTGCTGCATGTATCCAGGGTATTTTTAAACGGACTTGAGTACAAGGATCTGTCTGTCACTTTCCGGGACGGCATGATAGCCGATTACGGCTGCGGCAACTTCCCGGACGCGGAGGAGGGGCGGCGTTATATTAAGGAAAATGTGCTGTTTCACCGGGATACTCTGCCCCTTGGCGAATTTGCCATCGGCACCAATACCATGGCCTATGTGATGGCCCGCAGATGGAATATTGAGAATAAGCTGCCCATTCTGATCGCGGAAAAGACGGGGCCTCATTTTGCAGTGGGGGATACCTGTTATTCCCAGGAGGAGGATGTGGCGGTATACAATCCGGACGGCAAGGAGGTTGTGGCCAGGGAGAATGAGAAATCCCGGCTGCGAAACACAGATCCCATGGAGGCATATTTCAACTGTCACACGGATATCACTCTTCCCTTTGACGAACTGGGGGAACTGACAGCGGTGAAGACGGACGGCACCCGGATCTGTATTATCGCGGACGGGCGATTTGTGCTGCCCGGCAGCGAAGCGCTGAACGAGCCTTTGGAGCAGGTGAAATAATGGTACAAAAAACCCTTGCATACCTGCACTAAATCTAGTACACTGTAATATATAATTGATGTCTATATTATCGGCGGACATATCCGTTTTTTACTTGTATATTCGGATATAAGTCATTACAATGACGCGGGAAGGGCAATCAGGACGTGCCGCAAAGCGGCGGCAGGATGAGAAACATACGGAGGGAAAGAGGAAAATATGGCAAAAGTGGGAATTGTCATGGGCAGCGATTCGGATATGCCCATTATGGCTAAGGCGGCCGATGTACTGGAGGAACTGGGCATCTCTTATGAGATGACCATTATTTCCGCGCACCGGGAGCCGGACGTATTTTTTGAGTATGCCAAAGGGGCCGAGGAGAAGGGCTTCAAGGTACTCATAGCGGGGGCGGGGATGGCGGCGCACCTGCCGGGGATGTGCGCTGCCATATTTCCCCTGCCGGTAATCGGTATTCCCATGCACACTACATCCCTTGGGGGCAGGGATTCCCTGTATTCCATCGTGCAGATGCCCTCCGGCATCCCCGTGGCTACCGTCGCCATCAACGGCGGGGCCAACGCGGCTCTGCTGGCGGCAAAGATTCTGGCCACTTCCGATGAGGCGCTGCTGGAGAAGCTGAAGAAATATGGAGAGAATCTGAAAAAGCAGGTGCAGGCCAAGGATACGAAACTGCAGGAGCAGGGCTACAGGGCTTATCTGGATGAAATGAAAAAACAGGGGTAAGGGAACTCTGAATGCGAAAGGCGGATTATACATATGGACTACAAGAAAGCTGGCGTGGATATCGAAGCGGGCTATAAATCTGTGGAACTGATGAAAAAGTATGTGAAGGAGACCATGCGTCCGGAGGTCATGGGGGGGCTGGGTGGTTTTTCAGGAGCCTTTTCCCTGGATGCCGTCAAAAATATGGAACATCCGGTGCTTTTGTCCGGCACGGACGGCGTGGGCACGAAGCTCAAACTGGCGATGGTGCTTGACCGGCATGACACCATCGGCATAGACTGTGTGGCCATGTGTGTGAATGATGTGGCCTGCGCAGGAGGAGAACCGCTGTTTTTTCTGGACTACATAGCCTGCGGTAAGAATTATCCGGAAAAGATTGCCACTATTGTCAAAGGTGTGGCCGAGGGATGCAGGATGGCAGGCGCGGCTCTGGTGGGCGGAGAGACAGCGGAGCATCCGGGGATGATGCCTGAGGATGACTATGACATTGCTGGGTTTGCCGTAGGTGTGGTGGATCAGAAGGATCTGATTACTGGAGAACATATAAAGCCGGGCGATACGCTGGTGGCCATCGCTTCCTCCGGAGTTCACAGCAATGGTTTCTCTCTGGTGCGCAAGGTTTTCGATATGACTGCGGAGAGTCTGAACACGTATTATGAGGAACTGGGACAGACGCTTGGGGAGGCGCTGCTGACCCCCACCCGGATCTATGTGAAAGCGCTGAAATCTGTGAAGGACGCGGGCGTGACGGTCAAGGGATGCAGCCATATAACCGGCGGCGGTTTCTATGAGAATATTCCCCGGATGCTGCCGGAAGGCATCAATGCCCATGTGGACA
Organism: uncultured Acetatifactor sp.; assembly: GCA_910583845.1. GTDB lineage: Bacteria > Bacillota > Clostridia > Lachnospirales > Lachnospiraceae > Acetatifactor. The sequence goes on from CAJUAB010000024.1 coordinate 5,262, forward strand.
GGAACAGTTACCAGGTTCCGGCCATTTTCCGGCTTTTGCAGGAAAAGGGCGGCATCGCGGAACAGATGATGTACAATACCTACAACATGGGGATCGGCATGCTGCTGGCGGTGGAGCCAAAAGACGCGGAGAAAACGGTGGCAGCCATCGAGGCGGCGGGTGAGAGCGCCTGGATCGCGGGAACCTGCCAGGCAGGGGAAAAGGGAGTGACCTTATGCTGAGAATTGTAGTGTGTGTATCCGGCGGCGGCACGAATTTACAGGCGATCATGGACGCCATAGACGAAGGGAGGATCACCAACACGGAGATTCTGGCGGTGATCAGCAACAACGAGAGAGCCAGGGCGTTGGAGCGCGCCAGAAGCCACGGGATTCGCAGTCTCTGTATATCTCCCAGATCCTACCCCGACAGGGAGACATTCAACAGGGCTTTTACGGACCGGATGACAGAACTTGCTCCGGATATGGTGGTGCTGGCCGGCTTTCTGGTGAGGATTCCCCCCCAGATGGTTCATGCCTTCAGCAACAGGATTGTCAACATTCATCCCTCCCTGATCCCCTCTTTCTGCGGTGTGGGGTATTATGGGTTGAAGGTGCATGAAAAAGCGCTGGAGAGAGGTGTGAAAGTTACCGGCGCCACGGTGCATTTTGTCAATGAAGGCATGGACGAGGGGCCCATCATCGCCCAGAAGCCGGTGATGGTGGAGCAGGATGATACGCCGGAGAGCTTGCAGAGGCGGGTAATGGAAGAGGCTGAGTGGGTATTGCTGCCCCGGGTCATAGACGATATAGCCAATGGAAGGCTGGAGATCCGGGGAGATCATGTATACCATCGTTAGAGATGTCAGGAGTATTTGTCACAGGCTGTGCCCGGCAGAGATGACCGTGGACCGGGCTGTGAGGAGCGCGGAGGCCCGCTTGAAAGGGCAGACGGGAGCAGGTGAGAGATGAAAGTATTGATCGTAGGCGGCGGCGGCAGGGAACATGCCATCGCGGTCAGCATGAAAAAGAGTAAGAGGGTGGAGCAGATCTATTGTGTGCCGGGAAATGCGGGCATTGCGCAGATTGCCGAATGCGATCCCTCCATCGGTGTGATGGAATTTGACAGAATTATTTCCTATGCGGGAGAGAAAGCGGTGGATCTGGTATTTGTAGCGCCGGACGATCCCCTGGTGGGAGGGCTGGTGGACCGGTTGCAGGCCGCGGGATTCAGAACATTCGGACCGGACCGGAAGGCGGCGATTCTGGAGGGAAGCAAAGCATTTTCCAAGGATCTGATGAAGAAATATCACATTCCCACGGCTGCCTACAAGACCTTCGATGATTCCGGCGAGGCGCTCCGCTATCTGGAGACGGCCCCAATGCCTGTTGTGCTGAAGGCGGACGGACTGGCGCTGGGCAAGGGAGTACTGATCTGTAACACGCTGGAGGAAGCGCGGGCCGGTGTGAAGGAGATTATGGAAGATAAACATTTCGGAAGCGCAGGCAACCGCATGGTGGTGGAAGAGTTTATGACAGGACGGGAGGTATCGGTCCTGTGTTTTGTGGACGGCAGAACCATAAAGCCCATGACCTCCGCCCAGGACCACAAGCGGGCCCTGGACGGGGATCAGGGGCTCAATACCGGCGGTATGGGCAATTTTTCTCCCAGCCCGTTCTACACGGAAGAGGTGGACGCGTATTGCAAAAAGTACATCTATCAGCCCACGGTGGAAGCCATGGCGGCGGAGGGGCGGCCCTTTAAGGGCGTGATCTTCTTTGGACTGATGCTCACGCCGGAGGGGCCCAAGGTGCTGGAATATAATGCCCGGTTCGGCGATCCGGAGGCGCAGGTGGTGCTGTGCCGGATGAAGAACGACATCCTGGATGTGGTGGACGCGTGTATTGACGGCACACTGGACCAGGTGGAGCTGGAGTTTGAGGATAATGCGGCGGTCTGCGTGGTGCTTGCGTCTGACGGGTATCCTGTATCCTATCAGAAGGGCTTTGCGATACGGGGACTGGAGAATTTTGAGGGGAAAGAGGATTATTACTGTTTCCATGCCGGCAGCAAGTTTGACGGGCAGGGCCGTGTGGTGACAAACGGCGGTCGGGTGCTGGGCGTGACGGCCAAGGGCGCAACCCTTAAGGAGGCCCGGGCCAAAGCCTATGAAGCCGTGGAGTGGGTGGATTTTGACAATAAATATATGCGGCATGACATTGGGAAGGCCATAGATGAAATATAAACATTACAGGCATGACCTGCGAGGGCAGGGGTATTAACGCGATATCACGGATCTGGTCTGTGATTTGCAGGAAAGAGGGTTAGACATGGATTTCTTTGAAAATGACAGATACCATGTGCCGAATATCTGTGCGGAATGCGGCGGTGAGATGGTCTATAAAGGCGTCGGGGAATACCAATGCGAGCAGTGCAAAGCCGTGGTTTATGACGATTACGGAAAAGTGAGACTATATGTGGAGCAGCATCCGGGCGCTACCATATCAGAGACGGAGGCCGCTACAGGTGTGCCGCACAAGGTGATACGGCAGCTGCTGCGGGAAGAGCGGCTGGAAGTCGCGCCAAATTCCCGTAGTTTTCTGAGCTGCCGGGGATGCGGTGTGCAGATCCGGAGCGGTGATTTCTGTCCGCAGTGCGCGGCGAAGCAGCCAAAGACAGAAGACCCCAGACTCAAAAACCTGAAGAAGGATATGATGGGGGTTGCGATGAGCGACGCGGCCACGCAGGAGGGTGCCAAGAGATTTACACGAAAAAAGTAACCGGGCATAGTTTTGATCGCATGGGTTGCGGGAATATACGGAATGCTGATAAGAAAGGGTTGCATATGAGAGACACATCTAAAATACGGATTCAGTTAAAAGCCATGGTACTGACCACGGTGACAATGATGATGATCCTGCTGGCATTTGGTCTGACAACGATCATCAGTCATGCGGATGACGCAAGGGTGACCGTCCGTTCCGTGGTTATTCGTTCCGGAGCTGATGTGGGTACCGAGATGGTTGGGGGAGCCCAGCAGGGGGAGACTTTGCCCATAACCGGGGAAACAGTGGGGGCGGACGGCTACACCTGGTATCAGGTTACTTTTGAGGAAGGCACCAAGACGGGATATGTGCGTTCCGATCTGGTGGAAAGAGTCGGCGGCGGCGCAGGCACTGTCGCTCCGACGACTCCGAATACCACTACTCCTTCCACCGATGTCACGGCTGTACAGCAGATCAGCGCCAAAGTAACGGGGGAGGCAGTGCGTGTGCGCACCAATGCCTCTACCTCCGGAGAGATTGTGGATACAGTGCGCAGGGATGCGGTTCTGACCGTGATGGGTATGGCGCAGGACAGTGAGGGAAACACCTGGTATCAGGTTAGCTTTACCAATGCCGGCGGACAGGTAACGGGCTTTGTCAGACAGGATTTTGTGACGCTGGAGGGCGAACTTCTTCCTGTCGATCAGGTTCCCGCGGAGCCTGAGGTTCCTGTGGTCACGGAACCGGTGGAACCGGAACCCACGCCTGAACCGGTAAAAACAGGATATGAGACCCAATTGCTGGAAGACGGGTGGAATCTGCTGGATTATACGGTGGAGGGAGGAAGAAGGTATGTGATTGCGGATCTGTTTGCAGACCGCGACAGATACAGGCAGGAGGCTGAGGAAAGCATGGCCCAGCTGAAATCCACCAAACTGATCATGATTATTCTGGTGGTTGCAGTGATATTGCTGGCCCTGACATCCACGCTGCTGTTCTTTAAGATCAGAGATATGATGGATGCCGCCTACTTTGAGGAGGTGGAGCAGGAGACGGTGCGCAAGAGGCAGGGCCAGAGAAGTACGGGTAAGGCTCCCATGCCCACAGTGGGAGATGGAGCAAAGCCCGCGGGCGGCGGCCAGGGCAGACCTGCCGGCAATGGTCAGGGAAGGCCTGCGGGCGGCGGTCAGGGAAGGCCGGCAGGCGGACAACAGGGAAGACCTGCGGGAAGCGGCCAACAGGGAAGGCCAACGGGAACCGGTCAGAGCAGACCGGCGGGCAGTGGTCAGGGAAGGCCTGCTGGAAGCGGCCAGAGCAGACCGGCCGGCAATGGCCAGGGAAGACCTGCGGGCGGCGGTCAGCAGGGCGCTCAGAGGAGACCGACGCAGCAGCCCGCGAGACCGGCGGCACACCAGCAGGAAAGACCGGCCTCCAGGGAGAGCCAGAACCCTTCTGCCCAGCCCAAGAATTTCCTGGCGGATGATGATGAATTTGATTTTGAGTACCTGAACTGGGACGGCGAGGAAGATAATTAGGAAAGACACGGAAGAGAAGCAGGAGGAACCCATGAGACAGGGTTCCTCTTCCATTTTATAAAATCCCTATTAAATTTTCTGTTCTACTTTGCAAAATGTGACAGTTGTGGTAAAATGAGCAAAATGCTCCGCAATTAGCTCTTCTGAACGGAGAGTGCGCAGAAGCGCACAGGGCCAAGGAAAAATGAGCAAAATGTCCGGAGTTTGAAAGGGTGTGTGGCATATGGTGATAGAAGTAGATTTTAACAGTGAGGAAGCGCTTTATCTACAGCTGCGCAATCAGATCATCATGGGGATTGCTACCGCCCAGTTCAGGGAAGGAGACTCTCTGCCCAGCGTTCGTCAGCTGGCAGAACTGGTGGGAATCAATATGCACACCGTCAACAAGGCCTACACGGTATTGAAGCAGGAGGGCTATGTGAAGGTGGACAGACGCAAGGGGGCGGTTATCGCCGTAGACGTGGACAAACTGCGCACCATTGCGGAATTGAAAAAGGAACTCCGGGTAATATTGGCTAAGGGCAGCTGTAAGAATGTTACCAGGGAGGAAATGCATGCATTGATTGACGAAATTTATGAGGATTATGGAGGACTGGTGTGATGCAGTCACGTTATACGGAAAAGGCAGAAGCCGCGCTGAAACATGCGGAGAAGTGCGCCCGTTCCCTGAAGCAGGGATATGTGGGCACGGAGCATATTCTGGTCGGATTGATAAAAGAAGGCACAGGCGTGGCCGCCAAAGTGCTGGCGGACAATGAGGTGTCTCTGGAACAGGTGCTGGATATGATCAGGGAGCTCATCGCCTTCGAGGGCGGCACGGCCATCCGGGAGAGAGAGGGCTACTCGCCCCGGGCGGAAAAAATTCTGGAAGAGGCCCAACGGCAGGCGGAGCGTTTTGGACAACCCCGGGTGGGAACGGAGCATATTCTGATGGCGTTGATCAAGGAGGGAGAAAATGTGGCGGTGCGCCTGCTGAACACCATGAATGTCTCCACCCAGAAGCTCTATGTGGATCTGCTTTCGGCCATCGGGGCGGACCCTAACCTGTATAAGGAAGATTTGGGCAGGAGACAGGGAAAAAACAGTAAGACAGGTACATTGGATCAGTACAGCCGTGATCTGACAGCCCTGGCCAGAGATGGAAAACTGGACCCGGTAATCGGCCGGGAGGACGAGATTCGCAGGGTGATTCAGATCCTGAGCCGCCGGACCAAGAATAACCCCTGTCTGATCGGTGAACCCGGTGTGGGCAAGACCGCCGTGGTGGAAGGTCTTGCGCTGCGCATTGTGGAAGGGCAGGTGCCTTTTACCGTGCGGGATAAGCGGGTTCTGACTCTGGATCTCTCCGGCATGGTGGCGGGCAGCAAGTACAGAGGGGAATTTGAGGAGAGAATCAAGAAAGTCATCCGGGAAGTGATCGCGGCGGGCAATGTAATCCTGTTTCTGGACGAGATGCACACCATTATCGGAGCCGGGGGTGCAGAGGGCGCCATTGACGCCTCCAATATTTTAAAGCCCTCTCTGGCCAGGGGAGAGCTCCAGCTGATCGGTGCCACAACCATCTCCGAATATCGGAAATACGTGGAAAAGGATGCTGCTCTGGAGCGCAGATTTCAGCCGGTAAACGTGGAGGAGCCCACGGAGGAGGAGGCCATCCGTATCCTGGAGGGCATCAAGGAGAAATATGAGGCGCATCATCAGGTGGAGATCAGCCAGGAGGCCGTGGAGGCGGCGGTGCGTCTGTCAAACCGCTATATCAATGACCGCAATCTGCCGGACAAGGCCATTGACCTGATTGACGAAGCTGCCGCGGCCGCCCGTCTACAGACGGCGAATGTGCCCCATAAACAGCAGGAATTGCAGAAACAGCTCCAGGAGCTGGACCGCAATCTGGAGACCGCCATCCGCCAGGAGGATTTCGGGGCGGCGGGTGAGGTAAAACGTCAGCAGGATCAGGTGTTACAGAAACTGGAGCGCATGAAAAAGCGGGCTGCCAATGCCGGGGAGGAGACCCGACTGGAAATAGGCGAAGAGGAGATTGCTGCCGTAGTGTCCATGTGGACCAGGATTCCGCTGCAAAAACTGGCGGAGAAGGAGAGTGAACGTCTGCTGAAACTGGAGCAGCTTCTGCACAAAAGGGTGATCGGCCAGGACGAGGCGGTCAAGGCCGTATCCAAAGCCATGCGTAGAGGCCGGGTGGGATTGAAAGATCCGGGCAGGCCAATCGGCTCCTTCCTGTTTCTGGGCCCCACAGGCGTAGGTAAGACGGAGCTGAGCAAGGCGTTGGCGGAAGCCATGTTTGGCTCTGAAAACGCCATGATCCGGGTGGATATGTCCGAATATATGGAGGGACATTCGGTGTCGAAAATGATCGGTTCTCCGCCCGGCTATGTGGGGTTTGACGAGGGAGGACAGCTCAGTGAGAAAGTGCGCCGCAATCCCTACAGTGTGGTGCTGTTTGACGAAATTGAGAAGGCTCATCCGGATGTGTTCAATATTCTGCTGCAGGTGCTGGACGACGGCCATATCACGGACTCCAAGGGCAGAAAGGTCAGCTTTAAGAACACCATACTGATCATGACCTCCAACGCGGGAGCCCAGCGGATCGTGGACCCCAGAAATCTGGGTTTTGCCGCCGATAACAGCGCCGCCCGCAACTATGAAAAGATGAAAGCCAGTGTGATGGAAGAGGTAAAGCGCAGCTTCAAGCCGGAGTTTATCAACCGCATTGACGATATCATTGTATTCCATCAGTTGGATCACGACAATATGAAGGAGATCATTCAGCTGCTGGCCGGCAGTCTGTGCAGGCGCTGCCAGAGTCAGATGGAGATACAGCTGTCACTGACCGGGGCTTTGAAAGAACATCTGGTTGAAAAATACGCCGATCAGAAGATGGGGGCAAGACCTTTGAAACGGGCCATACAGTCCGTGGTGGAGGACGCGCTGGCCGAGGAGATTCTGAAAGGCAATGTACAGCCGGGAGACACAGTTTCCGCGGGCTATAAACAGGAAAAAGTTACTTTTACGGTCAAAAACCGTCAGGAAGAGCATTGACACATTGCTTTCCGGGGAAACCCGGGATATGCGGCAGAGGAAAAAATGGCACAGGCAAAGAATAAATCTGTATTTTACTGTCAGAACTGCGGTTTTGAGTCCACAAAGTGGATGGGGCAATGCCCTGGGTGCAAAGAATGGAATACTTTTGTTGAGGAAGTTGTCAAGCCGGCATCCTTAAAAGATATGGGCAGGGGCGGAACGGCGAAAATCGGGAATACCCCTGCCGTGCTGGCGGATATCACGATACAGGAGGAATCGCGCGTACAGACCCGGATTGTGGAACTGGACCGGGTACTGGGAGGCGGTATTGTGCAGGGCTCCCTGACGCTGGTGGGAGGAGATCCCGGCATCGGTAAATCCACTCTGCTGCTACAGACCTGTAGAAAGCTGGCGGCGGACGGCCACAAGGTCCTCTATATCTCCGGCGAGGAATCCCAGGTGCAGATCAAGATGCGGGCGGACAGGATCGGCAGTTTCGCGGACAATATGCTGTTGTTGTGCGAGACCAATTTGGGCAGCATTGCGGAGGTAATCCGCCGGGAGATGCCCAAGGTGGTGATTATCGATTCTATTCAGACCATGTATAATGAAGCGGTGTCCGCGGCTCCCGGCAGTGTCTCTCAGGTCAGGGAATCCACAGGAGTACTGCTGCAGCTGGCTAAAGGTATGAATATCTCCGTCTTCATTGTGGGGCATGTGACCAAGGAGGGGACGGTGGCAGGCCCCAGAGTGTTGGAACATATGGTGGACACGGTGCTCTATTTTGAGGGGGACAGATATGCCTCCTACCGGATACTCAGGGGAGTCAAGAACCGTTTTGGTTCCACCAATGAGATCGGTGTGTTTGAGATGCGCCAGGAGGGGCTTGCGGAGGTCCACAATCCTTCCGAATATATGCTGGATGGCAGGCCGGAAGGGGCCAGCGGCTCTGTGGTGGCCTGCGCCATGGAGGGGACCAGGCCGTTGCTGCTGGAAATTCAGGCCCTGGTCTGCCACAGCAATTTCGGCATTCCCAGGAGGCAGACTACAGGCACGGATTTGAACAGGGTGAATCTTCTGATGGCAGTGCTGGAGAAGCGCTGCGGCGTACAGCTGTCGGGCTGTGACGCCTATGTGAACATTGCGGGCGGTATGAAGATCCAGGAACCCGCCATAGATCTGACCATTGTACTGGCAGTGCTTTCCAGCTTCAAGAACCGGGAGATCAGTCCCAGGCTGGTAGCGTTTGGGGAGGTGGGACTCTCCGGCGAGGTGCGCAGCGTCAGCATGGCAGCCCAACGGGTGGCGGAAGCCCGGAAGCTGGGATTTGATACTTGTATTTTGCCCGCGGTATGCATGAAGGGATTGAAGAGTGATGAGCATATGAAACTCATCGGAGTAAGAACCATACAGGACGCAGTGAACGCAGTGCTGTAGTTCCTTTGGCAAGTTTTTCAAGCGTATACCAAAAAGCCTGAAAATATGGACAATCCAATACTTTCAGGCTTTAATGAGCAGGGGAAGAGGGGATCGAACCCCCGTTAACGGTTTTGGAGACCGCCGCACTACCGCTGTACTATTCCCCTTTGCAATCAGTTTTTCACTGACGAAAGCTATTATAACATACCTCATGGTACTTTCGCAAGTATATTTTGCAAAATTTTATCTTTTTTTACTTTCAGTATGCCGGGAGCTATCGCGCAACGATTCAATGGGAAAAGTCCCAAAGGCGCATTTCCCTTTAGAGCTATCGCGCAGCGATTCAATTGGAGGAAAAATTATGACACAGGAAATCAGAGAGTGGGCAATGAAACTGGCGGAATGCGCTGGGCAGGACAGTGCGGAGGCGGAGGCTTTCGTGGCGGGGCTGGAGAAATACCGGGACGTACAGGAGGAGCTTTGCTATTACTATGGGCATCAGGAATTTTTGTGCAAATACCGGGTGGCAGGCTACACCATTGTAGATATTCTGGTGTGGCAGGTGGACCATTTCAAAGCGTTTCTGGACAGACCGGGAGAGATGAACCGCTACCACCAGGACAGACTGGTATGGAGCGCGTTCCGGACCATGCTGAAAATGAAGGAGGAGCCGGAGCAGTATCAGCGCAAGATGCGGGAGGAGACGGGTACGGACTATGCGGGAAAATATTAAATTCTGATCTTAAAGGAAAAGTCGTATGATTGTCCGATTCCTGTGTGCTGGACGAGAGTACGCAATCGTCTGAGACAGGGAGAAGAAAAGCAACGCAGCCGCTGGGGAAACAGCGGCTACGTCTGTGTAAAAGGGGAAATTTCTTCCGGAATATTTGGTAATTACCAGTCCAGTTCCGCAACTGGACATCCTTAGTATACACCAGGATTCGGAGATTGTCCAGTGTTTTAAAAAAATTTTAAGAATTTGTCAGTCTATGTCGGAAGCTGTCTCTTATAATATTCGATTTCCTGTTCAATTGTTTCCGGCACACGCGTCCCCTCGTTGCGGAGTTTTTGAGTGAGCTTGTTAAAATGACTGAGCCGCTGCTGGCATTTTACGTCATGGCGGTGGATCAATTCGCCATACATGGGATTGCTCTGTACTTTCTGCCGCACCTCCGGGGAGAAGGGACAGTAAGTAAAGAGAATCTGCCGCGCGATTTTATTGAGCCGGGGTGAGGCAGTGCTTTCCAGCTGAATCCACAGCAGGTAATCCCGGATAAACATTTCCTTGAAGCTGTTCTTCGCGCCCATGAGGCTCTGCCGGATTCTCTCCTTGGCCTCGGGGGACAATTCATTGTTCTTTTTATAGAATTGAATATAGTCGAAGTATTCGCTTGTCAGGGAGCGCTCCGTGAGATCGTTCCAGCGGGCCCCCTGTACACGTTTGCACATCTCCCAGCGGTAATCCCCCACCAGGCGGATGGTAGTGGTATACAAATCTTCCATATGGAAGATGGATATCATCATACGGGAGGGCGTGGTGCGCTTTCTGCCCTCAATTTCCTGCCAGGTGACTCCGCGGATACCCGCGTTGGGCATCAGAATGAAATCCGGTAGACATTCCACATGAATGTTTTCCTTCTGAGCCACGGGGCTGTCCATATTCAGAGTCTCACGATAAAATACAGAGTAGTCAATGTTCCGGATTTTGTCAAGAACGGAACGGATGTCATCGACCTTCACATAGCTGGCGGACAAATCCCGGAGGATGTTATCCGCGGTGAGCACGGGACAGAAGGTAGTCACACGTCCATAGGTGATCTTGTTGACAGTAGGGAACAGATTCTGGAGTTCAAATTCCACCTTGCGCATGGGATTGTCGGAGAGGTCGCGCAGTTCCTGCTCGGATAATTTCCCGCCGGCCTTCTGCTTATGCAGATAGTCCACATAATCTTCGCCAAACTCGTTGCGGCTGGGCTGCTTTTTGCCCTCGTAAATGCATTTGACCCAGTCGAAAAAGGTGTATACTCCCTCGCCGGACAGCCCTTCGGGGCTGTCGATCAGCTGACAGAGACAGGCGCTGTTGGACTCCCCTGCCAGTTCGTCATCCACATACCCGAAAGTGAGGAACAGCCGGACGGGCAGAGGCAGAGCGCTGTCAGTCAGGGCTTTTTTCAGTGTCTGGTTGTAGATGGAATAGAAGTTCTCCGTCAGGCGGCGGCGCAGTTTGCATGCCTGTTCGTCCGAGGAGGATTTGTCGGAGAGCTGTTTATAGGCCTCCACATCCTGGCGGAAGGAGGACGCAGTCTCAATGCCGGCACCGGCATATTCCAGTATTGCGGACAGGGAACCGGCAAGCTGCTCCGCCACTTTGGCGTCGGGGGCATCGGAGGCCGCAGGCTGTTTTGAACCAAAACGGGACAGATTTTCCCGGAAACTTTGCAGGCGCGCCGCAAGCCGGGCCTTATCCAGCGCCGCATTGCCTGTGAGGGTGGAGACCACGTCCTGAATTGCCGAATAGATATTGGAGGTGTCCGCGGAGGCCTGGGCCACCTGGCAGAAAAGGCCGGTAAAACAGGAGAACAGATCCTCCCCCTCCGAACTGATGTAATAATGTAAGAGCTGTTCCTGATAGTGCAGCTGCTCTTCCAGGGACAGATAGGTCTTGCGGAAATCCAGACTGGCCTTGCGCAGAAATCCTGTGACTACAGCGGCTTCCCTGGCCACGGCGGCGCTGGGGTTTGCCGTGAAAATCTGCAGAAGTCCCTGGTAAAAATCGGTCAGCCACATATCGGGGGTTTCCATGCCCACATAGGTGGTTACCTGTTCAATATCTGTCAGCTCTCTGGCCGGAAGACCGTACTTGTCGCAGAGCTTCCGGTAAGCGGCCAGATGCTCGTGGAGGCGGTTGTAGAGGTTGCCGCAGGTCAGCGCGGACTCCTCACAGTGGTTCAGCATCGTACACATCTGTCGGAAGGCGGAGATCAGCGAAAGGCTGGCGACATCGGGATTTTTAACGAACAGATCCTGCAGAGCTTCCGGGTTGGGCAGAGGGTAGTTCATGATGTGGACTGCTTCCACCGTCTCATAGCCCAGAAAGTGGACTTCCGAGCAGATTTCACAGATGCCGATCACATCGCCTTTCCCGATCGTGTATTCCCCGGTGGGGGAGAATACGCGCACCTTTCCGCTGGTGATCAGGTGAAGGACAGTCAGAGGCTGTCCGACTTTATAAATGGTTTTTTGCTTGGGTAAATCAACAAATGGCATGGTACAATAAACTCCTTTCAGACATAGGCGCTTACGCGCTACGGAGCGGCAGTCCGTCAAAAACAGCCCCAAACCGCTATTCCATGGGCTTAATTATACTCTGATTGACAAAAATACACAATATGGTTTTCGTAAATTTTGCTATTGACAAATAAATTGTTTGGCAGTAAACTGTTTACACAAAAACAGTTTACGAGTGAACAGTTCACGGACGAACAGTTCACAGGAGAACTGTCTGCAATAAATCAGTTTGCGCGTGAAAGGTTGCGCGGAAGGGAGGTCCATGGACGGGGGGAACAGCAAATTTCATATGGGGCACCGCATCAGAAAGCTGGACAATATGCTCAAGCGGAATATGCAGCTGGCGTTGAACGGACTGGGTGTGGACGAGATGACAGCCATGAACGGTTTTATCATTCAGTATCTGCACCACCATGCGGACCAGATCATCTATCAGCGGGATATCGAGAGGGAGTTTAAGATTGGCCGCTCCGCCGTGACCAACATTCTGACCCGCATGGAGGAAAACGGCTTTATCCACCGGGAGACGGACGGCAGTGATGCCAGGCTCAAGCGCCTGACCCTGACGGACAAGGGGGAGGAACAGTGTCAGCTGCTGCACGATACCTTTGTGTGGCTGAACAGCAGTCAGATGGAGGGAATATCTGACGAGGAACAGGAACGGTTTTTCGCCGTTCTGGAGAAGATTGAGGGGAATGCGGGCAGACTGGCCGCGCGCATTCTGGGGGAGGATGATTCCTGGATACGGGAGATCCGGCCAAGATAAGTCCGTGGCTTGTGAGGGCGGCGGTGAAACAAAAAAATAAGGAGAGTAAAAAATGCTGAAAACACTAGGAACGCATATCAGGGGGTATGTGAAAGAATCCATTCTCACTCCGGTGTTTATGATCGGAGAGGTGATCATGGAGATGATCATTCCGCTGCTTATGGCTTCCATCATCAACGATGGAGTTGAGGCCGGGAATATGCAGCATATTTATCTGATCGGCAGCCTGATGGTGGCAGCGGCGCTGGTGGGCCTTGCCTTCGGGATCGGAGGGGGCGTGTTCGGGGCCAGGGCTTCCACGGGCTTTGCCAGGAATCTGAGGAAAGCCATGTATGAGAGGATACAGACTTTCAGTTTTTCCAACATTGACAAGTTCAGCACAGCGGGGCTGGTGACCAGGCTGACTACGGATGTGACCAACATACAGAACGCCTACCAGATGATTCTGCGCATGTGTATGCGGGCACCGGTGAGTCTGATCTGCGCCATGGTCATGTCTTTCTACATCAGCCCCAGACTGGCCAGCATCTACCTGGTGGCGGTGCTGCTTCTGGGCTGTGTGCTGGGGCTGATCGTGACGGGGGCCATGAAGTATTTCAGTCAGGCCTTTCCCAAGTACGATGCCCTGAACGAGAGTGTGCAGGAAAATGTTTCCGCCATCCGTGTGGTCAAGGCCTATGTGCGGGAGGACTATGAGAAGGAGAAATTCAAAAAGGCCAGCGACGGCATCTACAGGATTTTCTGCAAGGCGGAGGGCATCGTGGCCTGGAACGGACCGGTGATGAATCTGACGGTGTACAGCTGTATTATCCTGATCAGCTGGATCGGGGCCAGACTGATCGTGCAGGGCAGCCTGGAGACGGGGGATTTGATGGCTCTGCTGACCTATTGTATGACGATTCTGATGAACCTGATGATGCTGTCCATGATTTTTGTCATGATGACCATGTCCGCCGCCAGCGCCAGACGAATCAGCGAAGTCCTCAATGAGGAACCGGACCTGGCCAACCCCGGGGAGCCGGTCACGGAGGTGGCCCACGGCGGTATTACGTTTGATCATGTGTCCTTCCGCTATAAAAAGGACGCGGATGCCCCGGTGCTGAAAAATATCAACCTGGAAATCAGGTCCGGTGAGACCATCGGCATTATCGGCGGCACCGGCAGCGCCAAATCCACGCTGGTCAATCTGATCAGCCGCCTATACGATGTGACGGAAGGGAGGCTTCTGGTGGGCGGCGTGGATGTGCGTGACTATGATATGGAGGTGCTGCGAAACCAGGTGGCCGTGGTGCTGCAGAACAATGTGCTCTTCTCCGGTACCATTCTGGAGAATCTGCGCTGGGGAGATCTGGAGGCCAGCGAAGAGGAATGTGTTCATGCCTGTAAACTGGCCTGCGCGGACGAGTTTATCCGGAGGATGCCGGAGGGCTACCATACTTATATCGAGCAGGGGGGAACCAATGTGTCCGGGGGACAGAAACAGAGGCTGTGTATCGCCAGGGCGCTGTTGAAGAAACCGAAGATCCTCATTCTGGACGATTCCACCAGCGCGGTGGACACCGCCACGGATGCCCGCATCCGAAAGGCTTTTGCCCGGGAGATTCCGGGTACAACCAAGCTGATCATCGCCCAGCGGATATCCAGTGTGGAACATGCAGACCGGATTATCGTCATGCATGAGGGAGAGATCGACGGATTCGGAACCCATGAACAGCTGCTGGCTTCCAACGAAATATACAGGGATGTCTATGAATCCCAGACCAATGGGAGCGGCGATTTTGACGAGGGCGCGGGAGAGAACGCCGACGGGAAAGGAGGGATGTAGTCATGGCGCGGGAGAAAGCATCTCAGGCGGATCAGACTTTACATCAGGGCGCAGGCGCGTCCGGGGCTTCCAGGGGGCCTCATGGACCCGGCGGCCCCAGAGGGGCCAGAGGTCCCAGACCCAAAATCGAGAATCCAGGCAGGCTTCTTAAGAGGGTGCTGGGCTACACTTTCAAGGACTATGCCGTTCACTGGATCGTGGTGGTGGTCTGTATCGTGACGACCGTGCTTGCCACTTTGCAGGGAACTCTGTTTATGAGAACACTGATTGACGACTATATCGTGCCTCTGCTGGGACAGCAGAATCCGGATTTCGGCCCTCTGGCAGGCGCCATCGGCAGAGTGGCCTGCTTCTACGGTCTGGGCGTACTGGCGTCCTTTACCCAGTCCAGGCTGATGATCTATGTGACCCAGGGCACCATGAAGAATCTGCGGGACGATTTATTTGAAAAAATGGAGGAACTGCCCATCCGGTATTTTGACACTCACGCCCACGGAGATATCATGTCCATCTATACCAACGATATTGATACCATGCGGCAGATGGTCAGCCAGAGCGTTCCCCAGCTGGCCAGCAGCGCCATCAGTGTGGTCTCCACGCTGGTCTCCATGCTGGTGCTGGACATACCGCTGACGCTGGTGACGCTTTTTATGGTGGCGGTGATGATTCTGGCGGCCCGGAAGGTCGGGTCTCTGTCCGGCCGGTTTTTCCTGGCCCAGCAGAGGGACCTGGGACAGCTTAACGGCTGTATCGAGGAGACCATGACAGGACAGAAGGTAGTGAAGGTGTTCTGTCATGAAGAGGAGAGCCTGAAACAGTTCAATGAACTCAATGACAGACTGTGCGACAGCGCTTACAGGGCCAATAAGTTCGGCAATATTATGGGGCCCATCAACGCCCAGCTGGGAAATCTGAGCTATGTGGTGTGCGCGGTGGCCGGAGGCATGCTGGCGATCACCGGAATATCGGGTTTATCTCTGGGAGATCTGGCGGCGTTTCTGACATTGAATAAATCCTTCAGCATGCCCATCAATCAGATCACCATGCAGTTCAACAGCATCATTATGGCTCTGGCCGGCGCGGAGCGGATTTTCCGGCTCATGGACGAGACGCCGGAGGTGGATGAAGGCTATGTGGAGCTGGTCAACGCGGAGAGAAACGAGCGGCAGGAGATCGTGGAGTCCGGGAAGCGCACCGGCCTCTGGGCTTGGAAACACTATCACAAAGACAGCGACACTGTGACCTATACGGAACTGAAAGGGGACGTGGTGTTTGACCATGTGGATTTCGGATACACGGACGAGAAAATGATCCTGCACGATATCCAGCTTTATGCCCAGCCGGGGCAGAAGATTGCCTTTGTGGGTTCCACGGGCGCGGGCAAGACCACCATCACCAATCTGATCAACCGTTTCTACAGCATTCAGGACGGGAAGATCCGGTACGACGGCATCAATGTCAACAAGATCAAACTGGACCATCTGCGGCGTTCCTTGGGAATCGTACTGCAGGATACCCATCTGTTTACAGGCACGGTCATGGAGAATATCCGCTATGGCAAGCTGGACGCCACAGAGGAGGAAGTGATTCAGGCAGCCCGGCTGGCCAACGCGGACGGCTTTATCCGTCGCCTGCCGGAGGGGTACAATACCATGCTGCACGGGGACGGCGCGAATTTAAGCCAGGGGCAGC
Organism: uncultured Acetatifactor sp.; assembly: GCA_910583845.1. Classification (GTDB taxonomy): domain Bacteria; phylum Bacillota; class Clostridia; order Lachnospirales; family Lachnospiraceae; genus Acetatifactor. The sequence goes on from CAJUAB010000024.1 coordinate 21,570, forward strand.
GCCAGCTGCTGGCCATTGCCCGGGCGGCCATAGCCGACCCGCCGGTGCTGATTCTGGACGAAGCCACCAGCTCCATCGACACCCGCACAGAGCGGATCGTGCAGGACGGTATGGATAAGCTGATGAAGGGGAGGACTACCTTTGTGATCGCCCACAGGCTTTCCACGGTGCGCAATTCCGACTGCATCATGGTGCTGGAGCAGGGACGGATCATTGAGCGGGGAACCCACGACCAGCTGCTGGAGGAAAAAGGAAAATATTATCAGCTGTACACGGGCTTGCAGGCATAGCGCTCTATCCTGCCAGTCATCGCACTGCCAGGATGGAGCACCAGAGCGGGATTTGTCCCCCCGAAGAGATTCAGGGGGACTTTTTTTCTCTGTTTTTTTACAGAAAACTCTTTGCTTTTTGAAAAAGGGATGGTATACTAAAACGGTCAGATAGTAATCAATCGGTCCGCGCGCCCACAGGCAACAGGCGGAGCGAAAACAGGAGGTAGGCAGCATTGAATCAGGAATACATGCGCGAGTTATCGAGACAGTACAAGGAGGCGCTGACACCCTTTTTGCGGTATCTGCCATGGTTCGAGGAGCATGCGGGCATGCGGACGGGTTCTGAGTATAACGGGAAGCAGGACGGCAATAATACCATGTCTTTTCCGGTATATGACAGCACCCTGCTCAGTTTTGTGAAGGAGGCGGGGAAATCCTCTTTTATGAATCGAAATTACGCTTACATATACACCCGTAAGCACATGAGAACCCCGGAGGATGAGCGCAGGGTTATCAAGACGGCTACAATCCAGGAGTGGGATGTGCTGTGCGGCATTCTGTCAAAGTATGTGCTGGGCGGCAATGCCAAGGCATATCTGTGGACCCAGGCCGTGCAGGAGAATATTTTCCTTATGGTGCTGGAGAAAATGCAGGAGATTGTGGAGTACTGGGACCGGCGTCTGGAGCGGGAAGAGAGAATCCAGGGCAGGTAAGAGCGTATTGGGAGACTGTTCTTAAGAGTGGAGAGGCAGATGGGAGAAAAATCGCTACAGAAGAGGAAGTACATTTTGGAGACTGCCCGCAGGGTATTCATGGAGAAAGGCTACAAGAGAGTGACCATGAAGGACATTGTGGAGGCCTGTGAGATCAGCCGGGGCGGCTTGTACCTCTACTTCAACAGCACTGCCGAGATCTTTCTGGAGGTACTTAAGCTGGAGAGCCAGGAGGCGGATGATGTGTTTTCGGACAGCATCACCGAAGATGCCACCGCCACGGATATATTGACGCTGTTTCTGAAGGAACAGAAAAAGGAGCTGCTGCGCAAAAAGGACACACTAACCCAGGCCACTTATGAATTTTATTTTGAAAACGAACTGCCCAAAAAGGATAATATCCTGAAAAAGCAGTTTGATTCGGCGGTAAAGATCATACAGAAGCTCATAGAGAACGGCGTGGAGAACGCGGAATTTTACTGTGAGGACTGTGAGGGGACGGCCCGCAATATCATGTATGTGCTGGAGGGGCTCAAGATCAATGCTCAGACCATCGGCATTACGGCACAGGCCGTGGACAGGGAATTTGAGTATATTCTGACTGCCCTGGGAATGGAAGACTAGAACGTGCTCCTGCCGGTGGCGGCGGGGGCATATTTTATGGGAAAGCGCGGAACGCGGGGAAGCAAAAAGAGCGGGAGAACCTATCATGATTGAGACAATCGCGTCCCTGGAACTGCCGGTGGAAGAGCATCTGGCCATTCGCAGGAACAGGATCTGCTATAAGGAAGACATAAAATCGCTGGGACGTGTGGCCGTGGTTTCCGGCACCCACGGAGATGAACTGGAAGGACAGTATATCTGTTATGAAGTGGCCCGGCGTATCGCTCTGTGCCCGGAACATCTGACGGGGGTCGTGGATATCTATCCTGCGCTGAACCCGCTGGGAGTGGATCTGGCCAGCAAGGTTCTGCCCGTCACCGGCATGGATCTGAACCGCATGTTCCCGGGCAGCAGAAACGGCAATGCCATGGAACAGATGACGGCGGCGGTGGTGGAGGACCTGATCGGCACGGATCTGTGTGTCGATGTGCATTCCAGCGACATTTTTGTACAGGAGATTCCCCAGGTGAGACTGAGCGGGGAATTCGCGGAGAGGATGCTGCCCTTTGCCAAACTGATGAACGTGGATGTGATCTGGATGAATGCCACCGCCACGGTTCACGAGGCCACGCTGGCCCATTCCCTGAACAGTATGGGAGTGCCCACCATGGTGGTGGAACTGGGGCAGGGCAACAGTATCAACATCCCCTATGGAAATCAGGTGGTGGATGGGATTTTCAATGTGATGCACGAGATGGGGATATGGAAGGGGGAAGTCTCTCCCACCCAGCTGCCCGCCATCTCCAGCGACGGCAAGGTGGAGTTTATCCGCAGCGACGTGGAGGGGATATTCCTTCCCAGAAACAAGCACAATCATTTTGTATGTGTGGGGGAACTGATCGGGGAGATCGTGGACCCCATGACGGGACAGGTCAAAAGACAGGTGGCGGCGGGGAAAGACGGCCTGCTGTTTACTCTGCGGAATTATCCGGTGGTCTATGAAGGGGACCTTCTGGCCCGGATTCTGACAGGCATCGTGTGAGCCGCGCCCCCATTTTTGCAGACAGACCTCCTTGTCTGCGTTCTCATGGGACTGCGCCTTTCGGGAATCATCTTTCAGACGCGCCCGGAGGCGGGGAAGGATTTATACTGACTGACGTTAAGATTTTCCCATTTCGGCACAGCATGCACTGTGCGGAAGGGAAAATCTAATCGTCAGTGAGTACAGAAAGGCAGTTTTTCATGCATATTCACGAGATTTACACGGTACATTCCATGTACCGGGAGGATATGAAGATCCGGGGCTACACCTTCGGCCAGGGGGAGAAATCCGCCTGTATCGTGGGTTCCCTGCGGGGAAACGAGATTCAGCAGATGTATGTCTGTTCCCAGCTGATTCAGGCGCTGAAGGAAGTGGAGGCCAACGGCAACATCTGCGCGGGCCGGCAGATCCAGGTGATTCCCGTGGTCAACAGCTATGGCATCAATGTGGGACGGCGCTTTTTCGGGGTGGACAATGTGGACCTGAACAGAGCTTTTCCCGGCAACTCCTATGGAGAGCAGGACAGGCGTATCGTCCATGCGCTGCTTGAGGAAACAGGCTGCTATACTTACGGAATACAGTTTGCCTCCTTCTACATGGAGGGGGAATTCATGCCCCATGTGCGCATGATGGAGACCGGTTATCAGAACGCTTCCCTGGCCAATCTGTTCGGACTGCCCTATGTGGTGGTACATAAACCCGCCCCCATCGACACCGGCACACTGAATTACAACTGGCAGGCTGCCGGGACCGCCGCTTTCTCCCTGTTTACCAGAACCAATCGGGAGATAGACGAACGCAGCGCCGGACAGGCGGTGGCGGCGGTGCTGCGGTTCCTAAAGCGCATGGGCATTATCCGCTATGACAGCCACAGCGGTTATATCAGCCATGTGCTGCATGCGCGGGATCTTTCCGATGTACATGCGGGCAGGGCCGGAATCTTCCGGGGACTGGTCCGGCCCGGAGACGATGTGCGCTACGGGCGTCCCCTGGCGGAGATTATTGATCCTCAGGAGGGAACCGTGCGGGAGACCGTCATGGCCCCCACGGACGGTATTGTATTTTTTGCCCACACAGGAGCGCTGATCAACCAGGGGGATATGGTTTACCGCCTGGTACACAGGCTGCATGCGTAATCCGCCTGCGGAGTATGATCCTGTTTTCTGTTCTGAACTACCGGGCCCCCGGTCTGCAAAGGTTTGCACAAGCATAAAAACGATGGAGGACAATCATGGGAAATGTAAGACGTATCTATGTGGAAAAGAAGGCTCCCTACGCGGTAAAAGCCAGGGAACTGAAAGGAGATCTGAAAAACTATCTGGGCCTTGGCAATGTGGAGGAAGTGAGACTGTTCATCCGCTATGATGTGGAGAATATCTCCGACGAGGTCTTTGCCGCCGCCTGCCGCACTGTTTTTTCAGAGCCTCCGGTGGATGATCTGTATGAGGAGAGCATTGAGATTCCGGCCAACGGCCATGTGTTTTCCGTGGAGTTTCTGCCCGGCCAGTTTGACCAGAGGGCGGATTCCGCAGTGCAGTGCGTACAGTTCCTGAAGGAGGACGAGGAGCCCATGATCCGCACGGCCGTGACCTATATGATCATCGGTGATGTGAGCGGAGAGGAGATGGCCCGTATCAAGGCCTACTGCATCAATCCCGTGGATTCCCGGGAGACGGATATGGAAAAGCCCGAAACATTGGCGGTAGAGTTCCAGGAGCCTGCGGATGTGGCGATTTTCGCGGGTTTTGCGGATATGCCCCGGGAGGAGCTGAAAAAGCTCTATGACTCTCTGGGACTTGCCATGACCTTCAAGGATTTTCTGCATATTCAGAAATATTTCCACGACGATGAGAAGAGAGACCCGTCCATGACGGAGATCCGGGTGCTGGATACCTACTGGTCCGATCACTGCCGCCATACCACGTTCTCCACGGAGTTAAAGGAGGTGGAGTTTGGAGAGGGCTATTACAGAGACCCCATCGAGGCTACCTACCAGAGTTATATGGATACCCGGGAGGAAATCTTCGCGGGCAGAGAGGACAAGTTCGTCTGTCTGATGGACCTGGCCCTGATGGCCATGCGGAAGCTGAAAAAGGACGGCAGACTGGCTGACCTGGAGGAATCCGACGAGATCAACGCCTGCTCCGTGGTGGTGCCGGTTGAGATGGAGTATGAGGATCATGTGGAGACCCAGGAGTGGCTGGTGTTCTTCAAGAATGAGACCCACAACCATCCCACGGAGATCGAGCCCTTCGGAGGGGCGGCCACCTGTCTGGGCGGCGCCATCCGTGATCCTCTGTCCGGCCGGGGCTATGTGTACCAGGCCATGCGGGTGACAGGCGCGGCCGATCCCACCGTGCCCGTGGCGGATACGCTCAGGGGCAAGCTGTCCCAGAAAAAGCTGGTCAGAGGCGCTGCCGCCGGCTATTCCTCCTACGGCAATCAGATCGGTCTGGCCACCGGCTATGTCAAGGAGATCTATCATCCGGGCTATGTGGCAAAAAGGATGGAGATCGGAGCGGTCATGGGTGCCGCGCCCCGCAGAAATGTGATCCGCGGGACCTCCGACCCCGGAGACATCATTATTCTGCTGGGCGGGCGCACCGGCCGCGACGGCTGCGGCGGCGCTACCGGTTCTTCCAAGGTACACACGGAACAGTCCATAGAGACCTGCGGCGCCGAGGTACAGAAGGGCAACGCCCCTACGGAGCGGAAGATCCAGAGACTGTTCCGCAGGGAGGAGGTCAGCCGCCTGATCAAGAAGTGCAATGACTTCGGCGCGGGCGGTGTGTCCGTGGCCATCGGTGAGCTGGCAGACGGTCTGACGGTGGATCTGGACAAGGTGCCCAAGAAGTATGCGGGTCTGGACGGCACGGAGCTGGCCATTTCCGAATCACAGGAGCGGATGGCCGTGGTGGTGGACCCGAAGGATGTGGATGCTTTTCTGGGCTATGCGGCGCAGGAGAACCTGGAGGCTGTGGCGGTGGCCACCGTCACCGAAGAGCCCCGTCTGGTGCTGAACTGGAGAGGGAAGGATATCGTCAATTTAAAGAGAGCTTTCCTGGATACCAATGGCGCTCATCAGGAGACCGATGTCAAGGTGGATATTCCGGATGAGAAAGACAATTATTTTAACCGCTATTCCGTGGAGAAGGCAGGGGAACTGGCGGAAAACGGCGATATAAAAGGGGCGTGGCTGACCCTGTTAAACGATCTGAACGTATGCTCTCAGAAAGGTCTGGTGGAGATGTTTGACTCTTCCATCGGCGCGGCCAGCGTACTCATGCCCTACGGCGGTGTGCGTCAGCTCACCGAGACCCAGGCCATGGTGGCAAAGCTGCCGGTGCTGGAGGGGAAGACAGACACTGTGACAATGATGAGTTACGGATTTGATCCCTTCCTGTCCTCCTGGAGTCCCTATCACGGCGCCATTTACGCGGTGGTGGAATCCATGGCCAGGATTGTGGCAAGCGGCGGCGATTACAGGAAGATCCGCTTTACCTTCCAGGAATATTTCCGCAGGATGACGCAGGACCCGGCCCGCTGGAGCCAGCCTTTCGCGGCGCTGCTGGGGGCCTACGACGCACAGATCGGCTTTGGCCTGCCCTCCATCGGCGGCAAGGACAGCATGTCCGGTACCTTCAACGAGATCGACGTGCCGCCCACGCTGGTGTCCTTTGCCGTGGATATCGCGAAATGCGGGGATATCGTGACGCCGGAGCTTAAGACTCCCGGCAATAAGCTGGTGCGTTTTTCCATAGAGAGAGATGAATTTGACGTGCCCATGTACCAGGCGGTGATGGAGCTGTATGGGGCCGTTCATCAGCTGATGAAGGAGAAAGTTATTGTATCCGCTTATGCCCTGGATGCCAGAGGCGTGGCGGCGGCAGTGTCCAAGATGGCGTTCGGCAACGGTCTGGGCGCGCGCCTGGAGGAGGGGCTGGATGCCCGGGATCTGTTCGGCAACGGTCTGGGCGACCTGCTGGTGGAAATGCCTGCCGGAGGGCTTCAGCTGCTGGAAGAGAGAAAGCTGGATTATATGGTGATCGGCACGGTGACTGCCGAGCCGGTGTTCCACGTGGGAAAGGAACCTATCACCCTGGAAGAGGCCTTGCAGGCGTGGACCTCCAGGCTGGAAAAGGTGTTCCCCACCAGGGCGGTGCCGGGAGCGGAGCCGGTGCCGGGCGGGACATACCATGGGGAGAGCGTCTATGTGTGCAGGCATAAGGTGGCAAAGCCCACCGTGTTTATCCCGGTGTTCCCGGGAACCAACTGTGAGTATGACAGCGCCAGGGCCTTCCGGCGGGCGGGAGCGGAAGTGGTGACCAGGGTGTTTTGCAATCAGAGCCCTCTGGATATCCGCCAGTCCGTGGAAGTCTTTGAAGAGGCCATCGGTCAGGCACAGATCATCATGTTCCCCGGCGGTTTCTCCGCGGGCGACGAGCCGGACGGCAGCGCCAAGTTCTTTGCCACGGCTTTTCAGAATGTGAGGCTCAAAGAGGCGGTGATGAAGCTGTTAAACCAAAGGGACGGCCTGGCGCTGGGGATCTGTAACGGCTTCCAGGCGCTGATCAAGCTGGGGCTGGTGCCCTACGGCGAGATTCGGGGACAGAAGGAAGACTCCCCCACCCTGACTTTCAATACCATCAACAGACATATATCCAAGATGGTGTATACCAAAGTAGTCACCGATAAGTCTCCCTGGCTCCAGGGCGCCTCGCTGGGGGCAACCTACTGCAATCCCGCTTCCCACGGTGAGGGGCGTTTTGTGGCACCCAGGGAGTGGGTGGACAGGTTGTTCGCGAACGGGCAGGTGGCCACACAGTACGCTGATCCCCAGGGCCATGTGTCCATGGACGAAGAGTACAATATCAACGGTTCTTACGCCGCCATCGAGGGTATCACTTCCCCGGACGGAAGAGTCCTGGGCAAGATGGCCCACTCCGAGAGACGGGATAGCGCGGTGGCACTGAATATTTACGGGGAGCAGGATATGCGGATATTTGAGAGCGGCGTGAGGTATTTTCAGTAGAGGCTCCGGTTTATCCAGAGGAAAACCCGAATATTCTGTGAGGACAATTGAGGGTAGCCACAGAAAGAGAATAGAGTAAGATTGAATGACCTTGTAGAGAGGATGATTCTTTTCTATGAGGTCATTTTTATGCAGAGGAATGGCGAGAGAAAGCCTGCGCGGGCAAAGACCTTGCAATCAGTGGGATTTGATAGTATACTGATAACAGGAAAAGGAAAGGAACCAAAGAATGGCCAAGGCACAGGATTTGAAACCGGATACAGTATTAAAGAATTACTGGAACGACAACGAGCAGTTTGCCGACCTCTTCAATGCGGCGCTGTTTGAGGGCAGGCAGGTGATCAGGTCAGAGGAGCTGGCAGATGTGGACACGGAGGAATCCTCCGTGATGGAACACAGGGATTACGCAGAGAGCATCAGGGCGTCTCGGGACAGCATAAAAGTGTGCAAGAAATCTACGGCATATGGGGTGGAACTGGTAATGCTTGGCCTGGAGTCTCAGGAGCACATCCATTATGGGATGCCCATGCGTGTCATGGGCTATGACTATGGCACCTATAAAAAGCAGTATGACAGCAATGCGAGAAAGTATCAGAGCCGTGACGGGCTGGATGACGATGAATACCTGTCAAGAATGAAAAGGACGGACAAGTTCACGCCGGTTATCACCATCGTTGTATATTATGGTGAAAAACCATGGGATGGGGCGGTGTCGCTCCATGGAATGCTGAATATTCCCGAGGAGATGAAGCGGCTGGTCAACGACTATAAAATGATGCTTGTGGAGGCGCGGCAGAATAACCTTACATTTCACAACATGAACAATGTGCATCTTTTTCATATGCTGGAATTGGTTCTGGATAAAAATATGCCCAGGAATGAGTCAAAGGAAAAAGTCATAAAATATGCCAGGGAGTATGGCATTGACAAAACTGTCATTATGACGGTGGCAGGGGCGACAAACTGTAAGATTGATTACAACGCATTTGCTGAGAGAGGAGATGCTGATATGTGTACTTTGTTTGACGAAATTGCAAAAGAGAGTGAAGCAAAAGGAAGGGCCAAAGGAAAAGCTGAGGGAAAGGCTGAAGGAAAAGCAGAAGGAAAGGCCGAGGGAAGAGCAGAAGGAAAAGCCGAAGGAAAGGCTGAAGGTATTATTGAGACAGGGTATGATTTTGGTTTATCTGAAAATGACATTCTGGAGCGGCTGCAAAACAAGTTGAAGGTGTCATTACAGACAGCCCGGGAATATCTTGAGATGTATGGAAAGCAGACTGTGTAATGGACAGGCCCAAGGGGGGATCTATTTAAGGAGGAAGAGATGGTATTAGGAGCATTGGAAGCGGGCGGCACCAAGATGGTGTGCGCCATAGGTAATGAGAATGGGCAGGTGTTGGAGAGGGTCTCCATACCTACGGTGAGTCCGGAGGAAACCATGCCTCAACTGATTGCTTTTTTCAGGGAACACAGTGTAGAGGCTCTGGGGGTGGGCTGCTTTGGCCCCATTAACCCGGTGAGGGGCACGGCCACATACGGCTATATTACCTCCACACCCAAGCTGGCCTGGCAGAATTACAACATTGTGGGGGCTTTTGAGGAGGCTCTGAGCTGTCCTGTGGGATTTGACACGGATGTGAATGCCTCCATGCTGGGAGAAGCCACTTTCGGCCAGGCCAGGGGGCTGGAGAACTGTATCTATGTGACGATTGGCACCGGCGTGGGCGTGGGCGTCTATGTCAACGGATCGCTGCTTCATGGAATGATGCACCCGGAGGCGGGGCATATCCTGTTACAGCGGCATCCCTCGGATACCTATGCGGGCAAATGTCCTTTCCATGGGAACTGCCTGGAGGGACTGGCTTCGGGCCCCGCCATTGAAGAGCGCTGGGGCGCCAAGGGAGCGGAACTGGCATCCCGGCGGGAAGTATGGGAGCTGGAGGCATATTATATCGCGCAGGCCTGTGTCAATTATACTTTTGTCTATGCCCCGAAGAGAATTATCCTGAGCGGCGGGGTCATGCATCAGGAGCAGCTTTTTCCCATGATCCGCGAGCAGTATCAGGAACTGATGGCGGGCTATATGATTACGCCGGAGCTGGAGAATCTGAACAGATATATCATCCCGTGCAGCTTAAATGACAACCAGGGCGTTATGGGCTGTCTGGAACTGGCCAAAGAGGCGGCGGGGGAACGGCTTCTTGCGGAGGGGCTGCGCGCGGGAAAGTTATTTGGCCTGTAACCAATCGGAAGATTTACTGTCAATAATAGGGAACACGTCGTGTTTATGGGCACGGCAGGTTCGTGGCGGAAACGCCGGTGCCTTTGCGGATCAGGAGAGGGAACACGGAGGATGATGGAGGACAGCAGAATCATAGATTTGTACTTTGAACGCTCTGAGGAGGCGATTGCCCGGACTGCCGAAAAGTATGGCCGTCTGTGCCGGGGCATCGCCCTGCGGATTGTGGGCAGTTATGAGGATGCGCAGGAGTGTGAGAATGATACCTATGTGGCTGTGTGGAACGCTATTCCTCCGGTCAGGCCCAACGTTTTTTCCGCGTTTCTGAGCCGGATCAGCCGAAATATCGCATTGAACCGCTATGAGTACAACAAGGCAGGCAAGCGCAACAGCCAGTTCAATCTGGTGCTGGAGGAACTGGAGGAATGCCTGGCCTCATCCTGCTCTGTAGAAGATACATATATTGCGGGGGAAGTTGCGGGAATGATTAATCAATTTCTGGAAAAACTGAAAACAGAAACAAGAATCATTTTTGTGCGCAGATACTATTACGCGGATTCCGTCAGGGAGATTGCGCGGAGGCTGGACATAGGCGAGAGCAAGGTCAAGACCACGCTGTTTCGGGTCAGGCAGGAGCTCAAGGCGTATCTGGAACAACAGGGCGTACAGGTGTGAAGCCGCGGGACTCTGAACCGTTCAAGGGGCATCGGAGAGCAGAGACGGAACTCAGAACAGTCTCGGAACGCAGATGCCCGGAAGAAAGTACCAGATGCGCTTTTGAGCAGATGGAACTTTCTTCCCAGGAGGGGCATCGGAGAGCAGAGACGGAACTCAGAACAGTCTCGGAACGCAGATGCCCGGAAGAAAGTACCAGATGCGCTTTTGAGCAGATGGAACTTTCTTCCCAGGAGGGGCATCGGAGAGCAGAGACGGAACTCTCAATAAGGATGGTAAATCAATGGCTAAGATGAGCAGAGAGGATCTGTTCCGGGAGATCGGAGAGATCGACGAAACATATGTGGAAGAGGCCGGGCGGGCCGGACGAAAGCGCAGGGCGTACCGCCGGGCAGGCGGGGCGCTGGTGGCGGCGGTCAGCCTGGTGTTCTGCGTGGGAGTGGGATATATGACAGTGCTCTTTACCCAGCGGGGGGCGGATACCGGCGGAAGTGCCGGAAATGCGGCGCAGGAGCAGTATTCCATGGCGGAGGATACAAATGTCTGTCCGGCTGGCGGCGCGTCTCCTGACGCTGTGGAAGAAGAGCGGGCGGTAGCGGAGAACGCGCCGCAGACGGCTCCAGGTGAGGAGGCATCCCCGGGGGAATGTGATGAAGAGAAGGAGGACGTTTTAAGCGCCGTGAGCAGCATGGAGCAGGACAGGGGAGGGCAGATCCAGAAACCGCAGGAGGAAGCCGGCGGTCTGCAAGAGGCGGAGAAAGCGCTGGAAGATCTGGCGCTCTCCGGAGAAAGCGAGGTGGCGCTGAACTGGGAGGCGGCCCGGACGGATGAAGCCTATGGGCGGTATGTGGATGTGCCGGTTCCGGAAGGGTATGATTTTGCCGGAGGGAGTCGGTCCACTTCTGTGATGCGCGTGACCTGGAGCAGGGGTGAGGAGGAGATATCCGTCACCTGTCGGCAGGCAGATGAAGGCGTCAGCGACTGGCTGGTGGATGTGGAGAAGCCGGAAGAGTACGATCTGGGACTCTATGCGATTCCATGGGGGGACAGTGTGCCCCTGGAATTACAGACACGGGTATTCAACGCCACTTTCCGGTCGGAGCAGATTACTTTGGAGATCGTGGAGGCCAGGACCTGCCAGATGCAGGAGGAAGGAGACACGCCAGGAAGCCGCACGCAGATCGGGATTCTGTACAGCGACAATGTACTGGTGGAGATCACAGGCAAAGGTCCCTCGGCGGAGGAAATCTACGCGATGATTTATAGAGAGGATTCGTGATCCGTTTTTTGCAAAATGAGGGACGGGCCGGGAAATTTTCTGAATTTTTATAAATGCGCAATTTCCTATTTACGAGGGAGTCCTTTTTCGCTATAATAGAAAAAATGAGTTGAGGCGGAGGAAGAAGATGAGGGATGCTCGCATGGGGAGACAGCTGCATACTATGGCAGAGATATGCGTGGCGTTTTATTCCCTTTTTTCTATCATTGCTTCCGCTCCATATGTTGTCGTGATCAGCCAGTAGTTTTTGTTACTGGCTTTTCTTATGTACGTGCGGACACATGGAATGAGAGAATAACGGAATATGCGCTCCGCGCGTATTCTGCTGTCACGAACAGGAGGAGGAATATGAGTAAGAGAACAGACATCAGAAAAGTATTGATTATCGGGTCGGGCCCCATAATCATCGGCCAGGCCTGCGAGTTTGACTATTCCGGCACCCAGGCCTGCAAGGCCCTGCGGCAGCTGGGTTATCAGATCGTGCTGGTGAACTCCAACCCGGCCACGATTATGACTGATCCCGGCATTGCGGATGTGACATATATAGAACCTCTGAACGTAAAGCGGCTGGAGCAGATCATTGAAAAAGAGCGCCCGGACGCCATTTTGCCCAATCTGGGAGGGCAGTCAGGTTTAAACCTCTGCTCCGAGCTGGCCAGCGCGGGTGTGCTGGATCGATACGATGTGAAAGTCATCGGCGTACAGGTGGACGCCATAGAGCGGGGGGAGGACCGCATAGAGTTCAAAAAGACCATGAATAAGCTGGGGATTGAGATGGCCCGCAGCGAGGTGGCCTACTCCGTGGAGGAGGCTCTGGCCATCGCGGATAAGCTGGGCTATCCGGTGGTGCTGCGTCCGGCCTACACCATGGGCGGCGCAGGCGGCGGCCTGGTGTACAATGTGGAAGAGCTGCGGACCGTCTGCTCCCGGGGCTTACAGGCCTCTCTGGTGGGGCAGGTGCTGGTGGAGGAATCCATTCTGGGCTGGGAAGAGCTGGAGCTGGAAGTGGTGCGGGACGCCAAGGGCAATATGATTACCGTCTGCTTTATTGAGAACATCGATCCGCTGGGGGTACATACCGGGGACTCTTTCTGTTCCGCCCCCATGCTGACCATCTCCGGGGAATTACAGGCGCGGCTCCAGGAGCAGGCTTATAAGATCGTGAATGAGGTGGAGGTGATCGGCGGCACCAATGTGCAGTTTGCCCATGATCCCGACAGTGACCGGATCGTGGTCATCGAGATCAACCCCAGGACTTCCCGCTCCTCGGCGCTGGCCAGCAAGGCCACAGGCTTCCCCATCGCTCTGATATCCGCCATGCTGGCAGCGGGACTGACTCTGGACGAGATTCCCTGCGGCGTGTGCGGCACACTGGACAAGTATGTGCCCGGCGGGGATTATGTGGTGATCAAGTTTGCCCGGTGGGCCTTTGAAAAATTCAAGGACAGCGAGGACAAGCTGGGCACCCAGATGCGGGCCGTGGGCGAAGTCATGAGCATCGGCAAGACTTATAAGGAGGCGTTCCAGAAAGCCATCCGCAGCCTGGAGATCGGACGCTACGGCCTTGGTTTTGCCAGGGATTTCCACGACAAGAGCAAGGAGGAACTGTTAAAGCTCCTGGTATACCCCACCAGCGAGAGGCAATTTGTCATGTACGAGGCTCTCAGAAAGGGAGCTACGGTGGAAGAACTCTTTGGTCTGACCAAAATAAAACGCTATTTTATTGAGCAGATGAAAGAATTGGTGGAGGAAGAGGAGAGCTTACTGGCCCTGAAGGGCAGTGTGCCTGAGAAGCCGGTGCTGGAGCACGCCAAAAAGAACGGTTTCGCGGACCGCTATCTGGCCATGCTGCTGGAGGTGCCGGAGGAGGAGATCCGCAGGGCCCGCGTAAGCTATGGCATCACCGAGAGCTGGGAGCCTGTACACGTTTATGGCACCGAGGACAGCGCCTACTACTATTCCACCTACAACGCGCCGGATCAGACCCTTTCTTCTGACAAAAAGAAAATCATGATCCTGGGAGGCGGTCCCAACCGCATCGGCCAGGGCATTGAGTTTGACTACTGCTGTGTACATGCGGCGTTTGCGCTTAAGGATCTGGGTTTTGAGACGATCATCGTCAACTGCAACCCGGAAACCGTATCCACGGACTACGACACTTCCGACAAGCTGTATTTTGAGCCGCTTACGCTGGAGGATGTGCTGAGTATCTATGAGAAGGAAAAACCGGTGGGCGTCATCGCGCAGTTTGGCGGCCAGACTCCCCTGAATCTGGCGGCGGATCTGAAAAAGAACGGGGTGCGCATTCTGGGCACTTCCCCGGAAATCATCGACATGGCGGAGGACAGGGATCTGTTCCGCGGCATGATGGAGAAGCTGGAGATCCCCATGCCGGAGGCTGGTATGGCGGTGAATGTGGAGGAAGCTCTGGAGATCGCTGACAGGATCGGTTATCCCGTCATGGTGCGCCCCTCTTATGTGCTGGGCGGCCGGGGCATGGAAGTGGTTAGCGAGCCGGAAAGCCTGAAACAATATATGGCGGCGGCGGTGGGTGTGACTCCGGACCGTCCCATCCTGATCGACCGGTTCCTGCGCCACGCCACCGAGTGTGAGGCGGATGCCATAGCGGACGGCAGACATGCCTATGTGCCCGCGGTGATGGAGCATATCGAGCTGGCGGGTGTGCATTCCGGCGACTCGGCCTGTATCCTGCCCTCCAAAAATATTCCCCGGGAGCTGGTGGCCACCATCAGGGATTACACCCGCAGGATTGCCGAGGAGATGGGGGTCTGCGGTCTGATGAATATGCAGTATGCCATTGAAAACGGCAAAGTGTATGTGCTGGAAGCCAATCCCAGAGCGTCCCGCACGGTGCCTCTGGTGTCCAAGGTCTGCGGCGTACAGATGGTGCGGCTGGCCACACAGATCATGACCCGGGAACTGACGGGCCTGCCCTCCCCCATCGAGGGAATGAAGGAGGTAAAACCTGTATATTACGGAGTAAAGGAAGCGGTGTTTCCCTTCAACATGTTCCAGGAAGTAGACCCGGTGCTGGGACCCGAGATGCGTTCCACCGGGGAAGTGCTGGGACTGGCCACCAATGTGGGAGAGGCGTTCTTCAAGGCCCAGGAGGCCACTCAGACCAAGCTGCCCACTTCGGGCACAGTGCTGTTCTCCGTCAGCGGCAAGGACAAGCCGGAGGTAGTGGAGATCGCGAGGATATTCGCGGAGTGCGGCTTTAGCATAATGGCCACCGGGACCACCTATGAGCTGTTGGTGAACAGCGGCCTGGAGGCCCGGCGTGTCAACAAGATGCAGGAGGGAAGGCCCAACATTGTGGACGAGGTCATGAACGGAAAGATTCAGCTGATCGTAAACACACCGGCCACCAAGGAGGAAAAGCTCTTTGACGACAGCTATATCCGCAAGACGGCCATCAAGGCCAGAGTGCCCTATATGACCACCATGGCGGCGGCCAAGGCCACAGCGGAAGGAATACGCACCGTGATCAAGGAGGGGGAGATCGGTGTGATGTCCCTGCAGGAGATTCACGGAGCGATCAAGTAACAGACTGAAATAGACATGGAATTGCCATGGGAGTCCGGCAAAGGCGCCGGAGACTTCCGTGGCAATTATGCTGTGGAATATGAGAGAAAAACTTTGAACAGTTTGCGGCAAAGCTCCAGAGCGATACGGAAAACAGGAAAAGAAGAGAACTGCCCGGCTCCGCCGGATGATTGCCGGAAGGGGTGACGGAGGCGGATGCAGAAAGGGCCGGGAATGAGGAGGAGATCAACCGTGTACATTATTAACAGGGATTTGTGCGTTAGAAATGCGGAAATGGAGGACTGCGCGCAGCTTGCGAAATGGTGGAATGACGGCAGCGTTATGGCACATGCCGGATTCCCTCAGGGGCTGGGCACAACGGCTGAGAAGATACAGGAGCAGATCGGAACGGACAGTGACGATACAAAGCGCCGCCTGATCATTGCGTATAGGGGTGTGGCCATCGGTGAAATGAGTTATTATAATCTGGGAAACCATACCGCGGAGATTGGCATAAAAATCTGTGAAACAGAGTATCAGGATAAGGGCCTGGGCAGAGTCCTGTTAAGTATGCTTATAAAGGAACTGTTTTCCAGGGATTATGAGCGGATTGTTCTGGATACAAACCTGAAAAATACGAGAGCGCAGCATGTCTATGAGACTCTGGGGTTTAAGAAGGTCAGAATCAGGGAGAACTCCTGGAAAAATCAGGTGGGCGAGGTCCAGTCATCGGTGGATTATGAACTGGTCCGGGATGGCTTTGTGGACCGGTGGGCCCTGTGAAGAGCCCGGGGACACCCTGGTTCTCTGCTTTGGAGCATTTTTCAAACACGCTCCAGGCGCAGGGGGAATTTTTGTTGCGGGTCATAAATAAGGAGGATGCGGAATGAAGGCATACTTAATTTTGGAAGACGGTACCATATTGGAAGGAACCCATATCGGCGCGGAGCGGGAAGTGATCAGCGAGATCGTGTTCAACACGTCCATGGCGGGATATCTGGAGGTGCTCACTGATCCTTCCTACGCCGGACAGGCGGTGTGCATGACCTATCCCCTGATCGGCAATTACGGTATATGCCGGGAGGATATGGAATCGGGGAGAGCCTGGCCCGACGGCTTGATCGTCCGGGAGCTGTCCCGGATTCCCAGCAATTTCCGCTGTGACTTGACCATACAGGAATTTCTGACGGAAAACAATATTCCCGGAATCGCCGGGATCGACACCCGGGCGCTGACCAGGATTCTGCGGGAAAGAGGCACCATGAACGGCATGATCACCACCAGGCGGTATGAAAACCTTGGGGAGCTTTTGCCCAAACTTCGCGGCTATACCACGGGCCGGGTGGTGGAGAAGGTGAGCTGCGGGCGGCCCTATGAGGTGCGGGGAAGCCGCGCGCTGGGGGACAACGGCGCGGTTACCGGCAGCGCCCGCTTTGACGGGGCAGCTTACGCAAGGGGAGAGAGGGAGAAGCGTCCGTCTCTGGTGAGGGAGTTAAACGGACAGGGGCTTAAAGTGGCGCTGATGGATTTTGGTGCCAAGAAAAATATCGCCTGTTCCCTGGCGGCCAGGGGCTGTGATGTCACAGTCTATCCGGCTATGACATCCGCGGAGGAGCTTCTGCGCTCCGGAGCGGACGGCATTATGCTCAGTAACGGTCCCGGAGATCCCAAGGAGTGCACATCCATCATCCGGGAGCTTGAAAAGCTGTACGCCTCGGACCTGCCCATTTTTGCCATCTGCCTGGGGCATCAGCTCATGGCCCTGGCCACCGGCGCGGACACCTACAAGATGAAGTACGGTCATCGGGGCGGCAACCATCCGGTGAAGGATCTGGCCACCGGCAGGGTATATATCTCCTCCCAGAATCACGGCTATGTGGTGGATACAGCACATCTGGACCCGGCGGTGGCAGTGCCGGCCTTCGTGAATGTCAATGACGGCACCAACGAGGGACTTTGCTACACGGGCAAGAATATTTTCACGGTGCAGTTTCACCCGGAGGCCTGCTGTGGCCCGCAGGATTCCGGCTATCTGTTTGACCGCTTTATAGAGATGATGAGAGAGGGGGAGAGGAAAAATGCCTAAGAATCCCAATGTAAGACGTGTCATGGTGATCGGGTCCGGCCCCATCGTCATCGGCCAGGCGGCGGAGTTCGACTATGCGGGCACCCAGGCCTGCCGTTCCCTGAAGGAGGAGGGAGTGGAGGTCATACTGGTCAACTCCAATCCAGCCACCATCATGACGGACAAGGACATTGCCGACAAAGTATATATTGAACCTCTGACTGTGAAAGTGCTGGAGCAGATTATCGAGAAGGAGAAGCCTGACAGTATCCTGCCCACATTGGGCGGCCAGGCGGGGCTGAATCTGGGCATGGAGCTGGAGGAATCCGGATTTCTGGCCTCCCACGGGGTAAAGCTGCTGGGCACCACTGCCGCCACCATCCGCAACGCGGAGGGACGGCAGGAATTCAAAGACCTGATGGAGCGCATCGGGGAGCCCTGCGCCGCCTCCCTGGTGGTGGAGACGGTACAGGACGGCATTGATTTTACCAATACCATCGGCTATCCGGTGGTCCTGCGCCCTGCCTATACGCTGGGCGGCTCCGGCGGCGGCATCGCCCACAACCAGGTGGAACTGGAGGAGATACTGGAGAACGGTCTGCGTCTGTCCCGGGTGGGGCAGGTGCTGGTGGAGCGCTGTATCGCAGGCTGGAAAGAGATCGAGTACGAGGTCATGCGGGACGGCGCGGGCAACTGCATCACCGTCTGTAACATGGAAAATATCGACCCGGTGGGCGTACACACGGGGGACAGCATCGTAGTGGCTCCCTCTCAGACCCTCAGCGACAAGGAATACCAGATGCTGCGCAGTTCGGCGCTGCACATCATTGACGAGCTTCAGATCACTGGCGGCTGCAATGTGCAGTTTGCGCTGCATCCCACCAGTTTTGAATACTGCGTCATCGAGGTCAATCCCAGGGTGAGCCGTTCCTCCGCGCTGGCCTCCAAGGCCACAGGATATCCCATCGCCAAGGTGGCGGCCAAGATCGCGCTGGGCTATACCCTGGACGAGATCAAAAACGCCATCACGGGTAAGACCTATGCCAGCTTTGAACCGACACTGGATTACTGCGTGGTGAAGATCCCTAGGCTTCCCTTTGACAAATTTATCACGGCAAAACGCACACTGACCACACAGATGAAGGCCACCGGCGAGGTCATGAGCATCTGCAACAATTTCGAGGGCGCGCTGATGAAGGCCATCCGCTCCCTGGAGCAGCATGTGGACTGTCTGCGGAGCTATGATTTTACGGCGCTGTCCAGGGAGGAGCTGCTGGAGCGCCTGGCCGTGGTGGATGACCAGCGGATCTTTGTGATCGCCCAGGCGCTGCGAAAGGGGATTGACTATCAGACGATACATGAAATCACAAAGATCGACATATGGTTTATCGACAAGATTGCCGTCCTGGTGGAGATGGAGCAGGCTCTGGAAGAGACACAGATGGAGGAGCAGGCACAGCCGCAACGGGCGGTGCCAGAGCATGAATCCGGGCTGACACAGGGTACAAGGCCAAAACAGGAGCCCCGGCAGCCGCATCCGTACCGGGAACTGACAGTGGAACTGCTGCGGGAGGCCAAGCGGCTGGAGTTCCCCGACCAGGTGATCGCCCGGCTCACCGGCAGGAGCGAGGCCCAGATCAGGCAGATGCGTTATGACAACGGGATAGAGGCGGTCTACAAGATGGTGGACACCTGTGCGGCGGAGTTTGCGGCGGCTACGCCCTACTATTACTCCGTATTTGGCGGCGAGAACGAGGCCGTGGGCGATAAAGGCCGCAAAAAGGTGCTGGTGCTGGGCTCCGGCCCCATCCGCATCGGGCAGGGCATCGAGTTTGACTACTGCTCCGTTCACGCTACCTGGGCTTTCTCCCGGGCGGACTACGAGACCATCATTGTCAACAATAACCCGGAGACGGTCAGCACGGATTTTGACATTGCGGACAAGCTGTATTTTGAGCCGTTGACGGCCGAGGACGTGGAATCCATCGTGAGGCTGGAGAAACCCGACGGGGCCGTGGTGCAGTTTGGCGGCCAGACCGCCATCAAGCTCACGGAGAGCCTGATGAAAATGGGCGTCCCCATCCTGGGAACCCAGGCGGAGGATGTGGACGCGGCGGAGGACCGGGAACTGTTTGACAAGATCCTGGAGGAGACGGGAATCCCCCGGGCAGCGGGGGGAACGGTGTATACCGCCCAGGAGGCCAAAGAGGTGGCCAACCGCCTGGGATACCCGGTGCTGGTGCGCCCCTCCTATGTGCTGGGAGGCCAGGGGATGCAGATCGCCATCTCCGATCAGGAGATAGAGGAGTTTATGGAGATCATCAATCGGATTGCCCAGGATCATCCCATTCTGGTGGACAAATATCTGCAGGGCAAGGAGATTGAGGTGGACGCGGTGTGCGACGGCACGGATATTCTGATTCCGGGCATTATGGAACATATTGAGCGGACGGGCGTACACTCCGGAGACAGCATCTCTGTGTACCCGGCCCACACCATCGGCAGGCTGGTGAAGGACAGGATTGCGGAATACACACGCAGACTGGCCAGGGCGCTTCATGTAAAAGGGCTGATCAATATTCAGTTTATCGCCATTGGAGAGGACGTGTATGTGATTGAGGTGAATCCCCGTTCCTCCCGCACGGTGCCCTATATCAGCAAAGTGACAGGGATTCCCATCGTGGACCTGGCCACGGAAGTGATTCTGGGCAGGACGATCCGGGAACTGGGATACAAGCCGGGGCTGCAGCCGGAGGCGGACTATTACGCTATCAAGATGCCCGTGTTTTCCAATGAAAAGATCCGGGGGGCGGAGATCAGCCTGGGGCCGGAGATGAAATCCACAGGCGAATGCCTGGGGGTGGCGCAGGAGTTTCACGAGGCGCTGTATAAGGCGTTTCTGGGAGCCGGAGTGGATTTGCCCAGACATAAAAATATGATTATCACGGTGAAGGACGCGGACAAAGGGGAGGCCATCGAGATCGGGAGGCGCTTTGAAAAACTGGGATATACCATCTACGCCACCAGGAGTACGGCGGCGGCGCTGAATGAGGCCGGTGTCAGGGCCAGGAAGGTGAACAAGATTTCCCAGGAGTCTCCTACGGTGATGGACCTGATTCTGGGACACAGGATCGACCTGGTGATCGACACACCCACCCAGGGGCGGGATAAGCACAGGGACGGATTTCTGATCCGCCGGACCGCCATTGAGACGGGCGTGTACTGCATCACGGCGCTGGACACGGCCAGGGCGTTGGTGACCAGCCTGGAGAATGCGGGAGCACAGTTGTCGCTGGTGGATATCGCGGCTCTCTGATTCATGACGGGCGGCAAGAAGATTCTGGCAGCGCCGGAAAAGTCGCGAAGGCTCTTTTCCCTTCAGAGCCATTGCGCAGCGATTTTATTAGAGGAGAATGAGGATGGAATTGTGGGACGCGTATAATGAGGCGGGAGAAAAGCTGGGATTTGATCTGATCCGCGGTGAAACCATTCCCGACGGAGTATACCATATGGTCTGCGAGGTGGTGGTGCAGAGCATCGAAGGGGACTTTCTGCTGATGCGGCGCTCCTGGGAAAAGGAAGTATCTCCCGGCAAATGGGAGATTGGCGCCGGCGGCAGCGCCATGAAGGGGGAAGGCCCTCTGGACGGAGCCTGTCGGGAACTGCGGGAGGAGACAGGGATAGACGCGGCCGGGGCGCTGCGGGAACTCTACTGTATGACGCACAGGGAACATCACGCCATCTATTATGGTTATCTGCTGGTGACGGACTGGCCCAGGAATGGAATCGTGCTGCAGGAAGGGGAGACGATTGCCTACAAATGGCTGACCCGGGAGGAATTTTTGCTGTTTTATGACCAGGGGCTTTCCATCGGTTCCCAGAAGGAGCGTTTGAGGGGATTTGTGGATGGTATGCGCGGGGGGTGAGACAGGAAGTCAGCTTTCCTGTCCCGTCCGGGCTGCGGGTTCATACCACAGGCCGCTGCCCCAGGCGGTATCATCGCTCAGCAGGATGCGTGTCAGACGCGTCCACAGGTCCAGGCCGGCGGTCAGTTCGGGAAGCCTGGAGCCGTGCCGGAAGTCCCAGTACAATTCGCCGCATAGCAGGCTGACAGCGAAATCTGTCCAGCTGTCAAATATCTGTGCCTGAATGATCCAGTACTCCGCCATTTCGTTAAACTCATCCCGGGACAGTAAGCCACAGGCATAACCGGCCCGCAAATGGCCCATGCACTCGCTGATGTCCCAGGCCAGATAGCCTTTGTGCCCCACGATGGGATAGAACTCAGCGGAAAAGTCCCGGGCCGCCTGAAAGGCTTCCAGAGCCCTGGGATTCAGCCGTGCCAGGTCAAAGGGGGGACGGCCCTCCCAGAAGCCCTCAAAGTCCAGATACTGGGGGTGGCAGCGGATTTCCGTATTGCAAAAGTCCAGCAGGGACTGCCTGTCCGTGATGCCGAAGATCTTTTCCAGATGGGCGCGGCATTCGGCCTCCGCCTCCGGAGAAGCACACCGGGGCAAAGAAGTGAAATAATCCGGTCCGGATTGATCCGGTCCGGGGATGCCGGGAGTCTTGCGCAGGGCGGAAATGCCTGCAAGCAGGGCCATGAACGCATTCCGCTCACAGGGGCGGCGGGCGGGAAGATCTGTCTTGCCAAACTCCGAACATAACTCCAGGACAGCCTGGGATAATCCGGTGTCATGGGGATAGAAGTCGCTTTTCCCCGCAGCTTTTGAGCAATCCGCCTTGGTTTTCCGGGCTTTGTCCTGTCTTTTCAAGTCAAAGATACTCATGTTGATAGTTCTCCCTCCTTTTTTGTTTGAGCTTCAGAGCGTGTTTGAAAAATGCTTTCCGTCAGATGTGCGTCCCAATTTGTGGGTGATTTGGGCCAAAGACGAACGCATAGCGGGCTATGGTACCTGAATTTGCCCCCAATATCATGTAAATGTGGGGACGCGCAGATGGCGGGAATGATTTTACAAACAGGTCCTGACTGATCAGAGATCAAAACGGAAATCCTGGTGTATTCTCTTCTCGTGTGTATTGTCAAAAATGTCCGTTTTTCCACGGATGCAGACGGAATCCCCTGTTCCGGACAGAGGCCGGGGTATATATAAAAAAATTGCTTCCCAGTACCCTCCCCGGAGTCCCTGGGAGGCAGAAAACCAGATTTTTTCCACATATCAGGGTATATACAGAAAAATTGTCTCTCTATATCCCTTTTTTTGCGATCAGCGGGGTATTGACATACAATTTTTCTGTATATGCCCTGTTTCCCCGTACAAACTGGGCAAAAAGGGGAGAGCTTGCGAAACAGCGGGGTATTGCGGAACAATTATTTTGTATATACCCTGCCGGATTTGGGCAGCTTCCATCCAGCAGGTTCGTGGGTGGACGATCCGGCGGCATGTAAAAAGGGCAAGACGCAGGATGCACGGATCAAATGGGCCAGGCTGTATGTAGCTATAGTCCAAAAGCCAGCCGGACAGAGTATCAGGTGTCATAGATCATTTTAACACAAACGGTTGTTTGGTTCAAGAAAAAAGAGAGAATCATAACCCATAAATTTCCTTAACTTAGTTCCTTATTTCAATACAGCGTCACCCGGTTAGCCAGTTGGTGTATGGTCTCATCAAGAGCCGCGTCTTCTATGAAATCCATCCCCTGTTCTTTCGCCGCAGGCGCAGTTCAGATCCCTTATGACAGTAGCCGCAAAAATTGTCAAAAATTCAAGTATTGTCAAGCATTGAAATTCATGTTATCATAATCCGAAAGTCAGAGAAGCCCCGGGGCCTGGCCTGTTCAGCGCATACAGCGCATCTGACGGATTTCCGCGTCCTCTCTGGCAAACGGAGATGCCGGGCGTTTTCCGGATGCCTTTGACATCATAGCCGGAGCGGTGCCGGGCGGCAGAGAAGGAGAAAGTGGAGTCATGAGCATAAACGGTATATCATCGGAGAAATATGACCACCTGGAGGAGATCCAGGCCCAGCTGGAAGCGGTGCTTACGGAACTATCCGCGGCGGCACATCCGGAGCGGGGGGATATTCTGGTGGTGGGCTGTTCTACCAGTGAGGTGGCGGGAGGCCGGATCGGCACGTATTCCAGCCAGGAGATCGGCGAGGCCCTGTTTCGCACGGCATACCGGTTCTGTGAGGAGATGGGAATTTATCTTGCCTGCCAGTGCTGCGAGCACCTGAACCGCAGCCTGATTGTCGAGAAAGCATGTATGAGGGAGCATCGTCTGACCAGAGTCAATGTGATACCGCAGTTGAAGGCGGGAGGCGCTTTTGCGGAGGCGGCTTACCGCCATATGCGGGAACCGGTGGCAGTGGAGGCGCTGCAGGCGCGGGCGGGGGTGGACATTGGCGACACTCTGATCGGTATGCATCTTGCCCCTGTAGCGGTGCCGGTGCGCACGGGGCATAAGACGGTGGGGCAGGCCCATGTGGTCTGCGCCCGCTCCAGGGCCAAATATGTGGGCGGCGGCAGAGCGGCTTATGACGAGAGCCAGACTTTTTAGAGTGTGCTCCGGCGCGAGACGAAAGGAACGGTGCTGCAATATGAAGGTGGACAGGCTGGTGGGGATACTGGCGCTTCTCTTACAGAAAAACACCATGACGGCCCCTGAGCTGGCGGATCATTTTGAGGTGTCAAGACGGACGATCAGCCGTGATATCGAGTCTCTGTGTAAGGCAGGCATTCCCGTCTGTACCAGGCAGGGAGTGGGCGGCGGTATCTCCATTATGGAGGATTACCGTCTGGATAAAACGCTTCTGTCCACAGGGGAGATGCGGGAGATTCTGGCGGGGCTCCGGGGGCTGGACAGCGTGAGCGGCAGCAGGCATTATGCCAGGCTGATGGAAAAGCTGTGTGTGGGTTCCTCGGATTTTGTAAACGGAAGGGATTATGTCTGGATTGATTTATCCTCCTGGTACAAAGGATCTCTCGCGCCCAAGATTACAATCATCCAGACGGCGATAGAGGGAAGGAGAATTTTATGCTTTGCGTACTATGGTCCCAGGGGTGAGAGCCGCCGGAGCATAGAACCCTGCTATCTGGTATTTCGCTGGTCCAACTGGTATGTGTGGGGCTGGTGCCGGAAACGGGAGGATTTCCGGCTCTTTAAGCTGAATCGGATGGAGAATGTCACAGTGTCAGAGCAGGAATTTCCGGACCGGAATATACCCATGCCGGATTTTTCCGATCAGACCGTATTTCCGGGGGGAATTAAGATCAAGGCTCTTTTTTCGCCGGAGGTAAAATGGAGGCTGATCGAGAGCTTCGGTCTTCACTGCTTTACAGAGCAGGAGGATGGGAGACTGCTGTTTGAAGAGGAATATACCAATGAGAATATTCTGCTGTCATGGCTGATGGGATTCGGAGACAGGGTGACCGTGCTGGAGCCTGAGTCTGTCCGGACGGCGCTCCTTGATATGGCGCGGAATATGATCCGGATGTACGGAGCGTGTGACAGTGTTCCCCCCTTCTGCTAAGAGCGGCAGACTTTGCCGTCTGCTGCCCATGTCTTAAACAAATATTAAAGTTTTCTCTATTCCAAATTTTTTCCCTTTTCTGTATAATGAGAACGTAGCCGATTGTGACACTCTTTCCGCAAGTGACGGAATGGATCAACTTCTGTTCCGGAAAAGAACCGTTTTGCAATTCCCCAATACGGAGATCAGACGATTGCGCCCTCTGGCAGAGATCATTTTACAGCTGCCAGTATCATATCATCAAGCCACAGGAGACATCCATGTATCATATATTGCTTTGCGATGACGAGAAGGACATTGTAAATGCGCTGGAGATTTATCTGAGCCAGCCGGATTACTGCTTTCATAAAGCCTGCGACGGAAAGGAGGCCCTGGAGATCGCCCGGAATCAGGAGCTGCATCTGATTCTGATGGATGTGATGATGCCTCGTATGGACGGACTGGAAGCCATGGAACGAATACGGCAGCTTTCCAATGTGCCCATTATCCTGCTCACGGCCAAGGGAGAGGACCTGGACAAGATTCTGGGGCTGAACGCCGGCGCGGATGACTATATCACCAAACCTTTCAACCCCATGGAGGTCGGTGCCAGAGTCCGCTCCCAGCTGCGGCGGTATATGCAGCTGGGCAGCGGTGACCAGCAGAAGGGGATTCTCCGCATCGGCGGAATCCAGCTGGACGATGTGCGTAAGACAGTGCTGCTGGATGGGGAGGAGGTCAGTCTGACGCCTACGGAATATGAGATATTGAAGCTCCTTATGGAGCATCCGGGACAGGTCTTTTCACCTGCGGAGATCTATCAGCAGGTGTGGAAGGATCAGCCCATCGGCAGCGAGGGCACAGTGGCGGTGCATATCCGGCATCTGCGGGAGAAGCTGGAGTTTGACCCCGCAGCCCCCCGGTATCTCAAAGTGGTCTGGGGGCAGGGCTATAAGATTGAGGGGAAAATTGGCGCATGAGAGGGAAAACCATAATAAGATGCCTCCAGTATCTGGCAATGGCGGCCGCCATGGGAATCGCCATATTTTGTATGCTGGCGGGAGTATGCTGCATGCGTCTGGAGGAATACCGGCAGCAGGACAGCAACCGTGAACCGGCGCTGGAGAGCAGAGCGCGGCAGCGAGCCGGGGAAATCCTGGAGATTTATCTGACCCGGGGCATGAAGCAGGCGGATGCCTATGCCGCGGCGGAGGACATCAATTTTACGATACAGAAGGACAGCGGCAGGTTTCTTGGCGGGAACTATAAGTCTGACGGCACACAGCCAATCCTGAAACTGGATGGAAAGGTACTGGAATACAGTTATCTTCTTCAGGAAGACGCGCAGGAGCACTCGGGCTATGTGATAAAGATTGCCTATCTGGAGCTGGGACAGATACTGGAAGTGCCCATTCATCTGGAAGGACTGCCGGATGATCTGCGTGTATGGATGCAGGGCTTTTTTGTGGCAGCGGGAGTGAGTCTGGCCCTGGCGGCGGCCATTCTGGGCCATATGATCCGGAATGTGGGCCAGGGGGGGCAGGAAGCCGCTGTTGGCAAAAGGGATATCAAGTCTTACAGGAAGCTCCTCCTCTGGTGTGGGGCGATCCTGCCTGTGGCGTGGTGGGGCTGCGGATTGCCCCGGATCTGGAGTATTCCCATCACCTGGGAGGCGGGCGCGGAACCCATGAAAGCACTGCTGGGGCAGAGCATCAGGAATATGACATTGTGCGGATTGCTTCTGGGAAATCTGCTGACCGGGTTGCTGCTGCATGTAGTCTGGATGCGTAACGCGGGCCGGAAAACGCGAAGCGATCTGCTTGAAAGAGTGTTTGAGAAACCTCTGAGGGCTCTGGAGAAGCTGTCCTGGTTTCAAAGAGCGCTGTTTATTTTATTGTCGGTCTGCGCGCTGGAGGCATTTCTGCTGGGGCTGGCCCAGTACAAGGTGATGCATGGGGAGAGAATGGACGGGCTGAAGGAATGGCTCACTGTGCGCGGAGGCGGCTGGCTGGTATGGGGATTGTGGGTTCTGGAAAAAGCAGCTCTGTCAGCGCTGGTTCTGCGAACGGCCAGCGGTATGCTGCGGCTACGGACTTCCGGCAGGGAACTGGCAAAGGGAAATCTGGGCTATCAGATTCCGCTTAAGGGCATGAAGGGGGAGGCGCTGCAGTTCGGCAGGGATCTGAACGCCATTTCCCAGGTGGTGGCGGACGCGGTGGAGGACCGGATGAGGAGCGAACGGCTGAAGACGGAATTGATTACCAATGTCTCTCACGACATCAAGACCCCCCTGACATCCATCATCAATTACGCTGATTTGATCAGCAGGGAGCAGACGGACAATGCAAAGATCGCGGAGTATGCCGAGGTGCTGCACAGGCAGTCATCCAGGCTGAAAAAGCTGATCGAGGATCTGATGGAGGTTTCCAGAGCGTCCACCGGCAATCTGGAGGTATTACTGGAACGCTGTCAGGCGGGAGTTCTGCTCAGCCAGGCCATGGGGGAATTTGAACACAGGCTGGAGGAGAGAGGGATAGAACTGATTGTCCGGCAGAGTCAGGAACCCGTATGGATTATGGCGGACCCGCGAATGCTGTGGCGCATATTGGACAACCTGATGACAAATATCTGTAAATACGCCCAGAGTAATACCAGGGTGTATCTGAGTCTGGAGACAACGGGGTTCAAAACCGGAGAGGAACAGGCGGTGCTGGTTTTTAAGAATATATCCAGCCATCCTCTGGAGATGGATGCCTCGGAATTGATGGAGCGTTTTGTGCGGGGGGACAAGTCCCGGCACACGGAGGGAAACGGACTGGGGCTGGCCATCGCCAGGAGCCTGGCGGAGTTACAGGGCGGAAGCATGCAGCTGACCACGGACGGAGATCTGTTTAAGGTGACGCTGACATTTCCTGTGGACAGAGAGACGGCAGAATTGACAACAAACGGTCATGCGGTGTAAAAATCGGGCATATGGTCTGCCGCGTATGCGCATAGCCTGTCAGAGCCCCCCATTGCTCCGGATTGTTTCCTGATTTGCGCAAGGTTTGGGATAAAAACGGAAAAATGGCATATACTTATCTTAAAACATCTTTTTGTGGGTATACCACCAAAATAAAGGAGGACTTATGCAGGCAGAAACCTATCCCTTTGTAGTGCAGCCGCTGCCCTACGACTATGACGCGCTCACACCGATCCTGGATGAAAAGACCTTACATTTTCATCACGACAAACATTACAAGACATATGTGGACAATCTGAACAACACACTGGCGGACTATCCGGAATTGCAGAAAATGAGTCTGAAGGAGCTGCTTACGAATCTGGACAGTCTTCCGGCGGCGGCGCAGACACCGATCCGCAACAACGGCGGCGGGGTATTTAACCATGAATTGTATTTTGGGACCATGCGCCAGCCCATGGGGCAGATGCCGGAGGGAGCGCTGGCGGATGCCATTAACCGGGACTTTGGCAGTTTTAACCAGTGGAAGGAACAGATGAAACAGGCGGCTGTCTCCCAGTTTGGGTCCGGATGGGCCTGGCTGGTTACGGATCAGAACGGAAAACTTTCCATTGTGCAGACTGCCAATCAGAATGTGCCGGACCTGTCCGAATGTACGCCCATTCTGTTGGTGGATGTGTGGGAACATGCCTATTATTTACAATATCAGAATCTTCGGGCGGCCTATGTGGAGGGCTGGTTTAATCTGATTCACTGGAAGAAAGTGCAGCGTCTGTATGAGGAGGCTGTCAGGAGGTAGATTTTGTCATGAACCAAAGAAACTACCAGCGGGAACTGGACAAAATGCTGGAGAAATTGCCCAGGGGGGAGAAGCGTCTGTTTTTGCACAGCTGCTGCGCCCCCTGCAGCAGTTATGTGCTGGAATATCTGAGCGACTATTTTTTTATTACGGTATTTTATTATAACCCAAACATTTCTTTTGAAGAAGAATACCGGCACCGGCTGTCAGAGCAGAAACACCTGATTGCCTGCCTGAACCGTGAAGAGGGAAGGTATCCCATCCGGGCGGTGGAAGGAGAATATGCGCCGGAGCGATTCTTTGCCATGTCAAAGGGACTGGAGCAATGCCCGGAGGGAGGCGAACGCTGCGAAGGGTGTTTCCGGCTGCGGCTGGAGGAGACCGCCCGGCAGGCCGCGGCGGCGGGCGCGGATTATTTTGCCACCACGCTGTCCATCAGTCCTTTGAAAAATGCGCCTCTTCTGAACCGCATCGGGGAGGAACTGGCAGTTACATATGGTGTGCCCTGGCTGCCATCGGATTTCAAAAAGAAAAACGGATACAAAAGATCAGTGGAATTGTCCGCCAGATATGAGCTGTATCGGCAGGACTACTGCGGCTGTGTCTACTCCCGGCGGGAGCGGGAAAAAAATAGTGTTGCCAGATAAAGGGAAAAGGGCTATAATGAGCCCATACTTTTATAAGGAGCATGCTTATGAAAAAATTATTGGAGATGATTTCGGAGGAAATGCAGGCGGCTTTTGAGGAGGCCGGATATGGGGAGACGGAGGCGGGCGGCCAGCTGGGGCGGGTAACCCTGTCCAACCGTCCGGACCTGTGTGAATACCAGTGTAACGGGGCTATGGCCGGGGCCAAAAAGTTCAGGAAGGCACCTGCCGTGATTGCGGGCGAGGTGGCGGAGAGACTGCGCGGCAGTAAGGTGTTTTCTCAGGTGGAGGCAGTGATGCCCGGCTTTCTGAACCTGAAACTCTCAGAGACGTTTTTGAGAGATTATCTGCAGGATATGCGGCAGGCCGAGAAATTTGGCCTGGACAAGCCCGCAAAGCCTCAGAAGATTATCATTGATTACGGCGGGGCCAATGTGGCGAAGCCCCTGCATGTGGGACATCTCCGTTCCGCGGTCATCGGGGAGAGCATCAAACGGATCTGTCGGTATGCCGGGCATGAGGTCATCGGCGACGCCCACCTGGGAGACTGGGGGTTGCAGATGGGCCTGGTGATTATGGGCATAAAGGAACGCCAGCCCGACCTGGTGTATTTTGATGAAAGCTATGAGGGAGAATATCCTGTAGAGGCTCCCTTTACCATTTCCGAACTGGAGGAAATCTATCCCGCGTCCAGCTTAAAATCCAAGGAGGACCCTGCGTACAAGGCGCAGGCCATGGAGGCCACATACAAATTGCAGAATGGCGTAAGAGGGTATCGCGCCCTCTGGCAGCACATGATGAATGTGTCTGTGACGGACCTGAAGAAAGTCTACAGCAGTCTGAATGTGGAATTTGATCTGTGGAAGGGGGAGAGCGATGTCCGGGATCTGATTCCGGAGATGGTACAGTATATGAAGGACGGCGGTTATGCCTATATCAGCGAAGGAGCCCTGGTGGTGGATGTGAAAGAGGAGACCGATACCAAGGAGGTGCCTCCCTGCATGATCCTGAAATCCGATGGCGCGTCTCTGTACAATACCTCGGATCTGGCTACAATCCTGGAGCGCACACGTCTCTATCACCCGGATCAGATAATCTACCTGACGGACAAGCGCCAGGATCTGTATTTTGACCAGATATTCCGCTGCGCCCGCAAGACGAAGCTGGTGGAGCCCGGGACGAAGCTGAAGTGGATCGGCTTCGGCACCGTAAACGGAAGCGACGGAAAACCCTTCAAGACCCGGGACGGCGGTGTTATGCGTCTGGAGACCCTGATCCAGGAGACCCGGGACGAGATGCTGCGGAAAATTAAGGAAGGCCGGGAGATGAGTGAACAGGAGGCAAAGGAGGTGGCCGACATGGTGGCGATCTCGGCGCTGCTCTACGGCGATCTGTCCAATCAGGCTTCCAAGGATTACATCTTTGACATGGACCGCTTTACTTCCTTTGAGGGGGATACCGGCCCTTATATTCTCTATACCATCGTGCGGATCAAGTCCATCCTGACCAAGTATGCGGAGCAGGGGGGCAGTCCGGACGACAGGGAGGGTCTGGAGCTGCTGTCGGCCTCCAGCCTTGCCGAGAAACAGCTGATGATGCAGCTGGCGGGCTTCAATGCCATGATGGAGAGCGCCAGCGAGGAAACCGCGCCCCACAAGGTATGCGCCTTTATCTATGATCTGGCCAATGCCTTCAACCGCTTCTACCACGAGACAAAGATTCTGGCGGAGGAGGACGAAGCCCGGAAGAGGAGCCTGATCGCGCTTCTGCTTCTGACCAGAGAGGTGTTGGAAACCTGTATACAGGTATTGGGCTTTGAAGCGCCGGAGAAAATGTAGGCCGGATCACTTAGGCAGAACTCCTGCCTGAAAGAAAATCCAGGCAGGGGTTCTGCCCTGCCTGGGCGATCCGGAGGATTCTGCCGTTTGTTCTTTTTGGAGTCTTTTTGTAAAATTTTTGCAAAAATACAGTTGACAAAATGCCTCATACATAGTATACTAATCAAGTCGGTTGTGAGACATGAATATAGGGAATCTTAGCTCAGCTGGGAGAGCATCTGCCTTACAAGCAGAGGGTCATAGGTTCGAGCCCTATAGGTTCCATTATGGCGAGATAGCTCAGTTGGCTAGAGCACACGGTTCATACCCGTGGTGTCGAGGGTTCGAATCCCCCTCTCGCTACTTAAAAAGTCTGGAAGGCCTTGAATGAATCAAGGTATCCAGACTTTTCTTTTTGGCATACGGCGGCAGCCGTAATGTTCCCTTAACACCGCTGCAATACCGTATCCCCAAGCATCAGATTTCTCATTTTATATTCTTCCGGTGTTGTCTTTTCTAAATACGCCCGGTATTCCTGATTTTCTGTTTCAAAAGCATAATGCTTTTCCTCCAGAAAATATTGGCTTTTCATAACCCAATCAGGGATTTCCAGGCCATAATCATTCGCAAGTTTATGCGCGGCCGCCGCAAGCATACACATAAAAACATCTTCCCCCGGCAAATATGCAGGTTCATCCTTTATTAAAGTATATTTCTTTTCCGTTTCTTTTTCATAGTAGAAATCATCTAAAAATTGTCCGAACAATAATTCTTTGTCGTTCTGACTTGCCTGGGATACCACATCGGATATGCTCAACAGTTTCATTTTTTCTCCTTTCGTATACCGCCGGCCGTGTCAGCGGTATTGCGCGTCAATCCATATCTGGAAGCTTTTGGTTTCGTTTCATAGGGATGCCCTGGGGCTGTCTGCACTGACCGGGCATCGGTTTTCTCATCTCATTTTACCTTGCGGGGCATGCCCCCGGTTCTTTACCCGGAGATCAGGACCCAGCTTTCCATCCAGCGAAGGAAGGTTTTCACATAACTGATGGATACGGTGTGTCCGGACAGCACCGGGTAGAAAAGGACAAACAGGGCCACGGCCGCCGCCGCGTAAAGCCCCAGCGCCATATAATACTTTTTCTCCGGAAACAGATCCTTCACGGTAAACGCGCTGTACATGATCATCAGCACCACGAAGGGCACACTGGGGAAATAGTGGTATATAAAGGTACATCTGTCCACAAACATCCAGGGCAGGTACTGGGCCAGATAAGCGATACACAGAAACAGAGCTGTCCGGTCCTTCTGTCTGACGGTCAGATAGAGCATGTAGACAAAAGCGGGGATTCCCACCCACCACACCAGAGGGTTGCCGAAGGCGCTGATTCCCTCCCGGGCAGTGTCGCTGATCACGCCGGAATAGTAGAAAATCGGCCGGATCATGGTGGGCCATTCATACCAGTGGGAGGAATAATAATGTGTGGCGTTCAGGTTGGCATGGTAGCGGAACATGTATTCCTGGTTGGCGATCATCTTTGCCCACAGCTGCGTCTCCCCGCTTACGAAGGGGATGTAGGACAGCAGGTAGATCAGTCCGGGAAGCAGCACAAAGAATACCATGCAAAAGAGGATGGTCTTTATTGCGTTGCCCCGGAAGGTGGCGATTATTTTGGAGTAGAGAAGCCCGTCAGGCCCGCCGGAGGGCTTCTTTAAAGCCAGGCGGTATTCCCTGTATCTGCGGTACAGCGTGAGAAAGAAAATCACGGCCAGACCAATCCCCGCATATACGCCGGTCCATTTACAGGCGATGCCAAGCCCCATGGCAATGCCGCAGGCCCCCAGGGGGATAAAGGTCTTATACAGCGGCGTATCATAAAAGCTCAACCTGCTGTAACGGTCCATAAAATAGTACATCAACAGGATGAAGAAAGTCACAAACACGTCGATGGTGGCCAGCCTGGTCTGCGTAAAATGCATGAAGTCAAAAGCGAACAGCACACAGGCAAAACCGGCGATCAGCCGATCCCTGCTGATATTGCGGGCCAGCAGGTAGATCACCGGCAGCATCAGCACTCCCAGCAGGGTCCCCATGAACCGCCAGCCAAAAGGATTCATGCCGAACAGAAATATTCCCGCGGACATGATGAGCTTGCCCAGGGGGGGATGCGTGGTCTCATAGGCGGGCAGACCGTGGAGAAATTCATAAGCTGTCCGGGCATGATAGATTTCGTCAAAATAAGTGCTGTTGCGAAAACTGATGCCCTTCGCGGGAAAAGTATCGTTCTCGTCAAACAGTTCCGGATAGTCCGGCGCGTTGAGAGGCATGAAGGAATTTCCCTCCTCATCAGCCAGCGCCAGTTCCATGACGGAAGCGATATCGGAATTGCAGGTCAGCCGCAGATAGCGGCAGTCCAAGGGCAGCTGTATATGTCCCCAGGCGAATACGCTGTTCATGGAGAACTGACCGTCCGTGCCCACCGGCTGCCAGGTATCCGCTTCGGCGGTCTTGTACTCCAGCGTGAACCAACGGTTTTCATAATATCCCAGATACCAGTACAGCCAGGAGGCGGTCTTTTCCTCGCCGGTATATATTTCCACCGTATCTCCCTGCCGCAACAGGACATCCGACTGGGGGGCCTTTAAGCTCCCCAGGTCCCAGAAGGCCACCAGCGTGTAGATTGCCATAACAGTGAAAAGAAGGATGGCGTCCTGGGACAGGAAGGGCATTTTTTCCTGGCTGGAGGCGGGTTCATAGGAAAAATGCCGGGGGGCCACTTTTTTTCTGCGCCATTTGATCTGGAAGGGGAGCAGGAATGTGAAGGTGGATTCCGCCTCGGGCACCTGCCGGACATCGTAGCGGATCAACGTATGATAGTAGGAAAAACCGCATATCACCATGCAGGCGGAGACGGTCAGAATCAACGGCGCTTTTCTGTCATAGTTGCCCGGATCATAAAAGTACAGTATGTAGGCAGTATTATACAGATGAATAATGGTAAATCCAAAGAAGCCCTCCAGTAATTCCTTCAGCGGGCGCAGCGCATAGGCGAACAGGATCAGCGCCAATGCCGGATATAGGTAGCGTTCATGCATGCGCACGGAGAACAGGAACATGGACACGATCAAAAAACTGGAAGTGGTAAAGTACCTGCTTTCCTTGTTCTGGGCCCGGAAAAAAAGGAAGGCGGAAAACAATACAATCAGCAGAATGATAATAGTGCCCCAGGTGCGGTAGCTGAAAAACAGCAGCCGGGCTTCCTGGGAAATCCAGTTCAGGCCGAACAGGCCCCACAGATTGAACGCGTTTACCGCCACATAGGGGTAGGAGCCCAAAGTGGAGGTGTACTGCATAAACACCAGGTCCAGGCCGAAAGGCATACAGGCCAGGATCATGAAGCATATTACGGCCAGGCCTGCAAAAAGATTGCGGAAGAAGTTCCGCCAGCTGAAATCAAACAGGATAACCCGGTCTATGACGCCGTAGATCAGAACGGGAGCGAACACCAACATCTGAGGCTTTAAAAGCACACCGATACCAAACACGATATAGGCCGGAATCATTTGATTTTCCGTTAAGAACCAGCACATGAGCAGCAGAGTCAGCGTAAAAACGGAATCCACCTGCCCCCATATGGAAGAGTTCAGAATGATCGCCGGATTCAGGAGATAAAGACCTGCCAGCATGACCACCTGCTGGGGGGGCAGTTTCCTGGACGCGATTCGGTAAAAGAGCAGGGCGGTGACCATATCGCAGATGATTGCCGGCAGCTTGAGCAGCAACAGACAGGGAGCCGAAAGATACGGGATTTTAAATACGGAAAAAACGGCCCCGATGACATAGAGCACATAGACGAAGCCCGGCGGGTAGTCGGCAAACACGCCGGAAGCATAGAAATTCCGGATTCCTCCCTCGAACGCCAGATTGGCCCAGCCGGCGAAGCAGGCGGTGTCCGAGGCAAAGCCCCGGGAACTCCCCGCGAATATGCAGCGCAGCAGAAAAGCAGCCGCCAGCAGGACCAGAAAGATTTTCCTGGGATCGTAGGCGGGCTTTTTATCCATCCGGTAAATAAAGAAATACATCATGCCCAAAAATAAGACGGATATCAAGTGAATTGGCAACATGTGACAATCTCCCCTCTTTTGCGGATCATAGCAGTCATCTGATGACGGATACTTCCGGGTATATGGACAATTATAACAAATAAATTACCGGATATCAAATAAAAGATGACAGTTTTGCAGAATCGTGGTATACTTTTTACAGACAGGCAATTGCAAAATTTACTTTCTGAAATATGGACCAGCCCCGTCACTTGCAGACAGGGTTCCGCAAGCGGTTATATATAGAAAATGAAGGGGGAGATGCCGATGAAAAAGAACAGAATGAAAATGCTGCAGTATGTGGCGGGCATTTTGGTTCTGACCGCGTTGGTGGTATTTTCCGGCTATAAGCTGATCACCTCCGTCATCTCTGACAGGCGCGCCGAGGAGGAGCATCAGCGTCTGCTGAATATGGTGGTTGCCGGGCAGCCGCAGACTTCCGCCGAAGGGAGTGCAGAGACGGATGAAAGCGGGGAGGATGTAGAACTTCTTCCGGCCCAGTATCCGCCCTTATCCATCGACATGGAGGCGCTCAGAGAGATGAATGGCGATTTCAGGGGATGGTTCTATTTCCCTGCGGTGGAAGTCAGCTATCCGGTGGTACAGGGGGAGGACAATGAGTACTATCTGAAGCATTCTTTCGAGAAGGAAAAGAGCAATTCGGGCAGCATTTTTATGGACTGCGGCGCGTCTCCGGACTGGAGCGACAGGAATACCTTTGTATTCGGTCACAATATGAGAGACGGCAGCATGTTTGGAACTTTCCGGGAGCTGGTTGACGATTCCTCCCTGCTGGACGCGAATCCCCGGTTTTATATCTATACGGAAGACACGGTATACACCTATGAAGTCTTTTCCTATTATATGGCCCGGAAGGACAGCAACCGGTATATGGTTTTTTCATCGGATGAGAATTATGATCAATATACGGGATGGGCGGTGGAAAATTCCAACTACGTATTTGATGTGGATCTTTCGGGAAGGCCCAATATCGTGTCCCTGTCCACCTGCTACGGTTCGGCAGGAACTTCCAGAAGGCTTTTGATTCATGGCGTATTGAC
Organism: uncultured Acetatifactor sp.; assembly: GCA_910583845.1. GTDB lineage: Bacteria > Bacillota > Clostridia > Lachnospirales > Lachnospiraceae > Acetatifactor. Next base: position 57,895 of record CAJUAB010000024.1, read on the forward strand.
TTTGGCGGAGCCATATGGTATAAGATAATTAATATTTTTGTAATATCTTTGAGCCTTTTCTACAAAAAGAACCGTCTTTTTAAGGGAAGGGTATGTATGAAATGCAGTCCGTAGATATGCACAGAGTATCAAAGAGGGCATAAAATCATGAAAATGAAAGAGAAGGTAAGCAAATTTGTGGTGGTGACCATGGCATCGGCGCTGGTCATCAGCAGTATGTTTACAGATAAGGGGTTTTCCACCCATGCGAACGAGACGACGGACTCCAATGTGCCGGAGTTGGAAAGTGTTTCCGGCAATTATGTGGTGGCAGTCGCGGAACCGATTCCTCTCTATAATTATGCTCCACCCACAGATAACTTTTCCAAACCTGATCTGACGAATCCTTTCCTGTATTCGATTTATGCAAACACCATGTCCAAAAGCGACCATGTGGAAGGCAATGTGGCGATTGGCTCGCTGCCGGGATGGCTGAACATATGGGGGAGCAGCAATGCCACCGGGGACAGCGGCGTAAGCTATCTCGGTGATCTGTCCACCGGCGCTTTCCAGTGTAATGCCAGAGGAGTCAGTTATGTCGTACTGCCTGAAATCAATGCGGACGGCACCGCCAACAAGTTGGAGGTGGCGGAAGGACAGGGGTACAGAGTACATAAAATCAATGCGGAGAATGTGGAGGTTGGCAGCTTTATCACAGATAACCTGCTCAAAGGTTTTTCCTACCAGAACGATATCCAGAGCGTCATTGCGGGCACAATCTCCTCAAAGGCATCCTGGGCCAGAGAATTATACAATCTGCCGGATATGGATACAGGTTCGGCATATGTGCTGAATATTACCGCCGGAGCATTGAGTGCGGATTTCTCGCAGGGTGAAAATTATGAGGGCAAAATCGTTGCGGCAGCGGAGGCCGGAAAAACCGTAATCATCAATATTCTGGACAGCGGGGAAGTATCCGTACCCCAGATGAACGCAAATGGAGCGTCGGACGGTTCGGAGTATGCTTCCTGGGCCGGGAAGATTCTGTGGAATTTCGGCAATGCGAGCAAGGTAAATACATCGAGAGTGTGGGGTTACATTCTGGCACCCGGTGCATCGGTTGCCAACGGCAACAATATTATCGGCGGCGTTACGGCCAATGATTTTCAACAGAGCGGTGAAGTTCATCAGGTGAATTGGAGCGGTGTGATACCTGCGCCGCCAGAGCCTACAGATCCGCCGGAGCCTGTGGAGACACCAGAACCTACAGATCCGCCGGGTCCTGTGGAGACACCGGAACCTACAGATCCGCCGGGTCCTGTAGAAACACCAGAACCTACAGATCCGCCGGGTCCTGTGGAGACACCAGAGCCTACAGATCCGCCGGGTCCTGTGGAGACCCCGGAACCTACAGATCCGCCCGGCCCGACAGAGACACCTGGTCCTGGAGAGACACCCGGCCCGACAGAGACGCCGGGTCCTGGAGAGACACCGGGCCCGACAGAGACGCCTGGCCCTGGAGAAACGCCGGGTCCTGGAGAGACACCCGGACCGACAGAGACACCGGGCCCTGGAGAAACGCCGGGCCCTGGAGAAACACCCGGACCGACAGAGACACCGGGCCCTGGAGAAACGCCGGGTCCTGGAGAGACACCGGGACCGACAGAGACACCGGGCCCTGGAGAAACACCAGGTCCTGGAGAGACACCTGGCCCGACAGAGACACCGGGCCCTGGAGAAACGCCAGGTCCTGGAGAGACACCTGGACCGACAGAAACGCCGGGCCCTGGAGAGCCTACAGAACCTGTACCGCCTCCGGCAGAGTCAACGCCGCCTCCGTCGGAAACCCAACCGCCGCAGGTGACACCTCCGCCTCAGGTAACGGCCCCTCCGGTAATTCCAGATGATCCACAGACAGAGTTATCTGTGCCGGATCTGCCACCCACGCCGGACCCTCCGGCTGTAAACGGTATGCGGAGAAGGCGGACCGTGCGGATTGAAGACGATGAGACACCTCTGTCCGACGCGATGGTGCTGGGTGCCAAGAGGCGTCCCCAGACCGGCGATGAATCCGATGCCTGGACGATGATGTTTCTGGCATCACTTTCCGCCTTGGCTGCCTGGATTTTGAAAGGGTTCAAGAAATAGAATATAGAAGGAGTGAGGCTGATGAAAAAGAGATTGTTGGCAATTGCATTGGCAATGGGAATGGGGGTCAGCATGATGGCATGTGGCATGGAGACACCGGAAATGTCCGCCGCAGCCCGTGAAGTGCCTCCGGAAGATGCCGGAATCACCTATATAGATGAGGAAGCTATCGCCCTGGCGGGCTCCGTGAGGGCAGCGGAGATGACAGAGGCGGAACTGCTCAGAGCGGATGAGCTTCGCGCCCTGGCAGTGTCCGCGTTTGACCTGCTCAACGCGGAGAGAGCTTCCCGGGGGCTTCCGGCATATACCTGGAACGCTGATCTGGAGCTGTGCGCGCAGATCCGTGCCACAGAGTGCGCAGGCAGCTTTTCCCATACGAGGCCTAACGGTTTGGATTATTACACGGTGAACAGCGATCTGATGTGGGCGGAGAATCTGGCCAAGGGATATGCCGATGCCAGCAGCCTGGTAGCCGGATGGATGAATTCTCCCACACATGCCGCTAATATTCTGGACGGTGAAATGCTCTCCTGCAGCATTGCGGTATATGAGACTGACGGCACATTGTATTTTGCGCAGGAATTTGGTTATTGAGCCAAAGGAGGGACGCATTGCGGGCTATGTAACCTGAATGAGGCCCAAATCTCCCACATATTGTGACGCACATCTGACAGAAAGCATTTTTCAGACACGCACCGGGGGCTGCCGCGACAGATTCTTTCGCGATAGCCCCGGTTCTTACAAAAAACCGGGGATACTATGGTAAGTGACATTGAGATTTCTGTTTTCACGAAATTCCGGAAGGGCCATTCAATGTCAGATGCCGTAATGATATCTCTGGTTTTTGTTTTAACGGATACACGGCGGAGTGAATAAAGGGAGGCAAACAGGACATGAGAGTTGGAATGGGTTATGATGTACATCGTTTGACGGCGGATCGCAGGCTGATCCTGGGAGGAGTAGAGATTCCTTATGAGAAAGGACTGCTGGGACATTCGGATGCGGATGTACTTTTGCATGCCATTATGGACGCGCTTCTGGGGGCGGCGGCGCTGGGGGATATCGGAAAACATTTTCCGGATACAGATCCCGCCTATAAAGGGATTTCCTCCCTGGAGCTTCTGAAAAAGGTGGGCGAACTGCTGGAAGAGCGGAGCTTCCTGATAGAGAATATAGATGCGACTATCATAGCGCAGGCACCTAAAATGCGTCCCTATATGGATGCTATGGAGGAAAATATTTCAAGAGTTCTGGGCATTTCCTCCGAACAGGTGAACGTGAAGGCCACCACCGAGGAGGGACTTGGGTTCACCGGAAGGAAAGAAGGGATTTCAGCCCAGGCCATCTGCCTGTTGACCAGTCCTTTTAATCTGTCTCTGGAAGACGCGTCATCCGCCCCATGCGGGGGATGCGGCGGATGTCCAAGGTCATAGCGCCCACAGGCAGCAAAACGCATGAAAAAACAGTTGACAAATCCTTCCTTATTGCATATGCTGAATAGTAGGAAAGCAAAGGCGATAGGCGGATAAATTCGTCTCAGGGATGAGTTTATCCGCCTTTGTACATGCAGAATCCGCTTTTCACTGTATGGAAAAGGGAAACTGCCTGTATGGGCGGATGGGAGTTAATGAGATGGGCCTGATTCGGAACATCCGGGAGGAGATTCAGATCATCAAGGAGCGTGATCCTGCGATCCATTCTTCCATGGAAGTGTTTTTATACCCGAGCTTCAAAGTCATGATGCACTATCGCATCGCACATAAGCTCTATCTGAAAAAGCATTTTTTCCTGGCAAGATACATTTCCCAGCGGGGAGTGCGAAAAACCGGGATCGAGATCCATCCCGGCGCGCGCATTGGAAAAGGGCTTTTTATAGACCATGGCAACGGGGTGATCATCGGAGAGACGGCGGTGATCGGGGACAATGTGACGATTTACCAGGGGGTGACGCTGGGCGGCAACGGTAAAGAACATGGCAAGCGGCATCCCACGGTGGAGGACAATGTCATGATCAGCGCGGGGGCCAAGGTCCTGGGCTCTTTTACCATTGGAGCCAACTCCAAGATCGGTGCCGGGAGCGTAGTGCTGGCCGAAGTGCCGCCGGATTCCACAGTCGTAGGTGTGCCGGGAAGAGTTGTCAAACGCAACAATCAGGCTCTGCCCAGAGAGGACTTGGACCAGGCCCTGCCTGACCCTGTCAGAGAGGAGATCGCAGGTTTGCTGAAAGCCAACACAGAGCTGACAAACCGGCTGCTCACTGTGGAACAGGAGATCAGGCGGCTGCGGGAACAGAATGAAAAAAGACGGCCCGAGGACCTGACCGTAGAATTTAGAGGACAGGGAATATGAGGCGGGCAAAAGGATTTTCCCCTCTGGACGCGGCATACGCGGGAGGAGCGGACAGCGCGCTCCGGAAGGAAAACCGGAACATTCAGAACAGAAAAAGAGGATAGGTCATTATGGAGAACAAATTGCGTTTTTACAATACTCTGACGAGGAAGATCGAAACATTTATCCCCAATGAGGAGGGAAAGGTTGCATTATATACCTGCGGCCCCACGGTGTATCACTTTGCCCACATAGGCAATCTGCGCAGCTATATTATGGAGGATCTGCTGGAGAAAACCCTGCGCTGGCTTGGTTATGACGTGAAGCGGGTCATGAATATCACGGATGTGGGCCATTTGTCCAGCGACGCGGATACCGGAGAGGATAAGATGTTGAAAGGCGCCAAACGGGAGCACAAGTCGGTTATGGAGATTGCCCGTTTCTATACGGACGCTTTTTTCAGTGACTGCGGGAAGCTGAATATCAAGACGCCCGATGTGGTGGAGCCGGCGACCAACTGCATACCGGAGTTTATTCATATGATCCGGACGCTGCTGGAGAAGGGATATGCCTATGAGCAGGGAGGCAATATCTATTTTGACACATCCCGGTTAAAGGAATATTATGTTCTGTCCAACCACAGCGAACAGGAACTGCTGGTGGGTGTGCGGGAGGATGTGGACGAGGACGCGAACAAGCGCAACAAGAGCGATTTTGTGCTGTGGTTTACAAAGTCCAAGTTTGACGATCAGGAGCTGAAATGGGAAAGTCCCTGGGGGCTGGGATATCCGGGGTGGCATATCGAGTGTTCCTGCATCAGTATGAAGCATCTGGGCGAATATATGGATATACACTGCGGCGGCGTGGACAATATTTTTCCGCATCACACCAACGAAATTGCGCAGAGTGAATCCTGTCTGGGGCATAAATGGTGTAATTACTGGTTCCATGTACATCATCTGGTGGATAAAAGCAAATCCGGAGAGTTGGCGAAAATGAGTAAGTCCAGCGGGGACTTTCTGACCGTATCCCTGCTTCAGAAAAAGGGTTATGATCCGGTGGTGTACCGTATGTTCTGCTTACAGTCCCACTACCGCAAACCTCTGGAGTTCTCCTATGAGGTGCTGGATAATATGAGCGCCGCCTATGAGAAGCTGGTCAGACGCGTCGGCACCCTGGATCGGGAGGGCGAAGTGGACCAGGAAAAATATGCCGTGTACAGATCCAGATTTGAGCAGGCTCTCTGCGATGACCTGAATTCTGCCATGGCCATCACCGTATTGTACGATATGCTGAGGGCGGAGATGTCCGACGCCACCAAGTATGCGCTGGCGGAGGATTTTGACCGGGTACTGTCCCTGAATCTGACGACGGCCCATGCGGCGAAGAGCGCTGAAAAGCAGGTGGACCCGGAACTGGAGCGCTATATTCTCGCCAGAATCGAGGAGCGGAAGGCCGCAAAAAAGGAGAAGGACTTTGCCAGAGCGGATGCCATCAGGGCCGAGCTGCAGGAGAAGGGGATTGTGCTGGAGGATACGCGCGAGGGTGTGAAATGGAAGAAGGTATGAGCCTGCCAGAGCAGATCCGCAGCTGCTTCGGGTGCGGAAAAGTGGATATCCGGACCTATTCCCCGCTGACCATGGCCTATATCGGGGACGCCATATACGATCTGGTAATACGCACCGCAGTGGTGGAGCGGGGGAACCGCCCGGCCAATGATCTGCACAGGTACACGATACAGTTTGTAAGAGCCGGAACCCAGGCGAAGATGATGGATGTCCTGGCGGAGCTGCTGACGGAGGAAGAAACGGATATTTACCGCTGGGGCTGCAATGCCAGGTTCCATACGAAGGCGAAAAACGCATCTCTGAAGGAATACCGCAGGGCCACAGGGATGGAAGCGCTGATAGGGTATCTTTATATGACAGGCCGCATGGAGCGCATTCTGGAGCTGGTGCGGGAAGGTATTGCGCGGCTGGGCATGAAACTGTAACAAAACAGACGCACCGCCGTATGGGCGGCGGAGAATACGGGAAAACGAAGGGAATCACAGAATTTATGGGAGTTCAGGAACAGAAAATCGAGGGCAGGAACGCGGTGATTGAAGCCTACCGCAGCGGTAAACCCATTGATAAGATCTATATTCAGGACGGCTGTCAGGATGGCCCCATTATGACCGTCAAGCGGGAGGCCAGAAAGCATGAGACGCCTATCAAATACGTGGACAGGGAGAGACTGGACCAGATGTCTGAGACAGGGAGACATCAGGGGGTCATCGCGGTGGCGGGCGCTTATGAATACGCGCAGCTGGAGGAGATCCTGGCGGCGGCCCGGGCCAAGGGGGAACCGCCCTTTCTCTTCCTGCTGGACAATATCGAGGACCCGCACAATCTGGGAGCCATCATCCGGACCGCCAATCTGGCGGGGGCCCATGGGGTGATTATTCCCAAAAACAGAGCGGCAGGTCTGACAGCCGCCGTGGCCCGGACTTCGGCGGGGGCGCTGAATTATACCCCTGTGGCCAGGGTTACCAATCTCGCCCAGACCATTGAGGAACTGAAAAAAGAGGGCATCTGGTTTGTGTGCGCGGATATGGCGGGTACCCGCATGTATGATCTGGATCTGAAAGGCCCCATCGGTCTGGTAATCGGCAGCGAGGGTGAAGGCGTGGGCCGTCTGGTCAGGGAAAAATGTGATATGACCGCGTCCATCCCCATGAGAGGAGACATTGATTCCCTGAACGCCTCTGTGGCTGCCGGCGTTCTGGCCTACGAGATTGTGAGACAGCGCCTGTGAGCGGGCCGGAGGTTGCTATCATGGAACGGGAATACAGTCAGCTTGGCGATGGGGAATTGATAGACCGCCTGCGGGGCGGAGACAGCCGCATCATGGACTACATTATGGACAAATATAAGAATCTGGTGCGCAGCAAGGCAAAGTCCATGTATATTCTGGGCGGAGACAACGAGGATCTGATCCAGGAGGGGATGATCGGTCTGTTCAAGGCGATCCGGGACTATGACTGCGGCAGGGACGCCAGTTTTTACACTTTTGCGGATCTGTGTATCAGCCGCCAGATGTACACGGCGGTGCAGGCATCCCACAGGCAGAAGCATTGGCCGCTCAATACCTATGTTTCTCTCTATGGCAGCGGACGGGAGGACAGCGAGGAGATGGAACTGGCGGAGGCATTGCCCCCGGATCAGGATCAGAACCCGGAGACCCTGTTTATCGACAGGGAGCGGGTGGAATATCTGGAAGGACAGATTGAAAAGGAATTGAGCAGCTTTGAAAAACAGGTGCTGGATCTGTACCTCACCGGCATGAGCTACAGTCAGATCGCCAAAGTGCTGGGCCGGGAGGAAAAATCCACGGACAATGCGCTGCAGCGGCTTAAGGGGAAGATAAAGAAGATGCTATAAGGTCTTCTTTATTTTTTTTTAATAATATCTGCCGGGCTTATAAATTGACTTTCCGACAGAGGGGATATATAATTTAAAAGGTGACCGACTGGCCGGTCGGTCATGTTCCGGAACATTGTTCAAACACACTCCAGGATGCAGGCGGAAAGGAAATGGCATTATGATATCAAAATTCAGCGTGAAAAAACCGTATACCGTACTGGTGGGCGTGGTGCTGGCCATTGTGCTTGGCGTCGTGTCTTTTACCCGCATGACTACGGATCTGCTTCCCAACATCAGTCTGCCCTATGTGATTGTCATGACCACCTATGTGGGAGCCAGCCCGGAGACGGTGGAGATGGTGGTGACCAAGCCGGTGGAGTCCTCCATGGCCACCGTCAGCAATATAGAGAGTATCAGCTCCGTGTCATCGGAGAACTATTCCATGGTGATTCTGGAGTTTGCCCAGTCGGCGGATATGAATGCGGTTTCTCTGGAGATCCGGGAGAATCTGGACCAGATTAAGTCCTACTGGGATGACAGTGTGGGCAATCCCATTATCATGAAGCTGAATCCGGACATGCTGCCGGTGATGATGGTGGCTGTGGGCGTGGAAGACATGGAGTACGCCCAGGTGAGCGAGTATGTCACCGAAGTGCTGATGCCCGAGGTGGAGAGTCTGGAGGGCGTTGCCAGCGCCAGCGCCGTGGGGCTGCTGGAGGAGAGCGTCAATGTGGTTATACGGCAGGAGAAAGTGGATGCCCTGAACAGGCAGATTTATGCGGCCATAGATGACAAGATGCGGGACGCGGAGGAGGAACTGGAAAAAGGCCGCGAGGAACTGGAGAACGGCCAGCAGGAGCTGGAGGACGGAAAAAAGGAGATCGGGGACGGTCTGAAGGAGATCAACAACGGCAAAAAAGAACTCCAGGAGGGGAAGGATGAGCTGAACAGAACCCAGGAGGAGACGGCGGCGAAGCTGGCGGAGACCAAGACCCAGCTGCTCACCGCCAAGACCAGTCTGGAATCCACCAAGATGACGCTGACTACCAATCTGGCCACTGCTAGGGGTTTGCAGACCGGTATTGATGAGATTCATAAAATACAGGACAGCACCAACGGTTATATAAAGGAATACGACAGGCTTACAGGGGGATTCAGCATATCGGGTTCAGACACGGACATCGACGATGAGACCAGGGGGCAGATCAATCAGCTGAAAGACCGGTTCTTTGCCAGCGATATCGTAAAAAAGATGGATTCCAATGAGCAGGCGGCTTCCATGCTTGCGGATCTCAGGGAGCTGGACTGGTCTGATCCGGACAATTTTCAGACGGTCTATGTCAACCTGGGACTGATCACCGCCGTCGTAAACACGCAGCTTATGTCCCAGCGGGGCAATCTGGAGCAGTCCATGAATGCCATTACCAACGGTATGGGGCTGTCGGCCTTTGAGTCTATGGTGAACCGTACCATGGCCACCATAGATGAGAATCTGGTCAAGGTCAACAGCGGGCTGATCGAGGTGGAAAAGGGGGAACTGACGGCGGCGGTGGAATTTGCCAATGCCACTTCTCAGATCAATCTGGGTGAATATCAGATGGAGCTGGCCCAGGCCCAGCTGGACGCGGCCAGGGAACAGATAAAGGCCGGGGAGGAGCAGCTGGACGCGGCCAGAGAGCAGCTTACGGAAGGGGAGAAGCAGCTGGAGGACGCGCGGCAGGAAGCCTATGACAGCGCGGATATGACGGAAATCCTCACGGTGGATATGATCAAAAATCTGTTGACGGCCCAGAACTTTTCCATGCCCGGAGGTTATGTGACAGAGGAGGGGATTGATTATCTGGTGCGCGTGGGGGACAAGCCGACTACCCTGGAGGAGCTTAAGGCCCTGCCCCTGATGGATTTACATATGGACGGTGTGCCGGTGATCATGCTGGAGGATGTGGCGGATGTCTTTTTCACAGATAACCTGGGGGAGATCTATACCAATGTAAACGGCAGCCCCGGCTGTATGCTTTCCATTCAGAAGCAGACGGGCTATTCCACCGGAGCGGTGTCCGATCTGCTGCTGGAGCGCTTTTCGGATATGATGAAGGCGGATACCAGTCTGCATGTCATCACGCTGATGGATCAGGGAGTCTATATTGACCTGGTGATGGACTCCATCGTGAGCAACATTCTGATGGGCGGATTGCTGGCCATATTGATTCTGCTGGTATTTCTGAAAGACCTGCGGCCTACGATGGTGGTGGCGTTCTCCATTCCCATCAGTCTGGTAACAGCCATTGTGTGTATGTATTTCAGCGGTGTGACCCTGAATATCATCTCCCTGTCCGGTCTGGCTCTGGGCATCGGCATGCTGGTGGACAACTCCATTGTGGTGATCGAGAATATTTACCGGATGCGGGGGGAGGGCAAGTCGATCCTGGAGGCTTCCATAGAAGGGAGCAAGGAGGTGACAGGCTCCATCATCGCCTCCACGCTGACCACGGTGTGCGTGTTCGCGCCCATTGTTTTCACGGAGGGTATCACCAGACAGCTCTTTGTGGACATGGGGCTGACCATTGCCTACTCTCTGCTGGCCAGCCTGATTATCGCCCTGACGGTGGTGCCGGCCATGGCCTCCAAGATGCTGACCAGAACGAAGGAGCAGAAGGAGGGGCGGTTCTTTGCCGCTCTGTCCGGGGGATATGTCAAGGTTCTGGGCGGAGCGCTGAAATGTAAGAGCCTGGTGCTGGTGCTGGCGCTGGCCATGCTGGGGATCAGTTTTGCCCTGGCCTGGACCAACGGCACCGCCTTTATGTCGGATATGGATTCCACACAGATGACCGTCAGTGTGCGCCTGTCGGAGGATGCCACTCTGGAGGAAACCGGCGCTCTGACGGATACGGTGGTGGAGAGAATACTGGAGATGGAGGATATCACGGATGTGGGTGCCATGGCCAGCACTTCCTCTCTGGCCATGTTGACCGGAGGAGGTAACAGCAGTACCTACAGCACGGACATCTATGTGGTGGCCCGGGAGGACAAAAAGCGCAGCAACGAGGAGATCGCCCAGGAGATTCTGGACAAGACGGCGGACCTGGAAGCGGAGATCACGGTGGACACCTCCAGTATGGATATGAGCGCCATGGGAGGCAGTGGTATCTCCATACAGGTGAGGGGCCGGGAACTGGATGTTCTGCGACAGATTGCCGGGGAAGTGGCGGCGATCGTGGAGTCTGTGGAGGGAACCAGCCAGGTGTCGGACGGCATGGCCGAGAGCGGCGAGGAACTGCGGATTACCGTCGATAAGGACAAAGCAGTGCAGTATGGGCTGACCGTGGCCCAGGTATTCGCGCAGATTGCTCCCAAACTGGCGGATTCCAGCAATGCCACCACTCTGGCGGCAGCGGACAAGGACTATGTGGTCTATGTGTCCAACGGCGGCGACACACAGCTGACCAGGGCCATGATGGCGGACCTGCCCGTCAAGGGGACGGATGCGGAGGGAAAAGAGGTGGAGATTCCGCTGTTGGAGATCGCCAGGCTGTCCTCATCTGTGTCCCTGAGCTCCATCAGCCGCGCGGACCAGAACCGTTATATTGAGGTGTCCGCGGCTATAGCCGACGGATACAATGTGGGGCAGGTGTCCTCCAAAGTAGAGGCCCGCCTGGCGGATTATTCTGTGCCGGAGGGCTACAGCCTGGTATTTTCCGGGGAAAACGAGATGATCAACGATGCCATAAGCCAGGTGCTTCTGATGCTGCTGCTTGCCATTGTATTCATGTATCTGATTATGGTGGCCCAGTTCCAGTCCCTGCTTCTGCCCTTTATTATCATGTTTACGATTCCGCTGGCCTTCACCGGCGGTCTGCTGGGCCTGTTTTTCAGCGGCAGCGAGATCAGCGTCATAGCGCTGATCGGGTTTGTCATGCTGGCGGGAATCATTGTCAATAACGGTATTGTGCTGATTGATTATATGAATCAGCTGCGTGAGCAGGGGATGGAGAAGCGCCAGGCGATCCTGACGGCGGGCCGTACCAGACTGCGTCCCGTGCTGATGACGGCGTTGACCACGATCCTGGCGCTGTCCACCATGGTCCTGTCGGACGATATGGGCGCGGAGATGGCAAAACCCATGGCAGTCACCACCATCGGCGGCCTTTTGTATGGAACCCTGCTCACTCTGGTGGTGGTTCCCTGTATCTATGATATTTTTATAAGGGGAAAAAGACATCCGGACGCGCCGGTAAAACGCGGAGAGCGGTTGAAAAAGAATAAAACCAGGAAAAAAACCGCGGACAGGACGGGGAAAGCAGAGAAGACAAAGAAGGGGGAGAAGACGGAGGGGGATTGATCCCTTCCGGATTTCCGGCCATATAGGAGTGTGGGGATGAGTAAGATCACAGGATTTGAGCCGAAAGAGCAGATACCGGACAAGGTACTGCAGCTTTATCGGGGCGTAATGGAGCTGATTGTTGAGGGGGCGGATATCCGCACCCTCAAGGTGTCGGACATCACCAGCAAAGCAGGGATCGGCAAGGGGACGGCCTACGACTATTTTGACACCCGGGAAGAGATTATCGTCAGTGCGATTCTGCATGTGATGGTGTGTATACAGGAGGAGGTGGAGGCGGAACTTCGCAGACGCGACAGCTTTTTTGACCGGATGGAATACCTGCTGGAGGTGCTGGAGGAAAAGATGGCGGAAAGGGAGTGCTTTCTGCGTTTTATTCATCTCCTGACGGACACATCCATCTGCGGCCTGAAACTTCAGGAACGGATCAGGGAGGAGGGGCAGGAAAACTACACATTGGTGACCATGCTCATCAATATGATCCGGGAAGGCATGGAGAGAGGGGAGCTGCGCACGGATCTGCCCATAGGATACCTCTGTTACGCGGTGAGTTCTCAGATTGTCTGTTTCATGGCGAGCGTCAGTTTTCCCGAAATAGGCCAAATCACGGCAGCGGAGTTGAAGCCCTGTATTCTCAGCCAGATGCGGGAGAGTTATGGCCGTTAGACTTGAAAAAGATTTTATGTTGTGTTATAATCCTATCAGTCCTACATGTGTTGGGGCGGCAATTGCGGATATGTGGGGATGGGACAGATGCAGCAGACATTATATAGTATGGTAAAGGTAAACAACGAGATAGAACTGTGCGAGGTAGGCGATCCGGAATGTAAGCAGGCCATTGAGCGGGAATTGCTGCAGAACAGGATATCCTATTTTATCAGGTGGAACAAGGGAGGGATCTTCCGCCTTGGCCGGAAGAAGGGTTATTGCATTTTCTGCGTCAATGACAACGCGGCGGCAGAGGCGGAGGCAGTGATTAACACGCTGTGCGAGCAGCAGGGATTCCGTGTGCGTTTCCTGCTCCGGAAGACCAAGAACAAATACTTTTAGCACGGCTCGGCTGTAGGAAAATTGTATTGAAAATTTCTTCAATTTATGTTGACAAATGCCGTTTATTCTGATAGAATAGCTTTTGTGGTTGAGAGAACATTACAACCTGCTGCTGTGGCTCAGTCGGTAGAGCGTCGCATTGGTAGTGCGGAGGTCACGGGTCCGATTCCCGTCAGCAGCTTCCTTTAAAGTAGCGGAAACCTTGATAAATTCAGGGTTTCCGCTATTTTTGTGTGTCTAAAATTCTGTAGACAGTTGTAGACAGCCTATTGTAAGGCTTTCGTTATCAGGTCATAGGTCTGACTCTCGGTCAGGGGATTATATATGTACCCTAGAGTCGTATTCAGATTGCTATGTCCCAGCATTTCACGGATACAATCCAAAGGCACCCCGTTGGCGTTCAGATTGCTTGCATAAGTCTTCCGCATCTTATGGCTTGATTTCAACGGCATTCCCTCATATCTTGCGAATTTTCTGAGAATGGTGGCAATGCGAATAGAGGTAATCCGTTTTCCGTCTCTCATAAAAATGTATTCGCCCTGTTTCTCAATCCTTTTTAGAATACTGATTGCATTGGGAACCAATATCACGAAACGGTCACGGTTTGTTTTTGTGTGTTCTACAACCTCATAACTGTTGGCTGTCTGGTCTCTGATTTCTTCACGGACAATATGCAGATGATTGTCATCACATAAATCACTCCACTTTAGGGCCACCAATTCGCCTACCCGTAAGCCCAGCAGAAAATTCAGCTTTACAGCAAGAAAGGATGCGTCCAAAGATTCTGCATACATGCGGTCAAGAAATTCATTCAGGGCAGATAATTCTTCCGAGTTGTAGGTTTCTGTCTTCCCGGTCTTTCTTACTACTTGCCTATACTTCACCAGAATCTGTACTTTACTCATGGGATTCTCCGCAAGGTATTTTTTCCTGACGGCATATTCATACATGCCGTTTAAAATACCCTTTGCATTGCACCACTCTTTCCGGGGGAGATTGAATTCTTTCACAATCCGATTGCATTCTTTTTCCAATATGAGTTCGTCAATTTTTTTTATTTTCATGCCATGGAGTACAGACGGCTCGAAATACTTTTTGTAGTGTTGTTTATGCCGCTTTATCGTGTTGACACTGTTGGTAACAGTAGCCTTGTATTCCAGCCATTCCTCATAGAGTCCGTAGAATGTCAAATTGTCAAGGTGCGAATTGGAAAGATATACAGGAATCAGCTTGTCTAACAGCTCTTCCTTTGTCTGTGCTTTGATATTCTTTCTTTTGCCGGATGAATCCTTGTAGCAGGTCTGCCAGCGCCCGCCCTCCGTTGCCGGCGGGGTAATCGCATAGGCGTGCATTTTTATGATCTGTTCTCTCTTAGTTGCCATAAGCGTATCAAGCACACTGTCTACATCTATTATACCGCTTTCCAGTGCCTGATACAAGACAGCTGCTTTCTGTTTCAGGAATTCTTTTTCCTCCATTGCCTTTTTTCATGCAATGGGACTTTATTTCGGTTTTTCGGGTTTCGGATTTTCGGTTTCTAGGATTTTAGGCAGCTGCGCCCCATGTATGCGCTTCTCCTTCCTGTTCTGTCATTCTTTGAAGGGCAGCTCCATCTGTTCCACTTCCGTCAGGGGTGTAAATTCCTGATGAAATGCCCTGTACTGTAAATCTCCACACCCCTGATAGTCTTTCCCGTCCATTTCAAAGGTCTTGTACTCTCCATTTTCTATGTAATGGAAGACGATTTTGGTAATCCGGCGGAGAAGCTGCCTGTAAGAGTCCGTGTCCTGATATCTGGAATCTACCATGTTTTCATACAAATGTTCCAGCGGGTATACGCTGGTGATGTGCACCTGCTCCCAGAGGTTGAAGGTGTTGGCGTATCGGCTGTGGGTCTGCATACGGCTATAGCCTGAAAGCATGGTGAGCAGCTTCCCATAGCTGATACCAAAGCCCTTGAATTCATCCATGAACAGGATGGGCGGCGCGCCTACTTTCATGTAGGAATCTAATCCCCCGGAAGCATTGTTGTCATAGTCTGTCAGCAGATAAATCCGGTCTGCTCCAAACTTTTCACAAAGCTGATTGTAAGTAAATGTTTTGCCGCTTCCGCTTGCGCCGAAATGGTATATGGTGAGCAGCTCTCGCCTGACCGGTGCTTCCGCGATTTTCATGTCTATGTAGCTGTGGAGTATCATTTTTTCGTACTTGTAAAAGCGGAAATTGGAATCCAGTATCTGCTGTGGAGTAAATCCTTTTAGGAGCATTTCCTCAATGGCTTCCAAGTCGCTGCGTTTCCCTTGTACGTCCTGAACGGCGTCTATATCTTTTATGCAGAGGATTTTTTCTCCCTTTTCGGCATAGCTGCCCTGTTTCAGAAGATAATCCTTTAATGCCGTTTTTCCACCAAGCTGCGGTTCTACATGGCTTTTGTAAAGGATGTTTGCTACATTCTGCAAAGTGGTGGTATTGCCGTATAATGCCATATGGGCATGGTAAAGCCCCTGTTCACTGACACATACGGCAACGGCACAGGTGCGCCCTTTTCCGCTTTCTTTCCACAGATTGGAGAGAAAGGCGGCAAGGATTTCCGGATTGCTGTATGTTTCTTCATCCAGCCCCATTGCCGTCATGTTGGCTGTCTGGATAACGGCTATCCATGCACGGCCGCGCGTTTTTAAATCAAATCCCATATTTTCACACTTCCTTTCTTCTGTCACAGGTATGCCGTGACAGGTTCAGGGGTGGGGAACCCCCGGAAATATAGGGTTTTCAAAGTGTTGTTACAGTTACAGTAGTTGGCGGGTAATACTTTCCGCCAACCCTGCCGGGACGCCAGGCCGCCTGCGGCGGCCTTTGCCGTCCTGTAAAGTGCGTTTCATGTTCCTTCGCTAGGAAAGCAAAATGTCCCTGATATGTTTTTTCCAGTTTTCCATATCCCGGAGCAAAGGGAACTTTACTGCGGTAAGCTCCCTGCCGTCCGCAAGGAGCAGCCCTTCCCCTGCCCCGTAAGTATCTTCCGGTATCTCCTGTCCGGCAAACAGCATGCCTTTCTGCTCCCGGCTCATCCTGCCCAATCCGATGATTGCCATGAAATTGTCCCGCGCCCCATTGGCAAACAGGCCGGCGTCAGCCCTCTGTGTTACTATCCAGACACCAAAACCAATTCCCCTGCCCAGCATAAGGAGTTCGGCAACTGCGCCCAGTACATCTGCGGCGTATTTGGTCTTGTCCGCTTTGTCCTTTGCCTGCATATAGTTGAGGAAGGCCGGATATTCATCGAATATGAGAAGGTAGCGTTTCTGCCCGTGCCTTCCCCGGTCTTCCCGGATTTCTGAAAATTGCCTGTAATAGTCCATAACCCCCTGATAGCAGTCCTTCCCGGCATAAAAATGCGGATACCCTTCCAGAAAGGAAAAATCTTCCGAATTCTTGAAATCACAGAAATAGAGGACTGTTTCCGGGCAGGCCTGTAACAGCCTGCCCAGAAGGAACAGCAGGGCATAGGATTTGCCGGAACCGCTTGCCCCGGTCAGGAGCAGGTGGGGATGGGTGGCAATCCCCATACGGATGGGAATTCTCAAACCGTATTGGTAGTAGGGTCCTTTTTGGTATCCTGCCACCAGCTCCTTGCTATTCACCCCAGTCTTCGTCCATGCCCGCTGGGGGTTCCCTGTGGGACAGGCTTTTGCGCTGCTGTATCTCCGCTTTCCTCCGGTTTAGGCTCTCCACGCCCTGCCCGGTGCGGGCAAATGCGACACAAAGCCGCATGGGGAACAGCTCCACCAAAGTGAGGGATTCCGGGGGCATGTAGCACCCGTAGCGGCGCATGGTATTTGCCAGCGCTTCCTCCACCTGCTTCGTGACAAGGGGCAGAAGCTCATCATCCGGCAGGGAACCGGGCTTCCGATGGATATCGAAAAAATAGTATACCAAATGGCCGTCTCTGGATATGCCTGTATTGGTGCAGAAGCAGGCTGCAAAATTTTGCCGGACAATCTTGAATTCCTCGTCCACAAATGATAAAATAATCCTGTTACCGTCGTAACCGACAATGGTGGGATAGCAGGGGGCGGGTTCCGGCGGGAACAAAGCTTCCCGCAACTCTGTACAAAACCTGCCGATATATCCATGGCATATTTTGGCTGCTTCCTTTGTGGAGCATGATTTCAAGGCTCTGACGCAGTAGACTGTGAGCAAATAGGCCATTAATAATAAAGTTGTGATAGTTAAAATATCTTTCATATGAAGACCTCCCTAGTCGTATAAGGCGGGCGGCGGTAAAGCCGCCCTGGGTTTTCAGTTTCCTATGATTCCAACATCGGTAATATTGAAATATTTGTTGCCCGGTATCATGTCAAAGGTCAATTCGACTGGGGTTTTTCTGGATAAGCCCTGCAAACCTGCGGCAATTTCATCATTGACAAAGGCATTGATAAATTCGTCCGCGTCCTCGTCAAGGAATTTCACACGGTGCCAGCTTTTGCCGTTTTTCTCACCAGATACCAAAGAAATAAATTGTGCTGTTCCATTTAATATCATGTGCATTACCTCTCGTTATTAAATAAATTTAAACATCAAGCGCTTGTGTTTATGAGCATATTTTAAAATAAATTTTTTCTTATGAAATCAATTTTTAAATCAAAAAAAATGGATTTTTCATTTAATGAGGTAGCCTTTGAGGTTTGGATATTTTTTTCAGATAATCACGAAGAAATGCTGCGTGGTTATCCTTTTCAGTTTCAGAGTATTTCCTGAAGTTTTCTAAAAGCTGTTCCGCATTTTCCGCCTTATACAAATATAAAAATATTTTCTTTTCTTCATCCTTAAGATAATCTAGGTAGTAAACGAACTGGTGGAAGTGGAGATTGTCGGGGTTGTCATGAAAATAATCTTCGGTGACTTCGCCAAATTCAAGGTACTTGTTGAAAATTTCTTTCCCGGGAAGATGTATCATGCCGTTTTCATACTTTTTTATGGAATCAACGCAAATCTCCAATTTTTCCGCAAATACCGCCTGCGTCATGCGTGTGTATTTCCGTATTGCTCGGAAATGCATACTATAATCTTCATAGAAATTGATTCTCCATGTTCTTTGCCCTTTCTTGCTTCCCTGCTCCCTTTCGGATTTTGTTTCGTTCTTCTTTGATGGATTTTCCATTGCATTACCCTCCGGATAAAAATAGTCAGCCGAAGCTGCTACACTCCAAGAGGGCTTTGAAACTTTCCGGGGAGAAACGGATAGGCAAACCTAGGGCAAAAGTCTGACCTGCACAAAGTTGGCAGGTTTCAGATACCCTGACAGGGGTTTGTGATACTTTGGGGAGAAGCGGCAGGGGAGATGGAAAACTACCGGGGAGAAACGATTGGGGAAAAGGTAAAAAGAAGAATGTGCTTTCAGGATATTTTTAAAAAGAGATAAAACGGATAAAATAGACTGCTGACAGGCACATGGAGAAAAGAGAGCTATATCACACGGGGATATTCTATTCTTTCTATGAGGGGAAGCAAAAAACGTTTGGTTCTCACTCTTTTTTAGCTGGGTATAATCTGAAAAGATAAGTTTGTTTGCCGTTGGCCGCACTTTGCTTATCGCCAAAATTGAATGACACTCGCTTTGGCTCGTTCAATTTTGGAACGTCTCTACATACCGGCAAGTGACGGAGGGATTGTTTGTATCACGGGAAATATGTGATACAAATAATCCCTCCTGTTTTCGCAAGCTGGAAAAGACATGCAGCCTTTCTGTTGGCGCATAACCATGAATTTGTAGCCGACTCATTTCAGGGATAGCTTGCATGCTCCGCACAAGGCAACAAACCACATCATATGCGATTGCCTGTCCGCTGCCCGGAATCAAATGTTGGGTAAGGGCTTGATAAAAATGCATTTATCAAGCCCCTGCCCCATTGTTTTGCAGCAATTTCCGCCATGTCAAGGGGCTTTCGCGGCATAAAAAGGGCGGCGCTATAAAGAAGCGCCAATTATTCCACGTTCCCCTTGACACGCTGCTTCTCCGCATAGCTTTGAAAGGAGAGAGCGTTATGGATAATAGCTTTAATAGGAAGTTTCATTCTTTAAACTTCATAACTGTTCACCGTTTTTAGGATTGGAGGTAACTCTATGTTTCTTGCATTGCTTAGAGCCTTCTTAGGTGGTTGTATCGTTACAATGTTGTACACATTGTATAGATACATCAAATACAAACTTAAGTAAGGCACCATTAAAAGCATACCAGTTGTTTGGTATGCTTTTATTTTAGCAGACTCTGTATTCCAATACAATATCGTCACAAAATAAAACAACCACCTCTCAAAAGGAATTGAAAGGTGGTTATTGATATACTTATTTGCTATTGACTTTAGCCTAGAACCAATTTTCCAAATCGTCAAAATCCTCCTGAGTTACTTCACCACTACTGATAGCTTCCTCCTCTGTATAGACAGCACCCGGAGTTCCATATACAGAAACACCTGTTTCTTCATCTGTGCTTACATGTTCCTGATTGCCTTCCTGTACCTGCTGTTCAACAGTGGTTGTGCCGTTGACAATACCCTCAGCAACTGGATTGCTTGCATACCCCACAAACACCCAATAGTTTCCATACTTTGCAACAGAGCAATACTGGAGGTTAGCGTCGATCATGGCTGCCCAGTGACCCGGAGAATTCTTCCATGCAGTGTATATATCAGATACAGAGCTGTACCCTTCTCCGATATTTGCACGATTCACCCCATGGGTTCTCACGATGGAGTCATGGGAGTAATTCGCTGCCACTGCCTTAGCGCTCTCAAGAGCATCGGAATCCAGCGTACTTGTTACGGAAATCTGGGATAACCCAGCTGCTGCCCGGTCTGCGTTCAACAAAGCGATGAACTCGCTGTTGCACAACGTTGCCTCGGTGGAAGTCTGCGCCGATGTTCCTGCTGTTCTGGTCTGTGCCGTCTGAGTTCCTGCGCTGCCCTGAGAGGTCTGGCCTCCTGTCTGGGTCTTAGAACCGCCCTGATTGGCTGTCTGCGTCTGGGGTTTCTCAGCCACGATATAGCTGTCGCTCGCATATACGATGCTTTCGTCATCGAGCTGGATTCTGTACCATCCGGTCTCAACGCACTGTCCGGTTACGGTTACTTCCTGACCACCGCTCAATCTTCCTACTTTCTCACCGTCCGTTGAGGGCAGGCTCCTGAGATTCACCGATGACTTAGCGAACATCACACCGGCAACCGACTCGTCAAATGTGTAACCTGCTGTATCTGGTTGGGTTGCGTCTGCTGCTTGATCGCCGCTCTCCGTCTCAATATTTACATTATTCATATTCACATCAGAAACCGCTCCCCTGTCAGATGCAGGCTCCGCTGTGGGGGCTGCTGTCGCTGACGGTGCAGGCTCCGCTGTGGGGGTTGCTGTTGCATCAGGTGTAGGCTCCGCTTCTGTATCAGACTCAGCCTTTGACGTTTCACTCTCCGGATTACCGCCATTTTCATTCTGACCGCTTTCGGCATCCGCCACAGCAGCCTGAACCCTGCCTTCCCCCTCTGCTTTGTTTCCGCAGCCCGCAAAGGCTCCCGCTGTCAGAGTTACTGCTAATAGAACTACTAAAATTTTTCTCTTCATGTTTATTCCTCCCTGCCGAAGTTTTCTTCCTGATATGTCCGGAAACCCGACCAGTGATTTACTTACCTATAGAGTACACCTCGTTGAGCTTCCAGTCAATTCATTTTCCCACATATCATTCTGTAGGTATTATAGCATGATGCAAAATATATTGCAATGTGCATTGCATACTATTCTTTATATGTGCAATACAATGTAACTTACATATAAGAAAGGCGGTGCTGACATGGCATTTCAGATTAGACCCAACAAAAAAGAGAGCGAAAACAAAACTATTCGTTTTCCGCTCCCCTTGATAGAAAGGATAGATGAAGCCATAAAAGGCAATGATGTCACATTCTCTGCTTTTGTCATCCAGGCATGTGAGTATGCCCTTGACAACATGGAGTCAGAATTCCCCGAAACCTAAGCGTTTCCATGCTTGCTTAGTCTGGTTGTGGAAAGTTCAGGCCGGGGAACTGCATTACAATTTCGTCCTTTATTATTGTACTTAAAGTTGAATTGAGTTCCTGTCAGGGAATTGTAGACACACGGTAGACAGTGTGCATTCCTCCTTGATTTTACTGGCTTTGCGGGGCCGAAAAAAGTCCGATTCCCGTCAGCAGCTTAGCTTTTGAGGGCGGAAACCTTACATAATAAAGGTTTCCGCTCTTTTTGTGCCACAGTAAAAAATAAACCACCGGCTATGCCGGTGAGTCCCCAGAT
>CAJUAB010000025.1 GCA_910583845.1 uncultured Acetatifactor sp.
CCGGGAAGCCGGGCAGCTATCCCCCTTCCGCCCATACCCACGATGACCGCTATTACACGGAGGCGGAGGTAAACAACCTGCTGGGCGGCAAGGCCGGCAACAGCCACACCCACGATGACCGCTACTATACGGAGGCGGAGATAAACAACCTGCTGGGCGGCAAGGCCGGCAGCAGCCACACCCACGATGACCGCTACTACACAGAGGCGGAAATCAATACTATATTAGCCATGGGGCTGGAAACGGAATCTGCAAATAATGTATCCGTCAACCGAGGGGAAAATCTGTTGCTCTGCCATCGGGTAAAAAAAACCGGGATTTATCTTGTCGCCGGCAATGTCCGTCCAAAAGACAATGTGGATGGCACATTGAACATATTTGTAAATAACGTCGCCTCTCCCGTTTATGTTGAACATTGGGTATGGACGAATGGCACACCCAGAATAGCATGCTGTAATCATGTACAGACAACCGGATTCTTTCATGCGGCAGAGGGCTCATATATCATCTTGGGTATGTGGAGCAGTATCCAGGCAATCATGGAAGGTATCAGGCTCTATATAATGTGCCTCAGAACGGGCTGAAAAAGCAATCCGGCCCCCGATTATCCGTCCGGAGCGAAATTGTCTGCATAGTCCGTTTTCCTTAAACAGGCACCGCCTGTTCGGCTCCCCGCCCCTCTGTCTTCCGGGGCGGGGGCTTTCTGCCATTTATTCCTGCATAATGGCGGTTTTCAGTTGTCCGCGTCCGTCGCTTTTGCCACCACCACGAAACGTCCGTCCTCCGTGTGGTAGGCACAGGTGGAAAGGGTCAGAAACGTATCTCCGAATCCGGCGGTCACACCCGTGTCATACAGAGACAGGTTCTTGATGTTTTCATAGAAATAATCAAATTCCTCCTGCGTATCCGCGTTGTAGAACTGATAATATTTGAAGGCAGCCTCGTCCGAATGATAAACCCGGGAGGGAAATACCGCTATGACCTCATAAGTTCTCTCCTCATAGAGCGTGTCAAAACAAATCGTGGGATGCTCCCGCCAGAAACTTTCTTTTTGGTACAGGTCCAGATCTCCAAACATGGAGCCATCCTTCATGTTGTGCCCATATATGATAAAGTTGGTCCCCGGCGTAATCACATCCGCCGTATCCCTCACATACAGACAGCCGTATTTGCTGTCATTGCCGTAAAAATCGTGGTGCAGATAATATTCGTCATCCTCCCGCTGCATAACCGGATAATCTATATTCGTCCCTTCAATGAAGAGCCACCCGGTAAGGTCATGGTTCTTCTCGTACAGGGCTTCATACTTTTCCATCACCGGCGGCCGGGAGTCTGCCGGCTCCTCCTGCGGATTCCCGCCGGAAGGAACTGTCTCCCCCGGATGATCGGCAGCTTCGGAAGCGGTCCCCTCTCCCTGTCCATCGTCCGCACCGGCGGCGTTCTCCTCTCCCTGTCCGCCGTCCGCACCGGCAGTGTTCTTCTCTCCCTGTCCGCCGTCCGCACCGACGGCGTTCTCCTCTCCCCGTTCACCACCGTCTCGCTCCGGCTCCGCAGCTTCCCGCAGTTCCTTCAGCGTCCTTTCCTGCTGCCGCTGAAGAAGAGAGGCATAACCTGCCTGTCCCAGGGGAATCAGACACAGAATCAGCACCGCCAGCAGCATGCGCCTGAAAATTTTCATGTTTCTGTTCCTTTTCACAGCCCGTGTTTCAGAGCATGTTTGAATATACTTTCCGCCAGACACGCCTCAAGCTGCCCCGGGCCTTGCCCGCCGCTTCTCCTCTTTCATGGCCTGTCTGCCCGCAGCATCACATCCAGCACAAAGTATCCGTTCTCCGTGTAACACAACATATCTCCGCCCAGCCTCCCGGCATCCTCCCGTATGGTGGCCAGACCATAGCCGTGTCCCGCCCCCGTCTTACTCGTGGTCGGCACGGTGCCTTTCTCCACATGCACCCCCTCCCGGCAGCGGTTCCTTATACGGAGCACCAGATAGTCCCGGCTGTATTTCATCTGCACGGAAGCCTCCCTGTCCTCCGGCGGCAGCTCCTCCAGAGCGGTCCGGGCATTGTCCAGACCGTTGGAGAGAATCTGGCACAGTTCCATATACGGCAATTCTTCCTCTCCCACACGGATATCCAGTTTCAGCCTCGCATCCATCTCCTGAAATCTCTGACTGTAATGGCTGAACACAGCGTTGAGATAAGGATTGGCGCAGAACTGTCCCCAGAGAACATCCATATCCGCCACCAGCTTTTTCAGATATTCCAGGGCTTCCTGCGTCCTGTCGGCGGAGAGCAGTCCCGAGAGCGTCACTGCGTGGCCCTTCATATCATGCCTCAGCTTCCGGATCATCCGCTGATTCTCCAGCTGCGCCGCCAATGTATTCTTCTGCTCCTGCAAGACCCGCTCGCTCCGCTGCTTACGGTACAGCAGAAGCTGTCTGTACAAGGCCGCAAAGATGGTGGCATAGGTCATGGGCATCAGCACCAGAACCATCACAAACGCCGGGAGTTCCTGGGGCCTGGCCGTGATCACTGTCGGAAAATTCGCGAAGACCGCCAGCAGAAGATAATACAGCGCCGTCATTCCCGCGAAGATCCCCCAGCCCCCCGGCACAGAGTCCTGCAATTCCAGGTAGGGTTTGCGCAGATAGCGCACCGCCGCCCACTCCGTCAGCGGAAACAGCACAAACCTGCCCACGAACATCAATATGTACTGCTGCCCCCCAAAATAGAAATCCGCTATGTTGGTCACCGCGATAATCCAGAGAGCCACCGTATCGGCCAGACAGAAAGTGAAAAAGAACCGTCCTTTCTTATCCTTTGAGACAATCCAGAAAAATAGCAGGCTGGGCAGAGTACAGGTCAGGATAAAAACCTTTCCCATAATCCCCGCCCCAAACAGGATCAATCCCGTCATGTTCAGCAGAATAATCGGCCCCATCGCGATACATGTATAAAGAATCGTTTTGATCCGCGAAAAGCGGGAGCGGTACAGCAGCATAAACAGAATCAGTATGTGGAACAGCGACCACAGCATGGACAGGTCCCGAAGCACAGTCATCAGTCCACCTCCTCAAACAGGATCTCCTGATACCGGCTCTTCACCCCGGCAAAATAGCGCCTGGAGACAGGAATGCTGTGTCCCGCCACCAGCAGGTCGTTCCCCTCCAGTCTGTCCACATGGTACATGTTTACAATAAAGCTCTGATGGCACCTGGAGAACACTTCCCCGCATACCTGTACCTCCAGGTCATCCAGCTTGCCCTTGCACTCCTGGACGGTTCCGTCCTCGCAGTGAATAAACAGTGTGTGTTCCCGGCTGTCGATGTAGAGAATCCTGCCATAAGGAATAAAGCCGGACTGCCCCCGCCATTTGTAGCCGAGCCTCTGTTCCCTCTCCCGGACGATCCTCCGGGCCAGGCGCTCCAGCAGACGCTTTACCTCCGCCTCCCCCACTGGTTTGAGCAGGTACTGCACCGCATAGAGATCATACGCCTCCCGATAGAAATCGTCGCTGGTGGATATAAAGCAGATTGCCGCCTCATCGTCCCGCTGGCGGATGCGGCCCGCCAGCTCGATGCCTCCCGTGGAGCCTTCCATGTAAATGTCCAGCAGGTACAAATCAAACCGCATGCCGCGCTCTTCCACATCCGCAAGGAGCTGCCCGGCGTCAGCGTAGAGCCGGACATCCTGTCCCTCCAGAAGATTCCTCAGACGTAAGGCATCCTCCTGGCAATCGTCACAAACCGCTATTTTCATAGGTATTTCCCCTTTTTCTTTCCTCCCGCGCCGTTTTATTGTGCCGCCCCGAAAATGGCGCGGCACAATAAAGCAGCGCAGGATATCACAGGCTTTCACTTAATATGTCATCAAGGGTCAAAAAATGCTTTGATTTTAATTATAGCATATTAAGTGCCATTTTGTATGACTAATATTTGTCGAAAAAGGGTTAATTTTTATATTTCCTGTACAGGAGCGGGGCAAAATTCGAACAGCAGGTGCAATTCCTTCCGCGGGGTCAGCCGGGCCGCCGCGGTGCCCCCCATGGCCTCCGCCAGCAGTCTGCTGACGGTCAGCCCAAGACCGGTGCTGCCGCTGGGCCGGACATGGTCCGCGGTGTAGAAACGGTCAAACAGGCAGGGGATATCCGCCTGAGTGAGATGCTCCGCGTCATTACAGAAATCAAGAAATATCCTGTTTCCCCCCGCGTCCGTAACCTCCTTCCGCCAGACATGGATTCGGAAATGGCTCCGGGCATACCGCAGGGCGTTCTGGATCATATTGTGCAGGATACGCTCCAGAGCCTCCCCGCTCCCCCTGATCAGCACCGGCGCTCCGGGCAGATCCAGTTCCACCGTCAGATGTCGTTCCTCAAACGCCGGATAATAGGACAGCACTGTCTCCTGAATCATCCGGATCACATCCACCGTCTCCGACCTGAGGTCCCTGGGGGCCTTCTCCAGCCTGGACAGATCATAGAAGTCGCGGATCAGCCCCTGCAAATACCGGCTTTTTCTCTCCACCACCGCCAGCGCCTCCCGATCCTCCTGGGAGAGACCGGCGTCATCCACCAGCTCCAGATATCCCAGGATGGAAGTCAGGGGCGTCCGCAGATCATGGCTGATGTTCTCGATCTGCTCCTGCAGCATTTGCTCCCGCCGCTGCCAGACGCCGCGTTCCCGCTGATGATATTCCAGATAGCGGTTGATCTGCTCCAGCAGCCGTCCCGCCTCCCGGGAGGGGGTCGCGGCCAGCAGGATGCGGTTCTCCTCCGGACTGTCCATGATTTCAGCCAGATCCAGCCCCGCCTGCCTGATACATTTTTTCAGCCGCCCATACTTCACTGCCAGAAAGATGGCAGCCAGTCCCGCCCCCAGGGCGATCCCCACAGCGATCCACATACATTGTCTCCTTATTATACTGTAAATCAGTCCATCGTGGAAGGCGATACCTCCTCAAAGACAATCATTCCGTCAAAGGTTTCATTCGGAACAATCTTCGACGTGTAAAATATTTTCAGGGGTATGATCCCTCCCACGTTCAGAGAGGTTATTCTCTGTTCTTCTGTGATGACCCCGCTCCAGCCGTCCTGCCCGGCCACCGCCGCGAAATCCACATAATACCGTTTCCCCTCCAGCTCGCCTGCCAGGGCATTCAGGGCATTCTTATTTTCCACCTGCGACTTTACATATGAGTCCTGGGTCTGGGAATTGAATACCGTGACGCGCGCGTCCGTGCCGATGGCAAAATATCGATCCCCCAGCTCCTGTGTCAGCAATTTGCCGAGACAGTCATACCAGGGCTGGGTGTTGACCTTGCCGATATGTCCGTTGTGTCCGTTTATAAAAAGCAGGCTGCCGTCCCCATGGCTCAGAAACCATTTTACCTTTTTCGCCATATAGCTGTCCCTTGTCTCGTTGTATGTGCTGTCGGACCTTCGGATATCACAGCAGGCATAGAGGCTGTAGGCGCATTCCCTGGCAAACGCGAAGGTCTCTTCGCCAAAAGCCTCCTCGATCAGCTTCTGGGCTCCGTCCACATCCTTCAGCAGCTGCTGCGCGTCCCCCATACCCTGTTCAAAGGCCTCCTGGCTGATCTCATACATATCCCCGTCATTCAAAAAAGCAAGTTTCTCCTCATATTCCGCGCTGATCCGGGGAGCCGCCTGCTCCAGTATGCCGAACAGATACTCTTTCCCGTTGTCCGCCCACTGCATATCCATTCCGTAGAAATGCAGATCTTCTCCCTGGGGAGCCGTCTCATTGTAGGAGCGCATCCATTCGAGAAGATGCGCCATTTCCTCTGTGCGGTAGATCCGGAAGCCGATCAGCGCCGCCGCTTCCCTGGGTGTCCCCTCTCCCCCGTGAATGTAGGCGTCCACCTTGAGCGCGCTGCCAAAATCTCCTTCTATAATGAAGGTCCGGCAGCCATTGTTCTGCACAAGGGCCCGGAATACTTCCTCTTTCATCTGCTGATACTCCTTCACCCCGTGACTCGCCTCCCCAAGTCCCACTACCTGTACGCTCTCCGGGACGGATATGGCAGTCACATCCGTCTGCGCCAGCGTCATATCCGGCGCGCTTTTTCCGCATCCCGACAGCAGAGCGCCCAGCAGCGCCGCCGCAAGCAGTATATGGATTCTCTTCTTTCTGATGATCCTGTTTATCTCTTTCATTTTTTCTCTTTCCCCTTTCCGCATGCCGGTAGTTGACTTGTCAACTGCTGCTTTGCCTGGGACATTGCACCCATCGATGAAACACACTCTAAAGCTCTCTGCGCCGGATGGCCACAATGCCCAGCGCCATAAACACCAATATGCCGATAAATCCCGCCGTCATGCATTTCAGGACCCCTGCCCCGGTGGACCAGTTATAGAGCAGCCGGTCCCCATCAAGCGCGCAGTAGGATACCATGGTATAGAGAAGCCAGGATGACAGTCTTTCGCAGAACGCGAATTTCAGGCCCAGCACGCCCACCGCCGCGGGCACAGCCACCATGATCAGCAGCCAGCTCCAGATGCCGGCGCTCCTGCTGCCGGTCAGATAGTACAGGCTCATAACCGCTGTCATTCCCGCGATCCACGCGGGCACACAGGCTGCCGTACCCTTTAACAGGGACAGGGTATACTCCGCCCCGCTGTCTTCGAGCAGCAGATACCCGCTGCCGATATACCCGGCCTCCGTCACCAGCAGGCAGAACGCGGATGCCGCCAGGCCCGCAGGTATCCTGGACAGATAGATTTTATCCCGGGAAAGGCCGAATGCCACACTGTTGTTGACGGTTCTGTGTTTCAGTTCGTCGCCTGTGATCAGACCGCCCATCACAGCGGACAAAAACAGCGGAATATTCATATACCCTTCCAGCAGGGAAAAGGCAAACCTGGTGGTCGCCCAGGGAAAGTCCCCTCCCGTTTTCCCCTCCAACAGGTTCATCCCCCATAGCGCCGCATTGACAAGCAGCACGGCCGCCTGGCAGGCCCCGGTCATCCGCCAGACGGATTTTTTATGAAAAATCCGGTAAAATTCGCTCTTAATACAGTTTGTCATTGTCATTCCTCTCTGTCAGATGCATATAGTAGTCTTCCAGATGCATCTCCCGTCGCTCCAGCGCCAGCAGGCCGATGCCCTGTTCCACAGCCAGCTTACCGTAGGCCGTCACATCCTCCGGCAGTCCCGCGATATGAATGGTTCCGTCCGGCAGCACCTTGTAATCCGTCCTGTGCAGTTCCTTTTCCAGAAGAGCCGTGTACCGCTCCGGCTCCGTCA
Organism: uncultured Acetatifactor sp.; assembly: GCA_910583845.1. Taxonomy (GTDB): domain Bacteria; phylum Bacillota; class Clostridia; order Lachnospirales; family Lachnospiraceae; genus Acetatifactor. The sequence continues at coordinate 7,268 of CAJUAB010000025.1, forward strand.
CCCGGATCTCCATATAAATCCCGCACAGCTCATGCAGCTTCTTCGCGCTGATCTGTTGAATGACCCTTCCTCTGCTCAGAAAGCCGTAATCCGTGGCCATATTTTCCAATTCCGCCAGAATATGGCTGGAAATCAGAATGGTAATGCGTTTCTCCCTGTTCAGCCTCTGCAGCAGAGCGCGGATCTCCATGATGCCTGCCGGGTCCAGTCCGTTGATGGGTTCGTCCAAAAGCAGCAGCTCCGGCTCCCCCAGCAGCGCCAGCGCCAGGCCCAGACGCTGCTTCATGCCCAGAGACATCTGCCGGAACTTTTTGCGCGCGGCCTCCGCCAGCCCCACCTCTTGCAGCTTCTCCATCACTCTTTCCCTGCCGGGAATCCCCCGCTGTATCCGATAATACTCCAGATTCTGAACCGCCGTCATATCCGGGAAAAAACCCGGCCCCTCAATAATGGCTCCGCAGCGTCTCCGGTATTTCCGCCGCGCGGACTCCTCCCGGGCATCCCACAAGCGGTATTCCCCTGATGTGGGAAAAACCTGCCCCAGCAAAATTTTCAGCAGGGTGGTTTTGCCCGCGCCGTTGTTGCCCACCAGGCCGTAGATGCTCCCTCTGGGAATGGACAGATCCACATGGTCCAGGGCCAGAGCCTGCCCATACCGTTTGGTCAGCTGGTGGGTCTGTATAATCACATTGCTGTCCGTCATTCTTTTATTCTCCTTTCCGTCCCGCCTTTCCTGTGATAAAAAGATCATATCCCATTCCCTGTAAATAAGTCCTATAGAAAGGATAAAGAAATCATAAAGAACTTGATTTTGTCACGCCGACAGGCAATACAGCATAATGGCCTGCTGAACCGTCAGCAAGTGTCTCTTGAACCCATATCCTACAAAATAAGGCGAATCCATGACCTCCCCGCTGACCTCCTGGCCCCGGGTAAAAGGCGGACAGGGATTGAGGACCGCGCCCTGGTTTGCCCTCTCCATGGCCTCCTTCGTCACCCGGCACTCCTGAAAATCCCTGACAGCCCCGGCAGGCAGAGAATCCGTACACAGGATGTCCTTCCCCCTGACCGCCTCCATAATATTGTGAAACACGGGCACCCCTTCCATCTCATAACCGGCGGCGCAGCACTGGGACAGATCAAGCCCCAGAACTTGAGCGGCTTCCCGCCAGGCCAGCCCTATATTGCCCGCCCTGCCGCAGAACAGATAGCTGTCGGCGGTGAAGTCCCTTCTGATCCCGGAGAGGGCATACAGATCTGACAGAATCTCGCAGGGATGGTTTATTTCCGTCATGGCATTGATCACGGGAACCGCCGAATATGCGGCAATCTTTTCCACAAGCGCCATATCCCTGTGCCGGACGATGAGCATGTCGGCCCAATTGTTCAGATAGCCGCACACATCCCTGATCTCCTCCTTTTTGTCCAGGGTCTCACTGGGAAACAGGACAGACTGGCCCCCCAGCAGACAGATCCCCTTCTCAAATGTCACCCTTGTGCGGATGCTGGTGTCGGGAAAAAACAGTATGACACTTTTTCCCTTCAGGGCGTCCCTGTACTTGCCGGCATAGATTTCATCCGCTATATGAAAGATCTCATAGATCTCGCCCGGCTGCAACTGTGTTAATCTGAGTAAATTTTTCATCCTTCCCTCTTTTCCTCCCATGCTCCGCCTGCTTTCCGCCGCCTGAAAATTGCCCCCACAAAAACAGCGGGGTGCTTCCCCGCTGTCACTTTCTCACAAAAATGCTCTCATCAGGCCATGCGGAACCCGATGCCCCACACGGTGGCAATGTATTCCGCGCAGTCCACGGTGGCAATCTTTTTGCGCAGATTGCTCACATGGACATTCACTGTGTTGTCCTCCCCGTAGTAGCCGCCCTGCCACACCAGTTCATACAGGCGCTCTCTGGAATATACCTTGCCCGGCTCCTGCATCAGAATGTGCAGGATGTCATATTCATGCGCCGTGAGATTCAGGAGTTGCCCGCTTACCCGCACTTCCCGCCGGTCCGCATCCAGTGTCAACTCTTTATACCGCAGCGGACCGGGGCCCTTTTCCTTCCCGTCTCCTGACAATCCGCTTTCCGCCCCCGGGGCCTGCCCCGTCACTTCCCGCCGTCTGACGCTCCGCCGCAGGGCTCCTGCCACCCGGGCCGCCACTTCCTCCACGGCAAAGGGCTTGACCAGATAATCATCCGCTCCCATTTCCAGCACGGCCACCCTGTCCTCCAGCGCGGATCTGGCCGACAGAACGATAATGGGAAGATCCGGGTCCGTCCGGCGGATCTCCCGGATCAGCTCTTCTCCCCTCATCCCCGGCAGCATCAGATCCAGCAGCAGCAGGTCATACCGCCCCAGTGAAAGCCGCAGCTTCCCCTCGGTCCCCGAAAACGCCTGCACCGCCTCATGCCCCTGTCTGCCCGCGATTCTGGTCAGAAGGTTGTTGATATCCGCGTCATCTTCTATAATCAGTATTTTTGCCATGGTCCTTTATCCTGTCACTGCTGTTCGTTCAACAGACTGCCCACCGCGTCCCATTCGATTACCGGAAAACGCTGGGGCCCGGGATTGGTCTTCCTGGTCTTCTGCTGAATCTTTATCACATTCCAGATCAGACAGCCAAGGGCCGCTACCGCTCCCACCCCAAAAATGCCGGCTGCCATGGGAAGCGTCACATACTCCATATCGCCGGAATAGTGACACACCAGGGCAATCAACGCGAGAAACGCGCCCAGAAACAGACAGACGCCGGGATTTCCATACATTTTTTTCTTAAGGCCGGATACCGCCCAGGACTGGGGCTGCTGGCAGAAGGGGCACTGATCCTTAAAATCCAGAGAAAAAATCTTTTTCTCCACCGCGTCCCTGTGGGTCTCCTTCAATTTCCGGACGAGCCTGTCATGGGCATCCTTGCACAGTTTTTCCTCCCGGTCCGGGTTCAACGTCTTGAAATTACTGTTATAAGTGGCTTCCGGGCCGATAATGACAGCCGTCAGAGGCCCGCTCTCCTTCCCGCACTGCTCGCATACAAAAGAATACGGCACATTCGCCTTCTCTGTTCTTGTGTGACGATAATAGGTTCCCATTATGTACTCTCCTCCAAATCCAACGAGTATTTTTTCGGACGGCTGTCCGGGGGACCGCCGCCCATCCACAGATTTTTCAAAGTAGATTATAGCGCATTCCGCCGCCGATGTCCATTGCCTTCTTGTTTCACTCCCAGTTTTTCTGCCAGGTTTCTCTGTATCGCGATACGTCCGTCTCCAGCACAATCTTGCGGATCGGCAGGATTCTGCCGGGGGATACGGACAATTCGTCCACTCCCATAGCCAGGAAATCTCTGGTGAGTTCCGGATCGCCCCCCAGCTCTCCGCAGATGCCTGCCCAGATCCCTGCCCTGTGGGCATTTTCCACCACCTGTTCTATCATACGGAAAACGGCCGGATGGCGGGGGTCGCAGAACGCGTCCAGCGCCGCGTTCTGCCGGTCCGCCGCCAGCAGAAACTGGGTCAGATCATTTGTTCCTATACTGAAAAAATCCACCTCCTTCGCAAGCCTGTCACTGATAATGGCTGCGGCGGGAGTCTCGATCATGATGCCCTGCTCCGGTTCCCCGCAGGCGATGCCCCGGGCCCGCAGCCGCATCCTGACTTCTTCCACAATCTCCTTGATTTTCCTTATCTCCCAGACACTGGTAATCATGGGATACATGATGGCGATCTTCCCATACGCGCTGGCGCGAAGCAGCGCCCGCAGCTGCGTTCGGAAGATCTCCGGCCTGGTCAGACAGACACGGATCGCCCGGCATCCCATGGCGGGATTCTCTTCTTTTTCCATCTGCAGACAGCCGCATTGTTTGTCCGCCCCGATATCCAGCGTCCGGATAATCACCCGCTTCTCCCCCATCGCCCCCGCCGCGGAGCGGTAAATCCGGAACTGTTCTTCCTCCGTGGGGAAATCTTCTCTCTCCAGATAGAGAAATTCACTTCTGAAAAGTCCGATCCCGGCCGCGTCATTTTGTAACGCGGCCGCCAGATCCCTCATATTGCCGACATTGGCATACAGCAGGATATTTTGTCCGTCAAGCGTGGTATTTTCCCTTCCCCGCAAGGTTCGGAGAAGCTCCTGTTGTTGCTGTTCCTCCTGCCGGGCCTGGCGCATCCGTCCCATGGTCTCCTCATCCGGCTCCACATAAAAGGTTCCGCCCGTGCCGTCCACAATGCCCGTCTTTCCGTCCAGGGTTCCGTCCAGGGAAAGGCCGGTGCCCACCAGCGCGGGGATTCCCATGGTCCTGGCCAGAATGGCCGTATGGGAATGGAGAGAGCCATGTACGGTCACAAAGGCCAGTACCCTGTCTCTGTCAAGCCGCACGGTCTCGGAGGGAGTCAGATCATCGGCCACGATGATCACCGGCTCGCTGAAGCTCTGCCCCTGCTCTTGCCCTCCCTGCAAAACACACAGGAGACGCCTGGAAATATCCTCTACATCCGCGGCCCGGCCCCGCATGTAATCATCCTCCATGGAAGCGAACATCCTGGCAAGATTGTCCCCGGTCTGTGCCACCGCATACTCCGCGTTGACCTGCCGGGTGTGAATCATATTCTCTATGGATTCCCGGTAGTCCCCGTCCTCCAGCATCATCCGGTGTATCTCGAAGATCGCGGCCCCTTCCTCTCCCGCTTCCCGCAGCGCCTTCTCATACAGGGCTGTCAGCTGGTCGGCCGCCGCCTCCGCGGCCTGACGGTATCGCAGGATTTCCCCTTCCGCATCCTCCGTTCTTGTGCGTTTTACCTGCTTTTCCACTCTGCCAAGCACCTGGATCTTGCCAATGGCGATGCCGCCGAATACACTTTTCCCTCTGTAAGCTCTCATTTCAACCTCCGGATACACTCATATGCCTCACACCGTCTTCGGCCGGTTTTGCATCCGCGCGCAGACCGCTTCGATCCCGTCCCTGGTGGCCAGCGTTTCGGAAAACGCGCTGGCGCTGCCCGCGGCAATCCCCATGCAAAGCGCGTACCGGTAGTCCCGCCGCTCCAGCCATCCTGCCAGGAAGCCCGCCACCATGGAGTCGCCTGCGCCCACGCCGTTTACAAGTTTTCCCTCCGGCGCCGGCTCCTGGTACACGCTGCCGTCTCCCGCTGCCAGAACAGCGCCTTCCCCCGCCATGGACACCAGCACATTGACCGCTCCCATCTCCCTGAGCCGCCGCGCATAGGGAATCACTTCCTCCCTGCGCCGCAGCGTGACGCCGAAAATTTCCCCCAGTTCATGATGGTTGGGCTTCACCAGAAAAGGATGATACGCCAGCACCTTGATCAGCAGTTCCCCTGTGGCATCCACCGCCGTCAGCACATTTTGTCCCTCCAGCCTGGCCATGATCCGCCTGTAGATATTGTCCGGCATGGAGCCCGGTACGCTCCCCGCCAGCACCAGCACATCTCCCTCCTTCAGCACATCCAGCTTTTCCATCAGACGATTTACTGCCTGTCCGTCGATGGAGGGACCGCAGCCATTGATCTCCGTGCCGTCGATGGATTGAAGCTTTATATTGATCCGGGAAAATCCGTCTTGCAGCCGGATAAATTCGGCCCTTACTCCCATCTCCTCCACCCGGCGGGCGATCTCGTCTCCCGTAAATCCCGCCGTGAAGCCAAAGGCCGTATTGTCGATGCCCAGATTGCCCAGCACCATGGAGACATTCAGCCCCTTTCCCCCCGGCAGGATCAGCTCGGAGCTGGTCCGGTTCGTAAAACCCGTTTTAAAATCCTCCACCGATACGATGTAGTCCAGAGATGGATTAAATGTAACCGTGTAAATCATCCCTTCTTCCTCCTGCCAGCTTTGATGGTCTTATTATACATGCAGATTCCGTCATAATCAATCCATTATGCGCTCTGCGGATCTTCTGTTGCGCGAAAAAATATTTCTGATTGACTCTCCCTCCTGTTTGGCGTATAGTAACTATGTGTATCGCCCGCAAATCTTCATTGATGTCAGAAAAGAGAGGATATCCCATGAAAATAGAACCTTCCGCGCGTCTCGCGCACTTTCAGACCGGCATATTCGCCGCGCTTAACGAAAAAAAGGAAGAACTTTTGTCCAGCGGACGCAAGGTGTACAATCTGTCCGTGGGCACACCGGATTTCCCGGTGGCGGAACATGTGCGCCAGGCGCTGATCGCCGCCGCGGGCGACCCGGAGCAGTACCATTATACCCTGCGGGACCTGCCCGAGCTGACTTCGGCGGTGCGGGACTACTACCGCAGGCGTTTTCATGTGGAGCTGGAGCCGGAGGAAATCCTGGCCGTCCCCGGCTCCCAGGAGGGAATCGCCCACATCGGCATGGCCCTGTGTAATCCCGGCGATGTGGTGCTGCTGCCCAATCCCGGCTACCCCGTGTTCGAGGTGGGCGCTTATCTGGGCGGGGCGGAGCTGTATTTCTATGATCTGAAAGAAGAAAGCGCCTTCCTGCCCCGGCTTGCGGAGATTCCGGAGGATGTAGCCCGGCGGGCCAAGTATATGATGGTCTCCTACCCCTACAATCCGGTGTGCGCCATCGCGCCCCCCTCTTTCTATGAAGAACTGATCGCCTTCGCAGAGAAATACAACATCATCATCGTGCATGACAACGCCTACTCCGACATTATCTATGACGGCCATTACGGCGGCTCCTTCCTGGAATACGCCCGGGCAAAAGAGGTGGGCATCGAGGCTTTCTCCCTGTCCAAGAGTTTCAATCTGACCGGGGCCAGAATCTCCTTCCTGATCGGCAACAGAGACATCATAGCGCCTTTGAGGCTCCTGCGCTCTCAGTATGATTTCGGGATGTTCGCGCCGATCCAGAAAGCGGCCATTGCCGCCCTGACCGGCCCCCTGGAGGGAGTCAGGACCCAGTGTCTGGCATACCAGGCCCGGCGCGACGCGCTCTGCGGCGGTCTGCGCTCCATCGGCTGGAATGTGCCGGACAGCCAGGGCACCATGTTCGCCTGGGCCCGCATTCCCCGCGGTTTCTCCTCCTCCCGGGATTTCTGTCTGGCCCTTATGGAACGCACCGGCGTGATCTGCACCCCGGGGGATGCCTTTGGCAGCCTGGGGGAGGGCTATGTGCGCTTCGCGCTGGTGCTGCCGGTGGAAACCATCCGGGAGCTGGTGGCCGTCATTGACGAAAGCGGAATACTCTCCCGGTAGTTTCCAGGCCCGCATGTCGCTCCTTATTTCTCTGCCTCTATGAAATGAACAGTGGAGTTGTCCCAGTATTTTTTGAAAACACGATCGTCTTTTTCATCAAAATTCAGCTGATACATTCTGAAGATAACGGTAAAATCCTTGGGTTGCCACTGTTCTTCATAGGAATACTGATATTTCATTCCCACCTGCCTCATAACTCCGCCGCTGCGGGGATTGTTGATGTCATGTGTGGCTGTAATATAAGGAAGTCCGTCTTTTTTCACCTGCGCGATAACAGCTTTCCCGGCTTCTGTGACGATTCCCCGGTGCCAGAACTCCTTCCGGAGCCCGTAGCCAAGATCATGGCTTTCGTCCATATCGACTTTTATGTAACCCATCGGATAGTTGTCCGCTTTCAGGCAGATCGCGTAAGCATAGGATTGGGGCTTCTCATAATCCGCCGCAAATCTCGCTTCATAGAAGGACTGCGCTTCATCAATGCTTTTCAGCGGAAACCACGGCAAAAAGGTGTTGACTTCTTTGTCCGCCAGTATCAGAAACAATGCCTCTATATCGTTTTCCGTGAATTTTCTTAATATCAGCCGTTCTGTTTCCAGCCGTGGCGTATTCCTGTATGCCATGCGCTCCCCCCTGCCGGTTCATCTCAATTTCATGTACAAAAGCGGATACGGATTGCCTTGTTCATCATAGTCTGTCCGTTTGTAAGCATAAAAGCCCATGTGTTCATAAAAACCCTTCGCCAGGGGGTTCTGCTCATTGACTGCCAGTTCATTGACCGAATAATGTTCAATTCCATATTGGATCAGCCTTCTTCCCAGTCCCTTTCCCCGCTCTTCGGGCGCAATAAAGAGCATTTCCAGTTTTTGATCCTCAATGCCCATAAACGCCACAGGGCAGCCGTCCCTGTTTTCGGCAATAATCAGGTGCGCAATCCCATGCAGGGCCTGGGGGATATACTTTTTTATTTCCGCCACTTCCTTCTCCGATAAAAACAGGTGTGTTGCCCTGACAGATCTTTCCCATACAGCGGTCAGCTCTTCCGCCAGTGACGATGTTATCTCTACAGTTTCTGTGATTCTCATTTTTCCTCTCTCCGCATACCGGTAGTTGACTTGTCAACTGCTGCTGTGCCTGCGGTATTGCACCAATCGGTATCTGGAAGTTTTACATCCAAACTTTCCCTCCGTCAATTACGGCATGATTTTCGATTTTTCCATTATAACATATAGACCATAATTCCGGAAGGGAGGAAACAGCGGGTTTTCCGGGCCCATGTCTCTCCTCCCGGATTTACGGCGCAGGGATGATTTTCAATAGTATCCGCCACATCCGGAAAAGAGCTCCAGCGCTTACGCCAGATCGCAGGATTTCAGATAGTCCGGATACTCCGTGCCATGATATCCCGCGTCCATGACGGAATAGGATTCGATCAGCTCCTCCGTCCCAATGTCGCCTTCCCCGCCAAAGGGAATCACATACAGCTCCGCGCTGCCCTGGGCCTCCCAGAATCCCTCTCTCCGCAGCCCGCCCAGGGCCTCCGCCATCCATCCGCGGATCTGCCTGCATTCCGCCGCAAACGCCTTTTCAAAAACAGTCTTGTTTTTCTCATACCATGCCGCCGCATCGTCCTTTAGCCTGTCCCTGTAATCCGGATTGGATGAGCATTCGCAGCACACGCGGAGACTGTTCTGTTCCAGATAATCCCGCAGACGTTCAAACAGAGGCGACCTTGCGTTCACCGCATCCCACTCCGCCCAGGGTTCAAAACGGTAATAGTCCTTCTCATCCTCCCCGCAGTCCCTGCTCTTTTCCCGATATCCTTCCTCCGTGTTGAAATAAATATGCATTTCAAAGTTCCCCGCGTATATGGACTGCACCGTATCTCCGATTTCAAAGGAAACGCCATAAAGGGACCGGCCCCCGCAGCGCTCCTTCAATTCCGGATAATAGTTTCTGACCGCCTCCCGGAACAATGCCTGGAACTCTTCCCGGTCAAGTCCGCTCTCCCTGTCCTTCTTTTGAAACCGTTCCCTCAATCCTTCCGCAAGCTGCCTCGCCGTGACCATCTGCCTCCCGCCTTCCGTTCCCTGTATCTGTCCCGCACAGGATCATTATTTTTGCAGAAACACCTCGTCAAATTATCCGTACATCATCATAGTACATCTGTCTTTCTTTTTATCAGGCATAAGTATACACGGTTTTACACCGGCATACAAGCAAATAAGTACTTGAAATAGCACAAAACCGGCTCTATAATATGTTTTAATCAGAAAGGAGAACTGCCTATGAAACAAATGGAGAAACCCAGAAAACCCCTGCTCTTTTACTATCTGATCGTGCTGGTGGTCATGATCCTTCTCAACACCCTGCTGTTTCCCCGCCTGATGCGGCAGCAGATCACCCAGGTGGACTACGGCACTTTCCTCACCATGCTGGAAAACCGGGAAGTCGCGGTAGCCCAGGTAGAGCAGGACGTCATATATTTTACCGACACCTCCGAGGAGCCGGGACTGTATGCCACCGTGGCTTTCAACGATCCCGATCTGGTAAACCGTCTCTGGTCCAGCGGCTGCCGGTTCGATGAAGTAAAGGCCAAGGAGATGAACCCCATCCTCAACTTTCTCCTGACTTTTATTCTGCCCATAGTGTTCTTCATAGCCATCGGCCAGCTGATGAGCCGACTGCTTATGCGCAGGATGGGCGGCGGTCCCATGGGCAGCGCCATGCAGTTCGGCAAGAGCAGCGCCAAAGTCTATATTGCCAGCGAAACCGGCATGAAGTTCTCGGATGTGGCCGGGGAGGACGAGGCCAAGGAAAATCTGATGGAAGTGGTGGACTTCCTCCACAATCCGCAGAAATATCAGGAAATCGGCGCGAAGATGCCCAAGGGCGTGCTGTTGGTGGGCCCTCCCGGCACCGGCAAGACACTGCTGGCCAAGGCCGTAGCCGGAGAAGCCGACGTACCCTTTTTCTCCATCTCCGGCTCGGAGTTCGTGGAGATGTTCGTGGGGATGGGGGCCAACAAGGTCCGGGATCTCTTCAAGCAGGCCAACGAGAAGGCCCCCTGTATTGTATTCATCGACGAGATTGACACCATCGGCAAAAAGCGTGACACCTCCGGCATGGGAGGCGGCAACGACGAGCGGGAACAGACTCTGAACCAGCTTCTCACGGAGATGGACGGCTTCGAGGGCAGCAAGGGCGTGGTCATTCTGGCGGCCACCAACCGCCCCGAGACCCTGGACCCCGCCCTGCTGCGCCCCGGGCGTTTTGACCGCCGTGTACCTGTGGAGCTGCCGGATCTGCAAGGCCGGGAAGCCATTCTGAAGGTTCATGCCGCCAAGGTGAAACTGGCGGAGGATGTGGATCTGGGCGCCATAGCCCGGGCCGCCTCCGGGGCTTCGGGGGCGGAGCTTGCCAACATGGTCAACGAGGCGGCCCTGCGGGCGGTGCGGCAGGGAAGGAAGTATGTTATCCAGGAGGATCTGCAGGAGAGCATAGAAGTGGTCATTGCCGGTTATCAGAAGAAAAACAAGATCCTCTCCGACCATGAGCGGATGATCGTCTCCTATCATGAAATCGGCCATGCGCTGGTTGCCGCTCTCCAGACCCATTCCGCGCCGGTGGCCAAGATCACCATTATCCCCCGGACCTCCGGCGCGCTGGGCTACACCATGCAGGTGGAGCAGGAGGAACGCAATCTCATGAGCCGGGAGGAACTGGAGAACCAGATTGCCACTCTCACCGGAGGCCGGGCTGCCGAGGAAATCGTATTCCACTCCATCACCACCGGCGCGTCCAACGACATTGAGAAGGCCACCAAACTGGCCCGGGCCATGGTCACCCGATACGGCATGACCGACGATTTCGATATGGTAGCCCTGGAAACCGTCTCCAACCGTTACATGGGCGGCGACACCTCCCTGGCCTGCGCTCCGGAAACCTCCGCCAGGATCGACCGCATGGTTGTGGACACCGTGAAAGCACAGCATGAAAAAGCACTGAAACTTTTGAGGGAAAATGAGTCCAGACTGCACGAATTAAGCAAATTCCTCTGTGAAAAGGAAACCATCACCGGAGAGGAGTTCATGAAGATTCTGGAGAGAGGGGACTGAGATATCCACGGGAGAAATTATGCGTACTGAGATTACAGACCCGATCCAATCCGACGATAAAAGCGCAGAATCTTTCCAGATCGTGTCCTGAACATCTATAGATATCTGAAGCATCTGCCAGGGGCAAAGATGGCAGCCAGTGAATTATCCCGGCTTGCCCTGTGGAATCCAGATGTTATCAGCAGGTGCTCCGGTGCAATGTAGAGCAAAATACCTACCGCTTGTGTATTCTATTATACAGGAGCTGTAGGTATTTTGTCCATTTATAGGATTACTGATCGCTTTGCCTTGCTCCAATCTCACCCTGTTCACCATTAGTTTGTACAATGCAGGTTTCACAAAGCGTCACATTAATATGTAACATTTTGTGGAAACCATGTGGGAAATCGTTTCGGATATATCAGTTTATCTCTTCGGAATATTTACCCCTGTCTTCCAAATTAATATCGATTTGTTTACCTAAAAGTTTGCTTTCTGGGGCATCGTCCTTCAATTCAAGAATAATATTATCTGTTATATTATGCTCAAACTCCTCCGGAGTCATAAACGGCTGGATAGAAAGTAATGCGTCTTCATTGATTGAGCAAATATATTGAAAGTCATTTTGTTCACAGGTTTCATTTACAATGCGAAATAGCATTTCTCGCTGCCGCGGATCCATATTGGCAAAAAGGCGGCTGTCATGAAATATAAATTGCAGGTTGCTTTTTTGGCATAATAATAAAAGCAAGTCAAAACAAAATATACGAACTTCATTGACGCCATCAGATGAGTCATCCTCAATACGGGCATCTAATGTATATCGAAGCATATTTTCGCCCGAATTATTTCTGATAACCAAACCGCTCCTTTTCTTGGGATAGAATTTTTTTGCATAATATCCATATTTTTCTCGTAAATCAGATAACCATTGACTTTCTTGCACAAGATATTTATCAGTTTCTTTGTCCTCAAATATTAATGTTGCCTTAATATCTAATTCTGTATCCCGGTATGTCTTCAGAATTTTTTGATATTCCTGTATACGGTTTAGCTCACTTTGTAAAGAAGAAAGCTGCTTAGTTAAAACAACATATTCCTCCAAAGCTCCGTGGGAGTTTAAATAATTAAGTAACTCATCCATCCGTTGTCCGAGATTCAAAATTTCATCGTCAATACTTTTTAATTCAGCTCTTTGTTTGTTTAATTCTTTTCTCAGGCGAATATTACGCGAAATTATCAAATTATTATGAAATTTAAGAACATCTTCGATATCCTTTTTCACCATACTTGGGATCTCTACACCAGCGGCTTTATAAACTCTTAATAATTTTTCTTCCTTAACTTCGGCAGTTTCCCTGAAAGCTTCTTCAATGTTTTTAATATAACTGCTTACAAGTATGCGTTTATTTTCAAGAGCTTTTTTTTGATAACTCTTATCATCAGCTTCCTTTTCCAATTCATGATAATTATTAGATACTTTAAAGGCTGAAATTTCTTTTTCAAGTTCTTTGATCCGGTACTCCAAATCAGCTACATCCAGTTCCGCATCATGCTTGCCAAGGTAGTATTGCCTAAACAAAGGATCTTTTTTTATTGCTTTTTCGGTTGCACTTGCTGCTGATTGTTTATCCCGTAACTCTTTCTTGCTGATTATCAAATCTGTTTCCATGCCTAATAGATAGCAATTATTCAAAACTTTACTGTAATCACTTTCTTTAGGGACAAAAGAATCAAAAGTGGAATAACATGAGCGGTATCTTCTGGCATATCTTGAAAAAAGAGTAGTCCATGTCATGTATTTTGGCGGATTCGTGAGACCAAAGCATAAATCAAGAAGCTTGTTTCTCAAAGCTGCAACTGTCATCTGTTCGCCATTGAAATTAATCTTGCTTTGATCATCTGTCTTACGCGATGAATAATATTCTGCGCCATTAATCTCAAATTTAAGCGTAAATTCCCATCCGGAAAGCTTCTGTGAGAAAGAGTCAATTTTATTAGAACCTAAGCAAAAATGTACCAGATGGAGTGTCATTGATTTGCCCACTCCATTATAAGTATTTCCGTCATTTTCATTATGCGGCGCTACTTGTTTCCCAACAATAATACTGACACCATTTTTATTGAATACTACAGGATGAAAGGAGGGCTGATTAGCTCTCAAACTTAGCAGTTTCATAATATAACACCCCCTTTTCATCTTCACAAATAGCCCCTATAATATAGAGATAATCCAAGGCCATAATAAATTGATCAAAAGAAAACTTTACGGAATATTTCTTATTTGTATATGCATCTTTGTAATATTCCCATAACTCATCAACTGTGACTGGGGTGCTGATACGCTGCAATAAAAAAGCGCCAAATCCTAAAAAAGATTCGTAAAGTGATAATTGTTTTTTGGGTAGAATCATATTTTCCCCTTTCTTAACCAGCCTATTGGGGTTCTTCAAAAATATCACAGGTAGAAAAATAATGAGCCATCAAAACCAGTACACTTGTCTGAATAGATGCAGTTCTTTTAGGACAGGACTGCTCCAAAATATAATAGAAACGATGATCAGAACAGTTTTCTGTCTGACCTGCAATTTGGTCTTTTGCCTGTTCATAAAGCGCATGGAACTTTTTCTGTAAAATTTCATTTACACCAGGGTTTTCGTTAAAATATTGCATCAGCTGCCCTTCCTGATAACTTCCTGTTACCAGAAAATGGCTTACAACAGAGCTTAATCCATTAAAGGTGATTTTATTATCAAAATCAGGAACCACTAAATTATCCGGATAGCCTTCGGGTAACTCTGCATTTAGCAGGTAAGCAACCGTTTCACTCAGCGCATCATATTCAATAACAGGCATAATTTCACCTGGTATGATACCTATAATATCCTGTTTGGCACAATCATCCAGGCCATCAAAAACTCTCTCCAAATCTTTTGCTGTAAAGGTATCAATCTTTATCACAGAGTATTCCGGCATATTGTCCAACATGATACTCATTTCTATAATAGGAGCAGGAAGTCCCTCATATCTGTCATTGACAACGAAAAAGAAATTTTTTATAGGACATAGGTCGTTCCAATTTCTGTATAGTTTTTCAAAATCCTCTTTCAGCTTTTTGACACCCTCATAAACAGTAGCGTTTTTTGACAAGTCATCCGGTGCAAAAACCTGGTAATATGTACCTGTTGTTCGATCAAAACCATCATTTTTTCTATCCCCAATGTTTCCATAGGCTTTGACAGCCTGAAACTGGCTGTTAGCTTTGGACATAATAGACACAAAAAAATCCTCAAACTGCTGCCCCTTATATTTTAATATATGATTTTGAAAAAGTATTTTCGCTATATACTGCTCAGCTTTGTCCATGAAAAAACCTCATCTCTGATTTGGATGTACTCTTTTAAAGTATAGCACATTAATCTTTTTTTAGATACAATTATGTCATTTTATTTTACAAATTTCTCATAGCCTCAACAAAGTCATCCAATTTATAAGCCCCCTTCCCAATCTCCTCGTCCTTAAAGACCGTAAAATCCCGATATCTTTCGCCGCTGCCTGCCCAGCGGCTGATCCATAGATAGCTGGAAACCACTTGGGGGACGGAAAAAGCCGACTATACATATTTCACTACACACTCTTATTTGACATTTACAGTCAGATCCTTCACCCGCATTCTTTTTTCAGCTTCGCGATCCAGTCATGAATAAGCTGCGTCTCCTCCTCTGTCAGAACCTCCACATGCCTCTCACAGCAGCCGCTGAAACGGCAGTCCGTGCTCCTGCATTGGATCATAGGGCTGTTGCGCATGGCGCATTTGAACCTTATTCCATAATACAGCATCCTCAGGTTCCATAGGACCACATACGCGATATATGCGAAAAGTGCAATGCCAAACAACCATTGAATGATATTCAGTAACATAACCAGCCTCCTTATTCCACATGTATTCAGACATGCTGCTTTCATGGCAAACGACTTCCCCGATTTCAATTCAGCCCCCGTCCCAAACAGCAGTTCCGCATCTTCCGGGAGTCAGGCAGCAAGTACGATGTCATTTGCCAATGTCGCGCCGGACCATTCCTGTCCGAAGTTAAAAAGTGTCTATAATACATAATTATACGTATATATATGAGCAGTGTCTATACTTAAAGTTATTAAATATTTATTATTTGCTTATAATAACTCCTATGGAGGGAGTTATGGAATACTTACACATCCGCATCACAGAGCTATTACAGGAACGGGGAATCTCAAAGACAAGAATCTGCAAGGACCTGGACTTCCAGCGAGGAAACTTCAATCGCTATTGCCGTGATGAGTTTCAGCGGGTTGACGCCAATCTGATCATAAAACTGTGCAAATATCTGGACTGTACGGTAGGAGACTTATTTGAAATCCGCAATGACTGAACGGGATTCCGGAACCGGAAAAAGGGAGGCTGCCGCCTGGCTGCATATATGCAGCCATCGCGGCAGTTCCTCCCTGCCTGTGTCATTCCTCTTTCTACAACTTCACCGGACCGCTTTGGTCTTCCCCAAACCGGCCCGCGGTAATCCGATCTATTGCCCTCTTTTCTGATAAGCCCTCACGTAATCCACTTCCATCACGAAGGGCAGCGCCTTCCGGCTCACCGGCCCCCCCAGCCCCCCTACCGCAATGTTCAGAATCAGATAATAGGGCTTGTCATAGGGCCAGGCCTGCGGCGTCCGGTCCTCCTCATCGTCCGCCTTTCCATAGCGACAGACGCTCTCCCCGTCCAGAAAATACTCCACCTGCTCCGGTGTCCACTCCATCCCGTAAATATGAAAATCCTCACAGATCCCCTCCCGATGAATGGTGGTGGTGTACTGTACGGTATCCCGCCGTGTGTGGTTATGTTTCCAGGAGTGCAGGCTGTAAAACACATCCCCCGGATGCTGGCCGGAATGCTCCAGCATATCAATCTCTCCGCACAGAGGCCAACTCACTCCCCGGTGAATATCCTCCGGCAGAAACCACAGCGCGGGCCAGGAACCGCTGCCGACGGGCAGTCTGGCCCGGATCTCAAAATAGCCGTACTGCCAGGACTGTCTGCCATAGGTGGTGAGTCTGGCGGAGGTATACTCCCGCTCCCCGTCCCGCTCTTCTATGGCCCTGATGATCAGTCTGCCGTCATGGACACTCACGTTGCCCGGCCTGTCCGTATAGGCCTGCAGCTCCTGATTCGCCCACTGGTGATTGCCCAGGTCATAGTTCCATTTTGCCGGGTCCGGCGCGCCCTCATAGGAAAAGTCATCCTCCCACACCAGCTCATATCCATGTAAGTCAATTCCCATTTTATTCCTTTCCTTCCGCTCTGTTTTATCACGTTTACAAAACTCTCTGATCAATACGCAGGCCCGGACTCCGGCGCCGAAGGCGTTTTCAAAGGATCACCAGAATTTCCCGGCGCTCCTTCCCCGCCGGGGCCGCTTCCAGGAGCCTTGCCCTGGGAATCACATTTCCCTGCTGCCTCTGCCCGTCCAGATACAACTCTTTGACATGGGTATAGATCTCCTGTTCCTCCCCGGCCTGATAGTTCACGGACAGCCTGACCCCCGCAAACTCCAGGGCGATCCCGATCCTTCTCTCCCGGTCCAGCTGCTCCCGCAGAAGACCGGGCTTGATCAGCAGGTCTCCGAAATATCCTCTGATCCCGTACACCAGTGTCACCACCGTCATCATGAGCCAGCTGGCGGAGCCTGTCAGATAGGGATACATGCCCCGGCCCTGATCGCTGAAATATTCCGGCAGTCCCGGATAGCTCCGGCTGACCTCAAAATTCACGGACTGCCGGTACAGGGCGTCCAACACTCTGTGCCCTTCCCGGAGAAAGCCCTGACGGTACAACGCGTTGGCATACATCACGGCCATATGGGAAAAGACGGCTCCGTTTTCCTTGTGTCCGTAGGCAAAACCGAAGGCCCTGCCCATGTCATCCTTGATCTCCTTAAAATCCGTGTTCAGCCTGTAGCCGCCCAGCTTCTCACAGTAGAGCAGTTCGTCCGCCGCCCGGATGATCTGCGCCGTCCGCTCCCTGTCCGCGACTCCGAACATGACGGGAAACACCTGACTGGTGAGCATCATGCGTATGCCACCGGGGAACTCTCCCTCCACCTGCCGGCCGCTGTTGTCATAGTACCCGTTGAAGAAACTGCCGGACCCGGTGACTACCCACTCTGTTTTGCGGATGTGCTCCCGAATCCAGTCCGCCATCCCCTGCAACGTCCCCGCCAGCTCCGCCAGGGCGATTTGCTCCTTTTTACCGGCTACAGCATGCTTACAGCTCTCATAGTAGTCCTGCAGCAATGCCTGCTTTTGCTCCACGGAGTCATAGATTTCCCGGTGCTCCTCAAGCATCCCGCACACCTCGCTCTGGAAAGCCAACGCATGACAGCCCTCCCGGTCCAGCCGCCGCAGAAGCTGCGCGATTTCTTCCAGATTGCCGCCGTAAGCGGCGGTGAACGCCACGCTTTCCCCGTTCTGCGCCGCCATGTCCAGTCCGTCGTTCCAGTCCGCGCCCCGGAGACGGATATGATTGTGCGCGCCCACATCATAAAATTCGGTGATATTCTGAAGCAGAATATGCTCCAGGATGCTTCCCCGCACCACTTTTCCGGCCTCGTCCAGCTGCTGTAGTCCCTGCCCCTCCTCCCATTCATCGTCCTTTTTTTCTCCCCGGAAAATCTGTCCGTCCTTGAAGTATGTCACTTCCTCCAGCAAAATCTCCAGATCCCCGGTCTGCTGGATATACAGCTGCGTGGTCTGGAAGGGCCAGAAACCGTGATCCATCCACACTCTGGTGATGTGATTTCTGTCCGCCAGAAACACGCCCTGCTTTTCACCGATGATGGTGGCGTTGGTGCCGTCCATCCGGACTCCTCCATAATAATCCACCAGCTTCTGCCGCACACCGTCCGGTTCCATGATCAGAAGCGCCAGACAGTCCTGCCACAGGTCCCTCCAGCCCCGGCCTCCTTTTCCGTAATCATGATAGGGAAGAAATGAGCAGCCATATATCCTTCGCAGAATGGGCTGGAAAGTCACCCAGTACATGTAGTTATCCCAATGGGGATCTCCGGACGCGTAATGCACGTTGACCCGCTCCGTCCAGGCGCGCTTTACCTGCACCAGAGCCTGCTCTGTCCTCTCCCGGCCCCCAAATCGCTCCCGTACCCGCCTGCGGTTTCCTTCCGCCCGTTCCTTTGCCACAATTCCCATATACACGCACCAGGTTTTCTCTTCTCCCGGCGCCAGGCAGGTCTCTTCAAAGCGGAGCGCTCCCATGGCCTCACAGCCCGCAGCCGACGCTCCCGCCCTGACCCAGGGATCGTACCCGCCTTCCCCCTCTGTCCCATATACCGCCAGGGGCCTGGCCAGACTGCCGCCCTCCCCCGTGAAGGCATGGACCGTGGGGCAGAAGTACGCGGGACTGCGCCCTTCCTGGTCCGTCCCGTACACATAGTAAGTCAGCGTATTCTTTTTGTGCCCCCGCTCGTCAAAGGTCAGAGTGGGCGTTACCTCCACGCCGCTTTCCACCGCGGCGATCCGGTGCAAAAGACTGGTCACATGACGGTGGTCCCGCAGATTGTCCGCAGAACGGCCGTAGATGGGCACCGCCGCTATGGGAAGCAGCGTCACATCCTGCTCTCCGCGGTTTCTCACCGTGACCTCCATGACCTCCAAAGCCGCCTCTTCCTCCGGCGCTGCCCCCGGGCCCTCCCCCAGAGGCACAAAGGAAGTCACCTCGGCTTCCAGAGAGTACCTGTCCGTGCCGCGTCTGACCCGGTGCCACATAAGCCCCGCCTCCAGCTCGCTCCACTCCTCGCCGGTTCCCTTCACGGCCTCGCTCTCCGCGCTGGCCCCCGTGGCGGACCACACCCCCTTCCCTTTGACTACACACCAGAAATTCCGGGTGCTCTTTGAGCTGTGCAGATCCTCCACGCTCACCGGCTGCAACAGAAACGTATTCTGATCCAACTTGCTGTCCCCTCCCAGAAGAGGCGTCACACAGCTTTTCAGCCCCGAATCCCCCGCCAGGGGAAAGTACAAATAGCTGGTGTCCCCTGGGGATTTCATCCGAAAACTTCCGTTCTGATCTGTAAATTCATATCCCAACTTTGTCATGTTACCTGACCCTCCACTGATCTTTCCGTCTCCCGGATCTGCCGTTATGTCCTCCCGCCCGGGCTGCCTACGTCCCCGGGCGCGGACCTGCCGCGCCCTTTGCAATCCGGGACCTTTGCCTTTCCGGGGCTGCGGTCTGGAGTCATTGCGCTGCTTCTTCCTCCATCCATGCCTCAATGGCGGGCACCCTGCCTTCCCGCACGGCCAGCGCCAGGGATTCTCCCAGTACGCAGCCCTCCACCTCTATATCGCCTTCCTCCATGCGCGCCGTCATCCTGGCCACCTTCACGCCGTCCGCGCCGTAAGTGTTCTTCCTTCCGGGGTTATGATAGGTGACGCGGCATCTGCCGCAGAGCATGAAGGAGAGATCCCCCGCCTGGTCAAACATGCGCCCTTCCAGCACCGGTGCCAGACGCAGGCTGACCCTGCCGTCCCGGACCTCGAAGGCGCCTGCGCCCACAAACATGCCGATCCACATGGACAGCATCTCCACCGTGGAACCGGACAGCCTCCCCACGAATCCCTGCCCGTGAACCGCCGGGTCCGGATTGACGCCGGAGGCCAGGAAAGAAGAATTCTCCAATATGCTGCGTCCGTATCGCTCCGGCTCCTGAAAGGGAATCAGCGCGTCATGAATCGCCTCATAAAATTCCTCATAAAGCCCGGCCTTCAACAGGCCGTAAAAATACTTGTATTCCATATGCAGGAACACGCTCTCCCTCTCCAGCCAGCCCGGCGTGAAAGCCCGCACCCGCCCGTTTTCCATGGAGAGCCCCTCTATGGAAGCGGAGGTTTTGTACATTTTCAGTTCCCGGTCATAGATGTCCGTCTCTTTGATCTTCGCGCACATGGCGGCCAGGCTCCCCCGCTGTCCCGCCTCGCTCCCCGCCAGCATCCGGGCGGGTCCCTCCAGAAAGTACGGCAGCTGCTGCAGCTCAAATGCATAAACCCGCACACCGGGCAGTCCATAGGGACTGATCCGGTCCGATCCGTCGGCGTTTTTCAACACCTCATACGCCTTGGCCTCATAGGTAAAATAAGTGGGCATAATCCCGTTTCCAATCTCCAGCGCCCGATCCACAGCCCTTTGCAGCTTCCGGGCCCAGGCGTCCAGAATACGCTCCAGCTCCCCGAAGGAAACAAAAACATTCTCCCCGCTGACACTGCACTTTGTCTCCTCCCGGAACTGTTCTCTGCGTCCGGCCACCTGGTCCCAGCAGGCAAAATCCTCCAGTCCCTGTGAGTGCAGGCGGTCTATGTCGCGCATAAAATCATGCAGCTCCCGGCACAGTGCCACTCCGCCCTCCTCCCGCGCGGTACATTCCCGCACGGTCTTTAGCAGAAATGTCACCAGCCGCTTAAGCTCCAGAGTCTCCGGCATACTGCTTCCGAACAGACCGGGCAGGCCGTTCATGGCGTCGTTCCAGCCGGGCTTGCCCCCTTCCATCTCCACGCCCAGGCCGAAAGAGTCCAGCAGGGCAAATTTGTTGACGGCCAGCGTCATCAGCTTGCCGAACAGAGTGGTGGTCACTTCCCCGCCGTTTTTGTCCTTTAGCCAGTTCGTCCCCGCCGGATTGAATCCGGGGATGGACAGCTTCTCCTCACAGTGGGCCATGGAGCCATATTGACGGACTTTTCCCTTGCTGAGCACATAGGTGTCCCGTCTGGGCCTCACCACACCGATGCTGTTGTAATAACGGTAACTGTGATCCCCGAAAATCAGTTCCATTTTCTTTTCCGGATAGACCGACAGATAGTTCTCTATCAGATCCAGATTATAGTCCCAGTGATCGCTCCAATAGCCCTCGCCAAAACCTGCCTCCTGCCGCTGAGCGGAAATCGCCAGCAGTTCTTCCACCAGCTTCTCCTCATCCCCTTTAAGGACAAGGCCGTGAGACGCGATGGCCGTGGTAATCTCTCCCGGGGTGAAGGGCTTCCGGAGGACTTTCTCCAGCTTCTCCCGGCCTGCCGGTACAAAGGCAGCCAGAATCTCCCCGGCCTCCCTCTGTCTGTCCGGAAGAATCACAAAGGTGCTGGGACGGATCTCCAGGGGATTGTAGCCGTCCATCTGCACCAGATTGTAGAACTGGCGCACATTGAAGTCTCCCACCTCAGGCCGGAAAAACACATCGTTTCTCCTGTTCTGACACACGTCCCTGTAATTGCCGTTGCCCTGGGAATAGTACTCCCCCGCGATGGAAAAGAAATTGTAATCCCGCTCCGGGTCGCCGTGCTTGCGGCTGAACAGATGAATTACCTTTTTGTCCTCCCCCTGGCCGAACACAAAGGGATACCCGCCCCGCAGGAAATTGTCCAAATAGCACTGCTGTATGTACTGATCGAACACCGGGTCCGCCGATTCTGTCCACACATCCCCGGTGAAGGACTCCGCCAGAGCCCTGGCATCCTCCAGCTTCTTCTCCGCGTACCCGGGGCCGCAGAACACAGAGACTTTCCGGTTCAGAAGCTCCGCCGACGGCGCGTACCCCGCATAGGACGTGAAGGAAAAGCTCTCCCCCCTCCCCAGACTGCAGGATATGGCCACAAAAGCGCAGGGAACCTTGTTGGCGAAACACTGTCTCTTTTCCCGGACCCCCTTAAGGCCCTCCTCCATAAACACCACGGGCTTTTGCATGGAAGAGTCCTGCGCGAAGATCACGCTCCTGTCATAAATCACGGGCTGCGGCGTCCCCTCCAGAACAGAGCAGTAATAATATCCGCCCTCGATCTCGGACACCTCCGCCGAATCGTCGCTGGAGGCCCTCATGGTATACAGCGGCGCGCTGCGCTCCAGGTTTTTTATGTCCACCCAGCTCTTGAGCAGATTGGACATCTCCTTGTACTGGCTGTTGGCAATGCCGTAGACAATGACCTGGGGCATGCCGTCGAGCAGCTCAATCTCCTGCTCCTCGCCGACATTTTCCACGGTCACATGACGCACCAGCGCGCCGATACTCTCATGGGGCAAAATGAAATACCGGACCGTGATCCGGAGTCCATGGCTCTCCTCCACAATGGCCACCGCGTTTTTCTCAATCTCCATGCGCCTTGCCACGCCTGCGTCATAGCCGCAGAAGGGCTCGAAAAACTGACCGTTTTGGCGCACAAAGGTACGGAAGCCCTTCAGGGGCGTATTCTCATATGCCGTGTTGGCAGGGTTGAATTCCATCATGGCATTCCCCTTGTTGTGAATGCCAAAGCTGTTGATCCCCTGCCCTCTGTTGGTGTAAAAAGACCAGACGGGGATTCCCTTCACCCCCGCCAGCCCCGGCAAAAAGCTGGAAAAAGCCGGCTGTCTGTCGTAGTTTTCTATGATAAATTTGTCTCCTGAGAGATAGAATTGTCCATGAGCCATCTGTTTGCCCTCCTGCTATATGTTCCATTTATCCGCCAGACCGTTCATCCGATGCGGGCCGCCGCGGAGGCCCGCTCCACCAGATGCCCCGGTATCATTGTGACACTGCCCTGATGTTTGCCCTCTATGAGCGCAACCACTTCCTCTATTGCCGCTTTCCCCATATCTGCCACACCGGTGTCCACTGTAGTCAGGGACGGCAAAAACCACTGTCCTAATTCAATATTATCGCATCCCACCACACTAACCTGATCCGGCACACTTATTTCCGCCTCATGCAGAGCCTGTATGCAGCCTATGGCGCTGTCGTCATTGGCCGCAAACACTGCCGTGGGCAGAGACATACCTTCTGACAGAAAGCGCTTTGCGGCCTGATAGGCCTCCTTCCTGTCAAATCCGCCGTACAGGCGGCGGCTCTCTGCCACCAAAATCCCATGCTCTTCCAAACAGTCCTCAAATCCCCGGCTCCGCTCTATGCCATCATAAGTGTTCTTTCCCTCAACCAGCAGAATTTTCCTGTGTCCCAGTCCGTATAAATACTCCGCCACCATCCGCCCTGTCTGATAAGAGTCAAAAAGAATACTGGACATCCGTCGCCCCGCGGCCTTCCTGTCCAGAAATACCGTGGGCATTTCCGCTTTCATCAAGATCTCCAGATCCTGCCGGCAAAGCCTGTCATGCAGAATCACAGCCCCGTCCACTTTGCAGCTTAACAGGTTATTCAGGACGGCCCTCCCGTCGGAGGCGATGATCACATCCAGTTCATACCCTGATTCCCGGCATTTCCCATACATAAAGTCGGCCAATTGTCCATAAAAGCCGCGGATATATTCCACATACAGACCTATCACCCCGGTCCTGACAGATTTCAGGTTCTGGCCGCTCCGGTTGGGCATGTAATTCATCTGTTCGGCCAATTCTCTGATCCGGTCTCTGGTCTCCTGCTTCAAAGCACCGCCTCCGGACAGGGCATGGGATACCGTGGTGATGGAAACCCCGCCCCGTTTTGCCACATCTTTTATCGTAGTTCTTTTCAAAGTCCCATCCCCTTATCATCCAGATCCGCGCCCCGCATGGATTCCGGCGTCCTGAATCCTCCGCTGCCGGTCCTATTGCTCCGGTGCCGTGTGCGCTTCTATACAGTCCGTCACCGTCTTCTGCTCCGCAAAGTTTTCCGTGCGGATCGGCTCTCCCCACTTTTCCAGAATCTCCTCATAGGTGTCATTGGCGCAATCCGCAATCTCCGGCTCTCCGTAATACCAGAAAAATGTTCCCACATTTCTGTTGGTTCCCTTGTAAGTCCAGGTGGTCCAGTTCACCGCATTCTCATTGCAGATCTGCAGCCCGTTCAGATTCTGGAACTCCCCTATATAGGGAGCCACGTCATAGGCCCGCGCCACCTGGGTCAGAGCCCGGGTCCACTGCCGGAAACCGGCGTCATCGTCATATAAATGAAGCTGGTACATCATATTGGTCCATCCCTTGACCACCGGATTCGGCAGATTGGATACCCTCCAGATTCCCTCCACCGTTATGACATGCCTCTCATCCACTTTTCTGATCGCCTTGATCATCCGGTCATAGATCTGATTGGACAGCTGCCACGACTCACTCTGCCAGGGGTCATAACTGTTTTCCCCCTCATAGCCCCCATTGTTCTGAGGCTCGTTCATAATGTCATAAGCCGCCACGGCATAACGGTCTTTGTATCTCTCCGCAATGGCAACCCACAACGTCTCCATGGCCGCCTGACAGCTCTCGTCTGTGTAGAGCCTGTTTTCGCCGAGAGTCCCGCAGGAGTGATCCATACTCTGTCCCCCCGGACAGCCGTGCATATCCAATATCACATACATGCCGTATTTTTCCGCGGTTTCCACGATCCAGTCCAGCCTCTGAAACCCGGGGTTTTCATCGGGGTTCTCCGCGATCCAGGTACCCTGCTCATCCTTCATGAAATTCCGGTACCAGAAAGGTACGCGCACTACATTGCAGCCCTTTTCAGAGATAATCCGGATGTCTTCCTCCGTAATCCAATTCTCCTGATAGGTATTTATAATGGTCTGTACCTGTTCATCGGTAAAACGGCTCTCCAGAAGATTCAATGTATCCAGATTGGCCCATTCCCTGTCCCTGCCGTTGACGGGGCACATCCAGCTCTCCTGTACCAGCCATCCGCCCAGATTCACGCCGCGCAGCAAAACCTCCCTGCCTTCTCCGTCTACCAGCTTTCCGTTTTCCACTTTCAGAAATTGCGTCTCATTCATCTCATTCCCACATGCGCCCAGCAAAACCATCATTAGTATTGCCAGAACCGCCCCTGTTATTTTTTTCATGCCTTGTTCCTTTTTCTGTAAGCTGCCTTTCACTCCAGAATGACCGTGCAGATCGTATGGGCCCCGCTCTCCAGACAGATCCCCTCTCCGTTTTCAACCAGGCTGACCGGTATGTCTTTTTCCGTGCGGTTCAGCAGCACCACGGCCCGGCTGCCGTCTGTGTTCTGAAAAGCCAGCGTTTCCAGATCCTCCGTGAAGCAGCTGGTCAATATCCTTCTCGCGCCGGGTCTGACGTACCTGCTGAAATGGCCGATATAATAATAGGGGAGACGCTTTTCAATACCTCCCTTTTTCACGCCCATCACCGGAGCGGCGCAGAAATTCCCCACATGGTTAGGCCCTCCCTCTTCGTTCAGCAGCAGGTTCCAATCGAAGCAGGCCTCCGTCCCCGCTTTCAGGTTTCCCAGCATATCATGGGCGTACATTTCCGCCTTCTGAACTTCGCCCGAATCGGCAAATCGGGAATACTCCACACAGCCCTCCGTGAAAAAGATTCTCTTTTCCGGATAGGCTTTCTTAACCGCCCGTATCCCGTCAAAGTGGTCCCCCGTATACCAGTGCATAGCCACGCCGCTGACCACATCCCGGCATCCCGGCACCGAAAAGCTCTCCCTGGCTCTGTCATACATATTTTCCTTGTTGTGGTCCCAGATCAGGATCTGTATATCCCCCAATCCGGCCTCTCTCAGGGCGGGAGCCAGATCATCCACAGCAAAGCGCCCTTCCTCCTGCGCCGAATAGATACAGGAGTCCCATGTCTGCACCGCCTCGGGCTCATTCTGCACAGTCACATATCGAACCGGCAGGCCTTCCTTTTCAAGCTCCAGCAGATACTTTACATAATAATCCGCCCACAGCTTCCGGCAGGCATCCAGCAGCTTCCCGCCGTGGTTCATCTCCCCGTTTGTCTTCATATAAGCGGGCGGAGACCAGGGAGAGACCAGAATTCCGAAATTTTTTGTCGTACTGTGTTCCATGGCTTGTTTTACCATGGGAATAATCCTCGCTCTGTCATGAGAAATATCAAAGGAATGAAGATCCTCGTCTCCCTCCTCCACATACGTATAATTTCCCAGCGCGAAATCGCAGCTGTTCATATGCATCCGTCCCAGCACATAGCGCAGACCGTTCTCGCCAAAGTATCCCTCCATAAATTCTTCTTTCGCCTCATCCGTCAGCCCCGCGAAAGTCTCGGCCGCCGCCTCTGTGAAAGCGCCTCCGAAGCCCTCGATCTCCTGCTCCCGAAGTTCTGGATAAACCTTCAGCATATGGACTGCGTCCGTCGGGACAGTCACGGCGGCTTCCCGCTCCTGCCAGAACTTTCCCTGTTTCCAGTCCGTTGTCACAATTCTCACATTTTCCATGCCTTTATTCTCCTCACCTGACCTTCGTCAATCTATTTTCAAAATAAGCCCCAGGATTCTCCGGGCGCATATTTCCATCTCATCCCTTGTGAGCGCCCCTCTTTTCCCGGCCTCCAAAAGTCTTTCCGGATAACCGCGTCCCATCTTGACATCGTTTCCCGCCTTTGTCTCCTTGTAATGCTCGCCGCTGGTCCACCAGTCCGTGGTCACCATCCCCTCAAAGCCCCACTCGCCGCGTAAGATGTCTTCCAGCAATTCTCTGTTCTCAGAGGCCCGACACCCATTGATGATATTGTAGGAAGACATAATGCTCCAGGGCTTCGCCTCCCTGACAATCCGCTCAAAGGCCTTGAGATAAATCTCCCGTATGGCCCGCTCGGAAGCCCGGGAATCGCTTTCCTTGCGGTTTGTCTCCTTGTTGTTCAGGGCGAAATGCTTCACCGTGGCCGCCACATGGTTGCTCTGGATTCCTGTCACCATGGCCCCCGCCATCTTTCCCGTCAGATAGGGGTCCTCGGAATAATACTCAAAGTTTCTGCCGCAGAGGGGGCTCCGGTGAATATTCACCGCCGGGGTCAGCCACGCGCCGATATTGTTTTCCCTGGCCTCCGCGCCGCCCGCTGCCCCGATCTGCTCCGCCAGCTCCGGATTCCAGGTACAGGCCAGCAGAAACGAACAGGGCCATGCGGTGGTGCAGATCCCACACTGCGGGGCGATTCTCACCCCGGCAGGTCCGTCCGCGGTCATGATATTGGGTACGCCGTAATCCGGCAGGTTGCCATAGCCGAAGGTGTTGGCCACGCCGGTGTTGGGCTGCCCGCCCAGAAGCTCCGCCAGCTGCTCATCGGGCAGCTGGGCCACAAAGTCCTCAAGGGACATCCTGCCCTCCGCCACGTCTATCAGCTTGGGCCTGTGATCCACATTCCCCCACAGCGGGTAACTGTCGCGATGTCTTACCACCGGCGTGACCCCGCTGGTCTCCTTCTCCGACAGCCTGGACGGAAATACGCTTGCGTCCGTGTCCACAGGTTCGCCCTGGGGAAGCTCCTCAAAGCTGCCGTCCGCCAGCATACGCCTGCCAAGCTGGGTGGGAACCATTTTGGGAGAAAGCTGCTCCGTTACCTCGTCTTCCTCCTGTACCATCACATAGTTGCTCTCCACCGTGTCCCGCACGGATGTGCCCACGTAAAAATGATATTCCCCCCGCTCCAGGACATAGGCCGATTTCGCCACCTTGCCCAGATCGTCGTAGGACGCCATATCGTTTATATTGAACCGCAGCACCACCGTCTGGGTCTCCCCGGGCTGCAGCAGCCTTGTCTTCTGAAAGGCCACCAGCACTCTGGCGGGTTTTCCCAGCCTGCCCTGGGGAGCGCTGTAGTAGACCTGCACCACCTCTTTTCCCGCCCTCTCTCCGAAGTTGCACACATCCACCACCACCCGCAGATGATGCCCCCTCTTTTCCACCTGGGGCATGGAAAGCGTGAACTTCGTGTAGGACAGTCCGAAGCCGAAGGGATAGTTCACCTTCTGCGCCGCTCCGGGAATGGTCTCAAAATAGCGGTATCCCACATAGATATCCTCGGTATAGTCCACATAGTCATCCGACTCGTGGAAATTGTAAGTGGAGGGGTAGTCCTCCAGCCTCCTGGCAAAGGTATCCGACAGCTTGCCGCTGGGGTTTTCCTCCCCGATGAGCAGCTCCGCCGCCGCCAGCCCGCCCTCGATGCCTCCCTGCCAGGCCATCAGGACGGACTGGATCTTATCCTCCCGGGCAAACCAGTCCGTGTCCACCATGCCGCCCACATTCAGCACCGCGATTACTCTGGGAAACAGATTTTTTACCGCTTCTACCAGGGCCTTCTCCCCATGGGTCAGGTAAAAGTCACCGTCCTCAAACACTTCGTCCCGGTCTTCCCGCTTCTCTTCCTGCCCGGCAATCACCGCGGCCTCCGCCTTCTTTTCCCTGTCATACACGCTCTTCCGGTCCCAGCCCTCGCCGGAATACCGGCAGATACTGATAATGGCAGTATCCGTAAAAGCCCTGGCCTTTTTCAGAAGTTCCTCCGGCAGCGCGGGCTCCACCGTCATCCCCGGTCCTCTGCCCCGGGCGTACTGTTCCTTCACATTCTCTCTGTAAAAGGAAGCCAGCTCCTCAAAGATTTCCACATGACCGGCCTTTTCCTTTAACCCCTCGTACAGGTTGCGGGTGTAGGCCACTGTCACATCTCCGCTTCCGCCCCCTCCCTTCACATAGTCGAAGGTTGCCTTCCCGAGCAGCGCCACCCTGCTGCCCCTGGCCAGAGGCAGCACATTTCCCTGGTTTTTCAGCAGCACCATGCCTTCCCTGGCCGCCTCTTTAGAAAGCCGGATGTGCTCCCTGCTGCCCGTGACGCGCCGTCCGTCCTCCCCCAGCGGAAGAACCGGCTGATACTTTGCTCTTGCCCATCTCTCCATCTCTGTTCCTCCCATTCCAAATCGCTGTGGTTCACAGCCACTGTTTTCCTGTGATCCGCCGCGTCTTTCCCCGGTATGTAATACAGATGGCATCCCCCGTCAGGTCAACCCCGGGAGTCTCTTCTCCGCCCGGCCCCAGGCACCCGTCTCCGTAAAAATAATCCGCTATGCCATATTCGCCCGGCTCCAGTTCATAACACACCGTGGGAATCAGCGTGATCCCGTACATGAGGTTGGTGTTGGGGAAGGGGATGACCTGTCTGGCCCTGCCCTCCCCCGCAAGGCACACCGCTCCCGCTCTTCCCCAGGGAAATGCGCATCGGCAGCTCTCCCGCGTAAGTTCCACCATGGAAGGAGCCGCATGTCTTTCCCCTTCCTCCAGCGGAATCGCGAACCCGCCGTCCGCCAGCTTTGCCCCTCTCTCCGCCAGCACATAATGGACCCGCACATGCCCCTGTTCCAGCGGAATGATAACGCTCTCCACCCTTACGCCCGGAAGAAGTTCATACAATGTTCTCGTATATTCCTCCGTCACTTCAAATCTCTCCGCGTCCTGACGCATTCTCCAGAAATCTTCTCTGGCCAAAGTCCCCGCCAGGGTATTGTCAAAGGCTCCGTCCTCCAGTCCGGTGCCCCTGGACACACTGAAGCCAAAGCGGTTGGAATAGACAAACTTCTGGTACTTCGCCACCGTATTGCCAAAATTGGGAGATTTCTGACCGGTAGGATAGAGAAGCGCATGCCCGCTGTCCTCATGGACAGCGATCATGTTGGGATGCCTTAAACACTTTTGAATCTCAAACTCCGGCCGCGTCTCCTGACTCTTCCAGAAAGGATGCTCCCCGGGAAGCGCCAGCGCCAGAAAGGTCTTGAAACTCCAGTAGGGGGAGCCCGGCGCGTTATAGCGCTCGCTCATGATCAGATTCGGATACTGGTACCCGATGGTCAGGATGCCGCCCGGATCAAAGATCGGCTGCTCTCCCCAATACCTCATATTCTCCAGCACCAGCGACTTGAGCTGCCCCATGGGGACCTCCGCTCCCGCGAAGGCCATGGCCGCGAACACTGCGCTGTGGGCGAATCTGTAGGTGAGACTCCGTCCATAGGGCACCTCCCTGCCGTCCCGGCCGAACCAGTACACAAAATCCCGATAAAATTCTCCGGCCCTCTTTTTCAGCTGCTCACAGTACTTTGGCTCTCTGTCCTCCATGTGCCGCGCGTAAATCAATCCGTAATAGTGCATGGCAAACGGAATATAGTAATCCTTCTGCCCGGGATGTCCGTCAAAATACCAGCCATCCCCCTCATAGCAGCGCTCCACCACCCCCAGGTCATCCCGCAAACAGTCCTCGCTGTAGGGCAGTCCCAGCTTCTGGAACAGAATATTGACAAGCACCCGGAAAAATCTCCAGTTGTTGGCATGCACCCGGCGGCTGTTGATTCCGCTCAGCCACCGGAATACATTCTGTCTCTGGGTCTCGCTGAGCGGTTCCCAATAAACCCCGGGGGCCAGCAGGATGGCATTGGCCACCGCCGCCATCTCCACCATTTTCTGATCATAGTCCTCCACATCCTGCCAGTACTCTTCATGCCCTGGATCAGTGCCATGGATCAGTCCCTTTCTGGTAAGCTCCTGCCACATCGCGATTTCCGCTTTTGCCTCCTGCGGCAGCCGCCCGTTTTCCCCGGCAAAGAGAGGCCCCAGCCCCCAGAGCACTCTGGAATATCCCTCCATCCGGATAGAGTTTTCCCCGTAGTGGGCCGAGGTATTTCCTACCTTCAGCCGGGCCCCGCCCGCACTGTACCATTTCCTTAAAGGACGAATCCAGTCAAGCAGCAGCAGCGCCAGGTCGTCCCGTGTTCTTAACTCTCTCACTACCAGTAGGGCCTCCAATCCCCTGTCAGTCTCATCAATGCTTCCATATAGAAGTAATCACCCCAGATGGTACACTCCTCCTGCCCGTCGTGGCGATGGTACATCCCCTCCGTCAGTGTCCCGTTCACATGTTCCCGGCCCCTTGTGGTATATTTCTCCCGCAGGCTCTTCATGATGGCCTCCGCCAGCCTCAGATATTCCCGCGCCTCCCCCTCCTCCACATAATTGCACAGCTCCAGCAGCCCGCAGACATAAATGCCTGCGGCGGATGTATCGCGGATGTCCGGATTCTGGTCCGTGAATGTAAAATCCCAATAGGGAACCAGATCCGAGGGCAGGTTCTCTTTGAATACCCTGGCCGCGTTTCCTGCCACCGACAGGAAAGCGGGGTCCCCGGTATATCTGTAAGACAGCGCGTACCCATATACCGCCCACGCCTGCCCCCGGGCCCAGGTGGACTCATCCGCGTACCCCTGGTGGGTTTTGCCGCAGACGGGCTCCCCGGTTTCCGGATTCATCAGGTATGTGTGATAGGTGGAGTAATCAGGCCTCACCAGCGTCGCTGCCGACGTGCGCGCATGGTTTTCCGCCATCTTCATCTTGTCCGGCTCCCCGGTCCAGTACAGCAGCGGCAGGTTCAGCATGGTGTCAATGATGATCTTCACATCCGGATATCGGATGCCCATGTCCCCCCATGCCTGTATGTACTTTCCCTTCTCATTATAGCGCTCTGTCAGAACCTGCGCCGCGTCCAGGGCAATCTCCCGCGCCCTGGGGTTCCCCGTCACCTTATAGTCGGCCACGCAGGACAGGGTATAGAGGAATCCAAGGTCATGACTTATTCCACGCCTCCTGTCAAGTCTGTCCCGGAAGCTGTCCAGGTGTTCCCGCTCATATTTCAGAAAAATCCCGTCCCCTGTGTGTTCATAGGCCAGAAAACACATTCCCACAAAAAAGGATGAGGTCCAGAGCACATTTTCCTCCGCGCCATACCAGTTTCCCACACTGACATGGGGATATTTCCCCACAAACAAATCCAGGTTTTCTTTCAGGACAGACTCGATATACGCAAGTTCCTCCTCATAAGCTGTCCCATATACACACTTCTCCCATATCTTCATATGCAAGTCCCTCTGCCATGCGCTTCGCTGATCCGTCCGGACACGCTTTGCGCCATGCTCCCGTCCGCAAACCCGCGGTACGCTTTATTCTCCCGTGATTCCCGTGTTCTCGATGCCCTGGATAAACTGCTTCTGCACAAACACATACAGCAGCAGAAGAGGGGAGATCGAGATCAGTGTCGCCGCCATCTTATAGGCTTTATTCAGCCTGAACGCGCCGCCCTGAGCCGACGCCATGCTGCTGAACTCATTGTTGAACATATTCAGTTTGGTGGGCAGCAGTTCAATATTGTTCCTCAGCAGCGTCCCCGTGATATAGGTCTCGTTCCAGTTCCACACAAAGGAGAACAGGAATACCACCAGAATCGTGGTGGCGGACATTCTTACCACAATGAACCAGAAGATTTTCATGGAGGAGGCTCCGTCAATCGAAGCCGCCTCATCCAGCACCCTGGGAATCATATTGAACGCCGTATAAAAGATCAGAATCAGGATTGTGGAAAATATCCCCTGTCCCAGTATGGCCATTGTCACCTGGGGAATGGCCGTTCCGATCAGCTGGACGGAAGCCGCCTCCTGCACAGATACAAACATCATGAGCCTGGGAATCATGGTCACGGGGGTAGGGATAATAAACGCGAGGATAATCATCACCAGCCAGAAGTTCTTGAACTTGAACTCATAGCGGGAAAGCGCGTAGCCCGTGAGCGCGGACACCATCGTCTGCGCCAGCGCCAGGCCCGCCGACCACAGTATGGTGTTGCGCAGCGTGGTCCCCAGTTTCATCACCTGACTCGCCACCTTCAGATTGTTCAGCGAAAAGTTTTTGGGTACCCATGTCACGGAAGGATCTATGATATCCTCCGCGGACATAAAGGTCTTGGCGATGATCTCAAAGATCGGCTCCAGATAGACGAAGCCCACGCAGATCAGCACAAAGTATATGGCCGCCTTGACAATCATGTTCCTCCACCACTTAAAATCATGTTTCTTTTTAACAGTACCTGTCTTTCCCTTCATAGTCGCCCCCCCTACCAGATATCTCTTCTCTTGGCCTGTCGCTCCCTGAAAATCAGGAATGCCATTCCGATGACGGTCAGAACCACAATGCAGTAAATCCAGGAATAGGTAGCCGCAAAGCCAAGTCCTCCGTTGGTATTATTGGTAGCCGTCTTGATCAATGAGTATATGGCGCTGGTGTCATAGGTCCCCAGCTGCGCGATTGTAAAAATCACGGCGACAAGAGCCGTGGGCTTGATCATGGGAATCGTGATTTTCCAGAGGATCTGCCACTCGTTGGCCATATCAATTTTCGCCGCCTCGTAAAGAGAACCGTTGATCCGCTGCAATCCGCTGACAAACAGAACGATGGGAATGCCTGTAAACCACAGGATCATCGTCAGCTGATCAAATATACCCTCCATAAAAAAGGCGATCCGGGGGGAATAGCTGCGTATCATATCCAGGACAAATACCCCCTCGTATCCGTTATAGAGTCCCTGGGCCGCCTGCACCGTCTCATCCGCCTTGTCCAGGATCTGGCTCATCACAGGACCGGACATAATAATCACAGGAAGAAAATAAATGGTGCGCATCAGCCCTTTTCCGGCCTCAATCTTGTTCAGAAGATAAGCCATGACAAAGGACACGACCAGAATGACAAAAGTGTAGGGGATAACCATTCCCAGGAAGGACAGCAGCGCCGGAACGAACTCCGTATTCCGGAAAAAAGCCGTATAATAGTTATTCCAGCCCGCAAAGGTAATGTCATAGCCTGTGACATTGGTATTGACATTGCAAAAGCTCAAACAAATGGTGGCAGCAAATGGAATCAGCGTAAAAATCACGAATCCCGTGATCCAGGGGGCCATGAAAGCATAGCCAAGCCGGTTCTGACGTCTCTCATATCCCTTTGTGCGCCCGCCCTTGGCGCGGTTTGTTTTCTTTTCAGCCACTGTCCATCACTCCTTTCCCACAACTGCCGCGCTTTCCGGCATAACAGTTGTCCCCTGATAAGTCACCTCGTGTTCCGTGTAATTGATGATCACATATTTGTACGCCCCGTCTTTTCCGTAGCTGTTGATCACCACCCCGTCCTCCGGCACATGCCGGGCCGTCCACTCAAAGCCCTGCACCTGGCTGAGCACGGAATTGACCTGGCTGTATATATCCGCTATCATGCCTTCGTACAGAGTGTACTCGGTGGAATAGTAATTGGCCAGAAAAGTATCTCCGAGCTTATAGGAGGGCTCCTTGGACAGTACGAAGGACGGAGATACATTGTAATCAATCATCCGCAGGATACAGTCCTTTGTATAGAAGGAGAAGTTGGCGTAGGGCGCGTAGACCTCCATGGTTCCGTGAAGCACCATCTCCAGAAAGGGCACGGTATCCGTCTCAAAAATGAACTGGGAACTCCCCACCGGCGCCTGCAGATAACGGTCCGTGTACTTCCACAGATACATATTGGGTTTCTCCAGATTCAGCGTCTTCTCCTGCCCGATCTCCTCCAGCGTCTCCCGGTACAGTTCTATGGCTTCTGTCAGTCCTGTGACCACACCGTCCCGGTTCCAGTTGGAGGTGAGCACATGCGGCATCTCCGTGAGGGTGACGCTGTTGGAAAAAGCGCCTGCCTTCTGGGCAAACTGTCCCGTCCAGGATGCCGTCTTCTCGGGCGTACCGTAGCTGAACAGCGCGGTGGGCACATGCTCCGGAAGAATCGCCCTCTTGTCGATACTCAGATACCAGTTGCTGATACACTTCACCGCCGTATTATTGTAAGTCACCATTTTCTTGTTCACCGTGACAGTGTCCCTGGACAGCGAGATATCCACGCCCCGCTCCGCGAATGCGCCGATCAGCTTCTCAAAGTCACGTCTGCTGCCGATGGCCCCGGTGAAATGCAGCTTATCCGGCCTGGACAGGCTCTCTCCGTTTTTCTGCCACCCCATGAGTCCCGCGTTGATGTTGGTGATTCCCTGCTCCATTACCCGGCTTAAAATCTCCTCCACATCCTCCGTCCTGGTGGTCACCACCTGGGTATTTCCCACAATGCCGCTCTTGGCGTCTCCCATGATAAAATCCAGTCGGATGGGAATATCTCCCTCCGGGGTCTCCCGCAGCTCAAGTTCCCCTCTGTCAAGCAGGTATTCCCGGTAAACCCTCGCCATGCCCACATAGTCGGCCGAGGGCGTACCGTCGCTGCCGTCCCCGAAAAGAAACGCGTATGTCATGTCGATATCGTAATGGAAAATTTCCTCCATCTGCGTAAAGAATCCGCTGCCCTGCTCATCATAGAGCTGATAGTAGTTCACGTTCAGTTCAAATCGGGGATAAGCCCAGGTGTAGCTGGTGGATCTGGTCCCGTCCGGATTGACGATAATATCCATGTACTCCGCGCCCTCATTGGCCCAGGCGGCAAAAGCCATCTGTCCGTTGCCGTGGGCGATGCCGAACACCGGCATCACCGGGTCCTTTACCGGCACGTCGTCATAATAGGCATAACTGTAGTTGGTCTCCGTGGCATAGTCCCTGCCATATACATCCCCTTCGTAGGCGTTGAACACCGACGTGTTGCGCGTAAACCGGATCAGGCTGCCGCTGCCGTCGGGAACCAGCACATAGCCCGGCACACGGTAAGCATCCACCGTCTCCCACTCCAGCGTATCCGGATTCATCACGTTCATGCGCCCGCCGCTGGCTCCCAGGAAGGGCGTGATCTCCACCGCGGCCAGCCTGTTCAACCCGCTGCCGGTCATCTCCTCGCAGGGGATAAAGTAATCAATACGGTCCTCTCCCAGCGTGATATACACATTCATCAGCACCTCCGGCTTCCTGAACCGGATTTCCAGACAATACTTCTCCTCTGAAATCTTTCTCAATGTGGATTCCGCGTCCTCCTCCGAGGCGGAAGAAATATATTTGATCTTGTCACTGTCATAATATTCCACCGTGATCAGAGAGTTGGCAATCCCCACATACGTACTGTTGAGGTCATCGGGATAGCTTTCCGCTGCCGCCAGAATTTCCTCCGGGGAGGCGTCCCCCTTCTGCAAAGCCTTCACAGCGTCCTTGACATCCCCCGGGAAGGGCAGATCAGCGCCGGTCCTGATACAGGTTCCGGTCTGCTTATCCACGATGGCAAAGATATCCCTGTCCTCCCTCCAGTAGTACTTTACCGTGTTTGTCTCCAGCAGGAGATCATACTCCGCAAAGCTCTCTTCCGTCTGTTCCGCCTTCTCGGGAGCAACCTTTGTATCCCGGTTGGTGGGCACATACGCCTGGGCCTGCATGGAGGCCGTCCCCAGCGCCACAGCCAGGGAAAGCGCCGCCATCATCACTTTGTTTCGCCTCATTCTCCTAAAAAACATTCTGGATCATCTCCTTTCCAACGGAAGTAAGGAAGGTATACAGGCTGTTCCACATGATGGAAATAATCACTCCCACCACTGCTATAATAATCATGAAAACCACCGTCAGGACAATACTTTTTACCGTTTCTCCAAAGGTATAGTCATGCACTGTCTGCAGGCCGATAAAGATGGTGATAACGCTCCACACAACGCCAATGAGCAGTACCAGCGTCAGCAGAAACGACTCGTTGTAGGTCAGCGCGTAGGACACACAAGTCACCGTCAGCATGGCGATCATAGCCGGCATCAGGCCGTAGGCCGGGATCATGAAAATCTGCCGGAAGGTGCCGTCTCCGTCATTGATGCTGGTCACAAGATAATTGCAGACAATAAACAGGCCCAGCAGGGCAAAAAAGCCCAGCACAATGGAACCGATGTCCATGTTTTCCACCTTGACAGTCTGATAAATAAAGCCTTTTACAGTCTTATACGCCATGAAATCCACAAAGAGCAGCATATAGATCACAGCCGCCGAAATCACCGAGCCCTGCCTGTACCTGCGAATCTCATAATAAGAATCCATGGGGCGTTTCGGCGTCCTGAGCGCGTAGAGAATATCCTTCCAGACGGGCAGTCCTCCCGCCTTTTCCTTCAGCGCCCGCCATGTCCGCTCCATCTCTCCGCCATGCTTTCTGTCAATGATTTTCACGATCTTTTTGATCACCAGCAGAGCGGCAACTACCCCCAGAATCGGCCCCAACCATCTCTGAAGCCACTTATTGCGGACCTCCCAGAAAGACTGGGAGTAGTACTCCTTATTGTTGGCCACTTTAAAATGCTCCAGAGACGCCTCATAGTCCTCCGCGTGCAGATAGGCCTTCCCCACTCCGTTATGAGCCAGCACGGACATCTGGTTCAGTCTCAGCACCTCGTTCCACTTTTCCATGGCTTCTTCGTAAAGCCCGCTCTCGTACAGGTCCATGGCCGTATAAACCATCTGGGCATACTCCGTGGGTTTGAAGGATTGCAGATATCCCTTGGTACCGTCCACCGCCCAGATATTGCCGTCCAGATCCACGGCAATGGACGGCAGGCTGGTAAACAGACCCACGATATCCGTAGTCGTCACATAGGAACCTATGGCAAAAATCTCCTCTCCGTTCTTGGAGTAAATATCAATATAGCCCGAGGCGGAACTGGTATAAATCAGACCTCTGTGATCCACATATACATCCGTCAGGTTATCATAGGACCACACATCCGTTTTGAACATATTCCCGCCGTTGGTGCTGTGCTTCTTCATGCCGTTACGGTTGGTGCCGCTGGTGGCCGTATAGACAATCCCATCCCTGTCCACAAACACATTGGCAAAAACGGTGGGATTGATATCCACCAGATTCGCCAGCTGCTCCCTTGTGAAAATCATCTGCTGCAGTCTCTGCGAGAATGTGAGGTCCGCGTCATTTACCGCGAAATAACCCAGAAATTCACCGGTCTTTGCCAGCTGGATCACGCCGTTGTAGACCCCTTCGCTGATCAGATAGATATTTCCGCCCCCATCCACCGCAATACGCTTGGGTTCATAGTTGGTATCCGCAAAAATCGGAGCATCCGGCCTTGTGAGCTTATTGATCAGGTTGAAATCCCGGTCAAAGACCAGCACTGCCTTTGCCGCCGTGTCGGCCACATAGATCTCGCCTTCCCGGGTCACATAAACGCCCCTTGGCCCCGCCATCTCGCTGTTTTCCAGGATACCCTCCACCTGTCCGCTGTTGATATCATATTTTATCACACGCCGGTTCCCGGTATCCGCTATATACAGCATATTGTCTTCGTCGATGAACAGATCTTCCGGCGAGGAAAGCCCCAGCCCGGTTACTGTCTTGTCAGGAAGATAGGCATCCTGGGTGCGCTCCCAGTTCATATCCTCGTCCGAGGCATATGTATAGGAGGTCGCCTGACTTGCGCTCACCTGTACAGGCGTTCGCAGCGCCATAAACACCACGGCCGAAAGACATAGAATTTTATAGATCATTTTGTTTTGTTTCATTGTCTCTCCTTTCTGATGCTACTTGATGCCCGAATGGCTCATAGTGTTCATAACCTGGGACTGCATGCAGATAAAAATAACGAGGTTCGGCAGAAACAGCAGTACCGAAGCCGCCGCCGTCATACCTGCCGCCGCCACTGTGTTGTTGGTGGAAAGAGAGTTCAGGTAATAGGCCAGCGTGCGCATGGTATCATTGTTTACATAATTGTTGGAGGCCTCTGTGGCCATCCACACCTGCTGAAATGTAAGCACGATGGAGGTGGCCAGCGCCGGGCGGATCAGGGGCGTGATGATTTTCCGGATAATCGTCAGTTCCCTCGCGCCATCCATCACGGAGGCTTCAATCAGGGCGTCCGGAATCTGGTCCGTAAACTGTTTTACCAGAAACAGCCCTACGGGCATGGCTGCCAGCGGCAGCACATGCACCAGCCATGTGTCCGTGAGATGCAGCCGGGTGATCACCAGATACCTGGAGATGGCCACCGCCGTAGGCACAAACATCAGCGCCAACTGATTGATCTCAAAGAGTGTTGACTTTCCCTTGAAATTCTTTTTCGCGAAAGTGTACGCGCCCAGAATCGTAACCGTAAGGTTCAGCAGCACTGTCATCAGCGTCACCAGCACGGAGTTCAGGAGATAGCGCAGCATGGGGACCCCGGTGGTGCCGGAGAGCGCGAACAGGTTTTTGAAATTGTTCATGGTCGGGTTGTGCGCTATAATGTGGGGCGGAAACGCAAACAATTCACCCAGCGGCATAAACGCCCGATTGACCAGCATGACCACCGGCAAAATCATAAACAGCGCCAGCGGAATCAGTATGACATAGAATTTTATCTGCCCTTTGGAAAAATGTCTGGGATTGATGCGGGACCCCTGGAAGTCGCCGCGTTTCGCTTTCTTCTTTTTCATCGCTGCCCCTCCTCTAGTCGTTGTCGCCGAACAATCTTCCGGCCACTTTGTTAAAGGCATATACCACCAGCAACAGCACTACGGAGATAGCCGCCGCATACCCCATCTCATACCGTAGAAAACCGTAATCGTCAATATGGTTTGTAATCAGCTGTCCCGAGTAGCCCGGTGTGGGATTGGCGCCGCTTAACGTGACACCGATCCACCCCATGTTGAACGCGTTTACAATAGCCATCACCGCGCCGAAGAACATCTGGGGCTTCATGGAAGGCACCGTTATATAGATAATCTCCTGAAAACGGTTGCGGATTCCATCCACATAGGCCGCCTCATACAATTCCTGGTCAATGTTCAGAATACCGGATATCATGGACAAAAATCCTATGCCCATGGCCGACCACAGCGACACGATAATCATAATCAGCATAAAGTAGTCGCTGGTGAGCAAAAACTGAATCGGTGTGTCAATCAGTCCCATACGGAGCAACACGCTGTTGATCAGGCCGGACTGATCACCGGAAAAGATCGTCTTCCAGATCACGCCGATAAACACACTGCCCAGCATGGAGGGCGTATAGATGCAGAGAGCCAGCACCGTCCTTGGAACAGGCTGAATCTGGGCCAGCATCCACGCCAGCAGGAAGGAGATCACATATCCCCCCGGCCCGACGATCAGAGCGTACAGGAAGGTATTGGGCAATACATATTTCAGAAACACCTCGTCCTGTGTAAACAGGGTGATATAATTCAGAAGTCCGGTAAAGGTGGGCTTGTTGATCACATCAAAGTATGTAAAGGACAACCCCATGGCAATCAACACCGGAACCAGAATAAAAGTGGAAAACAGTATGATATAGGGCAGTAACATCAGATACGCCTTGCCGTCCTCTTTCGTGAACCATTTTCTCTTTTTTCCCGCTGTCATCTGGCGCATGCCTGATCACCTCCTCTTTTCGCGCTGTCCATCTGTTGCTGTATCCAGTCTATATCCCGGATTACATACTCCTTCAGGCAATTTCCATTTTCGTCATAATATCCCAGTTCCTTCATTTTTTTCGTGATTTCCCGGTTAATGGCAATGACCTTCTCGTCCGCCGCCACCTGGGCGGAGGTCCCGTCAAACACCATGGCATTCCAGATATCGGATATGGAGCGTTCCAGCAGGTACTGTCCCGGCGTCCTGGACACATCCCGAAGCTGCTGCACCATCTCCAGGATAATCTGCTTATCCTCCTGGTCAATGGGAGCCTGTTCCAGAGCCTCCACATTGGACGGCAGCCAGAAATAAGTGTCGCCATAGGTGGAACGCAGTGTGTAGGTGTATTCCACCTGGGTTTCCGTGCTGGTCCACCATTTCATGAACTCCCAGGCCTCATCGGGCATCGCGGTGTCCGCGAAGATAACGCCTCCGCTGCCGTTCGCCACGAAATTGCGGTTGATGCTGCCGTCCTCCTGCACGGTTCCCAGATAGGGAGCCAGCTTCCACTGCCCTTCCAGCTCGGTAGCTCCGTTTTTAATCAGCACATAGGTGTTGGAATCCACTATGCCAATCGGCAGCACGGAATATCGGAAGGAATTAAAGAACTCCTGCACCTGGGTATCCAACGAGTATGCCACAAACAGCTCGCCCAGACGCCGCAGGCCCTTGACCGCGCCCGGCTGGTCGATCGCCGTCACCGTTCCGTCCTCCGCGTACAGCGTCCCGCCGTTCTGGAATATCAGGGGCGTTGTCTGATAAAACCATTTATAGCCCACACCGGAGGAAATATTGTGATAGAAATTCATACCATAACGCTGAAGACTTGGCAGCAGCTCAATCAGCTCCTCCCAGGTGTCCGGCACCTCCAGCCCCAGGTTTTCGAATATATCCGTACGATAGATCACCGCGTCAAAGTCCAGCGTCTCCGGCATGGCATAAACGCCCTCGTTATAGACATAGGGCACCAGCGCGCCCGCCACAAAACGGTTTGACACTTCCCAATAGTCGTCATACTGTGTCATATCGTACAGAGCGCCCCGGCAAGCCAGGTCAAAGGGCATATGGGAGCTCAGTCCCAGCGCGATGTCCGGCGTCTCGTCCGCCGCGCAGGCCAGCGTCAGCTTATTGGCGTCCGGCATCACGGAAATCCTGACTTTGATTCCGGTCTGCGGAGTGAACTCCGTGTCCGCCAGTTTTTGCAGCAGGTCCACATGGGTCAGAGCTCTGGACACCCAGATCGTCAGTTCATCCTCCCGGGCCGTGTCCGTATTATATTTCTCTGAGACAAAGGAGTAATAAACAGACTGAATGCCGTCCCCTATTCTGGCAAAAGCGCCTGCTTCCGCTCTGGGCATTTTATCCTCGCCAAAGGCGCAGATCGTATCCAATGAGAAATTGACATTCATAATGGATGACGTAAACTTACTCACCGCCACCAGCACCGAATTGTCCGCTCCTGTCAGACTGGGGATATACAGCGCGATCTCATCCGGATATTCCGCCATATCGTCAATAAACACTTCCGCCTTGTCCAGGTAGCTCAAAAGCGCGCCGTTGATTCCAAATTCCGATTCATTCTGCAGCAGATACCGCACATGCCGGATGATCGTTTTATACGCCGCCAGATAATCCGGTATCTCCGGAATATACTGTGTCATTTTCCAGGTTCTGTATTTGTCGGCATCCTGACCGGATATTTTCTTGATATCCAGGGAGAACTGTGTCACATGCTCCGCGATCAGCTGACCATACCGCCATGCTTCCATCACCGGTTCCATCTCCGTCTTTATGGTCAAAATATGAGTTCCGGCGGACAGATAGATATAATACGGATTCCCTTCTTTATCGGACAGCACTTCGTTGGCCCATCCGCCATTGCTGTAAGGAAACGCGTAACACGCCAGCTCCCGGAAGGGAACCTCCCCGTCAATCCGGATGCTCTCATAGGAATTGAACTCTTCCTTTTCGTTCATATAATGGAAACCCAGTTTGTACAAACCGCTGGTCCCCACCTCCAGTTCATAACTGATCTCGTTGCCCGGCTTGGTCCAGGACAGCGTATTGAGCAGCTTATACTCCGCGTCATAAGGCGTCATGGCCGGGTTCGCCGTCGACTTATAAATGATTTCCGCTGAGTTTTTTACGGTATATTCCGTGGCGCTTACTAAAATGGTATCCGGTTTTGCCACGGGCCGCTCATTCACATATTGCCTGCAATACTCCTCGTAAGCAGGTATTTCCCCTGCCGGTGCCTCCACATACAGAGTTCCCAGCGCCAGACCGTCATTGGAACGATTGGTCAGGGTAATCACATTCTCCCCCGCCTCCAGGGTAGCAAGCAGAGGATGTGTGGAGGAATAGGTATTGTTATACAGGAAGGTATGATTCCACTGATTTACCCTCTCCTGCGCGGGCGCGATTTCATCGCCATAGCGGTCCTTCCCATATTCATCCGTCGAATCCTGCCAATACAGGGAAAGCTCCACCGTCTTCCACTCCTGGTACTGTGCCTCGCCGTTTATATTCACTTCCACCGTATAATCCAGATAAGAATTTCCTGCGGAATAATAATCCGCCGCCAGATAATACACCCCGGCCCTGTCCACATTTATTCTGTACGCAGCGCTCTCCCCGTATCCGAGCACTACGGCAGCGCCCTCATACGCAGGCTGGTTCTCCGTGGGCGCATAGCGTTCCGCCTCTCCGGCCGGGGACGCCGTATACTCTCCGACGCCGTAATCCTGATCCAGATACATCAGGTAGTCCGTATACATGTAGTCTGAAGAGACAAGCGAATTGGACAGAAGTTCATAGGCCTGCCTCAGTTCCCCGGAACTGACATCCTCCACATATTCGGCATGGTTCATATTGAAGATCAGATAGAGACCGCCGCCGCACACTAGAAACAGAGCAGCCCATATGATTCCCTTTTTTAAAATCTCCGTCTTTGTCGCCTTCATGAATGTGCTCCTTTTTGACGAAGAAGGGCTTATACAAGCCCTCCTTCAACTGCTTATTTTGACCTTCCTGCCTCCGGCATTCCGCTTTCTTTACAGACCGGATAATCCATAGTATGTCTCCAGGCCGTTCTTCAGATTCTCCTGCGCCTCTGCCAGTCTCTCCTTGGACTTCGTGTTCCACTCCGGCAGATTCGCCTTTACCGTGTCAAGCCAGCTGGGATCAGTCTCGCCCACACCGGAAATCTCCGAGTTGGTCATATTGTTCCACTCATTCAGACAATGAAGTTCGCTGCCGTCAACCATAATCTTGCAGGGATAGCACTTGTCGGAATAATCGTAGATAGCCCCATCTTCCCACAGCTTCAACACATATTGGAATCCGGGCATCAGATTCTCATCCGCAAATCGGGCATGACCGCCGCCCGTATACCAGATCTCCATCTGCTTGTCAAACTCCGCGCCGGTAACCAGCGGGAAAGAATCATTCAGGGCCGTCTTCATGGTTCCGTTGTCATTGTACATCTGGTCGGCTCTGGCCTGCATCGCGTCAGTGGAACCGCACCAATAGGAGCCAAAGGCATAGGCCAGGTCCATCTTCGCCTTCTCCGCGTCACTTAAGGCAGGATCGCCATCGTCCATCGCGTAGTTGTGCAGCGCCATCGGATCAATTACAATGCCCACATTGTTGCCGCGGTAATCTGTGGAGGGTCTGGGATAGATATCCCAGTCGCCGGACTGTACGGCATTCTCCGGCCAGGTGCCATCCTCGTTCTGTCCCAGCGCCGCTGAGTTGAAAAACCAGGGGTCTCCGGCGTTTGTCAGGACATAATTCTTGCAGAAAAACTTATAGCTCCACCAACCGCCGTCTTCCATGATCGCGTCGTCGATGGCTCCCTCATTCCTCTTGGACCAGACCTCGGAGGAGGACCACTGAGGGATATAATCCAGCAGACTCATAACCTGCTCGGAAGCAATGTTGAACTCCGTATCCTCTTTCAGCGCCGCGTTCACGGTGTCGGTCCCGGTACCGATAAATTTGCTGGCGGAATCGCCGTAAATCAGTCCCCAGAAAGTAGTGTTGTTGGCTGAGGTGACAAAATCCGTATACTCATCGATGGTCCAGTCGGGATCGGGCGCGTCGATATTATTTACCTCCGCCAGCTCTCTGTTCACATAGACGCCCCAGGGAATCATGTACTGGGGAAGCCCGGCCTGTACGCCATAGTAATTCATCATTCCCATGATGGAACTGTTGAACGACTGGTACAGGGGATCGTCCGCATAGACCGACATATCCGCCACCATGCCCTTTGAGACATCCTTGGGAAGAGCGACTGAGCAGTAAATATCGGGATATTTTCCAT
Organism: uncultured Acetatifactor sp.; assembly: GCA_910583845.1. Classification (GTDB taxonomy): domain Bacteria; phylum Bacillota; class Clostridia; order Lachnospirales; family Lachnospiraceae; genus Acetatifactor. The sequence goes on from CAJUAB010000025.1 coordinate 51,820, forward strand.
GCTCCGCCTTAAAATTCTCCAGCTCCTGATCCCAGGAAGTGTCATTGCCGTTCTCGTTGCCGGACTTCGCGTACAGATTGATTTTGACGTTGGGATACATCTCATTGAACTTTTTTGCCATGGCATATACCATCGCAACATTGCTGCCCGTGAGATCCACCTGTTCATCAGCGTCCCAATGCCCCATATCCGCATGATAGAGACCGTCTCCGGACCAGGTCATAATATCGATTTCCCCACTTACGTTGGGATCAAGTGTCATGTAGAAGGGAGTTGTGTTTTCTGTTTCACCGTTCCCGGCGTTGTCACTGCCCGCATCCGCGCCGCCCTGACTCTCCTGCTGGCTCTGCTGCCCGCTGCCTGCCTGGGTTCCCCCCGCAGCCTGATCGTTCCCTCCGTTCCCGCAGGCTGTCATCGTTCCGACAGTCATGGTAACCGCAAGTAACAGACCTAAGATTTTCTTTGCTTTCATAATTTCCTCCATTTCTATTGAGTACAGACCCCTGCCTCTCATCCCGCAGGTTTATTTTGGGGCAAGGTTTCGGCCGTTATATGCCGCGCCTGTAACAATCAGTTTCTAATTCTCAGGGGCTTCCTTACTCTGATTCCACTCTGTGATCACGGCTCTGGCCCCTCCATGCGTCACCGCGTCACCCTCCTCATTGATGATATGACTCATGCCGGGATTCCCCGTAATCATCACGGTACAGATATTATGTACCCGGATGTCCTCCGTATTCTCCGGTACCTCCATGGCGCTGTGAAGCTCCACTTCCGCGTCCCGGTTGTAGAGATAGATCCCCAGCCCCCACGCCTCATGGCTTTTCACAGAATCGGCAATCTTGACGGACGCGAAACCGTTGACTGTGCCTTCATGGCTCTGCCAGCTCTCCTGGTCCGGCACATCGTAGGGAATCTCGCACTGGTAAAAGATGATCTCTCCGTTTTCCCCTTCCCATATCGTCTGGTATTCCTGGAAATGTTCCACCATCAGCGCATAAATCCTCACACGATCACCGGATACCATTATACCGTTTGCCGCCCGGTTCTCATCCCAGCCTACGCCCGAGCCATGATCGGCTCTCCACACCCAGAAGTTATCGCCTGTAATGTCGCTCTGGCACAGCTTCACGCAGCATTTCACGTCCGTGCGATACTCTTTGGCACCGCCCACCCGGAAAAACAGGTCTGCCAGCAAGGTCCGGGTATGATCGCCGTTTTCCCCGGCGTCCTCCCCCTCCGTGCCCACTTTCAGCAAATACTCCGTCTCTCCGGGGCCCGCGTCGAAGAGAATACCCGCAAGTGTCACCTTCGCGTTGCCTGCCACCTCCATACACGCATTGCCCTCCATGGAACGCAGGGTTGCAAGGCCGCTGCCCAGCACTATGGTTCCCTCCCGTTCTACCAGAACAGGGGCCGTCAGCTGATAAATCCCCGGTGTCAGGAATAAATGTTTCCCCGCCCGCAGTGCCTCGTTCATGGTCTCCGCGGTGTCCGAGAAAGGTTTCGCTATGTAAAATTCCTCCATGGGGACAAACTCTCCCGGCGTCCAGTCCACTCCCACGGCCCCTGTCCGGGTCGGCGGCACATATACGCCGAAGCCTTTTTCCTGATCATAGGCCAAAAAGGGCTTCTCCCTGATTTCCTCCACTTCCGGAACATCCGTATAAGCGTGTTCCGGCCAGGTTCCTGCCGGGGTTTTCCCCTCTTCAATACCGGCAAACACAATATTCCAGTTCTCACCGATCCAGGTGTTCCAGTCACAGTTTCTGGATAACCATTGCTGCTGACTGCCGGAATTTACCGCCAGGTCCACTTTGCTGTTGGACAGAAAACCGCCGCTGGCCCACCCGTAATTGTCATGAAGGTACATGGTCTTTTCCAGATGGACCCGCCTCATGAAAGTGGCCTGGGATACAGCCCATGTCACATAACTTCTGGCCGAAAGATTCTCCACTCCTCTCCAGAAATTGCAGGTGGCGTTATGATTGTTGTTGTCCCCCAGCCATCTGGCATCGCATCCCACCGTATAGAGAGACACATCGTCCGGCATGGCCCCCAGTCCGGCCACCTGCATGTAGAATCCCACCCTGGGCTGAACTTTTTCATCATATTCCCCGGGGAGAAAATAGACCGAATATCTGGCATCTCCAAACTGATTGGTCTCCTGCCTGCCCCACAGCTCCGACAATTCCCTCGAAACATCCTCCGGATCATCCTCCGGGGCAAAAAACCAGACGTTTTCCCCAAAACTCTCCAGATGATATCCCTCTCTGCCGGGCAGAATCCCTTCCCCCGACCGCATATCCCTGTTCTGCTGCGTCACTGCGTCTCCTTCCTCCTGCGCGCGTTCTTCCTCCGCCTGCCGCTCTGTCTGCTCCTGTTGTTCTGTCACCTGTGTCTGCGGTTCCTCCCCGGCTTTCCCGCAGGCACACAGACCTGCTCCGCAGCACAGGATTATAGCCGCTCCCGCCAGCAGGTATTTTGTTCTTTTCATATTGCACCGCCTCCCGATTCCATCTTTCACCCCCGCCGCTGGTCCGGCGAGCCGGGCATCCGCCTCCCGTCCCGGTTCCCTCTTTCGCGGCCCCGCCGTCCCGGCGGGCCGGACATCCGCTTCCCGTCCCGGTTCCCTCTTTCGCAGCCCCGCCGGCTTCCCGCTCACAGGCTCCGCATGTCCGGGATTACTCCATCCACCACTTTTCTAATCAATTCCAGCAGCTCCGGCACCGCCGTCTCTTCCGTCGCCACATCACGCTCCGGCACATAGACATTTCCTTTTAACGGACGCCCCGTCAAGGTCCTGTACCAGGAGGCGGCCAACGCATAGCGCCCGTACAGATAACTCATATGGAATCCGTCTCTGCAAAGGGACTGCCCGCCTTCCCCATATCGGAAAGGAGCCTCCCCCCGCAGCGTCTGAATCACGCTGCCGCAGGGAATCAGCGGAATATTTCTTCGTTCGGACGCCCCTTTATATGCAGCGCTGAGACGCTCATACATCTCCTGCTGATCATTGTGATAGCGCACAAATCTGTCGTGGGTACTGTCTGTCTCATAAGCCCAGGTCTGTTGCAGATACATCTTTGCCCCGGGCCGATGCCTCCGCACATATTCCATCATATATCCGAGAAACGGCTCATACGTGTCCGGCCATCCGCTGTCATGGCTCGCCTGCTGCGTCACAATGAAATCCCACTCTTCCTCTTCCAGCACATGGTTTGCCGATACATAGCGTTCCTGGGACTGCCCGTTCAGCTCGTACAGATATTCTTCCGAACCCGTACGGATATTGTGCCAGTGCCGTTCGAGATTGCAGCCTCCGATATACAGATTGACCACCCTGCTCTCCACGCCGTCCGCAGCCGCGATCTGATGCAGATAGTGTGTGGCGTCCTGTGAAAAGCTGTTTCCGATTGCCAGAATACGAATCATTCTTCCCTCCGTTTATCCATGCGTCGCCCCGACCGGCACATCTGTTACCATCCGGTTCTGCGCCTTATCACACGGATTTTGTGCATCTTTACTTTTTGCGTTTTTAGAAAAACGTTTTTGTTATTGTGTAGTATATACCCACTTGGGACTAATGTCAACAAAAACGTTTTTGTTTTTTCACTTTTGTGCAAACACTATAAATGTGTTGTATGGCATTTGTGATTTTTTACAACAAAAAAAGGGGCCTTCTCTGGTCTCCCCTCTTGTTGTGAAAATTGCCCCCTGTTGTTTCGCGGCGCACAGCCTGCTTCCGTGGGCTTTTACATGCTCTGTGCCGGTATTTGTATCCTGCCTGCTTTCCTGCAGGACTTTCTCTGGATCAGCTCCCCCTCAATGGTATGAATTTCTCCCTCCTTATCCCCTCTGACCAGGCCTGCCAGTTCCCGTATGGCCAGGCTCCCCTGCTCCACAATATGTGTCTGAATGGTTGTCAGCGCGGGCGTATACCACTGGCTCAGCTCAATATCATCGCATCCCAGGACACTGATATCCTCCGGCACGGAATATCCTGCCTCCTGCAAGGCCTTGATACAGCCGAAAGCACTGTCATCATTGGCGGCAAATACCGCCTCCGGCAGCGGCAATCCCTTATTCAGGAAGGCTTTTATCTCCCTGTAAGCAATCCATCTGTCAAAATAGCACTTCAGAACATAGTCCGGCGGCACCGGACAGTCCTTCTCCCGCAGCCAGTCCTCAAAGCCCATCTGGCGCATCTGGCCGTCATAAGTATAGTCCACGCCGCTGAGCTCCAGTATTCTCCGGTGTCCCAGTGAATACAGATATTCCGCCGCCATCCGTCCTCCCCTGTATGAGTCAAGCAATACGCTGGAGGCGTATTGCTCTTTGATCTCCCGGTCCAGATAAACCACCGGAAATTCCATATCCCGCAAATATTTTTCCTGCTCCTCTTTCAGTCCGCTATGCAATATGACCGCCCCGTCCACGCGTTTTCCCATCAGAAAGCGAAACAGGTCCTCATCCTCCAGAATAAAAATCTCCATTCCGTATCCATGCTTCTTGCATTCCCTGTACATGGATTCCACCAGCACTCCGTAATAACCGGAAATGGAAGAAGTAAAGAACCCCAGCAGCCCCGTATCTGAGGATTTCAGATTCTGCCCGTTCCAGTCCGGTATATATTTCATTTTTTTAGCCAGCTCTATGATTCTTTCTCTGGTTTCCCGCTTTAAGACGCCCTGTCCCGAAAGCGCGTGAGACACCGTCGTTATGGACACTCCAGCCTCCCTGGCCACATCTTTTATCGTAACTCTTTTCACATTCCCACACCTTCCCTGTATAGCCCGCGAACAACTTTCGTTCTCCCTGGTTTATACGGGTATATCTCCATTTCCCTCCCAAGAGAACAAAACGTTTTTCTTTATTATATCTTTTCAGCTTTGCATTTGCAATAAATTCCAGCAAAAATATTTTGAACGTTTTTCTTGACAACACAACCGACAGCGTATATGATAGACGGCGTAGTAAATTACATTTGCTAGGGGAGCACATCGCTGAGACTGGATCTTCCGATCCTAACCCTCATTACTTGACCCGGACAATACCGGCGTAGGGAAGCAGACATTTGAAAGCCCGTGAAACCGCGGCTTTTGAATCCTGACACATGTAGAGCGCGCTCAAAGACCGGCGGCCCGTCTGTCGCGGCAGACAGGGCATCCGTTGAAACGGTCTTTATTGCGGCGCTGACATGCGAAAAGAGGAAAATCATGGGAATGGAGAAATGTTTCTCCATCTTTCCCGTGAACGATGTCGTCCCTCCTTGCACCCACAAAGGAGGTTTTTTTATGTTCTATGAAACGGTAACGGATGAATGGGGAGGGACCACCTATGTCCCCACCGCCCTGGGCAATGTCCTGCTGGCCCTTCTCATACTGGCTCTGCTGGGAGGCGCCGTGGCCTTTGCCCGCGCCCATGGCAGGCGGCGGGCAGAGGCCGGGGGCGCTTCCGCCCCGGCCGCGTCCCGGAGCCCTGTAGGAAAAGCCGGCGGCAGGCTGACTGTGAGGCAGCTGGTATTCTGCGCCATGGCCATGGCGCTGGGCACGGTGCTGTCCAATATCAAGCTGTTCAGCTTTCCCTTCGGCGGCTCCGTCACGTTGTTGTCCATGCTGGTGATCTGTCTGCCCGGATATTTCTTCGGTCTGGGAGCCGGCCTGCTCACCGGGGTGGCCTACGGCGTGCTGCAGCTTCTCATCGACCCCTATGTGCTGTTCCCTGTGCAGCTGGTGGTGGACTATCTGCTGGCTTTTGGCGCGCTGGGGCTTTCAGGCCTGTTTTCCAGATCCAGAAACGGACTGATCAAGGGCTACCTGGCAGCGGTGCTGGGGCGCTATGTCTTCGCGGTTCTCTCCGGCTGGCTCTTCTTCGGGGCTTACGCCTGGGAGGGATGGGACCCGCTGCCCTACTCCCTGGCCTATAACGCCACCTATATCTTTTCCGAAGCCGCCGTCACCATCGCCGTCCTTCTGCTGCCCCCTGTGAAAAAGGCCGTGGCCAGCGTGAGAAAGGCGGCGCTGGAGTAAAACTGCGGGGTAGCAGCATACACGGATGGCGCGAAAACAAGTGGAGGCGAAATCCCCGTCAGATATGCTCTTTCGCCTCCTCCGGCTCCGTCACGCAGCATCCCAGCCGGGAAGAATACAGAATCTTTTCCTTCACCGGCAGCCGCATCAGCTTGCCCAGAGCCTCCTCGTAATATTTCAGCTGTTCCGCGTAGCGGTTCCACAGCTCCCGGCCGTTTTCCACCCGGTCGGTCTTGTAATCCACCACCACAATCTGTCCGTCCTCCACAAAAAAGGCGTCGATGATTCCCTGGATCAGCACTTTTTCCTGGGCGGGGAAGCCGCTCTTAAGTCTGGCCGCGCTGATCCCGTAGACAAAGGGCTGCTCTCGGTAAAGCTCTCCCGCAGCGGCGGCCCGCCACATACGCCAGGCGATGGGGTCCTGGAAAAAGCGCAGCAGCTGGTGCTCCCGCAGCACCTGGCGGTAGCTTTCCGGAAGCCTGCCCTCCGCCACCTCCCGGGCCAGCATTTCCCGCAGATTCTCCTTCAGCTTTTCTCCGTCCCCCCATGTCCGGAAGTCCTCCGGGCTCTGCGGCATCCTCTCATACACATTCTGATACAGCCCCTCATAGTCCGCCAGTTCCATGACTTTGTGGAAAGCATTGCCCCGCAGGGTTCCCCCCGCCTCCTCTTCATCCCTTCGGAATCTGGGAATATAAGGCAAAATCTCCTTCTGCTCAAAGGCCTGATAAGCCGCCTCGTCCTTCTCCTCCATGGCGGCGATCTTAAGCTCCGATACGCTGGTTTTGGTATACAGCTGCTCCAGCTGTGTGTAGGCATAAGTATAGGAAAAACGCTGTTCCAGCTCCCGGACCTGCTCCGGGTCCGCCCACAGCCCGGCCTGCTTAAGCCGCATCTCCCTCTGGGCCAGATCCACCTGTTTCCGGATCTGTTCCCCCGCCAGACCCTCCTCCTGCCAGATGGCCACCTGCACATGGGCCGGGTCCAGCGCGGCCAGAATATCTTCCAGAAAGCTGCCCGCTTTCATAAAGTCCAGATAACTGAATGCGCCCCCGCCGGAATGGTTTCGAAGCCGAGATTGTTGCCACATCTCCTCCGCGTCCGCCACACAGGCCGTCATGATCAGCTTCTCCCTGGCTCTGGTCAGCGCCACATACAGCACCCGCAGCTCCTCCGCCAGATTTTCTTCCCGCATTTTCCTGGACAGTACCATTTTCCGCAGGGTCTTGTTGCGCGTCCGGCCCTCCACATCCACAAAATCCGTCCCCAGCCCAAAGTCCATATCCATCAGAAAACTCTGATTCACATCCTGCATGTTGAAGCGCTTGGCCAGCCCGGAGACAAAGGCGATGGGAAATTCCAGGCCCTTGCTTTTATGAATGCTCATAATCCGCACCACATCCGCATACTCATCCGGAGAGCCCGCTTCCCCGAAATCCACGTCATACTGTTCCAGCTGCTCGATATAGCGGACAAAATGAAAGAGCCCGAAATAGCTGGTCTTCTCAAAATCCGACGCCTTGGTGAGCAGCATCTCCACATTCGCCCGGCGCTTTCCGCCCGCGGGCATGGCAGTTACATAATGCAGATAGTCATGGTCCCGGATCACCGTCTCCAAAAGCCGCCGGATGGGCATGTAGACCGTATAACGCCGGTAAACGCCCACCTTCTCTACAAAAAGGCGGCATTTTTCCCGCAGCCCCCCGGCGTCCTCCGTTTCCAAGGCCGCCCTATCCCGCACGGCCTGCCACAGGCTCGCCTCCCGGTCCACGCTTTTCAGCAGCGCGATCTCCTCCTCCGAAAAGCCGCCGAAGACGGACTTCATCACGCCGAACAGCGGAATCTCCTGGGTGGGATTATCCAGCACACGCAGCAGCTGCAACAGCTCCTGCACCTCCGTGGCCGCAAAATACCCGGTCTTGGATGAGATATACACCGGGATTCCCTCCGCCTCCAGCACCGCCTTGAACTCCTCGTCCCAGCCGCTGCCGGTGCGAAGCAGGATCACGATATCACCATACCTTACAGGCCGCAGGGCCCCCGTGGCCTTATCCGTCACCTCATGCTCCCGACGCAGCCGGTGAATCCGGGCGGCGATCATCCGGGCCTCCCGGGTCCTGGCCGTCTCCTCGCTGCCCTGCTCCGGCTTTTCTGCCAGCAGCAGCTCACTCCGGCTGTCAGGCCCTTCGGGATACTCCGCCCCCACATACAGCGCCGCCCGGTCGTCATAGGCAATACCGCCCTTGTCCCGGCTCATCAGATGCACAAAAATACTGTTTACCGTGTCCAGCACCTCCCGGCGGCTCCGGAAGTTCCTGCTTAAGTCAATGCGCTGACAGCTGCCGTCCTCCCGGGTGTAGGTGTGGTATTTCTCCAGAAACAGCTCCGGCCTGGCCAGACGGAACTTATAGATGCTCTGCTTCACATCCCCCACCATAAAGCGGTTGAAATGCCCCTCCTCCTCGCCGGACACCGCCCAGAGCAGATATTCCTGCACAAGATTGCTGTCCTGATACTCATCTATCAATATTTCGTGAAAATACTCCCTGTACTCCCGGGCCACAGGGCTGGGGATAATCCGCTCCTCCTGCTCCCGGGGGCCCTGCGCCTCAGTCCTCCCCGTCTCCCGGCAAAGCAGGATCTCCAGCGCGTAATGCTCAATGTCGGAGAAATCCATGAGCTTTTTCTCCTGCTTGCGCGCCCGGAATTCCTGCCCGAACTCCAGGGCCAGCTCCGCCAGCATACGCACCGGCTCCTGACACGCGTTCATCTGCGCCAGACTCAGTTCCATGGGAGTGACAAAAAACTGCTCCCGCAGTTCCTGTAACGTATCCTTTACCCTGCCCCGCAGGTTTTTCGCCAGCTCTCTCTTGTCCGGCGACACGGCGGGGTCCTTTTTCACGGGCAATCTGCCAAAACGCACACGGGCCAGGGTCTGCGCCAGACCTTCCATCCCTCCGGCCTCCTGTCCCCAGGCGGCAATCTCCCGCAAGGTCCCCAGCAGCAGATCCCGCTCCTGCTCCACCACAGGGACATACATATAAGGGCCGTCCGCCTCCTGGCAGATCTCCAGCACCTGCTCCAGAGTGTCCGCACAACCCTGTATCATTTTCTCCAGATACTGCCGCAGATACTTTCCGCAGGCTGACTGCTCCCAGGCAGCTTCATCCGGGACGGCATAGTCCTCTCTCCGCTCTTCCAGCCACTGCCGGGGCCAGGGACAGCTCTCCGCGTACTCGTGAAGTTTCAGAATATGCTGTTCCAGTACGCTCTCCCGCCCTCCGGGGCAAAAAAATTCCACACAACGCGTAAAGACGGGATCACCCTCCGCAAAATGCCTCTCCAACAGGGCCTGCAGCACATCCTGCTTCAACAGCTTGCTCTCTCCCTCGTCCGCCACCCGCATGGCCGGGTCCAGGCCGATTTCCTGGAAATGATTGCGGATCAGATAGAGGCAGAAGCTGTCAATGGTGGTAATCAGCGCGTTGTGCAGCAGCGTCACCTGCCGCTCGATGTGGGCATTCTCCGGATGCTCCTCCAGCTGTTTCTCCAGCCCCAGCCGTATACGTTCCCTCATCTCGGCGGCGGCGGCATTGGTAAACGTCACGATCAGCAGGCGGTCCACATCCACGGGGCAGGAGGTATCGCAGATCATACGGACAATCCTTTCCACCAGCACGGCGGTTTTACCGCTGCCCGCCGCCGCGGACACCAGGATATTGCGCCCCCGCAAATCAATGACCTTCTGCTGGTCCGGGGTAAACTGTATGCTCATCGCCAAGCTCCTCCTCCATGCTCTCAAATATCTCCTGCTTATCCAGTTCTTTCAGCAGACGCCTGCGGTATCCCGGCACGCCGGGGTCAAAGCCGCACACTTTCTTGTAAGCGCAGTAGGCGCAGGCTTCCTGGCTACCCTTCTCATAGGGATTGACTTCCTTGTGGCCCGCCAGGATCTCCTGGCCGATCTGCCGCACCTTGTGGCTCACGTAGGCGGATACCAGCCCCAGCTCCTGACTGCTCATGACGCTGGAACGGGCGGAATAGCTGCCGTCCTTCTTTTTTTCCACCGGGATCACGGTGGATCTGTCCCCCATCTCCCGGTCCAGCCTCTGAATGATATCCTCCTCGCCGCATACCACGCCGTTCATCCGCAGCTGTTCCAGAATCTGCTCATTGACCTCCTGGGGGCTGAGTTCCACCGCAGACTCCACCATGGGGTCCGTCACATGGTAGTAGAGCATGGCCGCCGGCACAATCTCCTTGTCCGGATGTCTGCGGGCCTCCATCTCCATGGCCGCGTTCATATACACCACCAGCTGCAGCTGCAGCCCGTAATAAAGCGCCGCCAGATCAAAACGCCTGTCGCCGGATTTATAGTCAATCACCTTCACATAGACCCGCTCTTCGCTCTCCGAGATATCCACCCGGTCGATACGCCCCGTAAGCCGCATTTTCTCCTGCTCCGACAGAGCGATATTCACCGCCTCCAGACGGTCCGCCACATGAAAGGATAACTCATGGCCATCCGGCACAAAACTCCCCTTCTGTAACTGCCGCTGCAATGCCCTTACCGTCCGCTTGAGTATCCTGGCCATGCGCTGTACCCCGTAGGCGCTGCGGGCGCTGGCATAAAGCACGCTGCTCCCATACTGGGCCGCGAATTCCTCCATGGCCTTCTCCACAGCCTGTTCCCCCCATTCCTCCGGGAAGTCGAACCAGGTATAGCCGCTCTCCTCCAGTCTCCCGGCAAAGGCATCCAGCACCTGATGGAACGCATTGCCCATGTCCACATCCTCAAAGCCAAACTCCTCCCGTTCCCGCAAAGTCAGACCGTACTGCAGAAAATGTCTGTATGCGCAGGCCGCGTAGGTCTCCAGGCGGCTCACACTGTTTTCCAGACGCAGACCGTACAGCGCCCGGGCCACCGCCCGGGACAGGCCACTCTCCTGATAGTGGAGAAAGGCGGCTCTGTGCAGCAGTTCCACCTTTTCCCGCTGCTGCTCCTGCCCCGCGTAAGCCGCGTAAAGAGAGAAAAAATCACGGCCTTCTTCCCCCCCCTGCGTTCTCTCCCCAAAGCCCTCCATCGTCCCTTCCACATAATCCCGCAGTCCCTGGGCCAGATAGCGCATACCCTCCCGGGGAGTCATCACCCTGGACAGCACCGGTGCCTGGGCCGGACGCCCGATCTCCAGAGCCGGAAAGAGTCTCCGCAGAACGCCCACCAGATAGGCCGGTCGGATACTCCTGCCGTCATTGCCCATACGGGCGTAGGACAGGTACAGCTGCCGGGAGGGTTTGGTCAGATTCAGATACAGATACAGGCGCTGAATAAACATCTGCTGCCTGGGTGTGGGGGCCAGCTCCAGCTGCGAATCCTTCAGGAATTCCCGGTCCATGTCCGAGATGATTCCCCCCTTGGAAGCGCTCTTGGGAATATTGCCGTCATTTACCCCCAGAAAAAAGAGCACCTTGATCTGTTTCAGCCGGGTACGCTCCATATCCCCCACCAGAATACGGTCCACATTCTGGGGCAAAGTGCCCACCTGGATCTCTCCGAAGCCCGCCTCCAGAATATCATAAAACTCCTGTCCGGTGATCACCTCTTCCCCCAGCAATCCGTGAATCTGCTCCAGCAGTTCCATCACCAGGCGGTAGATCTGCTCGTACTCCTTGGCCCGAACCAGATCCCCCGCGCTCCGGAAGCCCGCCGCCATCTCCACCAGCAGCCGCTGTACCTGGTTGTCATGGAGAAAATCATAGAGCTGATTTACATAAACCGCCGCCGAAGCCTGCTTTTCCCCCTTAAGAGGCAGCAGCTGGTCCATCATACGCGCCCGCAGAGCATTGATCCGCTGTAAGGGCTCTTCCTCCTCCCCCATGGAGCGGGTCTTGCGGGTGAACAGCTGGCTCCATTTTCTGCATCCTCTGATGCCTGTCTCCCGCACATAATTCTCCAGATTGTCCACTTCTCCCGGTTCCAGCGCGGAAAGTCCGCTGCGCAGGTAATGAAACACCGCCTCATAGGAAAAATCCTGTAAAAACAGCTGCAACGCGCTCTTGATATACTCCGTCATGGGATTGAGGGTAATCCCTCTGGTACGGTCTATATAGCAGGGGATACCCATGTCCGAAAACTCCGCCTCCACATGCGGGGCATAGGTCTCCAGACTGCCGGTGATCACGGCTACATCCCGATATTGCAGCCCCTGCTGCCGGATCAGCGACAGAATGTAAAGTCCCGCCTGATGTGCCTCTTCCTTGGGCGTGTCCGCCTCGAAGATCTGAATCTGTTCCTGGCTGTCCTCATAGGGCCTGGGATGACTGCGGAACAGATTCTGCTCCAGGCTTTGCAGCGCGGGATTTTGGGAAAAACGATGGCCGGGGCCAGGGGAAATCATCACGTCCCGCCCCCTTTTCACCTGTGCCTGGGCAGCCAGAGCGCACAGATCATGCACGGTTTTCTTGCTTAAATAGAACAGCCTCTGCTCCCCGTCCAATTCATAGGGATTCTCCCCCTGTCCCAGCGTCACCGTGACAATCACCTCGTCCGCCAGACGCATCAGCTCCTGAATCACCCGGTTCTGTATGGGGGTAAAGCCGGTAAACCCGTCAAACACAATGACGCTTCCGGGAACAATCCGGGATTTGCGCAGAGATTTGCACACCAGGTCCAGCGTCTCCTCCGTGGTGATAAAATGTCCGCTGATATAGTCCAGAAAGCCCTGATACAGCAGTCCCAGGTCCTTCAGCTTATGGTGCAGCGCCCCTCTTTTGGCCGCAAATTCCGTGAGCTTCCCCACATCCTCCGGGGAAAGTCCATACTGCATGAACTCGGAGATGGCGCTCTTCACCTCGTGGATATAACCCTGTCGGTGCAGATAGCCCCCCAGGGCGGGCAGCCGGTCCTTAAGTCCGGCCGCCACCTTCTGTAACACCAGGCTCTTGCCCGTGTCGTCCAGCACCGGGATATCCTCTCCCCCCACCTCCTCCAGGATACGGTGGGACAGACGGCCAAAACTCAGCACGTCAATGTTCATGATGCCCTCGCAGGGGTGCATGGTCACCAGCTCCTGCTGGGTCTGCATGGTAAACTGGTCCGGCACCACGATCATGAAGTTCCGGCGTTTTCCGCCCTTTTCCACAGATCTTTCAAAACAGGGAAGCGGGCTGTCCGCCCCCAATCCTTTCTCCTCACTCCCGGCTTCTGTGGTTTCCCCCATGGACCGGGCGATCATCTCCCGATATAACTGATAGCTTTTTCCTGCGCCTGAAGGCCCGAAATAAAACCGCAAACTCATGTCTGTCTCCCTGCCGCCCCGCGACAATCCGCCATTGGCGGAATGGAACAAGCTCCATTCCTGTTCCGGCTTATTCCGCGGACCGCCTAACCGCCTGTGAACAATTTCCGGATACTGGATCAGACCAGATCCAGTTCCACCGGGCAGTGGTCGGACCCCATCACCCCGGCATGGATTTTTGCGTCCGCCAGCTTCTCCGTAAGCGACCGGGAACAGACAAAGTAGTCAATACGCCACCCGATGTTCCTGGCCCTGGAGTTGGCCATATAGCTCCACCAGCTGTACGCGCCCTCCAGATCGGGATAAAAATAGCGGAAACTGTCCACAAAACCGCTCTCCAGAATTTTGCCAAAGCATCCTCGCTCCTCGTCGGTAAAACCCGCGTTGCGCCGATTGCTTTTGGGGTTCTTTAAATCAATCTCCTTGTGCGCCACATTCAGATCCCCGCAGAAAATCACAGGCTTATGTTCTTCCAGCTTCTTTATATAGGCCAAAAAAGCTGCCTCCCACTCCATCCGGTAGGAAAGCCTGGTCAGCTCCCTCTGGGAGTTGGGCGTGTACACCGTCACCACATAATATTCCGGAAATTCCGCCGCGATCACCCGTCCCTCATGATCATGCTCCGGAACACCGATGCCATAAGCCACGCTGACCGGCTCCTGCCTGCAAAACATGGCCGTGCCGGAATATCCCTTTTTCTCCGCATAATTCCAGTACTGGTGATAGCCCGGTGTCTCCAGATCAAGCTGCCCCTTGGACAGCTTGATCTCCTGCAGGCAGAACACATCCGCCTGCGCCTCCTTGAAAAAATCCATAAATCCCTTATCCAGACAGGCCCGCAACCCATTTACATTCCAGGAAATACATTTCATGCTTTTATCCTCCACTGATCTGTGTTACAATTCTTACATATTGAGTCCTCTCTATCATACTTGATTTCGTTCAAAGGAACAAGTACCAAATTCCGCGCGTTGATCCGGAAGCGAATATGTGGCAGCGCCGACATCGCCAGGATTTCAGCCTGGTCAGCCTCCGTCTGCTCATAGAGAGGAAGACAGCGCAAAATCAGGAGGCAGTATTATGGCAGACATACACCATAGAAAAAAGGGCTTTTCGCTCACAATCTTTTTTACGATTTTCACTTTCGCCGGATTGATGACTCTCATCTTCGGAGTTGTCTTTTTGATTCACGTTCTCCGCTTTCACTCTGTCGCCGTGGAAGTCTCCGGAACCATTGCCTCCATCAACGCCCACCGGGATTCTGACGGAGACACCAGCTACAGCGTATTTGTCAGCTACAGCTATGGAAACCAGGACTATCCCCATGTTCCTCTTCGTTTCTACAGCAGCGGCATGTATGAGGGCCAGGAGATTCCCCTGCTGGTGGACCCCCAAAATCCCGGCCGTGTAACCTCCCGGACCGGAGATATCTTCGGCTGTACCATGTTTTTGGGCATAGGGACTGTCTTTTTACTGGCGGGCCTCATCCCCCTAATCTGGATCGGGGTCCGTTCCCAAAGAGACCGCAGACTGCTGGAAAACGGGAAAATGCTGACAGCCGCGGTGGAACGCATTGACCTTAACACCTCTGTTACCCAAAACGGGCGGCATCCCTATATCATAATCTGCGCTTACCGGGATATCAGTCAAAACGTAGTCTATCGTTTCAGAAGCAGAAATCTCACGCAGGAACCCGATTATGCTCCCGGCGATTCCATCCATGTGTATGTGGACCCCCGGGATTACAGCAGGTATGTGGTTCATGTGGAAAAGACCGCCAACCCCAGAGTCATCGACTATACCTGACTCCTCCTGAACCATGCAAAACACGCAACAAAAAAAAGAGCCACCGAGGTTTTCGCTGACCCTTTTTTCTGATACCTGATTCCTTTAGCTTCATGTGTCCGCATAATGCGCACTCATACGATGCAAACATGCTCAACGCATTCCTGCATCCTTCCCCTTTTACATTGCGGACACCTTTCCCCTTTTATGAGAAAATGTTCAACTCAATGCGCGACCTTGAACTATGGCTTCCCTACCATTATGTACCTCAAGGTTTTCCCCTGCGCACTTTCGCGTTCCAATTTCCCTATGATTCTATAATAGTTTAAATTCATCACACTTTCTTGAACGAAATATACCGGATTTAAACAGGTACCAATGGAAAAAGAACCCAAAAGTGTGCTATTTGCTACATGTCCCTTTCAGAATGTCATAGTACTCATACAGCTTCTGCACCCCGTTTTCCAGAATGTAGTAATGTCTTATATAAGGTATCAACAGCACCAGCAGCAATGCCACGATCATATACAGTCCCTGCCGCGATGTCAGCACACATCCAAGAAATACCAGCATCGTCAGAATGGCAAAAACCGCCGTCACAATCAGATGCACAAATCTCTCATGCTGGAAAAAACGAATCTGTATCAGCAGATCCTTCATAATCTCCGCCGCGTCCCCGTCCGGCAGCGCTCCTTCCCGCGATGTCAGCTTTTCCATATAGGCCAGATAACTTTTTATACGTTTTTCCATAAAACTCCTTCACACTTTTTTCTTTTCCTCAGCGATGGTTTGTAGTATAATACAGTTTATTCCTCTTCCTCGCGCCGGCGCAGTCCAGGGCCACGGGCCTGATCCATATCGCCTGTACCGCGCGCCGGCGGGAAATACATGGGATCATAAGCAGTCCGGCTCAGAAAGGCCAGCACCTTTGAGGCGGACCGCTTATGCGAAAAGACAAGGAGAAATCATTATGAGAGCACAAAAATACATACTTTACATGGCAGTTCCGCTGATCCTCCTGGTCCTGCTGATCGGCTGCGAAGACGATTTTGTGGACACCGCCGGGCAGACACAGGAAGAAAATGTCCTTCTGGACGACACAGGCCTGCCGATCTATACCATTCCTCCCACGTCCACGCCCGCCCCCTCTCCCACACCCTTTCCCGAATACGACATATCGCTGATGATGGTGGGGGACAACCTGATGCATATGGGCATCGTGTACAGCGGTCTGCAGCAGGACGGAAGCTATAACTACAACGCGCTGTATGAAGACATCTCCGGACAGCTCCAGGCTGCGGATATCCGGATCATCAACCAGGAGACCATTCTGGGCGGCAATGATCTGGGATTTTCGGGCTATCCCGAATTCAACTCCCCCACGGAGGTGGGGGACGCCATTGCCGCCGCCGGTTTCAATGTGGTTCTTCACGCCTCCAACCATGCGGCAGACCAAAAACTCCAGGGGCTGGAACACTGCGCCGCGTTCTGGCAAAAGCAGCACCCCGACGTGATGATGCTGGGCATCCGGGGATCAGAGGATTCCGACGCGGCCTCCGCCGGTTCCGCTCACGCCTCCGGGGACAGAACCGCCGACTGGCACAGCGATGAATACGGGATCGGTTATATGACTGTCCAGGGCGTAACCTTCGCCATTCTCAACTACACCTACGGCCCGAATATGGAAGTGATTCCCTCTTCCATCAGAGGCCATCTGAATATTCTCTGCGACTATAACCGTCAGAACGGCCAGCTGGATTTTACCACCCTGAATCCCCAGGTATTGGAAGAGATCAAAACGGCCCGGGAACTGGCGGACGTGGTTGTGGTCTGCCCCCATTGGGGCACGGAATATTCCACCACTCCCTCCGGCTATCAGGAAAAATTTGCCCTGCAAATGGCGGAGGCGGGAGCGGATGTCATCATCGGAACCCATCCACATGTGGTGCAGCCGGTGGAGTGGATTCAGGCACAAAACGGCAATCGCGCCCTGTGCTTCTATTCGCTGGGCAATTATGTATCCACCCAGAAGGAAGGAATCTGCATGCTGGAGGCTATGGCCTGGGTGACCTTTCATGTGGACGAATACGGAGTCTCCATCGCGGAGAGCCGCAGCGGCGCAATTCCCCTGGTATGCCAGTACACCAGCGGCCCCGTGCGCTTTGAGGGGATCTATCTTTTGCAGGACTACACCCAGGAACAGGCCGCCCGGCATGGCATCCGCTCTTATGGCGGCGTCAATCTGAGCCTGGACGACCTGCTCAAATGGTCATCGGAAATATTCAGCGCCCCTCTAAAATGGCCCCTCAGTCAATAATGTTTTTGACGCCCAGAATGTTGTCATAACCGGCGTCATAGATCACCACGCCCTTGCGGGAATTGGCCGCGTGAATAATCTGCCCGTCCCCGATATACATGCCCACATGGGTGCATTTACTCTTTCCATAACAGATGATATCTCCCGGCTGAATCTCGCTGTAGTCGATGCTCCTCCCGTCAGAACTGTACTGGCCTGAGGGTGTTCTGCTGATGGAATAGCCGAAATCCGCATATATGTAGCAGGTAAAGCCGGAACAGTCCGTGCCGCCCGCCAGACTCCTCCCGCCGTGTACATAGGGATAGCCCAGATACAGCATGGCGTAATCCACGATGGAGCGGCGCAGCTCCTCGTTGGACGTGTAGAGAGCCGCCGGGGGAGTCAGAGGGGTAACCACGGTATTCTCCGGGGCAGCCTGCTCCCGGGCCGCCATCCGTTCCTCCAGTTCCCTCTGAGCTGCCTGTTCCGCCCGCTCCTCCTCCAGGGACTTCGCATAGATAAACTCTTCGGAAACCGTCACATACTCGGCTGCGACATAGCCTGTCTGTCCTTCCGTATACTGTACCAGCAGCCAGTCTTCCTGCGGCTCCAGAATTTTCACCTTTTCCCCGTGACTGATATAACCGATGCGTCCGGATTCGATGCCCGGCTCCTGCCGCACATTCAGCCTGTCCGCGATCACAGTGGCATAGCGGGTCACATAGTCATCCACCGCTTCTACCGCCGCATCCCCGTAGAGAAAGTATTCTGCCTTGATATAGCCTTCCACGCTGCCGGACACCACGTGAAACCAGTCCTGTTCGTCCCCGGCCACATCCAGAATCTGAGCAACGGCGCCGTTGTAGATCTTACCCAGAATCTCACTGTCCGTCCCCGGCTGCTGTCGCACATTTACATAGTGGTCCACCTGGGCGATGGCCAGATTCGCGTATTCACTCTCCTCCTCCCCTGAAACTTCCTCCGGGGAGCTCTCTTCTTCCGGCGCGTCTTCTGTAAATGCCGGTGCCGTCCGGGATTCTCCGGTCTCCGGTGCTTCCCCCATGTCCGTTGCGGATTTGATATCCGCTGCGGATTCCATATCCTCGGCTGGCTCGTTGACCGGTCCCAAGTCCCTATCTGCGGCTGGCTCGTTGACCGGTCCCGAGTCCCTATCTGCGGCTGGCTCGTTGACCGGTCCCGAGTCCCTATCTGCGGCTGGCTCCGGGCCTGGCGCAGGCAGCGCCTCGCCCGCCCCGGAAGACATTCCGGCGGATTCTGCTGCCGCCACCTCATCTCCCGGCGCAAGGACCGTTCCTTCCTTCAACGCGGACCCGGACTGTGACAAAGCCACCGGAGCTTTCCCGGATGCCGTATCCGTTTCCCTGTCCGCGGGCAATTCTGCCGCACCGTCCATTTCCTCCGCCCCGGCCGCCCCTTTTCCGCCTGCTTTCTCACCGGCATATACGCCGCAATCCGCTCCCATTGCCGCCGCTATCGCGGGCATCTCCGCGGTTGGCCGCTGAAATATAAAGGCTGTCAATAATCCCACTCCCACCATCAGCACACAGATCACGCTTTTTTTCATAGTATGTTTTACCTCGATTCCGTACATTCCCGATCTTATCTGAAAATTGCTTCCCCCGGTCCGCACATCACAGTCTGTGGAAGAGTGGTGCCGGATTGCGGAGACACAATTTATTTTTCAGTATAACACATTTTGTAATAATTCCCAATACTTTCTTAAAAGATTTTTAACAATTATATAACATTTTAGTTTTTACAGGATGACCGCGCAGCCTCTTGGAGTTTGCAGAAAGGTGTACTTCCCCGCAAAGAATATCAATATTATCCACCATTCGTCAAACAGCGCGTTTTTTCGTCAACATAATATGGCAATCCCAGCCGCGTTGTGCTATATTTGCATTGAATAGCCAATGGGTGCGATTTGCAGAAAGGTACCTATTTCGGCATCCGTACCCATTGCGCAAATATACTCTATGAAAGAAATGTAGGAGGACAATCATGAAGAAAAAAATCCATCTGTTGCTTACGATGCTAATCGTAGTGACAATGCTTCTTGTCGGCTGCTCATCAGACAATGATCCGGGCGACGAGAGCAGTACCGCAAATCCCTCGGTCAGCAATACAAGCGATGAGCAAAACACAGATCAAAGCTCGGAACAGGCTGCAAGCACAAGCGATGAGCCGGACGACGGAAGCAGTACCACAAATCCCTCAGCCGACAGTACAAGCAGCGAACAAAGCACAAATGAAAACCCGGCACAGACTATGAGCATAAGCGAATTTGAAAATTTGCTTGCTGAACAGCCATTATATGTTTCCAAGACCAACTATGTCATACAGGATGAAAACTTGAAATCACTTTATCCCGATATGCTGCAAGCCATCCTTTTCAACAACACAACGGAAGATATAAAAGACGCCATCGTCGCGTTTGTGGCATGGGACAGCAACAATCTCCCTGTTAAAATTGAGGGGCAGATTGATTTTAGCGGCGGCTCTTATATCAAGAAAGTCAATTACAGCGACATCAATCTGACCGGTGGGAATACTTTCGGCGAGGACAGCGGCTATTCGCTTGGCGAAAATTGCGAAATTGCTACATTCAAGGCAATTGTCATTTCCTTTGAAACCTTTGACGGAGATACTTGGGACAATCCATACTATGATGCATTTTGCACACTCTATGAAGGTGAAAAATACGCAGACGACATGACAGTTGAGGTAGAAGTTGTTGACAGCACTTTTTCAGCAAGTGAAAATGCTGCTGACAGTTCTGTTGAAGAAGAAACCTCCTCATCCATGACTGCCTCAGAACTGGAGAGTAACTTAAGCTCACAGCCCATCACGATCATTAAAACGGATTATGTCGTGCAGGATGAGAATCTCAAAACACTTTACCCTGATATGTTGCAAGCCGTTCTGCAAAATAACACAACAGACGATATAAAAAATGCCGTTGTTGCTTTTGTAGCATGGGATTCTAACAATCTCCCAGTCAAAATTGAGGGACAATTTGATTTTGGCGGCGGTTCTTATGTGAAAAAAGTGAACTACTCAGACATCAACCTTGCCGCCGGCGATACTTTCGGTGAAACCAGCGGATATTCTCTGGGTGAAAATTGTGAAATCAAATCCTTTAAGGCAATTGTCGTTTCTTATGAAACCTTTGACGGAGATACTTGGGACAATCCGTACTACGAGGATTTTTGTTCACTCTATGAGGGGAAGAAATTGAATTAGAAGCCGGGTGAATGCAAGCATGGTTCAGAAATGGACTCCGGGGTAACTGAATACTGACCCACAGGGGCGGCGCTTCCAGACCGAGGCAGCCGCCCTGTTTTTATGCCTGTAATATCCGTCTGGTCATACAGGTCGGTGCGGATCAGGCCGGGGTTGATTCCATAGTCCGTTATGGCCGTCAGGCCTTGCCGGAAGGGAACTTTTTCATAACAGCGGAATCCCCGCAGAGCAAGGATTCCGCTGCATCGTTCATAACGCGGTGTCTATTAAATCCTGGTAAAACATGGCATAATCCGTTCTCTTTTCCTTGATGAACGAAATGGCCGAAGAGGGATGGCAATTCAGCGTACCCGTGAGCAGATAGGGAATATCATACCCCCACACAGTCCCCTCCTCCTTTAATTTGCCGATATGCTTCTCGATAAAATTCATGATGGCAATCTTATTATACCTGGGATTGCGGAGGAAACTCAGCAGCAGCTCCATGTAACAGTTGCCTGCGCCTCTGCCCAGGCCGCTGACCGTGGCGTCCAGATAGCTCGCGCCTCTGGAGAGGCTTTCAATGGTGTTCGCGAAGGCCAGCTGCTGGTTATTGTGAGCATGCATGCCCACCTTTTTTCCGTACTTGGCCGCTACATCCAGATATTTGTCTGTCAGCCGCTCCACCTGCTCGGGATAAAACGCCCCGAAGCTGTCCACCAGATAGATCACATCCACACTGCTCTGGGCCAGCAGCTCCAGTCCCCCGTCCAGATCCACATCACTGACCTTTGACACCGCCATGATGTTGACCGTGGTCTCATAGCCCTTCTTCTTGGCATCCTCCAGCATCTCTATGGCGGCCGGAATCGTGTTGATATAGGTAGCAACCCTCACCAGATCAATCACACTGTCCTTGCGGCTTAAGATGTCCCTCTTAAAGTCTGTCCGGCCCACATCCGCCATGACGGAAAGTTTCATATCCGTCTTATTGTCTCCCACAATGTCCCGGATGTCCTTCTCGTCACAGAACTTCCATTTACCGAAGTCCTCCCGTCTGAAAATCTCCTTGGACGCCTTGTAGCCAAACTCCATATAGTCCACTCCGGCCTTGATATTGGCCAGATATAAGTCCCTCACAAACTCGTCCGTAAAGCGGAAATTATTTACCAGACCGCCGTCTCTCAATGTACAATCCACTACCTTAATATCCGGGCGGAAGGATACCAGGCTGCCCTGTCTCTCTCTGCTCATGCCGATAACTGCTCCTTTTCTGATGAATCGCAAGTAATACAAAATTCTCATTCATAACCCTGCGGAAAACTGTGTATACCGTTTTCGCGCGAGCCGATGCCTGAAATTCCAGTGTTGTCTGTTTACATAGAGTAACACATGTTTTCTGAATATATGCAAGGCCAGCAAAACTGGCTCCTGTAGCACTGCAATTTACCGATTTAAAGTTTCGCACTTTAAATTGGTAAACTCCCGGGCGATAAAAAAATGGAAGCAAGGAGGCTCGAACTCCTGACCTTTCGCGTGTGAGGCGAACGCTCATCCCGGCTGAGCTATGCTTCCATGAACTTTATTATAGCACGATATGTGTAAAATGCAAGTCCTATTTTTGCATTTTACACATATTTTTGTTTCCACTTAGTTTCCTCTTGATCTACGCATTTCAACGGAAGGACTCCATCAAATTGTGTTCCAGCGGCGGCAAATGTTGATAGGGTCTTTCTTTCATGCAGTCCCTCCGTTTTTCTTCTTGTTGCCGTTCTCCCCGAAAAGGTTTCCTGCCCCATTTCTGCGGCGTGTTCCGGCGTTGGTGCGCTCGCCTGCTCTGGTCACGGTGTCCAGAAGCAGGGTCACGGCGCACTTCCCCAGCCAGGGTATTCCTTTTCAGACGGTCATTTAGTTTTAAGGGGCTTGTCCATCGATGAACTATCTCAAGTGTATACTTTTTTGATTGCCTGTGCCG
>CAJUAB010000026.1 GCA_910583845.1 uncultured Acetatifactor sp.
GGGACTGGTCAAAAGAGCCAGCATTGTCCTGCTTGCGTCACAGGGGGAACTCAACAAGAATATTGTGTTACGGGTCGGGTTTCATTAATAATAATGTTGCTATCTGGCGCAGTCGGTTCCTTGCGGTGTTCCCGGCTTTGCGGAAGATTGAATTGGATGTCTCGGAAAGGCTCGAAGATGAGATACGGGCAGTCTTGTCCGATAAAACACGTCCTGGTGCCCGTCCGTGTTTACGCCGGATCAGATCATGCGGATCATCGACCTTGCCTGCGGCAGCCCCGATGATTTTGGGTACGAGGTAAGCCAGTGGAACCTTCCGATGTTGGTGGCAGAAATTAAAAAGCAAGGGATTGAGGGCAGATTTCTGAGAAATCAGTCAGCCGTTTTTTAAAATGAGGTAGATTTACATCCCCACAAAATTCGTTACTGGCTTCGTTCTACGAAAAAGACGTTTTGCGCATAAAGTAAACGAAATATCCTGTATGACCCTTCCCACCGGATCCGCTTTGTGTATACTCCGAAACACAGTTCCTGGATGAACCAGATAGAGATCTGGGTCATCCAGGAACAATGCATTGGTACATATACGATATGTATCCGGTGGTCTTTATTATGGAGAAATTCGGCTCGGCTTTTCAGTATGCAGGATTTTTCTTTGCTGCCAATGTCCTCCGTAAGGCCGCACTGCTGTGCAATGAACCGCACCAGACTTTCGGACTTATGTGTGTTCAGCCCATCGCAGACGAACGTCCATGATGCCTCTGGATCCGTTTCGATCAATGCACGCATGACGCCTGGGAAATCTTCCTCTGTGCGTGTAGGGTTCAAATATGGCCTTTCCATGCGCCCCGTGGCAACGTCAAAGAAACCGATGAGGCTGGTTATCCCATGGCGGGCGTATTCTAATTCCATACATGCTGCTTTCCCGGGGATTACATGCTTAATACTTGTGCTCCAGTGCCTGGATTCCTGTCATCTCATCCACGGATATGGTATGGACGCCTGTTGCACAGACTGTTTCAGCCCCATGGTAAACGGTGCAGATTTCATTCACTTTTTCCGCAAAAGTCTCCGGAGAATCCACTTTTTCGGAGGAATGAAGCCAGTAGCGGACGAGATGCGAGTGGATTTCTCACATATTTAAAAAACGGCTTACTGTCTTGGCGGATATGGAATCCACGATCCTTACCTTCTATAATAACATTTGCCAGCAGGTTAAGGATCCAGTGGCTGGTTTCATACCCCGGTTCCTCTGGATTACGGCAGGCAGTTTCGAGGATTTTGATAATCTGTTCATCCGTGTAATGCATGGGCTGGCCGGGACGCGGGTTGTCATTCAGGAAGGTGGACACAGCTTTTTCTAGGCTGGAAGGGTCTTTTTCGGCGATCTCCTGCAAAAGAGGGAGCTTTTTAATAAAGTGGCTCCGCCATTTGTTCACAGAATCCTGTCAAAGACCTACCTGATTCAATATCTGCATGTTATCAAGACCGTCTGCGGCCAAAAGGATTATCTTCGCACGCTGTACCTGACGGGCTGAAAAGGTTCTGCTTTTGGCAAATTTAGAGAAGATAGGGTGAATAGCATCCGGTATTATAACAGGGGCTGCAACAAATGGCATTTGAGTAGTCTCCTTGTGTTTTCTTTTCATTATGCCATATGTTGAGATTTTTTCTATAGCTATATGCATAGACGTACTAGGATCATGACGGTGACAGTGGAAAAGGCAAGGCCGTACATCGGCGTACCACCCGCAGCGGCGGGAATTACTACGGTGATGCCTTAAGCGCATCCCTGCTGCCAGGGGGAACGGTACAGTACGGCAACGGCGCAGGGCAGGCAGGGGACGGTGACGGAAGCACGGAAACCGTGGCCGGGGCATTTACCTGGAAGGAGCCTTCCGCAAAGCCTGCGGTGGCCGACTGTGGCGTGACGAAGTATGCGGTGGTGTTCACGTCCACGGACAGGGCAAATTACGAGTCCGTGGAAACAAGGGTCAGCCTGACCGTGAACCGGGCGCAGAACGCCCCCAATATGCCGTCTGTTGCCATGAGCGTTCCATACAGCTGTGAAAAGGTGGAGGACGTACTCCTGCCGGAGGGCAGGGAGTGGCAGACATCCAATCAGGATATAGCCTTAGAAGTCGGGGCAGAGGTAAGCACCGTGGCAGTCTATACTGGGGAGGATAAAGGCAGCTATGTGAAGGAAACGGTAACGGTTGCCGTCACAAGATCGTCCTGCGACCATACGGCAGGGGATGTTCTTTATACAGGGGCAGGCGAAAAAGCTCCGCCTATACGGAGGACAGGCTGGGACACAGGGAATGCACCAAATGCGGTTTCGTGACGGAATCTGGGATCGTGGTAAAAACTCTGGGGCATATCGGTGGCACGGCCACCTGTTCCCGGAGAAAAGTCTGTACCAGATGTAACCAGCCCTATGGCGATACGGACAGCGGTGTGCATGGGGATACAGAGTTCCGCAGGTTTGTGGCGGCAACCTGCACGGCAGGAGGCTACACCGGGAACATTTACTGTAAGGACTGCGGGGTGAGGACGAAACCAGGAAACGCAACATCCACATTGGGGCATGATTATATAAATAGGATAACAAAGGAACCAACCACAGAAAACGAAGGCATCTGGATCTACACCTGTTCCCGTTGCGGACACAGTTACACGGAGGGCATACCACGGCTCCCAGAGGGAACCCATCATCATTCCTACACAGAGCTTGTGACGAAACAGCCCACCTACACGGATATCAGGGTGCGGACTTATACCTATTCTTGCGGCGACAGCTATACCAAAACCATAGCGGCTCTGGGGCATCATTATCAGGGCAGTGAGATAAGGAAACCTACCACCACGGCGGAGGGCATCATGCTGGACAGTAAGAAAGTGTGAGAAAGACAAGAAACGTCTGGCGATGTCCGTGTCCGTAACTGCGGCCAAAGGAACCGAGTATGCCAATATACAGGTGGACAGGGGAATATTAGGATACCGGATTGTATCTGGCACTGGTGAACTTGCACTAGGGGCGGACATTACAGTGAAAGGAAATAAGCTGGACTTTTTCCGGGCCTTTGTGGATAACAACGCAGAGAGCCTCAAGAAAGTCATCGCGGATGCCGCACAGGAGACTCTGGCCGCCGAATTCATATCCGGATACCTGACAAGGTTTCCCATCGGTCTCCCGATCATGACGCCGCAGGACGGATATGTGGATGCAGGGAAGTAAAAGCAGCGGACAAATGTCTTTTTCCCATGAGGTATCCGGGAGTGGACAAAGAGACAGGATGAGGATGAAAGGGGTGTGAGGCATACAAAGGAGGTGATAGCATCGGGCGGATATTAGTAGTGGAATTTTTGGAGTCGGAATACCGCATATTTGAGGAAGTGCTGGCTGTGCTGAACAAATACCACACTTTTGAGAACCAGCGGATCACTGACGAACCGGCGCTGTCAATCCCTGGCCTTGCAGTCTTTCTAGGCCGCAGGAAAGTATACTGTGCAGGAAAAGAGATCAGCCTCACCACAAAAGAATACGCCATACTCTGCCTGCTCATGGAAAACATGGGGTGTGTCCTTACATACGGACAGATATACCAGAATGTATGGGGAGAAGAAGCCCTTGGCGGCGAAAACAATATGATAGGCTGCCATATCCGCAGGTTGCGGGGAAAGCTGTCTGTGGAAGAAGGGATTGAACCCTTTCTGATCAAATGCGTCAGGGAAGTGGGGTACTGCTTTGAAGTAAACTCGGAATATTAGCATCGCTTGGCGGCTTGGGAAACGGGGCCGCTTTTTAGCAGGCTGGATAGGGCTGTCTGCAACAGTAGATTTTATGCGACATTTCTCTGCATAGCCGTGTCGCAACTTGCGTTTTCCTACCGTGTTCTGACTGCCAGGCGACTGCTGGCTGACGGACGCATATTTTATAATCTTCCCCATGGGCTAAAAAGCCAGGGGAGCGGAAATGCCATGCCGGAAATCCCCGGAAAGGGGAAACATGGGCATGCTGATGTCAAGTGCCGAGGGCGGCCTGCCGACAAGGACAAAACTCCATACCATATTGATACATACCGCAGTCCACCGAGGGGCTGCGGTATTTTTATGTTCGACAGGATGCCCCATTTTCCCGTCACGATATAGAGAAAACCCCATAAACCTACAAAAGAGCGCACCCCGCAGAAAGGGCCTGCGCTCTTTTGCTGTCCGGGGGAAATGCCGCGGCCCGCCGCCTGTCCTTCATTTTTTTGAAATTCAAAAAAGGAGGACAAGCCTATGGCAAAGGCATACAGAATCCCGGATTACAGGAAGATGTACCCGGAGGCAGGCGAGGAAGTGATCAGCCTGCTCAGGACCACAGAAAGAAAGATGCAGTACCAGGAATACGACCTCAAGACGGAGCAGACTGTCATAAGCCAGGAGAACCGGACCATAACGACCATACCCAGCAGGGAGGATTCCCTGGAACGGCTGGCAGAACAGGAGGTGCAGTTTGCCGGGGAAGCCGAGAGCGTGGAGGAAACCGTGCTGCGGAAACTCCAGTACGCGCAGCTACATAAGGCGCTCTCCCTGCTCCCTGATGATGAGCGGGAGCTGATAGACCGCCTGTTTTTCCAGGGCCAGACCGAGCGGGAGGCGGCGGAGTACATGGGCATATACCGCAACGCCGTACACAAGCGCAAGAACCGCATCCTGAAGAAGCTGAAAAATTTTTTTGAAAAAAATTAAATTTCAGGGTGTGCAAAACGTCCTGCCAACGTGGAAGTAAGTAGAGGGGAACTTTTCCTCCCCTCTGCCCATTGAAAAATACCGCCGCCAGGCGGTCATATCCAGCAGCATAGATACGTTAGCTGTCCAGCTTGAAAGAGCAAAGCGGTGCGGAGGACACGCCATGACCACCTGCAGGGCAACCTGTCAAAAAGATGGCATCAAAGGTGCAGAGCGGCAAATGTCCGTCCCAAAGCGGCCTGTGGCGGGCCGCCTGCCATGACATGGACAGCCTATAATGATACTTCCGTCCAGTCACAGCCCCGCAGGAGCGGGAACACGCAATGAGGGCGGCCCGGAGAGATCCTCGGAGGGGTGAGAAACCCATGACGGCCTTTAAGCCAAGGCCGGTCTTTGCCTGCTGCCTATGGGCGCATCCTGCGCCCGCTCCGGGGAGTAGTGTCGAACAGGGGCAGATAGAAATAAAAGACGAAGGACAGGCATTTTCCGGGCCGGGGAATCCCCCGGAGGGGAAATGCCTTCATGATAGAAACTACGGCGGCAGACTGCCAAGGAGCCAGGAGGATGTTCCGAACGGCCACGATGGGGACTGCCGCCGTCCTTGTGTCATGAAAACATGAAATATGAGGCAGGAAAGAACCTGCCTCCACAGGAGGGAATGCATGGACCAGAAAACAATTGACATGGTAAACCGGATCATGGATACGGAGAGGATGGGATATGCCTGTGTGTACTCGTCAGATGGAAGCGCAAGGGAGGAATACCTGGTCTCAACAACGCCTGAGAACCTGGCAGATTTTATCAGCAGCCACCGTGACACAGACAGGATCACTGTCACAGACATTGCGGACAGGCCCCTCCTTGACGTCAGCGGAGGACTTATCAATGGCAATCCGGGATCGGGGGTACGCACAAGGATATTCAACAGGCTGGCGCAGATCCAGACAGGGGAAAAGGCGGCCGGAGAAGTCCTCCAGCTTGACAGGCGGCAGGCGGATGCATATTTTGCGGCGGAGGACAGGGCAGTGACCATGGCGGAATACGGCATGGAGTGCGGCATGGGATAAGAAATGGATGCGGGATCTGCCTGCAGGAAGGGAGGAAACAGACGTGAATATCAAACGGGGCGATATCTACTATGCAGACCTGACGCCGGTGGTCGGGAGCGAGCAGGGCGGCACACGGCCTGTGCTGATCATACAGAATGACATGGGGAACCGGCACAGCCCCACGGTGATCGCGGCGGCCATTACCAGCAGGCGGGGGAAGAAACCGCTCCCCACCCACATCAGGCTGGAGGACAGCCCCTGCGGGCTGGAACAGGAATCCACCGTCCTGCTGGAGCAGGTGCGGACCATCGACCGTGCCAGGCTGAAGGAATACATAGGCCGGGCGGGCAGGACAACCATGCAGGACGTTGACCATGCCATCGCGGTCAGTTTCGGCCTGGACGGGATGCTTTTCACACAGGAGGGACAGACGCCACAGGCAGAAAAAGAAACAGGGGCAGGACTTGATGGCAGAAACCAGGTCAGGACCAGGGACAGAAAGGGGGCAGCTTATGAGCGGCAGGAGACGGGCATGGGTTTATTGCTCAATTGACGCGCCGGAGGATGAAAACGATATGTTAAAGAAACAGCGGGAGCAGCTCTGGGAATATGCGGGTCAGATGGGGTTTGAAGTGGCGGGGAGCTCCAGCGACACAGGGAGGATTCCGCTGTGGGAGCGCAGCGAGCGGGTTCCGGCGCTTTGTGGATGCCGCCACCAGAGGGGAGGTGGATGCCCTGCTGGTGGCAGACCGCCGCTGCCTGACGCATTCGTCCATGCAGATGGCGGGGCTCAAGGCGCTGGCAGAGGGCTGCGGCCTGCAGGTATATTCCCCGCTGACCGGGCTGATGGAACTGATATAGGCAGAAAAGAAAGGCGGGCAGCATGGACCAGAGGGAATTTAAACACTGGCAGGCGGTGACATCCAGCAGCCAGTACATGTGGGTGGAGGATGCAGTGACACGGCTGAACGGCCGGGGCTGCCTCTATTACACTGGAGGGGAATCGGGGATCTATATGCGCATCACCCAGGAGGGGACGCTGCAGGTCGGAAATTATGAGGGAGCCATCCCCCATATCGGGGAGGCGCTGTTCAGACCGGGGGCGGAGAGGAAATGCGGCAGTTTCAACGAGGCGTTCCAGCAGGCCTGTGAACTGGGCGGCAGGAAGTTTTTGGCGGACATGTTCTCAGGCAGCCAGATCCCCCAGGAGGTGGAAACGGGAGGCATGGCACAGTCCATGGGGATGTGAGGGTGCAGATCCCCATGGACTGTGTAGCAGTGCAGACTAAAAACAGAGAAAAAAACATATGGAATCGAAGGGAGGGAAAGACATGGCGTGGATCATAGGAGCGGCAGTGTTTACCATACTTTTTCTGGCGGCCGTCTATGTGGCGGCAGGTATAGCGGTCAGCGTGGCCGGGAGCTGCCAGACCGACTGAAAACCTTTGTCGGTTCTGCGTTCCGCCGCTTTTCCTGAACGGTTGCAGCATTATGCCATATACCGAAAGAACCGTTACCGGAATTTTAAGGTAAGAACAGCAAGATGGTACCTGCACAAGATAAGGCAGTAAGAATGTGAACAGTAAATATCAAAAGGAGGGGCTAATCTTGGGCAGTCAGCAGAGCAGTACAAATCCCGTTTTCCAGCTGTGCGTCAGCGGTTCTGATGTTATTGTCAGGTTCAGCGAGGAAGAATCGGTGGACGTGAGATGCAGGGTCAGGAATATCCTTACAGGTGCCTACGGGGAACGTCTCCAGAGGACGCCGCTGTTGTGTGGGGATGAAAAGCAGCAGGGATAATTGCGGCGCACGGCCATGCCGTGGGACGTTGAAAACGGAATAACGGCAGGCGGCACAATCCCGCACAACAGCAAGCACGGAGGTGGTGCATGAAACGGGTCTATTGTCTATATAGAGTATCAACCCAAAAACAGGTGGACAAGAATGAGAACGACATCCCCATGCAGAAAACAGCCTGCCATGAATTTGCAGGCCGCCAGACGGACTGGGTCATTCAGCGGGAGTTTTCGGAAAAGGGCATTTCAGGATACAAGGTGTCTGCGCAGGACAGGGATGCCATACAGGACTTGAAGGAGGCCGCCCTGAAAGGTGAATTCGACATCCTGTTGGTTTTCATGTTCGACCGCATCGGCAGGATCGATGACGAGACCCCATTCGTGGTGGAATGGTTTGCCAAGCATGGCATTGAGGTGTGGAGCGCACGGGAGGGACAGCAGAGGTTCGACAACCATGTGGACAAGCTGATGAATTACCTGCGGTTCTGGCAGGCATCGGGGGAGAGTGAAAAGACCTCTATCCGGATCAGCAGCAAAATGCAGCAGATGCAGTCGGAGGGGCTGTACACTGGCGGGCCGGTAAAATTCGGTTACTGCCTGGTGGACAGCGGGCTGGTAAACCGGAAAGGTGCGCCCATCCAGAAATATGAGATAGACCCCATGGAGCAGGAAATCTTGGCCATGATTGACGAGATGACGGTCGAGAAAGGCTATGGCGCATGGAGGCTGGCGGACCTGTTAAATAAAGAAGGCCACAAAACACGGTCCGGGGAGAAATTCACCGGGACGAAGATCAGCCGCATCCTGAAAGAACCTTATTACTGTGGACGGCTTGAGGACGGTTCGACTTCGGACGCATTGCAGGCACTCAGGCTCAGAAGTGACGAAACCTACGACAGGATCATGTATATCATGGAGCAGCGCAGCAAAAGGAATGAGGAAAAACGCCATGTAGCCATGCATACCAAAGGGCGTGCGCTGCTTTCGGGCAATATATTCTGTGCCCACTGCGGCGGGCGGCTGATCTCCAACCATTACACGGACAGCTACGAAAGGGCTGACGGCTCTGTATACCGTGTGGACCAGGTCAAGTATTCCTGCTACCACAAGAGCCGCAAGCTCTGCCCATGTGATGGGCAGACCACCTACCAGGCGGAAAAGGTGGACGGGATGGTCTGCCAGATCATACGGGAAATCTTCAAATCCATGAGCGGCGCGCCGGAGGAAGAAAAGATACAGGACCTGTTCCAGCGCAGGATAGCCGGGAACCGTGCCATGCAGAAAAAACTTAACTTTGAACTTGGCAAGCACCGGGAACAGCTCACAAAGCTGCAGATGGAGATCGCCAAGACCCTGACCGGAGACAGCGTTTATTCGCCGGAGGATCTGACACAGGCCATCCAGACCGTCAAAAAGAGGATCGAGGAATCGGAAACGCAGCTGGAAAAGCTCAAAGAGGAAGAAACACAAAAAAAGCAGGGGATTGAAATGGTCGCGCCGGCCTATAAGCAGTTTAAATCGTGGGCGGAGGAATTTGATACGGCAACGATGGAGCAAAAGAAGATGATAGCGTGCCAACTGCTCAAACGTGTTGAGGTAGGCAGGGACTACAAGATATCCGTGGAACTCAACATGACCTACAGCCAGTTTTGCACGGAATGGAATGCCAATGAGTTTTTGGACACACTGATGCACCCTGCTGACGATGGGCCGATGAGAGCATATCGTATCAGGGCATGAATTTATGCTGAGCGGATAACAGGAGGCTGATCAGAGAAATACTAAAGAAAAGAATTAAACATTGTGTAAGAGTCCGATTCAAATGTATATTGCAATTCGTATTTGCATATGCTATAATGCCAGTAGGCAAAACGATATGAATAGTCCACATAGGACGGCGAAAAGCCCCGGTGTTGCCGCACCGAGGCTTTTCTATTCCCAATTTTGGTATGGCAGGGCTTAAGGCCATAGGCTAGTTACCGGCTATTCATCACTGTCTAGCCATTTGCATACATAGTAGGCCACTATGCTTGCCATGACAGAGATGATAAACGATATGAATAATTCCACATAGTTCACCCCCTTTCCGTACCAGTCTAGGGGAGGTAACGGAAATATTATAGCATAAACGAGAGAAAATAAAAACATAATTTGATAAAATGCTGAAAACATCGCAAGCCCCTTTGTAGACACGCTGTAAACAGTGTGCTTTCCTCCTTGATTTTATCGGCTTTTCGGGGCGTTATATTGTCCGATTCCCGTCAGCAGCTTAGCTTAAAGGAGCGGAAACCTTACATAATAAAGGTTTCCGCTCTTTTTGTGTCACAGACATAATACCCCCTGCTATAGAAAAGAGAGTATGAAAAAATGGTGCCGAGGTGTACAAAACTGCGGAAACTCTTATATATTTGAATTGACAATGTGTACTATTTGTAGTAGAATCAAAGAAAAGAAAGAAGGTATTTATATGGCAACTACTACACCAACACAAATCAGAATAGAGGAAAACACTAAAAAACAAGCTGTAGAACTTTTAGAGGGCTTAGGGCTCAACCTATCCGATGCAGTAAATATGTTTCTTAGACAAGTGATTTTGCAGAATGGAATACCTTTTGAGGTAAAGTATCCCGATGACACAATGGAATTTAGGCCTGAAGTTATTGAAGCAATGGAAGAAGCAAAGAAAATTAGCAGAGATCCAAACGTCAAAGGGTACACTGATGTAAAACAAATGTTTAGGGAGATATTAGAAGATGGAGCTGAAAGTTAAGTATTCCAGCCGGTTTAAAAAGGGATTACGTCTTGCAGTTAAAAGAGGTCTTGATATATCTCTGTTAGAGGAAGTTGTTGAAAAGTTAAAAGAAAGAATCCCATTGGACGTAAAATATAAAGATCATCCATTAAGTGGAAATTATAAAGGGTATAGAGAATGCCACATTCAACCGGATTGGTTGCTGATCTATCTTATTGAGAATGATATATTAACATTGACACTTGTTGACACAGGAACACATGCGGATTTGTTTAAAATGTAATTGAACAGGATTTATAACCAGTTGGAAGGTATTAGAGAAAAAAGGAAGATAGTGCTTTCCTCCTTGATTTTATTGGCTGTTCGGGGCATCATTTCGTTCGATTTCCGCCAACAGCTTAGTTTAAAACAGCGGAAACCTTGCATAATAAGGGTTTCCGCTGTCTCGGTTTGGAGCCACAAAGGGGACTGCTCCAGACATTCAAGAAGCAAAAAGTAACGATATAGTGATGTATAACAAGTGTGAAAGAAGAGATCAGGCGGAAGGGTCCATAAAAATAGCGGCATCCGGAGCATGCTCGGTGAACAGCAGAAAGCATATAAACAGAGCGCATACCAGGACACATAATAAGAACGTACAGCGCGATGCCTGACAGGATTGGGCCAGCTTACAGGACAGCCAGAAGGCAATGACCGTGCTCATAACAAAGACAGCGATATCCAGGACCAGCAGATTCTTCCCCAGAATGCCGGTATAGGCGTAGTAGAAAAGGGGAATCAGAAAAGTGCCGGTCAGAAGGCCGGAGAACAGCCCGGAAGCGATACATGGAGATTCCTGCCTGCATCTGAAAATGATTACAAGAGAATAGGCGAGCATTGGGAAGAACAGCAGCTTCATATGCTCCCATATGGATTCATTGACCGGCGTAAACAGGCCGGCAATAGGGTTCTGGCCCGTCCAGTCATAAACAAAATGAGAGAGAGAACCGGTAATCAGCACGAAGATAACGCCTGTGACGCATTGCTTCAAATATTTACATTTCATAAAAAACACCTCCTGAACAGTATATGTAGCAGGAGGTGTTTTATGAATTTTTTCTGCGGAATCAGCCGTCCGCGCCGGGCAGCACATCCTGTGGAAGCGGGAGCTGCGGCTGCAGCAGTTGATGTCTCAGCTCCAGTTCGGCCCTCTGGCTGTTCAAAACAGCCTCATAGTTCGGGAGCAGGAAGAAGACGGCATTGTGCTGGCAGGTGTTCTGTACATTCGGGTTATAGTAGGCGATGGAGCCGTCCGGCTGCACTACCTGCACGGTGGAACCGGCCTCCAGGGAAGGATCTTCCGCTGGCAGCCTGGTGGTTACCCCGGGATACTGGAACGGACATTCCGCGCTGGCGGGCAGCTGGTCGTACTCACAGATCTGACCGCTGTAATGCACGTCACATACCTCCGTGGGTTCCGTTCCCGCCGCGAAGTACTCTGATCCCAGAGACGTGGCCGGACATACGCCGGGATTCGGGGCCTTTCCGGAGTCCTTGCATACCGTGTACTGGATCACTCCCGTGGGAACATAGAAAGCCTGGTTGGGCAGCTCCGCGTGGATCTGCTCCATGACGCCGCGCCAGATCTTTTTGGCGATATTCGTCTCGTTATTTTCTCCTTTTCTGCTGCTCATGTGTACATTATTGTCATAGCCCACCCAGGTGGCACAGGTGTAATAAGGGGTGAAGCCCGCAAACCACACGTCTACGTTGCTGGAGGTGGTGCCTGTCTTGCCGGCGATGGCCATCTCTCTGCTGAAGTTGGCAGCGGTGCCTGTGCCCTTGGTCACCACATCCACCATGGCGTCTGTCAACAGAAACGCGGTGGATTCCTGCAGCACCCGGTGGCTGTCCTCAAAGCCCGTGTTGTCCAGAATGACCTCGCCGTCCGCGTTCTTGACCTGGGTGTATAGTTTGGGTTCGTTGTAGACGCCGCCGTTGGCGATGGTGGCGTAGGCGGCAGTGAGCTCCAGGGGGGTGACGCCGTCGGTCAGGCCGCCCAGAGCAGTTGCCTGGTTTATGTCTCCCAGCACCTGATTGCCCACCACTTTGCCGGTGGTCAGAGTGCTGAAACCAAAGTTGAGCAGATAGTCGTAGGCCAGCTTGGGCGTAATCTGTGTGATGGTCTTTACCGCGATGATATTCATGGATTGCTCAATGGCGTAGCGCACGGACACGGGCCCCTTGTAGGACTCTCCGTACCAGTTCCGCACGGGGGTGCCGTCCGCATAATTAAAGGCCGCGTCAATGTACACGTTGGCAAGGGTGATGCCGCAGCTGTCAAGCGCCGGCGCGTAGGAAGCCAGCACCTTGAAAGTGGAGCCGGGCTGTCTCTTGGAATCAGTGGCGCGGTTGAAGGTGAGCCGTCCCTCCTTGGTTCCCCGCCCTCCCACCAGGGCGCGTACATAACCGGTTTCCTGCTCTATGATTGCCAGAGCCGTCTGGGGCTGGGGACTTAAATGATAGGTTTCGTCGTATTCATCCCCCTCCTGCAGCAGTGTGCCGCGGTATTGCTCTATGGCCTCCAGAGCCGCTTCCTGGGACGTGAATATCAGATTGAAATTCTTGTCCACATTTTCCTTAAAATATCGGGTCATCATCTCCTTGCTGTAATTGTCATGGCTGCCGTCTTTGTGGGTGATGGTCAGCGCGTAATCCAGCAGCCACTTTACATTGGGGGGATAATTGTCCGGGTCGGCCACAACGGCATCCGCGATGCTCTGGATCTTGGGGTCCATGGTGGTCATAATCCGCAGACCGCCGGAGTAAAGCATGAACTCTGTCTGGGTCTCATTGAAGCCTGCCGCCAGCAGATCCTTCTTCACCTGCTGCTGTACCGCGTCCACAAAATAAGAGCTGGTGGAACTGCTTTCAATATAGTCGATATTGTGGCTCTCAATGCGGTCGTATACATTGTCCGCCATGGCCTCGTCATATTCCTCCTGACTGATGAATTCCAGTCTCAGCATATTGTCCAGACAGGTCTTCCGGCGTTTTACATTCTGATCCGGGTGCGAAATGGGATTGTAGCGGCTGGGGTTCTGCGTGATGGCGGCGATGACCGCGCATTCGGACAGGGTCAGTTCGCTGCAGGATTTTCCGAAATACCGCTGGGCGGCCGCTTCCACCCCCAGGGTATTCTGGCCCAGATTGATGGTGTTCATATAGCGCACCAGCACCTCGTCCTTGCTGAGCGTCTTGGTCAGCTCAATGGCAAGGTACTGCTCCTGAAACTTACGCTTGAATTTCTTGATCCAGTTGTCGCCCTCGGAGGTCCAGCTGGTAAAAATGGTATTTTTCAGCAGCTGCTGGGTGATGGTACTGGCTCCCTGGGTCTCCTCCCCCAGGGTCTTTACAAACTGATAACCGGAACGGACCAGGCTCTTGTAGTCGATGCCGTTGTGCTGATAGAATCGTTCGTCCTCAAGCGCGACGAAAGCATGTGCCAGATTTTCCGGGATCTTGTCCTGGGTCACGATGATCCGGTTGGAGTTGATGGCGATCAGCTCGTCCAGCTTGTTGCCTTCACAGTCATACACGAAGGTGGCGGCGCCTACCGGGGCCACTTCGCCGGGGGTGATCTGAGGAGTGGAGGCCAGGATGCCCTTGAACATGCCGATGCCGGCGGAGGCCAGGATGACGCTCAGGCCCACGGCGGAGACCAGAAATAATTTCAACGCCAGCAGGGCGGCTTTTCTTCCTATTTTCGGTGATTTGGCGTTCAGCGCCCTCTTCTTGGCGCGGACACCTTTTCTGCTATAATTCATAGAGAGACTTCCTTTCATCAATGGTAAGGACCGTGCAGCTTAGTCCTATCCGCACATTATACCAAATTTTTTATGGTAAATAAAGGGGGTCTGGGGGATATTAAGAATTGTTCACAAAAATTTCTTAATTTAATCAGAAAGTATTGGCCTTACGGATGCTTTTGGGATATACTGATTTAAAAGATCGCAAAATGGCGGAAGGCATGGGGGTGGCTTTATGACGGCGGAGCAGAGCGCGGAGTATCGGGTGGTGCTTGAGGGGGGACAGGGAGAGATCGTAGAGAAAAAATCCCGCTTTATCGCTACGGTGCGCAGGGTGGAGACCGAGCAGGAGGCGGCGGCCTTCATCGAGGAGATGAAGAAAAAATACTGGGATGCCAGACACAATTGCAGCGCTTTCGTCATCGGTGCCAGAGGAGAGCTGACAAGATGCAGCGATGACGGGGAACCCGGCGGCACGGCGGGCAGGCCCATGCTGGAGGTGCTGCTTGGGTCGGGGGTCCGCAATGTGGCGGTGGTGGTAACCCGGTATTTCGGCGGCACGCTGCTGGGCACAGGCGGGCTGGTCCGGGCCTATTCCCAGGCGGTGAAGGCGGGGCTGGAAAACTGTGTGACAGGCGTTATGCGGCAGGGAGTGGAAATCCTTCTGCGCACGGACTACAACGGTGTCGGGAAGGTTCTCTACATATTGGGGCAGCGCGGGCTGGAGCCTGTGGACAGCCAGTACGGCCAGGACGTGCTGCTGACCCTCCGGATTCCCGCGGATCAGGCCCGGAGCCTGCAAAGAGAACTGGTGGAAGCCACCTGCGGCAGGATCGGATGGGAATGCGGAAAAGAAATAAGTTTTGTTGACAAAAGCCGGACGCAATCGTAAAATAGACAGGAAAAAGTGTTTCTCGGAAAGGTGGTGGTTTTTTATGAAGAGCAGTAACAGCAGTAGCGATCCCGCTCCCGGGCGAAGTTGCAGCCACATGGAAAATCATCATAAGGAGAAATGCTATGGAGCAGTTAAAGGAATTTGAGATCATACAGGAGCTGCTGCAGACGCAGCAGTATACCAGGCTCCGCCAGCTGCTGGTGGACTTAAACGACGCGGACATAGCCGCATGTATGGAGGAGCTGCCGGAACAGAGCATGGTGAAGGCTTTCCGGATTCTTCCCAAGGATCTGGCGGCGGATATTTTTTCCTATCTGGATGTGGATCTGCAGCAGACGGTCATCACTTCCCTGACAGACCGGGAAGCCGCCAGCATCATCGACAATCTGATGGCGGATGACGCGGCGGATCTGCTGGAGGAAATGCCCGCCAATGTGGTGAAACGTCTGCTGGAGAACGCCAGCCCGGACACCCGCCGGGATATCAACCATCTGCTGCGATACCCGGAGGATTCCGCGGGCAGCATTATGACAGTGGAATATGTGGATCTGAAGGAAAATCTGTCGGTGGAGGGGGCCATAGACCGGATTCGCAGGGTGGGGCTGGACAGCGAGACCATCAATATCTGCTATGTGCTGGATGCCCAGCGTAAGCTCCTGGGGACGGTGGCGCTGCGGTACCTGCTTCTCAGTCAGCCCGACGAGACCATCGGGGAAATCATGCATGAAAACGTGGTGTCCGTGCATACGCATACCGACCAGGAGGAGGTTGCCCATCAGTTTCAGAAGTATGGCTTTACGGCCATGCCGGTGGTGGACAATGAGAACCGCCTGGTGGGCATTATCACGGTGGACGATATTGTGGATGTCATTGAGGAGGAAGCCACGGAGGACATGGAGAAGATGGCGGCGCTGGTGCCCAGCGACAAGCCCTACATGCGCACCTCCGTGTGGGAAACCTACAAAAAGAGGATTCCCTGGCTGCTGCTTCTGATGGTGTCCGCCACCTTTACCGGCAGCATCATCACCTCCTTTGAGGAGGCGCTCAGCGTATATGTGGCGCTGACGGCGTTTATCCCCATGCTGATGGACACCGGCGGCAACGCGGGCGGACAGGCCAGTGTGACCATTATCAGAGGACTTTCCCTGGGGGAGATCGGCTACGGGGATGTGCCCCGTATCGTGTGGAAGGAACTGCGCACGGCCGTCCTCTGCGGTGGTACGCTGGCAGCGGCCAATTTTGCCAAGCTGATGCTGTTTGACCGGGTGGGACTGGCGGTGGCCCTGGTGGTATGTTTCACGCTGGTGGCGGCGGTGGTGATGGCCATGCTGGTAGGCTGCCTGCTGCCCATGGCGGCCAAGAAGATGGGGTTTGACCCGGCTGTGATGGCCAGCCCTTTTATTACCACCATTGTAGACGCCTTATCGCTCCTGGTATATTTCCGGATTGCCGGGCTTATGCTGGGACTGTAGCAGAGAGGAATCTGGCGCAAAGATGCCTTGGGTCCCGTGTGGACCATACAACCTGGAGATGGACGGATGAGCAAATATTGTGTCAGCGAGGACAATTCCATACAGATGGAGGAGATGAACCCCACCTTTCTGTTTACCTGGAAAGGCACCCGCACGGCGGAGGAGGCGTATCACTGCCACGATATCGCGGAGCTGGCCTTTGTGCTGTCCGGCGCGGGAAAATATCATATCGAGGGACAGGTTTATGATGTGGGAGAGGGGGATCTGCTGTTTTTTAAGCCGGGCGTACACCATCAGGCGCTGTATGTGCCGGATACGGAGGTGCCTGCAACGGAATTTTTTGTGGGATTCTGTGATGTGCGGCTGCCGGGACGGGAGCCGGGGGATGTGCCGATGCCCGGCGGGGGATATATTCTGCACACAGCGGGGGAGCTGCGCCAGAAGATTTTCCGGATCTGTTCCTCCATGGAGGCGGAAAGCGCTCTGTGCTGGCCGGGGCGGTATCATATGCTGAAAGCCTACCTGATGCAGCTGCTGCTCCTGGTTCTGAGGGAACAGTCGCCGCCCCCTCAGGCCAGGAAGGGATATTCCTTCGACTCCGTGAACAAAAAGTATGTGGTGGAGCAGATCGTGAGTTATTTTGAGGATCACTACAGCGAGAAGATCTCCCTGGATACCATTGCGGAGAACATGTATTTGAGTCCCTTCTATATCTCCAAGATTTTCAAGAGCGAGACAGGGGATACGCCCATACGGCATCTGATCGGCATCCGTCTGGAACGCGCCAGGGAGATGCTGATGGAGGAGAAGGAGATGTCCATTCAGGAGGTGGCGGCGGCCGTGGGCTATGACGATGCCTATCATTTCAGTAAGCTCTTCAAAAAATATTACGGGAAATCACCCTCTCAGCTTCGGAAGGAAGATGTCTGAGGGCCCGATTCCCTGACAGAAAAATAACAAGCTGTATTTTTTCGGGTGCAACTATTGCATGTGGCTGAAAATCTGATAAAATAGAGGCTGTAAGCGGTTACACGGACATTTTGCAATTGATTGGCGGAGGTTACGGAGTATGAGGTATTTTTTTGAGTCAAGGATCGAGAAGAAGGAAAAGGGTTATATGATTCAGATCCCCTTCAATATCTGGGAGGTGTGCAGACAGAGGGATGTGATTCAGGCGGATGTGGTGCTGGACAACGCGATCATCGACTGTGAGCTGATCCCCCAGGAAAAGGGCAATTATCAGATCCATATTGAGGATGAGGACGCCGTCAAGGTGGACCTGGGCAAGAGCCATAAGATCCTGCTGCATGTGACGGGCAGTCTGATCAAAATGGATCAGAACAGCCCTTACAGCTTTGAGAATCCCATTCGCAGAATCGACAGCGTGGATGTGATTATTCAGCCGGAGGACGGTCTGTGCGGCCAGTCCTGTGTGGCGATGCTGGCCGGGGTGACCATCGCGGAGGTGATCAGCGTCATGGACTGCCGGGAGTGGCAGGCCACCATGGGCAGAGTGATCTCGGCTCTGAATTACTATGGTATTGACCATTCGGATATCATCGTGTACACGGAGGGACGCCCCACCGTATTGCCCAAATGCTGTATACTGATGGAGAAGATGGGGCGTTTCTGTCACTATCTGGTACATTTTGACGGAAAATTCTACGACTCCAACCTGGGGGTTCTGGAGGAGTATGACATGGATAAACTCCTGGGGTATCTGGAGATCAAGTGCTGACAGGGGGATTTTACAGGGGAGCCGCGCACACAGGCGGCTCCCCTTTTTTGGGTACAGGAGCGGCCGGAGCGATCTGTTCCTGTAATTCTAAAATAAGTATAAAATCCATTCAAACTGTCAAAAATGAGTAAAAGAGAGAAAAAGTGTAAAAACAAAAGAAAAACACATGCATATGCTGTTTAAATCTGTCTGGATGCAGTTGCAAACCGCCGCATATAAAATTAATATATGTTCCAGAGATTAGCACTCGACACAAAAGAGTGCTAACAAAACAAAGAATCAGTTAAGGAGGCAGACAATATGAAGTTAGTACCTTTAGGCGACAGAGTCGTATTGAAGCAGCTGGTGGCGGAGGAAACCACCAAGTCCGGCATCGTGCTGCCCGGACAGAACAAGGAGAAGCCTCAGCAGGCGGAGGTAATCGCGGTTGGCCCCGGCGGCGTGGTGGACGGCAAGGAAGTAAAGATGG
Source organism: uncultured Acetatifactor sp. (assembly GCA_910583845.1). Lineage (GTDB taxonomy): Bacteria > Bacillota > Clostridia > Lachnospirales > Lachnospiraceae > Acetatifactor. The sequence continues at coordinate 18,697 of CAJUAB010000026.1, forward strand.
AAGTCAAAGTGGGCGATCAGGTTATCTTCTCCAAATATGCAGGCACGGAAGTGAAACTGGAGGAGGAAGAGTACATCATCGTAAAGCAGAATGATATTCTGGCGGTGATCCAGTAGAAACTGCCGGGACTTACGGCGGAAACGGAAAGCAAGGTTTGAGACTGCCGGATCAGGGGAGAGACCCCCACGGCTGTCTGCACAATTAAAGAAAATGGAGGCGTATTCATTATGGCAAAGGAAATCAAATATGGCGCAGAGGCGCGCGCAGCCCTGGAATCCGGTGTGAACCAGCTGGCTGATACAGTCAGAGTAACTCTGGGACCCAAAGGAAGGAATGTAGTGCTGGATAAGTCCTTCGGCGCTCCCCTGATCACCAACGACGGTGTGACCATCGCCAAGGAGATCGAGCTGGAGGATGCCTTTGAGAACATGGGCGCGCAGCTGGTGAAGGAAGTGGCAACCAAGACCAATGATGTGGCCGGCGACGGCACCACCACCGCAACGGTTCTGGCACAGGCCATGGTAAATGCGGGTATCAAGAACCTGGCGGCGGGCGCCAATCCCATTATACTCAGAAAAGGCATGAAGAAGGCCACTGACTGCGCGGTGCAAGCCATCGCGGGCATGAGCCAGAAGGTCAACGGCAAGGAGCATATTGCCAGAGTGGCGGCTATCTCCGCCGGTGACGAGGAAGTGGGCCAGCTGGTGGCGGATGCCATGGAGAAGGTCAGCGGGGACGGCGTAATCACCATCGAAGAGTCCAAGACCATGCAGACCGAGCTGGATCTGGTGGAAGGCATGCAGTTTGACAGAGGTTATATCTCTGCCTATATGGCAACGGATATGGATAAGATGGAGGCAACTCTGGATAACCCTTATATCCTGATCACAGACAAGAAGATCTCCAATATCCAGGAGATTCTGCCTCTGCTGGAGCAGGTGGTACAGTGCGGTGCCAAAATGCTGATCATTGCGGAGGATGTGGAGGGCGAAGCCCTGACCACCCTGATTGTCAACAAGCTGCGTGGCACCTTCAATGTGGTGGCGGTGAAAGCGCCCGGCTATGGCGACAGAAGAAAGGCCATGCTGGAGGATATCGCCATTCTGACCGGCGGCACGGTGATCAGTTCCGAGCTGGGTTATGAGCTGAAAGATACGGATATGTCCATGCTGGGCCGCGCGAAGTCCGTGAAGGTGCAGAAGGAGAACACCGTGATCGTGGATGGCGAGGGCGACAAGGAGGCCATTCAGAGCCGTATTTCCCAGATCAAGATGCAGATCGAGGAGACCACGTCTGACTTTGACAAAGAGAAGCTGCAGGAGAGGCTTGCCAAGCTGGCGGGCGGCGTGGCAGTGATTCGCGTGGGTGCCGCCACCGAGACCGAGATGAAAGAGGCCAAGCTGCGTCTGGAAGACGCTCTGGCCGCGACCAGAGCAGCCGTGGAGGAAGGCATCATCTGCGGCGGCGGTTCCGCTTATATCCATGCGGCGAAGGAAGTGGTTAAGCTGGCGGAGACCATGGAAGGCGATGAGAAGACCGGTGCTCAGATCGTGCTGAAAGCCCTGGAGGCTCCTCTGTATCACATTGCGGCCAATGCGGGCTTAGAGGGCAGCGTCATCATCAACAAGGTAGAAGAATCCGCGGTAGGCATGGGCTTTGACGTACTCAAAGAGGAGTATGTGGACATGGTGAGTGCAGGCATTCTGGACCCTGCGAAGGTAACCAGAAGCGCGTTGCAGAATGCTACCAGTGTTGCCAGCACATTGCTGACCACCGAGTCCGTTGTGGCCAATATCAAGGAGGATACTCCCGCAATGCCCGCTGGCGGCGGCATGGGCGGTATGATGTAAGCAGTCTGCGGAGAATTGTGGCAAAAAATGCAGGCAGTCAGGTAAGATGACCCGGCGGAGGATTCATTCCGCCGGGTTTTTCCATGGGTCTCTATGGCTGGAACCTGTTTGCTGGTGGCCCACAACGGCATCGCCCGGATCGTGCAGTCCTATTTTACGGATATGACCAACGAGGAATTTGCGGCCTTTGGCATCGGCAATTGCCAGGTGCTGGAGTATACGTGGTAACCCGTAATGAATGAACAAAAACACAACAGGCAGTTCTGTGCCAGGTTTTGTGAAGCCGGAAAATTGATTTGTGGGATAAATAGTATTGAAATTCCGGCAAAAATAAGTATAATGAAAACATAAAAACCATCAGGCGGTGAGGAGATGCTGATATCGTACAGGTTTAGAAATTTCTGTTCCTTTGCGGAAGAGGCGGAGTTTGACCTGCTGGCCCCCGGGAACAAGGTCAAGAACCGATTTCCGGATAATTATGTTGAGACGGAAGCAGGTTATGATATTCTGAAAACAGCTGTGCTTGTCGGAGAAAACGCGGGAGGGAAGACAAATTTCATCAACAGTCTTCTCTTCTTAAAAAGTCTGTTCGCAAATAATGAGACAGTCAGAACTTATAAGGGGCTCATAAATTTTAACAAGCTGCAGGAAAGCGCTGATCAGGACCGGTCTGTGATGCAGGAATACAATATCTGCGTCCTTAGCGACACAGGGGTTACGTATTGCTACAATCTACAGATTGACGGATATTGTATAGTCAAGGAGGTGTTTTCGTATAAAAGCGCAAGGAACCATCAGGAGAAAGTGATTCTGTCAGTAACAAGGACGGACATGGTTTTCGACGCGGATAAGAAGACTGAAAAGTCAAAATATGAAATAATAATAGATAATTGCGATGAAAACATAGAGAAAATGTTTGCGCAGACATCCCAGTCCAAGGGGAATATAGGGCTTCATATTACAAAACTGGCCATTCTGGGAGACTTTCACGCGTTGGAGTTCGTATCCTGGATTAACGAGAGGCTGATCGTAGAGGGCAATGAATTTGGCTATTCCGTATACAAGGAATTGCGCAATTTGGAAAACGATCTGAAGATTATCAGAGACCCCCGGTTTCTGGAGATTCTGCGGATGATAGATTACAGCATCTGCGGCGTTGAGATCGACGAGGAAAAGCCGTTCAGTGCCAGTAAAATCAAGCGTCTGACAAAGGACGGAAAATCTTTTTCCAGAGAATTGAAAAGGGATTCAGGCGGCGTCAGGGAGTTTTTTGCCTGGGCGGTTCAACTGTTTCAGGTGGTATATGAGGATAAAGTGGTCTTTGCCGACGAGATGGACAGAGTGATCAACCCTGTTCTGGCGGAACGGATGATCGCCTATATCAATGGAAAAAGGCACAGGGGGCAGTTTATTTTTTCAAGTCATAATGTATTGCATCTGGATCTGAAGAATTACATGAAAGAGCAGATTTATTTTGTGACGAAAAACAGAGACAGTCTGAACTCCGAACTGTATTCCCTGGCTGACTTCCCGGAAATCAGGTATGACACCACAAAGGTTTACGAGTTTTATATGAAGGGAATTTTGGGAGGAACCGCATTTGAGTAGGCCAAAGAGGGAATTGCGGAAGAGGTTTGTGGTTTTCTGTGAGGGGGACACAGAGTACAATTATATTGATGGAATGCGGCTTAAGCAGGGCGTGGAGCTGGCGCTTAAGCCGATTAATATGCAGGGGGGCGGATATGCGAATTTTCTGGAGGAAATCAAAAAAGAGGCGGGCAACAACTGTCTGGCCAGGTTTATCATCATAGATTTTGACAGGGCCAGGAGACATGCAGGCGAGAAGGCAAAGCTGATGGAACTCATGGATTATTGTAAATTACAGAATACCAGCAAAAAGATTCCTCACTTTCTGATTCTGGATAATCCGGATTTTGAGTACGTCGCATGTTTACATATGGAGAGCTATCAGGGACAGGATGTAAAAAAATATATAGAACAGACCCTGGGGTTGGGAGACCTGGAAAGATTCAAGGCCATGAAGGGCGTGTATGAATATCTGAATGGAAAAAATAATTCATACAGACAGATGCTGTCCCGATTACAGAGAAAGATTGTGGAGAACCGTTACAGGATTAATAAAACGAATTTCAACATCTTGATTGAGGATACGAAAATAGTATGGGAGAATGAAAATGTGCGGGGGTCCAATATCAATGAATTTTTTGAAGTGATTGACTGGTAATACAGAATCCAGGCAAAGATAACCGGCAGGACTCCGGTTATGCAGGAAAGGGGAAAGTTTGGAAGTAAAACTTCCAAATACGGATTGGTGCAATACCGCAGGCACAGCAGCAGTTGACAAGACAACTACCGGTATGCGGAGGGAGGAAAAAAATGAAATCAGCAGCAGAATTACAGACATTACTCAGACAGATCGACCACAAAAGCTACCCGGCCTATAAGGACACCAGGGGGCAGTATCAGTTTCAGCAATATGTGCTTTCCATTGACCATGTGCAGGGCGATCCCTTTGCTGCGCCCTCCAAGGTGAGTCTGTTGATACCGGGCCGGGTGGCAGGCTTTGACAAGGGGTGCTATGAGGAAAAGCACAGGCGCATCGCCTTTCAGGACTATCTGCTGCGCCGGGTGGCGGCGAAAATAAAGGAGTATTCTTTTAAGGCCAAAGGTTCCGGAAAGAGCGGCCTCATGGGCATCAGCCAGCCGGGACAGGAAATCCTGGAGCGCAGCGCCTGCTGGGTAAACCCCTCGGACGGCCAGGTCACAGTGCGCATGGAGATCGGTTTCCCGGCTAATGGGCGCACCATCAACGCAGGGGAGCTGGTCAGGATTCTTTTCGACTTTTTGCCCGTATGCGTAAAGCAGACGCTGCTGGCGGCCTCCTGCCCAAGAGACGGTCTGGAGAGAGTGCTGCATCTGGCGGACGATCAACTCTATATCCGCCGACAGTTAAAAGAGAGGGAACTGGTGGCCTTTGTGGCGGACGGAGCCATTCTGCCCCGCCGGTCCGGCGTGTCCTCCCAGCCTATGAAGGACGCGGTGGCCTTTGTCTCTCCCCAGGAGATGGCCGTGACCATGCAGCTGCCCCACAGGGGTGCGCTCCGGGGTATGGGTATCCGCAGGGGGGTTACGCTGATCGTGGGCGGCGGCTACCACGGCAAGTCCACTCTGCTGGAGGCGCTGGAAAAGGGCGTCTATGACCACATTGCCGGGGACGGCAGGGAGTATGTGCTGACGGACGACAGCGCCATGAAGCTGCGCGCGGAGGACGGCAGGAGCATTCAGCAGGCGGATATCTCCATGTTTATCCGCAATCTGCCGGGAGGCAAGGACACCGGACATTTTTATACGGAGGACGCCAGCGGCAGTACCTCCCAGGCGGCAGCCACGGTAGAGGCTGTGGAAATGGGGGCGAAAGCATTCCTGATTGACGAGGATACCAGCGCCACCAACTTTATGATCCGGGACGAGCTGATGCAGAGGGTGGTGAGCAGAGACATGGAGCCCATTATTCCTTTTATCGACAGAGTGCGGGAACTCTATGAAAAATACGGGATATCCACGGTGCTGGTGGCGGGCAGCTGCGGTTCCTATTTCCACAAGGCGGATTGCATTGTGCAGATGAACAAGTACCGGCCGATGGAGATCACGGCGCTGGCCAAAAAGGAGGCGGAGCAGTTCCCGTACACGCTGGGGGACGCCCCGGCGGCGGGGAAACCGGATTTTCACCGGGTGATCAAGGCGGACCAGGCCTTTGCCAGAGATGAGCGGATCAAGATGAAGACCATGGGGCTGGACGGCTTTTCCATTAACCGGGAGACTGTGGACATGCGCTATGTGGAGCAGCTGGTGGACAGTGAGCAGCTGACGGCCCTGTCCCATATGATCAGACACATGAAGTGCCGTCTCTTTGACGGGCGTAAGACCATGCAGCAGGCGGTGGAAGCCCTGTATGAGGAGGTGGCGAAAAACGGTTTTGCCGCTTTCTGCCCGGGGCGGGAAAGCCTGCCCGGCAATCTGGCCATGCCCCGGCCACAGGAATTGTACGCGGCGCTGAACCGTTGCCGGGAACTGGTGCGGATATAGAAACCGTATGTTTTTGTTGGACAGAGCGTGTTGGAAATATCACTCCTGTCATCTGAACGCCTCACTTTGCGTAATATTTGAGCCAAATTCAGGTACCACAGCCCGCTATGCGTCCGTCTTTGGCCCAAATCCTCCACCAATTGTGACACGCACCGGACAGAAAGTAGATTACCAACATGCTCCGGGAACGGATTTTACCATTCGCGCAAGAGAGCATCATCCGGTGAATAATAAGGCTGTGTCTTGCACACAGCCTTATTATTGTCGTATTCTGCGGTCATTTTATGCAAATACCTGTTGCAAAAAAGAAACTCAGGTAGTATAATAAGTGAAATGTTTTGCAGATAAAGTCTGCATATTTCATGAAAATTCTGATTATAAAACAGTCTTCAAGTAAGGAGGAAGAAAATGGCAAAGAAAGCGCTGGCCAGGAACTGGCGTGTAAACAGGCGGATTCTGGGAGTGACGGTCTGCGTACTGTTTGCGACTACCATTGTGCTGATGGCGGTTCTGTGTTTCTGGCTTTTCTTTTGGATGCCGGGAGACGCGGGGAATGATATTATGCTGCATAAGCCGAAGAAAACAGAAGCGGAAGAGCTTTTTCCCGACGATGAGGCGACGCAGGCAGAGCCCGTGACGATTCCCAAGGAGGAGGACGGGAAGACAGAGGAGGATGATGTCCCGGAGGAAGTGGCTGACCCATATACCTATACGGACCTGGACATGACACTTTATGCCCAGACCTCTCTTCGTGTGCGTGACCAGCCGTCTTTGGACGGAGGCAAGATCGGGGGTCTGTACCGGAACCAGGTAGTCAAGGCCACGGGTGTCTGCAATGAGACAGGCTGGTATCGCATTGACTATTATGGCAGCACAGGGTACGCGTCCAACGATTATCTGGCGCTGGAGCCTGTGGAACTGGAGATTGTGCAGTCCGTGGGCAGCTTTGGGGCGGTAGACAAGAGCTTTTATGACAATGTGCTGTTTATCGGGGATTCTCTGACCGTTGGTCTCTCTATGTACGGAAATCTGAAAAATGCCACCTACTTTTGCATAAACGGCATGGGAGCCAGCGAGGCCCTGAACAAGGATATGAGCGGGGTTACGCTGGATGCCCTTCTGGGCGTGAGACAGTATGACGCCGTCTACATCATGCTGGGGATCAATGACATGGGGTCAAAGCGGAAAAGTTATCTCTCCTCCTACAGTTCTCTCGTGAGTCATGTGCAGGAGAAGCAGCCAAATGCCGGAATTGTGATTCAATCCATCCTGGCGGTGACTTCCTCTTACACCGCCGAGCATCCCAAGATCAATAATGACGAGATCAGGGAGCGCAACACCAGACTTGCGGAGATGGCGGACGGGGAGCATATTTTCTATCTGGATCTGAACGCGTATTTTATGGATGCCGCGGGCAATCTCCAGGAGAGCCAGGCCAGGGATGGCCTGCACCTGAAAACCTCGTCCTACAAGATCTGGAAGGAAGCCCTGCTGGCCAACGGGATTGTGAGGTAAGATTGCATGCGCCAAAGCTGCACGGAATCGCGAGTTGAATGACTATTGTGAAAATAAGGAAACAGTAGTATAATCATTTGTAGAGTATGTGCAGCTTCGGACAGTCCTGAAGTGATGGAACCGGGGAGAAGCGTTTTCAGATGCGGCTTTGCGGCTGAAAATTCTTTTCACATGGAGCGCAGCACGGAGATGCACTTTTCATTGAGAAAGGAGAATATCTATTATGGCCAACAGATTTGTTTTGAACGAGACCTCTTACCACGGCGCGGGCGCAATTCAGGAGATTGCGGCGGAAGCCAGGGGAAGAAGCTTTCAGAAAGCCTTTGTATGTTCGGACCCCGACCTGGTGAGGTTCGGCGTGACCAAAAAGGTGCTGGATGTGCTGGACGGCGCGGAACTGCCCTACGAACTGTACAGTGAAATCAAGCCCAATCCCACGATTGAAAATGTGCAGACCGGTGTGGAAGCCTACAAAAAATCCGGAGCGGATTATCTGGTGGCGATCGGCGGCGGCTCTTCCATGGACACGGCCAAGGCCATCGGCATCATTATCAACAACCCTGAATTTGCGGACGTGGTGAGTCTGGAGGGAGTAGCGCCCACCGCCAATAAGTCGGTTCCCATCTTTGCCGTTCCCACCACAGCCGGTACGGCGGCGGAGGTAACTATCAACTATGTCATCACCGATGTGGCCAAAAACCGCAAGATGGTGTGTGTGGACCCCAAAGACATTCCGGTGGTGGCTTTTGTGGACCCGGATATGATGGCATCCATGCCCAAAGGGTTGACGGCGGCTACAGGTATGGACGCGCTGACCCACGCCATCGAAGGTTATATCACAAAGGGTGCATGGGAGCTTTCCGATATGTTCCATTTAAAGGCGATTGAGATCATTGCCCGTTCCCTGAGAGGGGCGGTGGACAACACCCCCGAGGGCAGGACCGACATGGCTCTGGGCCAGTACGTGGCAGGCATGGGCTTTTCCAATGTGGGACTGGGCATCGTACATTCCATGGCGCATCCTCTGGGAGCGCTGTATGACACGCCTCACGGTGTTGCCAACGCCATCATTCTGCCCACCGTGATGAAGTACAATGCGGAGGCCACGGGGGAGAAGTACCGTGAGATCGCCAGGGCCATGGGGGTTGAGAATGTGGACTCCATGACGCAGGAGGAGTATCGCAGGGCGGCAATAGACGCCGTGCAGAAATTGTCCGAGGACGTGGGTATTCCCGCTGACCTGAAGGAGATTGTGAAGGAAGAGGACATCCCCTTCCTGGCCCAGTCTGCTTATGACGATGCCTGCAGACCCGGCAATCCCAGAGATACCAGCGTGGAGGAGATCGCGCAGCTGTACAGAAGCCTTCTGTAGGGACGGTTGCAAGTGCGCTGCATCGCACAAAAGTACGGTGTTATGCGATGCAGCGCTGAATTTTTCAAACCCGGTCCGGCACATGTGCCGGGCAGGAAGAAAGATCAACTGTTCGTCAGGATAAAAAATAGGAGGATAAACCAATGAATATGGACAGCATCTGTGTGCAGGGCGGATATACGCCGGGCAACGGGGAGCCCCGTCAGATTCCCATTGTACAGAGTACTACATTTAAATATGATACAAGCGAAGATATGGGCAGGCTGTTTGACTTAGAGGCCAGCGGCTATTTTTATACCCGGCTTCAGAACCCCACCAACGATTATGTGGCGGCGAAAATCTGTCAGATGGAGGGAGGAACGGCTGCCATGCTGACCAGCAGCGGTCAGGCGGCCACTTTCTACGCGCTGTTCAATATCTGCGGCGCGGGAGATCATATCGTGGCTTCCAGCAGTATCTACGGCGGCTCTTTTAATCTGATTTCCGTTACCATGAAGCGTATGGGCATCGAGACCACATTTGTGGACCCGGATGCATCCGAGGAGGAACTGAATGCGGCTTTTCAGCCCAACACAAAAGTCATGTTCGGAGAGACCATCGCCAACCCGGCCCTGACGGTGCTGGATATAGAAAAATTTGCAAGATGCGCCCACAGTCACGGAGTGCCGCTGGTGATTGACAATACCTTTGCCACTCCCGTCAACTGTCGTCCCTTTGAGTGGGGCGCGGATATCGTGACCCATTCTACCACGAAATATATGGATGGGCATGGCGCGGCGGTGGGCGGCTGTATTGTGGACAGCGGCAGGTTTGACTGGATGGCTCATGCGGATAAATTTCCGGGGTTATGTACTCCCGATGAGAGCTATCATGGCATCACCTATGCGGAAAAGTTCGGTCAGGAGGGCGCTTTCATTACCAAATGTACGGCCCAGCTGATGCGGGACCTGGGTTCTATCCAGAGTCCTCAGCATGCTTTTATCCTGAATCTGGGGCTGGAGAGCCTTCATGTGAGGATGCGGCGTCACTGTGAGAACGGTCAGGCGGTGGCGGAGTTTCTGGCGGCGCATCCCAAGGTGGCCTATGTGAACTACTGTGGGCTTCCCGGAGACAAATACTATGAACTGGCGCAGAAATATCTCCCCGGGGGAAGCTGCGGTGTGGTATCCTTCGGCTTAAAGGGCGGCAGGACGGCGGCCAGCACTTTTATGAAGAATCTGAAGATGGCGGCTATTGAGACCCATGTGGCGGATGCCCGGACCTGCTGTCTGAATCCTGCGTCCAGTACCCATCGCCAGATGACGGACGAGCAGCTGCGGGAGGCCGGTGTACCTGCGGAGCTGGTTCGGATGAGCTGCGGTCTGGAGGATAAGGAGGATCTGATTGCCGATATTGCCCAGGCGCTGGAGAAGTGCTAGAGCGTGTCTGAAAATGCTCCAGGTCACAGATTTCAGAACAAATGTTCTGAAATCTGTTGCAATGCAGCGGAATATATGCTATGATCAATACAGTCGGATCTGACAGGTCTGGCTGTATTTTTCCTTATCATTCATACCGTTTCTTCTGTTTCCGGCTGCGCTGTGTACCCGCCATGTCTGAAAGTCGGGGGAAGGTTCCGGAAACGGAATACCGGGATTCCGGTTCGCAATCCGGCTCCGGAATTAGCCTGGCAGTAGATAGCCATTTTCCGGCAATTGTGATACTATTATGAATGAGTCCTGCGGTGGTAAGCCGCAAGGGGGATAAAGACAGCATTCGGGCGTGCTTACAAAAGCATTTCCGCCATCTGCGCGTCCCCGCGTCTGACGGAAAACATTTTTAAGCATGCCCTGGAAATGCGGAAAGTGAGGAAAGAAACATGCAGTTTGAACAATTACAGAAAGATATGATCGCCGCCATGAAGGAGCGGAACAAGGCGCGCAAGGATGCCATCTCCACGCTGGTATCCGCCGCTAAGAAGGTGGCCATTGACGAGGGCACCAGGGACAATATCACGGAAGAGATTGTGGACAGAGTCATTCTGAAGGAGATCAAGACCGTAAAGGAGCAGCTGGATGCCTGCCCTGCCTCCCGGGAGGACCTGCTTGCGGAGTACCGGACCAGATACGATATTTTTCAGGAGTACGCTCCGAAAATGATGTCCGCTCAGGAGGTGGAGTCTTTTCTGACGGAAAAGTATGCTGATCTGCTGGCTCAGAAAAATAAGGGTCTGGTTATGAAGACGGTAATGCCGGAGCTTAAGGGGAAGGCGGACGGCAGCGTTATCAATCAGGTGGTGGCAAAACTCTGCCAGTAGGGCCCGGATCTCCCACAAATTGTGACGCACATCTGACGGAAAGCATTTTCAAACACGCTCTGGGCGCGCGGAGGAAGCAGGGACGCGGGGAAGAGGAACGAATGCAATTGACAGAGATTCAAGATATTCATGATCCACAGCTGGATCTGTATGCCCGGCTTTCAGAGGGACAGCTTTTTCATTGCTTTGAGCCTGCCGGAGGGTTGTTCATCGCGGAGAGCTCCGTGATTATCCAGCGGGCTCTGGATGCCGGATACCGGCCCTTTTCCATGTTGGCGGAGCGTGGACTGGCAGAGGGGAAGGGCCGGGAAGTGATTGCCCGATGCGGGGATATTCCGGTTTATACGGCGGAGCGGGAGGTACTGGAGCAGATTACAGGCTACGCGCTGACCAGGGGAATGCTCTGCGCCATGTATCGCAGGCCTCTTCCGGACGCGGCGCGTATATGCAGGGACGCCGCCCGTATTGTGGTTCTGGAAAATGTCATGAATCCCACCAATGTAGGCGCGATTTTCCGCAGCGCTGCCGCTCTTGGCATGGACGGGATACTGCTCACGCGGGGCAGCAGCGATCCGCTGTATCGCAGGGCTGTCCGGGTGGGAATGGGAACTGTGTTTCAGATTCCGTGGACTTTTTTGAATCTGCCCCGGGAGCAGGACGGCGGTCAGAGCCAGACAGTCCGTTTCCTGCGGGATATGGGGTTCAGGACTGTCGCCATGGCCCTGTCGGAGGATTCCATATCCCTGGAGGACCCTGTATTACAGGCGCAGGAGCGTCTGGCCGTGGTGCTGGGCACAGAGGGGGACGGCCTTGCGGTGAATACCATTGCGGACTGTGACTATACCGTGCGGATTCCCATGGCTCACGGCGTGGATTCCCTGAATGTGGCCGCGGCCAGCGCTGTGGCCTTCTGGCAGCTGGGCAGACGGCAGCGCCCTAATAGTGGTACTTTTTCCTCTTTACAAGGAGAAAAAGCAGGGTCACCAGCACCGCCATTATCTCTGCCAGAATGATGGAGAACCAGATCCCATCCAGCCCCCAGAAGAGCGGCAGGATGCAGACCGCGGCGATCTGGAATACCAGCGTCCGCAGGAAAGCGATCATCGCGGAGGTCAGGCCGTCATTTAAGGCCGTAAAAAAGGAAGACCCCAGAATGGTTATGCCGGAGAACAAAAAGGAAAACGAAAATATTGCGAAAGCGTGGGCAGTCATGTCCAAAAGCCGCGCGTCATATCCCACAAACAGCAGGGACAGGGGCTTTCCCATGGCTTCCCCGGCAGCAAACATCAGGATGGAAGCCAGACCGATCAGCAGCAGGCTTTTCTTAAGCAGACTTTTCAGTTCCCCATGATTCTGAGCGCCGTAATGGTATCCCACCACCGGTGCTGCTCCCACGGCATAGCCGATAAAGATAGCCTGGAAGATCATGCTCACATACATCAGTACGCCGTAGGCGGCGATGCCGTCCGCTCCCGCGTATTTCATCAGCTGCAAATTGTAGAGCATGCTTACCAGAGACATGGAGATATTGCTCATCAACTCGGAGGCACCGTTGCCGCAGGTTTTCAGCAGCGCTCCGGCGTCAAACCTGCATTTCACAAACTGTAGCAGACTGTTGTTTCTGCGGCCAAAGTAGAGCAGGGGGATGATTCCTCCCACAAGCTGGCTGAGGCAGGTTGCCGCCGCAGCCCCCACCAGCCCCCAGGAAAAGGCGGCCACAAACACAGCGTCCAGCACTATGTTGGTGACGCCTGCCGCCACTGTGATGCCCAGTCCCAGCCGGGGTTTTCCTGCCGTGGCAAAGAGGCACTGGAACTCGAACTGCAGAATATAGAAAGGCAGCGCGGGCAGGATGATTCTGCCGTAAAGGATGCTGTTTTCCAGCAGCACCCCTTCGGCTCCCATCAGGGAGGCCAGCGGACCAAGCAGGATAAAGCCCACGGCCGCCAGTGCCAGGCCGCAGAGCAGCGATACCCATACGATCATGGAAAACAGTTCTTTGGCCTTTTGGGACTTACCTTCCCCCAAAGTTTTGGCAATCAGGGCGCTTCCGCCGGTTCCGAACATAAACCCCACACAGCCCAGGATCATCAGCAGCGGCATGATGAAGTTTACAGCGGCAAAGGGCGTCTTGCCCGCGAAGTTGGATACGAAGAAGCCGTCCACCACACCGTAGATGGAAGTAAACACCATCATGATGATGGACGGAAATGTGTAGCGAAGCAGACGTTTGTAATCAAAATGGTCGGATAATTGTATCATGTTTCCTCTCCTATTCTCAGGGCTTCCTCTTTGAGGGCACCCAGAAGTCTTTCGGTCAGTTCCAGATATTTTTCCACATCCTGAAGGGGCCAGGAGGCCAGTATGGTGTTTTCTGCCCGGTGTATTTTCAGGACGGTCCTCTGGGCCAGGCTTTTTCCGGCCTCTGTCAGAAATACTTTTTTGCTTTTGGAATCCGTTTTCTCCAGGTAGAGTATGCCCTCTGCCTCCAGCTTGCGGATGGATGAATTGACAGTCTGCTTACTGAGGCCGGAAAGGTGACAGATCTCTGAGAGAAGCCGGCTTTCCCCTTCTTCACAGATGGCGTACAGAATCATGGAGGCGCTGTCAGACAGGCCCAGTTTCAGCGACATCCTATGGTAGACAGCCTCCAGTTCTCCCCGCAGGAAGTTATAGCGTTTCAGTTTCTTTGAAATCGAGTGGTCCATGATCGGTTCTCCTTCTCAGAACAGGTTCCCGGGCGATGTGGTCCCCCGTCTTGCCGGTAAAAGGCTTTCGGAGGACACCGGATAAAACAGTGTCAGTAAGTGACAGTGATCCCTGTGTGTATGCGGACGGTTTGATGGTCCGAAATCATACAATTACAGATTATAGTATGATTTCGGACAAAAGTCAAGCAGAAACAGAATGGACCGGTGCTTATTTGCAGCAATATGAAAGAGCTCTGGCCGTATTGGTATAGAGGCTCTGAAAAGCGGAGTGAGGTAAGCAGAATGAAAGAGGTATACAAGTGGTGGTTTTTAGGTGTCATCATTTTGTTGACAGGTTGTGGAAGAAATTCAGGCATTCAGAACTCTCCTGATATGGAGGCCAATGTTCCGTTTCTTTGCAACGAGGCGGAAACATACATGGCTGAGACCTGGGACGCCGGGATTACACCGGGGGATCAGCCGCTCTCCAACTCTTTTGTGTTGACGGAGGACATGCTGTATTATGTGAACAGGGCGGAGGGCTGGGAGCTTTGCGGGGCCGCTCTGTCGGAGCGGACAACGTCTCCGCAGCGGATCTTGCGGATGAAGGACGGCTGCATCGAGGCTGTCACGGCGGTAAACGGGGTGGAAGAAGAGCGCGTTCTGGTACTGGCGGGCAGGGACGGAACAGGCACCCCGTTTTTGGCCGCCTGTACGGCGGACGGAAATCAGCTGTGGAGCCAGCCTTGTGAAGATCAGGGGGAAGCGGCGTGGCGACTGGTTTCGGATGACAGCGGACATCTGTACATATTGTACAATGAGCAGGTGCTTTTGTTTGATCAGGATGGTGTTCTACAGGGAAGTGTATCCTGCCCGGGGGAAAGCTATATTGATATGTGCGCTGTCCCGGGAGACAGTGTCTATGTGTCTTACAGGGACGGCCGGACGGAGCAGCCCATGCTGGCCCGGCTACAATATCAGGGGTGCAGGCTGGAGGGAGAGCAGCGCATATCCGGCAACGGATCTCTGTGGGCAGGGCGGGAGGGAAGTCTGCTGTTTCAGAACGGCAATGAGATTTATGCCTGTATCCCGCAAAAGCAGGAGACAGAGAGGCTGTTGGACCTGGCGGCCTATGAGCTCACAGGAGAACAGCTGCGCGCTGTGCTAACGACTGCTTCCGGGGAGGTCGTGCTGGTCAGTTGGGAATTGCTTCAGTATGACAGTCCGGTGTGGGTTACCAGATTAAAGGAAGCGGCGGAGGGACAGCTGGCCGGGGATGGCAGGCGGATCATTACCTGGCTGATTGTCGGTGCCGATGTGACGGCCGAGGAGCAGATGGCAGTGTCGTTTAACCGACAGAGCAAGGACTATAAGGTGGTAGTGGAACAGGTCTCCTTGGATGGATTGACTCTTTCCGCCGGCTCCACACAGTACGATCTCTATGAGGGTATATATATGTGCGTCAATACCCGGCTGCTGGCATCGAAGAGCGCAGATTTGATTTCCTTTAGTAATTATCAGGATATGGAGCGCTATCTTGTGAAGGGATATCTGGAAGATCTGACCCCCTATATCGCGGGTTCGGAACGGATCAGGCGGGAGAACTATCTGGAACAGATGCTGGAATGCACTTCCGCAGGGGACGCGCTCTACAGTATTCCTCCCGATTTTTGTATAGATACCCTGATGGGAAAGGCGTCGGAACTGGGAGCCGAGCCGGGATGGACGGTGGAGGAATTTCTGGACTGGCTCACGCTGCATCCGGACGCCGTGACCCAGGAGGGGATGACCCGGGAAAGGGTGCTGGAGATCTGCCTGAAGGGAACGCTGGACGAGTATCTGAACCGGGAGACAGGTCGTTGCGATTTTGAGGGGGAAGCCTTTCGGAATTTGTTGCTGCAAATAAGGGGATTGACGACGGACGGCGCCGCCCACTGGGACGACTGGTGGGAGCAGCTGGAGGAGAGGCCGGCCCTGGAGCAGGGCTTTGTAAGCACCTTTGCACACTGTTACAGCTGGGAAAACATGTATGGCGAGCCGTTGGTATATAAGGGATATCCCAGCAGGGATGGCACTCCCTGTAATTATTATATGGGAGGCGGGCTGGCCATTTTGTCCAGAAGCACCTGTAAGGAAGGGGCATATGCTTTCTGGGAGTTTTATCTGCTGGAAAGAACGAAAGTCCCGTTTAACGATTATAACTATTATACTGACAGGGAGGCATTTGCCAACAGCATGTTCCAGGCTGCGGATGAGCAGTGGGCTTATACCGAAGATGGCAAAATGATGTTCCGCAAGCTGTCGGAGGCAGGGCCTCAAAGCGCGGAGGACGATGAAAGGGAGTGGATTTCCGCCATGAACGAAGAGCAGCGGGACAAACAGCTGGCCATGCTGGAGCATGTACAGATGGACTCTCTGGAAAACCAGGCCATACGCAATATGATTCAGGAGGAGGCATCCGCCTATTTTGCGGGAGTAAAGAATCTGGAAGACACCTGCCGGGTGATTCAGAGCAGGGTAGGGCTTTTTCTGGCGGAGAGGCTGGAATCATTTCCCTGACAGTTACTTTTGAAGCTGAGTCGGAAAACAGGCATTCCTGGAGACAACAATGGAATCCACACGGAAGGTGGATTCCATTGTCATAAAGTGCGCCCGGCGGCGTATGCCTCCAACGGGGCTGTCCCGGCAGGGACAGCGATAAGGACTGCCGGGACATACCTCCATATGGATTATCCCATAGTCACTGTCACATGCACTTCTTTCTTTTCCCGGTGGCAGGGAATGATATTGCCCTCCACCAAAGCTCCGTCCACTGTCATAGATACTACGCCCTTTTCCACATCCTGAGGATTGAGCACCTGAATATGGTACACTGCGCCGCGATATTCCCGGGTCAATGTGAAATCCCCGAAGCCTCTGGGTACGCAGGGATTAATCTGCAGCCCGGAGTGGGTGGGATACACGCCCAGAATATACTGGGAGATATTGGCAAAGGTCCATGCCGCTGTGCCGGTGAGCCAGCTGTTTTTGGCCTCGCCGTGGAACTTTGCGTCCCGCCCGGCCACCATCTGGGAATATACATAGGGCTCGGTGCGGTGAATCTCACTGATCTCCTCCACATAGGCGGGGCAGGTCTTTCTGTAGATTTCAAAAGCTCTGTCGCCGCGTCCGATCACGGTCTCAGCGATGGACACCCAGGGGTTGTTATGACAGAAGATGCCGGCATTCTCCTTATAGCCGGGGGGATAGGAGGACACCTCGCCCAGCTCCAGATGATACCTGGTGTAGGCAGGCTGCAGGATCATAATGCCGTATTCGGTATCCAGCCTTTCCTTCACGGAGTTCAGGGCCTTTTCCGCCAGGCCTTCCTTTACGCCCACGCCTGCCAGTACGCAGAAGCCCTGGGGCTCGATGTAGATCTGCCCTTCCTCGCATTCTTTGGAGCCCACCTTGTGACTGTAAGCGTCATAGGCGCGGACAAACCAGTCGCCGTCCCAGCCGCTTTGCAGAATCGTATCATACATCCGGGATACCTGCGTCCTGGCATAGGCAGCCTCCCGGTCATCTCCCGTCAGCTCGCAGAGCTGCGCGTACTCTTCGCCGTATTTTACAAACATACCCGCGATAAACACGGATTCTGCCACAGGACCTTCACTGGGGCCGAAGGTCTGGAAGGACTCGCCGGGATGCTCGGAAAAGCAGTTCAGGTTCAGGCAGTCGTTCCAGTCCGCCCGCCCGATCAGGGGAAGTCCGTGAGGCCCTTTGTGGTTTACAATGAAATCAAAGGATCTCTTCAAATGGTTCATCAGCGGTGTGGCCTTGGACATGTCGTTGTCAAAGGGCACCGGCTGTTCCAGGATCGTGGTGTCGCCGGTTTCCCGCACGTAGGCGCTGGTACCCGCAATCAGCCACAGAGGGTCATCGTTGAAACCGCTGCCGATGTCGGAGTTGCCCTTCTTGGTCAAAGGCTGATATTGATGGTACGCGCTGCCGTCCTCAAACTGGGTGGAGGCGATGTCGATGATGCGCTCCCTGGCTCTGTCGGGAATCAGATGCACGAAACCCAGCAGATCCTGACAGCTGTCGCGGAAGCCCATACCTCTGCCGATCCCGGACTCATAATAGGAGGCGGAGCGGGACATATTGAAAGTTACCATACACTGGTACTGATTCCAGGTATTGACCATACGGTTGACTTTTTCGTCCCGGGATTCCACATGATACTTGCCAAGCAGCCGCTTCCAATAGTCCCTGAGAGCGGAAAACGCGGCGTCCACGTCCGCCTCGGCGCTGTAGCGGGCCAGCATTTCCCGGGCAGGCCTCTTGTTGATGATGCCGGGAGCCTCCCATTTTTCCTCCGGGGGATTTTCAATGTAACCCAGCACAAAGATCAGCGTTCTGGATTCGCCGGGAGCGAGGGTGACATTCAGCTGATGGCAGGCGATGGGAGACCAGCCGCTGGCCATGGTATTCCTGCACTGGCCGTTTTCCACTACCTCCGGGTTGTCGGCGCCTCTGTAGGCTCCCAGAAAATCATCACGGATTGTGTCAAAGCCAGCGATGGGAGCGTTCACCGAGTACACGGCATAGTGGTTGCGGCGCTCACGGTACTCTGTCTTGTGGTAAATGGCGGAACCCTCCACCTCCACCTCGCCGCAGCTGAGGAGTCTCTGAAAATTCTTCATATCGTCGTCGGCATTCCACAGACACCACTCCACATAAGAGAAAATCCGGAGTTCCCGGGTCTCGCTGCCCTCGTTTTTCAAAGTCAGCCTGCTGATCTCGCAGTTGTCATTCATGGGAACAAAAGTCAGAAGATCCGCCCGGATCTGATTCTTCCTTCCTGTAAAGCGGCTGTATCCCATGCCGTGACGGCACTCATAGCTGTCCAGCTCCGTTTTTGTGGGCTGCCAGCCGGGATTCCAGATGGTGTCGCCGTCTTTTATGTAAAAATACTTGCCGCCCATATCCGTGGGGACATTGTTGTAGCGGTAGCGGGTCAGGCGCAGCAGTTTGGCGTCCTTGTAGAAAGTATAACCGCCGCAGGTGTTGGATATCAGGCTGAAAAACTCATTGCATCCCAGGTAGTTGATCCAGGGAAGCGGCGTCTTGGGGGTGGTGATGACATACTCCTGATTGGCGTCATCAAAATAGCCGAATTTCATAGTGAGATTCTCCTTTTCAGAATAAGACATTGTAAAACAGTGAAGAAAACGATTAAGTAAAGCGTGTCCACTTATAATGCAGTATACAGAATGTGATATGAAATTGCAATAGAAAAACGGATTACATATGGAAATATATTGTCGGTTCTTGCTGATGAAAGCAGTTTCGTTCGAAATAACAATAAAAAATGTAAAATAAATTGCAAAATTCCTTAAGATCGTATAAACTGAATATACGCTGACGATCAGATTTCGCGTCTGTATTCAATTCCTGAGATCGGAGAACAGATATGGTATCATTGAAAGATATATCCGCAGCCTGCGGGGTGTCGGTGGCGACGGTGAGCAAGGCTCTGAACGACCATGAGGACATCGGCAGGGAGACCAAGGAGAGAATCCGCCGGACTGCCAGAGAGATGGGATATCTGCCCAATGCCATGGCCCGCGCCCTCAAGACAAACCGCACCTATAATATAGGTGTGCTCTTTGTGGACGAGGCCCAGAGCGGGCTGACCCATGACTATTTTGCCCAGGTGCTGGACAGCTTCAAACGCACTGTGGAGGCCAGGGGCTATGACATTACATTTCTGAATAAAGGCGGCGCGGGGGGGCTGAGCCGGATGTCTTATCTGGAACATTGCCGTTACAGGGGATTTGACGGCGTGGTAATGGCCTGCGTGGATTTCTATGACGCCCAGGTGCTGGAGCTGGTGCGGAGCGACATACCGGTGGTGACGGTGGACCATCTCTTTGACAATCATATCAATATCACCTCGGACAATGTGGGCGGCATGGAACAGCTTTTCCGCTATGTCTATGACAGGGGACACCGACGCATTGCCTATATCCATGGGGCGGACTCCTCTGTGACCCAGGCCAGGCTGACTTCCTTTTACCGCACCGCCCAGCTGCTGGGGGTGGAAACTCCGGCGGAATATGTGAGGGAATCGCCCTACCGCGATACGGGGAAGGCAGGGCAGGTGACCCGGGAACTGCTGGATCTGAGAAAGCCCCCCACCTGTATACTGTATCCTGATGATTTCTCCTGTTTTGGAGGGATCACCGCGATCAGGAGCCGGGGACTGCGCATTCCGGAGGACATCTCTGTGGCGGGATATGACGGGATCAGTATCGGCAGACATATCGAGACGCCGCTCACGACACTGCGTCAGGATACCGTCTCTCTGGGGGCCCGGGCAGGGGAGAAGCTGATTGCCCTGATCGAGCATCCCAAGACAACGCTGATTGAACAGGTGGTGATCAAGGGGGAGCTGTATCCGGGCGGGACGGTGGGAGCCATATAGATTTTCCGACAGCAGTTCCTGCCATGTAAATATCGAAAACGATTAAGGAGAGCTGGGGGCAGTGTATTTTTATAAATTCTTAAGAAAGGCTTAATTTCCTATATATTTACGCTGTGGCGGCGGCATGCTATAATGAGGAAAATACAGATAGGACAATAGCCAATATGAACAAACAGGAGTTCGTGGATCGACTGAGAGTTTCTTTGAGCGGGAGAATATCTCCGGCATTGGTGGAGGAGAATGCCCGTTATTATGAGGACTATATCAATACCCGGATACGGCTGGGGGAGCCGGAGGAGAATGTGCTGAAGGAACTGGGTGATGCGCGGTTGATTGCCAGGTCCATAGTGGCGGCGGAGAACGAAAAGACCGGAGCGGAGGAAAAGATTTATAACAGCAGTGAAGAGGACGCGCGCCGCGGAGTACGGTTCCGGCATTTTTTTCACATGTCCAGTCTGCCGCCCTGGGCTTTGCCGGTTATAGCGGGAGGGTCCCTGCTTCTTTTACTGGTGGTGCTGGGACTGGTCTTCCGCCTGGTATTGCATATGCTGGCCTGGCTGTGGCCTGTGATCGCCATTGCCATGATTTTGCTTTTTTTTATAAAATTGTTTCGCGACTGGCTTCACTGAGGGCATCTGTTCTGCCGTAAGGAATGTCAGACAAGAAAAAATTCTATGTATATTTTAAAAATGTGCCGGACATACTACTCCTGTAACTAAAAACAAACAGGAGGAATGAATCATGTCCAATAACAATCAGAACAACAACCAGAACAGCAATTCCAACAATTGCCAGAACAGCTACCAGGATAGCCAGAACAGCCAGAACAGCTATCAGGACAGCCAGAACAATAACAAGAAGAACAACAACCAGAACAAGCAGAACAACAGCCAGAAGAACAACAACTTCTAAGGCTGGCAGCAGGCTTTCTGGAAATAGGGGTGTCGCTTTTGCGGCATCCCTATTTACATATTGGAGTAAATTGTGGTAACATATATCTGTGTGCAATCTGCCGGGTATATCAGAGGGGGGTGAAAAAACCGTCTTCCCATCTGGCAGAAAGCATTTTTCAAACACGCTCTGGCGGCAGGATTTACGTGATCATATGATCTGATCCGGGCTGCGGAAACAGGAAATGTACGGACAGACGGAGAAAAATATGAGACGTTATGAGTTGATTGCCCCATGTCATTTTGGCATGGAGGCTGTACTTAAAAAAGAGATTACAGAACTGGGCTATGATGTGAGCGAAGTGTCCGACGGCCGCGTCACTTTTCTGGGAGACGAGGAGGCCCTGTGCCGTGCCAATGTGTTCCTGCGCACGGCGGAGAGAGTGCTGGTCAGGATCGGTCGTTTTACGGCGGAGACATATGAGGAGCTTTTCCAGGGCACCAGGGCATTGCCCTGGGAGGAGTATATACCCCGTGACGGAAAATTCTGGATTACGAAGGCAGCCAGTGTAAAGAGCAGGCTTTTCAGCCCCTCCGATATCCAGCGGATTATGAAGAAAGCCATGGTGGAACGAATGAAGGAGAGTTATGGGCTGGAGCGTTTCCCGGAGGATGGGGAGGATTTTCCCGTGCGGGTCTTTCTGCTGAAGGATGAGGTGACGGTGGGACTGGATACCACGGGGGAATCCCTGCACAAGAGGGGATACCGCAGATTGACGGCCAGGGCTCCCATAGCGGAGAATCTGGCGGCCGCCATGATTCAGCTGACTCCCTGGCATGGAGACCGCATTCTGGTGGACCCTTTTTGCGGCAGTGGGACCATTCCCATAGAGGCGGCTATGATGGCGGCCAATATGGCTCCGGGAATGAAGAGGGGATTTACCGCCCAGACCTGGCCTCATGTGGCGGGGAAAAATGTGTGGCGGGATGTGCTGGAGGAGGCCCGGGAGCTGGTGGACTTGTCTGTGGAAACGGATATCCAGGGCTATGACATGGATGATGCCATGGTATCTATAGCCAGAGAGAACGCCAGGCTTGCGGGGGTGGAGAAGCTGATCCATTTCCAGCGGCGGGAGGTGGCGAAACTCAGTCATCCTAAAAAATATGGCTTTATTATCACCAATCCTCCCTATGGTGAGCGGCTGGAGGAGAAGGAGGCCCTGCCGGCGCTGTACCAGACGCTGGGGCAGCGCTTCCGCAGTCTGGACGGCTGGAGTCTGTACCTGATTACCTCCTATGAACAGGTGGAGCGGGACATCGGGCGGAAGGCCGATAAAAACCGGAAGATTTACAACGGTATGTTGAAA
This sequence comes from uncultured Acetatifactor sp., assembly GCA_910583845.1. GTDB lineage: Bacteria > Bacillota > Clostridia > Lachnospirales > Lachnospiraceae > Acetatifactor. The sequence continues at coordinate 41,253 of CAJUAB010000026.1, forward strand.
ACTTACTATTATCAGTTCCTTGGGCCCAAGCCGCCCAGGCGAGGCGGCAACGTCGGCCAGTCCCAAGGGTAGGTTCTGATGACATGGCGGCAGGTTTTCGCGGGAGGCCGGTCGTAGGGTAGTTTTTCCACACAGGCCGCGGGATCTGCTCCGTGCGATAACGAAAGATTCTGTTGATTCGGGGAGGATATCATAATGATAAAAAGGATTGTTTTTGCCACCGGCAATGCGGGAAAAATGAAAGAAATCCGGGCAATTCTGGCGGATCTGGGACTGGAGGTTCTGTCCATGAAGGATGTGGGGGTTTCTGCGGATATTGAAGAAGACGGCAGTACATATGAGGAAAACGCGCTGATCAAATCAAGAGCCGTGGCAGCCGGTCTGAGGAAGGACGGGCGGCTGGAAGGCACAGTGGTCATGGCGGACGATTCCGGGTTGGAGATCGACTTCCTGAACAGGGAGCCCGGCGTCTATTCCGCCCGTTACATGGGAGAGGATACTTCCTATCGGATTAAAAACGCCAACCTGATTGAACGCCTGGAGGGAGTGGAGGACGAGCGGCGCGGGGCCAGATTTGTCTGCGCCATTGCGGCGGTGCTGCCTGACGGGCATGAGCTGACCAGCCGGGGCGTCATCGAAGGGCGCATAGGCTATGAGGAGAAGGGCGAAAACGGTTTTGGGTATGATCCGATCTTTTATGTGCCGGAGTTTGGCCGCACCACGGCGGAACTGACGGAGGCGGAGAAAAACCGGGTCAGCCACCGGGGCCATGCCCTGCGGCTGATGAAAGAGCAGCTGAAAGAGTTCACAGAAGGTAAAAACAGCCCCCGGTCAGGCGAGGCGGGGGAGCGGATATCCTGATACAGGGCATGCACCGGATCTGGGGGAGAGGAATATTCCATGGGACAGCCGAAAAAAATATTGATAGTCAGTGACACGCATCGGAAAAATGAGAATTATTTTACCCTGCTTAAGCGCCTGGGACCGCTTCATATGGTGATTCACTGCGGTGACGCAGAGGGGAGCGAGTATGCGCTCAGCCAGGCCGCCATCAACCAGGCGGCGGACTGCCAGCTACAGATTGTGCCTGGCAACAATGATTTCTTCTCGGCGCTGCCCAGGGAACTGGAACTCAGGATCGGCAGATACCGGGTATGGGTGACTCATGGACATACATATTATGTATCCATGGGGCCGGAAAGAATTATGCAGGAAGCCAGGGAACGGGGAATGGATGTTGTGATGTTCGGCCACACCCACAGGCCTTTTCTGGACCGGAAACCGGATCTGGTGGCGCTGAATCCCGGAAGTATCGCCTATCCCCGGCAGGACGGACACAGGCCCTCCTATGGGATTATGGAACTGGATGAGGCGGGGGAGGCCAGTTATCGGATAGAGTATCTGTAACAGGTAATTGATCAGGCCGGCAACGAAAAGGATTGAAAGAGGAGGCAGAGAACAGGATGTCGATGGATATGAAACAGTTGCTTGATTCCATGGAAAGTACCGTCAGATTGCAGGGGCGGGCAAGGGCGGAGAGAAGAGCCAGAGAGGCGGAGCATGAGCAGAAAGAGTTCAGAGAAAAGCTGGCGCGCATCGCCGCCAGTCAGACAGAACTGGAGGGCATGGTCAGAAAGATCAAGGGGAATGAGGCAGCCATACAGAGGGATCAGCTGGTGGGGCTGATGGGGGGATTCTGATGCCTTGATCTTTTATACCACAATATTTTTGGAGAAGGAGATTGCGTTGGCTGTAAATTCCTTCCATGAATCCAGCGGGCCAAAATATTTTTCTGCGCCCTCGCAATGGCCGATGCCCTTTGCCGCCTCAAGGGATGGAAAGAAAAAGCGCTTGAGCTGGATATCCGATATCGTTTCCACCGCCAGAAGAAAGGCGGGAATTGTAAGCTCTATTATATAAACGGCCAGGGGATCAAGGTATACAGGTTCCCTGACATAAGTCAGTTCATCAAAACTGTAGGGTCCTGTTTTGCATCCGGTCTTTTTGGGCCGGATGCTGTAGGTATGCTCCATCTGATTATTCCAGGCGATGTTGTCCTGAGACAGAATTGCCTTCCAGTAACGTCTCATTCTGACCCGGATAAAACCGTCATAAAATTCATAAAACTGCCACAGCGCAGCTTCCTCATCTCCGTCACAGGAGCGCAGGATCTGGTCGCGCCATCCCATGCTGCCGCAGGGTTTTTTCAGACGATATGCTGTATATTCGTGCATGTAGGAAAAAGGGAGCGGGAAGAGGGGCCCCTTTTTCCTTGCGGCAAACTCCCGTTCCGCGGCCTGATAGCCATCCAGATAGTGTAAAAGGGAAGATATGCTTTTGCCGCCGAGATACAGGCCTGGATGTTTTCGTATACTGTCAATTATGTTATAGATACTCATGATATCCCCCGTTGAGACAAAGCGCGTCCTGCTATTTTTCTGCTATGACAGTAAATTCACCGGGCATTTTAGAGTCTGTCCACGCAGGATGCTCGTCAAAGCGTTTCAAAGTAAAACCATTGCTGATCGTGGAGTTGATGATTTCACTTACGGTATATTTCCGATAGCTGCATTTGGGGATTTGCGCCCGGATTTCCTCTTCATAGAATCGTGCGTGGGCCATCTCCTCCTCAATGATGTCCGTGCTGAAATAATCTCCGACACACCAGCCAAAATGCAGCAGATCCGTTATCTTCGTGTAAGGGTGGAAATCACTGCAGATCATTCTTCCGCCATCTCTGAGCAGGGAATGCATGACTCCCATGAATTGGTCAAGATCATGGAAATAGTGCAGGATGCCGCCCTCCATGAAAACCACATCAAAATACCCCTGATATTTCTCCATATCTATCTGCAATATATCACAGACCTCGAAATGGATTTGTACGTTAGCCGCTTCCGCAACTTCCAGCGCGTACCTCTCGTTGTCTCTGGAAATGTCAAAGATCGTGACATCCGCTCCCAAAATTGCCAGCGGAATTGCCTTTTTCCCGCAGGAACCACAGATATTCGCCACCTTTATGCCTCTGTAGGACTCGAAATAGCCGGAATACCGTTTTAGCATTCCCACCGGATTTTCCAGATCCTGTCTGGCCCTTTCAGAGGGGGTTCCCGCATGCTTCACCCAATATTCATATACGTTTGTTTCCCATGCCTTTTTGGTCTGCGCGTTTGTCTCCTGCATTTTCAATCCTCCTCTGTGGGTTTCAGTGTGTTTACAACGGTAAAATTGTAGCACAAAACCAACCGGCTTACAATAGCCGGTGCTTTTCGGCTGTTTCTGTAAATGGAGCAGTTCGGAGCGCACCACCCCGTGACGAAATCCATTAAGTCTGACAAAGTGTCCGCTGCTTCGGAGTTTTGCGGGTTTTGCGGCTTTCCTCGCTTTGCGGCGGCCGCCGCATGTGTCCGCCGTCAGAAAAAGCTGTCGGTGAGCAAGCTCCCCACAGCTTTTTCCGCCGCCGGCCCCGCCCGGCTCATAGCAATAAAAAATCGGGGTGACAGGATTCGAACCTGCGGCCTCCTGGTCCCAAACCAGGCGCTCTAGCCAAGCTGAGCCACACCCCGATGAACAGAGTTATTATATAATAGTTTGGAACGGGTGTCAATTCACTAATTATCTTTTTGATGCTCTTTTTGTAAATTTGTAAATCGGGATTTGCAGAATTAAATTCCATATGGGGGTGGAATTTAATTCTGCAACTAAGTTTATACAAAAATTTGTAAGAAAAAAGACAAAAACAGTTGACAAACTTCTTTTTCTACGATACAATAGCTTTCGTCAGTGCGGTTGAAACGCCGGATTTTGTGTCCGTAGCTCAGCTGGATAGAGCAACGGCCTTCTAAGCCGTGGGTCGGGGGTTCGAATCCCTTCGGGCACAGGAGCAGATCTTTTGTGAGACAGGATGTACTTTATGTATACTCCGAAGATGGCAGAGAGATTTGCGCAAGCTGGGAAGCTCGTTTTCGGCAGAAAATGTACTTCAAATATGGTGGGTATAGCGCAGTTGGTTAGCGCGCCAGATTGTGGCTCTGGAGGCCAAGGGTTCGAATCCCTTTATCCACCCTTTTAACCTGAGCTGTCAGAGTGAAACGCTTGTATAGGGCTATCGCCAAGCGGTAAGGCACAGCACTTTGACTGCTGCAGTCGCTGGTTCGAATCCAGCTAGCCCTGTTTAGAAATGTGGGATACTAGCTCAGTCGGTAGAGCACCTGACTTTTAATCAGGTTGTCGGGGGTTCGAATCCCCCGTGTCTCATTATGAGGAGAAAAGCCAGAAGAAAGTAAGGTTTCTGGCTTTTTTTATGCGGAAAACATGGACACACAGTGATCCGGTATGGCGCGGAAACAGGCTGCGGCCCGGTGAACGGGATCAGAAGAAAAGACAGGAGGACAAAGGAGATGACAAAGGCAGCGGACGCAGGGCAGGAAAACAAGATGGGCATTATGTCCATTGACAGACTGTTGATTACGATGTCCCTGCCCATGATGATATCCATGCTGGTGCAGGCTCTGTACAATATTGTAGACAGCATCTTTGTATCCCGCATCAATGAGCATGCGCTGCGGGCGGTATCTCTGGCCTTTCCCATTCAATCCCTGATGATCGCGGTATCGGTGGGCACGGCGGTGGGCATCAACGCGTTTCTCTCCAAGACATTGGGGCAGAAGCAGTATGAAAAGGCCAATACCATTGCCGTCAACGGCATTTTCATTGAAGTGGTCAGCGCGGCGGTGTTTGCCCTGGTGGGACTCTTTGTCAGCAAACCCTTTTTCATGAGTCAGACGGATATTTTGCAGGTACAGGAGTATGGCACCACTTATCTGACCATATGCTGCTGCGCGGGATTCGGAATTTTTTTGCAGATCTGCTTTGAGCGCATTTTACAATCCACTGGCAAGACGGTATACACCATGATTACCCAGGGAATCGGAGCTGTGGTCAATCTGATTCTGGACCCTGTGCTGATTTTTGGCTATTTTGGGCTGCCGGAGATGGGAGTGGCGGGAGCCGCCACCGCCACAGTAATCGGGCAGATTGTAGCGGCTGTTCTGGCAATTGCGTTTAATCTGAAATATAATAAGGAGATTCATCTGTCTTTTAAGGGATTCAGGCCGAATCTGCGCCTGATCGGGCAGATCTACAAGGTGGGCGCTCCCTCCGTAGTGGTGCAGGCCATCGGATCGGTTATGACCTATGGCATGAATCTGATTCTGGCGGCATTCGGGGCGGCGCAGACGGTGTTTGGCGTGTATTTCAAGCTACAGAGTTTTGTGTTCATGCCCATATTCGGCCTGAATAACGGTATGGTGCCGATTATAGCCTATAATTATGGTGCCGGGCATCGGGAGAGAGTGATCCAGACTGTGAAGAGCAGTATTAAATTCGCGGTGTGCATCATGCTGGCCGGACTGCTGGCCATGCAGCTGTTTCCGGCCCAGCTGCTGGGCTTTTTCAACGCCACGGAGGAACTGCTGGTTATCGGTGTGCCGGCCCTGCGGATTATCTGCCTGAGTTTTTGCTTTGCGGGATATTGCATTGTGGTGGGCAGTGTGTTCCAGGCCCTGGGCAATGGTGTCTACAGTATGGTGGTCTCCATCGCCAGACAGCTCTGTGTATTGCTCCCGGTGGCATATCTTTTGTCCCTGAGCGGCAATGTGAACCTGATCTGGTGGGCATTTCCCATAGCGGAACTCATGAGTCTGGGGATGAGCACTTATTTTCTGGTGAAAATCAATCGAAGCATTATCCGGCATATTGGGGAAGAGGAAAGATCATGAATATTGCACAATATTACAATGCCACATGCGACAGAAGTGTATTGACAAAATCTGTAGCTGTAGATATAATCTAACTTGTGTATGTCGGTGATATGTAGAGTTTGCTGCTGCGCAGACATAGAAACGGGCGGATATGGCGGAATTGGCAGACGCGCCAGATTTAGGTTCTGGTGTCTCCGACGTGCAGGTTCGAGTCCTGTTATCCGCAGAAATGAAAACAGCCGGAAATTTACTGGTTTTTCTAACAAAATCAGTAGTTTCCGGCTTGCTTTATACCCCAAAAATTTTCTTTCGCATGTGCCGGAAGAAATATGTATTTCGGCAGTTACTTATGCAGAGTTGATGTATGGCGTGGAAAAGAGCATGGCGATTGAGAAAAATAGAATAGCGTTATCTTTATTCCTGTCGCCGCTTACGATCTTGGAATTTCAGGCATTGGCGGCAGAGGAGTATGGAAAGGTCAGGGCAGAGTTGGAGAGCAAGGGGACGCCAATAGGCCCCATGGATTTATTGATCGCGGGACATGCAAGACCAGAAGGGTTCATTCTTGTGACAAACAATACAAGAGAATTTTGCCGAGTGGATGGACTTGTGGTGGAAGACTGGACGAAAGAGCAGGCAGGAGTAGAAAAGGGATCAGTCTCCCGCAATGCTGTAGGGCTATAGACAGAAAAAAGAAACGATGAGACGGCAGGACGCCGGATGCAGAAATGTGTCTGGTGTTTTTTATGCGCACGGGTATCCAGATGGAAATGAAAAAATGACTACAGCCAGACGGATTTCCAAATCCGGGAAATTTCGTTCATAATCCTTGTACAACCCTAATAGATTGTAATACAATCTCGCAAGGAAAAGGGAGGAACGGACATGAATCTGGAAAATTTTTTTGCAGGGAAACTATTTATCTCGGATCTGGGGGAAATGCCGGCAGACGCGGAGCATGAGGAGCCCGCCGTCAGATATGCCGTATGGGCACCTGTCAATGGCATGGAGAGACATCAGATCGTGGAAGTCGGCGGCCATATAGAGGAGCTGATGATAAAATACGGCATCCCGGCGGAAAACATCTGTGTGCTGGCGTAAAACAATAGAGAGGAGATAGGACAGGCATGGATATTAGAGACTTGATTCATTCCATCGGCGGAGCCGTTCAGGAGACACAGAGAAATTTGGAGCAACGCTATCTTGGACATTTTTTTGAAAACTATTTTGAAGAGGTGGGTTCCGACAAACCCGATAAGGTTATATACAGGCCAAAAACCGTGGAAATCCGGCTGGGCGAATCAGAGGAAGACCGGGTGATTTCCGCACCGATTGCCGCTCTTGTGGCCAATTCCAACATGAACGTGGATTATGTAAAGGTGAATCTGAACATCAATGTCACGGATGAACAAGCTAATGTCTTAAGCGTTACCGCGCAGCCCCTTGACGGGACGGACGATAACGATGACGAAAGGCGCAGATCCGGGGAAATCGAGCTGATGTTCAAGTGCAGAAATTCACCGGAGGGAGTCGCAAGGATTGAAACGTATCTGGACGGCACTATATAAAATGCCGTAGGATAAATAAAAAACAGGAGGTTGTTTCATGGAAATTGCAAATCAATTTGTAGGACTGCCGCTGGGGCTTCTCGTGTCCCAGCCCATCATCGAGGTGGCGAAGGGACAGGCGGAACTCTGTAATGTCTATCTCGATAATCTGTTCAGGCTGGCCTTTAAAAGTATGCCTGATCCGGACAAAGACCAGGCCGTTGAGGCCCGTGTGGTGAAGTTTAAGCTGAATCGGACGGTGGTAGACGCGAAGTCCGGCAGCACAACCACTGTTCCCGTGGAAGTGGAGGCGCCGCTGCTCTCCCTGGTTCCTGTGCCTGCGTTTACCATGGATGAGGCTACTGTCAATTTTACAATGGAGGTGAAGGAATCCGTCGCACAGAAAAATGCCGTCGATACGGAAAGCTCATGTTCGGCCAAATTCAGCGCGTGGGGATTCAGCGCCGAGGTGTCAGGAAAAGTTACCACGAGCAGCGAGAATACCCGCTCCTCCGATAAATCGGCAAAATACGAGATAACTGCTAAGGCCGTTCAGCAGCCTGCCGCCGAGGGCATGTCCAAACTGACCAGCATCTTCGCAGCAGTTATCGAGCCCATTACAACCGGTTCAGGTGGAGGCAAATAAATGGCAGTACATGTAAGGGAGCAGGTCGGCGGACACAGGTATGACTTTTACGAGGAAAATTACGGCGGCACCCTGCGCGGTATACGGGTCATTATCAACAATGTGGAAAGGAATAATTCCATGTACTATAGATTAGGCCGTGAATATGATCCGCACCGTCTGGATGTCAACTGGTATCTGAATAATACTCGTGCCTTTTATCTGGAGCTTGGGAGATCTATTGCTCAACGAATGGAAAATGCAGTGGAAGACTGGAGGAATTTCCGATGGCTTAATGCTACCCATGCAAGAATCCACGGACATGGGTATCATGCCATTCGGGAGGACTTATATTAAAATACATTACTGCTTCCTTTCTGCGCGGTTGTTATTGTCGTTCCGTTTTCTCACGGAAGAAAGCGCTGTTCTGGCAGATATCCGGAGAGAGCGAACAGACATCCAGCCGGATCAGCAGCAAGATGCAGATGGAAGGGGTGTACACAGGAATGCCTGTCAGCTTCTATAATAGCATTTTACGGTCGCTTGCCCATCATGGGTAAAACACTTGGCTTAACTTGTGTTGTTGTAGGTTCGAGCCCTGTTATCCGCATCCGATCATGATCATCCAAACCCGGTTCCGATGGAGGAGGGGGCGGATTTTGGCAAAGGCCGGTGATCTCATAAGTGAGATCGCCGGTCTTTTCCCATGCTTCGTTTTTCTTTGTATTTTCCATCCTTTGGATTCGTTTTGCCCCAAACTTCACAGAATTTCGGATTCAGGGAAGTAAGCAGCGTACAAAGAAGGGGGGCCCTGGCCCTCCACGGCGTCAGCAGTTCCTTTCATGAAAAACGCTTCAAAGTACTTTGCAAAAGATACATTTCGTGCTATAATTTTCTCAAAAAATGAGGCTGTCAAGGGGGCGCATTTTGGTGACAAAAAGTGAAAAAGTGACCGATTCTATTGTAGTAAATATGCTTCGGGCCAGTGGGTACATTGACGGAAACTTTCATTCCATCAAAAAAGATGTTTATGTATGGGCCCACCGTTCTGAAAATAAGGTTATTGACGATCTTCTTTCGAAGGCATCGAAAAGAAAAACAGAGAAACCTGGTTATCCGGAATTTATTATTTTTGACAAGAAGTACAATATCGTGATTGTTATCGAGGATAAGCGCGACACAAGGTTCCATATTTACGAAAGAATCGATGAAAAAATTGCGGATTTCGCTGTAAACGGCGCTCTTTGGTATGCCTCATTCCTGAAGGATGCCTTTGATGTGATCGCTGTCGGCATTTCCGGCAGCGCCATAGAAGAAATGCAAATTGATAATTATATGTGGAAGAGGGGAGCTGAGACCTTTTCCAATCTGAACGTGCGGAAAATCCAGAAGATGGACGCATACAGAGACGCTGTAAAGAAGCAGGAAAAGAATATCCGCTCCATTGAAGAATTCAGAACGCTTACTCTCAAGGCCAAAGAAATAAACGAGTTTCTGCGGGACTATCTCGGTGTCATTGAAAATAAGCGGCTGTATATTCTGGGTTCTGTTTTATACGCGCTCGAAGATCCGGCTTTCAAGATGGCCTATTCCGCGTACAACAACAACGCCGACTTATCTGCCTTTTTGTACCAGACAATTGAGAGAAAGATTAAAAATTCCGGATTGCAAAACACGCAGATTATTCAGGATGAAATAAAGCCCGCAATAGAGGGACTGGCCAGAGCGGAAAAAGAAGGCGCAAAGCTGGAGTATCCAAACGGAACGCTGCTCAAATTAATCGGGGATGTTGATCGGACATTGTACGATTACTACAAAAACAGTGAACTTGATCTCATCTCTATTTTCTTCAATGTGTTCCTGTCGTACTCCACCTCCGGGGGCTCGGATCTTGGCATCGTTCTGACACCCTCCCACATCACGAAACTGTTTACACGAATTGCCAAAGTGACGGACGAATCCAGAATACTTGACCCATGTGCCGGTACGGGCGGATTTTTGACATCAGCATGGAAAAGCATCTCCCTGAACGATAAATACTCTTTCACAGAGAAAGAAAATTTCAGAAGAAATAACTTGTTTGGCGTGGAAAAAGATCCCAGTATCTATACAATTGTGGCGTTGAATATGTTCCTCAATAAGGATGGCCGCTCTCATATTTACAATAATGATTGCTTTAGCTTAAAAGAAGAATTAAAGTCCAAGGAATGCAATGTCGGTTTCATTAACCCTCCCTATTCCGACGAGGTTTATCCGGAAATCAGTTTTGTTGAAATGATGTTGGACTGTCTCCTTCCCGATTCCACAGGTGTCGCAGTCGTACCTGTAAACGCGGTATCCTCCAGAACCAAGAAGCACACGGGGATTGATGCCATTAAGGAAAGGATACTTCAAAAGAATAAACTGCTTGCGTCGATCCAGATGCCGGAGCAGCTTTTCTACCCCAAGGGCACGGAAACGATTGTTCTGGTTTTTCAGACAGGATGCGAACACAGTGGCGAAACCTGGTTCGCCATTTATGATGATGGCTATCAGTTGATCAAGCAGCAAAAAGTCCGGACTCCAACAGCAATATCCGACGCAAAACAGGATGAGCTGCTGGAGGCCTATGCCGGCCGGAAAGAAACCAGCTTCTCCTTCAATAAAGCGGTGTCGGCCGCTGATCAGTGGGTCTATACGTTACATAAAGAAAACAATTATTCTTTCGGCCAGAATGAACTGCAATCCTCGGTAAATGACTATGTTGCTTATCTGATGCAGAACAGGTACCGGGTCACACCCTCTGAGCCGGAAGGGGGCGACGGGCCTGACCGGTGTCTGCGCAGAGTCATGCTGACAAAGTATTTTGAGATTCTGCCCGCCAAACAAAAGGATAAGATTCAGGTTCGGATTTCCTCTGTCATGAATCCCGATGCCATCCCCTTTGTGGGACGCAAAGCGACAAACAATGGGATTTCAGATTATATCGAATATGATCCTGACTGCCTCAATGAGGGGGGTGTACTGACTCTTGCCCTGGACGGAAGCACAGGCGCGACCTTTTATCAGCATCATAGCTTCGCCTCAGGACAAAATATCTGGATTCTGAAACCCCGGCAAGAGAGGATCAAAGACTTTTCTCCGGAGGTTGCCCTGTATCTGAAAACGACGGTTTCCCGGGCCGTGACAGATTATAGCTATAATCTGTCGCTCACAAAAACCCGTCTGAAAAACATTGAGATATTTGTTCCGGTCAATGAGAAGGATGAGGTGGATGCCGCTTATATTCATAAGGTAATGAGCCGCATAACGAACATAGAGTATGTGCAGACCGTTTCTGAAAGCAGATACTGAACACCGGGGCGGGAACTTCCGTGGAAAAACCGGCAAAACCGGCCTGGAAAAAACACAAAATCAATGCTTGACAGCATCCGGAAAATATGCTATTCTGTTCCTACGTTAAGAGGGAGTAGTTATAAAGGTGTAATCAACATACCCCGGTGCAATGTTGACCGTGGTTACACGCTTCTGTTGCATTGTAGGAGAACAAGACTTTTAGCACATAGGAAATGTGCTGGAAGTCTTTCTTTTTTGTGACAATGGAAGTATGTAAATCCCTGTAGGCCAGGACTCCCGGAATGGAGGACATTATGCAGATTATGTTACAGCTTTTGTTGCTTGCAGTGGGCTTTGTCATGCTGATCAAGGGCGCGGACTGGTTCGTGGACGGCGCGTCCAAGATGGCGGATCATTTTGGGATTCCCCAACTGGTAATCGGTCTGACGATCGTAGCCATGGGGACCAGCGCTCCCGAGGCGGCGGTGAGCATCAATTCCGCCATCAAACAGAACGCAGGCATTACCATCGGCAATGTGGTGGGCAGCAATATTATGAATGTGCTGGTCATTCTGGGCCTCACAGCAGTAGTCAGAGCCATAGGGGTAAAAAAATCCACGGTCTGCTATGAAATTCCGTTCACTGTTCTGATCACGGTGATTCTGGGGCTGCTGGGACTGACGGACAACACGGTCAGCCGCCTGGACGGTGTGATTCTCTGGGGGCTGATGCTCCTGTACCTGCTGTATTTGCTGCATATGGCCAGAAAAGGGCAGGATGTGGTGGAGGATACGCCCGGCATGACGGAAAAGGATACGCCGCTGCGATTGACTCTGTCCATTATCATTGGCGGCGCGCTCATTGTGTGGGGCGCGGATGTGACGGTGGACGCGGCCACGGAACTGGCGCATTTGTTCCGGATGGATGACAGACTTATCGGCCTGACCATTGTGGCCTTTGGAACGTCCCTGCCGGAGCTTGTGACCAGTGTCACAGCCGCAATCAGGGGGAAAGCGGATATAGCCGTGGGCAATATCGTGGGCAGCAATATCTTTAATATACTGTTCGTGGTGGGTACGGCGGCTCTGATTACGCCGGTGGATTACAGGGCCGGCTTTTGGGTGGACACGGTGGTGGCTGTTCTGTCCATGGTCTTTCTGCTGCTCTGTGTGCTGCCGAAAAAAAAGCTGGGGCGTCTGGGCGGCGCGGCAATGCTGGCGGGATACGCGGCATATTTTTTCTATCTGATCCAATAGACAGAGCGCCATAAAAATCTGGAAAATATTAGAAAAAGAATTTGACAAAGGAAATAATATCTAGTATGATGTTTGATAGGGAAAACGTTTTCCGAGGCATACTAGAGTGGAAAACAATATTATAGAATCAATGGATATATGCGGAACTCTAATTTAAGAAAGGAGCGGCAAACAAAATGACTCTGGAGGAGAGACTACAAAAGTGGACGAAGAAGCTATACAAAAAGGAGATAGCCGACTGTGACAGTCAGGAGCTGTACTATGCCATTCTGAACGTGACCAAGGATCTGATGGCGGAGAAACCTGTTATCAGCGGGGAGAAGAAGGTATATTATATCTCTGCGGAATTTCTGATCGGCAAGCTGCTCAGCAACAATCTGATCAATTTACAGGTGTATGGGGAGATGGAGCAGATCCTGGCTTCCAAGGGCAAAAGCTTGGCGGAGATTGAGGAGGCGGAGCCGGAGCCTTCCCTGGGAAACGGCGGACTGGGACGGCTGGCCGCCTGTTTCCTGGATTCCATCGCGTCTCTGGGGCTGCCCGGAGACGGCATCGGCTTAAACTACCATTTCGGCCTGTTCAGGCAGGTGTTCCAGGATCATTTACAGACCGCGGAGAAAAACGAGTGGATTGAAAAGCAGTCCTGGCTGACCAGAACAGACACCAGCTACACGGTGATGTTCGGCAAAAAGAAGGTGAAGAGCCGTCTGTATGATATTGACGTGGTGGGCTATGAGAACGGTGTCAACAAACTGCATCTCTTTGATATTGAGAGCGTGGATGAGTCCATCGTGGAGGAGGGCATTGATTTTGACAAGACCGAGATCGCCAAAAATCTGACCCTGTTTTTGTACCCGGACGATTCTGACGAGGCGGGGCATCTGCTGCGGATTTATCAGCAGTATTTTATGGTCAGCAACGGCGCGCAGCTGATTCTGGATGAACTGGAGGCCAAGGGCTGTGATCTGCATCGGATGAACGAGCATGCGGTGATCCAGATCAACGACACACATCCCACGATGGTGATTCCAGAACTGATCCGCATTCTCACACAGGACAAGGGCTTCACCGTGGATGAGGCCATCGACGTGGTCAGCAGGACCTGTGCCTACACCAACCACACGATTCTGGCGGAGGCGTTGGAGAAATGGCCGCTGGGTTATCTGGAGAAGGTGGTTCCGCAGCTCGTGCCTGTGATCAAAGAACTGGATAAGCGGGTGCGGGCGCAGTATACCGATGAGAAAGTGCAGATCATTGACGGGAACGAGAGAGTGCATATGGCGCATATTGACATCCATTACGGTTTCTCAGTGAACGGCGTGGCCGCCATCCACACGGAGATTTTGAAGGAGACGGAGCTGAATGCCTTCTACAGGATCTATCCTGCCAAGTTCAACAATAAGACCAATGGCATCACTTTCCGGCGTTGGCTGTTGTCCTGTAACAGGGAACTCACGGCTCTGCTGGAGGAAAAGATCGGCAGCGGCTTTAAGAAGGACGCCGCCCAGCTGGAGAAATTGCTGGAATACAAGGATGACGAGGCTACACTGGATGCCATTGCGGCCATCAAGAGAGAGAAAAAGGAGGCGCTGGTTTCCTATATTCAGGAGAAGGAGGGGGTGGAGCTTAACCCGGATTCCATTTTTGACATCCAGGTCAAGAGGCTGCATGAGTATAAGCGTCAGCAGATGAATGCCTTGTACATTATCCACAAGTATCTGGAGATCAAAAAAGGCAAGATCCCCAAGCGCCCCATCACGTTTATTTTCGGTGCCAAGGCGGCTCCGGCCTATGTGATTGCCCAGGACATCATCCACCTGATTCTGGTTCTGCAGGAAATCGTGAACAAAGATCCGGATGTATCTCCCCACATGAAGGTGGTTATGGTGGAGAACTACAATGTAAGCTATGCGGAAAAGCTGATTCCTGCCTGTGATATCTCCGAGCAGATCTCTCTGGCCAGCAAGGAGGCCAGCGGTACCGGCAATATGAAGTTTATGCTGAACGGCGCCGTGACCCTGGGCACCAGCGACGGCGCCAATGTGGAGATCCATGAACTGGTGGGAGACGACAATATTTATATTTTCGGGGAAAAATCCGACGCGGTCATTGCCCACTACGCCAATGGGGACTATAAGTCCAGAAAATATTATCGGAACAGCAAGGTTATAAGGGAAGCGGTTGACTTCATCGTGGGCGAGCAGGCCATGGCGGTGGGGCATAAGGAGAATCTGGAGCGCCTCTACAAGGAGCTTCTGAACAAAGACTGGTTTATGACCCTGCTGGATCTGCGGGATTATATCAAGGTGAAGGACAGGGCGCTCAAGGATTATGAGGACAGGGCGAAGTGGAAGCGCATGAGCCTGGTGAACATTGCCAAGGCGGGATTCTTCTCCTCCGACAGGACCATTGCCGAGTACAATGAGGATATCTGGAAACTGAAATAAACTGGAACAGATGACTTCCCTGCCGGCTGATCGTCCCGAAGAAGGGCCCCCCCGGACATGGAGAACGGGGCGCGCGGCCTGGCAGGGAACAATTGTGAGCATCGTTGGAAACGAATGCAGAGGAAGTATATATGGCGACTAAAACGAAGAGAAATAGAAGAGTTTCCGGGCGGCAGAGCGGAATATTGCTGCCCATATCCAGTATTCCCTCCAGATTCGGAATCGGCGGTTTTTCCAAGGAAGCCTATGACTTCGTGGATTTTCTGGAGGCGGCAGGGCAGAAGCTCTGGCAGATTCTGCCCCTGGGCCCCACCAGCTATGGGGATTCCCCCTATCAGTCCTTTTCCACTTTCGCGGGAAATCCCTATTACATTGATCTGGAGGCTCTGATCAAAGAGGGATATCTGACGGAAGAAGAGTGCGAGGCCGTGGATTATGGCAGTAACCCCTCCTATGTGGATTACGAAAAAATATGGCTCACCAGGTGGGAGCTTCTGCGGGCGGCTTTTGAGAAAGCACAGGAAGCGGGTCTGCTGCGGGAGCAGGGCTATCTGGATTATGTAAAGGAAAATGAGGACTGGCTGCCGGACTATGCCCTGTATATGGCGGTAAAGAGTCATTTTGAGTATGTGTGCTGGGTGGAGTGGGATGAGGATATTCGTCTGAGAAAGCCTGCGGCGCTGAAAAAGTACAGGGAGCAGCTGGCGGAGGAGATCGGGTTTTATCAGTTTCTGCAATACCTTTTTTCTACCCAGTGGAGGGCGCTGAAAACCTATGCCAACGAGAAGGGCATTCGCATTGTGGGAGATATCCCGATCTATGTGGCCTTTGACAGCGCGGATACCTGGGCCAATCCGGAGCTGTTCCAGCTGGACCGGGACAACATGCCCATCGGTGTGGCGGGCTGTCCGCCGGATTCTTTCAGCATTACCGGACAGCTGTGGGGCAATCCGCTGTATCGCTGGGAGTACCATAAGGAGACGGGCTATGCCTGGTGGATTAGGCGTATCGCTTATTGTTACCGCCTGTATGATGTGGTGCGGATTGATCATTTCCGGGGATTTGAGTCCTACTGGTTTGTGCCCTATGGGGATGAGACAGCGCAGAATGGCCACTGGGTAAAGGGGCCGGGTTACGATCTGTTCAGGGCTCTGAAGGAAGCTCTGGGAGACATGGATGTGATCGCGGAAGATCTCGGCTTTTTGACCAGGGAAGTCATCGCTCTGGTGAAGAAGACAGGATATCCCGGCATGAAGATTTTGCAGTTCGGCTTCGGAGACGGCGCGGACAATGCCTATCTCCCGCATAACTATACCAGCAACTGTATTGTGTACACAGGCACCCATGACAATGAGACGATTCTGGGGTGGTATAAGGGCCTGAAACCCGGTGTGCGGAAGAATGTGAAAAAATATCTGGACATCCGGGGAAATAAAGATATCCCCTGGTATTTTATCAGAGCGGCTTTTGCCAGCGTGGCGGACACAGCCGTGATTCCCATGCAGGACTATCTGGAGATGGGAAATGAGGGAAGAATCAATACGCCCTCCACTCTGGGCGGCAACTGGGAGTGGCGGATGCTGTCGGGGGCGGCTTCTCCCCGGCTGGCGGAACGGATCAGAGAACTTGCCGTGACCTATGGAAGAACATAACAGAATGGGAAAAGCGGGAGTCCGGCCGAGACCGGACTTCCGCTTTTTACGTGGGTACAGTACCTTGACCATCCGCTCCCGCTGTCAGCAGGGAGGCATGAAATCCTTTAAATCGTGCAGAGCCATATAAGAATTATGGTATTCTTTCCGGTAGGTGACATCCTCGTCAAACCAGTCGGGCGGCAGGAAGGACTGGGCGGCCTCGGTACTGCCGAACTCTACCTCGGCCAGCACCAGGGGGGCCAGTTCTCCCTTGAATATGTCCAGTTCGATGGTCAGGCTGTAGTCCTCCGGCGGCGTGGGAAATCCGGGTTTGAAGCCGGGACTTTCCAGAGGGATCAGATAGCGGGTCTTGGACAGAATCCTGCCGTCCGCCTTTTCCCGCAGATGGTAATAGGCTTCCTTGCTCAGCCACAGGTTGTGTTCTTCCCGGGCCATCATGCCGCTGCCTTTGTAGGTCATATAATATTCATCGTTCTCTTTGCGGACCCGCACTACCGGGTTGGTGGACAGGTAGGCCTGCTCTATATGAAGGCTGGGATAACTCTCCAGGTCGGCGGGAAGGGATTTCAGCGTAAATTTGCGTTCGATTTCCATAGGTGCGTCTCATTTCTCATTTTGCTTTGCAGTGGGTTATACAAAAACATTATACCCTATTTGGCGGAGAAAAAAAAGAGTGACATGGAGAAAAATTAAATGTATAATGAATAAAATGCCATGCATTTAACTCTGCTGAATAAAGAGCGCGCGGGAGCGCGCAAAACTGAGGCATAATGAGCAAAATGCCACGCATTTGACTTTGTTGAACGAGAGTGCGCGGGAGCGCGCAAACCCGAGGCATAATGAGCAAAATGCCGCGCATTTGACTTAGTTGAACGGAGAGAGAGCGGGATTGCGCAAAATCAGGGACAAATTCGGAAAGGGAGGTAGGGCCAATGAGCAGGATAGGAGTTTTTTTTGCGGAAGGATATGAGGAGATTGAGGCGTTGACCGTGGTGGACATCTGCCGCAGAGCGGGTGTGGAAGTGCAGATGGTGTCGGTGGGGACAGAGAAGATGGTAAGCGGTTCCCACGGAATCAGTGTGCGCATGGATGTATGCTTTGACGAGGTGGATTTTGACAGTCTGGATATGATTGTGCTTCCCGGCGGCAAGCAGGGCACCGAAGGACTGGAGGCCCATGAGGGGCTGATGGCCCAGGTGGATGCCTTTGACCGGGCGGGTCGATATCTGGCGGCGATCTGCGCGGCTCCCAGCATATTGGGGCACAGGGGGATTCTCCGGGGCAGGCGGGCCGGATGCTATCCCGGCTGGGAACGGCATCTGGAGGGCGCGCAGGTGTCCATGGAGGAGGCCACGGTGGACGGACATGTGATCACAGGCAGGGGGATGGGATGCACCATTGCGTTTTCTCTGGCCATCGTGGCCCGGCTGCAGGGACAGGAACAGGCGGACAGGGTTGCGGAGACCATTGTCTACAACAGGAAAGAATAGGGACTGACAACGGGCAGGAATGCAGGGAGACGGAGGCATAATGGACGTGAAGACGGAAATAGAACTGAACCGGGGACTTCTGGATTTTATTCAGGCCAGTCCCAGCGTGTTCCACGTGATTGACAATTTGAAAAAGAGATTGGAAGAGGGCGGTTTTGCGGAGTGCCGGGAGCAGGACTGCTGGAAATTGCAGCCGGGGGGAGCGTACTACGTGATCCGGAATGACTCCTCCCTGATTGCGTTCCGGCTGCCCGCAGCCCGGAAACCGGAAGAGGGATGCCCCTTTCAGGGATATCATATTGTAGCTGCGCACAGCGACTCCCCCACATTCAAAATAAAGACGCGGCCGGAGGCTGTGACAGAGAATCGCTATGTGCGGCTGAATGTGGAGGCATACGGCGGCATGATTCTGTCCACATGGCTGGACAGGCCTTTGTCGGTGGCGGGTCGGGTGGCGGTGCGCCGGGAGGACGGCGGACTGGACACGCGTCTGGTGAATCTGGATCAGGATCTGCTGGTCATTCCAAACCTGGCGGTGCATATGAACAGGGAGATCAATAATGGATATAGCTATAACCTGCAGACGGACATGCTGCCGCTGATGGGCCTGTTGCCGGAGAAAGGCCCGGAGTCCGAGGAACCGGTCCGGCCATCTCCCCAGGGCATGCTGCTGCGGGAGGTGGCGCGGGAATTGGGAATTGCTCCGGAGGATATTCTGGACAGCGACCTGTACCTGTATGTGCGGGAAAAGGGCCGGGTGG
Organism: uncultured Acetatifactor sp.; assembly: GCA_910583845.1. Lineage (GTDB taxonomy): Bacteria > Bacillota > Clostridia > Lachnospirales > Lachnospiraceae > Acetatifactor. The sequence goes on from CAJUAB010000026.1 coordinate 60,111, forward strand.
CAGGCCGGAGGGGCGAATTCCTGTTAAGTCCCAGGCTGGACGACCTGCAATGCGTGTACGCGGGGCTGGAGGGTTTTCTCTCCGCTGTACCGGGACAATATGCCAATGTGCTGGCGGTGTTCGACAATGAGGAGGTGGGCAGTGGTACCAGACAGGGAGCGGATTCCACTTTCCTGGAGGATGTGCTGCTGAGAGTGCAGGACAGTCTGGGCTACGGCCCCTCCGTGTACCGGCAGGTGGTGGCGGACAGCTTTCTGATCTCCGCGGACAATGCCCATGCGGTGCATCCGGCCCACCCGGAGAAAGCGGACCCCACCAACCGTCCCGTGTTGGGCGGCGGGATTGTGATCAAGTACCACGGGGGACAAAAATATACCTCCGACGCCCTGTCCGCGGCGCGGATGAGGCTCTGGTGTGAGCGGGTGGGGGTTCCCTGCCAGACCTTTGTCAATCGCTCCGACATGATGGGCGGTTCCACGTTGGGAAATATTTCCACTGCCCATGTATCTCTGCGTTCGGTGGATATCGGTCTGCCTCAGCTGGCCATGCATTCCGCGGTGGAGACCGGCTGCGGCAGGGCTACGGCGCAGGCGGTGGCCGCATTTGAGCAGTTCTGGCGGGAGTGATATGGAGCGGACTCATTTTCAGAGGGCGTTGTCGGATTTTGTGTATGATATGGCCAGCGGAGGGGCGATCTGTCATCTGACGGATCTGGGGTATACGGTGAAACAGATCCGGGAGAGTCTGGATTATCCGACCCCCTATGAGAGGATTCAGAAAACGGTTTGGAAACACCTGCTGGATACGGGGGTGGTCACGCCGTTGGAACAGGGGGAGGCAAGGGAGAAAGTGGAGTATGTGCGGGAGTATGACCGCTATGGAAAGCCGAGCTTCCGCCGTGTCACGGTGCCCGTGTCCTCCCCGGAGCCGTCGTCGCCCCGGCTTCTCTGCCGTTTCGGTCTGGTAAAGTACAAAGACCCGGAGCGGTACAGGGAAGTGCTGGAGGCGCTGAGTCCCAGGCAGGCGGAATATATAGACGGACTTCCCTGGGGGGTGGAAAGCGTCTGGCACCGGGCTGATAAACGAATGCTGGAGATTTATCATACGCTGGAGAGAGCGGGATTGTCCCAGGGCGTGTGCTTTTTTGAGACCGGGGAGTAGCTGTGTGGAAATATAATCTGACAAAGAAAAAGCTGAAAGCAGGGCAGAGACCGGTTTATTCCGTCGGCCCTGTTTTTTCATATAACAGGAAAGTTCTGACAGCAGAATCATGGCTGTGTGTGGATTCTGCTGTCATGAAATGGGAGGGACAGATTAAGTGCGGAAATCCTTACAAAAATGGGGATACAGCACACAACTGAATTGCCGGGCAATTTTTCCGGACGAAAAAGGTTTGATCAGAGATACAAATTCGATACTGATCCGTGAGATGATTAGTCGATTGCGAAACCCTTTCCGCGAGTGACGGAATTGGCCAATATAACCAAAACGGGCGCCAAATGCAGTGGCAGGGTTGCCCTTATTTGGTTATATTGGCCAATCCCTGTTCCAGAAAAGAGTCGTTTTGCAATTGCCTATAGTGAGATGATAATGGAAAGGATGCGGATCAGCCGATTTTCGCACAACAAAAGGAGGGAGGCAGTTATGAAAAAAGTGAAAGGGCGCGGATTTTATGGTTTGTGTTGTCTGATGATATCTGCGTCTGTTTTGCTGACAGCATGCAAAGCAGGCGCGCCGGATGAGGGCGGCAGAGCCGACCGGAGAGATCGCGGCGAAATATTTTCTGACGACATGGGGACGGCCAGCACTTCCCCCGTTCTGACCGCAGGAAAAACGGAATGGGTCTATGTACCGGAGCGAATCGAAATCAGGGACGAAAGGGCCGATTATGACGCCATGCGGCTCATCGGTGATGAAGTATGCTATATTTCCATGAATGGGGAACAAGAGGACAATGCACATGAAATCTGCCGGTATACATTGACTGACAGAAAACTGACAGGCATTCCCATCGACTGGAAAGATGACGGACAGGTCCGGGAGATCAGCTGTTATACATTTGACGATGAACAAAACGCATGGCTCATCGTCAATGTCTATTCAGCTGATTACGGTCGGTTCAGACGTTTTTTGTACAAATTTGATCCGGAGGGGAACAACATATTTTTCAGGGATATCACGGAACAGCTGGCCAGAGGCGCCGCTATAAGCGGCCTGTCTGTGGACGGACAGGGCCGGATATACATTTTTGGTTCTGATGAGGGTATCTGGTTGTATACTGATGATGGGAGCTATCATGGAATCATATCTTATGGTATTTCAGAAGACGTTCTGATCAGAGGAACCCTGGAAGGGGAGGACGGCAGATACTATATATGCAGTAATATAGGGGGAAATGAGGATTATTGCGCGCTGACAGAAGTGGATTTTGACAAAAAGCACCTTGTGGAAACCAGGAAGGTGTTTCCGGTTGCGGACTGGGCCTGTGCAGATTCCTCCGGGCAGTATGATCTGCTGCTGTATGACCATGTGGCGGCATACGGATATGATTTTTCCACAGGGAAAAAAGAGGAGCTGTTCGTCTGGCAGGACAGCGACATCAACGGATATGATGTGAAATGCCTGGCAGCGCTGGAAGACGGCAGATACTTCTGCGCGGTGGAAGACTGGGAAAATGACGACAGAAGCATTGTACTGCTTACCAAAACAAGGGCGGAGGACGCCCCGCAGCGGTTGGAGATGATACTGGCCAACCTGGACGGGGGGAGCGAACTTACCGCGCTGGCGGTGGGATTCAACAGGAACAACAGCCAATATCATATTACGGTGAAGAATTATGGCTCCCTCACGGATCTGTACAATGCTCTGTTGGCCGGAGAAACCGTAGACATCGTGGACCTGTCCGGAGTCAATATAAAGAATCTTTGCAGAAAGGGTGTTTTTGAGGATCTGACCTCCTGGCTGGAAGAGTCGGAGACTTTTGGCCGCGAGGATTTTGTGGATGGAATCCTGGAGGCATATACCATTGACGGCACTCTGGTGGGGATTCCGGACAGCTTCAGGCTGCGGACCGTTGTGGGAGACCGGAGTATGGTGGGAAACGACGCCGGTCTGTCTCTGGAGGGGATGCTGGAGCTGGCCGGGAGCAATCCCGGGGCGATGCCCTTTGACGGGATTACCAGGGACGAAATGACGCAGTATCTTATGATGTTCAACGAAGAAGCTCTCATCGACTGGGAGAGAGGGGAGTGTCATTTTGACTCGGAGCTGTTCAAGGCGGTGCTGGCGTTTCTGAAACGCTTTCCTGATTCCGTGGACGGCGAACAGGAGGATGTCTCTCTGCCCGGCAAAATTCAAAACGGCGATGTATTGTTTGCCATAGCGGATATGAAAGGGCTGAAGGACTTTCAGCTTTATGGCGGCATATTTGACGAAAGGGCCACTGCTGTGGGATTTCCCACCCCGGACGGATGCGGTGGTACGCTGCTGTTTGCCGACAATGCTTTCGGGATCGTCTCCGGTTCAGAGAACAAAAGCGGCGCATGGGATTTTATCGAGAGCGTTCTGCGGCGGAAATATGCGGAGGGGATGGATCAGGAGCAAGTCTATGCCGCCTTTTACTGGCAGCCTCCGTGGCAGTATCCATCTATGAAGAAAGCGTTTTCAGCTATAACGGATTACGTAATGGAGAGGGATAAGGACAGCAAGTTTGGGACGAGAATATACAGCGACGGATGGAGCTTTGATTTCCATGCCGTGACATGGGAGGAAATCAATGCCATACTGGATATGGTCCCGGACGCGACGCCCTGGTATACCGTGGAAAACAGTGAGATTCTCAATATAATAAATGAAGAGGCGGCGGCATATTATTATGGGCAGAAAGGCCCGGATGATGTGGCAGGTATCATACAAAACCGTGTGCAGGTCTATGTGAATGAAAATCGTTGATGTGCCCGGGGGATTATGTTTTGCTGCTGTTGCCGGGAATTGGAATACATCTGGGAAAAAGCCGCATCGCCTCACAGCGCATATTTTTTCCCGGTCCGGCATATTCTGTCAGGAGTAATGGAATGGTTCCGGACAGCCCCGGATAAAGAGAGGTCTATGAGTCAGAAACTGGAAAATTTGTTGAACCTTGCGCTGGAGACGCCTGAGGCGGAGCGTTTGCGGACGGACAGCCTGAATGTGGGTTTTGACGGAGAAAACCGGACCTGGGAGATGATCGTGAAGTATCATGGCAGCCTGGACGCGCTGGGTTCTCTGGGAGTATTGGTGGAATATCTGATTAACAGCTATGCGATCCTGACAGTACCGGAAGGGCTGGTGGAGGCTGTGAGCAGTATTGAAGAGATAGAATATGTGGAAAAGCCCAAGCGATATTATTATCAGGATATAGGTCCTGCGGCGGATTCCTGTATGACACAGGTGACGCTGCGGGACCCTTTTTTGTCCGGGGATGGGGTGCTGGTGGCGGTGCTGGACTCGGGGATTGACTATACCAGACCGGAATTTCAGGACGCCGCGGGTCGCACCCGTATCCTGTATCTGTGGGATCAGACGCTGCGTCCGGAGGCCGGAAATGGGGAGCGCCAGCCCCCGCAGGGTTTTGCCCAGGGGGTGGAGTTTTCGGCTGAGCAGATCAACCGGGCTCTGGCGGTATCGGGGGCCCAGGAGCGGTATATGCTTCTGCCCAGCGTGGATACCAGCGGTCACGGTACGGCGGTGGCGGGCATTGCGGCGGGCTGTCTGCCTGCGTATGGCAGCGTGGGCAGCGGCAGCAGGCTGAGAACATCGAGGGCAGGTATGGCAGGAAATCCTGGCGGCCAGAGAGGAACCACGGCCTCGCAGATTTTGGGCAGGCGGCCCGGAGATACGGCAATGAGCCAGGCCATTGACAGCCCGGGCAGTCAATATCGCGGGGTGGCGCCTGCCGCCTCCCTGCTGGCGGTGAAGTTGGGACTGCCCGGCGAGGATGGTTTTCCCCGCACTACAGAGATCATGCGGGGCGTGACATATGCTCTGCAAAAGGCTATGGAACTGGAGAAACCCCTGGTGATCAATCTCAGCTTTGGAAATACTTACGGATCTCACGACGGCGGATCTCTTCTGGAGCGTTTTCTGGATAATGCGGCGGAGATCGGGCGCACCGTGATCTGTGTGGGCAGCGGCAACGAAGGCAATTCCGCAGGGCATACGGCGGGGAATCTGTTTGCGGACGGGAGAAGTATGGGAGCCGGGGGCATGTCCGGGGCATCCGGAAGCAGCAGTAGAACAGGGACATCCGGTATCGCCGGAACGTCAGCAGCGGCGGGCGGCGGGGAGATAGCCCGTCCGGCGGAAGTTCAACTGGCCGTGGCGGAATATGAGAGGTCTCTGAGTATCCAGCTGTGGAAGAATTACAGCGATGAGTATCGGATTTATCTGCGTTCTCCCGGGGGACAGGAGGCGCCGCTGCCGGAATCCGTGGAGGGCGGAAAATATACTTTGCAGCTGGAGCAGACCCGGATTCTGGTATATCTGGGCAAACCTCTTCCCTACGCGGTGGCCCAGGAGATCTATCTGGAGCTGATTGTTCCGGAGAGCGGCAGGCAGTATATCAACAGCGGCGTATGGACGATCCGTATAGAACCGGTCAGGGCGGTCACGGGACAATATTATCTGTATCTCCCCAGTTATACGGCCCGCAGCAGCCGCAGCGGGTTCTATCAGCCCACGCCGGAAGTGACGCTGACGATCCCATCCACGGCGGCCAAAGTGATCTCGGTGGGAGCTTACGACAGCACCTATGACAGCTATGCGGACTTTTCCGGCAGAGGCTATGTGGACGCGGCCCGTACCATCGGCGTGGTGTCCGCCGGGCTGGTGAAACCCGACCTGGCCGCGCCGGGGGTGGGGATACTGGCCCCGGACTTATACGGGGGCTATGCCCCCTTTACCGGAACCTCTTTTGCCACGCCCATTGTGTCCGGGGCGGCGGCGCTCCTGATGGAGTGGGGGATTGTGCGGGGGAACGATCCGTTCCTCTACGGGGAGAAGGTGAAAGCGTATCTGCGGAAGGGAGCCAGACCCTTAAGGGGGGAGGCAGAGGTGCCCAATGACAGGGTGGGATGGGGAGGGCTCTGCGTCAGTTCCAGTCTGCCAGGGTGAGTTAATGCAGATTCATATTTTTATGGATAACAAGTTAAGTTGATTTGGACTTTGGGATATAATAATTTTAATGACCGAAAAATGAGTGAATGTGAATGGTGGTATCGTATCAATCGCCACAAGAAAAAGTGAAGGAAAGGGCGGAAATATTGCACTGATAATCCTGTTTGGACCTTGGTTCATTGGTAGGTTTTGCGCTGGCAGGTAGCTTTGCTGGCTTGAACATATGGGCCGGATGGTGCCTTATCAATGCGGTGCTGGCAGTTATCGCAATGATAAGGTGGAATAAGGCTGGTAAGGCTGAATAAACCAGACATTACAACTGAATATCGAGAGAAAAGGGCAGAGAGAAACTTTCTGCACTTTTCTATTTGATAAAATAGACGCTTTACATTGTGTATTGATTGTGTTACAATAAAGAAGAAAGGAGCGATAAAGATATGGCACAGACAATGGTAAATTTTAGAATTGATGAAGATGTAAAGCGGAAAATGGAATCAGCCTGCAAGGAAATGGGACTGTCGCTTAGTACGGCTTTCAACATTTTTGCAGTTAAGGTGGGGAATGAAAGAAGAATACCGTTTGAGGTTGTGGCAGATACATTTTATTCAGAATCCAATATGAGGGTACTGGAAGAACGTGCCGCAAACATCGAATCGGGAAAGTCAGTTCCTAAAGAACATGAACTGATTGAGGTATAGCGTATGGGAGTGTTGTGGGTAGACGAAGCGTGGCAGGAATATATTGATTGGCAAGAGCAGGACAAAAAGACGTTGAGGAAGATAAACTGTCTTATCAAGGACATACAGAGGAATCCTTTTGAGGGCATGGGGCATCCAGAGCCGCTATCGGGAAATTTATCCGGGTGGTGGAGCCGCCATATTGATGAAAAGAACCGAATTGTATATAAGTTTGCAGGAGGGAACACAACGATCCTTTCGTGTAAAGACCATTATGGTGATAAGTGATATTTTAAGGTGGTGAAGAAATTCATCACCTTTTTGTGCCACAGTAAAAAATAAACCACCGGCTATGCCGGTGAGTCCCCAGAT
>CAJUAB010000027.1 GCA_910583845.1 uncultured Acetatifactor sp.
TAGGAAATAGAATTTCCTTTTTTAGCCCATCCAAGTCTCATAATATCACCCGTTTCTATTATAACATATCCAGCCATACCGTGTAAGTAAAAAGTGAAGATTTGACAAAAAATAAAGCCTGGTGTGGCTTGGCGGGATTTTTTTGAGGATAGGCTGTCAAACTCCCGCGTTTTTCTCTTTTCTAAAAAATAGCTTATTATGACTTTTTTATTATGACTTTTGTCTTCAATTTTTGACTACATATTGTAAAATTGTCAAATATATAGTATAATTAATGCAGTTTATTAGTGTGATAAGGCTAATTATGTAAACAGGAGGGACGTAATGAAATACATAGAACTTGCACAAAAAGCAGAGACGGCCCTTAGGACAGGGATAAAGTGCATTTTAGATAATATGCTTCCATCATACTGGGACAATAATGGATATGGTTGGCATGAACAATGGATGAATGCTGATTACGCTGGTGTCTATGCAGGATGTGAAGGAGTAATACTTTTATCTCAAGCAAGACGGTATATTAGTCAAACAGAGCATAATAAAATTATCAACTTGGTATATAAAAACAATTTGTGCATCGTATTTGATGATGGTGTAGAGATTAGTAATGATGATAACTTTGCTGCAAACAAACGAATGCAAAGGAATAAAGCTTTAAATGCTGCATATAAGTTAGCTAAATTTCTATGGGCTTCTTCTTATGTTAATATGAGTAGAAACTATGAATTAGAAAGCAAGATAGCTTGCAATTTATATTCATTATTTGATTATAAATGTAAAATGTTTAAAACGACGAAGTCTGCAAAGGAGGGAAGTATTCTCGCAACAGCATTTTCATATATTGCGCTAAATAAATCAGACCATATTCAGCCTGAACTTAAAAGTGTGGAAGAATATTTTCTTGAGTACTTAAATGAAGTTGGTGAGATAACAGAATTTAATATAGATGAAATTATCTTTATTATTTGGGCTGTTTCACAGAATGTGATTTCTTGTAACCATGAGCTTATTGAGAAAAGTGTTGATTTTTTGGATGTACTTATTAATAATCAATATGTCAAACATAATTTAATTGTAGATGAACGGTACAATATAAAAACTGCTGGTATAAGAGATAGCTTCAGTATAAATAAATTTTTTATATTCATCCAAGCGTTAGTGACATTTATACGATTAAAATATGTTAATATAGATCATATTAAAGGTGTACTTAATGAGATAAATAATATTGCTTCATTAGTGATTAAAAATGAAGTATATAGTAGAGATGGCAAACGTGAAAGTGTCCTGTTTTGGGAAAACTATTACGCTCTGCAACTTCTCGATGATTTCATAATCGCAATTGACAATCATGATTGCAAGGAGGAGGATTTTATGATTATTTCACCTAAATTATTTAAAGGCGAAGATTATACCATTGATGAAAAACTATGTGTAGTTATTATGCCTTTTAATGTTGATTGGTCAAGTGAAATGTATGAAACTTATAAAGAAGCAGTAAAGGGTTTTAATGTATGGAGAAGTGATGAAGAATATCGAGATGATGTTATCGTTCAAACAATTTGGGAAAAAATTAATCGTGCTCGATTTGTGATTGCTGATTGTACGGGCAAAAATCCGAATGTATTTTATGAGCTTGGTATAGCTCATACCTTAGGAAAGTCGGTTTTTATGTGTTCACAGAATAGAGAAGATTTTCCGTTTGATGTTAATCATATTCGAAGTTTTGAATATGGTATAAAGCCGGGAGAAATACGAAAACTTAAAACTGAAATCCGTAAATTTATAAAAAGTCTATAAGGAGGATTGGGTATGGAACAGTTCAGATTTGCACAAAAAGCATTTATTGTTAATGAGGGGAAATTACTGCTTGTAAAGAAATCCGCAGATGATCCTTTTCATCCTAATGAATGGGAAGTTCCAGGTGGACGAATGGAGTTTGGCGAAAAGCTGGATGAGCATATTAAACGTGAGGTAAAGGAAGAGGTGGGATTAGATATTGTTCCGGGAGAGCCTTTTGCCATGTGGACTTGGATTCTTGAAAAAAAAGACAATAATGGTGAAGTTAATAAATCACAGATAGTTGCTGTTGGAAGTAGGTGTGAGGCAATTAACCTTAATATTGACGAGAGTGGCCGTATGGAGGATGATTTTTTAGCTGATACAGCATGGGTTCCCATTAACAAAGTGTTAGAGTATAAACTTATTCCTGATATTGTTCCAGCAATGAAAAAGTTTGTTGAGCGATATACAGAGAAATAAGGTGGGTGTCTTTTGTATGTAATTAATCGCATACAGGAGGCATTTATTTTAGAGGACATTTCATGAATAGTTGTATATTTTGTCAAGAAAATAGATTTCATAATAATTTTAGAGTGGGATTTTCTCTTTCGGAATCCCTTGTTTATGAGAATGAACATATTTTTATTACACCAGATTTGTGTCCTTTAGTGCCAGGGCATTTGCTTATTGCTTCGCAAAAACATTATAATAGTTTTGCGGGAGCACCTATTGAAGTGCAAAATGCTCTTCAAAAAGCAATGGAATATATTTATAGTAATTTGTGTTATAGAAAAATCACATGGTTTGAGCATGGCGCAGTTTTTCCTGGAAAAGGCGGTGCTTCTATTGATCATGCGCATCTTCATGTTTTACCATATAATTTTCCAATCCAACAAGAGGTGGAGGTCGATAATAAATATTCTAAAAAGGTACAATTCTCTAAAGATATATTTTATGACCTTGCAAAAAAGCAGCCTTATTTATGGATTAGTAATGGTTTTGATTCATCAAATTTGTATTATGTAGATAACTTGCCAAGACAATATTTACGAGATATTGTTATGAGATTGCAAGGAAGTAGGATATACGACTGGGAAAATAGTTTTATGGAAGAGACATCCATAAGAAAGTATAGAAAAACTCTTGAAATGATATTTATGAGGTAAAAATATGAGTGATGTTTTAAATTATTTGAAGAGGTTTATTCCAAAATTTAAAGATTTAAAAAATAGAGAAATTGAAAATTATGTAATTGAAATAATTATGGGAACTCCATACGAGAGAGCATCGATAAATCAGGTTTATGATATTGTACAATTAGATTATTATCCGGGATTATTCCAAATGAGTGAGCGCATTGAGACACCAGCTTTTTTGTTAGAGGAAAACGAGGTGCCTTTTGAAAAATGGCTATCACAAAAATTTAGAAGTGAAATAGAACAACTTTGTAAAAGTGAGTCTTTAGCAAAGAAGATTAATAAGGTTGGGAGTGAAAAGTTAATTCAATTCTGTATAGAAATCTTAGAGTTTAAAAGTGAGAAGAACGATTACTTTGCCGATTTAATAGTTAATCAAGAATATAGTGATATATTTCGTAGAATTATCATGTTCCTAATTACTGGAACACCATTTTTTATTTACAATAATCATATATCTTTTAATGAAATTGGCAAGAAGATTGCTCCTTTAATTCTTAAGAGGACAGAAGCTTATTGTTTAAGGGATAGATTATTCCAGTCTATAGCAAGTGGTATGATTGGTATGGATATAAAAGAAAAAACTATTAGTACCGCTCCAATTAGTCTGAACAGTAGTTTGTCTTTAGACGGGAAAAGTATTGATGAAATTGTTGACGGACTTGATAAATATATACATAATAATAAAATAGGGATAGACTGTTTTGGACAATATTATAACGAAGTGATTTGTGGAGAAAATATAAATATTGTGTGGTTTACTGATGATTACATCGAGACAATTTTTGAAATGAAATTTATCGAAGAACAAATAAGTATTAATGACACACTAACTTTTACACTTGTCCCACGTTATGATTCCTATTCGAATGATGCTAGTTATAATGATATTTGCGACATGCTGGAGTTAGATGAATTACAAAACTTAAAGGAGTATCATAGAATTGGTAAATTCAATATTTGCAGAAATGGGATGGATATTAGTACAATTGATTTTTTTAGAATGTCATTCGAACTCTATGATATAGTTAGAAGAGCTGATATTTGTGTTATATCAGGGGCAAGGGCTTTTGAGATGACACAAGGATTAAAAAAAGTTGTCTATTACACAGGAATTGCTGTATGTAAATCTTATACAGAGTCTATTACAGGATTTTCGCGCAAATCTGGAAAACTTATTTTTCTGCGTCAAGATGTTGGAGAATATTCGTTTAAGGGATTTCGTGATAGAGCATGGAGAAAGATCGTAGATGATAACGAAATAATAAATGTGGCTACAATCACTGCAAAAGAATATTACGCGGAGAAGAAAAATGATAAATAAGTTAGTAAGAGATAATGTTCCTGAAATAATAAAGTCAAGCGGAAGAATTCCGATATATGAAACTGTTAAAGATGAGGATACATATGTACAATTATTGAAAGACAAACTTCAAGAGGAAGTTGTGGAGTACCTTGAATCTGGTCAAATAATTGAATTGTGTGATGTGGTTGAAGTAATTTATGCTTTATTAAAAGCACAGGGAATGTCACAATCGGAATTTGAAGTTATGAGAAATAAAAAAGCTATAGCTAATGGTACGTTTGAGAAGAAGATATTTTTAGAAAGAATAAGGTAACATACATAAATGTAGATAATTTGTCGAGAGTAGTAAAACCCCCAATTCCTACTACGTTTTTACTACGATTGACGGAATCAATATGCCACGTTTTGCCCCGATTTGCCATTTCCGTTACATTTTTAACAATCTCCACAGAAAAAGCAAACCTCGCAAATCGCGCCAAAACACGGCAAATCAGAGCATTTCAGGAGGAAAAATTATTATGATAAAAATACTATTTGTGTGCCATGGCAATATATGCCGAAGCCCCATCGCTGAGTTCGTCATGAAAGACCTGGTCTCTCAGGCCGGTCTCTCTCACAAATTTACCATCGCTTCTGCGGCCACCAGCACGGAGGAGATCTGGAACGGTGTGGGCAATCCGGTCTATCCCCCGGCCCGGAAAAAGCTGGCGGAGCACGGCCTGAGCTGTGAGGGCAAACGGGCGGTACAGCTGACCAGGGCGGATTATCGTCAATATGATTATCTGATCGGCATGGACAGGGCCAATATCCGAAATATGACACGCATGTGCGGCGGGGACCCGGAACATAAGATTTCCCTTCTGCTGTCCTGGGCGGGAGAGGAGAGGGATATCGCGGACCCCTGGTACTCGGGTGATTTTGATGCTACCTATGCGGATGTGCTGAAGGGCTGTCAGTCCCTGCTGGAGAAACTGCTGTCCGGCGTTTAGCAGTATTATTGAACAGCCGCGGACAACCCGCCCTGTAGCATGGCGCTGCAATAGCCCGCAATTTCCTCCGGAGAGACGGGAGACTGTTGATTCAGCCAGCACTCGATGACGCCGATGCAGCCGGAGACCATGAAGGAATAGAAATATTCAAAATGCTCCACGGAGCGCTCTGCATTGTTCATCAATAAGCGGAGCTTTTCTTTCACCAGATCTTTCAGCCGGTTCATGAAAGCCATATCTCCGTGAGGACCGGTCAGTACCCGGGCCAGAGCGCGGTTATGATCCAGAAAAATAAAGAGATCCAGAAGTACCGGCCTGGAAATCACAGGGCCGGTGCCGTCCAGGGACAGATCCCGCTCCAGAATTTCATTGAACTCCCGAAACAGCTCTTCCTCTATTTTACCCAGCATATCATATACATCGCTGTAGTGCAGATAAAATGTGCCGCGGTTGATATCTGCCAGGTCTGACAATTCCTTGACAGAAATATCTTTGATGTCCTTTACCTCCATCAATTGAATCAGGCCCTGGAGCAACAGGGTTTTAGTGCGGCGGACCCGGCGGTCCATTTTTTCCTGTGCCATATGTTCTCCTCTCTGCGAATGTGAAATCTAAGTTCTGAATAAAAAATAAAATTTTTGGTATAAATCGACAGTTCTCTCACAGCTGTTCAAAAATGCACATTCTGATAAATTTTGAATATTGCCTTTTGCCGTATTTTTATTATAATTACTTTCGTAAAGAAAATCAACTCCTGTTGATAAAAAAACCAGTATCAATTAACAAACTTTTGTCATGTAAGAGGAAATGGGGGAATACCATTATGGAAAAAGAGCAGAAAGATAATTCCTTTATGATGAAGCTGGCTACCATGATTGTGGATAAAAGGAAGGGTTTCTACCTGGTTTTTATTCTGCTGATTATTTTCAGTCTGATCTCCATGAACAAGGTCAAGGTGAACAATGATCTGACTACCTATCTGTCCGATGACACGGAGACCCGCCAGGGCATGGATCTGATGAACGCGCAGTTCATTACATACGGGACAGCCAGGATTATGGTGTGTAATGTCACTTTTGAGGAGGCGGAGGAACTGGCCCGGCAGATCGAGGAGATGGAAGGGGTCAGTATGTTGGACTTTGAGGACTCTCCGGAGAGCTATCATGATATGGAGGCGCTGTTTGCCGTTACCTTTGAAGGGGAGGCGAAACAGGAGAATACCAAGGCGTATCTGGCGGCGGTGCTGGAGTCTCTGTCAGACTATGATGTCTATTACACCTCCGATATTGGTCAGGAGGAACGGGACGCGGCGGACCTGGATAAGGATATGGTCATGATTCTGCTGCTGGCGGGGGTGGTGATCGTGGCGGTGCTGCTCTTTACCTCCACCACCTATGCGGAGATTCCGGTGTATCTGATGACTTTTATCGCGGCGGCGATTCTGAACAAGGGCACCAATTTCCTTTTTGGCACCATCAGCTTTGTCACCAACTCCATCGCCGTGGTGCTGCAGCTGGCTCTGGCTGTGGACTATGCCATCATTCTGGCACACCGCTTCATGGAGGAGCACGAGGACAAGGATGCCAGAGAGGCAGTGATTGTGGCTCTGAGTAAAGCGATCCCGGAGATTTCATCCAGCTCCCTCACTACGGTGTCCGGCATGATTGCCATGATGTTCATGCAGTTCAGGATCGGCTATGATATGGGTATTATCCTGGCCAAGGCCATTGTGCTGAGTCTGGTGACAGTGTTCTTCCTGATGCCCGGCCTGCTGCTGAATTTTTCCAAGGCAATCGACAAGACCCATCACAGAAGTTTCGTGCCAAGTATTACGGCGGTGGGAAAATTCTGTGTCGCAACCCGGTTTATCGTGCCGCCGCTGCTGATCCTGGGCCTGCTTGCCGCTTTCTATTTTTCCAGCCGCGCGGCTTATGTGTATGATGTAAACAGCCTGGAGGCCAAGACCATGAGCGAAAATAAGTTTTCCGCCTCCATGGTCAATCAGGAATTCGGCAGCATCAATCAGCTGGCGGTGTTAGTGCCCAACGGCGATTATGAGCAGGAGGCCAGGGCTTTGCGGGCGCTGGAAAATCTGGCCAGCGTAGACTCTGTCATGGGACTGGCCAATATAGAGGCCATGGACGGCTATATGCTGACCCAGCTGCTGACGCCAAGGGCTTTTTCCGAACTGATCGACATGGATGTGGAAGTGGCGGAGCTTCTATATACGGCTTACGCTGTGAGCGACAGCAATCTGGGAGCCGTGGTGAACGGCATCAGCGAGTACGAGGTGCCTTTGATTGATATTTTCCTGTATATATATGATCAGAAGGAAAGCGGAAACATTACGCTGGATGAAGATCTGGAAGAGACGCTGGGGGACGCCCACTCCCAGATCTGTATTGCCCAGGATCAGCTGCTGGGGGAAGATTACAGCCGTTTTGTGCTGGAATTGAACGTGCCCTCGGAAGGGGAAACCACCTATGAGGCGTTGGACGAAATCCGGAAGACGGTGGCAGGATATTATGACCTGGAGGACATCTATCTGGTGGGAACCTCCACCAGCAACAAGGATCTGAGCGATTCCTTCAGCACGGACAATGTGATTATTACGGTGCTGACAGCGGTGTTTGTCATGATTATTCTGCTGTTCACCTTCCAGTCGGCAGGGCTGCCGGTTTTGCTGGTGCTGACGATTCAGGGCAGTATATGGGTGAATTTCTCCCTGCCCTATTTGCAGCAGGAACCGGTATATTTCCTGGGCTATCTGGTGGTGTCGGCTATTCAGATGGGGGCAACCATAGATTACGCCATTGTGATCACCAGCCGGTATATGGAGCTTAAGAGCTATATGTCTATCAAGGAAGCCATTGTGCTGACCCTGAACCAGGCGTTTCCCACTATCGTCACCAGCGGTTCTATGCTGGTGGCAGCGGGCTTTATCATCAACAATATTTCCACCAACGCGGTGGTGGCCGCCATCGGCCTGGCTCTGGGGAGGGGCACGTTGACTTCCATTGTCATGGTGCTGCTGGTATTGCCCCAGACGCTGCTGCTGGGAGACATTATTATAGAAAAGACAGCGTTCACACTGAAACGGGAAGTGGCGAAGCCCCTGCCCGCCAGCGGGCGCATCCGCATGACAGGGCACATCAAGGGGTATGTGAACGGTGTGATCGAGGGTGATTTCACCGGGGTCATCGATGGTGAGATGGGGGCTGTGATCCGGGCCAGGGATATGTATGAAAACGCCCGGGAACTGCTGGAGTACAGAGAGGAGGACGGCCATGGGCAGGAAGGCTGACAACATCTTATTGAAAGATATGGGGGGACAGAATGGTAGACGAAATGCAGGCAGTGAAGGACGAGGCAGGCGGTTTCGCCCCATGGCGGCGGCTGTGCTCTCCCTTGCGCTGGCGGTGACAGAGCTGCAGCCGGTGCTGGCCAGTGAGGAACCTTCCGCCACTTATGAAGAATATATCAGCGGCGCGTATCGGGAAGAGAATGCCGCAGAATCCTATGAAATGCTACATATCACAAGTGTGGAAGAGCTACAGGATCTGGCTGAGGCCTGTGCCTATGACGAATGGTCCAGGGATAAGCGTGTGCTGCTGGACCAGGATCTGGATCTGGGCGGCAGGGAATTGATTATCCCGGTATTCGGAGGAATATTTGACGGGCAGGGACATACCATCAGCGGTCTGACCATTCAGCAGGAGGGGTC
This sequence comes from uncultured Acetatifactor sp., assembly GCA_910583845.1. Lineage (GTDB taxonomy): Bacteria > Bacillota > Clostridia > Lachnospirales > Lachnospiraceae > Acetatifactor. The sequence continues at coordinate 8,998 of CAJUAB010000027.1, forward strand.
GCAGCTGGGGTTGTTCCGTTACCTCCAGAGGGGGGCCGTGGTACAGAATCTGGAGCTGTCCCAGGCCAGAGTGCTGCCCCGGGGCAGCAGCTGCCAGACGGGCATCCTGGCGGGGCGCAACTACGGCAGTATCGTGAACTGCCAGGTCTCCGGCGTACTGGAAGGCGAGGAGGAAGTGGGCGGTATCGCAGGCGTAAATGAGAAGAGCGGCGAGATCCGCAGCTGCGCGGCCAATGTGACCGTGCTGGGAAACCGCCGCAGCGGCGGCGTTGTGGGCAGCAATCACGGAACGCTGAACAACTGTACCAACAGAGGGAACATCAATATATATACCAATGACATGGTCTATGATCTGGAGGACTTCACGGTGGAGAACCTGGAGGAAGCATCCTCGGGCGTAAAGCTGGATGCCCATATGGATACGGGCGGCATCGCGGGAATCAGTGACGGCAAGATCTACTACTGTACCAATCTGGGAACGGTGGGCTATGCGCATGTGGGGTACAATACCGGCGGTATCGTGGGGCGGCTGCATCAGGGTTATATCCAGAACTGCACCAATACCGGACATGTGCTGGGCAGAAAGGATGTGGGCGGCATCACCGGGCAGATGGAGCCTTTTATGGAGGTGGAATATATTGACAGCAAGCTGGAGGAATTGGACCGGGAGACGGATGTTTTCCTGGATATGCTGGAGGCCAGTTACGACCACTTGAGCTTTTACGGGGACCAGGCCACCGCCATTACCAGGCAGCTCAACACCAATCTGCGGAATGTGTCCGCCGCCACCACGAACCTGCTGAATATTACCAATGATCTCTGGCATGTGTACAATCAGGAGCTGACCGGTATTTCCAGTGATTTTGACCGCCTTTCCGATGATCTCAAAGCCATAGGGGAAAAGCAGAAAGAGGAGAAGAAGGAGGAATCCGGGGAAAACCGGACGGAAGATGAAAGCCAGGAGGGGGTAAGCGGAGAGCAGGCCCTGTCGGAAACCGGAGAACAGGATGGAGCGGCTGGTCAGGAGGGGCAGAGCTCCCGGGAGGCTGACCGTGAGAATCTGGGTGACCAGCTGGAAAACTGGCGTGATGACATAAACTCTGTCAGCGGCAATGACCATCCTGACTGGGATAAACCGGAGGACTGGAACATACCTGACCGGGAGCCGTCAAAGTATACCCAGGAGTACCGTGACGCGCTGTCCAATTTTGCGGACAGCACCAGCAATCATCTGCATAAGATAACGGATACAACCTCTCAGCAAAACGGCCAGGTCTCAAACAATCTGGAGATTTTCAACCAGGAGCTCAAGGCATCCATGGACCGGCTTTCCCAGTTGACGGATACGCTGGACGCCGCCCAGGGCGTGATGGACGGGGATGTGGACGCCCTGGCGGCGCAGGCCCGGAAACTGCGGCGTCTGATCAGCGAGATCCGGGATGATCTTTTCAGCTATGAGGGAATTACCGTCAATGACACATCGGATGAAGCCGCCAGTGAGGGCATAGAGAATATAGGGGCCGGAGGGCCTAAACCGGAGGGCCAGCCCGTTTCAGGAGATTCCCAGGGGGAGTCCGGCCCGGAAAATGAGAAAGTACAGACCGGGGACGCGGTGACGGAAAAGTGGTATGATACCGCCAGCTTCCAGCAGGGCAAGATTACCCTGTGCCTGAACCGGGGGCTGGTCGAGGCCGACACCAATGTGGGCGGAATTGTAGGACAGATCGCCACGGAACATGATCTGGACCCGGAGGATGACATTACTTTCACCGGTGTGGAGAGCCTGAGTATACAGGAGAGCATCAAGGCCGTGGTGCGGGAGAGCCGTAACGAGGGACGGATCACAGCCAAGAGAAATTATGTGGGCGGTATCGCGGGGAAGGCGGATTTCGGCGCCATCGTGTCCTGCGAGTCCTACGCGAATATCCAGAGTACAGGAGGCAGCTATGTGGGCGGTATCGCGGGCAGTTCGGATTACACCATCCGCAGCTGTTTCAGCACCGGATTTCTGGAGGGCAAAAGCTATGTGGGCGGCATCGTGGGCATGGGCAGTGAAATCTACTACTGCGACGCCATGAATAACCTGGAAGGCGAAGGAGAAAAGCTGGGGGCCATCGCCGGGGATCTGCGGGAAGAGGGAATGCTGTATGATAACTGCTATGTGAGTTCTGGCACGGCCGGAATAGACGGCATAGGATATGGGGGCGGAGCCGTTCCGCTGACGTATGAGGCGTTTTCGGCACGGGAGGGACTGCCGGAGGAATTCCGCATGCTGACGCTGCATTTTGTGGTGCTGGATGAGGACGGAGAACTCCAGGAGGATGTAAAAGCCATACAGGTTCCCTACGGAAGCGCGGTGGAAAAGGACCAGCTTCCGGAGCTGCCTGAAAAAGAAGGATGCTATGGGCAGTGGCCGGAGATTGACTACAGCCGGATCACGGAGAGCCAGGTGCTGGCCGCAAAATATACCAAGTGGATTACCGCGCTGCCCTTCGGCGCGGTGGAGGAGGCGGCGGATCAGGCGGCTATCCTGGTGGAAGGACGTTTCTTCCCGGAGGATGTACTGGAGATTACGGAGGATAAGGACAATGTCCGTCACCTGCAAATCCGCACTGCGGATGGATTTTACGACCAGCCGGTGAGTGTGCGGCTGCACCGGAGCCTGCTGCCGGAGCATTATGAGATCCGGCTGTGGCAGGAGGGAAAAGGCACTGTTATAGACAGCAGGGAAATGGGCAGTTATGTAGTGTTTGACCTGGAGCGTCCGGACAGTTTTCAGGTGGTTGAGGTATCGCCCCGGATACCCGCGCGGTATTATGTGATGGGCGGCGCCGCGGTGCTGGCGGTATTGTTTGTGACGGCGCGCGGGTTGGTCAGACGCGGGAAACGCAGACGCTTTGGGGGTGCCTCTGGCAGGAAGAAGGGGGGAGAGAACCCAAAGGACGATGAGGGCACAAAAGAAACCGGGGGGACAAATGAGCAGGCCGCAAAAGAAGCACAGGCAGCGGACGAATCTGTGTCCAGATAGCGGATACCCGCTGGAAAGGAGGCGTTTTACATGCGGATCGACACCGTTATTTTTGATATGGACGGCACTCTGATCGACACGGAAAAGTATTACCGGATCTTCTGGCCCATGGCCTTGAAGGAATTCGGGTTTGAGATGACGGATGAACAGGCGCTGTCCATGCGGAGTCTGGGGCGTCCTTTCGCGCCGGCGCGGCTGCGGGAGATGTTCGGCCCCGGGCTGGACTACCAGGCGGTGCGGGAGAGGCGAAAAGCGCTGATGGAGGAGAGGCTGGACAGGGAAGGCATAGAACTTAAGCCGGGCGCGTTGGAGCTGCTGAACTGGCTGAAAGGACAGGGAATCCGCAGCGCGGTAGCCACGGCCACAGACCTGCAAAGGACGGAAAAGTACCTGGGCGGACTGAAAATCCAGCGCTATTTCGATCAGGTGATCTCCGCCGCCATGGTAAAGGAGGGAAAGCCCTCCCCCGACATCTATCTCTACGCCTGTGAGAAGCTGGGCAGGCGTCCACAGGACTGTATGGCGGTGGAAGACTCTCCCAACGGCGTGCTCAGTGCCAGCCGGGCGGGCTGCCGGGTAGTGATGGTCCCGGATCAGACAGAGCCGGAACCGGAGCTGGAAAAGCAGTTATTCGCAAAAGTGAAAAGACTGGATGAGATCATAGGGCTGCTTTGACAGCCCTATTTTCTGCCCCTTTACGCCGAAACCGGTATTGCATTTCCCAATTTGCTGTGTTATTATTTTAACGATGGCGGTGAGAAAGCCATATCGGGCGGATTCACTGCAAAGAAAGCAAAATGAAAACGGGATTGCGGCCGGAGCAGCGGCGGCGTATGCTGCTCCCGGACGAAAGGCCGCAGGAAAGGAAGCGCAGATGAGATTCGATGATATTATCGAAAAGGTAAACCAGTGCAGCATGAAAAAGATGGCTGTGGCAGCTGCCCAGGACGAGGCGGTGCTGCATGCGGTATGGGAGGCGAAAAAGCGGGGGATCGCGGATGCCATTCTGGTAGGCGATGAGGCCAGAATCCGTGAGATCGCGGCGGAGATGCAGATGGATCTGAGCGATTATCAGATTATAGACGAGCCGGATATGACCCAGGCGGCGCTGAAAGCGGTGAAACTGGCTCATGACGGCGTGGTGGATATGTACATGAAGGGGCTGGTGGACACCAAGAATTTCTTGAAGAGTGTGCTGGACAAGGAAGTGGGTCTGCGCACGGGCAATCCGCTGTCCCATGTGGCCGTGTTTGAAGTGCCCGGTATTCCCCAGCTGCTGTTTCTGACGGATGTGGCGTTTATCACCTATCCTACTCTGGAGGACAAGGTGCATATCATCAACAATACGGTGCCCGTGGCCAAGGCCTGCGGCGTGGACTGCCCCAAGGTGGCTCCTCTGGCGGCTGTGGAGGTGGTAAATCCCAAGATGCCTGTAACCGTGGATGCCGCGGAGCTGACCCGGATGAACGAGGCGGGAGAGATCACCGGATGTATCGTGGACGGCCCCCTGTCTCTGGATCTGGCCATTGACCCCGAGGCGGCCAAGCACAAGGGAGCTACGGACCGCAAGATCCAGGGGGACGCGGATATTCTTCTGTTCTCGGATATCCATGCGGGCAACAATGTATACAAGACCATTGTACATATGACCAAGGCGGAAAACGGATGTATCCTGACAGGGACTAAGGTGCCGGTCATCCTGACCAGCCGTTCCGACACTTTTGAGACCAAAGTGAATTCCATCGCCCTGGCGGCAGTGGTGGCTGCGGAGATGGCAAAGAGCGAGTAAAACGCGCCGCCCCATGTCAGGACGCATGTGAGAGCATAGAACTCCAAATAGAAAGGGGAAAAGACATATGTCAGTGAAGAGTTTGATTATTAATCCCGGTTCCACCTCCACCAAGATCGGAGTGTTCGAGGATGAAAACCTGTTGTTCGAGGAGACCCTGCGCCATTCCACGGAGGAGATCAGCCGGTATGCTTCCATTGTGGATCAGAAGGATTTCCGCAAGAAGATCATTACCGACTTACTGGAGGAAAAGAACTTTGATATCAGGTCCCTGCAGGTGGTGGTGGGAAGGGGAGGCATGTTAAAGCCCATTCCCGGCGGCACCTACGCCGTGACAGACGCTCTGCTGGAGGATCTGAAGGTGGGTGTGCAGGGCCAGCACGCATCCAATTTAGGCGGTATTCTGGCCAGGGAGATCGGTGACTCCATCGGTGTGCCCTCTTATATTGTGGACCCCGTGGTGGTGGATGAACTGATGCCCATCGCCAGATATTCCGGCGTCCCCCAGCTGCCCCGCACCAGCGTGTTTCATGCGCTGAATCAGAAGGCGGTTGCCAAACGGTATGCCAGAGAGAACGGTAAGCCCTATGAGTCCCTGCGTCTGATTGTGGTGCATATGGGCGGAGGCGTGTCCGTGGGCGCGCATGAATACGGCAAGGTGGTGGATGTGTTCAACGCCCTGGACGGCGACGGCGCGTTTTCTCCGGAGCGCGCGGGGGCGGTGCCCAGCGGCGCGCTGATCAAAATGTGTTACAGCGGTCAGTATACGGAGAAGGAAGTATACAGCATGATTGTGGGCAAGGGGGGCTTCAATGCCTATCTGGGTACCAACGACATGCGCGAGGTGACAAAGCGCGCCAACGAGGGGGATGCCAAAGCGGCGGAGGCCAAGGAAGCATTCCTGCTGCAGGTGGCCAAGGACATCGGCTCTATGGCCTGTGTGCTGGGCGGCAAAGTGGATCAGATTATCCTCACCGGCGGCATCGCCTATGGGACGGATGTATGTGACGCGCTGAAGGAGAGAGCGGGCTGGATTGCCCCTGTGACCGTGTACCCCGGGGAAGACGAGCTGCTGGCGCTGGCGCAGGGAGCGCTCCGCGTGTTAAACGGCGAAGAGCAGGCCATGGACTATTAAGCGCCATAGCCGGATATTGTCTGGCATAGAGAGAGCCTGTATCTGTGAGAGCAGACAGATACAGGCTCTTTTTTGCGCCATTCAGGAAATATCCGGGTTTTTCCGATATTCCCTCGGGGAGCGGCCATATACTTTCCGGAACAGATCCTTGAAATAATTACTGTCGTTGAAGCCGCACTCCAGGGCGATATCCGTGATGGTATTGCCGGTGGTAAGCAGGGCGGTCTGGGCGTGCTTAAGACGCACATAGTTCAGGTATTCCTTGAATCCCATTCCCGTGACCAGCTTGAATTTTTTGCTGAAATAGGTGGGGCTCAGGGAGGCCACTTCCGCCACATTCTCCAGAGTCAGAGGGCGGCGGAAATTCCGGTAGATATAGCGGGTGGCCTGCTGGATATCCGCGTCCCGCACATTGATCAGCTCCGGTTCGGGCTGGTGCATGATCGAATGCCGGGCCAGGAACAGCAGCAGCTGCTGGAGGTAGCAGGTGGTAAAATCCGAGGAGTACTCGTCCAGTCCTGTGGCCTCCGACAGCATGCGGGAGAGCAGATCAAAATACTCTTCCAGATACAGACTGGGAATACTGCCCATAAAGGAGGTGGCATCTCCCACCACATCCTTGTATAGCAGGGATTTTTTGAATAAAATGTCCACCATCTCGCAGTTGATGCCCGGGTAGTACCGGGAATAGTGTACTTCGCCGGGGGAAATAAACACCAGGTCGCCCTTTTCCAGTTCGTGTACCTGGTCCCGGAGCAGGAAACGGCATTTGCCGGACAGCAGGCAGAAGATTTCATAAAAGCCGTGATAGTGGTCAGGCTGCAGAGGGGTATTATCTCCCCGCAACCCCCTGTAGATAATTATTTTGTCAATATCAGACCGTCCTCTGCATGTAAATGCCGCCATGTTCTACCTCTTTTCGCATAACAGGAGTATAGCTCGGGCCAAGACTCCCGCTGTGTCCGTGTGATCGCGCTGACATGCGCCTGAATGCGGTACATCCGGATCTGTACCGGGTATGGAAGGAAAGGGCCGGACTCCCCAGGGAAGTCTGGCCCTTTTGTATCATGCTCACAATCTCTTATAAGGGGAATTTGAAGTATCTCTTCGCGTTGTTGTAGGAGATATCCGTGACAATCTCCGACAGGATATCCGGATCGTCCGGGAACTCTCCGTTTTCCACCCATCCTCCGATCAGATTGCACAGAATGCGGCGGAAGTACTCATGTCTGGTGTAGGAGAGGAAACTTCTGGAGTCGGTGAGCATTCCCACAAAGCCGGACAGATTGCCAAGATTGGCAAGGGAAATCATCTGATCCTGCATACCGGTCTTGTGATCATTGAACCACCATGCGCTGCCCTGCTGGATCTTGGCCACAGCGGTGCTGTCCTGAAAACACCCCAGAATGGAGCCGATCGCCTGATTGTCGTTGGGATTCAGGCTGTACAGAATGGTTCTGGGCAGTGCGTCTTCCTGGAGCAGCGCATTCAGGAAATCAGCCATCTGGGAGGAAGGAGCGTAATTGTTGATGCAGTCGTAGCCCGTGTCAGGTCCCAGTTTTTCATACATCAATGTGTTGTTGTCCCTCTTACAGCCATAGTGCAGCTGCATGGCCCAGTCCAGCTTTGCGTACTCTTTTCCCACAAACAGCATGAACGCCGTCTTGAACTTCAATTCCTCCTCCTTGGTGGGGATCATGCGGTTCTGGCGCTTCAAAAAGATTTCCTCGATCTCATCATCGGAGGCGGGGCAGTACATCACATACTCCAGGGCGTGGTCGGACACATTGCAGCCCATGGAGGCGAAGAAAGCCATGCGTTCCCTCAGGGCATCCTTGAGCTGGGCAAAGGTGATAATCTCGGTTCTGCCCACGGCGGCGGCCAGCTTATCCAGATAATCCAGATAGTCGGGTTTTTCGATATTCATGGCCTTGTCGGGCCTCCAGGCGGGCAGCACCTTCACCTCGAAACTGTCATCCTCCGCAATTTTTTTATGCCATTCCAGGGAGTCCACGGGATCGTCGGTGGTACAGATCAGCGTCACATTGCTCTGGCGGATCAGGTTGCGCACACTCATGGAAGGCTCTCGGAGCTTTTCGTTGCACAGGTTCCACACCTCGTCGGCGGTCTTCCTGCTCAGTACGCCGTTGTAGCCAAAATATCTCTGCAATTCCAGATGACTCCAGTGGAACAGGGGATTGCCGATGGCTTTGCCCAGGCACTCCGCCCATTTGCAGAATTTTTCGTAGTCGGAAGCGTCCCCGGTGATGTATTTTTCATCCACACCGCAGGAGCGCATGAAGCGCCATTTGTAATGATCGCCGCCCAGCCATACCTGGGTGATATTGTCGAACTGTCTGTCCTCGGCAATCTCCCTGGGATTGATGTGGCAGTGGTAGTCCAGCACGGGAGTGGTCTCGGCATAGTCATGGAACAGCTTTCTGGCAGTCTCCGTCTCCAGTAAAAAATCCTTGTCCATAAAACCTTTCATGTTTCTTTCCTCCATTCTTATGATATATGTGTTGTATATGTGATAGCCGGATGGAGCTAATGCTCTTGAACCCGGATGAATATCATGGTTATTTCTGGCAGTCGCCGCTGCCCGCCAAAGTGGTGCCGCGATGGATCACTTCCCCGGAAAACACGGTCTGTTTGGGCATTTCCTTGCCTCCCAGCACCCCCATCAGGGTGAGGATCAGATTCTGGCACAGCGTTTCGAGTTTATTGTCGATACTGGACATCTCCGGCTCACAGCAGTATACCAGCAGGGAGTTATTGTATCCGATGACGCACAGATCCTCCGGAATGGAAAGGCCCGCGTTCAGGGCAAACCGGACGGCGCCCATGGCCAGGCAGTCATCCGATGCGATGATGCCGTGAAAACGCATTCCCTTCTGGTAGAGCTTCATCAGATGATCCGCCATGGCGTGGATATCCTCGTGGGAGCCCTGGTAAAACTGGATCAGACTGCCGCTGCTGAAAAGTTTCTGTGATTCCATGGCGCTGCGGAAGCCGGCCATTTTTTTCTTGCTGCTGTAGGAGGAGGAATTGGTGAAGTACAGAATGTCCTCCACACCGGACAGGATCAGCTGCATGGTAGCCTCATACACGGAGGAGAAATCATCTGAGAGGATGCTGTATACATTGGGAGCCTCCAGCGCGGCGTTCAGCAGCATCACCGGAACCTGGACGGCAGCGTCGAGAATGTACCGGTTTTCCGTGTCCTTGTCATAGACAAAATTGGAGCCCACCAGGATAATGCCGTCCACTTTCTTGGTGATGAGCAGATTCATGCAGCTCTTCTTGCTCTCCAGACTGTAGCCGGTGCAGCACAAAATGCTGTCATACCCGTTGGCTCGCAGCTTCTGTTCAATATAATAGATGGCTTTGGCCAGATACAGGTCGGAGGAATCGGCGCACATAATGCCAATGGTTTTCATGGTGTTGAGCCCCAGACCCCTGGCAAAAGCGTTGGGGGTGTATTCACACTGGTTGATGACGTCCAGGACCTTCTGCTTGGTCTTTTCGCTGACATTACTGCTGCCGTTGAGCACTCTGGATACGGTGGCGATGGAGACGCCTGCTCTTTCGGATATATCATATATTGTCATACACACAAGCCTCGTCTCTATGAAAAAATATTTGTAAGCGGTTACATCGTTTTCCCTATTTTGAATTATAACGAATCTTGAAAAAATTTTCAAGAACTATTTTTATGTTCTTGACGAATGTGCGGTTTGGAAGTACAATTAAAATTGTAAGTACTTACATGAAAAGTGTCATGGAAAGTACGGTTTTCCAGAAAACGGAGATGTAACAATCCGGCGTGAAGCCCGTCCGGGCACGGCGGCGTTTCGGCGGATCAGAAACCGCGGCGGCTGACATGCGGTCCGCCGCGGAGAGAGGGTCTGGTCCCGGCGGAAAACGGAATGGAACGGTTGGCATGGGATGCGCCGCGCGGAGAGAGGGTCTGATGCCGCGGACATCTGTCGGACGCGATTCGGGCGACGCGCTGAGAGAAGCTGGGGACAGCAGAAAAGAGGAGGAGTTATGGACGTATTAAACAAGAGCATGACCGGTAAGAAGGAGAGGCCAGTCAAGGTCGTACAGTTTGGGGAGGGCAATTTCCTGCGGGCGTTTGTGGATTATATGATCGACATTGCCAACGAGCAGGGAAAGTTTGACGGGGATATTGTTCTGATCAAGCCCATTGATTTCGGCAATCTGGATATGTTCCATAAGCAGGACTGTCAGTACACCGTCTCTCTGCGGGGCAATGTGGACGGGGAAGCCAGAATCATCAACCGGGTGGTGACCAGCGTGGCCGACGCGGTGGATGCCATCCATGAATACGATAAGTTCATGGGGCTGGCGGAGATCGACACCCTTCGCTTTGTGGTTTCCAACACCACGGAGGCCGGGATCGTCTATGACGCGGATGACAGATTTGAGATGAATCCTCCCAGGAGCTTTCCGGGCAAGCTGACCAAGTTTTTATATCACAGATTTGAGACCTTCAAAGGGGATACCTCAAAGGGGCTGGTGATGCTTCCGGTGGAACTGATTGATGACAACGGCATCATGCTGAAAAAGTGCGTGATGCAGCAGATCGCGAACTGGGGACTGTCCGATGCCTTCAGAACCTGGGTGGAGGAGGCCTGCGTCTTTACCGCGACGCTGGTGGACCGCATTGTCACCGGCTATCCCCGGGCCACGGAGCAGGAGGAGTGGGAGAAGCTGGGCTATGAGGACCATATCATGGTGACAGGAGAGCCCTTCGCCCTGTGGGTGATCGAGTCAGACAAGGATATCAGCGGGGAGTTTGACCTGCCCGGTGCGGGCCTGCCGGTGGTGTTTACCGATGATCACCATCCCTACAAACAGAGAAAGGTGCGCATCCTGAACGGTGCCCACACTTCCTTTGTGCTGGCCTCCTGGCTCTGCGGCAACAATATCGTGAGAGAGTCCATGGAGGACGGAGACGTCCGGGACTTTATGAACAAGATCATATTTGACGAAGTGATTCCCACCCTGACGCTGCCGGAGGAGGAATTGAAAGCCTTTGCGGGCGAGGTGGTAAACCGCTTTAACAATCCTTATGTGGATCACGCGCTGCTGGCAATTTCCCTAAACTCCGTGTCCAAGTGGAGGGCGAGATGTCTGCCCAGCCTGTTGGGCTATGTGGATAAATTCGGGAAACTTCCGGCACGTCTGACCTTCTCCATCGCCGCGCTGATGGCCTTCTACTGCGGCGACGAGATCAGGGACGGCGCTCTTCTGGGCGACCGGAACGGCGAGACCTATCGGATCAAGGACGATATGCCGGTGCTGGAGTTCTTCCGGGACAACTGCCGCAAAGACACCCGCGGTTTTGTGACTGCCTATCTGGGCAGGGAGGATTTCCACGGACAGGATCTGAACCGGGTGCCCGGCCTGACAGACGCGGTGACAGCTTATCTGGATGATATCAGGGAAAACGGAATGAGGGCGGCATTATGCAGAATTTCTTAAAAATAAACGACAATGACAATGTGGTGGTGGCTCTGAACGCCATTCCCCGGGGGGAGACCATCACAGTGGAAGTATCCGGTAAGGAGAGCCGGATCACCGCCCGGGAGGAGATACCCGCCGGGCATAAGATGGCAGTCTGCGATATTCCGGCCGGCGGGGAAGTCATCAAGTATGGCTACCGCATCGGCAACGCGAAAGAGGATATCCCGGCAGGGGCCTGGATTCACACCCACAATGTGGGGACGGCGCTGGGGGATCTGCTGGAATACAGCTACGAGCCGGTGGCGGAGGCAGCGGCAGCTGAGACAGCGGCAGCTGAGACAGCTGCAAAAGAGAGGCAGGACGCCGGAGCGGGGACGGACTCTGCGGCGCAGGACGCGACTTTTATGGGATTTCGGCGGACGGACGGCCAGGTGGGGGTGCGCAATGAGATATGGGTCATCCCCACGGTGGGCTGTGTCAACAATGTGGCCACGGCCATTGCCAGAGCGGCCAACGCTTTTGTCAAAGGCTCCGTGCAGGAGGTCATCGCGTTCCCTCATCCCTATGGCTGCTCACAGATGGGGGATGACCAGGAGCACACCCGCGCCATTCTGGCGGATCTGATCAGGCATCCCAACGCGGGCGGTGTGCTGGTGCTGGGACTGGGCTGCGAGAACAGCAATATTGATGTGCTGAAGCCCTACATCGGGGAGTACGATGAAAACCGAGTGAAATTTCTGGTGGCCCAGGAGTCCGGGGATGAGATTGCGGACGCGGTGGAACTGATCAAGGGGCTGATTGATTACGCGGCGGGCTTTGAAAGGGAGCCGGTCAGCGTGAGCAGGCTGGTGATCGGCATGAAATGCGGCGGCAGCGACGGGCTTTCCGGCATTACCGCCAACCCCCTGGTAGGGCGTTTCTCCGATCTTCTCATTGCGGGAGGCGGCACCACGATTCTGACGGAAGTGCCGGAGATGTTCGGCGCGGAGACGATTCTGATGAACCGCTGCGCCAATGAGGAACTGTTCCACAAGACGGTGGATCTGATCAATGATTTTAAGAATTATTTCAAGAGCCATAACCAGACCATCTACGAGAATCCGTCCCCGGGCAACAAAAAGGGAGGTATCTCCACACTGGAGGACAAATCCCTGGGCTGTACGCAGAAATCCGGCAGCGCTCTGGTCAGGGGTGTGCTGCAATATGGGGAGCGTGTGCAGACGTCGGGACTGAACCTTCTGAGCGCGCCCGGCAATGATCTGGTGGCGGCTACTGCGCTGGCGGCGGCGGGAGCCCAGATCGTGCTGTTTACCACCGGGCGGGGGACGCCTTTTGCCTCTCCTGTGCCCACGGTGAAGATTTCCACCAACTCCAGGCTGGCCAGCAAGAAGGCAAACTGGATTGATTTCAACGCGGGAGTGCTGGTGGAGGATAAGTCCATGGCCCAGGAGGCCCGGCATCTGTTTGACTATGTGGTGGAGGTGGCCTCCGGCAGGCAGGTGTGCAGCGAGGCGGCGGGTTTTCATGATATGGCGATCTTTAAGCAGGGCGTAACCCTGTAAGACAAATATTTCCGTGACGGTATTCCCTGCTCCTCCCGGCCATGGGCCGGGAGGACGGGATATGTATGTCGCCCGGGGTTCCAGAGGGACTGTGTAATGACAAGAGAGCAACAGCGGCAACTCAGAAACTTAAAGAAGGAACTTCCTCATATTGTTCAGGCGGAGATCAAGCAGTACAAGATCAACAAAAGGGATTTTATGATCTGGCGGAGAAGAGGGGATGTCTTTTATGATGCCTCCGTGTCTGTCGGACAGAAGGACAACAAATGTTACTGCTCTGTCCGGGGGATGTATAAACCTCTGTGGCTGGACGATTTGTTCTGGGATATTATGGGGATGGAGGAAAACAAAAAGGAACCTCTGAGTCTGAGGTGTATCGGAGCGTTTACGGTCTATGGAAATCAGTTTATGGAAGACCGGAGAGAAATGAAATCCTGGAGCGTGGAGGAAATGTCCATTTGTGTCAGGGAATATATTTCCAGATTTGCCCTTGAGACGGAGGAGGATATTTGCAGCCGTTTTGCGGAGGAGATTCCGGGTACCCCCTATCATGCGGATCTTCGACAAGTCCTTTATTTGATTTATCTCGAAAAATATGTGGACGCGGGGAGACGAATTGCCGTGATGGATCAAGATCTCTTTGTGAACAAGGGCATTGGCTTTCGGGCGGCGGCAATGGAATATTGCAGGCAGAGAATGATGTGATCTGGTTATAAATACATTTATAGAGAAATCGAATGAGCTTCGCGAATATCTGGAAACGTCAAACAGGAAAGGAACGAAAACCATGAAGAGAGAATTGGAGCAGGCTCTGGAGCAGGCGCGGCAGGAACAGGCGCGGGAAACGGCTCAGATCGTGGAGCAGATCAAAGCGCTACCCAGGGATGAGGACGGTGTGTTTGACTTAAGCTCCGTGGAAGAGGGCCAGGAAGTCAAAAGGGTACTGTATCCGGTGTATGCGGCCTATGAGACCGAATGCAACAAAAAGGAGGGCTATCCCGATATCCTGGCCCAGATGCGGGTTATGGATGCCCGGCTGCAGGAGCATTATGACATGCGGGAAGCGGCGGTCTATATGGATATGGCCCTGGGGACGCTGACATACATAGACCAGCAGATTTATGAGTACTACCGGGAACTGATGGATCTGTATAAAAAGAATGTGCGCCGCTTTATCCGGGAGTTTTACGGCGAGAGCGGTCCGGTGGCAGGGGAAGAACCGGAAGGCCAGGCTCGGGTGATGTTCCGGGAAGGTGTCCGGCGGGCATGCAGGGAACATATTTTGCTGGAAGATAAATATGGGATCTATTGTCAGGGCGCGTCTTCGCCGGAACATGTTTGAAAAACAAATTGTGTCGCGCATCTGTCGGAAAGCATTTTTCGAATACGCGCTGGAGGACATCCGGGGGACTTTCCGCCGCCCCTGTTTCAGAAAAACCGAATGCCATGATGAAGGAGGAAGTTATGGAAATCAAAACGGTAATGTATACGGCCAGAAGCGCTGTCATCGAGATCAGGGACGGGGGCAGGCACTTTACCCGGCGTCCCTACCGGGTGGTGGTAAACGGGCAGGAGGTCATAAAGACGGAAAAGACGGTTTCCAGCCTGTTCGGCTTAAAGCCTCAGACGCTGTATAGAGTGGAGATTTATGATGGAGAGCGGCAGCTGGGAAGTACGGAATTTACCACGGCCTATGAGTTTGTGACGCTGGACGTGACAAGATTCGGCGCGAAGGGGGACGGGGTGTCGGATGATACCCATTTTATCCAGGCGGCGGTCATGGCCTGTCCGGAGCATGGACGGATCTACATACCCGCGGGAACCTACCGGATCACCAGTCTGTTTTTAAAGAGCCATATCCGCCTGGAACTGGCAGCGGGGGCGGAGCTCAGAGCCTTTACGGAGCGGGAGAAATTTCCAGTATTCCCCGCCATGCTGGAGAGCTATGACGAACAGGACGAGTACAACCTGGGCACCTGGGAGGGAAATCCGCTGCCCATGTTTACGGGTATTATCTGCGGCGTGGGCGTGGAGGACGTGGTGATCTACGGGCAGGGTACCATCAACGGCAACGCCTCCAAAGAGAACTGGTGGAACAATCCCAAGGTTATGAGAGGCGCTTTCCGGCCCAGGCTTTTCTTCATCAGCCACTGCCGGGAGATTACCCTGCAGGGCGTGAAGTTCTGTAACTCTCCCTCCTGGACGCTGCATCCCTATTTCAGCAATCAACTGCGTTTTTTGGATCTGACCGTGGAGAATCCCGCGGATTCCCCCAACACGGACGGCCTGGACCCTGAATCCTGTAAGGATGTGGAGATTCTGGGGGTGCGTTTTTCTCTGGGGGATGACTGCATAGCCGTCAAATCCGGCAAGATTTATATGGGCAGAAAATATAAGACTCCGTCCGAGAATATCCATGTCCGCCAGTGTCTGATGGAGAACGGCCACGGAGCCGTGACTCTGGGCAGTGAGATGGCTGGGGGCGTGGTGAACCTGACAGTGGAAGACTGCATTTTCCGACATACGGACAGAGGTCTTCGGATCAAGACCCGGCGGGGCAGAGGGAAGGACGCGGTGCTGGACAATATCACGTTCCGCAACCTGACCCTGGATCATGTGATGACGCCGTTGGTAATCAATGCGTTCTACTACTGCGACCCGGACGGCAAGACACGGTATGTGCAGTCCCGGGAGCCTTATCCGGTGGATGACAGGACGCCGGTGATCGGCAGGCTGTCCTTTGAGAATATGGACTGCGCCAACTGCCATGTGGCGGCGGCTTATTTTGACGGTCTGCCGGAGCGGAAGATCCGGGAGATCGTGATGAAGGATATCTCCGTCAGCTATGCGGAGAATCCCAGATGTGACACGCCTGCCATGTCCGAGGGCGTGGAGAAGAGCAGCAGGCGGGGGATGTTTGTGCGCAATGTGGAACATCTTGTGATGGAGAATGTGTCCGTAAGCGGCCAGGAGGGGGAGGCGCTGGAGACGGAGGGTGTGGATGACCTGGAGATACGGCGGTGAGCGCGGTGATATAATCTTAAGGAGGAAAAGTATATGCAGTTAGGAATACGCCTACATGATACGAGGGAACTCCCCTTTGAGGAGCGCATTGCGGATGTACACAATCTGGGCTTTGTCTGCGGGCACCTGGCTCTGGCGAAGGTGATTAAGGAGTTCCCCACCACTGACGAGGCACTGACGCCGGGGCTTGCCATGTATATCAAAAATGTGTTTGCCCGAAATCAGGTGGACATCGCTGTGCTGGGCTGCTACCTGAATCTGGCAAACCCCAATCCGGAGCAGCTTAAGAAAGCCACGGACCGATATATGGCCCATGTGCGCTTTGCCTCCTGGCTGGGCTGCGGCGTGGTGGGAACTGAGACCGGCGCTCCCAACGAGACGTACAGCTTTGTGCCGGAGTGCCATGGGGAGGAAGCGCTGCGGACTTTTATCACCAATCTGCGCCCTGTTGTGAAATATGCGGAACAGATGGGCGTGGTAGTGGCCATAGAACCGGTGTGGAGACATATCGTATACAGTCCCGGACGCGCCAGAAGGGTGTTGGACGAGATTGCGTCTCCTAACCTGCAGATCATACTGGACCCTGTAAATCTGCTGGACTTCTGTAACTATCAGGACCAGGAGGCCATTGTGGAGGAGGCCATTGATGTGCTGGGACCGGATGTGGCCATGGTGCATCTGAAGGATTTTATGCCGGTGGACGGTAAATTGCAGGCCATGGGCTGCGGACTGGGCATGATGAAATATGAGGCCGTGCTGAAATTCATCAAGGAGCGCAAGCCCTATATCCATGTGACGCTGGAAGACACCAGGCCGGAGAACAATCAGCAGGCCAGGGCGCATATTCTGGAACTGTATCAAAAAGTGTGAGAAATCCTGCAAGCAAAAGCGTGGACAGAGAGAGACTGCTCCACGCTTTTGTCATATCAAGATATGATATATGAAAAACCCCGGCAAAAAATGATTACAGGACTTGTCAAATAACAGAAGATATGCTATTGTAGTTACAAAGCAAAAGATTTCCAGGGCCATGGTCCCGTTAAGCACATCTGTGCGTCTGAAGAGCTTCTTTGTTCTATCTCAGGAATCCTGCTTTTATTACCCGATTAAAAATATGATATGAGCGGGGGCAAGGTGCTTTTTTTGTGGTTCCCGCAATGCAGACAGGAGGAAACGCGGATGAACGGACCATGAAAGGTACAGAAAGAACAGGAAACGCATAACAATGGGTTTAGAAAATGAAGGGAGAGAATAAAATGTTAGAACCAAAGGACTTAGAAATTCTGGAAAATATGATGGAATCTGTTGTAAAAAAGTCGGAGAAATCCATATTAAAACAAGTGGATGAAAAAATCCTGAAATCGGAGGGGCTTCTTCTGGATGAGATCGAGCGAACAAGGAATATTCTGGAGAAAAAGATCACCAAAGTGCAGCAGAATGTGGACGAACTCTATAAGTACTACAGGATTACCAGGCTGGAAAACGAGAATATATCACTGATTGTAGAGCAGCTGGAAGACTTGACAAGAAGGGTGGAAATACTGGAAAAAAGGACGGCCTAGAGCGTGTTCAGACACGCTCTAGACTGTAGGAAACCACCCGTCCAGCACCTCTTCCGGATTGTATTGCGCTGCCTCCCGCTCTGTCAGCTGACAGGAAAAATCCGCTCGCTGGCAGGTTTCGCTGCCGGGGCCGGAGCAGTTGTATTCGCCATAATAAAAACGTCCGTGCTCTTTGCCCCAGTCAGCCCATCCGGCAGGGTGGATATGGGCATCCATATAACACTCCCAAAAGACCGTGCGGGCATATTCACGCCAGGGACGGCCCAGATATACGGAGGCCTGGGGACAGTTGCCCAGCAGCTTACAGCGATGGAACACATAGCCGAATTTTTGCCCCTGGGGCGTGGAGGCGGCGGTAAGGTATCCGTAGATCCGCTGTCCGTCAGGGCTTTCCCGGGGAAGGCGCTTTGGCAGGGCGGCAAAGATTTCACAGTCTTCAAAATAGCAGATTCCGCTGCCGAAGATAAAATCCACATCGCCCTGTATATAGCAGTGCTTATAATACTGGCGGCCCATGACGCGGGGCAGATTCTGACCGGGGCCGGTGAACCCTCCGGGCTGTGCCTCTTTCTGGGGCAGCGGTGCCGTGAACAGCGTGTCCTGGCTGCCGATCAGGCGGCAATGCTCCAGAAAGAGCCGGTCTCCGTCCGCATACAGGGCGATGGCCTGCCCTACCAGACGCCCGCAGCCCGCGTCGTTCTCAACGGTCATATGGCGCAGCGTTACATCATGTGTATGGACGCGCAGGGTTGCCGTGCGGAAAGTGCCCCTTTTGCTGCCGTCTTCCAGAATCTGTAACGCATAATCCCCATATACCAGCACCGTGTCATCGGCACCGCTTCCCTCCAGGGTTACGCGGGGGCGCTCCAATACCAGTTTCTCCCGATAGGTGCCGGGCGCTATATGGATTATGGCGGGGGTAATTGCTTCATGGGGGGCAGGATAGGAGGGGGTAAGAGGGGTATAGTCCCTGCTGATCCAGGAGATGGCCTCCCCGATGGTGGCAAAACAGGGAGACGGCTGATTCTCTCCCACATAGATATGGATGACTTCACACATATTGTTCTCCATTCCGCCGTCTTCGGCCAACGGCACTCATCTTGTTAAAAGTGCGATACACATCCGGCGGAAAGCAATTTCAGACGCGCTTTGCGGCCGGACGGCGCACCGGGAGTCATAATAAAGTTTCGATACACAGGTCCGGCTCATCCGCCAGATTGACATATTCCGTGCCGCATTTCACTACAGGCCGGGACAGTTTTGGTCTGTTGATATAAATGATCGCACCCTCCCGGCCATCGTTCAGACGACAGCGGTTCTGTATATAGGTGTCAACGATATTTTCCAGAAAACACAGAACATATGCCACGTCATACCGCTGCAAGCCCTCGGATTCGAAGATCTCAATGACTTTGAAGGGGCAGATGGGGGCCCGGTAGACCCGGGCGGAGGTCATGGCGTCATAGACATCGGCAATGGCTACCATTTTGGCATAACGGTCGATTTCCTGATCCTTCAGGCCCTGGGGATAACCGGAGCCGTCACAGCGTTCATGATGCATGAGGGCGGCATTGCATATATGCCGGTCAAGATTCTGCGACTTGAGCAGCTGATAGCCCTCGGAGGAATGTTTTTTGACCTGATAATACTCCAGATCTGTAAGCTTCCCGGGTTTGGTGATAATATCATGGGGCACCAGCAGCTTGCCCACATCATGAAGCAATCCGCAGGCCGTGGCCATCTCCACTTCATCCGCCGAAAGCTGCAGCCAGCGGGCAAACACATTGCAGATCAGTCCCACATTCAGGCAGTGGGCAAAAGTGGAGTCATCATATTCGCGCATATTGTGAAGCATATCCAGAATACTGATGTGTCCTCTGGCATCCGTAACCATCATCAGAGAACGGGACAAAAGTTCTTTCACATCCAGCTGGGTATTTTTCTCCACTACATTGTTGATCATACCTTTGAAATGATCTATTTCCTCATCGTAAATTATTTTAAAAGACTGAAACTGGGGACTCTTCTTAACACGTTCAAAATAGGACATCTCTGAGGGGGTGGTCTGAGCCTCCGGCTGTGAAAGGATTTCATCTTTTACGTGTACAGTCAGAACACCGTAGAGATCCAGCTTCATAATCAGGGCGTCCGTAAGCACAGTGCCCCGGGACAGAATCAGCTGATGATTGGGGTTCATCACATCGTCCGCTATGACCATTCCGGGAACCAATTGTAGAGTGGGTAATCTCTTCATGCAATACTGCCTTTCCCCCTTGGAACTCAGGTAAAATCAGGATATCAATGCTTTATTGACCGTTTTATTCCGGAAGTGAAGAACACACTTCCGATAAGCCATATTACAGGAAGTAAAAACATCTTCCTGTAATCGAATGCGGCGCAAAGAACGCGCCTTTTATCGGAAATAAAATACACTTCCGATAAGCCATATTACAGGAAGCAAGAGCATCTTCCTGTAATCGAATGCGGCGCAAAGGACGCG
Organism: uncultured Acetatifactor sp.; assembly: GCA_910583845.1. Lineage (GTDB taxonomy): Bacteria > Bacillota > Clostridia > Lachnospirales > Lachnospiraceae > Acetatifactor. Next base: position 29,091 of record CAJUAB010000027.1, read on the forward strand.
CCTTTTATCGGAAGTAAAATACACTTCCGATAAGCCATATTACAGGAAGCAAGAGCATCTTCCTGTAATCGAATGCGGCGCAAAGGACGCGCCTTTTATCGGAAGTGAAATACACTTCCGATAAGCCATATTATAACGAAAAAGGCAGTGGATGTCAATTTTAACATAAAGTTTACAAAATGTTAAGGGATAAGTATTTTTCTGTGGTTGAATCCCGGGCACAAATCTGCTACAATAGTTCTGTTCAGGATTTACAACCAGAAAGTAAAGCCGGTATGGATTGACGTAATGGCAAATGCAGATCCGCGGTCCGCATGATAAGCACAATGGCACGGGCACGGCTGGTTCTGACGTTACACATTCAAATACATTTTGGCGCAGGATCGCAGGGCAGATCTGTGATCCGCAGGAAGAGGTAAGGATGAAATTAACGGAGAAGATATTCGGCACACACAGCCAGAGGGAATTAAAGCGCATCACGCCCATCGTGGATTCCATTGAGGCCCTGCGGCCTGAAATGATGGAACTGACAGACGAGCAGATGAAGGCCAGGACGGAGGCGTTTAAGGAGAGGCTGGCGGGAGGCGAGACGCTGGACGATATACTGCCCGAGGCGTACGCCTTGGTGCGGGAAGCGGCCAGGAGAGTGCTTAAGACGGAACACTACAGAGTGCAGCTTATCGGCGGTGTGATTATGCATCAGGGGCGCATCGCTGAGATGAAAACCGGCGAGGGCAAGACACAGACTTTTTTGCTGCCCGCTTATCTGAACGCGCTGGAGGGTAAGGGCGTACATGTGGTGACAGTCAACGACTATCTGGCCAAGCGTGACGCGGAGTGGATGGGGCAGGTGCATGAATTTCTGGGGCTGACTGTGGGAGTGGTGCTCAACAGCATGACTCCGGAGGAGCGAAAGAAGGCATATGGCTGTGATATCACCTATGTGACAAACAACGAACTGGGATTTGACTATCTGCGGGATAATATGGTGATCTACAAGGAGCAGCTGGTGTTGCGAAATCTTCACTTTGCCATCATTGACGAGGTAGACTCCGTTCTGATTGACGAGGCCAGGACACCGCTGATTATCTCCGGCCAGAGTGGCAAGTCCACGGCTCTGTACGAGATGTGCGATATGCTGGCCCGGCAGATGAAGCGTGGAGACGATATGCAGCAATTGTCCAAGATGGACGCGCTGATGGGCATCGTTCAGGAGGAGACGGGTGACTTTATCGTCAATGAAAAGGATAAGGTGATTAACCTCACCGCCGCCGGTGTGGCCAAGGTGGAGAAGTTTTTCCATATCGACAACTATGCCGACCCTGAAAATCTGGAGATCCAGCACAATATCATTCTGGCCCTGCGCGCCCATAATCTGATGTTCCGGGACCAGGACTATGTGGTCAAGGATGACCAGGTACTGATTGTAGATGAGTTTACCGGGCGTATCATGCCGGGGCGGCGCTATTCCGACGGTCTGCATCAGGCCATCGAGGCCAAGGAGCGGGTGAAGGTTAAAAGGGAGAGCAAAACTCTGGCATCCATCACCTTCCAGAATTTCTTTAATCTGTTTGAGAAAAAGTGTGGCGGCACCGGTACGGCTCTGACGGAAGAAAACGAGTTCCGCGACATCTATGGCATGGATGTGGTGGAGGTGCCTACCCACAAGCCCATCGCCCGTATTGACCAGCAGGACGCGGTGTATAAGACCCGGGCCGAGAAATTGAAGGCCATTGTGGAGGCAGTTGAGGAGGCTCATGCCAAGGGACAGCCGGTGCTGGTGGGTACAATCACCATAGACGCCAGTGAAGAGCTGAGCAAATTGTTGAATAAGCGGGGCATTGCGCACAAGGTTCTGAATGCCAAATTCCATGAGCTGGAGGCAGAGATCGTAGCGGATGCCGGTATTCACGGGGCTGTGACCATCGCTACCAACATGGCGGGGCGTGGTACGGACATCAAGCTGGACGAAGAGGCCAGAGCGGCGGGAGGACTCAAGATTATCGGCACGGAGCGGCATGAGTCCCGCCGTATCGATAATCAGCTAAGAGGCCGTTCGGGACGTCAGGGAGATCCGGGAGAGTCCAAGTTCTACATCTCTCTGGAGGATGAGTTGATGCGTCTCTTCGGCTCCGAACGGCTGATCAGTATGTTCAATGCGTTGGGTATTCCGGAGGGACAGGAGATTGAGCACAAGGCGCTCACCAATGCCATCGAGTCCGCTCAGAAGAAGATTGAGAACAATAACTTTGGCATCAGAAAGAATCTGCTTGAGTATGACCGTGTCATGAGCGAGCAAAGGGAGATCATCTATGACGAAAGAAGCCGGGTACTGAACGGTGAGAGCATGAGGGATGTGATCTTCAAGATGATCACCGATATCACCGAGAATGCCGTGGATATCAGCATCGGTGACGAGGGAGATGCCGAAGAGTGGGACTACAATGAGCTGAATACCCTGTTGCTGCCCACCGTGCCCATTGAGCCGGTGACCAGGGAGAGGGTGAGCAAACCAAAGAAAAATGGCTTAAAGCAGCAGCTCAAGGAGGAGGCTGTGAAGCTATATGAGTCCAAGGAGGCGGAATTTCCGGATGCGGAGGCGATCCGTGAGATTGAGCGGGTGATTCTGCTCAAGGTCATCGACCGGAAGTGGATGGACCATATTGATGATATGGAGCAGCTGCGCCAGGGCATTGGCTTACAGGCTTACGGACAGAGAGACCCTCTGGTGGAATATAAGATGAACGGTTATGAGATGTTTGATGAGATGACGCAGAACATCAAGGAGGAGACGGTGCGTCTGCTGTTCCATATCAAGATTGAACAGAAGGTGGAAAGGGAGCAGGTGGCTCAGGTGACCGGCACCAACAAGGATGTGTCGCTCGCAAAGGCTCCCGCTAAGCGCGCGGCATCCAAAGTATATCCCAATGATCCATGCCCCTGCGGCAGCGGCAAGAAATTCAAACAGTGCTGCGGCAGAGCCGGAAAATAAACAGGGGACTTAAGTCATCCAGGCGGAAACTCCGCGGCAGCAGGATTTCAGGGCAGGGAGACACTGAACAGAAAAAATAATATTTGAAAGGCGGTGACGCAAAGTGGTTGAATTAGATTCTATGAAGTCAGAACTTCTGGCTTACGAAACTCCATTAGCGGAAGTGAGGGATTCACTTTAACCTCGCTGACAAGGCGAAGCGAATCGAAGAACTGGAGATGGAGATGGAAGCTCCCGGTTTCTGGGATGATCCGGACCGTTCCAACAAGCTGATGAAAGAACTGAAAAATATGAAGGACACAGTGGAGGATTTTCGGAAGCTGGAGACCCAGTATGACGATATTCTGACGCTGATTGAGATGGGCTATGAGGAAGAGGACGCGTCCCTGATTCCGGAGGTTCGCGGTGAACTGGATGAGTTTACCCGGGAGCTGGACGGCTTGAGAATTGGTATTCTGTTGTCAGGAGAGTATGATAAAAATAATGCGATCCTCAAGCTGAACGCCGGGGCAGGAGGCACGGAGAGCTGTGACTGGTGCAGCATGCTGTACCGCATGTATACCCGCTGGGCGGAGCGCAGGGGTTTCTCCCTGGAAGTGCTGGATTATCTGGACGGCGATGAGGCGGGCATAAAGTCGGTGACCTTTCAGGTCAATGGCATCAATGCCTATGGCTATCTGAAATCAGAGAAAGGTGTTCACCGTCTGGTGCGGATCTCCCCCTTCAACGCGCAGGGCAAGCGACAGACCTCCTTTGTGTCGCTGGATGTGATGCCGGATATCGAGGAGGATCTGGATGTGGAGATCGACGAGAAGGATCTGCGCATTGATACCTACCGAAGCAGCGGCGCCGGAGGCCAGCATATCAACAAGACCTCTTCGGCCATCCGGATCACCCATATTCCCACGGGAACGGTGGTGCAGTGCCAGAATGAGCGCAGCCAGTTCCAGAACAAGGATAAGGCCATGCAGATGTTGAAAGCCAAGCTCTATCTCTTGAAGCAGGAGGCCAATGTAGAGAAGCTGTCGGATATCAGGGGTGAGGTCAAGGACATTGCCTGGGGCAATCAGATCCGCTCCTATGTGCTCCAGCCCTATAAGCTGGTGAAGGATCTGCGCACGGAGGTGGAGAGCGGCAATGCTGACGCGGTGCTGGATGGGGCGCTGGACCCCTTTATCAACGGATATCTGAAATGGATGAGTACCCGGGGAAGGGAAAAACAGTAACTGCCCGTGGAAAAGGAAATGTAAAGTCGTAGGCAGACGCCCTGCCGCGCACCGAGAGGGAGCGCGGCAGGGCGTTTTCGTGCAGGGGGGCCGGACGCGCTGGGGAGTACTGAGGAGATCAGAACAGACGGATCAATCAAATTGGAAAAAAATGCTTGACATCCGGAATAAGTTAGCATATACTAACTAAAGAGAGATGGGTATAACTCAAATAAGCAGAGAAAGGGAGGCGGACCATATGCCATTAACGATGGTTAAGGAAGGGGAAGCGAATGTGATCAGGAAGGTGGGAGGCGGAGAAGAGACCCGCAGATTTTTGGAAGGGCTGGGCTTTGTGTCCGGCGGACAGGTGACGGTGATCTCCACGGCCGGAGGCAACTTAATTGTGAATGTGAGAGAGGCGCGGGTGGCCATCGGAAAGGACATGGCGCGGGAAATATGGGTGCGGTGAACGCGCGAACACGGATTCAGACAGGTAATTGGGAGAGGAGAGAATATGAGGACGTTGAGAGAGATTCCGGTGGGGAGTACGGTAACGGTGAAACGGTTGTCCGGCGAAGGCCCTGTGAAACGCAGAATTATGGATATGGGCATCACGAAGGGTGTGGAGCTGTATGTGAGGAAGGTGGCTCCTCTGGGTGATCCGCTGGAGGTAACCGTCAGAGGTTATGAACTGTCTTTGCGGAAGGCCGATGCCATGATGATTGAAGTGGAGTAAATTTTGCACACTAGTTAGCTATAACTAATAAAGATTAGCGATAAATAAACGTGATTAACGGACTGTGAAAAGAAATCCAAACGGTTATTTCGGCACAAAACCATGACAGCACATCTGAAAGCAGCCATACACAGAGGCGGTTCAGAAGATCGGTACATCAAAAAGTCCGGCAAAGACAGACCGGCCGGAAGATGAAAACAGTCTCGAAGCGGAACTTCCGGCCTGGGAATCCCGGAGAAGAGACGGCACTGGAAAAGGAGGAGAGTTATGTCTGTAAAAATTGCGCTCGCAGGTAATCCCAACTGCGGCAAGACAACATTGTTCAACGCGCTGACCGGGTCCAACCAGTATGTGGGAAACTGGCCGGGAGTTACAGTGGAGAAAAAGGAAGGGAAGCTGAAAAGTTCTTTCGGCTATCGGGAGGTCCTGATTATGGATCTGCCGGGGATCTATTCCCTGTCCCCCTATACGCCGGAGGAGGTGGTGGCCCGGAATTACCTGACCGGTGAGAGACCGGATGTCATTTTGAATATCGTGGACGGCACCAACATGGAGAGAAATCTGTATTTGTCCACCCAGCTGCTGGAACTGGGGATACCCGTGGTCATGGCGGTAAATATGGCGGATATACTGGAGAAAGACGGCGGTAAAATATTTGTGGATCAGCTTTCCGAAAAACTGGGCTGTCCGGTGGTGGAGATTTCCGCCCTGAAAGGAACCGGCGTCAGCGACGCGATGCAGAAAGCCATGGAGGCCGCTTCGGAAAGCAAAAAGGGAAGCGCACTCAGGTTTGATGCCGCCATAGAGAAGGCCATTGAGTCCGTATCCGAAAAACTGGGCCGTGAAGTGCAGGAGAAGCAGAAGAGATTTTTCAGCATCAAGCTGCTGGAGAGAGACACAAAGATCTCCGCGCGGCTGGCAATAACGCCCGATGTGGAGAGAGAGGCCGCGGCGCTGGAGAAGGAGTATGACGATGACATAGAGAGCATTTTTGCCAATGCCCGTTATACGTATATTGCCTCTATTATAGAAGAATGCCGTGCGCAAAAGCGGCAGAGCGGCATGCGTATTTCCGACAAAATTGATCGTATTGTCACCAACAGATGGGCGGCGCTGCCAATTTTTGCGGCGGTGATGGTGTTGGTGTACTATATCTCCGTGTCCACGGTGGGAAGCTGGGCGACGGACTGGGCCAATGACGGACTGTTCGGGGAAGGTTTTCATCTTCCGGGTCTCAGCGGAGACTATGCGGATGCCTCGGTCCGGTACGCTGATGAGAACATCTGGACCCATGAAGTGAAAGCCAGCGTGAACGCGGCGGCGGACGCAGGGGTGACCGGTGCCGCGGCCATACGGGAAGCCATGGAAGAGAAGGATCTTGGCGGCTTTGAGGAAGCCTATGGATTTTTCGGTGAATTGCTGGCGGCGGAAGGCTTTGATATATCTTCCACAGTGGACGGGGCCATGGAGGAGGCCCCCGACCCCTCCGACTATGGCGTGTGGGTGCCCGGCATCCCTGTGCTGGCGGCAAGAGGCCTGGAGGCCATTCAGTGCGCGCCCTGGCTGGAGAGCCTGATTGTGGATGGGATTGTGGGCGGTGTGGGCGCGGTGCTGGGATTTGTGCCTCAGATGCTGGTACTGTTTTTCTTTCTGGCATTTTTGGAGGGCTGCGGATACATGGCGCGGGTAGCCTTTATCATGGACCGGATTTTCCGCAGATTCGGCCTGTCCGGCAAGTCCTTTATCCCGATGCTGATCGGCTCCGGCTGCGGGGTGCCCGGTATCATGGCCGCCCGAACCATTGAGAACGACAGAGACCGCAAAATGACCATTATGACCACCACCTTTATTCCCTGCGGCGCCAAGATGCCCATTATTGCGCTGATTGCGGCGTCACTGTTTCAGAATGCGTGGTGGGTGGCTCCCAGCGCTTATTTTATCGGGGTGGCGGCCATTGTCTGTTCCGGCGTCATCCTGAAGAAAACCAGGATGTTCGCGGGCGACCCTGCTCCCTTTGTCATGGAACTGCCCGCTTACCATTGGCCCACTGCGGGCAATGTGCTGCGCAGTATGGGGGAGAGGGGATTTTCTTTCATCAAAAAGGCGGGGACCATTATCCTGCTGTCCTCCATTGTCATCTGGGCGGGCTCCTGCTTCGGAGTAGTGGGCGGACGCCTGCTGTTTGACAGGGAGATGGAGCTGGAGAACAGTGTGCTGGGCATCATCGGCGGCACCGTCAGTTTTATCTTCGCGCCTCTTGGCTTTGACAATGTCCGCGCCACCATTGCTGCTTTTATGGGGCTGGTGGCCAAGGAGGAGGTGGTGGGCGTGTTCGGCGTGCTGGATTTCGAGGGTATGAGCAGGCTGGCGGCCTATTCCTTCCTGGTCTTCAATCTGCTCTGCGCGCCCTGCTTTGCCGCCATGGGCGCCATAAAGCGGGAGATGAACAATATAAAATGGTTCTGGTTCGCCATCGGATACCAGTGCGGCCTGGCCTATGGGGTATCTCTGTGTATCTATCAGATCGGGATGCTCTTTACAGGAGTCTGTGGGTTTGGTACAATAGTGGCATTCCTGCTGCTGGCCGGTTTGATCTGGCTGTTAGTCAGGCCCTGTAGGGAAAGCGGGACGTGTAAGATGAAATCCATGAAGAAGAGGGCGGCATAACCCCCGGGAGGTATGAGGATGGGCACATTCATTGTTTTGGCGGTGCTGGCAGGCATAGTAACTCTGATTGTAAGAGGCATGGCGCGGGATAAAAAGAGAGGGAAATCCCTGCATTGCGGCGGCGACTGCGGCCATTGCGGCGGTCACTGCCACTGATCCCAATAAGGCTTTTCACTCTGCCCGGCCAGGCGATCCATGTCATAAATGAAAACGGCCGCCCGATGAACCGGGTGGCCGTTTTGCGCTTTCCCTTTGCTGAGCGCATCCGTTAGACAGCCCTGACAGGCTCTTTTCGCGGATTCATCACATCCAGGAAAAAGCAGGTATAAGTCATCTGCATATAGGGCTCCAGCCACAGCAGGCCGATGCCGCAGGTCAGCGCCGCCAGCAGAAGCAGGGGGACAAAACTCACCCGCAGGTAGAACAGGCGTCCCATATGTCCTTTCATAATCCGCACACTGCCTTGCAGCAGCTGCTTTGCCGAGTAATCCGGAAAATCCAGCATCAGATAATAGCACTGGGAAAAGGCCAGGGTGAATACCGTGCTCAGAGCCAGGGCTGCGGAGGCGGACAGCAGCGCGCCCATGATCCAGGAAATATTGTCTGTCTGCTGGAACATGCCGTAGCAGACGGTGCAGGGGAGCTGCAGGATGAAAGAGACGGCAGTAAAAAAGCCGGACAGCGTCAGGCATTTTCTGAGCTGCCAGCGGAAACCGTAGAACAGATTGCTCACTTCACTGCTGCGGCGGCATGCCATATTCAGAAAAAACAGTGCGTAGCCCGCGGAAAAAATATTGGTAAAGAAGGTGATTATGACGCGGACCAGCAGAGCGAGGATTATGCGGGCCAGCGGGGAGACGGGCACCAGCAGCCGGACAGCGCCGGAAAAGCCGTTGACCACGGTGGACAGTGCCCAGGGCAGCATATTGCCCAGAAACAGGATCAGCATGGCAGAGCCATAGCGACCGTCCAGCAGATCCTTGGCCCGGGTTTTTAACTCGGCGGACGTCATATAATGTTCATTCATATTTCCATATCCTTTCTTACAATCAGCCTGTCATTTAATTGCGCAAATCCCTGTGAACGCACATTCCGCTCCTCTTATTCCGGGACGCTCAGTCAGTGGGGAAGAGTTCATCCAGGTCAATGCCGTAGGCTCTCTCGAACAGATCATCATAGCTTTCCCCATACATACTTTCGGAATAGCGGTTCAGCATCTCCCGGTATTGCGGGTCGCGCATCATGGCGGGCAGCATGGATAACACAGTACCGTAGATCACGACGGAAAAGGCGAGTCCCAGACAGGAGGTGGCGAGACCGGTGACGGCCATGGTATCCATGCGGCGTCCTTTGCGGTAGGACAAGATGGCAAAAAGGACCCCCAGCGCGCCCAGAGGCAGCGGCAGGACTGCCGTGCAGACGGTCAGTAGGGAACAGACTCCCAGGACCAGCGAGGCGATGGTAAAGGGATTCCTGCGCGCGGCAGGAGAGGTTTGGCGATAATCCATAATGCATGCGCTCCTATCTCTTGACCCGCAGATTCTCCCCCAAGGTGCAAAGGATCAAACCAATATTATAGAAGAATCTGTGGGTTTCTTATTATAAAGCATCTTACCATTATTTTGGACAGAAGGCAAATAAATCTGCAATTTTTAACAGATTTTTTATGGGAGATCGGAAGAATCTATTTTATTCCTTGAAATGACAGGGCAGAATCTGTTATAGTAGTATAAGCGAGGCAAAACGGCCTGACTTTATGAAATTCAAAATCAGAAAGGCATGGAAGTACATATGGACATTTTACAGACAATCAAAGAAGAATTACAAGTGGAAAAATGGCAGGTGGAGGCCGCCGTCAAGCTGATTGACGAGGGCAATACCATTCCCTTTATATCCCGTTACCGGAAGGAGGTCACCGGCTCTCTGAATGACGAGCAGCTGCGGGACCTTCACGAGCGTTTGCAGTATCTTCGCAGTCTGGAGGAGAAAAAGCAGCAGGTGCTTGGCAGCATAGAGGAACAGGGAAAACTGACGGAAGAGCTGAGGACGAAGATTCAGGAAGCCCTGACCCTGGTAGCGGTGGAGGATCTGTACAGACCTTACCGCCCCAAGAGAAAGACCAGGGCCAGCGTCGCCAGAGAGCGGGGACTGGAGCCCCTGGCCCGGATAATCCTGGCCCAGGAGATCCGCACACCGCTGGAAGAGGAGGCGGAAAAATATATCTCCGAGGAGGTGCCCGGCGTTCAGGAAGCGATACAGGGGGCCATGGACATTCTGGCGGAGCAGGTATCCGATGAGGCGGATTACCGCAGCTATATCCGCCAGGCTACCACGGATGAGGGGATCATCAGCAGCGAGGCCAAGGACGAGAAGGCGCAGACCGTATATGAGATGTATTATCATTTTGAAGAGCCAGTGAAAAAGATCGCGGGGCACCGGGTGCTGGCGCTGAACCGGGGAGAGGCGGAGAAGGTGCTGACCGTGAAGCTGGGCGCTCCCACAGAGCGTATCCTGCGTTATCTGGAGAAACAGCTGATCCGGGAGGATAATCCGGTGACCACACCGGTTCTCAGAGCCGTGTGTCAGGATGCCTACGAGCGGCTGATCGCTCCCGCCATAGAGAGGGAGATCCGCAATGATCTCACGGAGAAAGCCGAGGACGGTGCCATCTCCGTGTTTGGAAAGAACCTGGAACAGCTGCTGCTGCAGCCTCCCATCGCGGGGAAAGTGGTACTGGGCTGGGACCCGGCTTTTCGCACCGGCTGTAAGCTGGCGGTGGTGGATGCCACCGGAAAGGTGCTGGATACCAAGGTGATTTATCCCACGGCCCCCCAGAACAAAGTGACGGAGGCCAAGGCGGAATTGAAGCGCCTGATTTCCAAATATCATGTGGATCTGATTTCCGTGGGCAACGGCACGGCCTCCCGGGAATCCGAGCAGGTCATTGTGGAGCTGCTGAAAGAGCTGGACCGCCCCGTGCAGTATGTGATTGTCAATGAGGCCGGGGCTTCCGTATACTCTGCCAGCAAACTTGCCACAGAGGAATTTCCCAATTTTGACGTGGGACAGAGAAGCGCCGCCTCCATTGCCCGCCGCCTCCAGGACCCCCTGGCGGAGCTGGTGAAGATTGATCCCCAGTCCATCGGCGTGGGACAGTATCAGCACGATATGAATCAGAAGAAACTCAGCGAAGCCCTGGGCGGCGTGGTGGAGGACAGCGTGAACAAGGTGGGCGTGGACTTAAACACTGCTTCCGTGTCCCTGTTGGAGTATATCTCCGGCATCAACAAGACCATCGCGAGAAACATTGTGGACTACAGAGAGGCAAACGGGCGTTTTACCAACAGAAAACAGCTTTTGAAGGTTCCCAAGCTGGGCCCCAAGGCCTTTGAGCAGTGCGCGGGTTTCATGCGTATTCTGGATGGGGATAACCCTCTGGACGCCACCAGCGTACATCCCGAATCCTATGAGGCGGCGTTGAAGCTGCTGGACAGGCTGGGACTTACCATGGAGGATGTGAAGGAGGCGCAGAAAAAAGCGGCGGCGGAGAAGACGGCCGGGAAAAAGGCCCCGGCGGAGGGACGCGTCCAACGGCCCGCTCAGAGGAAGCAGGAGAAGACAATCCAGATCAAGAACACAAACACGGCCATGGGCAAGGCGCTGGCGGCAGCCATGGGCGGCATGACGGCGACCCCTGTTGAAGACACCCGGACACCCGGCGGGAAGGGGGGCCCGGGCAGCGGGGGGGACGGCGGCACAAAATCCGCAGGCGCGGCACAGAGCCGGGTCAGCAGTCTTGAGAGACGTGTCAGGAACAAAGCGCAGCTGGCCCAGGAGCTCGGTATAGGCGAGATCACTCTCACCGATATTCTGAAGGAACTGGAAAAGCCGGCCCGCGATCCCAGGGATGATATGCCCAGACCCATTCTTCGCAGCGATGTACTGGACATGAAGGATTTGAAACCGGGCATGGTTCTGAAAGGCACAGTGCGAAATGTCATCGACTTTGGCGTGTTTGTGGATATCGGCGTACACCAGGACGGTCTGGTACATATTTCCCAGATCACGGAGAAGTATATCAAGCATCCGCTGGAGGCGGTCAGCGTGGGGGATATCGTCGACGTGCAGGTGCTGGATGTGGACATGCAGAAGAAGAGAATATCTCTGACCATGAAAATAAAGAAGTAAAAACCATTGCGTGAAGATACAGGGAGAGCGGAAGTACGGAAGTAAAACTTCCCGATACGGATTGGCGCAATACTGCGGGCGAAGCCATAGTTGACTCGTCAACTATGGGTATGCGGAGAGAGGAAAAAAATGAATACAGTGACGGAACTACAGCGAAATAACAGAACGGCAATGCTGACCCATATCGTAACGGTTGTGGTGATGCTGGCGCTGATTTTTGTACAGGCATGCAGAGGGGATGTATCCTTCGCCTATGCGGGCATTCTGTGCGCGGCGGGAATTGCGCCGGTGGTCATGGAAATCTTTTTCTGGAGCAGGGACAGGGACACAGGTATGATCAAGCACCTGGCGGCCATAGGATTTGCCGTGTTCTACTCCATCTGCCTGTTTACGGGGACGAACCAGCTGGTGTTCGTATTTGTGATCCCCATGATTTTTGTGGTTTCCGTCTACAATGATATCCGCTATCAGCTGATCATTAACACCGGCACCGTGCTGGAAAGCCTGATCGTCGTGATATTGGGGGCCATGACCGGGAAATTCGGCTATCAGGGAATGGACGGGGCGGTGATCCAGATGAGCGTCATGGGAATGGTGGCGGTTTATTCCATTTTTACCACCAGGACATTGAAGGAGAATACGGAGCAGAGGATAGAGGATATCTCCCGGTCCAGACAGCAGATGGAACAACTGCTCAAGGCCAACGCGGTACTCTCCGGCAAGCTGGCGGAGGGCATCACCGCCATCCATGAAAAGGCGGAGGAGCTTGGCAACGCGTCCAAAGTAACCAGGAGGGCCATGGAGGAGGTGTCTCTGGGAGCGGAGGACACGGCGAAGCATGTACACAGTCAGATGCAGCAGACCGAGACCATCAGGGGCAGGGTGAGCCAGGTGGAAGATGTCACCGGACAGATTGACGAGAGCATGGAGCGTACCATAAAAGCGCTGGAGACCGGAAATCAGAATGTAGCGATTCTGGTGGGGCAGGTGGAGGCTTCCGTGGAGAACGGAGTCGTGGTGAGCGGTAAGCTGGAAGCGCTGGGCCAGTATATGGAAAAGATGCACACCATCGTGGAGCTGATTGGCGGTATAACCTCCCAGACCAGTATGCTGGCGCTGAACGCCAGCATCGAGGCGGCCCGGGCGGGGGAAGCAGGCAGAGGCTTTTCCGTGGTGGCCACAGAGATCTCGGATATGGCTGCCAGAACCCGGGAGGCCACATCCGGTATCACTGGCCTGATAGGCGATGTGTCCGCGGCTATCAGGGAAGTCATGGGTGTGATCACCGATATGCTCTCCGGCATTGACGATGAGAAGCAGGGAGCCCGACACGCGGCGGAGAGCTTTCAGTCCATCAGCGACAATACTTTCGCGGTTCGCGGCAATATGGAAAGCCTGATCAGGGTAGTGGACGAATTAAAAGATTCCAACCAGGTGATTGTTGATTCCGTCCAGACCATCTCCGCCATCTCTCAGGAGGTGGCAGCCCATGCCGGTGAAACCATGAACTCCGAGGAGAAGAATATTCTCATTATGGAGGAGATCACCCGGATCATGCAGGAACTGATGGATCTGGCAAAGGAGTGCCGGTAACGGCCGCATAAAGTGTACGCTATTGCTTTCCGGCCTTGATGATGGGACTGAGCGGTTTGTAGATCAGCATGGTGATCAGGGAGACGCTTCCGCCCTTGATCAGGTTCATGGGAGCTACACAGCAGACTACAAAGCTGACGATGCTGCCTTTTGTCATCAGAGGATTGACGGCGCTGCCCATATCCAGAATGGTGTCCAGAGGCATCCCATACAGTCTGGAAAAGGCGGGCAGCAGGTAGATTGCGTTGAAAGCCGTTCCGAACAGGGTCAGGATCAAAGTGCCGATGATACAGCCCGCGATGGCGCTTTTCTTTTTCTTGTTAAAATGATAGATTGCGGAGGCTGGCAGGATAAAGCTGCAGCCGATGACGAAATTGGCCAGATCTCCCACAAAGGCGGTACTGGTACCTTTGATGAGAAGTTTCAGCAGGATTTTTACAACTTCTATAATGACCCCTGTCACCGGACCAAAGGCAAATGCCCCCACAAGAGCGGGCAGTTCGCTGAAATCCAGTTCATAAAAACTCGGGGCGAAGGGCAGGGGAAACTCAAACAGAAACAGGATCAGGGCTATGGCTGAGAACATGCCGGTGACCGCCATTCTGCGGGTGGCAAAAACGCGTTCCTTCGCAATGCCTCCACTGTTTTTCCTGTAAGCCAGTTTTTCCAGAACCAGCGCCACCAGAAATACGGCGATGATAATCAGAAGAAATTCTGCCGCGAACACGGCGTTTTCCGCTACACTTTTGAAAAATCCATTCATCATTTTCCTCACTTTCTGCCGCTTTGGCGGCGGTGGACCCTGCATGACGGGCGCGCGGGCCTTTTTCCTGTCCGACCTGCGGGACGCGGCTTCATCCGTCTGGGACTGTCCGCAGAGGCCCGTCGTGGAACAGGACCGGGCAGGGTCAGGTATGTATGCTGTAAGGAAAGTTCTTCGCGTAAAAAGCCCCGGCGATACGGAAATCTCTGATGGAAATTCCGTATTACCGGGGTTGGTTCGCATGACTTATAGACATATGATTTCCTTTTTTACAAAATTCCGGCATATGCCCGCCGACATATTGTCGGCTGCTTCCATGTTCTTCTTCCATCCAGACTGTACTGTTGGTATCGGAATCACACCGATTCAGCCGCAATGTCACCATCGCGGGTCGCGGACTGGTATGTCGCCATACATCACCGCCAGTAGGGAATTGCACCCAACCCCGAAGACTCACCTTATGCACCTAAGTATAGCGCCGCTGTTTCTGTTTGGCAAGTCCTTTTTTTGCAAATTTCCGGTTGGAAGAAACACTTGCATTTTGGGCGTTATCTGTTTATAATCATATGATAGTCAGGCACGGGAAAGGGCGGCGGACCAGACAGTCCTGTATAAACGGCGACATTTGAATGAATGTCCGGGAAAGGAACAAAGAGATGAAAAAGTTTTTCAAGGAGTTTAAGGAATTTGCCATCAAGGGAAATATGATGGATCTGGCGGTTGGGATGATCATAGGAAGCGCGTTCACCAGCATCGTCAGTTCTCTGGTCAACGATATTTTTATGCCGGTGATCAGTATTTTTACAGGAAAGCTGGATTTTTCCAATCTGTTCATATCGCTGGACGGGAATCACTACCCCACTCTGGCGGCGGCTCAGGAGGCCGGAGCCGCCACATTGAGTTATGGCAACTTTATCTCGGGACTGATCAATTTTCTGATTATGGCCTTTGTGGTATTTATGATCGTAAAGGCGTTGAACAGATTGAAAAGAGAGACGCCCAAGGCGGCGCCCGCCACAAAGAAGTGTCCTTTCTGCAAAAGCGAGATAGCGCTGGATGCCACCAGATGTCCGCACTGCACTTCCAGGCTTGACGAAGAGGAGGAGAAACCGGACGCGGCAGGCTGACGGACAAAGGTCCTGATGCCCGGACAGATCGGCGGAAAACCGGAAGAAATATCCGTGGGCGCGGCAGGCATATGGAAAACGAGAGGAATGGAACGATGATTGAGTTTGATGTGAAGATAGAGGCCGGAGATCTATATAACTATATGATGGCCCACGCTTACGGAAGCGCCTCCGGTCTGATCGGCAGCTGCTTTGGAGCGCTGATGATCGTGATTTTCGGTATGGACCCCCGGCAGTGGATCTTTCTGGTCTGCGGGGTGATTCTGCTGTTGTATCTGCCGGTGAGTCTGAAACTGAAAAGCAAGCAGCTGGCGCTGACAAATCCGGCTTTCCAGAATCCGCTGCACTATGTTCTGGATGAGGAGGGGATCTCCGTCTCGCAGGGAGAGACCACGGAGCGGCAGGCCTGGGGGGATCTGTACAGGGCCACGGCCACCGGGCGGAGCGTCATCGTCTATACCACGAAAGTCAGCGCCGCCATATTTCCCAACCGGGACCTGGGAGAGCAGCGGGCGCGGGTGGTGGAGATGATCAGCACACATATGTCTCCGAAGAAGGTCAGAATACGCAGTTAACGCTTTTTCGGGGCGGGAGGCAGACATGGAAGAGAGAGAGAACATCCGGGTATGGGAGACCCACGGTCCGGAGGAGACTTTTTCCATAGGAGAGCAGCTGGGGCGAGGGGCCCTGGCAGGGCAGGTCTATACGCTGATCGGGGATCTGGGGGCGGGCAAGACCGTGTTTACCCAGGGAGTCGCGGCGGGGCTGGGGATCGCGGGGCCGGTGAACAGTCCCACTTTTACCGTTATGCAGATATATGAGGAGGGGCGTCTGCCCTTTTATCATTTTGACGTCTACCGGATCAGTGATGTGGAGGAGATGGAAGAGATCGGCTACGAGGAATATTTTTACGGGGAAGGGGTGTGCCTGATCGAGTGGGCCAACCTGATCCCGGAAATTCTGCCCCGGCGTCATATCCGGATTACCATAAAAAAAGACTTGGAAAAAGGATTTGACTATCGTAAAATAGAAATGAAAGAAATAGAAATGGGTCAATGACGTGCGGCGCGGGGACGAAACAGGCTCAATTGCGCAGGCGGAACTTCGGATGGAGAAGGAAGTGAACAGTAAATGAAAATATTGGCGATAGATACCTCCGGTCTGGTGGCCAGTGTGGCATTGGTGGAGGACGACGTGCTGCGGGCGGAGTTTACCACCAATGACAAAAAGACCCACTCCCAGACTCTGCTGCCCATGCTGGATCAGCTCCGGCAGATGACTTCCCTGGAACTGGATACGGTGGATGCCATTGCCATTGCGGCCGGGCCCGGTTCTTTTACCGGACTGCGCATCGGTTCGGCCACGGCAAAAGGACTGGGGCTGGCTCTGGGGAAGCCTTTGGTGGAGGTGCCCACTCTGGAGGGGCTGGCCTATAATCTGTACGGTTCGGACAGGCTGGTGTGTCCCATGATGGATGCCCGCAGAAATCAGGTCTACACAGGATTATATGAGTTTGTGCCCGGGGAACGCGGGGGGGAGGACTCTGCCCATGTCCGGAACTGCCCGGAGGACGGCGGGGGGCCCGGGATGAGCTTCGGGCTGCATGTGCTGCGGGATCAGTGCGCGGTGGATGTGAAGGAGATTGTGGAAGCATGCAACAGCCTGGACAGGGAAGTGATTTTTCTGGGAGACGGCGTGCCGGTATATCTGGAGCAGATCCGGGAGTACTGCAAGGTTCCCTGCTGTCTGGCTCCGGCTCATTTAAGCCGGCAGCGGGCGGCCAGCGTGGCGGCGCTGGGAGCCGTGTACGCAGCCGAAGGGAGATTGGTCAGCGCGGGGGAACACCGGCCCATCTATCTGCGGAAGAGCCAGGCGGAGAGAGAAAGGGAAGAGGCTGATGGTCGTCATACGGGAACTTAGGCCGGAGGATATAGAGCCGCTATGTGCCATAGAGGCCAGAGCGTTCTCCATGCCCTGGTCGGCAGCGGATTTTTCCAGGCTGATCGCGGACAGAAACAGTCTGTATCTGGTGGCGGAGGAAGACGGCCGGGTGGTGGGCAGCTGCGGCGTTACCAATGTGTCCGGGGACGGTGAGATCGACAATGTGGTGGTGGATGAAGCCTGCCGCAACCGGGGGATTGCCACGGCGCTGCTGCGGGAGACTCTGAGGAGGGGCTATGCCATGGGGGTGGAGGCGTTTACCCTGGAAGTGCGGGTGAGCAATGCTCCGGCCATTCATGTCTATGAGAAGGTGGGCTTTGTGTCCGAGGGGATACGCCCCCGCTTCTATGAAAAACCCACGGAAGACGCCATGATTCTGTGGAAACGGCACCGGGATGCAGGCACAGGGAAAGAATGACAGTGTCCAACAATTTCCTCACTTATTCGACAAAAGCTGTGCTACAATGAATGTGGTTCTGAAAAGACATGACACAGCTGCGCGGGCTGCGGTTTGCAGCCGGGCGCGGAACACGGATTGGCGGAGGGTTGAGGATGAAGAGAGATAACAAAATTTTTTGCAATCAATGTGGAAAAGAATTACAGCAGCAGGAGGATATGATCCGGGAGGGATATTTCCCGGCGGACATAGTCTTCGGCTATTTCAGCAATAAGGATGGCCTGCGCCACCGCTGGGATCTGTGTGAGCGCTGTTATGACGCGCTGATCCACAGCTTTCAGATTCCGGTGGAGGAGAGCGAGGAGAGCGAACTGGTGTGAGAAAATCGCGGCCCGGGCGTCGCACGGCGGCAGCAGGGGGATCGCCATCCGATCGTGCGGACAGGAGGCAGCGATGCTGGATGTATGTTTATTGGGGACCGGGGGGATGATGCCGCTGCCGTATCGGTGGCTCACCTCCCTGATGATGCGCTACAACGGAAAGAGTATCCTGATTGACTGCGGCGAAGGTACGCAGATTGCGTTAAAGGAAAAGGGCTGGAGTCCCAAGCCCATCGACATCATTTGCTTTACCCATTATCACGCGGACCATATCAGCGGTCTGCCCGGTATGCTGCTCACCATGGGCAATGCGGAGAGGACGGAGCCGCTGCTGCTCATTGGCCCGAAGGGGCTGCAGAGAGTTGTGAACGCGCTGCGCTGTATTGCCCCGGAGCTGCCCTTTGAGATTCAGTACGCGGAGATCGCGGAGCAGGAGCAGACATTTTCCTTTGAGGGATTTCAAATTGAGGCTTTCAAGGTGAATCATAATGTGTTATGCTATGGATATAGCCTGGTGATCGACCGGATCGGCAAGTTCCAGCTGGAGAAGGCCAGGGAACTTGACATTCCTCAGAAATGCTGGAGCCGTCTGCAAAAGGGAGAGGCTCAGGAGGTGGATGGCCGGATCTATACGCCGGACATGGTGCTGGGGCCCCCCCGCAAGGGGCTGAAGGTCACCTACTGCACGGACACCCGCCCCACGGATAGTATCGTGGCCCATGCGAAGGGGTCGGATCTTTTTGTCTGTGAGGGCATGTACGGCGAGCCGGAGAAGCAGGCCAAAGCCAGGGAAAACAAGCATATGACCATGTACGAGGCGGCCCGCATGGCCAGGGAGGCGCAGGTGCCGGAGCTGTGGCTGACCCATTACAGTCCCTCCCTGAACCGCCCGGAGGAATACATGCAGGAGGTGCGGAAGATTTTTTCCGCCTCCATAGCGGCCCGGGATGGAAGAAGTGCGGAGCTTAACTTCGTGGATTAGGAGCGGCGCATGAAGACGAAAAAAGGAAAATTTACGACTCAGAGCATTATCGTGTTAATGATTCTTATTTTAGGGGTAGTAGGGTACTACTGCTATCTGGTGAATCGTTCCAACCGTTCGGCGGACGAGAAAGCGCCGACTGCCGTGGAGAATGTGTTACTGCGGGATCTGGATAATAACTATCCCCCGACGCCCAAAGAGGTGATCCGCTTTTATAACGACATCATCAAATGCTTCTACAATGAAAAGTGCAGCCAGGAGGAGCTGGAGGCTCTGGCCCTTAAGGCGAGGGGATTGTATGACCAGGAGCTGCTGGATCACAATGAGTGGGATACCTATCTTTTTAACCTCGAAGCGGAAATTCAGGATTTCCGGAATAACAACCGGAAGATATCCAATATCTCGCTGGCTTCCAGCATGGATGTGGAGGAGTTTACACAGGACGGGTACAAATTTGCCAGGATTCGATGCGGATACAATATCCTGCAGGGCCGGGAGAGCTCTTCCAGTCTGCAGGTCTATCTTCTGCGCAAGGATGAAGACGGACACTGGAAAATCTATGGCTGGGATCTGGCGGAGAACCTGAGGGATCAGGAGGATGACTGAGAGCGCGCGGTTTCGCGATCTCAGTTCCCCGGATGAAAGGACTGACGGAAATGGAAGCGGGAAAAGATATTTACATATTGGCCATTGAGAGCTCCTGTGACGAGACGGCGGCCTCCGTGGTGAAAAACGGCAGAGAAGTGTTATCCAACGTGATTTCCACGCAGATAGCACTTCATACTTTGTATGGAGGCGTAGTGCCGGAGATCGCCTCCCGCAAGCATATTGAGAAGATCAACCAGGTAATCGAGGCGGCGCTGGGAGAAGCGGGACAGGAACTGCGCCGGATGGATGCCATTGCCGTGACCTATGGACCGGGGCTGGTGGGAGCGCTTCTGGTGGGCGTGTCCGCGGCAAAGGCCATCAGTTTTGCCACAGGGATTCCGCTGGTCGGCGTACACCATATCGAAGGGCATATCAGCGCGAACTACATTGAACATCCGGATCTGGAACCGCCCTATATATGCCTGGTGGTGTCCGGCGGTCACTCTCATCTGGCGGTGGTGAAGGACTACGGGGAATATGAGATCATCGGGCAGACCAGGGACGACGCGGCGGGAGAGGCTTTTGACAAGGTGGCCCGGGCCATCGGACTGGGTTATCCCGGCGGGCCAAAGATCGACAGGGTTTCCAGAGAGGGGAATCCCGATGCCATTGTCTTTCCCCGGGCGAAGCTGGCGGACAATGTCTATGATTTCAGTTTCAGCGGTCTGAAATCGGCGGTGCTGAACTATCTGAACGGCTGCCGGATGAAAGGGGAGGAGATCTGTCAGGCGGATGTGGCGGCATCCTTTCAGAAAGCGGTGGTGGAAGTGCTGGTGGAGCATTCCATGCATGCGGCGGCGGAATACGGCTATGACCGCTTTGCCATCGCGGGCGGCGTGGCCTCCAACTCCTGTCTGCGGGCGGCTATGAGCGAGGCCTGCGCCAGAAACAATATCCGCTTTTATTACCCCAGCCCTGTTTACTGTACGGACAATGCGGCTATGATCGGTACGGCAGGATATTATGAGTATATAAGGGGAGTGCGCAGCGGGCTTGATCTGAACGCGGTGCCGAACCTGAAACTGGGGACAAGGGGTTTTTGAGTCGCGGACAGGTGAACGGTTCCGGGACAGGAGGGGGTAGCGGATGAAGAAAAAGAGATGCACGGCTGTGGTTCTGGCGGCGGGCAGCGGCAGCAGGATGCACAGCGATGTCCCCAAACAGTTTCTGAAACTGGGGGGCAGGCCGCTGATCTGGTATGCGCTGGAGGCGGTGGAGCGTTCGGCCATAATAGATGACTGTATCCTGGTGACAGGCTCGGAAGACCTGGCATATATGCGCAGTGAAATTGTGGAGAAGTATGGTTTTTCCAAAGTGGATATCGTTATTTCCGGCGGCAGCGAACGCTATGAGTCGGTGGCCAACGCGCTGGCCGCTCTGGAACGCGGAGAATTGAAGGTGCCCAACCGGGACGGCTATGTGTTTATTCACGACGGGGCCAGGCCTTTTCTGACAGAAGAAATCCTGGAAAAAACCTGGGCCGCCGCCCTGGACTGCGGCGCATGTGTGGCCGCCATGCCTTCCAAGGACACGGTGAAGCTGGCGGACCGGGACGGATACGCCAGGCATACGCCCAACAGAGACAGCGTATGGCTGGTGCAGACGCCCCAGGTCTTTGAGACGGATATGATCTGCGACGCGTACCGCAGACTGATGGCACAGCTGCCCCAGCTTCGGCAGCAGGGGCTGGGGATCACGGATGACGCCATGGTGGTGGAGACCATGCTGCGGCGGCAGGTAAAACTGGTGCCGGCTTCCTACAGGAATATCAAGGTGACCACGCCGGAGGATATGCGGATTGCGGAGGCTCTGCTGGTCTGATCCGTCGTTATCAATTATCGGCCAGAATTCCGTACAGATGGCCGGTGTATTCCGTAAACAGCGTTTCTTCCTGTTTTCTCATAAAGACTGTCACGTCCCTCTCCCCGAAGTATAACTGTATGTACACGCCGCCCACGCTGGTGTCCAGCAGATGGGTCCGGATGTAAAAGGTGTGTTCGTCCAGCCACATGCCGCTGGAGGCGCAGAACATATCGTAGACCGGAAACTGCCCGGGAATCACCCGGTCCAGTCCAAAGGGCAGCTCACAGCGGATACCCTTTAAGGTATAGCGAAGCCGGCCCTCCCTCTCCGACAGTTCCAGCGAGAGGTCATGGAATAATCCGCTGTCCTGAATCCGGTATACCTTTCCCTGAATCCGGGGACCGTCTGTCCGGTCGTCCAGATAGTTGACCGGCGAAGTCATCTCCGATGCCCCGGAAGGAGAGACATCCCGGACCCGGCTGCTGCAGCCCTGGGAACAGACGGCGGCCACGGGGGCTATGCAAAGCCGGGCCACTGTCTGCCGCAGCGCTTCCCGGTCTGCCTCCGGGGTATTTGCGGGGGCGTCCGGGGTATCTGCCCCCGGGGGATTTGCGGCAGCGCCCGGGTAGTCTGCCCCGGGCAGCAGAATCTGGTGGATAGCATCGTAAATCAGCTGATTGGCACCGCTTAAGCCCTGGGTGTCCGCGGTGGTCACCACCAGCAGCTCCTGGGCGGGATAGCAGAGGATCAGCTGCCCTCCCATGCCATAACAGATCCGGGCGTCCTGTTCCCCGCGCCAGAAGAAATAGCCGTAGCCCTGACATTCACCAGTGATGGGTCCGGTTACGGCAGTGGCGCTGTGCCAGGCCAGGGCATCCGTGAGAAGGTCTCTGCGGATCAGCTGTTTGCCTTCCCAACAGCCGTCCTGCATCAACAGCTTTCCCAGCTGTACCAGATCCTCCGCCGTGGTCATAAGGCCGCTGCCTCCCATGGAATGACCAAAGGGGTCAGTCAGCATATAGGACTCTTCGCTCCAGCCGATTTCCC
The DNA here is from genome assembly GCA_910583845.1 of uncultured Acetatifactor sp. Taxonomy (GTDB): domain Bacteria; phylum Bacillota; class Clostridia; order Lachnospirales; family Lachnospiraceae; genus Acetatifactor. Next base: position 51,563 of record CAJUAB010000027.1, read on the forward strand.
GCAGCATCACATCTTTCAGGTAGTCCAGCATGGGGCGCCCGGTGAGCTTTTCCACCAGGGCGCAGAGGGTGTGCGAGGCGCTGGTATCATAGTGAAATACCGTGCCGGGCTTATGAGTGGGGGCAACCGTGAAAAAGCTCTCCACCCAGTCCTGATTCCTGTCAAACTTGTATGTGGTGGAGGCATGGCAGCTCCTCATCATCAGCATGTCCCGGAGCGTGGTTTGCAGAATCCACGGGTGGGTGCCCGCGTCTGTATATTCCGGAAAATATTCGCAGACAGAGGCGTCCAGGGATATGCGGCCCGCCTCGTGGAGCTTCAATATGGCCAGCGCCGTGAGACTTTTGCTGATGGAGAACATGCGGTGCAGCTGCCCTTTTCGGCAGGGGGCGTAGTAGGCCTCCAGCTTCGGTTCCCCATGCTGTAAAATGTGCAGACTGTGCATGGGGATATGGGCCCGGCGCAGACGCTCCAGCAGGGCAAGCAGGGTTTTGGGGGAGAGATCGCCGCCATTTGACAAAGACATATTCATGGGTATCATGGGTCCTTTCTCTGATAATCTGTTATCTTAGAGCATTTTTCAAACCGCCCCGGAGTTGATCCGTTCTCAAAAGAGAGAGCTGTCATCTGATTTTAGCATGAGTCAGGTTATCCTTTCAAGACAATGCGGGTGCTTTTTTGGACAATTTTTGGGTTGCATTCTGATTCCGCAGTGAATAAAATGGAATATGGACAAGGAACCATTTCAGGCAGGCAGGGGGAAGAACTTTGCGTGTGAGCGTAAAACAGGAGGGCGCAGATATGACCGAAGGATTGTTGGATACAGCAAGGCGGCTGGCGGACACGGTTATGGAGGAACATCCGGGACTCATCAGCAAAAAGTGGGCTTATGATATCGGACTGTTCCTGATCGGTCTGGAAGAGCTGTACGGCGTGACGGGTGAGGAGAAGTACTATGCGTATCTGAAAGCCTATTTTGATTATTTTATTCTGCCGGATGGGACAATCCGCGGCTATGATTGCCAGGAGATGAATATTGACCATATCAACTGTGGGAAAAATCTGTTTTTTCTATATAAGAAGACGGGGGAGGAACGCTTCAGAACCGCGTTGGGGCACCTGGAGGAACAGATTCTGATACAGCCCAGGACAAAGTCGGGGGTCTATTGGCACAAAAAAATTTATCCCGATCAGATCTGGCTGGACGGTGTGTTTATGGGGCAGCCCTTCCGCGCTCAATACGCCGCGGTCTTCGGGAGAGAGGACTGGTACGGGGATATTCTGAACCAGTTCGCTTTGGTGGAGGAAAAGACTTATGAACCCAGGTGCGGCCTGTATGCCCATGCCTGCGATGAGTCTAAAACCGTGTTCTGGGCAGATCCCCGCACCGGCAGATCTCTGAATATCTGGGGGCGCGCCTGCGGCTGGTACTCTATGGCGCTTGTGGATACACTGGACTTCATTCCCGGGGAGGAGGGGCGGGCCCGGCTCATTGCCTTTTTAGACAAGCTGATGGAAAATGTGGCAAAGTATCAGGATGAGGAGGGCTGCTGGTATCAGGTGCTGGACAACCGGCGCGGCGACAATTACCGGGAGGCCACCTGCACCTGTCAGTTTGCCTATACGCTGGAAAAGGGAATCCGGCTGGGGTATCTGGCGAAGGAAAAGTATCTTACCTGCCTGGAGAGGGCGGTGTCGGGCATCCAAAAGCACTTTTTGCGGGAGCGGGAGGGAAAGCTCTATATGACCGGGTGCTGCGCCGTGTCCGGCCTTGGACCGGCGGATAACCCCAGGCGGGACGGCACGCTGGACTACTATTTCAGCGAACCTGTCGTGGAGAACGACGGCAAGGCCCTTGGCCCGTTTCTCAAGCTGGCTGTCGCCTGCGATCTGAGATGAGACTGTGTCTTTGCATACGTCAGGATACGCTGACATGCTCATATTACGGGCATATGCACTTTTACGAAAATTGCCGGCTTGCTTGCCGGCGGACATTTTTGGACAGGAGGACGATCATTATGAACAGAATATTCTGGGCGGGGGATTCCACGGTGCAGACCAACGATTACAGCACTTTTCCCCAGAACGGCATCGGGCAGGTGTTTCCGATATTTTTAAAGGAAGGATACCGGGTGGAAAATCACGCGCGAAACGGCAGAAGCACCAAGAGCTTTCTGGACGAGGGGCGTTTTGAGACAATCAAGGAACAGATTGGCGAGGGAGACTTTCTGTTTATTCAGTTCGGACATAACGATGAAAAAAAGGAAGACCCGGCCCGCTATACGGACCCGGCCTCCTCATTCCGGGAAAACCTGCGTCTGTTTGTGGACGCGGCGAGAAGCAGGAACGCCCGTCCGGTGCTGATTACGCCGCTGGAGCGCAGATGCTTTGATGAGGAAGGACGATTGGGCCAGGGGGCTCATGGGGATTATGTGGCCGCCATGAAGCAGGCGGCCCGGGAGTGGGATGTGCCTCTGGTGGATCTGCATGGCATGAGCCGCGCCGCCCTGGAGAAGGCCGGGGAAGTGAAAAGCCGCAGCTGGTACATGTTTTTTGAACGGGGAGAATATGAGGAGCATCCGGAGGAATCACGGGACAATACACATTTGAGATACGCGGGAGCGGTGAAGTTCGCGGGTCTTATTGCCCGGGGGCTGCGGGAGCTCGGCGGCGTGTACGGCGGGATGATAATAGACGGCTAAATACAAAATAACTAAAAAATATTCATGTTCTTCTTGACTTCCTCGTGATTATGCTGTAAAATGTAAATGCTTACATAAATTAATCCCTAAAAGTACACTTTTAAAGGACGTAAGCGGTTTGAGGTTTCAATCATTTCGTCAAGGAGGAAAGAAAATGAAAAAGAAAGTTCTATCTGCTGCGGTGTCCTCCGCGTTAGTGGTTTCCATGCTGCTGACCGGATGCGGCAACGAGGGCAATGGTGGCGACACCGGGAGCAACAACGGCGGCAACAGTGCCGCAAACAACACAGAGAGCAATTCCGGCAATGCGGAAAGCACCCCTGCGGAGAATAACGCCGCCGGTAATGAGGCAGAGACTCCCGAGGGCAACAGCGGTTATGTTCTCACCGATCTGAAGGTTATGGTAGACGGTACCGTAAACTCCGTCAAGCAGGAGACTGAGGCGCAGATCAAGGTGAGGGATGCGTTTATTCCCCAGCTGGAGGCGGCGATCGGAGAGGCCATCGGCCACGAGATCAACATCGAGTTTGAGGTGGGCGACCACAGTAAGTACAATGAGTATGTGGGCCGTAAGTTCGTCAGTGAGCAGTATCCTGACGTAATGATCATGAGCGCCAACATGATGAAGCAGTATCAGGGCACAGGCCTTCTGTGGGACATGGCCAGCGCGTATGACAATGCCGAGTTCAATACCAGCGGCCGTCTGAAACTGACCGGTATCAACGAGGGAATGAAGGACGCTCAGGGACATCTGTACGGCTTTGCGCCTACATACGGCAATGGCTGTGTCACCTATGTCAAGCAGTCCTGGCTGGACAATGTGGGACTCAAGGGCGAGGATATCAAGACCTATGACGATTTCTACAACATGCTGCTGAAGTTCTCACAGGAAGATCCTGACGGCAACGGCGTAAATGGCGATACCTATGGCTTTATCTCCGCCGGTCTGATCGGAGGCGAGGCTCCCTGGATCAACTATACGGCGGAGTTCTGGCAGGATGCTTATCCCAGCATCATCCAGGGCGCAGACGGCGTATGGTATGACGGTTTCCAGACAGACGCCACGAAAGCCGCGCTGGAGAGATTAAAGCAGGCTTATTATGTGGATAAGGTAATCGACCCCGACAGCTTTACCGCTGGCACCAAGCAGGCCCGTGAGAAGTGGTGGGGCGCAGAGCAGTCCGGTTCCGCAGGCGTATTTACCTACTGGGCAGGCCAGTGGTACAAAAATGTGATTGACAACCTGGAGAAGAACAACTTGCCCAGCGATGTTTATGAATTGCCTCCCATTGCTGAGATCCAGAATTCCTGGGGCGGTTTCCTGAACAGAGAAGCTCCCGTGTGGGTTATCATTGACGATGGCGACGGGGACGATTCCCGTGAGCAGGCGATCTTTGACGCTTTCCTGGCTACCATGATGGACGGCGACAAGGTTCAGACGCTCTGGACATATGGTGCTGAAGGCCTTGAGTGGTCCACCGAGGCCAGCGACGGCTTTACCCTGAACGCCGGCACGGAAAAAGAGAAGGTATACGGTCCTTACGCGGCAGGCGAGTTCCATCAGCTTCCCAGCGTGGCGGAGCCTGAGACCAAGCTCTCCACCAAGAACCATCTTGATCCCCTGCTGGTGGTTTCTCCTCTGACCAACGGATACGCTACCGTCGGTGATCTGGAGAGTATCAGTAACAAGTTCTTCACAGACAACTGCGTGGACGCGCCTGTTTCTCCTTCCTCCGATACCTACAGTGAGAGATCCGCTGATATCGTGGATGCCAGGAATGTGGCAATCGCTGAAGTAGTTGTAAACGGCGGCGATGTGGACGCGGCTATGGAGAAGTATGTGAATACCGTAGGTTCTCTGATTGAGCAGATTCTGACAGAGTTGAATTCCGCAGAGTAATGATCTGCGAAAGGGCAATACCCCGCTGCTTGCGGCGGGGTATTGGTTTCTTTATCCTCACGGGCAATAAAATTTGCCATTATCCTAAGGGGTTACCACTTGCATGTGTCGGGGAAAATGGCGAATTTTATTGATCACAAGTACTTATTCTTATGCAGGAAAGGAAAAGGGTGGTATGAGCAAAAAGAAAAAAATTGTGACATCTACCGGTGTCGAGGTCAGACAGAAATCCTTAAGGCTCCGGATCTGGAACAACCGGGGTCACTACATCATGTTTTTACCTGTATTTATTTTTGTGCTTATTATGAATTACTGGCCCATGCTGGGAATCCGCTATGCCTTTATGGAGTATAAAGCAGGCCCCGGTACGCCGCATTGGATTGGCTTTGCACATTTTGAAAGAATGTTCCAGGCGGATGCTTTCTGGTCCGCGTTTGCCAATACACTGATTCTGAGTATCGTGAAGCTGTTTCTGACAACTTTTGCGTCCGTGCTTGTATCCATTCTTCTGAATGAGATGGGAAGCCTTTTTGCCAAGAAAACATTGCAGACGGTTATCTATCTGCCCCACTTTATGTCCTGGGCGGTGGTTGCTTCCATATTCACCCTGATTTTGTCTCCCTCCAACACGGGTATGCTGAACGGTATGTTGAGGGATCTGGGCGTATTGGGCGAAAATGACAGCAACATTCATTTTCTGGCGACTTCCAGTATGTGGCGTCCGATTTTTTATATCATCAATATCTGGAAGGAGACAGGATGGGGCACCATCATATTCCTGGCCACGCTTTCCGGGATCAGCCCGGAGCTGTATGAGGCGGCTGACATTGATGGCGCGACGCGTTTTCAGAAGATCCGCTATGTCACCATGCCCGCTCTGGCCAACACGATTATCACCGTGCTGATCCTGAATCTGGCAAAGGTGCTGAACCTCTTCGAATCCGTATTTGTATTGTACAATTCTGCCGTATATGATGTGTCGGATGTAATCGGTACTTATATCTACCGGCAGACCTTCTCGGTGGCAAGACCGGACTACGGCTATTCCACGGCAGTGGGTCTGTTCCGCTCCATTGTCGGCTGTATTTTGGTGTTGATTTGTAACCAGGCCAGCAAGAAAGTCCGCGGCCGCGGTATTGTGTAGGAGGTGCGGATATGGCTGAGACAAAAGCGATTTATCGCAAACCCAAGAAAAAAGTCAGTGTCTTTTCTGTTGTGAACTATGTGCTGTTCATCATCATAGGCTTGATTATTCTGATGCCCATGTGGAAGGTTCTGGTGGACTCCTTCAATGCCGTCGGCGTGTACCAGTTCCGGCTGTGGCCCAGCGATTTTACGCTGGACGGCTATCGTGTCATCATGCAGGAGCGGGGACTGCTGAGACCCCTGTACAACTCCTTCATCACCACCATCCTTGGTACGTTGTTCGGTCTGGTGCTCTGTACGCTGGGAGGATATGTACTGATTCAGTTTGATATGCCCGGTCGTAACATTCTGGCATATTTCCTGCTGGTCACCATGATTTTTTCCGGCGGTATGATTCCGGAATACCTGGTTATGAGACGTCTGGGATTGATCGACAATATGTGGATACTGGTCATCAAACATGGCATCAATGTATATAATATCGTATTGATGAGAAACTTCTTTGAAGGTATTCCGTCCAGCCTTTATGAGGCGGCAAGGATAGACGGATGTAGCCCCATGGGTATTTTCCTGCGGATTGTGCTGCCTCTGTCCAAGGCGGCTCTGGCTTCCATCGGACTGATGTTTGCCGTAGGCGTATGGAATGATTATTCCACGGTTCAGATTTATATTACATCCCCTGAATTCGTGAACTTCCAGTATAAGCTGCGCGTTATGATTATGGACGGCGATACGCCGCCTACGGCCTATGCGGTGTCGCAGACCACATTGTACAATGCGGGTATTATAGCGGCGATCCTTCCTTTCATGATATTGTATCCTTTCCTGCAGAAGTATTTTGTCAAGGGTGTCAATATCGGGGCTGTCAAGGAGTAAATCGGAGCGTTTTCCTGCGATCCCGTGTGTGTATATAGATTTTATTCTGTAGCAAAAAAGGATGGTCAAAGCCATCCTTTTTTGCTACAAAGAAGAACTTCAAAAAAAATACAAATTTTTTAAAAAAGTTGTTGACAGCTTATGTTTTATTTGTTATTATAGTCCTTGCCGCTGGGAAACAGGTCAAAGAGAATGGCTTCGTCAGTAGCTTTGTAATTGCTCTTGGAGAGATATCGAAGTGGTCATAACGAGGCGGTCTTGAAAACCGTTTGTCCGCAAGGGCGCGTGGGTTCGAATCCCACTCTCTCCGCTGGGAGATAAGGGATTGTCTCCACAATAAATGGAATATATAAGAATGGATCAACTGTCTGGAGAAGTACCCAAGAGGTTGAAGGGACACCCCTGGAAAGGGTGCAGGTCGTTAATAGCGGCGCGAGGGTTCAAATCCCTCCTTCTCCGTTGGATGACGGATGTCATCCGAAATGAAAAGTATGCTTGCTCAGAGCAGTTATTGCCAGAAGCAAATCTGCCCGGGCATGGGAGTATACTTGCAGGAGCGATAGTTCAGTGCAACAGCTCGGAACGCTGGCTTGAAGCGTCAGTACGGAGCGATAGCTGGTGCGTCAGCTCCCAGGACCTTGACAAATAAACAGCAATGCAACCCTGAAAATTCTTGAAGCAGAGGACCGGGCCGAAAGGCCGGGGAGACTGCGAAGTATATTTCAGAGAACAAAACCTAAAGACAGTAATGCCAGATAACAACTGGCAGGACAAAACTTTTAACATGAGAGTTTGATCCTGGCTCAGGATGAACGCTGGCGGCGTGCCTAACACATGCAAGTCGAACGGAAACAGAATGAAACCTAGTGATTTCTGTTTCAGTGGCGGACGGGTGAGTAACGCGT
>CAJUAB010000028.1 GCA_910583845.1 uncultured Acetatifactor sp.
CCGGAAGGGGGATTCTCAACCCGCAGCCAGCCGCCATGATGCTCACAGAGCATTTTGCTGGTATAAAGGCCAAGGCCGAAGTGTTCTGCCTTTTCTTTGGTAAAATAAGGATCAACCGCCTTTTCCAGACTGATTTTATCAAAACCGGGCCCATCATCCGATACAGACAGCAACAACCCCTCCTGTGTTTCTTCCAGACAAAGTTCGATTGATGAGACAGCGTACCGCGTGGCATTTGCTATCAAATTGCCGTATACCTGAGAGATCAAATCCCCATCCAATGACAGTGCCGGCGAAGTTGTCCGGTTCTGCATGGAAAAACGCTTCTCAGCCCGTTCACAGATGATCGTCCCGCTTTCATACAAAGAGGCCGCGAGAGCTTTCAGGGGCGTCTGCCGGTAGGTGGGCTGTGTGTCCTCCAGCCTGCGCAGCCGGCTCATGGTATCCACATAGTTCTCCAACCGGGAGATATGCCGCTGCATGGTAATGGCGGTGGTGCGGGTCTGCTCGTCTCCGCTGGCCTGCAGCATCTCATTGTATCCCTTCAAGACAGTGAGCGGCGTCCTGAGATCATGGGCAAAGGCGGCATTCAGCCGCTTGCGCTCCTCCATCTGCCGCCACATCTCTGAGAAGTTCTGAGCCAGGGCCGCCCGCATGGTCTCAAAGGAGGCGCAGAGCTGCCCCAGCTCATCCCTGCTGTGGACGGCGACGGTAAAGTCCAGGTCGTTTTGGGATATTTTTTCCGATGCCAGCCGCAGCTCTGCCAGGGGGCGTTTGAGCTTGTTCCGGTAGAAAAGCAGCGCCGCCCCCAGGATGCAGAGAGCGGACCACACCGGTGTCATCACCGTGGGCAGGGCCCGGAGGATGTCCACTGCCTTCTGGTCCTCGGGGGACAAGGGGATCACATCGGCGCCGATATAGGCCCCCTGCCCCAGCCGCTCCCCCCGCTCGTTGGTAAGGTAGTATTTTTCCATGCTGTCCAGGTAGCCGGCGTGGATCTCCCTGATCCCCATGCCGCACAGGTCGTTGGTCATCCCACAGAGGACCAGAGCCAGAAGGGCGGCGGCGGTGATATAGACCACCAGGGTCTTCCGAAGGGAGAGATCGCGCCACCGGCGTTTTAACAGCTCCATTTATAACCGCACCCCCAAACTGTTTCAATATAAGCGTGATCTGTGTGTGCGGCAATTTTTATCCTGATCCTGCGGATATGCTCCGCAACAACACCGCTGTCCCCCTCGCTGTTATAGCCCCAGATTTTTTCATAGATTCGCTCTTTATCAAATACCTGTCCCGGATTTTGGGACAACAGCTCCACAATATCAAATTCCTTTTTTGTCACAGGAATTTCCTCTTTCCCATAGAACAGTTGACGCTGGGTATAATCTATGACAAGATCTCCGGCAAACTTTAACCGGGTATCCGTCTTGTGCCGCGCCTCCCGCCGCAGATGGGCGCAGACTCTCGCCTCCAGCTCCATTAACGAAAACGGTTTGAGGATATAATCATCTCCGCCCACAGAAAGCCCCTTCACCTTGTCGGCATCTTCAATCCGGGCTGTCAGGAAGAGGATAGGGCAGGAGACACGATCCCGGATCAGCTCACAGACCTCCAGACCATCCATATCCGGCATATTGATGTCCAGCAGGATGATGTCCGGAGTCTGTCCGATTTTCCTGAGTGCTTCCGCTCCGCTGTGGGCTGTCAGGGTCTGATAGCCTTTTCCTGTAAAAAAGCTGGCAAGCATGGAGACAATATCGGGTTCATCGTCCACAATCAATATTTTATAGTCCATAGCGGCACCTCTCTTAAAGGATCTACCCCATATACTCGTCTATGTAGTCGGCCACATCGGACCATCCCTTGATGGAGGTATCCGGGTCCTCGCCCTCGTCAGTCTCTACCTCGCCATCATACTGCGTGTAGACCCGGAGGCAAATACCATCCTTGACATGGATAAACTCCGCGTTCATGTTTTCATCATAGCAGGCGTAGATCAGTTCGTCCTGACCGGCCAGCTCCACCCAGTCAGAGGTCCCCCAGCCAAAAAGCTGGGTGCCGGAGTAATCCTCCGCCAGCGTCCAATCCCCCCGCCTCTCAAACTCCATATCCTCATAGTCCGGGAACCGGGCTTTTACCTTTTTCATGGGCGCTTTGATCATTACTTTGCTGTCTGACATACGATTTGTCCTTTCTTGTCAATCATTTTAGGGCTTTCCCTTTTGAAGTCTCTGCATTTCTTGCTGTTCAGTGCATTTTCGGCGACGGCAGCTTTTTTGTCCATCGTATACATCCTCCCGCAACTTGGCAACGGCTCCATCCAATCGGAATCTATTTATTCCAGCCTTCCTCATTGCTGCCGGTTTCATAGCTCAATGGAGAACTATGGGGGTAATCGTCAGCGGAACGCCGGTGTTTCAATGCCCACGCCTTCCCCGGAACATAGAGCAGGGCTTCAAAATCCATGCTCCATACCTTTTTCATTCTCCCCCGCTTGACCTTCTCATAGAAATCCGGCCCATTGATCAAAGCGACGCACCTGGAATATAAAAATGTGTCGTCACACATCAGCGGGTCAACCTTCTCGCATTGCTCCGCCAGCTTTTTCGTATCCAGGTCATACAGCAACTCCGTCATAAGATCATCGAACGCAAAAATGATCTGGTCCTCCTGTTTCGACAGATACCGGATCACTGGCCCGAGAACCTTGTCATCGTTCCATTCTTCTCTCCAATCGCACAGCTCCATCGTTGTCCAAAAGAAATCGAATTTTCCGGGCATAGCTGTTTCCTCCTCTCTTGAAAGTTTTAATTCATCGTGGATAACTTCCAGATAAAATGGAATTTAATTGTTTTGACTGTTTATAAAATCATCCACATTTTGGGTTCGTATTTCAATATACGCTTTATCGTCCAGAAATTCATGGTCGTATGGTTTTAAAACCAACCGTATATACAGAGGAGCGGTTTGTGTATCTCCGCCGCCAATCACAAGGCAATAGTTTTCGTCTATTTCGTAAAAGTAAATATGCAGCCCTGAACCGATGTCTGTATAGCGATATGGTTCAAAATCGCTCCATGACAGGGCATCCCCTTTTTTCGCCAACTCTTTAACCAATTCAATGGTCAGTTTCTCCCATTGAGGTTCTGCCACAGGCGGATTAGATGGATTGGATACCGAATACCAATTTCCATCCATCAAAAGATAGCATCTATCCGGCCCGTTAATGACATAAGAAAAGCCCGGATGATCTATGTCTGTCATGCTAAAGCTATATACTTCTCCGCCATCCGCGTCGCCGGGAGAGTTCCCATCCTCAAACTGAACCATACTGTAATGCAAACCTGAAATCCAGTTTTTCAAAGTTTCCAGCTTGTCACCATCTACTGTCCATTGCGACTCAGTGCCGCTGAGTATGTGCGTAATCTCAACCTCTGTCACAGAATCCATGATAGAAGCAACGTTTGAGTCGGACGGCCCGCAGGCAGCAAGTACCAAAAGAAAACTCAGCGTTAAAAGCAGCAACAGTTGCTTTTTCATACATATGACCTCCCTAAAAGCAAATACTTATACAGACGAAAAAACATAGAGAAAGTTCTACCAAAATTCCGATTTACCGCTCCGAATAAAGTATAGAAAATTCTGCAGTTCAATCCAGAATTAGCGAAATTGCTAATGTATCAATACAGCAACACATAGAACTGCCTGTTTTGCTTATGAATAAATCCCACGCACCTTCTGGTCCAGCTCCCTGACCCATTTCGTGAACGCCGGCCCCGACAGCTCGCTGTCAAAAAACACCGCAGCGGCCCTGCCATCATCCAGCCAGGAGAGGAGACATCCGGTGCCGCCCTGCCCCCAGACCTGAAAGGGGAAGGGCCGATCGGTACTGTCGCAAAGGGTCTCCACATCAGAGTACAACACCAGCTGCTGGAACAAATCCCAACTCTCCAGATCATCCAGCTTTTCGATATGAACGGCCCCGGTTGTATGGTCCGCCTCCGCAAAGATGGCGATGCCGTTCTCCTTCATAAACGCAAGGATCTTCTGCTCCATCCACATTTCCTCCTAATTCCAGTTCCGCAAGTGTCTGTATCAGTACCAGGTATGGGCAGAACGATTTCTGTCCCAAGTGCAGGGCCAGTAATTGTTCTGGGCATTGATACAGACACTTGCTGTTTTTGTTCATTCCGGTATCGTAATGATATATTCCTCGTCAAATGCGTCATTTTTATCATCGTAGGTCATTCGGAACTGAGTCTCCGACAGCCATTCTACGCCAAAAGACACAGTCTCCATAAAGCCGCCGCCCGGATAGGTCCAGATTTCCCGCTTCCCGTACCAGGTCTTTTGATAAACATACGGGCGGCATACATGGTCGTACTCGATGATGATGGTGTTTGTCCCCTGGGGCGAGACGAAGACCTCCCGACTCGCCACAAACAAAGCGTCACAGCAGCTCCGAAAGAGACAGATCACCAGAAGGAGCGCTGCCAATCCAGCCATGTATTTGAGCCGCTTACTCTTCATCGTCCTCAAGATCGTCCTCGTCGTCCTCGCCATCCTCATTCTCGGTCAGAGCATTGATAAATGCTGTGATGGATTCCGCCAGATAGGTGATATGCTCCTCCGGGTCCTCGCCATACTCAAACTCGTGATCGTAGTAATAGATGGCGCTAAAGTCGGATTCTCTTACGCTGAAGCAAAAGAGATTTCCACCGTCCTCCTCGGCGAAGGGAATTAGCCAGTCCGGGATGACGCCGTTGTCCCCTCTCAAAAGGCTCAGCGTTTTCTCCAGGGGCCTCTTTCTTCCGTCCCGCACGGGGATGAACAGGTCTACTACATAACCGTCGCCGTTTTTGTCCGTAAAAACGGTTCTTTCCGGGCATCCGCCGTTATAGGCCAGATAGTGTTCCCGCATCTCCTTGGGGATTTTTATATGAAATTTCTGCTCAATGCGGTCTAAATCTTCTTCCTTCGCCGTCCCATCGGTGTATAAAATCGGATTGTCGTACATGGTTTTCAGCTCCTTTTTAATCAAATTTCTCTGCAAGCTCCAGCTTCTCAGCCAGATAGTCCTTTACTGCAATAATGGCCTGCTCTGTATAAGGAAGCGGCAGTCCCAGGGACTTCATGGCATCATCGTATTCCATGGAGCCGCCCATTTCGCACAGCCTTTTGTAAACAGCCAAGCCTTTTTCTTTATCTGCCTCATAGGCAAGGCGTATGCTGATTGCGGAGATGTCGGACAGCGCATAGCTGACCAGATACCTGGGGAACATATAGATTCCCTTATTCTGCACCAGCAGCGCCCCCGCATCCATATACGACCGACACACGCTATAGTCGATGCCAGTGTCATAATCTTCCGTCAGCTGGTTGTATTCGGCAATAACAGCTTCGGACTGAAAAGCATCTGCCGTATATAGGAACGTCTCAAATTCATGGATCATGCAGTAGCCGCAAATTTCCTCCAGAATGGTGATTAGGTGTGTCTCCACAAACTGTCCGGCGCACTCACCAAAAAACAGGGGCGCATACTCATAGCTCAACTGTTCCATGGCCTTTGACGGAATTTCAGACAGATCATTCGGCATTGTCCAATACTCCGGCACAGAAAAGCGTTCCATACTCCGCTTCATCTGAATTGCGTGTCCAAACTCATGCACCAGAATATCCACATCTGAGTGGCGTCCGGTGCAGTTGCCAAAAATAAACGGCAGCTTTTCGGAGTAGATCTCCGTACAGAAGCCCATGCCGGTTATTTTATGGTCTGATTTCCCGCAGTCAAAATATCCGCCGGTTTTCATGGTTTCAAACAGCGCGGAGAAGCCCTGGTCCATTTGCGCATACATCTTACCGGCCTGCTCCAGTAAAAATTCCGCATCCCCCAGCGGCGCAGGATTGCCTGCCTCAAAATAAATGCCTGTGTCATCAGCGGTATATGCGTCGAGGCCAAGGCGATCCTTTAGTTTCTCATACAGACGTTCTTTGAGAGGAACCAACTCTCTGCGCACAAGCTGGCATAGCTGGGCAAGCTCTTTTTCTCCGTAGGAGTACCGGCCTTTTTCGGTGTTGGCGTATTCCAGGTAATTGGCGTATCCGTTTGCTTTGGCAATCTGACCGCGCACCTTTACAAGTTCCCCCAGCACACGCAAATATTCCTCACTGCTGTCAGCAAAGGCTTTTCGGATCGTTTTTCTGGCGTTTCTTCTGGTGGCGGGGTCCCGGCTCTCCTTATATTTTGACAGCTCTGCGGAGGATATTTCCTGTCCTCCATAAGGAAACTTCATGGCGGAGATCCTGTTCTGAAATTGGGCAATCAGTTCCTGTTCCCGGCCCAGCAGTTCCAGTCCGCCCTTGATCAAGGAGCGTTCTTTCTCCATTTTCTGTAGAAACTGCCGGCCAAACCTGGCATCAATCTCACTGCGGTAATGGCTTTCCAGCAGCGCATCATAGATAGGGGAGATGTCCGTCATAGCCGCCTGGGCCTGGGTATACTGCATCTCTTCCTGATAAAATTTGTCTGTGCAGTCTTGATAGCAGCGGATAAAAGCCAGCGTTTCCATCGTCTCAACGCAGGCCCGGTCGGCAAAAAATTCTTCCAGGGCATGGCTCAGTTCGTCTATCGTTCCTGCACTGCTGATATCCGATGCGTATTTTGCTATCCTCTGCGCATATGCCGCGTAATCCGGCCTGTCGTAGCGGATTGTTCCAAACTTTTTCTCCTGCATAAATGTGTCCCCCTGCTTCTCATCTTGCGATGAAATTGTAAAAACATATAATGGAAACTGCATCGCAATTTCTATTATTGAAGTTCTATTATAAAGGATAATTTCCAACTTTTTATCTACTTTTGAACAATTCAAAACCGTTCATCATTTATTTTGCGCCCTGATATGGGATGTACTTGCCGTCAATGCTATATTTCAAGATATACCGAAAATCCCCTTGGTACTCCGCCAACCAGATGCCCAACAACCTCACCCTCCCACCAGGGCAGGGTGATTTCCGTTTTTAAGTTCAAATCATCGGCCAGCATCTGCTCATAGTTACGGATGAGCAGAACGATATTCTTTCTCCCTTTTTGGAAATGTGTTTCTGCTGTCGGAATATAACGATACTGTACTTTTAGAAAATTTTATAAATTCATACGGTAATCCTATATCTTCTGAATATTTACGAATCTCTGCCTTTTCGTCATCATTCATTTCGTCATAAAACGGGCGATCTGATACTTTCCAGTATGTTTTTACTTCGTCTATTTTCAGTACATCACCCCATGGGGCAGTATATAATTCCCCAACCTTATATTTCCCGATTTCTTTATATACCCTGGTGGTATAACAATACCCCAGTTTGCTTAAATAATTTTGAATCGATTCGTACTCCTGTTCAGGAAATGATATTTCTTCCAGCATATAATAAACCTCCTGCTTTTCGGAAAAGTTCTGCTTGGCATAACCGATCCGGCGCATGTCGCCCGGTCCCGCCATATTGCTTCGTACAGTTCCATGTACTTGTCTGCTGGCTCTTCTCCCAACGAAATATATGTTTGATTTTATAGAAATGCGTTGAAAAAATCAATATGCAAGACACAAACATCTAAAATCAGAAAGGAAAAAATATTGCCCTAGTGAGCAATATTGACGAACTTGTATCTTGAAAGCTCTTCATATATAACAAGTTACTATAGTTACTTACCGGTATTCCTGATATTATACTGCTTAAAATGTCCATTTCATTATCATTTACTAATTTATATAAAGAATTAAGCATCTGACTGCTATTAATGTAATTGACAAATCCAATCGATGTTAGCAAGCTAAAACTTTTGAACTCTTCTTTCACATTTTTCGGGTTTTGATTAATAAAAACTTTGTGATAAATCGGCAGATTCTTTTGGCTCAAATTGTATCCATTGTCCATTCAAATTGACAGCAATACCATTGCCATTAAATATTATTTCGGAACCAATACATCCGAAGTTTGATTGAAGCTCCACGCTCGGTTCTTTCGCTCTACTGACGGCAGATTCGATTATGCCAATATAAGGTGAATCATATTCTGAAACTTCTGCTTCCCGCAGAACCATTTCTGAAACATCTTGATTTGTGGACACAAATAATCTGCCTGAAACAAAAACCATTTGTTGTTTTGGGGTTAATGTAGGAAAAAGTACCGCTATAACAACTATGATAATGACACTAATAACCCCAATACCTACTGTGATTTTCTTCTTGTTCATGCTTGTAGCACTCCTTTCTTTCATCGCATTTTTAACCCTTATACAACTGACATATAAAATGTCCATTGCAGGCTGTTCTTTGATAGTTACTTCCCGAATACATCATCAACCACAAATTGAATATCTTTAATTTCAGACATCATTTTACTATATGCTATTTTCTGTTCTTCATTCTCTGGGTCATACTGTACATCACTCGCATAATGAAGAACATATGTCTTGTTACTTGTCGCTAAAATATATCGATACGCCGTGAAATCAAGACCATTTTCTATGAATTGTTCTTCTGTCATAGCTTCTTCGTAGCAGACAATCGTAAAAAGGACGCCGCCGTCCCACGGACTTATTCTATCACTGACATTTTTTTTGCTCTGTAAATGATAAACAATATAGTTCTGCCCATTCTTTTCTACCACATATTGCCCTTTCCAGCTATCGGGAAGTATTAGTGAAAGATTGATTCCCTCTAATTCTATAATTTCCTGTGTTACTGGTACTTCTACAATGATTTCGCGGGAAAAAGCCATTGCGCCAACACTAAAGCTGGAAAACATCAGTACCAGAACAGCCGCAGTTGCTAAAAGTTGTTTTATTCTCTTTTTCCGATTCCGCATGACATAATTAGGAATCAGCTCGGCCTGTTGAACAAGTTTGTCATCAATGTTTCCAATATGCTCTGAAAGCTGTTTTTTATTCATACCTCAAATCCCTCGCTTTCTAAGTAACCTCTTAACTTCTGACGCATTCCATATAGTATGGATTTTACTTTGCTTTGCGTAAAACCCGTGCTTTTACAAATGTTTTCAATGGAATCAAAATACCAGTAACGTCTAATGAAAACATTTCTCTTTTCCTCATTCTGCCGCCAAAGGAATTTATCAATTGTGCGTTCTATATGCCGTTTTTCAAATTCAGATTCGACACTGTTTGTTCCAGATACACAATCCCCTAATTCATCTAAAGATGTAATTGCAGCAGGATTTCTCTTTGCCGCAGAAAGATATTCATATTTTTTTAATGCCAGATTTCTTGTAATTCTGCTTACAAAAGCTGAAAATATATTTGGACGCTCATCTGGAATCGCATTCCATACAGCAAAAAATGTATCATTCACACATTCCTCGCTATCTTCGTAGCTGGATAGAATATTTTGGGCAATATGTGTACATAATCCACCATATTTTAAAGAGGTTTCTTTAATTGCCTGTTCATTTCGCTCCCAGTATAACTCTACAATCCGATTATCTTCCACATGAATTTTCCTCCCCTGTATCTTTTTGAAAGCTGCTTTCAATATATAAGTACGGTTTTCTCGGCATAAGTTGTAAATTTTTTTAATTTCACTTCAAATTTTTGCTTTTAGGATTGTTTTATATTATATATATTCAAATGAACAATAACAACATTGGCTTTGCTATTTGTTAATATAGAAATGAATAGGATGCCGTAGCGGTCGGCATTCGTGGTAATGTGTATAACTGGCTGTTTTATGGAGTTGTGGGTAACTCTGTTTGCAGGACGTGGGAAAGCGGCTCTTTCGCTTTTCCATGTGCTGTGAACAGAGTTATCCATGACGGAATAGCCTGTTATGCACATTTCCGCAATGCTTGTCTTTTTCTCCTTGGTTCTTTGGGTTCGGAATAGTGTGGTGCTGGCGGTCTATCTCTTGTTTTCGGACTGCAAGTTTCTTTGACATGCAGTATAAATTGACCTATGAATTGACCTATCCATTCTCAAAAAGGAGGATTTTTACCGAAAAACCAGTAAAATGTTACTGGCGGCATTTTCCATGCCCATAGAATAATTTACGGCTTCAGATCCCGCAAACCCTTGATTTCACAACAAAAATTAACCCCGATGAATCTCTCCACCGGGGTTTCTCAAGCAGCGCTACCAGGATTCGAACCTGGAAAATGACGGAGTCAGAGTCCGTTGCCTTACCGTTTGGCGATAGCGCTATTTGTTGATTACTTGATAGATTATACACGAAGTATTTCCATTTTGCAAGAGGAAAATGCAAAAAAAAGAAAAATTTTCAATGTTTCAATGTTTTTTCTATGACATAAGCACGGCAGGACTCCTGGCTGCGCCAGATTCCCGCCGTGCCTTGATATTCCTCCATACATCCCCGGAAACTTTGCCGCCGGACCTACACCTCAAAAAGCAGTTCCCCATAGGAGGGCACGGGCCAGATCTTCTTATCCACCAGCATTTCCAGGGCGTCCACGGGAGCGCGCAGCGCATCCATGGACGCCTTCACGGTATCCTTGTAGAAAAATGCCTGCGCGCGGGCATCCCCCACCAAGCCGGCCCGGGCGGTGGCGCTCTCCAACTCCTTCAACGCCTTTCTGGCGGCGGCCAGTTGCACACTCACCTCCCCCAGCAGTTCCGCCTGCACGGCGGCATCCGCGCCGGCTTCCCTCACCGCGATCACAGTATCCGCCAGGGTCCTGGTATAGCCCACCACCGCGGGGATATATTTTTTATTGGCCATATTGATCATGGTCAGCGCCTCGATATTGATGGTTTTGGCATAGGTCTCATACAGGATCTCCTCCCGGGATACCAGTTCCGCCCTGTTGAAAATACCGAATTTTTCAAACAGCCGGATGGCCTTATCCGTAGTCAGCGTACCGGCCGCCTCCACCATGGAGCCTATATTGGGCAGTCCCCTGCGCTCCGCCTCCTTTACCCACTCTTTGGAATAGCCGTCCCCGTTGAAAATGATCCGCTGATGTCTGGTCATGTACTCCTTGATCAGATCATGCACCGCCAGCTCAAACTCCTTGCCCTGCGCCATCTCCCTCTCCAGCGTATCCGCCGCCTCGCAGAAGGCCTCCGCCACAATGGCGTTCAATGTGGTGTTGGGGCTGGCGATGGAGTCCGAAGAACCCACCGTGCGGAACTCAAACTTGTTGCCGGTAAAGGCAAAGGGGGAAGTCCTGTTGCGGTCCGTGGCATCCTTCTCAAAATCAGGCAGGGTGGATACACCAGTCTCCAGCTTGCCCCCCTCGATCAGGTGCGCCGCCTCGCCGGTCTCCACCAGCTGCTTCACCACATCGTCCAGCTGCTCCCCCAGAAACATGGATATAATCGCAGGCGGAGCCTCATTGGCGCCCAGCCTGTGATCATTGCCCACATCGGAAGCGCTCTGGCGCAGCAGATCCGCATGGGTATCCACAGCCTTCATGACGCAGGCCAGCACCAGAAGAAACTGGATATTGGCGTTGGGCGTGTCGCCGGGGTCCAGCAGATTCACCCCATTGTCCGTACACAGAGACCAGTTGTCATGCTTGCCGGAACCGTTTACCCCCGCAAAAGGCTTCTCGTGCAGCAGACAGGTCAGCCCATGACGGCCGGCCACCTTCTTCATGGTCTCCATGACAAGCTGGTTGTGGTCCACCGCTATGTTGGCGGACTCATAGATGGGCGCCAGTTCGTGCTGGGCCGGAGCCGCCTCATTGTGCTGGGTCTTGGCAGTCACGCCCAGCTTCCAGAGTTCCATATTCAGATCCTTCATATAGGCGCCGATCCGCTCCCGGATGGTGCCGAAATAGTGATCCTCCAGTTCCTGCCCCTTGGGAGCAGGAGCACCAAACAGGGTTCTCCCCGCAAAAATGAGATCTTCCCGCTGTAAATATTTCTCCCGGTCCACCAGAAAATACTCCTGCTCCGCCCCCACGCTGGGCACCACTCTGGTAGCCTCCGTGTTGCCGAACAGGCGTACAATCCGCAGAGCCTGCTGGCTGATAGCCTCCATGGAGCGCAGCAGGGGGGTCTTCTTATCCAGAGCCTCCCCGGTATAGGAGCAGAACGCCGTGGGAATGCAAAGAATCACTCCTGTGGCATCCTCCTTCAGAAAGGCGGGAGAAGTCATATCCCACGCGGTGTAGCCTCTGGCCTCAAAGGTTGCCCGCAGACCGCCGGAGGGAAAAGAAGAGGCATCCGGCTCTCCCTTGATCAGTTCCTTTCCGGAGAACTCCATCAGCATCCGCCCCTCGCTGTCGGGATGGGAGACAAACGCGTCGTGCTTCTCCGCCGTGATGCCGGTCAGGGGCTGGAACCAGTGTGTGTAATGGGTCGCGCCGTTCTCCACGGCCCAGTCCTTCATGGCCTTGGCCACCACGTCGGCCGTGGCCAGGGGCAGCTCTCCCCCCTGCTCCATGACACGCTTTACCTCGGCAAACACCTGCCTCGTCAGCCTCTCCTTCATCTTCCCCAGGGTAAATACCCTGCTGCCGAAAAGCTCCTCCACATTGATCGTCTCGCTCATACAGCTTACTCCTTTTCATTGTTATGTAGATTCAGGCATATGCAAAACGTTCTCCGCAAATGACTGGTGATAGATCCGGCAGTTTTTCCCTGCCTTATTTCTTTCATAAAATACCCTTTTTTCAGCCAGAAAGCAAGGGTTTGGCTGTCATGCCCGGATTGCGCGATGTATACCGGACAGGAAAGGGATCATTTCAGCGTCCGTCAGGATCATTCCGGACCCGCAGCAGGTCATACATCTCCGCGGCCCGGGACAGACGCAGCCAGATCCGCTGCTTCGCGTGGGGACAGCTTTCCACCGGCTGCAGGTCGCCGTCGTACATCGCCTCCACCGTCGCTTCCACATTGCCGCCGTCGGGCTTCATGATTTCAATGACATCTCCCACGCGGAATTTATTGCGCTGCTCAATACGCGCCAGCATCGTGGAAGACACCTCCCGGACGCACCCCAGATATGTATATTCATCCACATAGGTGCTGTTGTCATAGATCTGGGTATTTTCATCCGGTTTTCCAAAATAGAAGCCGGTGGAAAAAGGCCGGTGTGTACATTTGGCGATTTCCGCTCTGTACCACTCCCGGTTCTTCCTGTACTTTTCCTCATCTTCAAAATAATCGTCCAGGGCCCTCCGGTAAGCGCGGGCCACAGCCGCCACATACAGGGCGGTTTTCATGCGCCCCTCAATCTTGAAGCTGTCGATGCCTGCTGCCGCCAGTTCCGGAATGTGGTCGATCATACACAAATCTGTGGAATTAAAAATAAACGTTCCCCTTTCATTCTCATACACCGGCAGATACGCTCCCGGCCTGGTCTCCTCCACCACCGCATACTTCCATCGGCAGGGATGGGTGCAGGCCCCCTTGTTGGCATCACGCCCGGTAAAATAATTGCTGAGAAGGCAGCGCCCGGAGTAGGAGATGCACATGGCCCCATGGACAAAGCTCTCAATCTCCATCTCCGCGGGAATATGACGCCGGATCAGGGCAATTTCTTCCAGGGACAGTTCCCGGGCGGACACCACCCTCTTTGCCCCCAGCTTCCACCAGAACAGCCAGGTCCGGTAGTTCGTATTGTTGGCCTGGGTGGATATATGAATCTCCGCCTCCGGCCAGACCTCCCTGGCCAGTGTAAACAGGCCCGGGTCGGAGATAATAAGGGCGTCCGCCCGTTGGGGCCGCATATCCCGCAGCTCCGCAAAATACCGCTTTGCTCCCTCCAGATCCCCGTTGTGCGCCAGAATATTGGCGGTCACATACACTTTCACTCCATGGGCATGGGCGAAAGCAATGCCCTCCGCCATCTCCCCCATGGAAAAGTTTTTTGCTTTGGCCCGCAGGCCGTAAGCCTCCCCTCCGATATATACCGCGTCCGCGCCAAAAATCACCGCTGTCCGCAGCGCCTCAGGACCTGAGGCCGGAATCAGCAGCTCCGGTTTCCTACCTTTCATACAGCACTCTCCTACTCCGGATCAACCAGACAGTTTTTCACGCTCAATGTCACCCCGTCCCCCACGGGCAGGATACAGGTCCGCAGCCGGGGATGATGGGTCAGTTCATAGAGATACTCCCGCATCCGGGCATGAATCGTCCGGTTCCGGCGAGTCACCGCGTACCGGGACTCCGCGATGTCCCCACCCTGCAGCACATTGTCCGACACCAACAGCCCGCCTTCCGGCAACAGACGCAGAATGTCCGGCAGAAAGCGGATATACTGCCCCTTGGCGGCATCCATAAAAATCATGTCCACGGGTTCTTCCAGCTCCCGCAGGATATCCAGGGCATCCCCGGCCAGAAGCGTGATCTGCTGCTGCCGTCCGGCTCTGGCAAAATTCTCCGCTGCCTGCGCCAGCCTTTTCTCACATTTCTCTATGGTTGTAATATGACAGCCTTCCGGCCCATACTCACTCATCAGCAGCGCCGAAAACCCGATGGCCGTTCCCACCTCCAGAATTTTCATGGGGCGGTGGGCCGCCAGCAAAAACCGGATAAGCCCCTGCGTCTCCCTGCGGATCACGGGGACCCGCGCCGCCAGGGCTTCCTTCTCCAGATTCTCCAAAAAAGGCGTGTTGCCTTTATCAAACGAATTAATAAAGGCAACCATTCTCTCATCTGCAATCATAAAATTATTCGGCCCCCTCCGGATTTTCCTCTCCGTCGGGATCGGAGTCAGGGTCAGCCTCAGGGGCGGCATTGGGGTCCGTGCCCTGGTTGATAATATCCTGCGGCAGATCATCCATGCCCGCGGGTTCCACCGGCTCCACTACAGGCTCCCTGGTCATGGCCTCCATCATCTCTTCTACCTTCATGGCGGTACTCAGTTCAAAATCTCCCGCTTTCAGGTCCTTGCGGAACTCGGAAAAATAGTATTGCAGGACAAACAGCCTGTCATCCCGGATCAGCCCCTTGCTCAGGAAAAGCTGTCCCATCTCTTTAGGGGACATATCCTCGGGGATGGTCACCACAATGGCCCGTCCCTCTCCCGCCGACATGGCGGGTTCCTCAAAAACCCTGTACCCATAATCATAAGCCAGGATAGCGCCGCGGTAGATCATCATGATAATCAATACGGCAAATGCCACTTTTAATATTGTGCCGCACACCGCGGCTATAAGACTTTTCGCGTTCATGCCTGTACCACCTGTTTCCCGATTCCTACTCAAAATTCAGCGCTTCCGTGATGTTGAAGTTGATCTGCTGGATCTGGCGGCACAGGGCCAGTTCAGCCGCCAGAAAATCGGACACCAGCGGGTTCTCCCTGAAATCCGAGTATGCCTGCTCAAACTGCTCGATCCGCTCAAACGCCATGTCTCCTGTGTTCTGCATCACATAGTTTTCTCTTCGGAACTCGTCAATCTTTTCTTTCAGCTCCGGCTGCTCCTTCACCGCCGCAAGCGCCAGCATATATTTGCCGTATGCCTCCGATTCCCTGATTGCTCCGATCAGGCTCTCCACTGCCTGGTCCAGATGTCCATCCAGCCTCATCTCCACTCTCCTTCCTTCTGCCTGCCGCGGGCCACAGGCCGTAGGCCCGGAGCGCCAGGCTCCGCCGGTCACGGTTGGAACTATACTTCCATAATAATAGGCAGAATCATGGGGCGTCTCTTGGTCTTCCTCCAGACAAACTCGCCCAGCGCGTCCTTGGTGGTGCTCTTGAGCTTTCCCCAGTCCGTTATGCCCCTGTCCAGACAGCCGGAGAGCGCGCTGTCCACCACCTGATGGGCCTCTTCCATCAGTTCGTCCGATTCCCTCACATAGACAAAACCCCTGGACACAATATCCGGCCCCGCCACCAGCTGGCCGCTGTATTTATCCAGACTCATGACCACGATCAGAATGCCGTCCTCCGCCAGGTGCTGCCTGTCCCGCAGCACCACATTGCCCACATCGCCCACACCCAGTCCGTCTACCAGAATACTGCCCACAGGCACATGGCCGGTGACGCTGGCCCTGTTGTCATCCAGCTCCAGCACGTCTCCGGAGGACAGGATAAAGATATGATCCTTGTCAATGCCCAGATTCTCCGCAATTCTGGCCTGGGCCTTGAGATGCTTGTACTCTCCGTGTACGGGTACCGCGTACTTGGGATGCACCAGCGTGTAGATCAGCTTGATCTCCTCCTGGCAGGCATGTCCCGACACGTGGGTATCCTGAAAAATAACGTCCGCGCCCTTGCGCAGCAGTTCATTGATGATCTTGGTCACGGCCTTCTCATTGCCCGGTATGGGGCTTGACGAAAAGATCACCGTATCCCCGTGGCCGATGGTAATTTTCTTATGCATGTTGCTGGCCATACGGCTCAGGGCCGCCATGCTCTCCCCCTGACTGCCGGTGGTGATGATCACCTGCTTCTCGTCAGGGTAATTCTTAAGCTGGTCAATCTCGATCAGCGTATTCTCCGGAATATTGATGCAGCCCAGATTGATGGCAGTCTCAATGACATTTACCATGCTGCGGCCTTCCACCACCACCTTGCGCCCGAACTTGTAGGCCGTATTGATGATCTGCTGCACCCTGTCCACATTGGACGCGAATGTGGCCACAAAAATCCGGGTGTTTTTATGCTCCTCAAACAGCGTGTCAAACGTTCTTCCCACCGTCCTCTCGGAGGGAGTGAATCCCGGCCTCTCCGCGTTGGTAGAATCACACATCAGCGCCAGCACACCCTTTTTACCGATCTCCGCGAAACGGGTCAGGTCTATGGCATCACCGAATACCGGCGTGTAATCCACCTTGAAGTCTCCTGTGTGTACCACCGTTCCCGCCGGGGAATAGATGGCCAGTGCGGCCGCGTCCACAATGCTGTGGTTGGTTTTGATATATTCCACCCGGAATTGCCCCAGATTGATGGACTGTCCGAATTTCACCACCTTGCGCTTGGTGCCCTTCATGAGATTATGCTCTTTCAGCTTGTTTTCAATAATACCCATGGTCAGCCGCGTGGCGTACACCGGCACGTTGATCTCCTTCAGCACATAGGGCAGAGCGCCGATATGATCCTCATGTCCGTGGGTGATCACAAATCCTTTGACTTTGTCCACATTGTCCTTCAGGTACGTGATATCCGGGATCACCAGGTCGATGCCCAGCATGTCGTCCGCCGGAAACGCCAGACCGCAGTCCACCACAATAATACTGTCCTCGTACTCAAAGGCAGTAATGTTCATGCCAATCAATTCCAGGCCGCCCAGAGGGATAATTTTCAACCTGGATGTGCTGTCACCCTTATTCTCTTTTTTCCTGTTCAATAGATGTTCCTCCGATTCCATAAAACGTTCAAAGCCGTCATGAGAAGCCCCTGTCTGTCAGAGGCGGCTTCAAACTCTACACAAATTCCACGTCTTCCAGCATGTTCTCAAACACGCCGGCAACCGCATGCAGTTCCTCATCATCCGATACGATGACAAATACACTCTCTTCTTCTCCGTCCTGAGACATGTCTTTGAGAATCAATGCCTCCCCGTCGCCATCCTCAAAGTCTGTCACCAGAATATAGTTATAGCCGCCGATTCTGGTCTGTTCCAGCACAAAAAAATCCACTGGCGCCTCACCGTCGGGATTAAAGGTGATCTTCTCCAATTTACCCAAATCAATTCCTCCTGCAACGAAAACCCGCGCTCCGCAGGAAATCCGTTGTCATGCAAATCATTACCGCTCCGGACCTGCGGAGTCTTTGCCGGCCCCCGCCTTGAAATCCAGATATCCCTGCAAGATCAGGCTCGCCGCGATCATGTCCACATAGTCCTTCCGGCGCTCCCCGCGTATACCGGCCTCTGTCATGGCCCTGTCCGCCGCCACCGTGGTGAGCCTCTCATCCCACATCGTCACGGGAAGGCCTGTCCTGCGCTCCAGCGCTTCCCGGAACTGTCTGGTGAGCTTCGCCCGCTCCCCCTCCGTGGCGTTCATATTCCTGGGCAGGCCCAGCACGATCTCTTCCACCTCATATTCCACGATCAATGCCTCTATTCTGGCATAAGTCCGCCGCAGCTTATTTTCCTCGCCGCGCCGGATAATCTCCAGTCCCTGCGCCGTAATACCCAGAGGATCGCTGACGGCCACCCCCACTGTCTTTGATCCAAAGTCAAGCCCCATAATCCGCATAATGCCACCTCCGTCCAGTGCTCTATCCGGCCGGACAGAGCGCTATGCATGCCACTGGTTATGGCGGATATACTCGGTCAGCAGTTCCTCCACAATCTCGTCCCGCTCCACTCTCATGATCAGGCTGCGCGCGCTCTTGTGGCTGGTGATATAAGTAGGGTCCCCGCTCATGATATAGCCCACGATCTGGTTCACCGGATCGTATCCCTTTTCGGTCAACGCTTCATATACGGTGGAAAGGATCACTTTTACACCGGTGTTCTCTGGTTCTGTCTGTACTTTGAAGTATTGTGTATTCCCTAAATCCTGCATATGTCCTCCACGAATGTATCCTGCTATTTTCTAATCATACTCTATTTGTCAGAAAATTTCAAGTCAAAGCTGCAAGGCTTCCGCCAGCAATACCTCGTCGGAGAGAAATCCCCGGACTCTCACCCGCTCCAGTCTGCCCTGCATGGATTCCGATCCGGGCAGAGCCACCCGGACATAATCCCTGGTATATCCCACCTGGCAGGGAGCTCCGGCCATCTCTCTGGACTCCTCAAACAGGACTTCCACCTCCTGTCCTATGTATCTGCCGCGAAAATCCCTGGACTGCGCTTTCTCCATCCGCTGCAGCACCGCGCCGCGCTCTGTTTTCACCGCGTCCGTCAGCTGGCCGGGCATACGGTCAGCCACGGTTCCCCGCCGCCGGGAATATTTGAAGATATGCATTTCATAGAAATTCACCCGCATAAGAAACTGCCTGCATGTCTCGAACTCTTCCTCCGTCTCGCCCGGAAAACCCACGATCACGTCCGTGGTGATGGCCGGACGGTCAAACACTCCCCGAAGACGCTCTACACTCTGAAAGTATTCCCCGGTAGTGTAATGTCTATTCATACGTCTGAGGGTAGCGTCGCAGCCGCTTTGCAGGGACAGGTGAAAGTGGGGGCATACCTTGTCGCAGGCGGCCAGCCTGGCCGCGAATTCCTCCGTCACGATCCGGGGTTCCAGGGACCCCAGCCGTATCCGGGCAAGGCCATCCAGCCGCTGGAGCTCCTCCACCAGCCCGATCAGGTCGGACCTTCCCCTGTAATCCTCCCGGGAAGAGCTCTCCCCCTCCCCCCGGTCCATGCCATAGGAGCTGATGTGAATCCCTGTGAGCACCACTTCGCGGTATCCCGCCTTCACCATACCCCGGACCTCCCGCAGCACATCCTCCCCGGCCCGGCTGCGCGCCCGTCCTCTGGCGTAGGGTATGACGCAATAGCTGCAGAACTGATTACAGCCGTCCTGAATCTTGATATAGGCCCTGGTATGTTCCGCCGTCTTTTCAAGCTGCATCTCTTCGTATTCATGGGTTTGTGCTATATCGATTACCGTGGTGCCTCCCAGGGTTTTGTCCTGTGGCGTCTCTGTCCGGGGCGTCTGCACTTTACAGGTTTCCTCCCGGGGCATTTCCTCCCGGCCCGGGGTCTCCTTCCGCCTCTCTCTCTCCTCCAGGAACCGTTCCAGAATGGACGCAATCTCTTTTTTCCGGTTATTGCCCACGGCCAGGTCGATACAGTCATCCTTAAGGGCTTCCTCCTGCCCTGTCTGCACATAGCAACCCATGGCCACCACCAGCGCGTCCGGGTTCATGGCTTTGGCCCGGTGCAGCATCTGTCGGCTTTTGCGGTCCGCAATATTCGTCACCGTACAGGTATTTATGATGTAAATATCGGCCTTTTCCCCGAAAGGCACAACATTGTATCCCTTTTCCCGCAAAATTTGTTGCACATAATCCATTTCATAAGAATTGACTTTGCAGCCAAGATTGTGAAATGCAACATTTTTCATAGTATTCCCCGCTTTTTTTGTACTGTTTTTTCCTTGACTTTTAACCCGTCTGCCAGTAATATGTAAGCAAGAAGTTCGGATGCTACATATTCAGACACCGGCCCAGGCAGAATTGCAGGCAGGTCCCACAGTGTCAAAAGGTAAGTATGGCAACCAGCAAGGAGGTAAAAAGCAATGAAAACAATACAGATTTCTCTGAATTCCATCGACAAAGTGAAAGCATTTGTGAATGACATCACCAAGTTTGACTATGATTTTGATCTGGTATCCGGCAGATACGTGATTGACGCCAAGTCTATCATGGGCATCTTCAGCCTGGATCTCTCCAAACCCATCGACCTGAACATTCATGCCGAGGAGAATGTGGAGGATGTGTTGGCGGCTCTTGCTCCCTACACCCTGTAACATCAGACCTCCCGCCGCTATGGCCCGGGCGTGTGCTCACGCGCCGGGCTGTTCTATTCAGTGCCGCAGAATCTTCCCGCGTTCTCGCTCTACTCCGTCACGACAATCAGCTACTCCGTCACAACAATCAGTTCGTCCGTCTCCAGGGCGGTCCGCATCAGCTCGTCCAGCTTCTCCCTGATATGATTCTCATGCTTACGGATAATTTTTACATTGGGCTTGGTTACAGGATGTTTCGCTACAAATATGGTGCAGCAATCCTCAAAGGGCT
The DNA here is from genome assembly GCA_910583845.1 of uncultured Acetatifactor sp. Taxonomy (GTDB): domain Bacteria; phylum Bacillota; class Clostridia; order Lachnospirales; family Lachnospiraceae; genus Acetatifactor. Next base: position 20,616 of record CAJUAB010000028.1, read on the forward strand.
GTATGGATGTCTCGTAAGTGTCGATTTTTTTGGCGACCTCCACGATCTCTTCCTTGTCAAAGCCGATCAGCGGCCGGTACACCGGCAGTTCGCACACCTCGTTGGTGGCAATCAGGGAACTCATGGTCTGGGAGGCCACCTGGCCGATGCTCTCTCCGGTGATCAGGCCCAAGCACTCTGTCTCCCTGGCAATGGCCTCCGCAATCCGCATCATATAGCGGCGCATGATAATAGTAAGCTCCTCATGGGGAGCATTCTCGTAAATGTACATCTGGAGATCGGTAAAATTGATCACATGCAGATAGATGGGCCCCGTGTAGCGGGAAACCAGCCTGGCCAGATCCACCACCTTCTGCTTGGCCCGATCGCTGGTGTAGGGCGGAGCATGGAAATACACGGCGTCAATCTTGACGCCCCGCTTGGCGATCATATAGCCCGCCACCGGCGAGTCGATCCCTCCCGACAGCAGCAGCATGGCTTTGCCGCCGGTGCCCACGGGCATACCGCCGGGCCCCGGAATAGTCTCGGAGTACACATAGATCTTTTCCCGCACTTCGATGTTCAGCAGGAGATCCGGATGATGCACGTCCACACGCATCTCCGGAAAGGCGTTCAGAATCACCTCGCCCAGATCCCGGTTGATTTCCATGGAGTCTTTGGGATAGTTCTTGCGGCTGCGCCGGGCGTTGACCTTGAAGGTTCTGTTCCCGTCGGGGTACATTTCCTTCAGATAGGCCGTCACCCTCTCACAAAGTTTCTCCCAGCCCTCGTCCTCCACATAGATTACCGGACAGATGCCCCATATGCCAAACACTTTTTGCAGACGTTCCACTGTCTCGTCAAAGTCAAACTCCCCCTGGGCCTCCACAAAGATACGGCCCATGGTCTTGCGGATTTCAAACTCTCCCTCACACTTTTTAAGGGCATGCCTTATCTGCCGGATCAGCGCGTCCTCAAAAAGATACCGGTTCTTTCCTTTTATGCCGATCTCGGCATATTTGATCAAAAATGCTGTAAACATAAATCTCCCTGTCCTTATTCTCTGTTCCCCGCCTGTCCCTGCCATTCCGGTTCGTCCGGCCGGAAAGCAGACTCCCGGGGCGCAGGCTGCGCAGCCGTCCCGTTTCCTGACGGCCCTGGCGAAGACAGCGTAGTCTGACGGGGCTGTAAAAAATCCTTTCCGGATTTTTTTACAGCCTCATCGCTTCTCATCGACGTGTATATCTTCTCAACATAGGAATCATATCATACATTACGCTCAATGTATAGTCAATTTCTTCCCGGGTGGTATAAACAGAAAAACTGAACCTGATGGTGCTGTCCCAAAGCTCTCTGGGCAGCTTCATCGCTTTCAGGGTGGCCGAGGTCTGGGGTTTGTTGGAGGCGCAGGCGCTTCCCGCTGACACATAGATCCCCTTCTCCTCCAGCGCGTGCAGCATCACTTCGCTGCGTATTCCGGCGATGGATACGCTGACCACATGGGGCGCCGTGCTCCGGCATCCCTCCTCCGGAATGCCGTTGACCCGGATGCCCTCCACCTGGCCGATCCGATCCGCGAAGTACTCTTTCAGTTCATACAGACGCCGCACATCTTCGTCCAAATGGGCGTAGATCAGTTCCGCCGCCTTGGCCATCCCGGCGATGCCGGGCACATTTTCCGTGCCGGAGCGCATGTTCTTCTGCTGTCCTCCTCCGTGAACGATGGGCTGGATCTTTACCCGCTCTCCCACATAGAGAAAACCCACGCCTTTGGGGCCGTGAATCTTATGGCTGCTCACGGACAGCAGATCAATCTGCATCCGTCTGGGCAGTATCCGGAACTTGCCAAAGCCCTGTACCGCGTCCACATGGAAGAGAATCCCGGGATTTTTGCGCTTGATCAGCGCCCCCGCCTCTGCTATGGGCTGCAGCGCCCCCACCTCATTGTTGGTGTGCATCACGGAAATCAGGATGGTTTCAGGCCGGACAGCGTTTTCCAGATCCTGCAGCGAAATCCGTCCCCAGGCGTCCACCGGCAGGTACGTAACCTGAAAGCCCTGACTCTCCAGATACAGCATGGTCTGGAGAACCGCCGGATGTTCCACCTGGGTAGTAATCAGATGATTGCCCTGTCTGCGGTTGGCCATGGCGCACCCCACCAGAGCCAGATTGTCCGCTTCCGTACCTCCCGAGGTAAAGAAAATCTCCTTCGCCTGCACTTTCAATATGCCCGCCAGCGTCTCCCTGGCATAGCGCAGATACTGCTCCGCCTCCACACCCTTGCGGTGCATGCTGGAGGGATTGCCATATTCCTCGCACATAATCTTCGTAACCAGTTCCGCCACCTGGGGGAGCGCCCTTGTGGTTGCGGAATTATCTAAATATACTTCCATTGATTTCTCCCCTCTCCGTCCCCTGGTGAGGGACAGACTTACAAAGCTGCTGGTTTCTATAAACTATCATATGCAATACGGTTCTGCGCTGCTCCCTCTCAATTGTTTTCCAGCAGATAGGCAATTGCAAAACTTGCTTTGCGAGTGACGGAAAGGCAGTTTCGGAATCGTCTAATTTTCCAGCAGATACATCAGCCAGGAGAGGACGGTCATGCCCGCGGTTTCTGTCCGCAGAATCCGCCGCCCCAGCGTGATAGGGATGGCTCCCGCCGCCACGGCGGACTCCACCTCCTTCCCCTCAAAGCCCCCCTCCGGTCCGATCAGCACCGCGATATCCTGCCCGGGCTCCAGCTTTCCCAGAACCTCCCTGGTCCTGCCCATGTCCTCCGCCAGCTCATAGGGGATCAGCTTCACCGGCAGATCCCTCACATGCGCGAGAGCCTGATCCAGGCCCATCACCTGCTGCACCCGGGGGACCACGCCCCTCCTGCTCTGCTTGGCCGCGGCCTCCGCGATGGCCTGCCAGCGGGACACCCTGGCCGCGGCTTTTCTTTCATCCAGCCTGACCACGGATCTGTGAGCCGCCACCGGCACAATCTGATATACCCCCAGCTCCACTGCTTTCTGAATGATCAGTTCCATCTTGTCCGCCTTGGGCAGACCCTGGAGCAAATAGATCCGGGAGGGCAGTTCCACCCCCTCTTCCTTGATAAAACGAAGCTCGCAGCGGACGGTATCCTCCGTAATGTCCGTAATATGGCAGCGGTATTCCCTGCCGTCCACGCCGTTGCTGACAGACAGCTCCTCCCCCGGCCGCATGCGCAGCACATTTCTGATATGGTTCACATCGCTTCCCTGAATCAGAATTTCCCTGCCCTGTATCTGCCCCGGCTCCACAAAAAACTGATACATCTTCCCTCCCCGGCCTCCGCCGTTCTATACGCCGTCATCCCGCAGGGAGACACCGGCCCCTCACGCCTTCCGGCAGGTCAAGGAAACCCACTCCCCCTGATATGTGACCTCCACTATGGACAGTCCCGCCGCCACAGCCGCCTCGCGCACCACCTGCTCCTTGTCGTCTATGATACCGGAGGTAATATAGATTCCTCCGGGCTTTAAGTGTCTCACAATCACGGGCGTCAGCGGCACCAGCACCTCTGCCAGAATATTGGCCGCCACGATATCATAGCATGCGTATCCCACCCTGTCCTGTATCGCCCTGTCGGTGATAATATTGCCGATCAGCAGTTCGAAATCCTCCGGGGCAATTCCGTTGGCCCGGCAGTTATCCGCCACCGCGTCCACCGCGCACACATCCAGGTCGGTGCCCAGAGCATGCTCCGCCCCGAACATCAGGGACAGGATGGACAGGATGCCGCTGCCCGTGCCCACATCCAGCAGCCGTGTCCCGGAGGTGACATACTTGCGCAGCTGCCGGACACACAGCTGAGTGGTCTCGTGCATTCCCGTGCCGAAAGCCGTGCCGGGATCAATATGCAGCACCAGCCTGTCCTGGTCCCGGGGGCTCACCTCCTCCCAGGAGGGAATCACCAGGATGTCATCAATATAGAACTGATGGAAATATTGTTTCCAGTTGTTGATCCAGTCCAGATCCTCCGTCTCGTCCACTGTGACCGTCCCGTCCCCGATCTCCGCAAACAGGCGCATGTCCTCCAGTTCCTGCTCCACCTTCTTTAGGAGGGATTCCACGTCTGTCCTCTCCCCCTGTACCTCCAGGCTGCCGTCCTCCTTTTTTTCCACAAAAAAGCTCAGGTAAGCAATCCCGTCATCCTCCTGCTCCTCTGGCGGGATATCCACAAACATCTGCTCCTTCTCCAACGCGGTCAGCGGCACCTTATCCTCAATCTGCGCCCCTTCCAGGCCCAGGTCATACAAGGAGCTGATCATAATATCCTCCGCCTCCGGTATGGTCTTGATTCTGAATTTCACCCATTTCATATAACCTCCCATCTACCTGTCAGCAAAACCCTCCCATCCCCATAAGGCCTCTGACAGACCAACGGGAAAGACTCTACGGGCATCTCCTGGCAGGTACGCAAAATACGCACTATGGCTCATTTGATTGTACAATCTATTAAAAGGCCTGTCAAATATTAATTTCCTCCCCGTCATCTGCCACAGCGCCTAAAGCCTCTTGTATCATCCGCGTCATGCTGTCCGGCTGAAATTTCAGGTTGCAATGACTGCCATTTTGATGCATACTGAGAATATGGCAATGAGGGGCCATTTCCTTCTGCCAGGCCTATTATAACAGGAAAAAGGAAATCACACGGAGGAACCGTCATGAAAATCAGCAATGAGGAGCAGGAGCAGGCATTTCGGGAATGGTTGCGGGGGCAGTCTGACACCGGGGGAATGCGCCGGTACACGGACAATGCCATCATCGCCTACTCCCACGCGCTGCGGACAGGCTGCCGGATGTTGGAGCCCTATGTGGCGGGCAACCTCTTTTTTTATAAAAACAGTTATGAGTTTGACCTCGTATTTGAGCAGCTGCAAAACAAATCCGAGTTCCGAAAGGCCGATGAAAACTATGGAAACGGGACTCTGGCCGCCGCCGTCCAGCTGTATCAGGCTTTTCTGCAAGGCGGCGACGCCTCCAGAGCTCCCGAGATTTCCGCGCCCTTTTATCTGAAACAGAAAAACAGGGGAGAATCCTATCAAGAGGACCAGGGGCTGGATTTCCGTTATACAGAAGTCCCCATGACGCCTTTGCAAAAAATTTACTATGGCGCCCCCGGCACCGGCAAATCCTACAGAGTAAACCAACTGATTCAAAAGGAGTATCCCGTCCCCGAAGAGCGGGACGCTCACTGTAAACGACTGATTTTCCACCCCACCTACACCTATCAGGACTTTGTGGGCAGCATCAAGCCCCTGATCACGCTGGACCGTCCTCTGGATTACGTCTTCGCGGCGGGCCCGCTGACCATTCTTTTAAAGGAAGCCTTTATGCATCCCGGGGAAAAATACTACCTGGTGATCGAGGAGATCAACCGGGGGAACGCCCCCGCCATCTTTGGCGACCTGTTTCAGCTGCTGGACCGCCAGAGCAGCGGCAAATCCGAATACGCGGTGGCCAACAACGATATCACGGCCTGGTTTTCTCGTGATCCCGGATTGAAAAAGCTGTTTCTCGACGGCAAAGTTTGGTTTCCCGCCAACTTCAACATTCTCGCTACCATGAATACCGCAGATGAAAACATCTATGTGCTGGACAACGCTTTCAAGCGTCGCTTCGCGCTGGAGTATGTGCGCATCAGCTTTGAGAACCTGCCCGGACAGTGGTGCCACCCCTACGATACCTTCGCGGGGCGAAAACCTCTGACCGCCATCTTTCAGGGTACACCCCTGGAGGACTACGCAAGCCAGCTGTACTATGAAGGGCATCTATCCAGAGACTGGCCCACCTTTGCCAGGCTGGTGAACAAAATCATCGACATGGTGAACCGGCAGCTGCTCCAGGATATGAGCCAGCGATCCGACACCGCCCGCTTTCACCTGTCCCGTATTCCGGAGAACAAGAAGCTGGGGCCCTTCTTTGTGGCGGAAACGGATCTGTGTCAGAGGGACAGCTTTATCAACAAGGTAATCTTCTATTTAAAGCAGGATGTATTTCCGGATCACCCGCATTATCTGACGGAATCCTATGAAGAACTGTATCTGACATACCAGGAGGAGGAAGCCGATCTTTTTGAACTGCTGCGTTAGAGTGAGATTGAAAAATGCTTTCCGCCAGATGTGCGTCTCATTTTGTGGGAGATTTGTGCCAACTAATGCCGCATGGTGCTCCATAGAACCTGAATTTGGCGCAAATTTCACGCAAAGCGGGGTGCAGATAGCGGAGTCATTTCTTTCTCTCATCCAGATAGAGCTGCACCCGGTTGTCAATGGCCCTCGCCACCTCCCCCGCCGGTTTATCTCCACAGAAAAACGGTTGAGCTTCCTCTTCCACAATATCCCAGATATCATTTTGCCACTGATCATACAAGGGGGATTCCAGCATCTCCCAAAAGACTTGCTCTTCCTCATCTGTCATGGGTCTGGCGTCAAATCGTATATCGTCAATTTCATATGCCAAACCGCCGGAAGTTTCTTCCTTTACCTCTGTCCACATACTCTTGAGCAGTTCCTGCTTCACTGGAAAATTGCCGACTCCCAGCACTGTTTTTCGCTGTTGTTCCTCCTCCAGTAAATATTCTATAAAGTCCAGCGCTCCCTCCACATGAGGCGAGGCGGCGTTGATATACAAGCTGTCTGCGCGGATCATATTCCTTGCGCCCTGGGGACTGGGATACCCCATATAGACAGGTTCCCCATCAAAAAGCTCATCACAATACCGGAAGCTGTCAAAATTCCCAATCTCCGTAGTCACGCAGAATATCTCCCCGGAGGCATACTTCCCCTTCCTGGACGCGCGCGGCTCCGGGTCAGAATACTTTTTGGCAAATTCCAGCAATGCGATAAATTCCGGCTGCTCAAAGGAACTGATTCCCTGTTCCTCATCCACATACAATTGAATGCCGCTTATTCCCACTCCCAGCACATTCAACACATACAACCCTGATTGCTCGCTGGTCCATCCGTATGGAGCTTCGACAAATGCAGTTACTCCTGCATCCTGCGCCGCGCGCATGCAATATTCCGGGGTCCAGCTCTCACGTTCGGTCGCCATCGCCGGGGAAGTTACCATCGTTTGCAACGAAAAAGAATAGGGAATCCCATATATCCTGTCTTCAACCTCATTGGCCTCGACTACATTTTTCACAAATCCTCCCTGTTCGGCCAGGAAATCCGTCACATCCAGCAAGACGCCAGCCTGGGCATAGGGCCTCATATCACCGTTTCGCAGCGCCGTATCGGCCAGAATATCGGGGCCCCCTCCGCCAGTGAGTTCCAGCTGAATGCGGGTGCGCTGGTCTTCCGCAGTGCTCTCCCTGTCAAATTCCAAAGGCACAATCTCATATCGGTCACTCTGTCTGTTATAGTCAGAAACGATTTCCTGCATAGTTACATTCAGGAAAATTGTGCTCAAATAGATCTCTTCTCTCCCGTTTTCGTTCAACGTCGGCTGGGTGACGCTCTCAGACACCTGAGAGTTCTCTGTCTCTTTCACTTGATTACCGCATCCACAGAGCACACATAATATTGATAAGATCACAATATAAGCTCTTCCAGCTTTCATAAATCCTCCCCTCATATGTACAAAAAATATTTTGTTACACTGGACATAAAGACTCATCAGACACATGTGAAAAATGGACGGCTTCCCCATATGCAAGCCGTCCATTCCCATCATCAAAGTCTATTTCCAGAACTTTTTCTTCTTTTCCTTGCCGTCCTTTGCCTCGCTGGCTTTGTCATCCTTCTCCAGCTTCTTGGCCGCGTTCAGGCTGTCGCCGCTCTCCGCGTCAAACTGGCGCAGCAGCTCCTTGGCCTCGTGGGAGAGCCGGTCGGGCACTTCCACCACCAACGTCACATAGTGATCGCCCCGCACCTCCCTGTTGCGCAGGGTGGGAACCCCCTTGCCTTTCAGGCGCACCTTGGTGTCTGTCTGGGTCCCGGCCTTCACATCGTAGATCACCTTGCCGTCCACCGTGTCGATGACAATCTCGCCGCCCAGCGCTGCCACCGCAAAGGAGATGGGCACAGTGGAGAAAATATTGTAATCCTGCCTCTGGAAGATGGGATGGCGTCCTACTACCACCTCCACCAGCACATCTCCCCTGGCGCCGCCGTTTGTGCCGGGCTCGCCCAGCCCGGGCAGACGCTTGCACTGTCCGTTGTCAATACCTGCGGGAATGTCCACCGCATAGCGCTTCTTCATGGGCACATAGCCGGTGCCCCGACAGTCCACACACTTTTCCTTGATAATCTTGCCGGTCCCCTGACAATCCGGACATGCCTGCACATTCCGCACCGTGCCAAAGAAGGACTGGGATGTAAATACCACCTGCCCCTTGCCGCCGCACTTGGAGCAGGTCTCCGGGCTGGTGCCCGGCTTGGCCCCGTTGCCGTTACAGGTCTTGCAGGTCTCCTTCACTGTCAGCTCGATCTCCTTCTCGCAGCCGAACACGGCTTCCTCAAAGGTGATCCGCACACTGGTGCGCAGATTGGCCCCCTTCATGGGACCGTTGCCCGCGCTCCTGCCGCGGCCTCCGCCGAAAAAGTCACCGAACAGATCACCGAAAATATCGCTGAAATCCGCACCGCTGAAATCAAACCCGCCAGGACCGCCCGCGCCGCCCTCGAAGGCGGCATGGCCAAACTGGTCATACTGGCGTCTCTTGTCCGGATCACTCAAAACCGCATAAGCCTCGGATGCTTCCTTGAACTTCGCCTCCGCTTCCGCATTTCCAGGGTTTACATCAGGATGATACTTTTTGGCCAGGGCACGATACGCCTTTTTGATCTCCGCGTCATCCGCGTTTTTCCCGATACCCAGGACTTCATAATAATCACGTTTCTGTTCTGCCATAAATATGACCTCCGTTGTCCGTTACAATTATAATATACTTATCATAACCACATGAAGAATGGCTCGTTAAGAGCCATTCTTCGGTGTAAAATTTTTCCCTGCTCTGCCCTATACCTCTCTGAAGTCCCCGTCAATGACATCATCCTCGGGAGCGGACGCGCTGCCTGCCTCCGGTCCCGCGCTGCCGCCAAAACCGCTCATATCCGGTCCGGCCTGGCCGCCCTGGGCCTGCTGCATGTTCTCGTACATCTTGGTAAACAGAGACTGAGCGCTGTTTGTGAGTTTCTCCTTGGCCGCTTTCAGTTCGTCCAGATCACTGTCGCTCATCTCCTGATCCCTGGTTCTCTCCAGAATGGCTTTCACAGCCTCCAGATCTGCCTGCACAGCAGATTTTTCGCTGTCGCTGATCTTGTCGCCCACTTCCTCTATGGCCTTCTCGGTCTGGAACACAAACGCGTCCGCATCGTTCCTGGCCTCCACAGCCTCCTTGCGCTTCTTGTCCTGGGCCTCGAACTCAGCCGCTTCCTTCACGGCTCTCTCGATCTCGTCATCAGACATGTTGGAGCCTGCTGTGATGGTGATATGCTGCTCCTTGCCGGTGCCCAGATCCTTGGCAGAGACATTTACAATGCCGTTGGCGTCGATATCAAAGGTAACCTCAATCTGAGGAACACCTCTTCTTGCGGGAGGAATCCCGTCCAGACGGAACTGTCCCAGAGACTTGTTGTCCCTGGCGAACTGTCTCTCGCCCTGTACCACATTGATATCCACAGCCGTCTGGTTGTCAGCCGCCGTGGAGAAGATCTGGCTCTTCTTGGTAGGGATGGTGGTGTTTCTCTCAATCAGTCTGGTGGCTACGCCGCCCATGGTCTCGATGGACAGGGACAGAGGAGTCACATCCAGCAGAAGAATTTCACCTGCGCCTGCGTCGCCTGCCAGCTTGCCGCCCTGGATGGAAGCACCGATGGCCACGCACTCATCCGGATTCAGAGATTTGCTGGGCTCCTTGCCGGTCAGCTGTCTCACCTTATCCTGTACGGCCGGGATACGGGTGGAGCCGCCCACCAGCAGTACCTGGCCCAGATCGGAATTATTCAGTCCCGCATCCTTCATGGCGTTCTGCACAGGGATGGCCGTTCTCTCCACCAGGTCATGGGTCAGCTCATCGAATTTCGCCCGGGTCAGATTCATATCAAAATGCTTGGGTCCTTCCGCCGTGGCCGTGATGAAGGGCAGGTTGATATTGGTGGTCATCGCGCTGGAAAGCTCCTTCTTGGCTTTCTCCGCCGCCTCCTTCAATCTCTGCATGGCCATCTTGTCACCGGACAGATCCACGCCCTCCGCCTTCTTGAACTCGTCAATCATCCACTGGGTGATCTTGTTGTCAAAGTCGTCGCCGCCCAGGAAGGTATCCCCGTTGGTGGCCAGAACGGTGATGACGCCCTCCGCAATCTCAATAATGGATACATCAAAAGTACCGCCGCCCAGGTCGTATACCATGATGTTCTGTTCCTTCTCATTGTCCAGGCCGTAAGCCAGGGCCGCGGCGGTGGGCTCATTGATGATACGCTTTACATCCAGACCCGCAATTTTACCCGCGTCCTTGGTGGCCTGACGCTGGGCATCGTTGAAGTATGCGGGAACCGTGATGACAGCCTCCGTCACTTTCTCACCCAGATAGCTCTCCGCGTCCGCTTTCAGCTTCTGCAAAATCATTGCGGAAATCTGCTGGGGAGAATACTTCTTATCGTCGATGGCGCGCTTGTGGTCCGTACCCATCTCCCTCTTGATGGAGGAAATTGTCTTCTCCGCGTTGGTCACAGCCTGACGCTTTGCCGGCTCACCGATCAGTCTCTCGCCGGTCTTGGTGAAAGCCACCACTGACGGGGTAGTTCTCGCGCCCTCCGCGTTGGCGATCACGGTGGGTTTTCCACCTTCCATCACAGCCACACAGCTGTTGGTCGTTCCTAAGTCAATACCAATAATCTTGCTCATGTTCTTGTCCTCCTCGTTCTATACCGAACTGCTTCTACAATTGCTTTATTTATGAAACTACAGAAACCATGCTGTGTCTTACAACAGAATCCCTGTAGGTATAACCCTTCTGCAACTCCTGGGCCACGGTGCCGGTCTCCAGTTCCCCGTTTTCCACCTGCATCACGGCATTGTGCAGGTTCGGATCAAACTCGCATCCCACAGCCTCTATGGGCTTTACACCGATATTCTCCAGCTCCTTCATCATCTGCTTGTAAATCTTGTTCATACCTTCCACAAAGGGATCGCCCTGCCCCTCCTCCGGGACGGTGGCAAGCCCCCGCTCAAAATTGTCAATCACCGGAAGGATTTTCTCAATAACGCTTTTCGCGCCGGTCTCAAACATGGCCTGCTTTTCCTTCTCGGTGCGGTTGCGGAAGTTTTCAAATTCCGCCAGCTGGCGCTTGACCCGATCTTCGAGCTCCGCGATCTTCTCTTTGGCGGCGTCCGCTTTCTTATCCTGCTTCGCCTGCTTTTTGGCGGCCCGCTTCTCCGCCCATGTCTTCGGGTCTTCCCCCTCAGGCGTTTCCCCTGCGGCATCCGCCGCCGCGGTCTCCTCCTCCGCATTTTCCGCGGGCTCCTCTCCGCCTGTGGGCTCCTGCCCGTTCTGGAGCTCCTCCGCGGCTTCCGGCTGTCCTTCTCCGGCCTGCCCGTCTTCCACGATCTCTTCCTCCAAAATATCCTTTTCCTGATCTGCCATGCCAGCACCGTTCCTTTCTTAATACAGAATACTCCATAAAAACCGGACTCCTGAAATCCCTCTATTTCTTATATAATTCGTCCAGCTGCTGTTTCAGCGTCTGCAATGTCCCGATGACCCGGTCATAGTCCATCCGCTTGGGGCCGATAATTCCGATGGTACCCTTCATGCCCTCCTCCAGCTCGTATGTGGCCGTCACCACACTACAGTCCTTCATACCCCTGATGGGAGTTTCCTCCCCGATATATACCTGGATTCCCGTGTTGGAGCTGTCGGACAAAGTCTCCTGCACCAACTCGCTGAGCAGCTCCTTCTCTTCAAAAGTGTTGATCAGTTCGCTGGCCTTCTGCTGGTCCGCCAGCTCCGGATAACGGAAAATATTGTTGGTGCCGCTGGTATAAATCTCCAGGTCCTCATCCGCCTTGATAGCCTCGGCCACCGCGTCGATGACTTCGCTGACAATATCGCTGTGGATGCCTGCCTGCTGCTTCATGGCCGCGATCATTCCAAGATTGATCTCTTCCATACACAGTCCGTTCAGATGCGTGTTCAGCAGAATATTCAGTTTCAGCAGCGTCTCATCGTCCAGCTCCTGGGCTACCTGCAATATATTGTTCTTGATCACATTGCCTTCCGCTACAATCACAGCCAGGATCTGATTGTAATCCACCCGGGAGAGCTGGATAAATTTCACCTTGCTGCCATGGGTCTGAGGGGCGCTGATCATGGTGGCGTACCGGGTATTCTGAGCAAGCACCCTGGCCACCTGCTTAAGCAGGGTCTCCATGCGGTCCTGCCTCTCCAACAGCATCTCCTTCATCTCGACCACTTCCCGCTCCTTCTGCTCCATCATGCAGTCCACATAGAAGCGATAGCCCTGATCAGAAGGAATGCGCCCGGCAGAGGTGTGGGGCTGGACGATATAGCCAAGCTCTTCCAGATCCGCCATCTCATTGCGAATAGTCGCGGAACTCAGGTTCAGATCCGTGTATTTGCTGATGGTCCTGCTTCCCACGGGCTCGCCTGTCTCCAGATAGTTGCGGATGATGGCCTGCAATATTTTTGTCTTTCTCTCATCCAACTGCATCCTCATCCTCCTGCTTTCTGTATGCTGTTAGCACTCGACTCAGTGGAGTGCTAACACTTACTAGAACTAAAATAGCACTTACCCCACATATTGTCAACTGCTTTCCCTAAAATTATTTCTAAAATAATTCTAAAGCAGCCATAAACAAGGAAATTCCTGCTCCGGGGGATTCCGTACCATGAAAAAACGCCGCCGGGACATTCTCTCTGTCCCGATGCTACGCGCATGTAAGCCGACGCTATGCGTTTGATCCCGGTTTATAAAATCAGAGGGTTATGGTAGTATGAAGATACGAAAACAGAAGGGAAAGCAGGTGGGAAGTCTGACCGTGACGCGGCGGACATGTGTTATGGGACACTGGCGGACAGGGTGAGATTTTTCAAAGAGAGCAAGGAGGGAATTGAGATTATGTGCCAGGCTATGGAAGATATGAGGAATCAGACATTGAAAAAAAGGAAGGAAAGAGGTTGCACTCCGTATGTTGGCGACTGGCCAATATGCTTTAGAAGAACTCGTTAATATTTCAGGACTATCTCTTGAGGAAGTCAAACAACTGAAAGCTGATAGAAATGCAAAGCTATAGAGCCGGGAATCTGAAAACCGGTTCCTGGCTCTATTTTTATGCCCTGAAATGTGAATTTTTTTGTGATTATGATAAAAAAGTCCTTTACAAAACGTCACTGGAATGACCACCCGAAACGCGGTCATCATGTACAAAGTCTCTGACCTTCGCAGCAGAAAAGCCTTCTGCCCAACGCCGGAAACAGGGGACCGCTTTACAGATAAAAGCTGCCCGCGAACTCCTTGTTCATCACATAATAAGCCACATGCTCCTCCGGCTTCACATACAGCTCAATGCTGGTCAGATCGTCCTCATTCTGATTCAGGTCATACTTCCAGACATCCTTCGCGATCTGTGACAGCTCTTCCTGAGAGTAAGACTTTCCGCCGAACTGTACCGTGATCTCAGACTTTAACTCCTTCTTCATTTCCGCCTCCTTCTCTGTGGTATCCTGCTCAAGCTCTTTATTCTCAACAGGCTTGGCGGCAGGCTTTCTTCCCGGCTTCTTCTTCTCAACAGGCTTGGTCTCCGTCTTCTTTTCCGCCTTGGCCGCGTCCTCTTTTACCTCCGCGGTCTTGGGGGCCTCCGCCTTTACCTCCTCAGCTTTGGGAGCCTCCGCTTTCAGCTCTTCCGCCTTGGCAGTCTCCGCGCTCTTGGCCGCCGCTTTAGCCGCCGGCTTGGTCTCTTCCTTATTGACAGTTACATTTTTCTTTGCTGATGCCATTGTGATATCTCCCTTCATCTCATAACAACAAACTTTTCTACTCCCTACAAGGTATAATATATGTCAAGTTTCCTATTGCTGTCCCTGTTACGCTACAGTTTAGCCCTTTTTCTCTAATCTGTCAACTTTTTATTGAAAATTTGCCATATTGCCACCTAAAGGCTTTCATATAACAGCAATCTTGGGCATAATTACAACGTTTTTTACGCTTTGGCATCTATATCCAGAGGTTAAAAGCCACCAATACCACAATACCTAGCAGAATCCGGTACCATCCAAACACTTTGAAGTCATGTTTTTTGATATAGCTGATCAAAAAACGCAGCACAAAGACCGACACCACAAAAGCCACAACGCATCCGGTGAGCAGCACTCCCAGCTCCATGGGCGTGAAATGGAATCCGAACTTAAGCAGCTTCAACAGGCTGGCGCCGAACATCACCGGCACGGCCAGGAAAAAGGTATATTCCGCCGCCACCGTGCGGGATACGCCGATGAGCAGCGCTCCCACAATGGTAGCCCCGGAACGGGAGGTTCCGGGGAAAACCGCCGCGATCACCTGAAACACGCCGATGAGCAGCGCCGTCTGATAAGTGATCTCCGCCAGCGTATTCACCTTGGGATTTCTGCCCCTGTTCCAGTTCTCAATGACGATGAAAGCAACGCCAAAGGCGATCAGAGCCACCGCCACCACTTCATACCGATAAAACAGCGCGTTCAGAACATCGTCAAACAGCACCCCTATAATGGCCGCAGGTACGCAGGATACCAGGATTTTAAACCACATGGTCATAATATCCATGCGCAGCCAGGGGATAGTCCCGGGATTTTTCTTCCGCGCCCCGGCTGTCAGGGCAAAGGGCCACAGTTTGTTCCAGAACAACACCACCACCGCCAGAATGGCGCCCAGCTGAATCACCACATCAAACATTTCAAAGAAGTCTTCACTCATGCTGCCGAAGGGCATCAGTTCTTCCAGCAGAATCAGGTGGCCGGTACTGCTGATGGGCAGCCACTCGGTAATTCCCTCCACGATTCCGTAAAGTATCGCTTTCAGTATCTCCAACATTTCTTTATTCCTTTCTGTTCACAGCCCCTCCGCCACTGGCAAAACGTTTCCCGCAGGTTACGAAACCGGGGCCGTTCCATATTCCTCTTTCACAAACCTGCGCAGCGCCGCCAGAGACCTCTGCACTTTCTCCGTGTCAATGCAATAAGCCATGCGGAAGTAGCCCGGCACACCGAAGGTGTCGGAGGGCACCAGCACCAGGTCGTACCGCAGAGCTTTCTGGCAGAAGGCTCTGGCATCCTCCTCCAGGGCCCTGGGGAAGATATAAAAAGTGCCGCCCGGCTTTACCACGGTAAAGCCCAGTTCCACCAACGCATCATAAATCAGCTTCATATTGGTCTCATAGACAGACAAATCCGCCGTCTGTTCCAGCACCCGGGCCACTGCCAGCTGAATGATGGAGGGCGGACAGTTGTGGCCGATGCCGCGGGAAATCTGCCCGCACATATTCACCAATGTCTCCGCCTCCGCGCAGTCCGGATTGACCGCCACATACCCGATGCGCTCGCCGGGCAGGGACAGGGATTTGGAGAAGGAGTAACACATAAGAGTGTTACTATAGTATGCGGAAACGCAGGGATTTATCACTCCCTCAAACACAATCTCCCGGTAGGGTTCATCGGAAATGATAAAGATGTCATGTCCGTACTCCCGGGACTTTAGCCGCAGCGTGTCCGCCAGTCTCTGTATGGTTCCGGGGGAATATACGATGCCCGAGGGATTGTTGGGCGTATTAATCAGCACCGCCATGGTCTTTTCGCTTAACATCTCCTCAAAAGCCTCAAAATTGATCTGAAAATCCTCCACGTGGGCGGGCACCACCTTCAATACCGCTCCCGTCAGGTCAACATAAGGATGATACTCCGGGAAAAAGGGAGCAAAAGTCAGGATTTCGTCCCCCGGCTTTGTCACGCAGCGCACGGCATGGGCAATGGCCCCCGCAGCGCCGCTGGTCATGAATATATGCTTTCCCTCATAGGGGATGCCAAAGCGCTTTGCCAGAGATGCCGCCACCGCCTCCCGGACGGAGGTGATGCCCAGGCTGGGGCTGTAGCCGTGCAGCGCCGTGGGTTCTTCCGTCTCCAGCAGACGGATCATCTCCTCGGTAAAAGCCCTGGGTGTGGGCACAGAGGGGTTGCCCAGACTGTAGTCAAACACATTTTCATAGCCGATCTCGGCCCCTCTGGCCGTGGCAAATTCAGACAATTGCCTGATCACGGATTTTCCCGACAGCATGTCCTTATATTTCTGTACAATCATCCTTTTTCCTCTTTTCTATTATGAAAGTTCTTCCTGTTTTCCGTTCTCCGTTCCGTCCCGGGTCTCCTCGTCCTCTGCCCAGGCCAGGGCGCACCGCACTGCCCGCTTCCAGCCTTTTATCAGCTGCCCGCGCCTCTGCTCCTCCATCCGGGGAACAAATTCCCTGCCCAGCTGCCAGTTCTCCCTGATCTCGCCTAAGTCCCGCCAATAGCCCGTGGCCAGTCCCGCCAGATAGGCGGCTCCCAGGGCGGTGGTCTCTATACAGCGGGGTCGCTGCACCCGGCAGTCGACGATATCCGCCTGAAACTGCATCAGGAAATCATTAGCGCTGGCACCGCCGTCCACTTTCAGCCCCCGCAGCGGCCTGCCCAGATCCTGCTCCATGGCCGCCAGCACATCCATAGTCTGGTAGGCGATGGATTCCAGGGTGGCCCGGATAAAATGTTCCTGGCTGCATCCCCGGGTGATGCCCACCACCGTTCCTCTGGCAAACTGATTCCAGTAGGGGGCCCCCATCCCCGCAAAAGCCGGAACCACATAGACCCCCGCCGTATCCTCCACCTTGCCCGCGCTCTCCTGGGTGTCGGCGGCGGCATGCACCAGCCGCATACCGTCCCGCAGCCATTGCACGGCGGCGCCGGCCACAAACACGCTGCCCTCCAGGGCGTATTCCACCTCATGGCCGCAGCTTGCCGCGATGGTGGTGAGCAGCCCCGCCCGGGAGGCCACAGCTTCCCGCCCGGTGTGCATCAGCAGAAAACATCCTGTCCCATAGGTGTTCTTTACTTCCCCCGGCGCAAAACAGCCCTGGCCGAACAGCGCCGCCTGCTGGTCCCCCGCCGCCCCGGCAATGGGGATCTCGCCGCCCAGCAGGGAGCCGGCGGTATATCCGAATATGTGGCTGGAAGGATATACCTGCGGCAACATACAGGCGGGTATACCCAGCCGCTCCAGGATCTCCTGGTCCCAGCAGAGCCTGTGAATGTCAAAGAGCATGGTCCGCGAGGCATTGGTATAGTCTGTGGCATGCACCCGCCCCTTGGTGAGATTCCAGATCAGCCAGGTGTCCACGGTGCCAAAAAGGATTTCTCCCCTTTCGGCCCTCTCCCGCACCCCCGGTACATGTTCCAGTATCCAGGCAATCTTGGTGGCGCTGAAATAGGCGTCCGGTACAAGCCCTGTGCGCTCCCGGATCAGCCTGTCATACCCCTCCGCCTTCAATCGCCCGATCATTTCCGAGGTTCTGCGGCATTGCCACACAATGGCATTGTACACCGGCTCCCCGGTTTCTCTGTCCCAGCAGATCGTGGTCTCCCTCTGATTGGTGATCCCGATGCCCGCGATGTCCTCCGCTCCGGCCCCCACCATGGCCATGGCCTCGGTGGCCACCGCCAGCTGAGAGGACCAGATCTCCCGGGGATTGTGTTCCACCCAGCCCGGACGGGGATAAATCTGTGTAAATTCCTTCTGGGCCATGGAGCGGATATTGCCGGCTCTGTCAAACAGAATACAGCGGGAGCTGGTGGTTCCCTGGTCCAAAGACAGGATATATTTTTTCATGATTCAGGTCGTTCCTTTCAAATGAAGAATAATCTGTTTCTCAGACGGCCGTTACAGCCGTACATATTCGCCCCCATGTACCTCCACGGCGCGATGATCCTCCGCCACAAGCCAGGCGCTGTGAGCGGACGGGTTATACACCGCCGAAGCGTCCGCGGAAAATTTCAGGTTCTGCAGCACCTGCAAGTAATCAATGATCTCTATATTGGTGGCGTACCATATATCCTCTCTGCCTCCCACAATACGGCAGAACTCCTCTATGCGGTCCCAGTTGCCGTCCCGGTCAAACTCATAGCTGTGCCCCCACACATACATGAGCTTCAGATACTGTTTTTTGGAAAAATTCGCAAACCACTCCGCCATCTCCAGCAGTCTGGGATTGTTATGATGACAGGTAGGATGCCATTCCATGGGGTCCGTGGGCAGTTCAAAGGCCTCCGTTTCCTCCACCACCCGCCCATAGGCGATGCCCAGTTTCCGGAACAGATCCTTGATCTCTTCATTATAAGAGCCGTTGGGATAGGCATGTCCCCGCACCAGGCCCCCTGTGAGCCGCTCCAGCCCTTCCCGGTCCTCCAGGATTTCCCTTGCCGCCTGCACCAGCGGGCATCTGGCAATGGTGGGATGGGTCATGGTGTGGGTGGCGATCTCATGCCCCTGGTACAGACGGGGAATCTGCTCCGGCTTAAGCCTGATCTCCATATCCATCAGGCCGTAATTGAGATTGAAAGTTCCCCTGATCCCATATCGGTTAAAAATCTCCAGCAGCCTCTCGTCCGCCAGCTTGCCGTCATCATAGCTCATGGTCAGCGCCTTGGCCCTGCCGCCCGGAAATGCCTGATATATTTTCATCCTGTCCTCCTTCTCCGTGTCCGTCATACCTCCCGCTCCAGCATCACATACTCATAATTGGTACGGGCCCCCACGTACTCCTTCCCTCCGCCGCCGATGCGGGTAAGAGCGCCCATGGACGGTACCTGCTGGATTTTCAGCTCATGATGAATGGTTTCGGCAAACACCTTCACAAGTTCCTGGTGTTCGGGATTCACCCCCATTTGCAGCATCACGTAGCTCTGAGGCTTCTTTTTCCCGGCCCAGACCGCCGGAAGCTGCCAGGGACGTATTCTGCCGCAGATGGCATTGCCAAAATTCGGAACAGCCACAAAGAATCCCACTGCCGCCCCGTGATAATACGCCATCTTTACCATACTGTAATTGATCATATGCCTTAAATACTTGAACTGCGACCGGAATTCCGCCTCCGTGATCTTTTTGTATACAGGGAAACTGCCGTTCAGTTCAAGGAGCAGATTGTAAATCTCCCGCAGCGTCTTCCGGAAATCCCGGGCCCGGGGGCTTACGATCTCATATCCCTCATTCCGCTTGCGGGCCAGTCTGTCCAGATATTTATCGTTGCCCTCTTCATTCTTCACCACCCGGTAATGTTTGGACGCGTACTGTTCGCCCACCTGAAAGCCGTTCTCCTCCCATAGCCTCAGATAGTACTCCTTATTGTAGGGTTCCCCGGTGTGAGGACCGCGGAACTGATTGATTTTCAGCCGGTATCTGATCCAGAAGGAACAGTCCACAGGGCCGACGATCCCCTTGAGCCCCATGTCGCGCGCCAGGCCGGACGCCGTATGGAACAAAAGCCCTGCCGCGGCGCTGTTATCCCGGCTCTCAAAAAACCCGAAAAACGCGTACTCGTCCCCCGGATAAACCGTGACAATCCCTCTGCTCACCGCCTTGTCATCCTCATACACCAGTATGGGGGTAATGGTAAAATAATGGCTGAGGATATGGCGGCCTTTCAGAATCGCCCTCTCCTCCTTCTCGTTCTGCATCAATTCCTCTTTGACATAAATCCGCTTTGGCAGAGACAAAAAGTCTCTGATCTGTTCTTCACTCCGAGGACCGAAGATCACCGCCCGCAAGCCCATTCCTGCTTCCCCCTTCCGCTCTGATGCCCAAAAAGTTTTCCAAGAGCTATTGTATCACAGATTTTTACTATTTTAAACCCCTTGAAGGCCCCTAAACGCAGGCCGGTTATTTCTTTATAGATATTTACGCCGATAAAAGGAATTCGCCTCCCGTCTTCCAGTCCGTTGTCTTTTCCCCGAAACACGTTTATAATAGAAAATATCGAAAACCATGGAGGCATCCGCTATGCACATTTTTATTATAGAAGACGAAGAACTCATCCGCGGAGAACTGAAAATCCTGTTGGAAAACGCTCTGTACCGGGTCACCGCGCCGGATACCTTCACGTCCGTCACCCACATCACCCGGCAGATCCTGGATGAAGCGCCGGACCTGGTGCTGCTGGATATAAACCTGCCGGGCCTCTCCGGCTTTGACATCTGTACGCAGCTGCGCCGGCACAGGGACGTGCCGATTATCTTCCTGACCGGCCGCGCCGGTCCCATGGATGAACTGAGCGGGCTGCTTGGGGGCGGGGACGACTATATCACCAAGCCCTACCAGGCTCCCGTGCTGCTGGCAAGAATTGCCACGGTATTAAAACGCGCCGGAGGCAGGGCGTCCGGGGAGGGCACCTTGTATACCAAAGACGGGGTATCTCTGGATATCGCCGGATGCCGCCTGTCCTTCGGCGGACGGAATGTGGACCTGACCCGGAATGAGATGAAAATACTGCATCTGCTGTTCCGGCGGACGGGTACCTTTGTCCCCAGAATGGACCTCATTGAACATCTCTGGGAAAACCATATTTTTATCGATGACAATACCCTGAGTGTGCATATCGCCAAGCTGAGGGAAAAACTGAGATCCATTGGGGTGGAAAACTTCATTGAGACCAGGAGGGGGATGGGCTACCGCGTATGAAACTGACGGATTTTTTACGGGACAGGGGAATGCTCCTGCTGCTTCATCTGGTATGCCTGTTTCTGGCGGCGGGCTTTTTCCGGCTGACCGGCTACAGCAGCGCCAATACCGTTCTGTTTCTGACAGTGTGGATACTTCTGCTGTCCGTATGGCTGGCACACACTTTTCTGCAAAGACGGAGGTTCTTCCGCGGGGCCCTGGAAATTCTGGACAAAGTGGACCAGCGGTACCTGCTGGGCGAGCTGCTCCCGGACTCCTGTGGGCTGGAGGACCGCCTGTACAGGGAGATGATTCTGCGTTCCAACAAATCCTGCGTCGAACGCATTCGCAGGATCGAGGAAGAGCAGCGGGATTACAGAGAGTATATGGAAAGCTGGGTGCATGAGATCAAAGCGCCCATCACGGGGATCGCGCTGCTCTGTGACAACCGGCGGGAGAACGTTCCCGCCTCCGGAACAGACTATCTCACTATCAGCCTGGAAAACCAGAAGATTGAAAACTGTGTGGACATGGTGCTGTACTACGCCCGCTCCGAGGAAGTCTACAAGGACTATCTGATCCGGGAGGTCTGCCTGGAGGATGTGGCTTTTGAAGTGCTGGACAAAAACCGCCTGTTGCTCATCCACAGCCGGGTCAGGGCCGATGTAAGCTGCCGGGACAACGTTTATACCGACGGAAAATGGATTGCCTTCATACTGAATCAGATGGTGCTCAACAGCGTAAAATACCGGGGAGAGCATCCTATGCTGCGCGTCTGTACCAGGCGTGAAAACGACAGTGTGCTGCTGATATTCGAAGACAACGGCACCGGTATCCGCCCGGAGGACCTGCCCCGCATTTTCGACAAGGGCTTTACCGGCAGCAACGGCCGGGACAACGGGCGTTCCACCGGCATGGGACTGTACCTGTGCCGCAGACTGTGCGACAGACTGGGCGTGGGGCTGTCCGCGGAGTCGGAGTACGGCGCGGGGACAAAACTGTATCTTCGTTTTCCCGTCAGCAGCCACATCCGGGACGCGCGTCTCCCTTTATGACATCGGAAGGGCTACCGTTATCTTACGAAATCTTAAGATAATTTCAACCTTTCTTTATATGAAAACAGTCCCCGGCCTTCTACAATGGACGCATAGCCTGCACTAGAACCCGCGGAGGGTTCTAGTGTACTGAAAAAAGGAGAACGGCAGTATGAGGGATTATATTCAGATATGCGACATTGAGAAATACTACGGCAATGCCTCCAACGTGACCAAGGCTGTGGACCGGGTCAGCTTCCGTGTGGAAAAAGGCGAGTTTGTGGGCGTGATGGGCCCCTCCGGTTCGGGGAAAACCACCTTGCTGAACATGCTGGCCACCATCGACCGGGTGACTTCCGGACACATTTATTATGAAAATACGGATATCACCGAGCTGTCCGAAAGCGCCCTGTCTGATTTCCGTAAAAACAATCTGGGTTTTGTGTTCCAGGACTATAATCTGCTGGATACCCTGACCATAGAGGAAAACATTATTCTGGCCCTGACTCTCCAGGATGAGGTGAGGGACATCGGACCGGACAGCCCTTCCGGACCGGCGGGGCGCCGTCTGGGCAGAAAACAGAAAATTACCCGTAGCTGCGATGAGATTCTGCGGCTTCTGGGCATTGAGGATATCCGGGGGAAATTCCCCTACCAGGTTTCCGGCGGGCAGAAACAGCGCTGCGCCTGTGCCCGGGCGCTGGTGAACCGCCCCAAGCTGCTGCTGGCTGACGAGCCCACAGGAGCCCTGGACTCCCGGGCGGCCCAGACCCTGCTGGAGACCTTCACACACTTGAACCGCGCCATGGAGGCCACGATCCTCATGGTGACCCATGATGCCTTTTCCGCCAGCTACTGCGGGCGCATTCTGTTTCTTAAGGACGGCAAAATATTCCATGAGCTGATCCGGGGGGAAAAGAGCCGCAAAGCGTTTTTACAGGAAATCCTGGATGTACTCTCCCTGACAGGAGGTGAATTGTCCGATGTTGAATAAACTGGCCTTTCGCAACATGAAACGTTCCGCCAGAGATTATCTGGTATATATCCTGACCATGACCCTGGTCACGGCGCTGATGTACGCTTTCAACAGCCTGTTTTTCCAGAACGAGCTGGCGGCCTGTTTCAGCCTGGGGGGAGCGGACATCATGGCGGTGATGATCGGTCTGGCCACCTTCTTCATCGTGCTGATAGTGGCCTGGCTGATCGGCTACATGGTGCGCTTTATGCTGGAAAAAAGGAGCACGGAATTTGGCGTCTATCTGCTGCTGGGCATGAAAAAAAAGACCGTCTCCCGGCTGTACATCCGGGAAAATATCCTGCTGGGCTGCATAGCCTTTCTTCTGGGCTGCGTCCTGGGAGTACTGCTGCAGCAGATTTTGCTCACCATCCTGTTTTCCATGGTAAGAATGGAATACCGCCTGCATATCTCCGCGGACAGGCGGACAGTGCTGATGACGGCGCTCTGCTATGCCGGCTGCTATGTGCTGGCTCTGTTCCGATGCCGCCGCAGGCTCGGGAAAATGAATATTCAGGCGCTGATGAACGCCCGGCGTCAGAATGAGGAAATCAGAGAAAAGCATGAGGGGCTGAAAAGAATGATTCTGCCCCTGTCGGTGTTTTTTATCCTCCTGTTTTGGGCCATCTTTGGCAAACTGCAAAACGCCTTACAGATTCTGCTGTTTCTGTTGGGGCTGGTGCTGACCATCTACCTGTTTTACACCGGTCTGTCCGCATGGATCATCTGCTACGTGCGGAAGAAGGGGAGCGGCATCTACCAGGGGCAGAATCTGTTTCTGCTGCGCCAGTTCGCCTCCAAAGTGCGGACCATGCAGTTTACCATGGGGACTTTAACCTCCCTGTTTACCCTGGCGCTGATGGGAGCCTCCATCGCCCTGATGTTCAGCGTCTTTGAAAATACCGTGCTGGACGATAAATTCCCCTTTGACATACAGATATTCAGCCCGGACCCTGAGGATGACTTCGCGGATGAGAGAGCCCTGATAGACGCCCTGGAGCTTGCGCCTCAGTACTACACCTATCAGATCTATACGGACCGGGAAATCCAGGTCAACACCTGGCTTCTGACCCATCTTAAAGACTGGGGGACCAAGTACCGCAATATGGACGGAACACCCGATCTCCCGGAGATTGAAAAAATGCTCTCCCATGAAATCATCTATTATCCCTTTGATACCTATATGGGGATATCGGATTACAATCATCTGCGGATCATGCTGGGCTACGCGGAGATCCCCCTGTTCCGTGGGGAATATCTGGTGCAGATCAAGCCGCGCCTTTGCGGGGAAGCGCAGGATATCGGAAAAGATCTGCGGATTGCGGACGCGTCAGGCCAACGTTTGCTGACCTGCGCCGGTGTCGTGGGAGACCCTTTTTCCCAGGACGGCCACAACGGCGCGGATTACATTCTGGTGGTGCCGGACGCCGTTCTGGAGCGCATGACTCCATTTTATGCCGAGCTGGCGGTCAGCACGGAAAAAGCCGTGCCCCCGGAACTGCAAAACAGTCTGGATGCCCTACAGGAGAGTGACGAGGATCTGCCCTTCTCCTATATGCAATATTATATAGAAACGGAAGATTCCGGGACGCGGCAATGCATAGGGTCGGACAATATCGTCTCCTATGCCGGAGCCTGTCTGGTGCGGGACAGTCTGATTCCCATGCTGAAATATATACTGGGTTCCATAACCCTCCCCCTGTTTTACATGGGACTGGTGTTTGTCTGCACGGCAATGACGGTGCTGGCCGTGCAGCAGTTGAGCGATTCCGCCAAGTACAAGTTCCGCTATGACGTGCTGGCCAAGCTGGGCCTGGGCCGCGCGCAGATCCGCGGGCTGATCCTGAAACAGATCGCCGCGTACTACCTCTGTCCCGCCCTGCTGGCCATGATCATCAGCGGAAAAATGATTCTGTTTGTCAGCAACGCCTTTGTGGCCGCCACGGGCGTACCGGTTGCGGCCAGCAGATTTTTCCTGGAAAGCATCGCCCTGTTTTTCGGCATCTATCTGGTATACTTTATTGTGACCTATGTGGGATTCAAACGGAACATAGAGGAAAAACCCTTTTCGGGGTGATCTCCTCAGGGAGCATTCCCTCCCTGCCTGTCCTCCGGCACAAAAAAGAACCCATATGGCGATCATTTCCTCACAAAACAGTTGACATACTTCCCGGAATGTGGTTGAATAAGAGATGTCGGCGGTTTGGTCCCCTGCCGAAATATAAAACAGAAGGAGGTAACGGACATGAGATTAAATATGGTTGCAGCTTTTTACGGCCCGGATCGCATGACAGTCCCCAGTACAGTTACCTCGGTTTCGCATACGTAATTGATTTACCCTTCGGTAAGGAGATTATACAGGCAGCGCTTTTAGACCCGGGCAACTTTTGTCCGGGTTTTTTGTGCTCTGAAACCATGGGGACCATCACCACTTCACGCCAACCGGCGGCACAGCAAGGAGGTTGTCTATTTGAAAAAGTTAAAACACTATGTACTTCCCTTTTGGAAAAGCTATGTCTTTGCCATTGTAAGCCTGATTCTGGCCATCCTTCTGGAAATGCTGACTCCCCAGATTACCAGGATCATCGTGAACGAATCCTTTGTGGGCGGAGATTTTTCCAGATTCGGCTTTCTGCTGGCGGCACTGGTGGTGCTGGGAATCGGCAGAAGCCTGTTCGGCTACTGTAAGGAATTTACCTTCGACCGAAACAGCCAGACCATCGGCACCGAGATGCGGAAAGACCTGTTTGCCCATCTCCAGACTCTCTCCATGGATTATTTTGACAATACCAACACGGGCGAGCTGATGGCCAGGGTCAAGGAGGATGTGGACAAGGTAAAGGACGCTTTCGGCATGACGGGAATGCTGATCATCCAGATTACCATCTACATCGCTTCCGTGCTCTACTGCATGTTTTCCTTAAGTCCCCTGCTGGGACTGCTGCCTCTGGCCGTAATGATTTTCGGCGGCGGGCTGAGTTTCGTCCTGGAGAAAAAATTTGACAGGGTATACTCGGATATCAGTGAGGAAAACGCAAAACTCACCACTGTGGCTGAGGAGAACCTTGCCGGTGTGAGAACGGTAAAAGCCTTTGCCAGAGAAAAATTTGAGATCGCAAAATTTGCACAGCACAACCAGCATTACTATGAGCTGAACATGGAGCAGGCCCGGATCGTGGCAAGATTTTATCCCATCTATCATTTCATCGGAGCCGTGCTCCCCGTGGTCTGTGCCATTCTGGGAGGCCTTCTGGTCATCCGGGAGAAAATGGATCTGGGTTCCCTGGTGGCCTTCGTGGAGTATTCCAGGGATTGTACCTGGCCGCTGGACATGTTTGCCGAGCTGGCCAACGAATTGTCCTCCTCCTTTGCGTCCTATAAGAAAATCAAGGCCATTGCCGACGAAAAGCCCCGGCTTCTCCAAAGCGAAAATGCCGTACATCTGGACCGGGTACAGGGAAATCTGAAATTTGAAAATGTGGAACTGGCTCTGGACGGAAACATCATTCTGTCCGGAATCGACATTGATCTCCCCAGAGGCAAAACGCTGGGGGTCATGGGAGCCACCGGTTCCGGAAAGAGTTCCCTGATCAATCTTTTGCAGCGGTTCTATGATCCCAGCCAGGGAAAAATCTCCATAGATGACACGGATCTGCGGGACATGGAGCTCTCCCAGGTACGCGGCACCAGCGCCGTGGTCATGCAGGATGTGTTTCTCTTCTCCGACACCATCGAGGAGAACATCAAGATGGGCAAAAGGTATTCCATGGGACTGCCGGAGGTGAAGAGGGCCGCCAGAATGGCCCAGGCGCAGGACTTCATCGAAAAAATGGATGAGCAGTACAATACCGTGATCGGGGAAAAGGGCGTGGGACTCTCCGGCGGCCAGAAGCAGCGGATCAGTATCGCGAGAGCGCTGTCCAAGAAAAGCCCCATCCTGGTTCTGGATGATTCCACTTCCGCCCTGGACATGGAGACGGAGCACGAGATTCAGGTCATGCTGAAAACCATAACCGATTCCTCCAAGATCATTATTGCCCACCGGATTTCCGCGGTGCGGGGCGCGGATGAGATCATCTACCTGGATAAGGGCAGGATCGCGGAGAGAGGCACCCACGAGGAACTGCTGGCCCGCAGGGGACTTTATTACGCCACTTATATGGCGCAATATCCGCAGCAGGAAAGCGGGCCAACATCCAAAAGTACGGCGTAGAGATTGCCCCTTCTGTGCTTCCGGAAAGCAAGTTTTGCGATTGCCCGATATTTATACAAGAAAGAGGTGGAATAATTGGCTGTAAATTCATTTCGAGAAGATGAACATATACAGGCGACCGATGCCAGAAAGATCGTGACCCGGCTGCTGGGATACCTGAAAGGCTACGCCAGGGAGGTGATCCTGGTTCTGGCCGCCATGACGATCACAGTGGGCATCAGCCTGTACAATCCTCTGTTGATAGAGAGCGCCATCGATGACTATGTGGCGGAATATGACTTCAACGGACTGTTTCGCCTGGCCGCCTTCGCGGTGGCCATCAATATCCTGTATGTGATCATGGTGAAAATCCGCATATATGTCATGTCCTACATCTCCAACAAGATTATTTTGCGCATACGCGAGGATGTGTATGAACATATCCAGTCCCTGTCCTTTACTTTTTTTGACAGCCGTCCCAGCGGAAAAATACTGGCCAGAATCATCGGTGACGTAAATTCCCTGAAAGACGTCCTCTCCAAGGCCGTCACCAATATCATCCCCAATACCCTCACCATTATCGGGGTGCTGGTGATTATGTTTGTAAAGGACTGGCGGCTGGCCCTGGCGGCGCTCTGCACCCTGCCCTTCATGGCGATGGGCATCTTCTGGGTGGAAAAAACCAATCATGTGAGATGGCAGCTTGTGCGGAAAAAAGCGTCTAATGTGAACGCCTATGTCCATGAAGACGTGGCGGGAATCCGGGTGGTACAGAGCCTGGATGCCGAGGCGGAGACCAGAAACCAGTTTAACGAGCTTGCCCAGGAGCAGTGCTCCTCCTTTATCCATGCCTGCCGCGCAGCGGACCTGTTTTTCCCGATTATCGACACCTCCTGGGGAATCAGCCTTATGATGCTGTATCTTGTGGGGGTAAAACTCATCGGCGCCCCTGAGATCTCCCTGGGTGTGCTGGTGGCTTTCGGCTCCTACGCCACCATGTTCTGGAACCCCATAGCCAACCTGAGCACTTTTTTGAACCAATTAGTCACCAATCTGTCGGCGGCGGAGCGGGTGTTTGACATTCTGGACACGGAGCCGGAAATCCAGGACGCCCCCGACGCGGGAGAACTTCCCCAGATCAACGGGACCGTGTCCTTCGAAGATGTGTCCTTTACCTATGACGAGGGAACGGAAAATGAGACCCGGGTTCTGGATCATGTGAGTTTTACCGCCAGCCCCGGGGAGACCATCGCGCTGGTGGGGCCTACAGGCGCAGGAAAGACCACCATCGTCAATCTGATCAGCCGCTTCTACGACATCCAGAAGGGGACAATCCGCATTGACGGATACGATCTGAAAAAGGTGAAGATTGATTCCCTGCGCAAGCAGATGGGCGTCATGACCCAGGACAATTTCATTTTTCACGGAACCGTGCGGGATAATATCGCCTACGGAAAGCTCGACGCCACGGACGAGGAGATCATGGCCGCCGCCAAAGCCGTCAATGCCCATGAGTTTATCATGAAGATGGAGAAGGGCTACCACACGGAACTGAAAGAGCAGGGAGCCGGCCTGTCCATCGGCCAAAGGCAGCTGATCGCCTTTGCCAGGACCATGGTTTCCCAGCCCCGGGTCCTCATCCTGGACGAGGCCACCTCCAGCATTGATACCCACACGGAGATCCTGGTGCAAAAGGGGATTGAGTCCCTTCTCAAAGGACGCACCAGCTTTGTCATCGCCCATAGGCTCTCCACCATCCAGAACGCAGACCGCATATTTGTCATCAACAACGGCGGTATCGCGGAGCAGGGTTCTCCCGCCGAGCTGATGGCGAAGAAGGGCTTCTATTACGACCTGTACATGGCGCAGTTCGCCAATCTGTAATATTGCAATTCCGCCACGCAGACCGCGGCGGCCGCCGGGAAGAAAGACCAGCTCCGTTCCAGGGGCTGGTCTTTTTTGCCTCTCCCGTCACACTGGCGCACCTTACGGGCTGTCATCGTGCGCGTTACTCGGTTGTGAGCGCTCCCGGATTGTAGTATAATGCGTATAACAAATCAAATACTACCTATAACGCAATAACGGCTCTGTGAAAGCAAAGAGCAGGACGGAGAGCATATCCGCCTGCATCCATCCACACAGCCCACATTCAAGAAAGGATGACATGTATGATGAATGATTCCAGACGCAACAGACAGAACGGGTTCCAGACCATGGGCCCGGACGGCAGCCGGCAGAAAGGAGGAGTGCCAAGGCCCCTCCGCTCCACCGGCAGGATACTGGGCATCTGCGCCCTGATCGCCATAGCGCTGGTACTGATATTCGGCTCCACCTACCAGATCCGGGAGCAGGAACAGGCGGTGCTGATCACCCTGGGGCGGGCCCAGGCGGTCACCGAGCCGGGACTGCACTTCAAGATCCCGTTCATCCAGAGTGTGCGGAAGGTCAACACGACCATACAGGGCTTTTCCATCGGCTACGACAGTGATTACAATACCTCCAGCGAGGATGAATCCCTGATGATCACCTCGGATTACAACTTCGTGAATGTGGACTTCTTTGTGGAATACCGCTACTCCGACCCGGTCAAGGCCCTGTATGCCTCCCGTGAACCGGTGGCAATCCTCAAGAATGTGTCCCAGAGCTGCATCCGGAGTGTGATCAGCAGCTATACCGTGGACGATGTGCTGACCACAGGCAAGAACGAAATTCAGGCCGCCATCAGATCCATGATTGTTGACCAGCTGGATCAGCAGGACCTGGGACTCCAGCTGGTCAACATCACCATCCAGGACTCCGAACCGCCCACCGCGGAGGTCATGGAGGCATTCAAAGCCGTGGAGACCGCCAAGCAGGGCAAGGAGACCGCCCTGAACAACGCCAACAAATACCGCAACGAACAGCTCCCCAAGGCCCAGGCCAAGGTGGACGGCATTATCAAGGACGCGGAAGCCCAAAAGACAGAGCGCGTCAATGAAGCCACCGCCCAGGTAGCCCGCTTTAACGCCATGTATGAAGAATATGTAAAAAATCCCCTGATCACCAGGCAGCGGATGTTCTTTGAAGCCATGGAACAGGTTCTGCCGGATCTGAAAGTGATTATCGAAAGCCCCGACGGTGATATGCAGACCATCTACCCCATTGACTCCTTTACCAGTCTCGGGCAGAGCGGCGATACCGGCGGCGCCGGAAATCACGAGGAACAGAACCGTGAAAATGACGCGCAGAGCCCGGAGCAGTAATGCGCAGATAACAACATAGCCATAGCCGATGCGGGACTATAAACCGCGCCGGGCTGTGGCAGAAAGAGGTAAATATGAAGACTGCCAAGAGAGTAACCATCCTGATCGCCGTGCTGGCTCTGCTGATCGCGGGTGCCAATTGCCTAGTGATTACCAACGAAAACCAGTACAGCCTGATCCGCCAGTTCGGAAAGATAGACCATGTGGTGGACCATGCCGGAATCAGCTTTAAAATCCCCTTTATACAGAGCGTGGACACCCTGCCCAAGGAGACCCTGCTGTACGATCTCTCCTCATCGGATGTCATTACCAGCGACAAAAAGACCATGATCTGCAACAGCTACATCCTGTGGCATATCACAGATCCCCTGCTGTTCGCCCAGACTCTGAACTCCTCCATCGGAAGCGCGGAGAGCCGTCTGGACACGGTGGTATACAACTCCACCAAGAACGTTATCTCCAGTACCACCCAGGACGAGGTAATCTCCGGCCGGGGCGGCACGCTCTCTGATGCCATCATCGCCAGCATCGGCAGCACTCTGGACCAGTACGGGATCGAACTCCTTTCCTTTGAGATCAAGCAGCTGGATCTGCCCAGTGACAACAAGGCCGCCGTATATGAGCGTATGATTTCCGAGCGTGACAATATTGCCGCCACTTACACCGCGGAGGGCAGCTCGGAGGCCCAGATCATCCGCAACTCCACCGACAAGGAAGTGACCGTGATGCTGTCCGAGGCGGAAAAGGAGGCTGAAATTCTGATTGCGGAGGGAGAGGCCGAATACATGCGGATTCTCTCCGAGGCCTACGCGGACGAGTCCAAGGCCGATTTCTACACCTTTGTGCGCAGTCTGGATGCCCTGAAAGCCTCCATGACCGGCGGCAACAAGACCGTCATATTGTCCCCTGATTCCCCTATCGCGGAGATCTTTTACGGAAGATAGGCGTTCCAAAAAAGAGGGTATCACGCAATCCCCTGTAGGGAAAATTGCGTGATACCCTTCTGTATTCTGTATGCCGCCTCAACTATTCCACATCCTGCAAGGCCTCAAATCCCTCTTCTCCCGTGCGGACCTTCACCACTCTCTCCACACCGTAGACAAAAATCTTACCGTCCCCGATATGGCCGGTGTACAGCGCTTTCTTGGCCGCTTCCACCACATCTCCCACCGGGATCTTGCTCACCACTACCTCCACCTTGATCTTGGGCAGCAGCGTGGCATCCATCTCCACGCCGCGGTATTTTTCGCCTGCTCCTTTCTGGATACCGCAGCCCATCACATTGGTGACGGTCATTCCCGTGACGCCCAGATCGTTCATGGCCTTCCGCAGGGCATCGTACCGGGACATCCTGGCGATCACCACCACCTTGTGGATGCCGGTACACGTCGCCGCGGAGGTATCTACCACCGGAACGGCGGCATTTTTCTGTGCATCGGAGGCTGTCACATAGTCGCCGTTTCCCAGGTCCGTATTTTCGTTGACACTCATATTCATGGTGTTGGAGATATCCATGATGGCAAATCCTGCATAAGCGGATGCCAGGCCGTGCTCCTTGGCATCCAGTCCCACGATCTCTTCTTCCTCACTGACCCGCAGGCCGAAAATCGCCTTGATGGCCAGAAACACAACCGTCATGGTCACGGCCGTCCAGGCCGCCACGGAGACAAAGCCCAGCAATTGCAGCCCCAGCAGCCGGAATCCGCCGCCGTAGAACAGCCCTGTCAGCTCATTCCCCGCCCCGTCCGCAACGCTGTAGCCCGGGGCGGTATTGGTGGCAAACAGTCCTGTGGCGATGGTGCCCCATATACCGTTCATCATATGGACGGCCACGGCGCCCACCGGATCGTCAATATGTAATTTATAGTCCAGCAGCCACACGCCGAATACCACCAGCAGCCCCGCCACAGCGCCGATTACGATGGCGCCGAAGGCGTCCGTCACATCGCAGGGAGCCGTGATGGCCACCAGTCCCGCCAGGGAAGCGTTCAGACACATGGACACATCGGGCTTTCCGTACTTGATCCAGGTGAAGATCATACATACCACCGTGGCGATGGCCGGCGCGATGGTCGTTGTCACAAAGATGGAACCCAGCTGCGCCATGGAGGTAGCCGCCGCGCCGTTAAAGCCGTACCAGCCCAGCCAGAGGATAAACACCCCCAGAGCGCCCATGGCCAGATTGTGGCCGGGGAACGCGTTCACCCTGGTTACCTTGCCGTTTTTGTCTCTGTTGAACTTGCCGATGCGGGGCCCCAACAGCTTCGCGCCGATGATGGCGGATATACCGCCCACCATGTGGATGGCGCAGGAACCCGCGAAATCGTGAAAGCCCAGCTGCGCCAGCCAGCCGCCCCCCCAGATCCAATGCGCCTCAATGGGGTAAATCACCGCGGAAATCACTGCGGAATACACACAGTAGGACAAAAACTTTGTCCTCTCCGCCATGGCTCCGGACACAATGGTTGCCGTAGTGGCGCAAAACACCAGATTGAACACAAAGCTGGACCAGTCAAAGCTCTCATAGGCCGTAAAAATATCAAAACCAGGCTTTCCGATAAAGCCCAGCAGATCCTCACCGAGCAGCAGTCCAAAACCGATCAGGATGAACACCACGGTTCCGATACAGAAATCCATCAGATTTTTCATAATGATATTGCCGGTGTTTTTCGCTCTGGTAAAGCCCGCCTCCACCATGGCAAAGCCCGCCTGCATCCAGAACACCAGCGCGGCGCCGATGAGAAACCAGACGCCGAACACCTCTCCGCTTACCGCACTCATAATTTCATCTGTCATAATATTTCCTCCTCATCTTCGACAGCGAAAACCCACAAATCCCTTATTCCGCAAAGCGCCCGGGCCATGCGCCATACGTGCGGCCGTAAGTGCCAATATCCGTTTTTTCCCGCCCCGGATACGGCTGCCCGGCGAAATATGTAATCTTCCGCCTCCGGTCCTTATGGAATCCGCCGATCCTGCCACAAAAAAACGATGCCGGGACTTTCTCTGCAGGAATGCCCCATTGCATCGCGTCTTTCCGGCATATTCTGTTCAGGCCGTGCGCACAGTTATTCCGCCTGCACAGAAAAAGCGCTCTGGATCACTCCAAAGCGCCTTTGCTTTACGGTAGTGAGTATAACACCGGAGTTCCCCGGTGTCAAGCAGAAATTTCATCTCACTTCAATAAGTCTTTTGGTTCTTTTGGTTTTTGGCAAATCAGGCGGCGGGCCTGCGTATCCTGATTTTGCTGAAAAAGCAATAGTATGCCCCAAAAAGCGCCGTGGTAATCACCCAGGTGAGAGGATAGCTGAAAATAATGGTATTCACCCCAGGGAAACGGGGCACTGCCGCCATAATCCAGACCACCCGGATCAGGCATACGCCTGTTAAGCAGATCACGGGAGTTTGACAGCCTATCCTCAAAAAAATCCCGCCAATCCGCACCAGGCT
>CAJUAB010000029.1 GCA_910583845.1 uncultured Acetatifactor sp.
GGCAGAAACTAAACCGATTAAAGGAACTGTCAAAAATGTATGCCCTCTTTGCGCCAATCCAAGCCACCTATAAGGAGAGCCAGTCACTCAAAGGATTTGCGAAAATGAAATACGATAAGGAGCATAAGGACAGCTTATCGAAGTACCCCGAATTAAAGGAGCGTATGCAGAGCCTTTTACAGAATGGCGAGAAGATAACGCCGAAACAGTGGAAAGTCGAAATACAGTCTTTGCAGTCCGAGTATGACAGTATCGGCAAGGAGCAGACCAAGACCGCTACAGAATTAGCATATGCGGAAGTAATCGGCTACAACAAAAAGAACCTTGAAAGGGAACTTCAGAACGAGAGCCGACAGCATAACAGGCAACAGAACAAAACAAACGGAGGGAGGAAGAAATTTAATGAAAATCTGATAGAAATATGAGTGTGATTGTGGTATTCTATTAGCAGTACAAATCGGTGTTTGTGGAGGTATAAGATATGCGGGCGATTGTCATTAGGCATGGCAAAGTGGATTTTCAATGGAAAAAATGGAGTACATCGGAACAGTTTAATAAAGACTGTCAAATGTATGATGAAGCACCGATTTATCTTTTGTTGTCGAATGGTATCCGAATAAATTATCAGGATATTTATATCAGTACTTTGCAAAGAAGCAGGGATACCGCAAAGCAGCTATTTGGTGAAAGAGATTTTATTCCCACAAAGTTGCTTGATGAAGTGCCGCTATGTGCAAGTATTATTTCAAATAAAAAGCTGCCGCTTATATTTTGGAATATTTCCGCACGTTTACAATGGTTTTTTAATATTCACTCACAAAAAGAATGTAGGAAAGAAACTGTTTATCGTGCCGAACAATTTATAAATATGATAGCCGAAAAGGAAAAAGATTGTATCATTGTCACGCATGGATTTTTTATGCACACGCTCCTTAGCCAAATGAAGGAGCAAGCGTTTAAGATTAGTAACACCAAATTAAGCTATTCAAATGGTGAATTTGTTATTGCAGAACGATAAATTCCTATTTGCCTAAATAACCGTTACCACAATCACAACAAAATAGGTAACACAGCGTCAGAGCGTATAGAAAAATCTATGTGCTCTATTTTATTGTAAAGGAGCAGATTTATGAGCAAGGACAGCAACACACGGCATAGAGCC
Organism: uncultured Acetatifactor sp.; assembly: GCA_910583845.1. Taxonomy (GTDB): domain Bacteria; phylum Bacillota; class Clostridia; order Lachnospirales; family Lachnospiraceae; genus Acetatifactor. Next base: position 1,163 of record CAJUAB010000029.1, read on the forward strand.
ACCCGACAGCACCCACCCACAAAAATCATCGTGGAAAGGCACTATGTAGGCACTGAAAAAATGGAAACGGTATTCAAGCGGATAGCCGAGGAACAGATAACAAAAAAGGTTAAGGAGATAGCGGCAAACAACGCAAATTAGCACTGGAAACGGAAAAGGGAATATAGTATAATAGGAGTTAAGAGGAAGTCCCTTTTCATCAAGGAGGACAAAATGAAAAGGGCAAAACTGAATAACGACAAAATCACTGCTTTATATTGCAGGCTTTCCAAAGACGACGGCACGAACAACGAGAGCATGAGTATCAGCACACAGAAAACCATGCTGAAAGATTATGCAAAGCGCAACGGTTTTCTGAACTGCCAGTTCTACGTTGATGACGGTTACAGCGGTACAAACTACGACCGCCCCGCTTTCCGACAGCTTATCGAGGACATACAGGACGGGGAAGTGTCAACGCTCATCACAAAAGACCTGTCACGTTTGGGGAGGAATTACCTTGAAACGGGTACATATATCGAGGTGTTTTTCCCCAACCATAATGTACGTTACATTGCTATCAATGACGGCGTGGACTCCATAGACAACGCACAAATGGATATTACACCGTTCCGCAACATCATCAATGAAATGTACGCAAAGGACACGTCAAGGAAAATCAAGAGCGCACTCCACGCAAGGAAAATGCAGGGCAAGTATATGGCTACTACCGCCCCATTCGGTTATCAGAAAGACGAGAAAGACCATAACCACCTTGTCATTGATGAAGTGACCGCCCCCGTTGTGGAACTGATTTTCTCAATCGCCGAGGAGGGTGTGGGGCTTCACACTATCTGTAACCGCTTGCGCAAGGCAAAGGTCATAAAGCCGAGTTTCTACAAAAAGGAAATGTTTGAGCGGTACACTGATGAGGAAAAGATGTATGACTGGGACACCGCTTATGTCAGCAAGATATTGCATGACCCCGTTTATGCAGGAAACCTTACCGTAGCGGAAAGACCGACCAAGACCATGCGTTCCAAGAAAAGACAGTATATCCCGTATGCGGAGCGTGAAGTTATCTATGGCACACATGAACCGATTATCGAGCAGAGCCGTTGGAACACCGTACAGAAGATTTTGGAGAGCAGACCGCCCGTTATCGGGGAAAGTTCAAGCGGATATGACAACATTTTCCGAGGGATTATCAAATGCGCCGATTGTGGGAGTGCCATGCTTGTCAAAGTCGAGCAGAAAAGAAAGCGGAACAACGTACTGGACAAGACTTTCTACTGCTGTACCAAATACCGCAAGTTTGGGAAAGAGGGCTGTTCATCACACACCATTGAGGCGAGGACGGTTCACGAAGTTGTGCTTGCGGACATTCAGAAACACGCAGGACAGGCACTGGCGGACAGGAAAGCTATGGTAACGGAGATTGCCGAGCGTCTTAATCTCCAACTGTCAGCGGATAAGGAACAGCAGAAAAAGGAACTAAGGCAATGTAAACAGCGAGTGTCGGAAATAGAAAACCTGTATGCCAAGCTGTACGAGGACTTGACAAGGGAACTGCTGACCGAAAAGCGTTTTCAGATGTTGTCGGCAAGGTATGACAGCGAGCAGGAAGAACTGACAGCCAAGATAAAGGAACTTGAAAAAAGTGCCATAGCGGACAAAGAACAGTTATCTTCCATTGAGCAGTTTGCGGAGCAGATAAGCGGTTATGCAGGAATAACGGAACTCAATTTTAAGATAATCAATCAACTTATAGAAAAAATTCTTGTTTCTGAACCCGTAGAAGTTGACGGGCAGAAAATTCAACGACTTACTATCCATTACAAGTTCATAGGGGCATTGGAAACCCTTGAATAATGGATATTTTCTAAGTCACTTATTCCAACTATCCAACAGATGAAGGGCGGGAAGGGCCGGAGTGAGAAGCATTTTTGCCGGGAGGAGGGGAGAGGATGCCTTCGCCGGAGGAGATCACCTTCCGTGCCCGGGCACAGAATCCTTTTTGCAGAAGCGCCGCCGCTGCCGCCCTCTAATATAATTCAACAGTTTCCCTACAATGAAAATGTGCATAATTCCGAAAATGCAAAAGAGATATTGATTTTAGACGGGAAAACGAGTATGCTATAAATAACGTGCCCGTACACATCACTGCGTTGGATCAGGACCCGAAAGCGGGCAGGAAAAGACGGGCGGGGCCAGGACATGGGCTCCACGATAAAGCGGCATCGCAGGCACAGCGGGAGCCTGCCCCGGAGCGTATTTGAAAAAGTATTTCCGCGCGTCAGAAGGAAAGCATTTGTCAGACACGCTTTGGGGCAGACGCCGAATATGCAGAAAAGAGGTAAATATGTTGTACATCGGAATTGATTTAGGAACATCGGCGGTGAAGCTGCTGCTGATGGACGGCGAGGGAAAAATCCGGAATATTGTATCCCGGGAATACCCCATTTATTTTCCCAATCCGGGCTGGTCGGAGCAAAAGCCCGAGGACTGGTACGAGCAGACCATGATCGGCATCCGGGAGCTGCTTGCGGACGCGGACAAGAGCCAGGTGGCGGGCATCAGCTTCGGCGGACAGATGCACGGACTGGTAATCCTGGATGAGAAGGACAATGTGATCCGCCCCGCGCTTCTGTGGAACGACGGGCGTACATACGAAGAGTGCGACTATCTGAACAATGTGATCGGCAAGGAGAAGCTGTCGGAGTATACGGCCAATATTTCCTTTACCGGCTTCACGGCTCCCAAGATCCTGTGGGTGAAAAACAAGGAGCCGGAGAATTTTGCCAGGATCGCGAAGATCATGCTGCCCAAGGATTACATAGCGTACAGACTCACCGGTGTACACTGCACCGATGTGTCCGATGCCTCCGGCATGTTGATTTTTGACGTGAAAAATCGCAGATGGTCCAAAGAGATGTGCGAGATCTGCGGAATTACCGAGGATCAATTGGCCACCTGTTATGAGAGCTATGAGTCCGTGGGCTGCGTACTGCCCGATATAGCCGATCAGCTGGGCATCCCCCACACCGTAAAAGTGGCGGCGGGCGCAGGGGACAACGCCGCCGCCGCCGTGGGCACAGGTACCGTGGGCGACGGCATGTGCAATATTTCCCTGGGCACCAGCGGCACGATCTTCATTTCCTCCAGGAAGTTCGGCGTGGATAAGTACAACGCGCTCCACTCCTTTGCCCATGCGGACGGCAGCTATCATCTGATGGGCTGTATGCTCAGCGCGGCCAGCTGTAACAAATGGTGGATGGATGACATCATCGGCACAAAGGATTATGCGGCGGAGCAGAAGGCCATCGAAAAGCTGGGTGAGAACCATGTATATTTCCTGCCCTACCTGATGGGAGAGCGTTCTCCCCACAACAATCCCAATGCCAGAGGCACCTTCATCGGCATGACCATGGACACCACCAGGGCCGACATGACCCAGGCCGTGCTGGAGGGCGTGGCGTTCGCGCTCAGAGACTCCTTTGAGGTAGCCAAATCCCTGGGTATCCAGATCGAGCGCACCAAGATCTGCGGCGGCGGTGCCAAGAGCCCTCTGTGGAAGAAGATGATCGCCAACATTCTGAACCTGAAGGTGGACGTGATCGAGAGCGAGGAGGGCCCTTCTCTGGGCGGCGCCATGCTGGCGGCTGTGGCCTGCGGCGAGTATGCCAGCGTGGAGGAGGCTGCGGCAAAGATCGTGAAAGTGGTGGACACCGTGGAGCCCGATCCCGTGCTGGTGGCAAAATATGACGAGCGCTACGCGCAGTTCAAGGAGATTTATCCGGCCTGCAAGCCCCTGTTTGAGATCATTAAGTAAACCGGAGGCAGAGGACCATGACCGGGGAGATCAACAGCGGGAAGGGATCAGTTATGAAATATTAAGTGCGGAATAAGCAGAAATCTTGAAGATATGAGAGGAAAACATGCGCCCCTGGCGCAAAAGGAGGCTAACATGAAAATATTACCTGTAACAGATCCGGCTTTCCGCAAGTACGGAAGGCTTATCGAAAATGTGGACCTGACGGAGCTGGTGGAGGTGCTGGCCAAGCAGCCCGTGCCCGAGGGCGTGGTGTATGAGCCCGGCGTGGAGGCGCTGGAGGCCACTTCCGCCATGGAGGCCTTATCCAAAGTGGCATTTGGCGAGATGCCCATCCAGATCGGCTACTGCAACGGCCACAACGAGCTGCTGAACGCGGTGGAGTATCACAGAAACAGCGAACTGAACATTGCCGCCACCGACGCGATCCTACTTCTGGGCATGCAGCAGGACATTGAGGAGGGCTTTACCTATGACACCGCGAAGATGGAGGCCTTTCTGCTGCCGGCAGGCAAGGGTGTGGAAATCTACGCGACCACCCTTCACTACGCGCCCTGCGGTGTGAACGGCGCGGGCTTCCAGGTGGCGATCGTGCTTCCGAAGGGAACCAATTATCCCCTTGCGAATCCCCACGGCGCTGCGGCGGGAGCGCAGGGCGAGGACGCTCTGATCACCGCCGTGAATAAATGGCTCATCGGCCATGCCCAGGGCGGTCTGGACGCCGGAAGCCATATCGGTTTAAAGGGAAAGAACCTGAACGTGAATGAATGAGCGGCTGTGCTGTCTTCCGCGCAGGATCATATCCTGTGCAATTCAGCCGGTAAACGGCTTGAATGAGCGGGAGGAATGCGGTATAATAAAAACACAATCCGTATAGTGGGTCAGTGCAGGCTTTTAACAGTATGGATGGCCATCCGGCGCTGCGCCGGAAATAGGGTCATGGCGGCTGTTGAGGTAAAAATCATAATAATGGAGGAGAGTACAATGAACAATTTACCCAAAGTAAAAATCGGTATCGTGGCCGTGAGCCGCGACTGCTTCCCCGAGAGTCTGTCCGTGAACAGGAGAAAGGCTCTGGTGGAGGCCTACAAGGCCAAGTACGACGAGACGGACATCTATGAGTGCCCGATCTGTATCGTGGAGAGCGAGATCCATATGGTGCAGGCTCTCGAAGATGTGAAGAAGAATGGCTGTAACGCTCTTTGCGTATATCTTGGCAACTTTGGTCCCGAGATTTCCGAGACCCTGCTGGCAAAGCATTTTGACGGCCCCTCCATCTTCGTGGCGGCCGCTGAAGAGAGCCAGGCCGACCTGATGGACGGCAGAGGCGACGCGTACTGTGGTATGCTGAACGCCAGCTACAACTTAAAGCTGCGTAATATCAAGGCTTATATCCCCGAGTACCCTGTGGGCACTGCCCAGGAGTGCGCCGACATGATCAATGAGTTTGTGCCCATCGCCAGAGCGATTGTGGGTCTTTCCGACTTGAAGATCATTTCCTTCGGCCCCAGACCTTTGAACTTCCTGGCCTGCAACGCGCCCATCAAACAGCTGTACAATCTGGGCGTGGAGATCGAGGAGAACTCCGAGCTGGATCTGTTCGAGGCGTTTAACAAGCATGCCGGAGATGAGAGAATCCCTGCCAAGGTGGCGGAGATGGCCGAGGAGCTGGGCGCGGGCAACAAGAAGCCCGAAGTGCTGGAGAAGCTGGCGCAGTATGAACTGACTCTGCTGGACTGGGTGGAGGCTCACAGAGGATACCGCAAGTATGTAGCCATCGCAGGTAAGTGCTGGCCCGCTTTCCAGACCCAGTTTGGCTTTGTTCCCTGCTATGTGAACAGCCGTCTCACAGGCATGGGCATTCCCGTGTCCTGCGAAGTGGATATCTATGGCTGCCTGTCCGAGTTTATCGGGACCTGCGTGAGCCAGGATGCCGTCACGCTGCTGGATATCAATAACTCCGTGCCTGCGGATATGTTCAAGGAATCCATCGAGGGCAAGTTCCCTTATTCTCATAAGGATACCTTTATGGGCTTTCACTGCGGCAATACCTGCTCCAAGAAGCTGGCGTTCTGCGAGATGAAGTATCAGAAGATCATGGCCAGGAATCTGCCCATCGAGGTTACCAACGGTACTCTGGAGGGCGATATCGCTCCCGGCGAGATCACTTTCTACCGTTTACAGTCCACTGCGGACTGCAAGCTGCGCGCGTACATAGCACAGGGCGAGGTGCTGAACGTACCTTCCAAGTCCTTCGGTTCCATCGGCGTGTTTGCCATCCCGGAGATGGGACGTTTCTATCGTCATGTGCTGATCGAGAAGAATTATCCTCATCATGGCGCGGTTGCTTTCGGCCACTTTGGAAAGGCGCTCTATGAGGTATTCAAGTTCATCGGTGTACCTGTGGAGGATTTGAACTACAACCAGCCGAAGAGCCTGCCTTATCCCACGGAGAATCCTTTCTGCTGATTTGGAAGGCTAATACAGGGGGCGGAGACGTAAGTCTCCGCTCCTTTTTCAATGGATAACGGCCCTGCGGGGCGCGGATTCTGTGTGGCTATGCCCGCGCGTATCCGGCGCACAGTGCTTTGTTCTGCAAAAAGAACAAAACCGAATCAAAAACATATTGCACATTGATCGGTCTGCGCCTATACTCTCTATTTGGAATTTCATTGTCCCTGCCGGTATCTATCCGGCAAAAGGACTTGTGCGCGAATGAATGAGAAGAGGTAGAGAGTTATGGTCAAAGATATGACAAAGGGTTCGCCTATGAAGCTGATTCTGGGATTTTCCATCCCGCTTTTGTTCGGCTTTCTTTTCCAGCAGTTTTACAATCTGGTGGACACGGTGATTGTGGGCCGTTTTCTGGGGACAGACAATCTGGCGGCGGTGGGGGCCACTGGCTCGGTGAATTTTCTGATTATCGGTTTTTGCATGGGGATATGCAGCGGATTTTCCATTCCGGTCTCCCATAAATTCGGGGCGGGGGATCTGGCGGGGATGCGCCGGGTAGTGGCCAACTGCGTGTGGCTGACAGCGGGCTTCGCTCTGCTGATGACGGTGTTGACCACGGTGCTGTGCCGCGTTATTCTGGTGGCAATGAAAACCCCTGTCAACATACTGGACGCGGCGTACTCCTATATATGGGTGATTTTTCTGGGGATTCCCGTTACCTTCCTGTACAACATGACTTCCGGGGTAATCCGTGCCCTGGGGGACAGCAGGACGCCGGTGATTTTCCTGGTTATGTCCTCCTTTTTGAATATCGGGCTGGATCTGTTCTTCATCGTCACCCTGCGCTGGGGAGTGCAGGGGGCGGCATGGGCCACGGTGATATCGCAGGGGGTATCGGGTCTGAGCTGTCTGCTGTTTATGATCCGGAAATTTGAGATCCTGCGGATACAAAAGGAAGAGTGGACTCCCGACCGGCATCTGATGGGAACTCTGTGCGGCATGGGGGTTCCCATGGGATTGCAGTATTCCATCACCGCCATCGGCAGTGTAATCTTGCAGAGCGCCACCAATACGCTGGGCTCCGACGCGGTGGCCGCGGTGACGGCGGCGGGAAAAATCAGCGGATTTCTGGCCTGTCCCTTTGATGCCATGGGTTCCACCATGGCCACATACGGCGGGCAGAATGTGGGAGCCGGGAAGCTGGACCGCATTGGCCAGGGGCTGAAATCCTGCATTCTGCTGGGAGCAGGGTATTCGGTTATCGCACTGGGGATCAGCACTCTTTTCGGACGGCCATTGGCAAAGCTGTTTCTGGATGCCTCCGAGGCGGCGATTATCGACAATGTAAAGCTGTTTCTGACGCTGGCTACCGTCTTTTATTTCCCCCTGGCCCTGGTCAACATTATCCGCTTTATGATACAGGGAGTGGGCTTTCCCTTTTTTGCCATTCTGGCGGGGGTATTTGAGATGGTGGCCAGAGCCCTGGCGGGTTTTGTGCTGGTGCCCCGGCTGGGCTTTGTGGGCTCCTGCCTGGGCAGCCCCATCGCCTGGGTTCTGGCGGACGCCTTTTTGATTCCGGCATATTTCCATGTCAGAAAACGGCTTCGCCGGATGCGGGGCGGGGCGGAAACAGGAGGCCCCGGGGAGATCGGGGGCAACCAGGAGAAATAGTTTGCTATTTGTCTGTTCATAAGATATAATTTATATTATGCTGCTCATGGGCAGAATTTATATAAAATCACATGCACAAGAGAGGATATGGATTTCGGATGCTGGTAAAAACTTCGATCGTCTGCTTTATAATGATTTTATATATGGTGGGTTTTTACTATCGGAAACCCCACATTCCCACAAAGTCCACCAGGATCTTCCAGGCGCTGACAATTGTGGCGCTGCTGAACACGATGTTTGATCTGATCACCATTTACACCGTCAATCACAGAGACAGGATTCATGAGGGCGTCAATCTGATCGCGCACATCATCTATCTGATGTCTATTCTGGGATTTGTATATCTGCTGTTTATATATCTCAGAAGTTTTCTGGAGAGAAACCACACCTTTTCAGCGGCGGCAAGGATCTGTCAGAACATCCCGTTCGCCGGATCGAGCCTGGGAATCCTGGTGCTGCCCATCACCTATGTGCATGGGCGTACAACGGATTATTCGCTGGGGCCCAAAGCGTATGCCCTGTACATGAGCCTGGTGATCTACCTGGTTCTGATTCTGTATTATTGTCTTCGTTATTGGGAGGAACTGGATGGAGACAAGAGGCTGGCGATTCTTCTGGCGGTGCCCGGCTATGCAGTGGTTGCAGTGGTTCAGATGATCCTGCCGGAGACGCTGATTGTGATTGTCGCCTCCACGCTGATCATGCTGGGACTTATTCTCAGCAATGAGAATACGGAAAAATATATGGATGAAAAAACATCCCTGTTCAATCAGTATTCCCTTGAAACCGTGCTGGAGGAAATGGATTTAAAGAAGCAGAAGATGTCCGTGGCGGTTCTCTGCTTTTGCAGGACGGAGAGTAATCCGGACTGGAGACAGAGTGACCGGATTCTGCGGGATATCCACAGGGAGATAAAGTCCAACCGCCTGCAGGGATACCGGGTCTGTGAAAACGGTGTGGTTTTTATCACCAATTCCAGGGATAAAGCGGAGACGGTGCTGGGAGAGGTCCGAAGCGTCATGGAAGACAGATACGGAAAGGAGAACCTGATCCTGGAAACGCTGCTTCTGACGGAGGAGAGCTGTGGCACAAAGCACGACTGTATGTGCAGCGTTATTGCCTTCTGTACGAAAGTGGGCAGTCATATTGCCTACATCGACTATCTGACGCAGATCTATAACCGCAACGCCTTTGAACGGGATCTGGAGAATGTGCAGGACAGCAGCGGCGGCTATTATGTGATTGCGGACCTGAACAATTTAAAGCTCGTGAACGACACCATGGGACATTCCGCAGGGGATGAACTGCTGCAGAGCTTCGCGCGTATGCTGTCAGATGTGGTGGGGGAAGAGGGAAGGGTCTACCGTCAGGGCGGGGACGAATTTGCTGTCCTGTACCGCGGAGACGCGCAGCGGCTGGCGGAGGCGTTACAGGAGCGATGCCGGGTCCATAACCGGATCAGCAATATTCCTGTCAGCTATGCCATCGGATACTGCGCGTTAAGCGAAAAGGATTTCCTGGATGTGGCGGACAGGAGGATGTATGCGGACAAAAAGAGAGTCAAGCAGCAGGAGGGCCTATGGGGAACAAGGGATATGACACGGTCATAAGAGCAGTCAAAGTCGCTTTGATAGGGCTTACTCTTTTATCCTTTGCCAAAGCCATATGGATCAGCCTGGATATTGACGAGTCCTATGCCGTAGCCTGCGCGTATCGTATGACGCGGGGGGACAGGCTGGTCAGGGATATGTGGGAACCTCATCAATTCAGCGCGTTTCTGACCGCGCTGTTTGCGGCACCTTTCATCCGGATACGGGGGAACACAGACTGTCTGGTGATATGGCTGCGGGTGATGGGCGGATTGATCCATGCGGGTATGGGGTGGATTCTGTACAGGCAGCTGCGAAAGAAGATCAGGCCCTTTTTGGCTTTCTGCGTCATGATTCTGCACTTGAATTTTTTGCCCAAATGGGTGCAGATGCCGGAGTTTGAACTGATGCATTACTGGTGCCTGCTGGGGATTTTCCTGCTACTGAATGCCTATTTTGAGAATGTGAGGCCCCGGATCTATCTTCCCTTTCTGGGAGGCTGCCTGTTAGTAATCAGTATGATGTGTTACCCCACAATGATCTTTCTGTATCCTGTATATATTCTCGCGATCTGTATGCTGGAGAGGCAATATCATGGCAAGGGGGCAATCCCGGGGAGCAGTGTTTCTTTTACGCTGGGATGTCTTCTGACAGGAGGATTGTTTCTGCTGTGCCTGCTTCGCTATATGTCGCCGGGCGAGATGAGGAGATACATCTCTTATATTTTTATGGATACATCCCACGGCGTTTACTCCATGGGGGAAAAGTGGGCAATTTACGGGAGACAAATACAGGAACAGGCAGGAGTGTATGGCGGATATCTTCTGACGGCGGCAGGAGGGATGCTGGTTCTGGAGCTGATCTACAGATTTGTGCTGCATCGGGGCAGCACAGGCGGCCCTGCCCATGTGCCAGGTGAGAAACGACAGAACGGCCCGCGGTGCAAAAGCCGGGATATATGCCCGGCAGGCGGCGGGAAGAGGCAGGGAACGGTAGGGCTGGCGGCGACAATGATTTTGACGTTGGCGGCTTTGCTGACGCAGATCAGAGCTATAGTGGGTTTTCTTTTTGAGGATGAAAACCAGTTTTTCTTCCAGACGCGTTATGTGGCGGTGATACTGCCGGGGCTGCTGATCTGTGTCTTTTTATACAGGAAAATGTCCCTCTGGCTCTATCTGTGCGTCCTTCCGGGGTGCGCGTCTGTGGCGGCAGTCCTTTTTGTCACAAATATGGATACGAATACCACCTATGCGAAAGCATTTATAGGCGTACTGGGTGGCCTTTTGATTCTCTGCGAATATGGAGAAAACATCGCGCCCTCTTTCCATAGAAAGATTCTTACGGTTCTTACCTGTGGGTTGGGAGGAATGCTGCTGGCAGGTCTCTTCGTGTGCCGTCTGGTACTGATCCGGGTATCCGGCTGTCAGCCTGTCACGATCCGGGCATCCCTTGAAAAAATGGAGTATGGACCGGAGAAGGGAATCTATGTTCTGGCGGATACCGCCCATATATGGAACGACAATTATCAGGAGCTGCAAGGTACAATTCACAGGGAGGACCGGTTGTTATATATCGGGGCCGAAAACCTGATCTATGTGGAGACGGAGGCGCTGCCCGCCACACCCTCCACCCAGGGAACGGTCGTTTATAATGAAATGTTCCTGCGCTATTACGAAGAACATCCGGACCGTGTGCCCAATGTCATTGTATATGACAAGACCTTTGGGGAAAACCCGGTGTATTCTCTGTATTACGGGTTTTCGCTCCAGAACCCGGAGTTTTTTCACTGGATTGAGGAGAATTACCGTGACGCCCGGCAGACGGAGACAGAGCATTTGATCATTCTGAGGAAACAGGGATGAGGGAGTGGGCTTCCATTATCTATAATTGGCATTGACAGGAGGAGGGTTATGTACGATTATCGGCAGGCAATCGAGGACATTATGCGGCAGGAGGTGGAGTCCGGACGGATCGCGGGAGCGGGCTATCTGTTGATCCAGGGGGGCCGGGAGCGGTATTTTGGGACCTGTGGCTATGCGGACAGAGAAAGACAGCTGCCCATTTCCAAAGACACAATTTTCCGGCTTTTTTCCATGACAAAGCCCATAACGGCAGCGGCGGTCATGCTTCTGGTGGAGCGGGGGCGGCTGGATCTGCGGGACACGGTGGGGCAGTACCTGCCCTGCTTCAGGAATCAGACGGTATGGAATCCGGAGGGGGAGCCTCTGCCGGCAAAGCGGGAGACCACGATCTATGATCTGCTGAATATGACTTCCGGTATCCCCTACCCCGAAAACTGGGAAGGGTGCAGCCCTTCAGGACTGTTGATGGACAGGCTGTTTCAGAAGCTGAAAAAGGCCCAGGCCCAGGGGCAGCGGTTGTCCACCAGGGAATGGATGGAGCGCATAGCGGAGGTTCCCCTGGTGTTTCAGCCGGGAGAGCGCTGGATGTACGGCCTGTCCGCCGATGTGCTGGGCGCGGTGGCGGAGGTGGTGACAGGGAAGCGTTACGGAGCCTTTTTGCAGGAGGAGATTTTCAGGCCTCTGGGTATGGAGGATACCGGATTTTATGTGCCGGAGGATAAGCAGCGGCGTTTTGCCCAGAACTATATCTGGAACGAGGAGACGAAAGCGCTGGAAATCTATGAGGACTGTAATCTGGGAGAATATTATGGCGAAGACGTATCTTTTGAGTCCGGCGGAGCGGGATTGGTGTCCACTATGGAAGACTACAGTCATTTCGCGCAGATGCTGCTGGGAGGCGGCGTATATAACGGCGTCCGGATTCTGGGAGAAAAGACGGTGGCGTTCATGCGTCAGGACAGGCTTTCCCCCCGGCAGAAGGGGGCGCTGGACTGGGACAGCAATCTGGGCTGCGGCTATGGATGCCTGATGCGGGTGCTGACAGATCAGGGAGCGGCGGGAACCATCGGCAGCCTGGGAGAATACGGCTGGGACGGCTGGACAGGTAATTATGTGACGATTGATCCGGCGGATGATATGGTGATGCTGTATTTCATCCAGAGATGCGGCTACAGCAGCTCTTCCGCCCTGCGCAGGCTGCGAAATATCACTTATGGGGCGCTGGACAGACTGGAGAAGGGCATGGATGCTATTGTTGAAGGAACAGAGTAAGAGGAGCAGAAAGCCGGTGAGCAGCCACCGGCTTTCTGATGTGCCGATTGGAACATATTTTCAGTAAATGATCTTATGTAATCAAAGTGTATCTATGCGGTTTATATATTGCAGTTCATCCTGTATGGTTTTTGTGTGATAGGCTGTCAATTCGGAATTTCGTGCGGCAGATGTCACTTTAGTAAAAGAGTCTGCCTGAAATACACCTGCCGCACAGTACAGGGCAGGTATATTTTCCGTGATGGCGCTTTTTTATTGAAAAATTCTTTCTATTATTCCGTGAAATCCGTCTCGGCAGCTACGGCGGAAACTACAGAAGAAACCACAGCGACGACTACAGCAACAATAATGACCAACAATCCCCCAGCCAACAATATAAACATATATTTGCCCTCCTGCCTGATCTGCAATTTTACTATAAAGTATAACGTGTTCTGACCAAAAAAACAACTACCATATATATTTTTTTTATTTTCGCTATCACTATTGACAAATCAGCAAAAAGGGTGTATCTTTTGAACTACCCTATATAGGACAGGGAAGAACATCTTTTCTTCCCACAATATTTCATTTTTCAGGTGAATCTCCGTTTTCGGAACTTACCCTTGATCAGAGAATTAGGAACAGGCAATGAAGTACATGGGCGCATTGACGAATGCACGGATGTATGACCGCTTCCTTTTGACCTGTCAATTGCATGGGCAAAAGGAAAGAATGATTTCAACAGAAAGGACAGGTGATCTTTTTTCTACATGACAGACGCATTTAGGGGAGCAGGAACGGCAGCCGTCCTGGAGGCGGATTTGTCCGCTCTGCTGGGCAGGTTGGTGGACGACTATTCTACCAAAAAGCAGCCGTCCCTGATCCAGATGAAAAAGGGGCTGATCAGCAGGGAGAGCTTCTTAGAGGAGGTTACGCAGTACGCGCAGCTTACCTATGAGATAAACCCGGAGCAGGCCTGCGAACTGACAGACCGGTTTGAGCAGTATATCTTTGGGTATTCCCGGATCTCGCCGCTGATCGATGATGCGGAGATATCGGATATCCGTATTGTCAGTTATGACAATATCCGCGTTAAGCGGCAGGGACGGCGTATGGACGCCGGTATATGCTTTATGTCGGAGAAGGAATACCGGCAGTTCGTGGACTACGTAGCCACAAAAAACCAGGTCAATATCTCCAACTTAAACGCCATACAGCGGTTTACGGACGCGGACAGTCATCCCGATTTCATTCTTCGCTTCACCGTTTCCATGCCCCTGGTAAACACCTACAGCGAGCCCTATCTGTGTATCCGCAAGGTGCCCAGAGATTTCCCGGAGATGGGGGAGCTGATCCGCCGGGGCATGCTGGACCGGGAACTGGCACAGCTCCTGATCTGCCGTTTCCGGACCGGTTCCACGCTGGTCTGCGGCGGCAATTCCTCCGGCAAGACGACGCTGCTCAACGCTCTTAAAGAAACCTTGCCGGACGATGTGGCTATTCTGGTGACCCAACAGGCGGACGAACTGACCACCAAGCGGCATCCGGATATGATGTTTCTGCACTCTCTGCCGGGCAGTGGGGAGAGCCAGGTCAGCTATGACCTGAAGAATATCAGCATTGCGGGCCTGACCATGGATGTGGACTTTTTTATCATCGGGGAGGTGAAGGGAGACGAGGCCCTGTATCTTCTGAACGCGGCTTACACCGGACAGCTCTGCGCCGCCACGATTCATGCCCCCGGCGCCGACAAGGCGGTGAATAAGCTGGTGGATTATGCCATGTACGGCAGCCGTTATTCCCGGGAGGAGCTCATGAATATGATGGAATGTTTTACCACGGTGATCTTTATGGAAAAATACAGGGTAAAGCAGGTGTTCGCGAATCGGGGTTGGAACCGGGAGACTAAGGAGATGGATTATGAGCGATTATTTTAAGGTACTTTTGCTGGCGGAACTGGCGGTGGGATATACGGTGCTGTTTCTGTGGATCAGCCGGGAGAGCATATTGCGCCAGCTGTGGCACAGAGCCTATGACTCCCTGGAGACGGCCGCCGCCAGAAGAGTCCGGGACAACCGGCGCAGTTTGCAGATGCTCCGGGCGAAGAGGGGGTTCTGGCAGCGTATGGAGCTGAGACTGTTATACAGCGGGATCAGCAGGCGATTTCCGTTTCTGACACCGGAACTCTGGATCTTGGGCAACCTGGCGGCAGGCATGGCGGTTTATTTTCTGGCGCTATTGCTGGGCGCGGCCTGGCAGCGGGCTCTGATAGCGGCGGGCGGCACGTGGCTGCTGATCTCTGTGGCGGTGAATCAATGCATGAGCCGTAACTATAACGCGACAGACGAAAACCTCATGAAATTTCTGGATTTTCTGGGAAATTACAGTATTACCTCCGGCGAGATCACGGCAGTGCTGGGACAAGTCAGCCCCTATGTGGGAGAGCCGCTGCGGGGAGTGCTGGATGCCTGCTACTATGAAGCCCAGACCTCCGGCGATACCAGCATCGCGTTGCTGGCCATGGCGGAGAAGATTCAGCACCCCAAGTTCCAGGAACTGGTCAGGAATCTGGAAGTCAGCCTGCGGTATTCGGCGGACCTGACGGTGCTGGTTTCCCAGAGCAGGCGCTCTCTCAGGGAGTATACCCGGATGCGGCAGGAGCGCAAATCCCTGGTGCGGGAGGCCTGGGTAAATATTGTGATTCTGGGGGCGATGATTCTGGTGATTCTGAAAGCGCTGGAAGCCCTGGTGGGGATTCCGCTGTCGGAGATCATGCTTCACTCCCTGCCCGGAATCGGCGCTCTGACAGTGATCGGCGTGATCCTGCTGTTGTTCTACAGGCAGGTGCGGATGCTGGATCATTGAGCCGCAGGGGCGGAAAAAGGGGGATCATCAGATCGATGAGGGAGGATGGTAATTCATATGGAATATTTGACAATACACAGGATATTACAGGGAATACAGTTGGTGACGGCATTGCTGATCGGCGTAGAGTGGGTCTGCGTGATGAGCGGCGGACATACCGGGGAAGTGGTGCTGCGGGCGTATGACACTTTCTGCATGCACGCCCGCGGTAAAAAGGGAAGGCTGTGGGATTATGAAAAATGGGAGGCATTTCTGCGGGTGAACGGCGCGGCTTACCATTTTGGGAAATGGATCAATCCGGTGAGCTATCTGACCCTTTGCCTGGCATTGGCGGGGGCGGGATTCCTGATCGGTCTATCCCGGGGACTGCCGGTGGGACTGGCCGGAGCGGTACTGGCGGCATTTTTGCCGGGTATCCTGCTGGAGCGCATGAACCGCCGGGATAATGAAGCCATGCTGACAGAATTGAATCTGGTTTACAATGCGCTGGCCATACAAATCAGGGCAGGTGTCTATGTCACGGACGCTCTGGCGGAAGTGTATGGAAGTGTAAAACAGATCCGGCTGAGGGACGGTCTGGAGTCTCTGGCTGGCGACATTGTGATGAAAGCGGATCTGGATCAGGCGCTGGAACGGTTTCAGGGACAGTTCAGCAATCGGTATATTGATACCCTGTGCATCACGATTCTCCAGGCCATGGAATCGGGACAGGCGGTGGAACTGTTGGGAGATATCGCGGATCAGATCAAGGATATGGAACTGACAATGCAGAGCCGCAGGAAGGAGAGACTGGACCGCAGTATCACCTTCTATCAGCTGGGAATCTTTGCCGCCATCATTGCGGTGGTGCTGTACGCCTGTGTGGAGCACATGTTTATGAACAATATGTTTTGGAGTTAGAAGATATGCGGAACACAAATCAAAGGAAGGAGAATGAATGATGAGTAGAAATCATATTACAGGGAAAGGTTTTATCGGCAGAAGAGCAAAAAGGGCATTGGAGTATATCTGGCGGGAGAGACTGCACCCCATTCTGACAGGCAGGAGCAGCGGAATTGACGGGCTGCTGGTGACGGTGGGGCTCTGTATCATCGCCTTGCTGCTCTGTGTGGTGATGAAAGACAGACTGGAAGTGTTTATCGGCAAAGTGGTGGACGCGCTGACTGTAAAGGCCACAGGCATTTTGGGCTAGGAGGCGGCGTATGGGAAGAAAGCAGGAGGGTTCCACGCTGGATTTCCTGTCAGTCTGTATCTGTATCCTGGCCATGTCCATAGTGGTGACGGCATATTTTTATTGCAGCGACCTGCTCCTGCGCAAGGGGCAGGTCAGCCAGGTGGCGAGATGCTATATTCTGAAGATGGAAACGGTGGGGTGCCTGACGGAGGGAGATAAGAACAAGCTGCTGACAGAACTGCACACCATTGGACTCAGGGGGATTGACCTGACAGGAAGTACCATGAACCCGGTGGAATACGGTGACTCTGTGATTCTGCATATACGGGGAAAGATACAGGCAAAAATGTGGGGAGGAAGTCATGATCTTTTTCAGTCGGTTTTTACGGCCCGGGAAGTGCCCGTGGAGGAGATCCGCATGTCCACTGCCAAGCATTAGAGCCTGGAGACCGGCAGGCTGCGGACTTGCCTGCCGTCGCAGGCTGTCTGCCCGCAGCGGGCAGGCAGATGTGGTGGCGGCGATGTTTTTCTTTCTGATGGTGTTGATCGTAGCCCTGTTTCAGTTCAGAGTGTACGTCTGTATGGTTGCGGGAGCTTATGTGGAAGACGCTCTGGCGGTCTCGAATCTGGCATCGGCGCTGATTGATGTGGAGGAATATGGCAGGAGCCACAGTGTGCGGATCGGAGATACGCAGAATGCGTTTCGGGTTTATCGGGACGCGCTGTATGATAACCTGGCCCTGGATGAGGAAGGCTATAGCGCAAAAGAAGATTTGCTGGCCGGACAGGTGGAACTGCGGGAATATATTGTCTATAATGTATCGGATCAGGAGATACAAATCAGCGTATATGACGGGGAAGGCAACTGCCTGAGACAGGAGAGGGAAAGGCCGGGAGAAGTCAGGACTCCGGACGGAGTGGCAGTGGAGCACACAACCGTATACAGCCGGGTGGGATTCCGGATCAGGGGGCTTATGGGACGTACCATGGAAGCGGAAAAAGAAAAAAGTGTTGATATAGTGAGGTGTGAGAGTGAGGAACGGGAATGATGGTTTTGGCCGTCGGCCGAAGGCGGTGGAATGGAGATGAATATGAAGGATAAGGAGCAAAAAGGAAAGCGGCGACGGGAATCCGGCTCTGAGGGGCGGATGAAAAGAGGGCTGCCGGGAGTGATCCTGGCTGCCTTCACGGCGGCAGTGATTACCTATGTGGTGCTGCTCAATGTGGAGAAGAATGCTCTGAGCGCTTATGAGAAAACGGATTGCTGGGTCTTGGCGGAAGCGCTGGAAAAAGGAACGGAGTTGACTTTGGATCATATGGACAGCCTGTTCAGACAGACGCAAGTGGATATACGGCATATTCCGCAGGAGGCGGTGACAGATCCCCGGACCTTGGTGGGAAGTCAGGCTGTTATGACCATACCGGCGGGAAGCATGATTACCAAAGCCATGTTTACCCCGGCGGTCAGCTACAGGGCGGCGCTGGATAACCCCGTGATCGCGGGTTGTAAAGCGGAGGATTTGTACCAGCTGGTCAGCGGTACATTGCGCGGCGGGGACCGGATACATATCTATACGGTGGATGAGGAAATGGGGCAGGCTTACCTGACCTGGGATAATGTGATGGTGTACCAGGCATTTGACTCCTCCGGAAATCTGATTCCGCCCCAGGATACGGTATCGGCGGCCACCAGGATCAATGTGCTGCTGGAGGAAGGGAACGCGGAACTTTTTTACAGTGAATTGTACAGAGGCTCGCTGCGGGTGGTGAAGCTATGGGAGTGAAAGGGATCAGGAAGGGAATGGCCGCGTTGCTGCTGGCTCTTGCGCTGTGGGGACTGCGACAGGCTGTGGAGGCAGGCAGCGGGGTACAAATCACATACAGTCCCGATGGATGGGCATTCACAACCAACAGCGGCGAGACTTCCGCTATATGGTACGAGGAAGGAACCACTGTACACATACAGCGGGACCATGTTCCGGCGGTCCCGGGAGTCGGGGAACACTTATATAACCGGAAGCGTACAGGGGAGATCCCCATAGCCTTCTGGAAGGTGGTCCATCCCTATGGGAGGTGTATTCATAATACATATAATCAGCCAGGATACTTCCACGGGGTACCGTATAATATAGAAAAATGCAACAGGAACTATTATTCCGGATGGGTTCCTTATTGTGGGGATTGCGGGGAGAGAGCCGCGGATTTCCTGTTCTATATGAGCGCGGATACTGCGGGCGGGATTCAGAGTCTACACACAGGTATGGGATACTACTACCTCTGTCCCTGGTGCAGCAATCTGGAGCAGGCTTGGGAAATTACGCCTCATATCTGCCGGGCTGTTTCCGCCAATCGTTATAAGGTGGTTTATGACCGTAACGGAGGAAGCGGCTATATGCTTCCCAGCATGCATATGTATCATGACATATCCGTGTATGAGGGCAGAGAGGTTACGCCTCAGACTACACTGTCCCGGTGCAGTTTCCGGCGGGTGGGTTATCGATTCAGCGGCTGGAATACCCGACCGGACGGCACAGGGCAGGCTTTTGCGGATGGGGAGAGAATCCGTGACCTGTCGGATCAGGAAGGGGGACAGGTGGTGCTGTACGCGCAGTGGAGCAGGACAGAGTCGGCGCTCTGTGTAGACCCTGCGGGAGGCAGCTACAGGAACAACCGGGAAATCACGGTTCTGCCCGGAGACTACGGCAGCATCTGTCAGCTGGATATGGAGAAACTGGTCCCTCCACAGGGATGCAGGGTATCCTTTGATGCCAGAGGAGGGGAACCGGTGGACAGTATTGTCAGCGGACAGCTGTTCCGGGAATGGAGCGTGACCCTGCCCTTTTATGGGAAACTGGAAGACAATACCTATCATTATCTGGGGGATGACGGGACGGAGGACAGGATCACAGCCCTGTATACCATGCAGAGCATTGTATTGCCGGAAGCCCATAAGCGGGACCAGTCCTTTGGAGGCTGGTTCTATGATGCGGAATGCACCAGTCCTGCGGGAGCTGCCGGGGATCGCTTCACACCGCAGGAGGATATAACACTGTACGCGGGCTGGGTGGAACTTCGGTTACAGTCTCAGGAGAATTACAGCGCAAACCGGGGGGAGGGAGCTGTGGATCTCAGCTGGAGCCAGCGGGACAATGCGGGGAAGAATTATAAGCTGTACCAGCGGCGGGAAGGAGCGGACTGGCAGCAGATCAGTTCCGCCACGGATATCGGCGCAGGTCCCAGTGTATCCCGCAATATTGCTTATACCGGTCAAGAGGGGAGTTACCGGGTTCCCTATACCGGTTTTTACCGGCTTACTCTGACAGGCGCCCAGGGAGGAGAATATGGCGGTTTCCAGGGGGGAAAGGGAGGCCTGGCGGAGGGTATATTTTACCTGTCCCAGGGAGAACTATTGCAATATGTGCTGGGAGGGCAGAACGGATACCATGGAGGGGGCAGCGCCACGCTCTATGGAGGGGGAGGCGGTTACAGTGAACTGTCCTCGGACAGGCAGGGCCTGCTGCTGATAGCCGGAGGAGGAGGCGGAGCTACGCCGGTGCAGTCCGGTATGCCCGGGGGCTCCGCGCAGATGAATGTGGACGGCCGTGACGGGCAGCAGGGGATGGCCGGAGGAGGTGGCGGATACAGAGGTGGCAGCGGAGGCAGCTGGACGGTGCATCGGCATAATGGGAACTGCCGTCATATCCATAAAGGAGACGCGGTGAACGGAGGAGGCTGCTATACAGAGGAGTTCATCTGTGGCAGTGTTTCTTTCCGCCAGGAGAAAAAGGGCAGCGTTTTCTACTATGGAAACAGGGACGGGGAAGGGAACCTCTGCTACTGTGTGCGCTGTGGAAGTTATAGCTGCTCGGGACATACCGACTATATTTACCGGAATATCTGCAATGCCTGCGGGAAGGACTATGACGAAAACAAGCCGTCCGCATGTTCCGCGCTCCGGGGATATATGCCGGGGTGCGGGAGAGACGAGGAGTACGTCTGTGGTATGCAGGAGGGACAGGTATTGTCTTCCCGGCCCGCTTATGGAGGTTCCAATTATATCAATACGGACAGATGCGGCAGTCATACGCAGCAGGCCGGGTACCGGAGCGGAAACGGAAGTCTTCAGATTGCTTCCGTCGCCCTGGGATACCTGGAGCACAATCTGCTGGTGGGCGTGGTGGCAAGGGATATGGGAAAACCGGAGAAAATTGACAGTGACACACTAAGGCTGGTGGCTATGCAGGAAAATCAGGTGAGAGTATCTTTTCTGAAGCCGCAGGACACGGGGACGGTTTATTATCATAAGGCAGAGTCTTATGCTCTGGGATCAGACCGCAGGATATGCAGCTCCAATATCACAGCTGACACGTTGACATCGCAGGTACAGGGATATCGCTATGTGGTTGACAGAAACCAGGGCACAACGGTGAAAACCACCCATTCGTGGCATGGTGATACAAGTGAACGACCGGCGCTGACCATTACGATGGAAGGAGAAGCGCAGTATCTGCATATAGCAGCCCAGGACAAGGCAGGAAATCTGGGGGATACAACACATATCCTCCTGTCTGACCAGACTGTGATCGCATGGCCTGTGCGGACGGAGCAGATCAGGCTGGCGCAGGCCGATTGCCTGTGGCCTGCCGGGGAGGAGAACACCTGGTATGTCAGGGCGGGGGAAGAGGCGCTCTTTGAACTCTCCTTCCCCGGTATTCTGTGCGGACCGGCCAGAAAGGATTACCAGGTGACGCATCTGTATGTGGCAGCTCTGGATCTGAGCGGCGGAAAAGAAGAGGGAAGACTGGGAACGGTCACTCCCCTTGACGGCGCGTTGGCTCCGGGAAGTCATACTTATACGGCGCAGCAGTTACAGAAGGTGACAGAGGGAATCCCCTGTATCCGGGACGGGGGATATACCGTAACCCGGCGAAGCAACAGGTGCAGAGACCTGGAAATAAAGGAAAAACTGTTCGTGCCGGAGAGCGTGGACGGACACCGGATTCGCCTGACTCCCATAGCGGCCGCCTCTGAGGGCACGGAGATGGTTTTCTCGGACTATGTGCAGGATTTACTGGGCAGTGTCTGGCTTGTGGCGGACGCAAAGCCGCCGGAAATTGTGGGTATGGAAGTATTGGAGGGAACGGATGTTTTGGAAGCCTGGGAAGAGGGGCCGGTGGAAGTGGAGCTGACAGCCTCGGACCAGGGCAGCGGACTGGCAGAGTTCTATGTGGAAATCTACAATCAGGACAATGGCAGCAGCCAGAAGTATGAGGACGGGGGAACGGGCAGGATACAATTGACTCTGCGGGAAGGAGATGCCCTGTTCAGCGGTGCTTTCACGGTCATTGCCCATGCCGTGGATCATGTGGGGAATGAAGCTGTGGTCAGCAGTCAGATGCAGGGGATCTCGCTGCATGTAAATCTGGAACGGATACTGGAGCCTCATGATCCGGTATTCAAGGCCGGGGAAAGCGGCATTCTGACAGTTCTCACCACAGGATATGTGGACCGGGTGGAAGTGATTTTCCCGGAAGAGATGACGGAGCTGGACGCCTCCCTGAATCGGACCTGGTTGTACGAGGTGCCGGAATACGTTAAGGAAGAGAAGCTGTCTTTCATGATTCCGCTGAGAGTACCCGAGGTCGTGATGGACATAACAGTCAGAGCTTACAAGCAGGATACAGGCATAGAACAGCGTCCCCAGCTGGCCACCGTGACGGTGAAGGGGAATGTGCTGGATGAACTGCGCACCAGACTGAAGCTGCGGAAAACGGAAGGTGATACCTGATGCTTTTCTGGAGATTGTTTGGCCTGCAGATGATATTGGCGTTGGCGATTCTGAAACTGATCACCCTGCTGGACCAAAACCACGGGCTGAAAGCCGATGTGACAGCGAGCGGTATTCTGGTGGCAGGGGCCGGTCTGGGGGCAGGATATGCCGTGCGGTTGTGCGGGCCGCAGCGTCCGGCGCTCTGGCCGGGATACCTGACGCTGGCAGTTTACCTGACGGTATGTGCCATCACGGATCTACAGACCTGTAAGGTTTATGATATTTTGCAGATACCCGCGGCGGCAGCGGGAACAATCCTGTGCCTGTGTCAGGTTTCCACGCCGGAGGCAGGAAGGGGACTGGTAATCTTTGCCCTGTTACAGTATTTGCTGTTCAGGAGATTTTATGGCGAAGGGGATGTGATGGCATTTCTGATCTGCAGTCTGTATCTTGTGAGCAGGGGCGGAGATCTGCGAACATTGCTGATGCATATGGCTCTGGCTTTCACGCTGTTGGGCGCGGTGCAGATGTTCAGGCACAATATCAATCGAAAAGGGAACCTGAAAGTTCCGGTTCCCTTTCTGCCCTATATTGCCGGCAGTATAGTATGGTTTCTGTAGGAAGACGCGTTGCCGCTCATCAGTCTCAGGGAAACAGAAGAATTTCATGCAGGAGCAAAGGTATGCCGCCGGTCAGTCTGTGTCATGGGGGTTTGCAGAAAGCCTGTGTATCCGCGCGTAATAAGCGGTGATCAGTATCAGGTCAGCCCCCGCCCAGGCCAGAACCTCCGCATAGAAGATTCCTTCCTGCCCGAGAATGTGGGGCAGGGTCAGAGCCGCGCCGGTCCGCATGACAAATTCCGCGATTCCGGAGGCCATGGGCAGTACGGTGTCTCCCATGCCTTGCAGGGACGAGCGGTAGAGATGCAGCAGATACAGGATGGGGAGGAAAAGGCTCATAATTGCCAGATAGTGGTATGCAATCTCTGTTGCCTCCAGTACTTCCCGGGGAGAGCCGGTGATAAAGGACCCTACCAGCATGCGTCCTGTCAGCAGCATCACAAGAGCGATGATTATGGAGGTGGCCAGAGCAATGCCCAGGGCGTGCCGCACCCCCTGACGTATGCGCTGGCACAGCCCGGCCCCCAGATTCTGCCCTACATAAGTGACCATGGCATAGCCGTAGGAAGTGGCGGCAATTTCCAGTATCCCGTAGAGCTTGTTGGATGCGGTATATCCGGCGATAAAGATGACGCCAAAGCCGTTGACGATGGACTGGATCACCAGTCCGCCCACGGCGATGATGGTGTTCTGCGCCGCCATGGGAGTGCCAAGGGAAAACAGCTGCCAGGCCAGCCGACGGTCGGGACGCAGATGGGCCGGGCGGACGCGAAGGATTTCCATCCGCAGGATCACCCGCAGACAGTACAGAGCGGCTATGGCCTGGGCCATCAGCGTGGCCGCCGCCGCGCCTCCCACACCAGTGTGAAAGCCCGCCACAAAAAGGATATCCAGCAGGATATTCAATACGGAGGCCACCACCATGGCATAGAGCGGAGTGCGTCCGTCTCCCAGCGCTCTCAACAGAGAGGCCAGCAGGTTATAAGCCATGACGATGGGAATCCCCGCGAACAGAATCCGCAGATAGAGCAGCGCCATGGGCAGAATATCCCCGGGGGTGTCCAGCAGCTTCAGGAGAGGCAGCACCAATGCCTGACTCAGGACTTCAATGACAATAGCCGAGATGGCGGAGAGGGTGATGGAGGCACCCACGGTTTCTTTAAGTTCCTCTGCCTTGCCTGCACCGAATTTTTGGGCGGCCAGGATGCAGAAGCCTTGGGTGATGCCCGTGACAAGTCCCAGAATCATCCAGTTGAGCCAGTCGGAGGCTCCCAGAGCGGCCAGTGCATGCACACCCAGCACACGGCCTACAATCAGGGTGTCCATCACAGTGTAAAGCTGCTGGAAGATATTGCCGAACATAAGAGGGAGCGCCAGCCCAAGGATCAGCTTCCAGGGTCTGCCTTCCGTCATAATCTGTGTGTTTTTTGACATGTATCATTTCCCTCCTGTTATTTTGTCATTTGGGGTCGGTGACCGGATTGACTTAGTTTAGGGCATCATAAGCGGCATGTCAATGTATTTTCTTGTTATACTGGAATGGCAGGAAAAGGCGAAATTTTTAGAGTATGTCTGAAACGGTTTTCTGCCAGATGTGTGCCGCGTTTTGCGGCAGCAGTAAGGTATGGTCTATTCTACAAGGAACATTCAAAAAATATGGATAAATTTTCTGAAAAGGGGCAATATAAGAGAGATACAACATTCTATAGCAAAATGTTGTATCTCTCATACATTTTATATATCGGTCCGAAATTCATTTCCTTAACCCCTTTTTTCAATTTTTTCTCTTTTTTGTTTTTCAGCCTCAGAAATGCTTTATAACTGAATATTTGTAAAGACGGCATCCCGATCATCCTGATTGATGCAGAGATAGCGCATTGTAATTCTATAAGAGGAATGATTAAAAATATCCATAAGAGAAGCAGGCGCAATGCCGTTTTTCCAGGCGTGATAGCCAAAGGTCTTCCGCAGAGAGTGGCAGCTTATATGTTCGGACAGGTCACATTGGACTGCCGCCTTGCGGATGACGCGATATGCCTGATGACGGTCAATAGGATTTTTACCCCTGGTACTCTCAAATATATAATCAGCAGAGGCAGGGCTTTTTACAGAAAACCAACATTCCAACGCCTCCCGAAGCGTGTCATTAAGCGCGATCATAGAGCGCTTGCCTGTTTTCTGTTCGACGATTTCAATGTGGGACCTGAACTTTGATGTGGTGAAATTATATACCACATTCCAGCGCATGTGCAGGATATCACTGATTCTGAGCGCTGTGTTCAGTCCCATGATAATCAGCAGGCGGTTGCGTTCCCCCAGAGGCGTAATGCAAGAATAGTAATTCTTAAACTTAAGCAAATCTTCTGAAGTTCTGATTGGTTGTGTGGTGCTCATAAATTTCCTCCTGTTTTCTGTGGCGGAGACCTGTGACATATTCCTGATTCGGATTTCTGACCAGCCAGGTCCCTTGTGGACTTGTGCTACGGGGATCTATCCCTTTCAACGACACAACATTTTGCTATAGAATGTTGTGTCGCATAGAAGTATAGCAGGAAACGCGGGGAATAGGAAGCAGAGAGGTCTATTATGCTACGGATGTCTGTAAGCACGGAAGAATATCTGATGATAGGGGACAACATCAAGATTGTCTTTTTGGGAGGGACCGGAAATCATATCCGGATCATGGTGGACGCGCCCAAAGAAGTAAACATTGTCAGAAGTACTGTTCTGGAAAAAAATCTGGATTCCCGGGAGAGGGATAAAATGCCCCGCTACTATGCGGAACCGGAGCGGCCGGAGAAATATCGAAGACGCAATATCCGGACAGGACGCGCCGCATCGGCTGACAGCAAACGGAATATTGACAGTTCGAAGGGCAGGCAGCGCGGGAAAGCAGAATGAGATAATAATCATCTCCGGGCAATCGGCTGTCAGGGCCCGGCAGCAGGAATCCGGCGGTGGTTACTATAAAACAACTGAATAGGGAACTGATTGACAAAGCAACTGACGCAAACGGATTTGCGCAGTAGTACAAGGAGGTAAATCATGGTAGTACAACACAATCTCAGAGCAATGAATTCCAACAGAATGTTGGGGCTGACAGCAGCCACACAGGCCAAATCAACCGAGAAGCTGTCTTCCGGATACAAGGTAAACCGTGCGGCGGATGATGCGGCAGGACTGGCTATTTCCGAGAAGATGAGAAGACAGATCAGAGGTCTGACGCAGGCATCCCTGAATGCGCAGGACGGCATTTCCTGTGTTCAGACGGCAGAGGGTGCTCTCAATGAAGTGCATGATATGCTTCAGAGAATGAATGAGCTGGCTGTCAAGGCGGCTAACGGCACTAACCAGGACGAAGATATGACTTACATCAACTCGGAGGTCCAGGCACTGATTGCGGAAATCACCAGAGTAAAAGATACGACAACCTTTAATGAGAAGATGCTTTTGGATGGAAGCTTTGAGGACGTTGCCCTACAGGTGGGGGCTGAAGAGGGCAATACCATTGAGGTTACAATATCTGCACTGGACGACCAGCTCAGTGACGCGCTGGGGGTTGATGTATCGACTGCGGACGGTGCCTCCGGAGCGATTACGAGTATTAAGACTTCCCTGACAAATCTGAATGCCATGCGTTCTGATCTGGGTGCAATTCAGAACCGTCTTGAGCACACGATCAACAATCTGGACAATGTTGTGGAGAATACCACAGCGGCGGAGAGCCAGATCCGTGATACCGATATGGCCACCGAGATGGTGAAGTATTCAAACAACAATATTCTGGCACAGGCCGGTCAGGCAATGCTGGCACAGTCCAACCAGGCCAATCAGGGTGTCCTGTCCCTGCTCCAGTAAATCGGATGCATGGAGAGCTGCCTGAGCTGTTACGCGCAGGCAGCTTGTGGGGAAGCGGTCTGATCAGTCAGACAGAAACCTTGTGACAATCGGAGGATGAGATCCTGTGCCGGAATGGACTGTGTGCGCTGCGCACAGGGACTGGGAGGAAGAAGTATCAACGTGCAGAAGGCGGAGATGAGAAAAAGAAACTTAATTATTCTGTCGGTTGTTCTGATCCTGCTGATTGCTGCGGCCGCGCTTTTGGGAGTGCTTGTTTTGCGCGTTCCCCAAAGGGAGGATGCGGAAAACAGGCCGGGAAGCGGCGCAATGGCGTATGAGGCCAATGTTGTCACGGATGATGTAGACGGTTTACAGAACGCGGTTGATCAGCTTATAGAAAAAGCCCGGGAGGGGCAGATGTCTCTCCAGATGCAGACAGTCGCCAGCAGTGAGGATGGCAGAAATTTCAGCTGTCACCTGGCAAACTCGGCCAAAAACAATTATGACATGTTTATGGTGTTTTATCTGGATGATACTCAGCAGGAAATATACCGCACGGGGCTGATCCCTGTGGGCGGGAGAATTGAGAAATTCGCGCTGGAGGAGGCCCTGGAACCGGGAACTTATGAGGCAACGATTGTGTACAACCAAGTGGAGGAAGACCGGGAGACGATTCACGCACAGGTAAACGTAGGCCTGTTTTTGGTTGTCAAATAAAATGGTGACGGAAAAGAGAACACATTGACGAAGAGCGCCGGAAAAATGTGAAGCAAGGAAAAGGAATGCCGGAAATCAATTGTATATGAGAAAAATCAGGAGGATTCAGCTATGAGAAAAAAATTGGCAGCAATGGTATTGGCGGCAACAATGGCAGTAGGAGCAAGCCTGACAGTATGTGCGGCTCCCAATATTGACAGTATGGGGTCAGCGGGTGAAGGACAGGAAATCACAGGCGATGCAGATATGAACTTACCGACAATTGCAGTGACTGTTCCTACCACAGCAAATATTGTCATCAACCCGTTTCAGATGGAATACGAGGTTGATTCCGTCAAACACACAGATCAGATTATCTGTGTGCCGCAGGAGATACTGAATGAGAGCAATGTGGCAATTGCGGTAAATGTATCAGAGCTTCGCGTTTCTGAGGCCAGTGACGGCATAACGGTCTCCACAGCCGCCTTAAGCAGCAAGACAACAACCAAATCCGCGTTTTTGTACTTACAGGTGGTGGGCGCGAAAGAGGATGGTACATTTGAGTTCCTGCCCTATGATTCAAAGAGCGCCAGCCAGCTGGTGATTCCCTATGTAAAGGACGATGACACCAAGACCAAGAAGGGCGCAAAGGACGCGCTTGTGATTCTGGGTGCGAAGCCTGACGGCGGAGACGGGACAAAGGCGCAGTTTGCCATCAACGGTTCTGTAGTGGCCAACCCCACCAAGGTAGATGAAAACAAGAACGTGGTTTCGGACCCCTGGGTGGATACGGATACACTTAAAGTAGTATTTAAATTCACGTTTACGCCTCAGATCGTGGAACAGAATGCGGGGGCATAATGACGTAATCTCACCGTCTTGTAGAGAAGGGCTCTTTATTGAAGTACAGCAAGGCAGCGCCGAATGATTTTTCGGCGCTGCCTGTTTCTTCATTTCTTGACTATATGAATGGAATTTTTATCCAGTCGATGACATGTGTGGATGCTTCAGGCATATGACCAGTCATACATATGCGTGGAGAACTGTGAGCTGAGGGGGATACAATAATGAGAAACAGGATCAACCAACAAAAATGTCTTTGCATAATGGGTCTTGCCGGTATGTGGGCGGCAATGAATATTTCCGGTCTGGACGCGGCCGTTCGGTTCGGAGAAATGGAATCGGCATATGTTATTGCCGTAAGCGGTAATGAGGGCGGGCAGAATTCGGTCTCGGCAGGGAATATGGAGTTGGAGGACCCGGAGTATGGAGCAGGGGTATCCGATGGAAATGCGGAGCTCTCTGACAGAGAATCCGTTATACTTAGTCTCCAGGTGCCAGGTAATCTGGATTTTGTAATTGATCCCTGGAATCTGTCGGGGCGTGGGCAGGTTTATTCAGAGCGTTTCACAATAATGAACAGCGGAAATGTGCCCTATACTCTATGGCTGCGGGATATGACCTGCACGGCGGGCGGCGGAGCCATACCTGTAGGCAGCGCCGGGGAGATCTATAATGAAGCGGCAAACGTATATCTGGAACTGGCGTTTGAGAATGGGGACAGCCGTGTTCTGTCTACGGAGAGCCAGGACTACGAAGTAGTATTGCGACCCGGGGAGGAACTGGCTTTCCGCATCACAGGCGCAGTGAATGAGAAAACAACGGAAGACTGGGGGGAAAAGCAGGTGCGGATTTCGGTAAAATACAATTGTTACCCATAGTGATATTCTGATTTTGCATGTATTGACCAGCCTTGTCACCTGTGGACAGGAATTCGCAATAGCATGTGGTTTTCCCAAATGTGAGGAGGATTTTTATTGTATGTCAATCCTTTTTCTGGTATGATGATAAAAATGTTTTCAGGTTCACATGGGAAACTGCGGAAAGTATAGGGGAAATAAGCTAAACAGAAGGATGGCGGGAGTATGATATCCATTAGTTTATGTATGATTGTAAAAGACGAAGAGGCTGTGCTGGCCCGGTGCCTGGACAGCGTGGCCGACCTGGCAGATGAAATTATAATCGTGGATACCGGGTCTACAGACCGCACAAAGGAGATCGGGGCGGAATATACGGACAGGATCTATGATTTTCAGTGGAGCCATGATTTCAGCGCGGCGCGCAACTACGCTTTTTCTCTGGCGTCCTGCGACTATATTTACAGCGCTGACGCGGATGAAGTGCTGGATGAAGAAAACAGGGAGCGCTTTCGTCTGTTGAAGGAACGGCTGCTGCCCGAGGTGGAAATCGTGCAGATGAAGTACGGGAATCAGCTGCAATTTAACACCGTCTATAACTATGATGAAGAGTACCGGCCCAAACTGTTCAAGCGCCTGAGACAATTTACCTGGATAGAACCCATTCACGAGAACATACGCCTGCAGCCCGTGATCTATGACAGTGATATCGTGATCACGCATATGCCAAAGGAGAGCCATGGCAGCCGGGATCTCGCCAATTTTGAACTCCAGGTGAAGCAGGGGCGCAGGCTTTCCCGGCATCTTCACAACATGTATGCCAGGGAACTGTTGATTGCGGGAGAAGCGGAACATTTCCAAAGGGCCTGCGCCTGCTTTGAGGCTTCCGTGGAGGATACGGAGCGCGGTGGGGAGGAACTGGCGGAGGCTTTCTGCGTGTTGTCAAGAGCTTACCGCATGCAGAGGGATGTTCTGGGATTCTTCCGATATGCCATGAAGGCCATGGCGGCGGGAGGATGTTCGGAGATATGCCTGGAACTGGGGCTTTTTTATGAGCAGGACCAGCAGGACCCGGCAGAGGCGGCCATGTGGTATTACAACGCGGCTTATGAGACGGAGCCCATACTGATTCTGGAGAGCGGCGGGGTGCGGGCCCTGGAAGGACTGATCCGCTGCCACCGGCAGATGGGCCAGGAAGAGCAGGCGGCGGAATATGAGAGGGAATTGCGCGCTCTGACAGATGAAAGTCGGAATAATAGTGGACGAACGGCAGGGACAGTGGTATGATGGTATCTGTTCCGAAGAGGGGCAGTGCCCGGATAAAATCACAGACAAGGAGATAAAGGCTGATGAAATGGGAGGAAAACGTGCGCAGGACGGTTCCCTATGTACCAGGGGAGCAGCCGGATAAACCGGATATGATCAAACTGAATACCAATGAGTGTCCCTATCCCCCGGCCCCCGGAGTACAGGCGGCTCTTGCGTCCATGCGGATCGCGGACATGCGTCTGTATCCCGACCCCGCGGCGGAGACGCTGGTGCGGGAACTGGCGGATTATTACGGCGTCAAAAAGGAGCAGGTATTCGTGGGAGTGGGGTCGGATGATGTGCTGTCCATGGCGTACCTGACTTTCTTCAATGGGGAAAAACCCATTCTGTTTCCCGACATCACCTATTCCTTTTATGACGTGTGGGCGGATTTATACAGGATTCCCTATGTGACATGCGCTCTGGACGATGATTTTCACATATGTCCCCGGGATTATAAGCGGCAGAACGGAGGGGTGATTTTTCCCAACCCCAATGCGCCCACCGGGGTGTATGAGCCTCTGGAGGTGGTGGAGGAGATTGTGCAGGCTAACCGGGATGTGGTGGTGATCGTAGACGAAGCCTATATTGACTTTGGAGGTGACAGCGCGCTCCCGCTGATCCAAAAGTATGATAATCTGCTGGTGGTACAGACTTTCAGCAAGTCCCGGGCTCTGGCGGGCCTGCGGATCGGCTTTGCCATGGGCGATGAGAAGCTGATCAGATATCTCAGTGACGTCAAGTTTTCTTTTAACTCCTATACCATGAACAGGCCCGCGCTGGAGCTGGGGACGGCGGCCTTGAAGGACAAGGGCTACTTTGAGGAGACCACCGGCAGGATTGTGGCCACCAGAGAGAGGGTTAAGGGGGAACTCAGGGCGCTGGGATTCACTTTCCCGGACTCCCTGGCCAATTTCATTTTTGCCTCGCATGAACGAATACCGGCGCGGCAGATCTTTCAGGCTCTGCGGGAACGGAATATCTATGTGCGTTACTGGGACAAGCCGCGAATCAACAATTTCCTGCGGATCACCGTGGGGACGGATGAAGAAATGGATACGTTGCTTGCTTTCCTGAAAGAATATATCCAGACACTTAGTATGCCGGACTATCCGGGTTAGGAGGAAAAAATGTTAAAACACTATTTGATCATTTTTTTGATTTCCATGGTTCCCCTGATTGAACTGCGAGGCGCGATTCCCTATGCGGTGGGGTTTGATCTGCCGCTGCTGCCCAGCTATGTGATCTGCATTCTGGGCAATATGCTTCCTGTGCCGATCATTTTCCTGTTTGCCCGGAAGGTGCTGGAGTGGGGAGCTGACAAGCCGGTGATCGGCAAATTTTTTACTTTTTGTCTGGAGAAGGGACATAAAGGAGGGGAGAAGCTGAAGCAAAAAGCCGGCAGAGGATTATTTGTGGCGCTGCTGTTGTTTGTGGGCATTCCTGTGCCCGGCACCGGCGCATGGACGGGTACGCTGGCGGCCAGTCTGCTGGATATGGATTTCAAATCCAGCGTCATCGCCGTGCTGCTGGGGGTAGTGCTGGCAGGTGTGATCATGGGGCTGTTCAGCGCGGGTCTGTTCGGAGCCATCGGACTGGCGGTGTAAGCCGCAGATTTTGTTGGTACACAGCGGCTTTGCCCACAGGCAGCGGAAGACAGATATTACAGGAAACAAACGAGCGTATGGTTTCACATAGGAAGAGAAGGAGGCAGGATGGCGGCGGTATATTCGGAATTTGCCAGAGTGTATGACGAGCTCATGGATAATGCTCCCTACGGAGAGTGGTGTGAGAATATCGCCGCGCTGATCCGGGAGTACGGGGTCAGCAGACCTGTGGCGGACAGGGCGGCGTCCGGCCCGGAGGACGGGAGGACGGACAGACGGGGGGCATGCGCTGATAGCGGAGAGGATACTGTCAACAGGGCGGATCATCGGATGGAGGCTTCCGAGGCGCTGCTGGCCTCCGAACGCGATCTGGTGCTGGATCTTGGCTGTGGTACCGGTACGCTGACGGAACTGCTCTCCCAAAAGGGCTATGATATGATGGGGGTGGACAATTCTCCCCAGATGCTGGAAATCGCCATGGAGAAACGGGCGGAGAGCGGCAGCGAGATTCTGTATCTGTTACAGGATATGAGAGAACTGGAGCTGTACAGCACGGTGGGAACTGTCATTTCTGTCTGCGATTCCCTGAACTATCTGCTCAGGGAAGAAGAATTGCTGCAGGTGTTCCGGCTGGTGGACAATTATTTGTATCCGGGCGGACTGTTTCTGTTTGATTTCAATACAGTCTATAAGTACAGTCAGGTGATCGGGGATACCGTGATCGCGGAGAACAGGGAAGATTGCAGCTTCATATGGGAGAACACCTATTATGAGGAGGAAGAGATCAACGAATATGACCTGACGGTCTTTGTGCGGCAGGAAGGGGATCATTTTCTGCGTTTTACCGAGAACCACTTCCAGAGAGGTTATACGCCGGAGACCATGCGCAGGCTGGTGGAACAGGCGGGGATGCAGGTGGTCCGGCTTTTGGACGCGGATTCACTTAAGGAAGTCAACGATCAGAGTGAGAGAGTCTATGTTCTTGCCAGGGAATGCAGGAAAAGCGGTAAGCGGAGCTGCTGAATGAGGCCGGCGCGGACTGTGCAGCTGTGCCGGATTGCATGAAGGGAACAGGAATGGAGGGCATATGAAGGATTATATCGTGCGCGCCACGGCTGCGGGAGCACAGATCCGGGCATTTGCGGCTACCACCCGGAATCTGGTGGAGGAGGCCAGGAAGGCCCACAATACCAGCCCGGTGATGACGGCGGCGCTGGGGCGTCTGCTGACGGCGGGAGCCATGATGGGGATTATGCTGAAGGGGGAGAAGGATCTTCTGACTTTGCAGATCCGGGGAGACGGTCCGGGCAGGGGGCTGACGGTGACGGCGGACAGCCTTGGCCGGGTCAAGGGTTATCCTTTGGTAGCGGATGTGCTGTTGCCGGCCAATTCCCAGGGGAAACTGGATGTGTCCGGGGCCATGGGGGCAGGGATACTGAGCGTGATCCGGGATATGGGAATGAAGGAGCCCTATGTGGGGCAGACTCCTTTGCAGACCGGAGAGATCGCGGAGGATCTGACGTATTATTTTGCCACATCGGAGCAGGTGCCCTCCAGCGTCGGCCTTGGGGTGCTGATGGAGCGCGACAACACGGTGAAGCAGGCCGGCGGCTTTATCCTGCAGCTGATGCCGGATACGGAGGAGTCGGTGATTGCCCGGTTGGAGGAAAATCTGGCGAAGGTGTCATCTGTCACGGCGATGCTGGAGGAAGGCAATACGCCGGAGCAGATTTTGCAGATCCTCCTGGCGGGACTGGCCCCAGAGTTTACAGATAGCCTGGAGACCGGGTTTTTCTGTAACTGTGACAAGTCCCGGGTAGAGAAGGCGCTGATCAGTATCGGGCAGGAAGAAATACAGGCGATGATTGATGAGGGGCGGGAGATCGAAGTGAACTGCCAGTTCTGCAACAGACATTACCTTTTTTCTGTGGAGGAACTGAATGATCTTCACAGAAGGGCCAAGGGACTCTCCGGGAATTGACGCGGTTTTGAAAAAAGCGCGGCTCTAAGGCTGCGCTTTTTCCAGAGAGTTACGAATGGCTTCCAGCAACACCAGCGATGTGTATTTGCTGTCCGCGTCGTAGCTTATATTGTCCAGTGACTGCTGCTCACAGATCTGCGCCGCCAGAGAATCAAAGGCCGGCTGCAGCAGAGGGTACATAGTGGTCACGGCTTCACTTAAGTTCACCAGCTGAATGGAGGTAATGGCATCTCTGTTTACCATAACTTCCACATTCAGAGTCTGATCGCCCAGAACCAGCTCCGTGTTGTATACGCCGGGTATGTAGAGGGAGACCGTGTCGGAGGTGGGCGAGGTATCCTCCGGACCAGCCGCATTGCCTTCGGGGCTTTCTGTTCCGGTGGGGTTATCGGAGCCGCCGGAATCTTCTTTGTCCGGAAGGAACATCATGACCAGCAGCACCACGAACAGGATGCCCAGCACGGCGAAAATTCCGGTATAAATCAGTTCTTTCATATGGAGGACCACAATTTTTGTCTTTGCGCTCATGTTTACCTCTTTCCTGCATTGCTGTGTCCGGGACATTGCATCAATGCGTGTTTGGGGAGCTTTGCTCGTTGTTTATATAAAGTATGCGCAGGAAAAAGCGTTTATGACGGAAAAGAGATTTGCAATTTTCAAAAAAAGAGTTTATTATGGGGTGAGGAAAGGCGGTGGGACAGGAACATGAAATTTACCAAGATGCACGGCTGCGGCAACGATTATATCTATATCGACGGGGCGGCGCAGCTCATTTCAGAGGCGGACAAGCCGGGGGTGGTACGATTCCTGAGCGATCGGCATTTCGGAGTGGGCGGCGACGGGGTTATTTTTATCAATCCCAGTGATGAAGCGGACTTTGAGATGGAGATGTACAATGCGGACGGCAGCAGATCCGAGATGTGCGGCAACGGCATCCGCTGTGTGGCGAAATATGTGTATGACAAGGGGCTTACGGATCAAAGGCAGCTGTCCATTGTCAGCGCGGGAGCGGTAAAATATCTGGAACTGACGGTGGATCAGGAGAATAAGGTATCCGAGGTCAAGGTCAATATGGGAAAGCCTGTACTGGAACCGGCTTCTATACCGGTGGCGCTCTCCGGGGAGCGGGCAGTGGATGTCCCGATCCGGGTCGGTGGGGGGGAGTACCGTATGACCTGCGTATCCATGGGAAATCCCCACGCTGTGGTATTTGTGGAGAATGTGGGAGAGATGGATCTGGAACAGATCGGGCCGCTGTTTGAGGGGCACGAGTTGTTCCCCAACCGTGTCAACACCGAGTTTGTGGAGATTGTAGACAGGCGGCATGTGAAGATGCGCGTGTGGGAGAGGGGTACAGGGGAGACCCTGGCCTGTGGGACGGGATGCTGCGCCACGGCGGTGGCCTGTGTGCTGAATGGTCTGACGGAGGATCAGGTGACAGTGCGCGTACTGGGCGGGGAAATCCGGATCACATGGGACAGGGAGGAGAATCTGGTATATATGACCGGACCTGCGGCCACCGTATTTGAGGGAGAAATACCGATCGGTGCAATACCGCAGGCACAGCCGGCGGTATGCGGAAAGAGGTAAAAATGTATAAAATAAACGAAAACTATTTGAAACTGCCGGGAAGCTATCTTTTTTCCACAATCGGAAAAAAGGTCAATGCCTATGCGGCGGCCCACCCGGATAAGAAGATTATCCGTCTGGGTATCGGAGATGTAACCCAGCCGCTGGTGCCGGCGGTTATCGACGCTCTGCACAGCGCGGTGGAGGAGATGGGGGACGCGGCCACGTTTCGGGGCTATGCTCCCGATCTGGGATATGATTTTTTGAGAAATGCCATAGCGGAAAATGACTATAAGGCCAGAGGCTGTGAGATCAGCGCGGATGAAATTTTTATTTCGGACGGGGCAAAGTGCGATTCCGGCAATATTCAGGAGATTTTCAGCCTGGATAACCGGATAGCCGTCTGCGACCCGGTCTATCCCGTGTATGTGGACACCAATGTGATGGCGGGCAGAACGGGGACCTATGATCCCGGGAGAGGGACCTGGAGTAATGTGATTTATATGCCCTGCACTGCGGAGAATGATTTTACTCCCGATTTGCCGGAAGAAACACCGGATATCATTTACCTTTGTTTTCCCAATAATCCCACAGGAGCGGCAATCACCAAAAGCCAGTTACAGGAATGGGTGGATTATGCCAACAGGACAGGGGCGGTGATCATCTTTGACGCCGCCTATGAGGCATATATATCCAGAGAGGAAGTGCCTCATAGTATCTATGAGT
This sequence comes from uncultured Acetatifactor sp., assembly GCA_910583845.1. Lineage (GTDB taxonomy): Bacteria > Bacillota > Clostridia > Lachnospirales > Lachnospiraceae > Acetatifactor. The sequence goes on from CAJUAB010000029.1 coordinate 37,657, forward strand.
GCCAGGGGGCCAGAAACTGTGCCATTGAACTGCGGTCTTTTTCCAAAAAGGCAGGTTTCACCGGCGTACGTCTGGGCTTTACCGTGATTCCCAGAGAATTGAGGTCCGGTGAGGTGAGTCTGCACAGCCTGTGGGCAAGACGCCATGGCACCAAGTACAACGGCGCTCCCTATATCGTACAGCGGGCCGGTGAGGCGGTGTACTCACAGGAGGGCAAGACGCAGCTGGAGCAGCAGATTGCTTATTATATGAAGAACGCGGCATATATCTATCAGGGCCTTAGGGATGCGGGATATACTGTTTCCGGCGGTGTGGATGCCCCCTATATCTGGCTGAAAGCCCCCGGGGGCATGAGCAGCTGGGAATTTTTCGACTGTCTGCTGGAGAATGCCAATGTAGTGGGAACTCCCGGCTCCGGCTTCGGCCCCAGCGGGGAAACCTATTTCCGCCTTACAGCCTTCGGAAGTTATGAGAATACCGTGGAGGCCGTAGACCGGATCAGGGCCATGTAAGGGCCTGAATCAAACCGGCCGCTTTCCGGAAGGGTATTAACCATGTCTTACAAGATCCGCGTACTCTGCCCTGGCGGCGGAGAGCAGATCCTGCGGCGCAAGCTCAATCTGGGAGCCGATACGGCCACCGCTGACAACGATGGCGGCCTGACTGCGGGCGGAGATATCAATCCGGGTCACATACTGCTTTTTCATGCCGATAGCGGTGCAGCCTCCCCGGATATAGCCGGTGACGGTATTGATTTCCTTCACAGGAATCATTTCCACGCTTTTTTCCCCAACGCTGCGGGCGGCGGCCTTGAGGTCCAACTCCCGGTTGATGGGAATGACAAACACGAAAAAGTCGTTGGCTCCCCGGGTCACCAGAGTCTTGTACACCTTTTCATAGGGGAGCTTCAACTGGTCCGCGATCCGCAGCGCGTCCACAAATTCATCGCACTCATATGTGTAATGGGTATAGGGTATCTTCATGGAATCCAGAATACGCATGGCATTGGTTTTTATTTCTTTTGATTTTGACATATTTTCCTCCCTGCTGAAATAATGTGCTGTGGGTTTGGGGCCTCATGAAAGAAACATTTATCCGGAAACAAATTATAACACAAATGCACAGACAGTTCCATGGTGGAAAGAAAAAAACCAAGGAGGATGAAGCCTGGAAGTAAAGCTTCCCAATACGAATCGGTGCAATACCGCAGGCAAAGCAGTAGTTGACAAATCAACTACCGGCATACGGAAAGGAGAAAAAATGATACCAACAAGAGAAGTCGCGGAGGAGTTACTCAGAGACGGGGAGGCATGTAATCCGGGAGCATGGGGGGAGCACAGCCGGACGGCAGCCATGTGCGCGGAACGGATTGCCGCCGCCTGTGGGGACATAAACCCGGAAAAAGCATATGTGCTGGGGCTGCTCCATGACATCGGCCGGAAGTTCGGCGTCAGGCATATGGGACATATTTATGATGGGTATCACTATATGAACCGACTTGGCTATGACGAAGTGGCCCGGATTTGTTTAAGCCACTCTTTCAGCGTCCAGAGACTGGAGGATTATATAGGAAAGTGGGATATAACAAAGGAACAGCAGGAAGAACTTCGCATCTTGCTGGGGAAAATGGTGTATGACGAGTATGATTTGCTGATCCAGGTCTGCGACAGTCTGGCGGGAACGGAAGTGATGGATATGGAGGAGCGCATGGCGGATGTCAGGCGGCGTTATGGCGCGTATCCCCAGGACAAATGGGATAGAAACCTGGAATTGAAAAAATATTTTGAGGAAAAGATGCGACAGGATATATATAAGGTGGTAAGGCCCTGACGCAAAAAATATCTTGCGTATACCACCTGTATATGCTATGATGGAAATGGTAAAAGGAAAGCCAAGGAAGCGGCTTTACCTCCAAAATAACGTTTGCTTTTCCGCTGGAAGCGGTCAGCCGTCACTATTGCGAATAGTGGCGGCTATTTCGTGTGCGCACGGCTTTTTCCCGCTGATTTCCCGGGGGATTTTATAAGTCCTCCGGACCAGAGAAAGAGGGGGGATGTCAGAGCTTCAACCGGGGGTTGACCATCTTGCCGGATTGTTCCATAAAGCGTTTATTGTTCGTTATATAACCTCATGGTATAATACCTAAGTGAAGTATCAGATTCAGGGCAGAAAGAAAGAGCAACTTTCCACAAATGATAAAGCTGCCCTGAATGTGATTCTTCACGATTGTACTAAGATGCGGGACTGCTTTCTGACAATTCTGCTATGGAATTAGTATTCTTTCGGATTCAATTTGGAGAATTGTCAGAAAATATATCGATAAATTTGCCATGGCTGTAGTATATCACAATGAGGTAACCTTGGCAAGCTGCCGCGTAGCGGCTTGGTACAATATAGGCAGCTGAAATGAGGGGGATAATCCAAAGAGAAGAGGGCGCTGTCAGGGCGTGGAAAGGTTGTATTCATTATGTTGAACAGAGAAAATATAGGCAAAAGAATTGCTTTTTACAGAAGGGAAAAAGGGATTACGCAGCGGGGACTGGCCGATGATCTGCACATATCTTATCAGGCCGTCTCCAAGTGGGAGTCCGGAAAGAGTCTGCCTACGGTGGAAATGTTATACGAGATCTCGAATCTGCTGAATGTGACGGTGGACGCGCTTCTGAACGAGGACGAATGGAGAAGCAGGGGAATATCTTATCAGGAATCGGGGCTGGATACCCGGAAGCTGCATGCGTTGAAAGAACAGCTTCAGCAGCTTGTCACGAAAGACGGCAGCATGATCTCGGCCAATTACGCGGACGCCTGTCTGTTCCGGCTGGATACCGCGCAGATGAAAGAGCCGGTGTATTCCTGCATTACCTGTGTGCCGGGTTCCAAGGAAAAGCTGGCAAAGGAATATGGATACAACCGGCAGATCTGTGAGGACGTGGCCTCCAACGCCATGAATTTTACTTTGCAGCATGGCATGAAACCGGTTATTTTACGGAGTCAGATCGTCTGCGGAAATTACAGCCGGGAACAGCTTCGCCTGATGGCGGAGGCGTTTCAGAAGATCTGTGAAGAGAACGAGGTTTGTTTTTCGGGGATGGAGATTTCCTCCCAGCCGGTCAATTACGGTCCCACGGAGTACGAACTGACCACGGTTGTCCTGGGGGTGCAGGACCGGGAGAAACTTCTGACAGGAAGTCTGCTTTCGGAAGGAGATGTGTTGATCGGCATCCGGACAGAGGGAATAGAGGGTACCAGCTACCCTTTTGTGAAGATCATGCTGGACAAAAATTCTGAGCTTTATCGTGCCAGAATTGATGAAAACCGTTTTTTTCTGGATGAATTGATGCGGGCCAATACCCCGTTTACAAGAGAGATAAACGCGCTGCGGGAGGAAGGGTATCTGCATATGGCTTTCCGGATTGGCAACTCCCTTACCAACTGGAAGAGCTGGAAGGGGTTGCCGGAAGGGCTGGGCGTGTGTATTGATCTGTCGGCGCTTCCGGTCTTGCCGCTGTATAAGTTCCTGTTTGCGCAGAATATGATCGGAGAAGATGTCTTTCATCAGCATTTTCACATGGGAATCGGCATGGCGGTGGCAGTGCCGGAAAATCGTTTCAGGGAGGCGATGGAGATCATCGGGCGGTTTTCGCAGTGCTGGCGCATCGGGCAGGTGGAATCGGACAGATACAAGGGGACAAAGGTCTGGAGTAAGGGGCGGATTTTATGGCAGGAGAGGGAAAAGTGAGCCAGGGAAAGGAAAAGAAGAAAGGTATCGTATCAGACAGGGAAATCCTCATACAGATCCTGGGGTACGTGCGGCATTACAGCGGACATATGCTCCTCGCCCTGTTGGCCAGCGCTCTGTGCGCCGGATGCGGGGTGGCAGGCTCGGAACTGCTCAGGCGCGCGGTGGACGGGATGGAAGGGAGGCAGCTGGCGGATATGGGGCGGTTTTTTCTTCCCTGCATCGGGATTCTTATGGCCGGAGCCGGTTCGACCTGGATTGCGCGTTACGCGTCCGGGAGCGCGGCAACCAGGATTCTCCAGGAGGTCAAGAATGACGCGGTGGCGCATATACCCCGGATCACCACGGCGTATATGGCAAAAAAACATTCGGGAGATATATTGGCAAGGCTTACGGAGGATGTGAACAGAGTCAGCGGCTTTGTGCAGAACGATCTGATCCTGGTGGTCACCAATCCGTTTCTGCTGATCTTTTATCTGTTGTACCTGCTGTATCTGAATCCGGCGCTGTTTTTGATCTGCATAGCGCCCTCCCTTGTGTGTGTGCCATTGGGAGCCATGCTGACGACCAGATTCAAGGCCGGCTCCAGGGCATATATGCAGTATTCGGCGGAGATTATCAGTTCGTCGACGGACATGATCGGCGGTATGGAAGTGGTCAAAAGCTGTTCCCTCCAGAAGTTGTTTATGGAGGATTATCGTAAGAGTGTGCAGAAAATGACAGATATGGCAGTGCGCAACGACCGCAATCAGTCCATGGGGTTCGCGTTTTTCACTTTGTCGGGCACACTTTCCGCCATACTCTGCCTTGTGGCGGGAGGATGGTTTTGTCTGCGGGGAAACCTGACCATGGGCGGTCTGGTGGCGTTTTTTTCTCTGCTGCCCAAGATGGTGAATGTGATCAATGACATGGCGAACAGGGTTTTCAACAGTAAGGTAGCCCTGGCGGCGGCGGAGAGGGTGTTTGAAGTTCTGAATACGCCCACGGAGCCCATGGGAACCGTTGTCGCAGGCGTGGAGGAGGCTCCGGCCATAGAGTTCAGAAATGTGTCTTTTTCCTATGAGGAAGGGCTTCCCGTGCTGGAGGGCGCCAGCTTTACGGTTCCCCGGGGGAAGACTGTGGCGGTGGTGGGAGCCAGCGGAGGAGGGAAAAGTACATTGCTTCGCCTGTTGTGCGGATTCTACCGTCCCCAGCGGGGGAGCATCCTGGTGGAAGGGGTCAGAATGGATGACTGGAATCTGGACGCGCTGCGTTCGCGCTTTTCCTATGTCTCCCAGCACGCTTATCTCTTTCCCGCGTCTGTGGGGGAAAATATCGCCCTGGGCAGACCGGGAGCAGGCGAGGAGGAAATCCGCGCGGCGGCGGAGGCGGCGGATGCAGCGGGTTTTATAGAGGAGCTTCCGCAAAAATACCGCACTTTGGCGGGAGAGAGGGGATCGCGTCTGTCAGGGGGTCAGATCCAGAGGGTTTCCATTGCCCGGGCGATCATGAAGGACGCGCCCATATTGCTGCTGGACGAGGCCACTTCGGCCCTGGACGTGCAGTCGGAAGCCGATGTGCAAAGGGCGCTGGAGGAACTGGCCAGGGGACGTACAACCCTGGTGGTTGCTCACAGGCTGTCCACGATCAGAGACGCGGATTCTATCATAGTCCTGGAACAGGGCAGAGTGGCGGAGACCGGTACTCATGAGGAACTGCTGGAACGGGGCCGGGTATATCCCAAGCTCTATTCCCTGTATGTGGGAGAATAAGGCAGGATGCTTCGCGTCCCGGTACAGTGAAACGCCACAAGACGGACACAGCCCGCTTTATGCGGGGAGGAGGCAGAGATGGAGGGCAAAATAACAGCCGCAGGGCTGAAAAAATATCTGACATTATTTGAAAAATCCGGAGGATACTGGTTGTGTCTCTTGCTGATTCCGGGTATAGAGACTTTTGTGAGTGTGATAAACGCGTTGTTTTACCGTAATATGATCAATGCGGTGACGGCTTCGGACAAAGCATTGTTTTTCGCCTCCTTCTGGCTGGCGGGGATCGTTCTGGTCATGAACATGGTGAGGCGTCTGATCGTCTTTTTGTACATGTATCAGATACGCCAGATTATGAAAAGGCTTCGTCTGCGGGTGATGGGGCATTTGTTCCGCCAGCCTATGTCCTATTTCGAAGGACATCACACGGCGGATTCCATCCAAAAGATTTGTTTTAACGTGGAGGAGATCAAGAACTCCCTTGCCAAAACGCATCAGCAGATCATTAATCCCGTGATCATCGGCGGAGCCGCGATCATAATCATTCTTGCGCTGGATCTGCGGATCGGACTTATGGTGCTGGCGCTCAGTGCGGTGTCGGTGCGGATCGATATGATTCTCACAAGACCGCTTCGCGGCATGGCGGTCAGGATACAGAAGCGGCTGGCTTCCTGTACCGAAAAACTGACGGATATATTGGCGGGGATTGACATAATCAGGATGTTCCCGGGAGCCAGGGTCATGTTGGAAAAGTATTTCCAGGCCAACGCGGAGGCGACTGCGGATACCGTGAAGCGGTTTCGCAGGATGTCCGATGTACAGGCGGCGGAGTGGGTATTCGGATTTCTCTGCAATATAGTCATCCTGTTGATCGGCATGGCTATGTCTTCCGCAGGACTGGTGGATTTCGGCACGGTGGTGGCGATTCTCAGTCTTCAGGATATGGTGGCATATTTTCTGAGCAGCATCGGCAGCGCATGGGGATGTCTGATGGATTCTCTTGTCCTTGGGGACAGGGTGTTTGAGATTCTGGATCAGCCGGCTCCGCCGCCGCTTCCGCGGATCGGCGAAGCCGGGGATGCTCTGTGCGTGGCAGAGGATGACGGAATTGTCATGAAGGGTGCTGTTTTTTCCTATGACGGTTCTCAAAAGGTTTTGGACGGTCTGGATATTGCGGTGGAGAAGGGAAAGATGGCGGCGCTGGTGGGGGAGAGCGGCGGGGGCAAAAGCACGGTGGTAAAGCTGCTGCTGGGATTTTATCAGCTGGACGGCGGCCAGGCCGGGATACTGGGGAGACCCTTGTGCGCCTACACCCTGGAAGAACTGCGGGAAAACATTGCCTATGTCCCTCAGGATGCCTATCTGTTTGCCGCCAGTATAAGGGAGAATATACGGTATGGCAGGCCGGGAGCCAGCGATGAAGAAGTGGTGGAAGCCGCCAGAAAGGCCTATGCCCATGAATTTATCATGTCCTTTCCGGGGGGATACGATACGCCGGTGGGAGAGCGGGGCGAGAGTCTGTCCGGCGGGCAGCGCCAGCGGATTGCCATAGCCCGCGCCTTTATCAGAAACGCGCCGGTTCTGCTTCTGGACGAGGCAACTTCGGCCCTGGACGCGGAGAGTGAACAACTGGTGCAAAAAGGGATCGAGGCGCTCATGGGAGGCCGCACCACACTGGTGGTGGCCCATAGGCTTTCCACGATTGAAAAAGCGGATATCATTTATGTGATAGAGGGCGGAAAGGTATGTGAAAAGGGCAGACATGCGGAATTGATGGAACAGCATGGCAAATATCGGAAGCTGGTGGAGCTTTCCGGGAACAATGGGGGTATGCGTCCCTCTTTACAGGGGTAAGGACCATTTTTCAGGGAGAGAGTTCTGACGAAAAAAGTCGGCCTCTGGAGAAAAAGATTCCAGAGGCCGGGGCCGGTTTTTAATTTCCGTTCCATTTGTCTTTGTAAAACAGAGTCCGAAGCGTACAGATGTCCCTGGGAATGCTGTCCCTGTCCGGCGCATCGTGGAGCTTTCTGGCCCAGGCATAAAACTCGTTGGCCGTGGGCGTGGCCAGGGCGGAGGTTCTGGAAATATGGCCCTTCCGGATGGTTTCCTGGGCCACGCCCCGCATAAACTTCCAGAAATTGTAGTAGGCCAGCTTCAGCTTGGTCATAAATCCGGTGGAGTCCTCGATGACAAAGCCCTCAATTTTCCGGCCCTTATACTCGTAATCTTCCTCCAGCACGTCATAGTACCAGTCAAAAAATTCCTGCCAGGAGGCGATTTCGAAAGCCTTCTCCTTGGGAGTCAGGCCGAATCTGTCAGCGATCCGGCACATCTGCCCGTAATCAAACCGTGCAAACTCCATCTGGTTATGGACAATGTCCAGCAGGTACAGATTGCTCTCCGGATATTCGATGATGTGGGGATCGTGTTTCATATCCACACATTCAAAGACGAAGGACACATTGTTGTCCCGGATAAACTCTTTCAGGGAGAGCAGGTTCTCGGAGGACACTTTCTCGTGCAGCATATCCCGGAGCCATCCTGCGAACTGGCTGTCAAGGGTGGACTTGCTGGCGATCAACAGGTCGTCTTCATATTCATTGTAACTTACGATACCCAGAAAGCCGTTCTCCTTTACATAGGCGGTGACAGGAAAATGCAGTCTGTGCTGCAGCAAGTCAAATTTGGTCTCCGGACGCTCGTTGATGTTGAAGAACTTGTCATAGGCCCTGGCGGCGACTTTTCCTTTCAAAGTGTCCAGGTACAGCCCCCGGGCCTTTGTGGTCTGTTCGTCCCATACCTTGTCATAAAATGCCTTGCTGGTAAAGTTAAAGGAGGATATATTGCCGAACTTTTTTTCCTGAATGTACCGGTTGGCGCGCAGGGCTATGATGGTGTCCGCGATGGAGCTTTCGGTTACGGTTTCCTCCTGCCGTACCTCGGGGGCTTTGAACACCGGGTTTTGCACCTCCACCGTGTGAATGCCCGTCCGGTCCACCTGCACACACCGCAGACATCCGCCGTATTCCACCTGGCCCTCCAGGTTGTATACCCGGTCGTTGACTCTGACGGGAAGCTGTTTGGTGTTCCGGTGGCCGTGAATCTGGATGTAGTTGTCCGGTGTAGTTTCAAAAAAGGTATCCGCCACCTTCTCAAAATCATCGTAATTGCCTACGCCCTTGATCATCTGCTCGGTAGCCACGAAGGACAGATTCTCAGGAACCGTGCTGAGACCCGCATGGGTGACGAGAAAGACCTGACCGCCATAGGTGTAGTAGGCGCATTGGCCAAATTTGCGGTAGAGCTGCCGCAGCTCCTTTTTGTCCATCCGGGCCGCGTCCAGGGCGGGCCGGGTGACCAGCTCAAACTCCCTGGAACGGCCCACACAGTCGTTGGCGTACAGCCACAGCCATCTCTCGTGGTTGCCCTCCAGCATCAGCACGTTTTTTCTGTCTTTGACAGAGATCAGGAAATTCAGTACTTCTGCGTTTTCCAGGCCTCTGTCCACATAATCCCCCACGAATATGTAAAATTCGTCATCCCGGATACCGCCGTTATCGGAGAGATATTTTTGCAGGGCCGTATTGCAGCCATGTACATCCCCGATATGGTGAATCCGATTGTAGCCGGACAGGTCAATCCTTTTCAGCCAGATGGTGTCCAGCTCATGGGGCCGGATCACCTTTACGCCGGAGGGGATCTTCTGGGTCGCGAACCGGGAATACATACGGTCGATCACTTCCTCGGGAACCCGCTTCAGCGGTTCTCTGCCCGAATTGCGCCGTTTCACCTCGTCGATGGGGATGCCGGTGAAATCCACACAGTACATCCGATAGCGGTAGGTCTCGCACATTTCCTTGTAGCGGTTAATCTCGGCGGTTTTGGAGTTGGTGGCGTCGATCACGGTAAATTCGCCGTTCTGCATCCGGATTTCCAGCAGGCCAAACAGCATTTTCCACACGGCCTTGTCATTGTTCTGGCTGATGCCCACCGTTCCGTCTACCTGCATAACGGGGCTCTGACAGAGCAGGCGGATGTCATCTGCGGATAAAGTATATTTTTTCAGGTCGTTTTGCTCAATCCAGGTGGACTTGCCGCATCCGGCGGAGCCACGCAGTAAAAGTAATATTCTCATAGATGGTACCTCCATCGAAATGTTGCGGGGGCTGGCTGTAGATCGCCGCCCCGGTCTGAACCCTTTCGGGCTGCGGGTCTTTCTGTATTATAATATGTGGGTGAATTTTGATCAATAGCTCTGTGGTATAAAGAGAAACCAGAGCGCCCCCGCGGCATGATCCTTTCCGCAGCCCGGAGTGTGATTCAGGCATGTTCAGGACCCTGCGCCGGAAAAGTAGTTTGTCCGCCATGGAAGCATCTTCAAGAATCCCGGAAAAGCCAGTAAAATCAATGATTCCACGGCGAGAAAAGGCATTTACTACACCACTGCTACACCATTTCTGAAAGAGCCTTGAAATGAAAATTAAGACGGAGGAATTTGATATTATTATGGAATTTACATATCAAAATAAGGATGTGGATTTAGTTCCTGCTAAGCGACAGGGGCAATATGGAAATGACCATAGCTTATATAAGCGAAAAACAGATTCATGGACAAAAACAAATATTGATACACACATTCATAAAATAAAAAATTCTGGAAGAATTACTGAAATTGTTGCGTTGAAAATATGGAGAGAGAATCATAGTTTGGATTTTCCGTCAATATATTTAGAATGTTTTGCAATAGAAGTTCTTTCAGGACGGAATTTATAATCATATGCAGACAACTTTAGATTTTTGCTTGAAAACATTCGAGATAACATTAATAACAGAAGAATTATTGACCCGGCAAATAGTAACAATATATTATCTGATGAATTGAATTATAGTGAAATAAAGAAGTTAGCGGTGCAAGCAACCAGTAGAAGCCCAATATGGTTTAATGATTATCTCCCTAAAAGGTATAAGGCAGCAAAAGCAACAGTTGTCGATTCACAGGGAAACATTAGTGAGCAAATAGACCTTGCTTTATATGATATACAATATTCATACTTAGCATTCAAGTAAAATGGCATTTTGTATATTCCGGCAGAAAGTGTTTATGCAGTATTTGAGGTTAAACAGGATTTAAATAAAGCACATATGGAATATGCGGGGAAGAAAGCTGAAAGTGTTCGAAATTTATATAGAACGTCTGCTTCAATTCCATATGCAGGTGGGGTATATCCGCCAAAACCTTTGCACCGTATTCTTGCTGGAAAATTAACTACAATCACCGAATGGAAAGAACCATTTGGAAATCCATTCAAAAAGTGTCTTAATGAATATACGGAAAAACAACAGATAGATTGTGGCTGTGTTTTACAGGGAGGAGCTTTTTGTTTTGATTATCCTACCAATAATTTAAGGACACGCAACCAAGAAGAAGCATTAGTGTATTTCTTTTTGCAATCAAAAGCGCATTGTAGAAATGTGCATAACAGGCTATGGAATCATGGATAACTCTGTTCACAGCATATGGAAAAGCTAAAGTGCAGCTTTCCCACATCCTGCAAACAGAGTTACCCACAATTCCAAAAGACAGCCAGTTATACACATTACGCACAATGCTGACTACTACGGAATCCCTCTCACTCATTCTATCTTTAATAAAAAAGATTATTTTTTGTCGAGAAATACGGCATTGCTAAATCAAGTTCCCTACTTGACAACAGCTAGCAATCGTGCTATTATTTGTTATGCGAACATTTACTACGAATATTCGCAAATACAATTCAGAAGAAAGGAGAAGTGAAACTATGCCGTCAAAGCCAGTCCTTTCGGACGCTGATAAAAAAGCAATCCGCAAAAAGCTGGAAGAACTATGCGAGGAATGTTGGATAGCGCAAGGGTACAAAAAGACAAGCATTAAGAATCTATGCGACAAGGCAGTTATATCTATCGGTACTTTTTATACGCTCTACCCGACAAAGGAAGATTTATTCCTTGAAACAATCACAGACATACAAAGGAGGTTGACAGAAAAGATTATCGACATAAACAGGAACAGCCGGACGAAAGAGGGCTTTGCACAGTCCATGAAAAGGCTTTTCCGGGAATACGACAGCAAGCCGTTCCTCTACAATGTCAATACGCCGGATTTTCAGTCTTTTGTGACAAAGCTGCCGGAAGAAACGATTAAGAAAATCAAGTTTGACAGTTTCGATTTTTTCAGACAGGTTATCCATGCCGCAGACCTCAATCTGAAAATGGAGGAAGCACAGGCGTATGGAATTTTGAGTGCGCTGCTGTCAACAATCAATGCAAAAGAAACGCTTTCCGTCACTTGTGATTATTTCGCTGTTTTTGATTTTATGGTGGATAGCCTTGTGGCAGATATTTTTGAGTAAAGGAGATTTTTATGACAGAATTTGAGTACAAAACGATAGTAATTGACAGCAAGGAAACAGAACATTCCGAAAAGTCGCTGTCTGATAAACTGAATCATTACGGTAAGGACGGCTGGGAACTGGTTACTTGTTTTTCTTATCCATGTATAGGCAGCTCGGGGTATTCCCTTATCGGAATCGCACAGAAAGCAACTCTGATATTCAAAAGGCGGCTATGCCCCGAAAAGGGGGCGAGCGAATGACAAATGCGGTTGAAGTCCGGCATTTATCAAAATCCATAGAGGGCAGCCCCATACTGAATGATATTTGCATGAATGTAAGGCAAGGGGAAGTATACGGATTTCTGGGCGCAAACGGCGCAGGAAAAACTTCGCTGATGAAAACACTGTACCACATCATTTTCCCCGATACAGGTACGGTATGTTTATTAGGCGAAACTATCAACAAGGGGAACAATCCCGTTTTCTCCCGTATCGGCAGCATTATTGAAAGCCCTGTTTTTTACAGCCATTTAAGCGCATACGAGAACATGGAACTCCATTGCCGATACATGGGCGCAGGCAACGAATGCTGCGCTTCGGAAAACATCATGGAAACGCTGTCATTGTTGGGTATTGCAGAAACGGGCAATAAAGCCGTAGGGAAATTCTCTTTGGGAATGAAACAGCGGCTTGCGCTTGCAAGGGCAATGCTCACGAAGCCGGATTTGCTCATTTTAGACGAACCTATAAACGGCTTAGACCCACAGGGAATTATTGAAGTGCGGGAGCTGCTGCTGCGAATCAACCATGAATACCACACAAGCATTTTAATATCCAGCCATATCCTTGACGAGCTATCTAAAATTGCCGACACAATCGGAATTATTGACCACGGGGCTATGCTTGCGGAAGTATCAATGAAAGAACTCACAGCCAAAGGGATAGACCTTGAAACCTATTATTTAGGCTTATTGGGAGGAGGTGAAAAAAATGTGGAACCTTATCCGCATGGAAATTAAGAAAGTACCGTTAAAGCCGCATATTGCCGGATTGTTAGCAGCTAACTTTATTATCTTTCTGCTTTCCGTCTTTACGTCCAGCCTTTTAACTGCAAGCGGCAATATATCCACGCTTCCGGGATTTGCCCCAGTCCAGTTAGATACAGTTACGTTAGCGGCAATGCTTGTAAGGGCTACTCTGATTGTATGGGAAGCGGTACTGATTTCCGTATTTGTGATTGAAGAATACAGAAACAAGACAATCGGCTTGCTTTTCACTTACCCGATCAGCCGCACAAAACTGATTACGGCAAAACTCATTTTGATATGCTGCATTAGTTTTACGTTCCATGTGCTGTCAAATATCTTCCAATATGCCACAATCTTTCTTGCGGCAAAATGTTTTGATTTTGTCACGTTCAGCTTTGGAAACATACTGGCACAGGCAGTTACAACAATATCCGCTATCCTGTTGGGGCTTCTCCCGCTGTATGTTGGAATGATAAAGAAGTCAACGATTGCAACCGTTGTTTCGTCTATCATCATTGTTGCCATAGCGTCAAACTCACAGGGAAGCAGTGCAGGATTGATGTCAATTCCCGTTGCGGCAATTATTTTCGGTATCATAGGAATCATTTTTTCAGCAATCGCAATGAGAAAAATGATTTTATCAGATTTGAGCAATTAAAAGAAAGGGGGCGATAACATGAATTTTCCAATTCCCGATTTTGTACCCGTTCCAAGTGCGGAAATCATGCAGACTATTTCAATCGTATCATTGATTGTTGGTATCTGCCTTGTGGGTGTGGGATTGATTTTCCTGTTTCTGAACAAGAGAAAAGGGAAAGAAAAGAAAGCCACAGCCCTATGGATTGTCATAGGCGTTGGCGTGTTGCTTATTGTAAATCACGGCATACAGTTATTATTTTAAGGAGGACAAAATGATTAAAGAAGTAAATAAGGCTTGCGAGAAGTTGAATAGTAGATTGGGGATTTCTGTAGAGCTTCCCAACCCGAAAAAGAAAGCGTTAAAAACGGCTGCGGCTTGTAACTTAGTTGTCGGTGCTGGTCTGGTGGCGGCAGGAATCCTTTTCCCGTCAAAATCTTGTGCGTTATTGGGCGGCATCAGCGTTATCAGTAGCGTTGTACTGCGAAAGGAAAGCAAGAATAAGAACCATGAATCATGACGGGAACGAGCAATTCAAATGGTTATTATGCCCTGTTTGCGGAAGCAAGACACGCATTAAAATGCGGTCAGATACAGAGCTTCGGAATTTCCCGTTGTTCTGCCCCAAATGTAAGCAGGAAATCTTAATCAGTGTAACACAATTTCATATTTCGGTTATCAAAGAGCCAGACGCACAGACGCAGAGCCGATAACACGCAGAAGTAATAAAATGCGGTTATCGGTTCTTTTTTGTAATCAATAATCAGAGGGCGATAGCCTAAGCGCAGTCGTCCCTATGATTTATAAATGCAGCTTGTAAACCATGCACCGCCCTATGTGGGAGGGGGATAGAAAGAAATTTCTGCAAATCACCTTCATTTATGCTTTGCGTGGTGTTGTAGGTAGTAGGGGGAGAAATGCCGCCGTACAGTTGGCAGAAGCCCCGCCCTCTCCGTCGAGGGTATCAGCAAAAGCCCACACAGGAGAAACCGCCACTTTCTAAGAGCAAGAAGCCCGATATATCAAGGTTTAATGGCTTATGAAAGGATATATTCAAAATGATAAAAATACTCTTTATCTGCCATGAAAGCATCTATATGGAAGCCGGAAAAACACTTGCACAGACAATATGCTGCCCTTGCAGAACTTCCATGACCGCTTTCACATTGTCTTCCACAGGATTTTTTCCATCCAACCGCAGGATGGGACAGCTCATGGACTTCAGCCACTCCTCGATAGAATCGTCCTTTCGGTACTTCACAAAATCGAAGAAACGCTCTTCCGGTTCATGCAGATCCCCTCCGGGCAGCATTCTGTCGCCAAATTTCTGAAAGGAGCGGTTTTTCACCCGCTGCAGCCGAATCTCCCCCGGCGCAATGATCCATACGATATAATCAAAATAAGAGCATACAGCCTTTCCGTAATCCCCCTTTACGGAGGTAAAGACAAAGTTTTCGTGGGTTCTGATTTCCCGTAAGAGGATTCTTTCGACCTCATGCCGGGGGCGTGGGGAGGCATAGAGATAGAGAGGATCGGTCTTGGGAAAATACAGATCTTCGTTGTCAATAAAATAAAAATGGAGCTTTTCCGCAAGGGCCTTTCCAAGTGTGCTCTTTCCGGCACCGTTCAAGCCGCATATAAGAATACCTGTTCCCATGGCAGTTCCTCCTGATTGGTTTTTTCCTATTTCCCTTCCATGCCCCGGAATCCTGAGCGGTATAAGGGAAAAATAATAAACTTTGGATCGACACCCTTGGTTTATTACACGTATTATACCATGTGCTCTCCGCACATGATATGGATGGCCATCCGGCCGTTCCCTGCTTTGAATAAGGTCATTATATCATATAGGCCAAATATGGACTACATTTTTTAAAAACGGATGGAATCTCTATCGACAGCCGTCAACATTTGTGATATGATCCTGAGTTTGACAGTCTTTTGACAAAAAAAGTCCCGCAGACCGCTCTGGCAGC
>CAJUAB010000030.1:0-11907 GCA_910583845.1 uncultured Acetatifactor sp.
TGGGCAGTTATGAAGCGGACGATTTTAAGGACATCAGCCACTATGCTCTTATCAAACTGGCAAAGTTTTACGGCGTGACCACCGACTATCTGCTGGGGCTGTCTGAAATGAAGCATCACCCAAACGCTGATATTGCAAACCTGCTGAAAGATTTGCGTTAAATAAGGGGACTGTGAACTCTTCACAGCCCCCTCCGATCTGTTTGATCAGTCGATCTTTAAAATCAGCCCCAGAATCCTCCGGGCACAGGTCTCCATCTCCTGCCTGGTAAGAGCTCCCTTTTCCATGGCTTCCAGGAGTCTTTCGGGGAAGCCGCATCCCATCTTGACATCGTTTCCCGCCTTTGTCTCCTTGTAATGCTCGCCGTGGGTCCACCAGTCCGTGGTCACCATCCCCTCAAAGCCCCACTCGCCGCGCAGAATATCCTCCAGCATCTCCCTGTTCTCGGAAGCCCGGCGCCCATTAATGATATTGTAGGAAGACATAATGCTCCAGGGCTTCGCCTCCTTGACAATCCGCTCAAAGGCCTTGAGGTAAATCTCCCGTATGGCCCGCTCGGAAGCCCGGGAATCGCTTTCCGTGCGGTTTGTCTCCTTGTTGTTCAGGGCAAAATGCTTCACCGTGGCCGCCACATGGTTGCTCTGGATTCCTGTCACCATGGCCCCCGCCATCTTTCCCGTCAGATAGGGGTCCTCGGAATAATACTCAAAGTTTCTGCCGCAGAGGGGGCTCCGGTGAATATTCACCGCCGGGGTCAGCCACGCGCCGATATTGTTTTCCCTGGCCTCCGCGCCGCCCGCTGCCCCGATCTGCTCCGCCAGCTCCGGATTCCAGGTACAGGCCAGCAGAAACGAACAGGGCCATGCGGTGGTGCAGATCCCACACTGCGGGGCGATTCTCACCCCGGCAGGTCCGTCCGCGGTCATGATATTGGGTACGCCGTAATCCGGCAGGTTGCCATAGCCGAAGGTGTTGGCCACGCCGGTGTTGGGCTGCCCGCCCAGAAGCTCCGCCAGCTGCTCATCGGGCAGCTGGGCCACAAAGTCCTCAAGGGACATCCTGCCCTCCGCCACGTCTATCAGCTTGGGCCTGTGATCCACATTCCCCCACAGCGGGTAACTGTCGCGATGTCTTACCACCGGCGTGACCCCGCTGGTCTCCTTCTCCGACAGCCTGGACGGAAATACGCTTGCGTCCGTGTCCACAGGTTCGCCCTGGGGAAGCTCCTCAAAGCTGCCGTCCGCCAGCATACGCCTGCCAAGCTGGGTGGGAACCATTTTGGGAGAAAGCTGCTCCGTTACCTCGTCTTCCTCCTGTACCATCACATAGTTGCTCTCCACCGTGTCCCGCACGGATGTGCCCACGTAAAAATGATATTCCCCCCGCTCCAGGACATAGGCCGATTTCGCCACCTTGCCCAGATCGTCGTAGGACGCCATATCGTTTATATTGAACCGCAGCACCACCGTCTGGGTCTCCCCGGGCTGCAGCAGCCTTGTCTTCTGAAAGGCCACCAGCACTCTGGCGGGTTTTCCCAGCCTGCCCTGGGGAGCGCTGTAGTAGACCTGCACCACCTCTTTTCCCGCCCTCTCTCCGAAGTTGCACACATCCACCACCACCCGCAGATGATGCCCCCTCTTTTCCACCTGGGGCATGGAAAGCGTGAACTTCGTGTAGGACAGTCCGAAGCCGAAGGGATAGTTCACCTTCTGCGCCGCTCCGGGAATGGTCTCAAAATAGCGGTATCCCACATAGATATCCTCGGTATAGTCCACATAGTCATCCGACTCGTGGAAATTGTAAGTGGAGGGGTAGTCCTCCAGCCTCCTGGCAAAGGTATCCGACAGCTTGCCGCTGGGGTTTTCCTCCCCGATGAGCAGCTCCGCCGCCGCCAGCCCGCCCTCGATGCCTCCCTGCCAGGCCATCAGGACGGACTGGATCTTATCCTCCCGGGCAAACCAGTCCGTGTCCACCATGCCGCCCACATTCAGCACCGCGATTACTCTGGGAAACAGATTTTTTACCGCTTCTACCAGGGCCTTCTCCCCATGGGTCAGGTAAAAGTCACCGTCCTCAAACACTTCGTCCCGGTCTTCCCGCTTCTCTTCCTGCCCGGCAATCACCGCGGCCTCCGCCTTCTTTTCCCTGTCATACACGCTCTTCCGGTCCCAGCCCTCGCCGGAATACCGGCAGATACTGATAATGGCAGTATCCGTAAAAGCCCTGGCCTTTTTCAGAAGTTCCTCCGGCAGCGCGGGCTCCACCGTCATCCCCGGTCCTCTGCCCCGGGCGTACTGTTCCTTCACATTCTCTCTGTAAAAGGAAGCCAGCTCCTCAAAGATTTCCACATGACCGGCCTTTTCCTTTAACCCCTCGTACAGGTTGCGGGTGTAGGCCACTGTCACATCTCCGCTTCCGCCCCCTCCCTTCACATAGTCGAAGGTTGCCTTCCCGAGCAGCGCCACCCTGCTGCCCCTGGCCAGAGGCAGCACATTTCCCTGGTTTTTCAGCAGCACCATGCCTTCCCTGGCCGCCTCTTTAGAAAGCCGGATGTGCTCCCTGCTGCCCGTGACGCGCCGTCCGTCCTCCCCCAGCGGAAGAACCGGCTGATACTTTGCTCTTGCCCATCTCTCCATACCTATCCTTCTCCTTTCTGTTTTTCAGTTTTTTAATTTTTTCTTCATTAATTCTTTCGGATTCATCTACACTTTGGACACATTTTCCTGGTATGCTGTATTTATCAGCAAGGAGAAAACTGATATACAAAATGGAGCTGCCAGTGCTGAAATCGGTGTTGACCAGCTTCGCCTAAAAATTACAGCGCAGGCGCGCTGCCCGAAGCAATGGACTCCGCTCTCCGGAGGGATTTCATTGTCATAGATCAAGATGCCGGTGCAGGTCAATCTGTACCGGCATCTTCCGCTTTGTCTTCCGGGAACGGGTCCTGCGCCTGGGCGCTGTCCTCCCCGCCTTCCTCCTGCGGCTTTCCCTCCAAAGGGATCTCCGTCACCTTTATGCCCTCATCCGCCTCGTTCATTTTCCTCATATAGCCATGCATCTTGCTGGACAGGTACATGGTGGCCGCCAGATCCGTCAGTCCGCTGAACAACAGGCCGGCCCCCAACAGACGGTACAGCAGCATGGCAGAGTCAAAGGGATTGATCACCATCAGAATGCCAATTACCACATTGACCACCGCCAGCCCCAGAATCAGCACGGCATTGCCGCCCATGCGCTGCACGTCCAGAGCGCCCTGTAGTTTGAACAGGCCGCTGACAATGATGCACAGGCCAATGATAAAGGGCACCAGCGAAATGACCAGGTCCACCTTGTAAATCACAAAAATTCCCAGAACCATCAGCAGCAAGCCTCCCACGAAATCATTGCGATAGTAATTCCGGGTAATATTGCGGGTAAAATAGACCACCAGATTCACCAGGCCGATCACAATGGCGATACCGGCGATCAGATAACAGATTGTGCGGGCCGTTGTGGCCGGGAAAATCAGCAGAATCACCCCCAGCACCACATAGAGCGCCGCCGATAAAATCATATTCCATTTCATCTCTTTCAACATATTCATTGCCTCCAAAATCAGGTTTCTCATCTGCCTTGTCAGTCTGCGGTCCCGGCCCCCATGCTTTCCCTGCGGATATCCGGAAACCATGCTACCGCCTATCTTCTGGCCTCTTTGTCCGGTACCAGCTGAATCTGCACTTTCAGCCCCATGGCCGCCGCCATCTTCACCATCAGTTCCAGAGAGGGGTTATACCTGCCGCTCTCAAACCGCGCAATGTTGGATCTGGGAATTCCGGAACGGCGGGATACCTGCTCCTGAGTCAGCTTCATATCCTTGCGCATACGCACATACTGGTCCGCCAGATCCTGCTTCATATGCTTCTGCTCCGTCTCAATCAGAATCTTGTTGCCATCCAAGTCCATAATGTAGTCCATCGCTTCTCTCATTGTTTTTCCTCCTGGTTTACATTCTGCCGGTCAGTCACGGCAATTGAGCTGCCAAAACAGCAAAATCTCGTATATGAGATATGTTATCACATACGAGATTTATGTCAAGACCTATTTTGAAATTTTTTTATTCATTCAGCTGACCTGCTTATGCCGGTACTCCCGGTAGATCACAGGCCACAGAACCATGGTCAGAAGGCTGTACAGAACCAGCAGAATGGGAACCGCCCCCCATATTTTTCCCCCTGCCGGATACAGATTGAACAGATTCAGCGCCATGCCCGTCTGCAGCAGCTGATTCGGCAGCAGCCCTATGATCTTCTGCACTGTCTGGCTGGAGATACTGGACAGGAAGGAGGGCAGAAATATCAGAACAAAGGGCACCATCACCGCCACCACCGCCGACCTGGTTTTCGCGGATACCAGCATACTCAAAAAGGAAATGAACAGGCAGCCGACATACCCGCCCCCGGCGATCAGCAGATATTTCTGCCACACGGTGATGGGATAAAAGCATTTCCAGCTGCCGGACACTGCCTGAACCGCCAGATCCATGCCGTCCGTCCCCAGGTAGGCCAGCACAATCCCGCTGTAGAGCAGAAATATGGCAAAATAGATTCCCGTCACCAGACAGAAGCCGGCCCCGATCTTGGCCCGCACCGCCCTGTCCCGCCCATACAGCGAGGTGTAAAATATGGCGTCCGATTTCCAGGAAAACTCACTGGAAAAGATACCTGCCACCAGATACCCCAGTACCAGCATGGTGATCATCACCACGGTGGGCGCATATTCAAACAGCCGGCTCCAGCCCATGGCATAGTCATAATAAAATGGCGTTTCCAGACTTTCATACTGCCGCGTCAGAAAGGCTTTCTCCTCCTCCGAAAACTGGTCTTTGGCCTCTCCCGCCAGCCACTCCCGGAGCAGCCGGGGACGGTTTTCATAAAAATACGGCGCGTCCTCCGGCCTCAGGGAATCCGCCCGGTAATAGTCATACTCCCGAAACCCGCCGACAAAAGAGTTGTTCAGCAGCTCCCGGATCTCCATAATCCCCTGCTTCCTGCCATAGGTGATCTGACTGTCCCGCAGATTGTCCGTCCGGGCCTCCGGCAGGCTCTGTATCCGCCGGTTCTCCTCAATCACCCGCCGGACAGCATCCTCGTCCAGATATCCGGCCCATTCCTTCTGTGCTTCCCGCAGCCGCGCCACCGCCCCGGGGCCACTGTGGGTATCCCCGTTCTCATCCACCCAGGACACATCTGTGGCAAAAAAGCAGGTCACGCCCATAACCGCCAGCAGAATCAGCAGCGCAATCCTGCTGCTGGTCTTTCCAAACACTTTTTTCCATTCATATCGCAGCATCTCTTCCTTCCTTTCCATAGTCATCACCCGCCTGTTCCCCGAAATAATCCAGGAACAGATCTTCCAGCGTGGCCTCCTCCGGCACCGCGTTGCCGGCCGGTTTTTCCGCCGAGATAATCCGCAGCTGCACACCGCCGGAAACAGTTTTCACATTGGACACCTTGCAGGTCTTCATATAAGATATCGCCGCGGCTCTGGGCAGCTCAACGCTCCACACCTGCTCCGGCATGGCGGCAAGCAGCTCCTGTACAGTGCCCGAGGCTCTGATCCGGCCATCCTTCATCAGCAGAATCTCGCCCGCGATGTATTCGATGTCGGACACAATATGGGTGGAGAGCAAAACCAGTCTTTCCTGCGCCAGTTCGCTGATCAGATTGCGAAAACGGATTCGCTCATTGGGGTCCAGCCCCGCCGTCGGTTCGTCCAGAATCAAGATCCTGGGGTCTCCCAATATGGCCTGGGCGATTCCCGCCCGGCGTTTCATACCGCCGGAGAGCTTTTTCATCTTCTTGTCCCTGGCTTTTGTCAGGCCCACCTGCTCCAGCAGCTCTTTCGCCCGGGTTCTGGCGGCGGTGGGGCGCAGGCCCTTGATGGACGCGATGTACATCAGATACTCATATACCGTAAAGTCCGGATAGTAGCCAAAGTCCTGGGGAAGATACCCCAAAAGCCTGCGGTACTCTCTGTCCATGGCAAAGATGTCGCTCCCGTCCCAGGTGATCAGGCCGCCTGTGGGCCGCAGCAAAGTGCAGAGCATCCGCATAAGCGTGGTTTTTCCGGCTCCGTTCACTCCCAGCAGACCGTATACGCCTGTAGTCAATGTACAGGATACGCCGTCCACAGCGGTCATATCCTGAAATTTCTTAGTCAGATCTGTCATCTTTAATTCCATATTTTCCTCTTTTCCGCATACCTGTAGTCGATCTGCTCACTAACGATTGGATTTTCCTTTCCGCACAGTGCATGCTGCCCGATTCTGCGACATGTGCTGTGCCGAAATTGAAAAATCGGAACGTCAGTCCGTATAAAACCCGGCAAGTTGCGCTGCCGGGCTTATAGACCCTGCCTGCGCAGGCGGACATGTCAACGCCCGCTTTCCCGGAAATTGCCTCCCCCGGACGCGCGTCACGGCTTATGAACAATTTGCGCCGGACACAGGAGGCGCGCCGGGCATAAGTCCCGCGCAAAGCAGAAAAAACTCATTCGATCATGCGCTGCCCGTTAAAAAACAATTGTACACATTCCCTCTGCCCCCGCCAGATACAATAGCCCAGGTATATGGACGCCGTTGCCAGCATGGCGGCCCAGGCAGGAAGAGAAACCGCGTCGTATATTTTTTCATCCAGCAGGACCAGCAGCCAGATCAGATTCCAGAGTATGCACAGCAGCAGCGCAAACGCCTCCGATTCAATTCCGCGGCTGTACAGTGTCTTAAAACAGATACAGCAGGTCACAATATAAGGAAGGAAAAACTGAACCAGCACCTCCTCCATACCGGCCACGCCCCCCAGAGTCGACGCGAGGAAAAAGCCGCACAGCAGCACAAAGTCCACCAGCGCAAAGAAAAAGATCCTCGCCGCATACACCTGGCGCAGGGAATAACAGGCCACGCTCTCTATCTCCACGGCGTTGGCGCTCCGGTTTTTCCACATCTCCGGCAGCACCAGTATGCCCAGCAGAGACGCCGCGGCTCCCATATATCTCCGGGCCAGAAAATGACTGTCCGTCTCCTTGAGCAGCAGCCACAGCACAATCAGGATACCCGCCTGTAGCAGCCACCAGCGCTTACGGATGTATCCGCACTGCTGGAACAGAAATTCCGCGTCGGAGAGTGTGTCCTCCGCTTCATTTTCATAAAATGCCCGGCGGGATTTCCGCAGAGCGCCTTGCATCCCCTCCCCGCCCATGGACAAAGTAGCATCTTTTAATAACATTTTACGGATTTGCCTGTCTGATCGTCTCATAGTTTCCCCTCCGTGAATATCTGAAACCAACTCCCGCCGTGCCCGGATGACTTATCTCCATCCACCCATTCAGAATCCGCCCTTCCTGGCAGGCTGTCAGGAATTGTCCAGGAACGCGCGCAGTAGTTCCCTGGCCCTGCCGATCCGGTATTTTACCAGCGGGAGCCCGATCCCAAGAATCCTTGCGATATCCTTCTGCTTTCTCTCCTGTACAAAGTACAGCACCGCCACCTCCCGGATATCCTTTGGCAGACTGTCCAGCGCCATTCGCACCTCCGTCTGTGTCTCCGGGCTTTCCGCCCTCCGGTCCGGTTCTTCGGGCAGTTCCATAAACGGCAATTCCCTGTTTTGCCTGTAAAAATCCCTGCATGCGTTAGCCGCGATGACATACAGATAGTTGACCGCCTTTCCATAGTGACGGTACTGCCTGAAAGTGCGGAAAAAACGGGCAAAAGTTTCCTGCGCCATATCCTCGGCATAACCGTGATCCTCTACGTGCAGACGACAGTACCTCAGTATCGCCGGGTAATATTTGGTCACAAAAGCGTCCAACGCTTTCTCGTCACCCATGCGCATCCTCTGCACCAGCAGATCATCCAAGTCCAGATTCACGTTTCTCCCCTCTCCCTTTTGTCTGTATTGCCAATCCCTGTGTACTGAAAGGCAGTTTCGCAATCGTCTGATATCCTTTGTCTGAAAAGCGCTTTCTATATACTATAACTTATTCAGGAAGCAAAAAGACAGGCTGCCGCAAAATTTTGTATCAAAATTTTGCGGCAGTGTAAGAAATGTCTGGAACGTGTTTGAAAATCATTCCCGCCATCAGCCGCGGTAAACCGCGTCCCCACATCTGACGGAAAGCATTTTTCAAACACGCTCTGGAAAGCTCTGAGACAGCATACGGAATATTGTCACAAACCGCACTCCCTGACCAGAATAAAGGGAGTGAACTGGCAGCTCTGTCCCGCGGGATTGTCCGCCACCAGATCGAGGAGCGCCGCTTCCGGGCAGCCGTGAAGCGGCCCGCTTTTTCCCAGAAGCTCTATCCCCAGGTCGTTGGCATCCACAATTGCCATCACCACGCCGGTCTTTAACCAGACTTCATCACAGACTCTGTCCGGCTCGCTGGGAATGCGGATTCCGATGTGCGCATACTCCGGAATATCCTCCCCATAGAAGCCGTCCAGCCCCCGGATCTCCCTGCCCAGCATCTTATAAAATGTGCCGTGAATCCCCCGAATCGTGTCAAATCCCGCACAGACAGACGCCAGGAGAACCTTTCCCAGACCGCAGTAGTTGATGGCAAACTGCATTTTCTCCGGCAGTCCCATCCCCGGCCCCGCCGGAGTCCGGCGGACAAATCGCGCCAGCACTCTGGCCCAGAAACCCGGACGGACCTCCGCCTCCGTGACAATCCTTTTCTGACACAGCGCGATGACTTTCTCGCTGGAAAAGAGGATGTCCCCCGACTGATAAATGGGTTTCACATATTTTTCTATGAGCTGTAGATAACTCTCACCGCTCTGGACAAAATGGGTGCTTATGGCATGGCGGGCATAGGCTTTTCCCCCGGCTCTGATGATGACATTCTTTCCCTCATTCGCGTAAAAATCTGTAATTTCCATACTCTTCCCTTCCCCACAAACCAAATGCCCGCAGGTCAACTGCCCGGCGCGGTCACATACTGTCTGCGGCAACGCTTAGCCGACGCCCGGCACGGTCACATACTGCCTGTGGCAACGCTTAGCCGACGCCTGGCGCGGTCACATACTGTCTGCGGCAACGCTTAGCCGACGCCTGGCACGGTCACATACTGTCTGCGGCAACGCTTAGCCGACACCTGGCGCGGTCACATACTGTCTGCGACAACGCTTAGCCGCCCGGTGCGGTCACATACTGCCTGCGGCAACGCTTAGCCGCCCAGCGCGGTCACATACTGTCTGCGGCAACGCTTAGCCGACGCCTGGCGCGGTCACATACTGCCTGCGGCAACGCTTAGCCGACGCCTGGCGCGGTCACATACTGCCTGCGGCAACGCATAGCAGCCGCCTGGCGCGGTCACATACCGCCTGTGGCAACACTTAGCCGCCGCCTGGCGCGGTCACATACTGTCTGCGGCAACGCTTAGCCGACGCCTGATCCCTCACGAGTTTGCGTCCTTTTATGGCTTACTATATCAGGCCCACCTCTAAATTGCCTTTAAAATGCCATCCTTATATTCTTTCGCGGATATCCTATCGGGAATCCCTGTCCGCATGGGACGAGGATGGACAATATATGCAAACCAGGCTTGAAAGCAAATTTTCCTTGCAAATTAGCTTCCTGCGGTGGCAAGCGCCCTATATTGTCCAACCTCTGTTTCCAGAAAGCAGGTTTTGGAATTGCCTGTTGTTTCACATAGATCCCCTGTCCCCTGGCCTGTCCAATCCCGCGTTTCTGATACTTGCTTTCCTCGAAACGCATATCACAGTCTGTGGAAAATTTGGGTCAAATGATGCCACATAGCGGACTATGTAACCTGCATTTGGCGAAAAATACCGCAAATGCGGGGATGCGCAGATAGCGGAAATGACGCCATCCAAACTGGCATCTGATAGTGACGCCATCCAAACTGGTATCTAATAGTGACGCCATCCGGACTGGTATCTGATAGTGACGCCATCCGGACTGGCATATATGAAATACTTTGATTCGGGGACGGCCAGGGTATATAGAGAAAAATTTCTCCCCGGTACCCTGTGCAAGGCCTTTTACACAGGTTCAAACAGACTCTTTCCCGCGCAGCAGGGTATATAGGGAAAAAATGAACTTTTGTATCCACTTTTTTACGATAAACAGGGTATGGACAGAGAATATTTCTGTATATACCCTGTTTTCTCATCGAAACAGGCCACAAAGGGTAGATATTGCGAAGAAACGGGGTACTGTGGAACAATTTTTTCATATATACCCCGCAGTCCCGGAATTGTAATAAAATCTGCCGTCCCGCGCAGGGCTTGTCAGTACAGGGACCGTATGCACGGCGTGGCCTTTAACATCTGATTACCAGACAACCAACGCAGCGCGGCTTTGCGCACCGGGGCACCAGACAACCAACACAGCGCGGCTTTGCGCACCGGGGCACCAGGCCGCCAACGCAGTGCGGCTTTGTGTACCTGGGCACCGGGCAACCGGCGCGGCACGGCTTTGGACACCTGGGCACCGGGCAACCAGCGCGGCACGGCTTTGGACTCCTGGGCACCGGGCAACCGGCACGGCTTTGGACTCCTGGATACCGGGGGAGCGGCGCAGCGCGGCTTGGGGAACCTGGTCACCGGGCATCTGGTGCCGCGCGGCTTTGTGTGCCTGGGCACCATACGCACGGCGCGGCTTTGCGCACCGGGGCACCAGACAACCAACGCAGTGCGGCTTTGTGTGCCTGGGCATCATACGCGCGGAGCAGCTTTGCGCACCGAGGCACCAGGCAACCAACGCAGTGCGGCTTGGGAAACCTGGTCACCGGGCATCTTGTGCGGCGCGGCTTTGTGTACCTGAGTACCATACACGCGGCGCGGCTTTGCGCACCGGGGCACCGCTTGCACGGCGCGGCGCATGGAAGGCCGGCCCAGACTTTCGGGCCCATGGCGCGGCTCCACACGTAAACAGCGCAGGCGGAGCTGAGTGGTCCGCAAAAGCGCAGGTCCTGACGCATCCGGAATCTTTGGGGCATGAAAAGAGCACCCACACAGGATTTCTCCCGCATGGATGCTCCCTATTGTCACTCTCTGTTTACCGCGCGGGCATCTGAAATCCCGCCAGCGCCCTGTTCAGATAATCGTTGAAGGGCTTCATAATCCGGAAAAGCTCCGTTGCCTCCCTCAGAAATGTCTCCCCGTCCTTAAGCGCGTCGTCCCCCAGAGGATATTCCAGATACCAGCTTTTATATTTCAGATATTCCGCCTGAGGATGTTCCCTGTCATACCCTGCCGGAACATTTTTCAGGGCCGTTCCCCGCAGAGTGAAATATTTCCGGAAGGACGGGTCCTGAAGGATCTCCTGCCACTCCTCCCCGTTTTGGGCGATATAGCTTCTGACCATGGCCGTCGCGTCCTTGAACATATCCGCGAACAGCCCGCCTCCCAGAAAGGACTGATTTCCCGGCTTGATCATCAGATAATAGCCCACAGGTACGGGCAGCTTTCCCTCCGAAGATATATGGGCACGGAAAGCCGGATTATAGGGAGATTTATCATGGCTGAATCTGGTATCCCGCACCAGCTTGAAGGTGAGGTTCCCCGGTTCATTATGTAGAATACGGCCGTCAAATTTTCCTATACTGTAAATAAGCTCCTGGATCAGCGCTTCAAATTCCGCGTTGGCGGCCCTGTTTTCCGCTTTATGCGCGTGATACCACTCCCGGTTGTTGTTCTCCTTAAGATCCGTAAGATACTTCAAAATCAACTGCATGTCCATTTGTCCGCCCTCCTATGCGTCCCGCACAACGGAAAAAGAAGCTCTTCCACCTTTTCCGTGATGTGCGTCCTCTCCACCGCCTATGCGTCCCGCACGACGGAAAAAAGGAGCTCTTCCACCTTTTCCGTGATGTGCGTCCTCTCCACCGCCTATGCGTCCCGCA
>CAJUAB010000030.1:12007-52168 GCA_910583845.1 uncultured Acetatifactor sp.
AGCTCTTCCACCTTTTCCGTGATGTGCGTCCTCTCCACCGCCTATGCGTCCCGCACGATGGAAAAAGAAGTTCTTCCACCTTTTCCGTAATGTGCCTCCTCTCCACCGCCTATGCGTCCCGCACAACGGAAAAAGAAGCTCTTCCACCTTTTCCGTGATGTGCGTCCTCTCCACCGCCTATGCGTCCCGCACGATGGAAAAAGAAGTTCTTCCACCTTTTCCGTAATGTGCCTCCTCTCCACCGCCTATGCGTCCCGCACAACGGAAAAAGAAGCTCTTCCACCTTTTCCGTGATGTGCGTCCTCTCCACCGCCCATGCGTCCCGCACAACGGAAAAAGGAGCTCTTCCACCTTTTCCGTGATGTACGTCCTCTCCACCTCCTATGCGTCCCGCACGACGGAAAAAGAAGCTCCGTCCAGAAAATCCCGCATGAGCTTCCGAAGACCCGCCGGAGACTGATATGTCCTGCAAAAAGAAAACTCCTGGGATAGACCGTCGATCTCCTCCATGGCTTCCTTCACTTCCATGAGCTCCCGGGCAGGCACGGCCGAGGTAAAATCCAGCTGCGCCGGGTTGATCCGGTGATTCTGGATGGCATAATTTACCCGGTCCGCGCAGTGACATTTTCCCCCGCCGTACTCGCCGCAGTATTCCTTCAGGAAATCCGCCACCCTGCCGCGGATTCTGGACAGGCGCTGGCGGTAGGCCTCGGGCGTGATACCCAGGATATCTCCGGCCATCCGGCTGTCCACTTTAAACATAGTGCCCAGAATAAAGATGCATCTGCTCTCGGGGTCCAGGCATTGCAGCAGCACATTGGTGCAGGACAGTTTCAGTTCCTCCGCCAGAATGGATTTCTCCACATTCTGCGTCAGATCCGGCACATCGTCAATCCTGCCGTTTCGGATATCCTCCCCATAGAACTCAAAGCTGAGGGGAAATCGGGCAAACATATGCTTTTTGTAATTTTTCAGATGATTCACCGCAATGCGGAACACCCAGGTGGAAAAGGAACTTTCCCCCTTGAAGGAAGACAGGTGGGTGATCATTTTCAGCAGGATATCCTGTGACGCGTCCTCCGCGTCCGGAAAGGAACCCAGCATGCGCAGCGACAAGTTGAACACCAGATCCTGCACACTGACAATGAGGGTTTCCAGAGACTCTTTGTCCCCGGCTGTGGCTTTGTCTGTCAAGGCCTTCAGTTCTTCGTTCGTATAATGATTCATGGTTTTTACCTCCCTATAACCATTAGACAATCCCACAGCCCCGGTGTGACAGGAAAAACAAAAATTTTTATGCTTTCTGCCATGTGTTGGCGGGAGCCCGGCAGACGTGGTTCTCACAGATATAGAAGGTGGTGCTGTCATTCAGCAGAGGATACTGCAGGCTGTCCCGGACCGGGATTACATTGGCCAGCAGGGGCAGCCGCGTTTTTATTTTCTCCAGGTCCGCGCCGTTTTTCAGGGCGATCACCACATGCTCCGGGGGATTGTCGTAAATCAGTTTCGCCAGCAGAAACATACCGTGCCCCGCCGGATACTCCCGGGCCCGGGCCGCCATATAGCGCAGCTGCCCCTCCGCAAGCTCCCTGTATTTCTCCTCTTCCGTCAGTTGGTACAGCCTGACGAAATTGTAGGCCATAACGGCATTTCCGCTGGGGACCGCGCCGTCGTAGGACTCCTTGGGGTTCATAAAAAGTTCCGTGTTGTTCGCGTCGGTGAGGAAAAATCCGCCGTTCTGTCTATCGGAAAACCGTTTTACCGCCTCCTCACACAGCGCCCGGGCCTTTTCCAGATACCTCCTGTCCAGGGTGGAATGATACAGCTCCGTCAGCGCCGCCGCGTAAAACGCATAGTCGTCCAGAAAGCCCTGATCCGAAGCCTTTCCGTCACGCCAGCATGTGCGAAGACGCAGGCCGTGGGCTGCATTCTCCTCCAGAAAGCGCTGCGCGCTGACAGCCGCCCGCAGATAGCGCCCGTCTCCCGAAACCCGGTGAAGCGCGCACAGCGCCGCTGTCATCATGGCATTCCAGGAGGTCAGAATCTTGTCATCGAGATGCAGTCTGGCACGGTTCTTCCGATAGCTGTACAGCTTTTGCGCTTCCTTCTCCCAGGCGGCATCCACAGCCTTGCTCCGCAAAAGATTGGGAATATTTACCCCCTCAAAATTGCCCCGCTTTGTGATATCGAAGGCCTCCGAAAACCCTCTCCCCTTCTCTTCCCCCAGAACAGCAATGATTTCGTCCCGTGTAAAGGTATAATATTTCCCTTCCACCCCCTCGCTGTCAGCATCCTGCGCGCTGTAAAATCCCCCCTCCGGCGCGGTCATTTCCCGGAGCACATACTGCGCCGTTTTCTCGGCAGTGTCCAGATAAAGGGAGTTGCGGGTGAGGGCGTAAGCGGCCGCATAGGCCAGAATCAACAGGGCATTGTCGTACAGCATTTTTTCAAAATGCGGCACAAGGAAGTACTTGTCCGTGGAATATCTGCAAAAACCATGGCCGATCTGGTCAAATATCCCACCCCTGCGCATTTGCGTAAGCGTCTTTTCAACCATTTCCAGCGCGTCCGGTCGGTCCATGCGCGCTGCGTACAACGTCAGAAACAATAAATTGTGGGGCACGGGAAATTTGGGCGCGGGCCCGAAGCCGCCGTGGGCGCTGTCAAAGCTGCGGGCAAAAATCTGTACCGCCCTCTCACAGAGATTCTCTTCATCCGGGTTGCCGCATGGGGCTTCGGACGGTTTCAGCAGCTTAATGATCTGATCCGCCGAATCCAGCAGCTCCCCCCGCCTGCCGTTCCACTGTCCCGCCACCGCCCGGAGCAAATCCGCGAACCCCGGCATACCCTGCCGGGAATGCACCGGGAAATAAGTGCCCGCCAGAAAAGGCTTTTTGTCCCAGGTCATGAAAATACTCATGGGCCAGCCGCCGCTGCCGGTAAATGCCTGACACACCGCCATATACACACTGTCAATATCGGGCCGCTGTTCCCGGTCAACCTTGATGGAGATAAAATGTCTGTTGAGGATTTCCGCCGTCTCCGGGTTCTCAAAGCTCTCATGGGCCATGACATGACACCAGTGACAGGTGCTGTAACCCACGCTTAAAAAGATCGGCTTGTCCTCTCTTCTGGCCTTCTCAAATGCCTCCCCGCACCAGGGATACCAGTCCACCGGGTTCTCCGCGTGCTGTAACAGATAGGGACTTGTGGCATTTTTCAGGTGATTGCTCATGTTCTCTTCCTTTCCTGCCCCGGGCAAACCTGCGGCTTTCCACAGGCTCGCGCCGGAGATGAGCCGCCAGATCTGCCCGGAAGGGTACGTGGTTTGCGTGTCAGCATTATTATGCTTATCCGGCTGTAAATTATGCCGGATCATCGCAAGCGCGCTCATCTCCTGCCCCTGTCCGCTCCGAAAGTTTCCTCTCAAACCGGTCCTTGCGGGTGTCCGCGGGAACGGAAGTGGGATATGTCCCGTCAAAGCAGGCGCTGCAACAGCCGCTGCCGCCGATCAGGGAACAGAGCCGGGAAACCGGCAGATATCCCAGGCTGTCCGCGCCGATGATCTCCGCCGTCTCGGATACGCTGTGGCGGCATGCGATCAGATGCTCCCGGGAATCTATGTCCGTGCCGTAATAGCAGGGATTCAGAAAGGGCGGCGAGGAAATACGCATATGTACCTCTCTGGCTCCCGCCTCCCGCAGGAGCTTTACGATACGTCCGCTGGTGGTGCCCCGCACGATGGAGTCATCCACCAGCACCACCCTTTTGTCCCTTACGCTCTCCCCGATGGCGCTCAGCTTGATCCGCACCTGATCCAGCCGGGCCTGCTGCCCGGGAGAGATGAAGGTTCTGCCGATATACTTGTTCTTGATCAGGCCGATGCCGTAGGGAATCCCCGATTCCATGCTGTAACCCAGCGCCGCGTCCAGGCCGGAGTCCGGCACGCCCACCACCAGATCCGCCTCTGCCGGATGCTGCCGGGCCAGAATACGCCCGGCCCGGAGTCTGGCGGCGTGGACGGATACCCCGTCTATCACCGAGTCCGGCCTGGCAAAATAAATATATTCAAATATGCAGGTTCTTTTCCGCTCACTGCCGCAGTGTTCCCTGCGGGAAACCACTCCCTCCGGGCCAAACACCAGGATTTCCCCCGGCTCCAGATCCCTCTCAAACACCGCCCCCACCGCTTCCAGGGCACAGCTCTCCGAGGCCGCCACATACAGGCCCTCCGGGGTCCTGCCGTAGCACAGGGGACGGAACCCGAAGGGGTCTCTGGCGCAGATCAGTTTCCGGGCGGACATCAGCACCAGGGAATAGGCTCCCTCCAGAGTGTACATGGCGGCGCTGAGAGCGTCCTCAATGGAGGGTGTCCGCAGCCGCTCCCGGGTGACGATATAAGCGATGGTCTCCGTGTCGCTGGTGGTGTGAAAGATGGCTCCGGACATCTCCAGCGTATTGCGCAGCGCCGCGGCGTTGCTGAGATTGCCGTTGTGGGCCAGCGCCATCTTGCCCTTCTGATGGTTTACCTCGATGGGCTGGCAGTTGTTGCGGCTGGCGGCGCCCGTGGTGCCGTAGCGCACATGCCCCACCGCCATGTTTCCCCTGGGCAGCCGGGACAGCGTATCCGCCGTGAACACTTCGCTTACCAGACCCAGATCTTTGTGAGAGGTAAACACGCCGTCGTCGTTCACCACGATGCCGCAGCTCTCCTGCCCCCGATGCTGCAGAGCGTACAGCCCATAGTAGGCCATACCCGCCACATCCTCTCCGCCGTTGGGGCTGATCACCCCGAACACGCCGCATTCTTCATGTATCTTTTCCATATCTACCTCTTTTTGCATACCCGCAGCCGGCGAGTCATGCGCTGATTCATATTCAAAACATCCGTTTCAGACTACTGCTCTGTCCGGCCAGTAATCGCACTTCCAGCGCCAAATATTTTGTCAGTCCCCAAGGCGGAGGAAGGAAACGATGCGGTGGCCTTGTTGACGGACGACAACGCGGCAGATGGCAAAACAGGCGGTGCTGAAAATGTGCCCGCCGCTTATAAGTCCGTCACTCTTCCCCCCGCACACGCTTTTTCGCGAGAACCGCCGCTCCCACAAATCCCGCGAACAGCGGATGCGGACGGTTAGGGCGGCTCTTGAACTCAGGATGAAACTGTACGCCCACATAAAAAGGATGATCCGACAGTTCCACC
The DNA here is from genome assembly GCA_910583845.1 of uncultured Acetatifactor sp. GTDB lineage: Bacteria > Bacillota > Clostridia > Lachnospirales > Lachnospiraceae > Acetatifactor. The sequence continues at coordinate 17,211 of CAJUAB010000030.1, forward strand.
GCCTCCACCAGCCTGCCGTCAGGGGAGACGCCGGACAAGAGCAGCCCCCGGTGCTGCAGCAGCTCCCGATACTCGTTGTTGAACTCATATCGGTGCCTGTGGCGCTCTTTGATGCTGCGGGTGCCGTAGCAGCGCTCCAGGGCGCTCCCCGGGAGGATTTCACAGGGAAAGGCCCCCAGCCGCAATGTGCCCCCCTTGTCGATATCGCCGCTCTGACCCGGCATGAAGTCAATGACTTTGTGGGCGCACTGTTCGTCAAACTCCCCGGAACCTGCATCCGTTATTCCCGCCACATTCCGGGCAAATTCCATCACGGCAATCTGCATGCCCAGGCAGATCCCCAAATAGGGAAGCCCCTGCTCCCTGGCATATTTTGCCGCCAGAATCATCCCCTCAATGCCTCTTTGTCCAAATCCCCCGGGAACCAGAATGCCGTCCAGCCCGGCCAGCTTCTCCCCCGCGTTTTCCGCCGTTATCTCCTCCGAATCCATCCAGCGTATGCCCACCCGGGCCCCATGGGAAAAACCGCCGTGGCGCAGAGCCTCCGCCACCGACAGATAGGCGTCGTGCAGCCCCATGTACTTGCCCACCAGACCGATCTCCACCGCATCCTCCGCCGCCCGGCTCTGCTCCACCATCTCCGTCCACTCCGTCAGATCCGGCTCCGGGGCCGCTATGCCCAGCTCCCGGCACACCACGGCGGAAAAGTGGGATTTCTCCAGCATCAGGGGTGCCTCGTAGAGATTGGGCAGGGTGATGTTCTCGATCACGCAGTCCGGCTTCACATTGCAGAACAGGGATATTTTTTTGAAAATTCCTGCCTCCAGGGGCTCATCGCAGCGCAGCACAATCAGATTGGGATTGATTCCCATTCCCTGTAATTCCTTCACCGAGTGCTGGGTGGGCTTGGACTTGTGCTCGTCGGAGCCCCGCAGAAAGGGAACCAGCGTCACATGGATAAACAGGCTGTTCTCCCTGCCCGCCTCCAGGGAAATCTGGCGCACCGCCTCGATAAAGGGCTGGGATTCGATATCACCGATGGTGCCGCCGATCTCGGTGATCACCACATCCGCGTCCGTCTTTCTGCCCACACTGTATACAAACTCCTTGATCTCATTGGTGATGTGAGGGATCACCTGCACCGTGGACCCCAGATATTCACCTCGTCGCTCCTTGTTCAGCACGTTCCAGTAGACCTTGCCCGTGGTGAGATTGGAGTACTGGTTCAGATCCTCGTCGATAAAGCGCTCGTAATGCCCCAGGTCCAGATCCGTCTCCGTCCCGTCCTCGGTGACATACACTTCACCGTGCTGATAAGGACTCATGGTGCCGGGGTCCACATTGATATAGGGGTCCAGCTTCTGAGCCGCCACCTTAAGCCCCCTGGCTTTCAGGAGTCTGCCCAGAGATGCCGCCGTGATCCCCTTGCCCAGTCCCGACACCACGCCGCCGGTGATAAAAATATATTTCGCCATATTTTCCTCCATAAACACCGCAGGCTGGCGCGTACCCTGAGACAGGCACACACCAGCTTGCAATTCCTTATATATTCTCCCGGTCTTTCTTATATTACTTCACCCCGAAGAGCAGATCTCCATAGGTGGGGAAGGGCCAGTAGCTCCTGGCCGTGAGGGTCTCCGCCTCGTCGCAGGGAATCCGCAATTCGTTCATCCGGGGAAGAACGCTGTCCCGGATCACATAGCTCTGGGCCGTGATATCCTCCGCGTCATGCAGAGACAGGATCGCCTCCTCCAGTTCCCTCACTCTGTCTGAAATTCTGTCCGCCAGGACGGACAGCTTTCTCACCAGCTCCGTCTCATAACCGCAGGTGATGGCGCTGTCCAGGGCTTTCTTGGCCGCGCCGGTCTGAGCCAGTTTCAGGGCGTATTCCTCGATGGCGGGAACAATCTGCGTCCTGGCCATGTCCACCATGGTCCCCGCTTCGATCAGCACGGACTTACAGTAGTTTTCCAGCATAATCTCGCATCTGGACTTAAGCTCCGCCTCGGAAAATACCTTGTGGGCGGTGAGCATCTTCACGTTCTTTTCGTCCAGCAGATGGGGCATGCAATCCGGAGTGGTGCGGTAGTTCAGCAGCCCTCTTTTCTCCGTGGCCTCCCTGATCCAGGCATCATCGTAGCCGTTGCCGTTAAAAATAATTTTCCTGTGGTCCTTGATGGTCTTACGGATCATCTCGTGCAGGGCTGTCTCGAAATCCTCCGCGCCCTCCAGCCGGTCCGCGTAGATTTTCAGACTCTCCGCCACAGCGCTGTTAAGCATAATGTTGGCGCAGGCGATGCTGTTGGAAGAGCCCAGCATGCGGAACTCAAATTTGTTGCCCGTAAAAGCAAAGGGCGACGTGCGGTTGCGGTCTGTGGTGTCCCGGTTGAACTTGGGCAGCACATCCACCCCCAGCTTCATCTGCGTCTTTTCCACACCGCTGTAGGGCCGGCCCGACTCGATGGCCTCCAGCACGGCGTTCAGCTCATCCCCCAGGAAAATGGACACCACGGCGGGGGGAGCCTCATTGGCGCCCAGACGGTGATCGTTGCCCGCGGTGGCCACCGACAGACGCAGCAGATCCTGGTAGTCATCCACCGCCTTGATCACGGCGCAGAGAAACAGCAAAAACTGGGCGTTCTCATAGGGAGTCTCCCCGGGTGAGAGCAGGTTCACCCCAGCGTCCGTGGCCAGGGACCAGTTGTTGTGCTTGCCGCTGCCGTTGACCCCCGCGAAGGGCTTTTCGTGGAGCAGGCACACCAGCCCGTGCCTGGCCGCCACCTTCTGCATGATCTCCATGGTCAGTTGATTGTGATCCGTGGCGATGTTGGTGGTGGTGTAAATGGGGGCCAGCTCGTGCTGGGCCGGAGCCACTTCGTTGTGCTCGGTCTTGGCCAGAATGCCCAGCTTCCAGAGCTCCTCGTTCAGCTCCTCCATATAGGCGGCCACCCGGGGCTTGATCACGCCGAAATAGTGGTCCTCCATCTCCTGCCCCTTGGGCGGTTTCGCGCCAAAGAGGGTGCGCCCGGTAAACCGCAGATCGGGCCTCTGCTCATACATTTCCCTGGTGATCAGAAAGTACTCCTGCTCCGGCCCCACGGAGGTGCGGACGCATCTCACCGAATCGTTTCCGAAAAGCCGCAGAATCCGCAGCGCCTGCTTGTTCAGCGCCTCCATGGACCGCAGCAGCGGCGTCTTTTTGTCCAGGGCCTCCCCGCCGTAGGAGCAGAACGCGGTGGGAATGCAAAGCGTCTTTCCCTTGATAAAAGCGTAGGAGGTGGGGTCCCATGCCGTGTAGCCCCTGGCCTCAAAGGTGGCCCGCAGCCCTCCGGAGGGGAAGGATGAGGCGTCCGGCTCGCCCTTGATCAGCTCCTTGCCGGAGAACTCCATAATCACGCCGCCATCGGGGGACGGGGAGATAAAACTGTCGTGTTTCTCCGCCGTGATGCCGGTCAGGGGCTGGAACCAGTGGGTATAATGGGTGGCTCCATGGGCCACCGCCCAGTCCTTCATGGCCGCCGCCACTGCGTTGGCCACGCCGATATCCAGCTTCGCGCCCTCATCAATGGTTTTTTTCAGGGACCGGTAGACCCGGGCGGACAGATTGGCCTTCATCACCCTGTCATCAAACACCAGACATCCGAAATAATCCGATACTTTTTCCATACGATTCTCCTCCTCTTGCCTCATTTATACTGCTTAACAGTAAATATTTCCGAGCAACCCGACTACATAACGCCAGCCATGCATGTTTACCCTGTGCAGTACGGTAAATTCTGGCGTTATGTAGTATAACCTTTCGCTCTCCAAGGAATTTCTTGCCATAAAAAAAGAGAAAGCGTCCTTGAGTACAATACTCAAAGACGCCTTCGCCTTTCATATTTCGCATTATGCGCCCTCCCGCCGGATTTGTCAAGTACCAATTTCAAAATCATCCCTGATTTTTCCGCAGGCGCTTCTGATCACGCCGCCGGAGAGAAGATGTTTTTTCATATTGCGCCGAAGAGAGGTATCCTCCGGCAAATCCCGATAATCGGCGGCGTACGTGTCAAAGACCCACTGCATAAATTCCGTGTCGGCCTCCCCCTCGTCCAATATTTCAAAGCGCTTCTGGAACTGGAGAATATTGGATTTTTCCCCCAGCATTTCTCTCAGACTGCCGTCCAGGAGCCAGGAATGGCAGACGTACTGCGCGCCCTGCGTCCCGGGAAAACAGTCCGCGAAAAACCTCTTCGCGCTCTCCAGGGACCGTCCCACGGCGGAAGGAGAGAAATCGGCGTCCGAGGGAATGTGTATTTCGATTACACAGCCATTCTCCCCCTGCTTCTTTTCATATTCCAGTTCTCCGACTCTGAACAGATGGCCCCCCGCCTGGCGCGCGGTCCACCAGTATCTGTCAAAATACAGCCGCCCCGTCCTTCGCCGGGTTTCCGCCATAAAACGGGGATAGCATTTCATGGTGTCGAAGTAAATTTTGTCGGGAATCCCCTTTTCCCCATACATTTCATAGACATCCGCGGAGGCCTTCAGCATACAGGCCAGCATCCCGATCCGGTCCCCGTCCTCCCCGAGAATCGTTTGCAGCTCCTGGCATGCGCTGTTCATTTTTTCATAGGTCCGAAAATCCTGTAGCTGGCCATGTACAGAGTCAAAGTCAAACGCATCCTCAAAAGCCCGTACTCTGTTTCTGATTTCGGGCTGCAATTGTATTGCGTCACACAGTGTTGCGATATTCATACGGATTCCTCCTTACATCATTCCAATCAGTACCTTACTTCCCTCAAACGCAAAGCCATATTTTTTTATTCGCCCGGGTTCTATTCCCCTGCTTTGCAGGATGGCCGCATATTGTTTTTCCTCAATCTGCTCCAGCGCCGCTCTGACCGCGCCCTCCAGCGATTCTTTGCGCCCTGCGTGAACCACCTTGAACTTGATTATATACGCATCCCCCTCTTTTCCTCTGGGTTCCAGCATAATGTCGTACCGGCAAAGCCCGCTCTCCCGATTGGAGGAAATCACATTGCTGTCCTGTAATTCCACCATCAGATCCAGAACAAATCCATGATGTTTGTCTTAAAGGCCGCATTGAAGAGGCTTCGTCCTTGTTCTCCCACCACTGCCGTATAAAATCCGTTTTATCTATATAAAAGCAGTTTTTTTATTACCTTTTTTTAATTCTGTATCCCGATTCCTACGGTTCTTGCCACAGAAGCATACCTCCCCATGCCGAGCAGCCTTTATATGCTTATCCCGATTATATACGCTCTAGGAACAATGTACAAGAAAAATCATAAAATTCACACATTTGTGAGAGACACCTCCTTGCAGGTCGTCGCAGCAGAGTCTTCCCTTTCCCCGCGCAGGTCGGCATATTTTGATCATCATTTAGTCCGGCAGGGTATATATAAAAAAACTGTTCCGCTGTACCCCGCTGTCTCACCAGTTCTCCCCTTTTTGCTCAGTTTGTACGGTAAAGCAAGGTATATACAGAAAAATTGTGCGTCAGTACCCCGCTGATGGCAAAAAAGTGGATCTGGAGGGACAATTTTTCTGTATATACCCTGACATGCGGAAAAAAGCTGTTTTTCTGCCTCCGGGGACTCCGGGCAGGGTACTGGGAAGGTATTTTTTTATATATACCCCGCCCTTAGTCTGGAGCAGAATATTCCGCATACATCCGTGGCAAAACGGACATTTTTGATCATACGCACGAAAAGAGAATACATCAGAATTTCCGTTTTGGGCTCTGACCAGTCCGGACCTGTTTGGGGCAGGGTATAAAATAAAAGGAATTTTGGTAAAAGGATCGTTACTAACCGGATGGAGTACCAGGAACCCAAGGGGAAAGGATATCTTTCATACGTTTGTAGTGGGCCGGAAAATTGAGGGATTGACAGAAAGAGGGTTTGGGTGTAGAGTACTGATAAATGAGCAATGACGCTCATTTCCGCCCAGGGGCCCCGGCCTCTGTGTTGAAATGAGCGTTTTTTCCGTATAACGCCGCCGTGTTCGGCTAAGGAGGGCAGAATTATGAAATATTCGGCGCAGGAAGTTTTGCAGTATGTTCAGGAGGAGGACGTGAAATTTATCCGTCTGGCCTTTTGCGATGTATTCGGCAGGCAGAAAAATATTTCCATCATGCCGCAGGAACTCCCCCGGGCCTTCGCCCATGGAATCGCGTTTGACGCCTCTTCCGTGGCGGGTTTCGGGGACGGGGCCCGCTCGGATCTGCTGCTCCACCCGGAGCCGGAGACTCTGACGCAGCTCCCCTGGAGGCCGGAACACGGCCGGGTGGTGCGTATGTTCAGCGGCATCTCCTACCCGGACGGCAGACCTTTTGAGTGCGATACAAGATATCTGCTGAAAAAAGCCGTGGCCGCGGCGGAAAAGGCGGGATACCGTTTTGACTTCGGCGCGGAGCAGGAGTTTTACCTTTTCACGCTGGATGAAGACGGCAAGGCCACCAGAATCCCCTACGACGAAGCAGGCTACATGGATGTGGCCCCGGATGACAGAGGGGAAAATATCCGGCGGGAAATCTGCCTCACCCTGGAGCAGATGGGTATCCGGCCGGAAAGCTCCCATCACGAGGAGGGGCCCGGCCAGAACGAGATTGATTTCCGCTACTCGGATGCCCTGACCGCCGCCGACAATGCCATTACATTTCAGAACGTGGCCCGGATTGTGGCCCACCGCAACGGACTGGCCGCGGACTTCAGCGCCAAACCCCTGCCCCTGAAACCGGGCAACGGTTTTCATATCAATATTTCCGTCAATACGGGGGACGAGGACGCTCCCCTGGATCTGGTCATCACGGGAATCATGGACAAAATACAGGATATGACCGTATTCCTGAACCCCCAGGCTGATTCCTACCAGCGTTTTGGCAGCAACAAGGCACCCAAATATATCTCCTGGTCCACGGAAAACCGCTCTCAGCTGATCCGGGTGCCCGCTCTGGCAGGGGGAAACCGCCGGGCGGAGCTCCGCTCCCCGGACCCTGCGGCCAACCCCTACCTGGCTTTCACTCTGCTGATCCATGCGGGTCTGCAAGGCATCGCGCTCAGAGGAAAACTGCCGGAGGCCATGGATTACAATCTGTACAGAGCCGATCCGTCCATACTGTCCCGGTTAAAGCAGCTGCCCTGCGATCTGGAAAGCGCCCGTCAGGCCGCCTGGGAAAGTCCTTTCATCCAGAGTTGCGTTCCTGCCGCCATACGGGATATCTATTGCGCCAGGCAGAGCGAATAAAGGAGACCGAAAAACGGGAGGATACAAAATGAGTCTGGAACAACGAGGGTACAGCGTTCTTGTGGCATCTGCCATGGACAACTTCAACTCCGCCCTGTCGGATCTGCTCCCCGGGGCCGCCTGTTCCCCTGTACATATGGTTGCCAGTGTGAGCGCCGCCAAAAGGATGCTGGCAGAGCGGAGTTTCGACTATGTAATCGTCAACTCTCCCCTGTCCGATGACCCCGGTGTGCGCTTTGCCATCGACGCCTGCGCCGCCAGGGGAACCACGGTGCTGCTGCTGGTGAAATCCGACGCCTACGCCGGAATCTACGATAAAGTGGTGGTACATGGTGTGTTTGTGTTGCCCAGACCCATATCCAGACAATCCCTGCTTCTGGCTCTCAGCTGGATGGCCAGCGCCAGGGAAAGGCTGCGGAAAATCGAAAAGAAAAGCCTGTCCATCGAGGAAAAAATGGAGGAAATCCGGCTGGTAAACCGGGCTAAATGGCTGCTGATCAGCGAACTGAAAATGGAAGAACCCCAGGCGCACCGCTATATTGAGAAACAGGCCATGGACCTTTGTACCTCCAAACGCCAGGTGGCCGAAGAGATCATCCGCACTTACACATAGCGGGCTATGGTGCCTGAATTTGGTCCAAATATCACGCAAATGGAATGGTTTTTCAAACACCTTCTAAAAGTCTATATTCGCTTTTTTTGCCTGGCTGCATAAATCACGGACTTTTAATGTATATCGTTTACCGTCTTTGATAAAATGTGTACCGCATTGCCGGAATGTAAAATGTACATTATGAGAAATACATTGTTGCCGTATCCCCAGCACCCAGTCATAATCCAGCGGCCTGGCGTTTTTGTCAGACTCCCCGCCTACAACGATGGATTCTATACCGTGTAAGTATGCGGAAAGATTGATGTTTTCAAGCAACGGCTGGCAAACGATATTTTTGTGTTTAATGGGCAGGCCGGAAAAAATGCCTAATCGGTGATCCGCAATTTCCTGATTTTCAATCGTGCAGCCAACCATAACATTTTCGTACCCGTCCTCCCAATCCTGCGGAATACAATCCAAAAATCTTTCAATCCGCTTTGTCAGAAAAAAGAAATATACGTCGGAGCGTTCCCGTATCATCTCCCAACATTCCATACGCCACTTGTCAGCGTCCTCTAATAAGAAATCCGATGAAAAGCACAGATAAACCGTTTGACCGGATTTCATTTTATAAACTCCATTTTTTGTTTTTTCCACAGGGGCGTAGAATTGTTCGGTTTGCCTGATGTTGTTTGGATCAATTCCCTTTTTATAATCCCCCTTATGTATATAACAATATTTGCAGCCTGTACTGTAGCGGTGACAGCCACGCCAGGGATTCCATACAGCCATTTTTACCTCTTTCCGCATACCGGTAGTTGACTTGTCAACTACTGCTGTGCCCGCGATATTGCACCAATCCGTATTGGGAAGTTTTACATCCAAATTGATCCTCCAATTTGTTTTATATCATTTTATACATATTCGGACAAAAGTGCAACTTGAAAAATCCGGGCTTGTTCGAAAAATGCTGCGGATACTGTGGTTGAATGTTCTTAAAATCCTGTTGACAAGTCAGCGGGGCGGGTATATAATTAAAACACTAGTTTTAATACGTGTGTTGCGCAACAATTGCTTTTAATAAGGAGGAGGGAGAAACTATGGGATATAAACGGCATCTATACGAAAGCAGGTGACGCGGCTCCAAGGGAACCACAGGGAAAACCTGGAACAGCGTCACGCACGGCAGACCTCCGGCGGGGCTGTTTCCGCTGAGAGACCACATTTCATGAAGAGAATCCGATGGGAGGAAAATATGAAGCAGAAAAAATGGAAAAGCATTGTATCGGTTTACTGTGTGATATATACTTGTATTACATTGCTAAACAGCGTTTTGTATCTCGCCACTGGCGTTTACGAGGACCCCAGCGGCAACTGGCATGAACTGGACAGGGCCATCATTCTCCTGATCGGCGTCGCGGCCTTTACCCTATGCACCGATTTGCCAGTTCAGCCTTTGCCTCTGAGATATCTTATTGCCTATGTGCCCTCTCAGCTGCTGGCTTTTGCATACGTCTGGTTCAGCGGCTTAAGAGAAGAATTGGCCAGAACCGCATACCGGGATATCTGGATTAATTTTACCTGTCTTTTTGTACTGTTATGCATTTTCAACACAATTATAGGGATCTGTAAAAAAAGGAGAAAGCCTGATACGGCTAATTGTTGAGTGGAACTGCTCCACGCTTCCGGATTTGTGGTAAAATAAAAGAATCCGCACAAATGGGAGGTAACCATGAACTATATCATCAGAGAACTGTCAGAGGACGAGTACGGACTGCTTGAAAATTTCCTGTATGAAGCCATTTTTGTGCCGGAAGGCATACCTGCGCCGCCAAAATCCATTGTCAGGCAGCCCGAATTACAAATCTATATAAAAGGCTTCGGCGGCAATAAGGATGATCTCTGTTTAGTGGCGGAAGCGGACGGAAAAGTCCTGGGGGCGGTATGGGTCCGCATTATGGAGGATTACGGGCATATTGATGATGAGACCCCCTCCTTTGCCATCTCCCTGTATAAGGAGTACCGGGGACAGGGAATCGGCACGGATCTGATGCAAAATATGCTTTGTGTTTTGAGACAGAGAGGCTACAGACAGGCCTCCCTTTCTGTCCAAAAGGCAAACTATGCCGTGAAAATGTATCGGAAGCTGGGATTTGAAATTGTCCGTGAGAACAGGGAAGAATATATTATGGTCTGCCGCCTGTGACAAAACCGCAGGATCTGGCCGGATAAAAGAAAGGAGAATCCATGAATATCGAGCTTGTAAGGTTGACCGGCGAATATAAGGAACTGCTGTTTGAAATGCTGGCGGAATGGAAGAACGATATTATGAGAAATCACACCGACATGTCCCCCTGGAAAATCTGGGCAAACGATTACCGGGATTTTGATAATTATCGAAAAAACCTTGACACAACAGACAAAAGTGGCGGCTGGGTCCCGGATACGACTCTGTTCTGCCTCGATAAGGACCGGAATATTTTCGTAGGAGCCGTCAACATCCGCCACTGTTTAAATGATTCGCTGCTCAGAACCGGCGGGCACATAGGCGACGGCATCCGGCCCGGTGAGCGAAGAAAAGGTTACGCCACAGCGATGCTTGCTCTGGCCCTGGATGAGTGTAAAAAACTGGGCATCGCCAGAGTCCTGATTTGTTGTGACAAAGATAATGTCGGTTCCGCAAAATCCATTCTTCGAAATGGCGGAATACTGGAAAATGAAATAGTAGAAGACGGGCATATTATACAGCGTTATTGGATTGGGTTATAGTGTATCGGCCTGCTCATACGTATATATCCAATAGTCTGACACCACTCCATCGGCGCGGCGGTCTCTCCTCACCAGCACATTTCCCCGGTCGTCATAGTCATATTCCCTGTGCCAGAGAAGAATCCCCGTATCATCTGTCTTTACATCCGTCCAGACAAACCCCGTTTCAGAAATCGCCAGGTCCCCGTCCTTCAGGGAATATTCATACTCCTCTGTCACTCTTCCGTTTTCATCATAAACATATCGGAATAACAGATCCCTGTTCACCCATTCGGTCAGAATACACATATGCTTCTCCAGAACAGTTCCCTGCTCATCGTAGGTATATTCATTAGTCGTCCTGCTGATCAGTATCCCGTCCTTGTCAATAAGCCGGTCCGAAAGCAGGTTCCCATATTCGTCATATTGAAAGATTTCCACAGAAACGTTTTCCTCCGCGTCGCCCTCATATTTCCTGATTTCCGTTTTCAGTCCCTGTTCATCATAGGTATATTCTTCCCGGGAGGTCGGTGTGTCCCCGCCTTCGTAATAGTAGATTGAGAGCACTCTTCCCTGGTCATCGTAGACATATTCTTGCCGGTTCTCAAACCCCCGGTAATTTCGCCCGCACAGGGATATACACCTCCCCTGGTCGTCATAGGCATAATCGTTCCGTTGATGAAGAGTTTGCGTTATCCTGCTATAGTTTTCTTCCGCCGCCAGATTTCCCCGGTCATCATAGATATACAGCCATTGCACACAGAGATTTCCTCCCAGGTCATAGAGGGATTCGCTTAACAGCTTGGGCTTCTCCGCATTGTCAGAAAATGTATCTCCCGATTCCCCCTCCGCCACGGCTTCGGACTCTTCGGATGGCTCCTCACCCGCCACAGCTTCGGACTCTCCGGGTGCCTCCTCACCCGCCACGGCTTCGGACTCTCCAGGTGCCTCCTCACCCGCCACGGCTTCGGACTCTCCGGATGCCTCTCCGCCTGCCACGGCTTCGGCGGTCAGGCCCGCCTCGGTCCTTACATTTTCCGGTACCTCCCGCCTTTCCTCTTCCGTACTCCTGCCGCAGGCGCATAACATTCCTGTCAGCAGAAAAGACAGCACGGCCATCCGCAAATATGCTTTGACCCGTTTTTGCTTTCCCGTCATCCGCTTTCCCTCCCTGTCCGGTTATGACATTACGCACATCAGCAATATACTTTAATTCTATTATACCGAAAAATCTCCGGACGGGCAAGCATATTCCTGACCGCATGATCCACAGAACAGGGATGACCTGTGAATTGTACGGAAATCCCGGAACAGGCCAAAAAGAATATTGTGGAAATCCGATTGAAATCTGACAGTGAGTGTGGTATTCTTTCAGAAATACAGATAAGAGCCTGTTTGAAAAATCAATCCCGCCATCTGCCGCGGTAAACCGTATCCCCACATTTGACGGAAATCATTTTTCAAACACGCTTTGGTGAGGATCAGAATATGGTTAAGCTGGAGAAGATAAACGGAAAAAATGTATGGGATATTTTGAAACTGTCCGTGTCCGAGGAGCAAAAAAGTTTTGTGGCAAGCAATACCAACAGCATCATCGAAGCCTATACCTCCATAACCGGAAACGGCTATGCATTCCCTTTCGGAATCTATGCGGAGGATACGCCGGTGGGCTTTCTGATGATTGGTTTTGATACGGACGATTACTGGGAGGATGCCCCACAGATCGCAAAGGGGAATTATAATCTCTGGAGATTGATGATCGATCAAAAATATCAGAAGAAAGGGTATGGGAAAAAGGCCGTCCGGCTTGCGCTGGATTTCATAAAAACATTTCCGTGCGGCCAGGCCGAATATTGCTGGTTGTCATATGAACCGGAGAACAAAACAGCCTGTCAGTTATACCGTTCATTTGGTTTTATGGAAACCGGAGAAAGGGACGGGGAGGAATTGATTGCCATTCTGAGGCTGTAAGAGAAAAAGCCTGTCTGTTTTATGGGGACAGTGTGGTCAACGAGAGCCGCATTGTCCCCCACAGTACTTATTTTTTCTGCGCAAACCGTTTCAATACCTCCCCGATATCTCCGTCAACGCATATGGATTGCCTGGGTGTTATGCTCTTTGCGCACCATCAGAAATTCTAAAAAATCTTGCACAAAATTTATTTATTGAGTATACTATAGGTAAGAAAATAAGAATTTCCGACTTTGAAATCTACTGTAAAGGAGATACCGTTATGTTAGCCGAATTACGCCAAAAATCCCAGATTACGATTCCAAAAGAAATAATTGTCAAACTTGGTTTGTCAGAAGGCGATACCTTAGATATTTTTGAAAAGGACGGAACAATCTGCATCATGCCTGTGGTTGTTTACCCTAAAAAATACCTGAATGAACTCCGGGATGAAATAGATGATGTAAAATCCAGAATAGCTTCCGGAGAACAGCCTCTCTTTGATAGCGTTGATGCCTTGTTTGATAAATTGGAGGCGGAATAATGGCCTATGAATTTACCTTTACCCCGCGTTTCCGAAAGCATTTTGGAAAACTGACTGTTCAGGAAAAAAATCAGTTAAAAATCAAGTTGAAACTTTTAGCCGAAAATCCTTCCCATCCTTCACTCCGAACAAAACGTATTCAGGGAACTACTGACCTTTTTGAGTGCAGTGTCAACATGGACATTCGCATTATCTGGTTTTATGAAGGCGACAAAATGATTATTCTGGTGGATGTAGGCCATCACGATATATTAAAGCAGTTCTAATACCTCCCCGATATCTCCGTCAACGCATATGGATTGCCCTGCGATCTCCCGCGGACAGGCCGCCTCCCCCTTATTTATACAGACATACTCCGCCTTCGGATTCTCCGCCGTCATCTGCCAGAACGGATACTTGATGATTCCCGGGGTATTGCCGCCGACTCCCAATTCCAGATACACAATATGGGATTGCCTGTGGCGGCGCACAAAATCTCCATACCGGTCCGCCGCCATATGCCAGCCCTCATCTTCCACAAAGGTATTGTCGGCCCGCAGATTCATTGACATGGGCGCGCCGCAGAGAGGGCAATAGGGAACCTCTTCGGAGGGAACGCGCATATTTTCCTGTCGGGCCACCATCTTCTTAACCGCCGTTTCATTATCATAGGTCTTATGGTGACAGGGTCTGGAACACTGCCACAAACCGTAATCACCCTGTGTGTAAAAAAGTCTCTGTTTGTCAAACCCCGCCTTCTGAAAACAGTGGTCCACATTGGTTGTCAGGACAAAATAATCTTTCTCCCGCACCAGATCGCGCAGATCCTGATAGACGCTTCTGGGCGGGTTCTGATAGCGGTTGATCAGAATATATCGGCTCCAGTACGCCCAATATTCCTCCAGGGTTTCATAGGGGTAAAAGCCCGCCGTATACATATCGGTAAAACCATATTTTTCTATAAAATCCGGAAAGTTCTCCGCAAAACGTCTCCCGGAATAAGTGAATCCCGCCGACGCGGACAGCCCTGCGCCCGCCCCGATAAGAACGGCGTCCGCGCACCGTATTTTCCCGCTCGCTTTTTCAATCTGATCCCAACAGACGTTTGTAGATTTCATAGTCGCGGTCCTTGAAAACATTGAAAACCACCTCCAGATCTTTCTGACTCCTTTTCCGATAATCCCTTACGGTCCGGACTGCTGTGGCTGCGGCTTCTTCCTCCGGGAAATGAAACTCTCCTGTAGAAATACAGCAAAAGGCAATACTTTTCAGACGGTACGCCGCGGCCAGCTCCAGGCAGGACCGGTAACAGTCCGCCAGCAGTTCACAGTCTGCTTTTGTGACTTCTCCGCAGATAATGGGGCCCACCGTATGAAGGACATAGCGGCAGGGAAGATTGTATGCTTTGGTGATTTTCGCTCTTCCCACCGGCTCTCTCTCTTTCTGCTTTTCCATGATACGGGCACATTCCAGACGCAGCTGTACGCCCGCGGCGGAATGAATGGCGTTGTCCACACAGCCGTGGCAGGGCACAAAGCAGCCCAGCAGGGCACTGTTGGCGGCGTTTACCACAGCGTCTACGGACAGTCTCGTAATATCGCCCTGCCACAGGTAAATACCATCCTTCACAGACGCGATATCCGTCAGGGAGACAAGCCCTTTCTCTGCCCGTTCCCCCTGTAGATACGCATCCTGTACTTTCAGAAAATCTTCCGGCACCGGCCTGGGCGGGCGTATATTCATAAGGGAGCGCAGCAGGTGTTTCCTGTCCTCGATCCGCGCCGGGATTTCCATGGATTTGAGTTCGTCATTTTCGTCTGTCAGAAACCGGATCAGATAAAGAAGCCTGTCTTCCTGTGTCATAAAATCCTCCCGTTTACTCCGCCACAACCGAAATTCTCTGGCGTATATGATTTCCGCAAAGTGCCTCGTCAACCATGGCCACCGCATAGTCGGCGTAGCTGATCACACTTTCTCCCCTGGCATTCAGGATCAGTTCTTCACCGCCCAGAATGTATTTGCCGGTTTTATTTCCATCCGCCTGAAAATCACCAGCGGGGCTGATATAAGTCCATTTCACATCTGTTCTGGTCCGGAGCTCTTCAAGAGCTTTGCCCATATGGGAGGCCAGCGGTCGGAACATTTCCGGGAAATCCGCCCCGTCCATGACCTGAACGGTATGCTCCGGGTTCACATACAGGCTGCCCGCGCCGCCTACCACAAGCAGCCTGGTTTCTTTGCCGCTTAAAAGGTCGCACAGATGTTTCAGAGAAGTGCTGTGCTGGGGCAGCGTTTCCGGCGTCCACGCGCCGAACGCGTCTATCACTGTGTCAAAGCCCTCCAGATCGGACGCACATAACTCAAACAGATCTTTCCGGATGACTTTTTTTGCTGCCGACCGGTTTTCTCCCCGCACCACAGCAGTGACATCCGCTCCCCTTGCAATCGCCTCCTGGACAATCATTTTTCCCTCTTTGCCGTTGGCGCAAATGACTGCGATTTTCATAACTCATTCCTCCTGTTTTCTTTTTTATGTTGTCTGCGGCTTGTTTTCTCCCGCCTGTAAGTCTATAATAGAGCTGTAGGGAAGAATCGTAAAGTACGCACTTTATTGTGCTGTAGTTACCATAAGGAAACCATTGTGAAAACAGGAGGACTCTGATGGAAAAAAAATTACCCGCCTGTCCGGTGGAGACTACCTTAATGCTGATCAGCGACCGCTGGAAAGTACTTATTATCCGGGATCTGCTGGATGGCACAAAGCGTTTCGGGGAACTGAAAAAGTCCGTGGGCAATATATCGCAGAAAGTATTGACCGCAAATTTGCGCTCCATGGAGGAGAACGGGCTGCTCACCCGGAAAGTTTATCCCGAAGTACCGCCGCGGGTGGAATATACGCTTACGGAAACGGGGCTCAGCCTAAGGCCCGTCCTGGATGCCCTGTCTTCGTGGGGAGCGGAATATAAGAGGAAAAACCGCGCTGATTTTACGGAGTGTACAGCACCTGAGACAATTGAAAAGAATACGGCCGCACAGCCGGTGGGGGACAGAATATGAACACATTGTATCATACATTGGCAAGTCTTTGTGAAAAATACGCACTGGGAAAAATGCAGGGAAATCCGCAGGCCGTAGAGGGCGGATTGCTGCACCGCATGTACCATGTGACCACGGATCAGGGCGATTACGCCATAAAACTGCTGAACCCGGATATTATGAAACGGCCCCGGGCCATACAGAATATGATGGATTCGGAGCGCGTCGCCCGGCATCTGTCCCATGGGCCGGACGCGGTGCCCGTGGTGGCGGCTCTGTCCGGGAAAAAGGGGGCTGATGCGACACCGGGAGGGACGGCGCTGTCCGGAGATGATGAGCCTCTTTGGTTTGTGGATATGGACCGGGAGGATTCCCCGGAATCTTTTCGGCAATATGCCCTGGTCTATCCCTGGCTGGAGGCCCGCTCCCTGTTCGCGCCCCGCATCGGCCTTTCCCACTGCGGAAAAATAGGACGGATACTGGGACTGATTCACCATGCGCAGCTAAAACCGGAGGATCTGGGCTTGTCCCCGGAAGAAACCGCACGTCCCCTGTATGACTGGCAGGGGTATCAAAGCCTTGCCCGGCATCAATCGGTTTCCTGGCTGGCTGATTACGAAGCCATGCTGCCGGATCTGACGCGCTGGGACCGGGCGGCCACAGAGGCCATGAAATCCGTCGCCTCCCTCCAGGTGGTCAGCCACCGGGACCTGGACCCCAAAAACGTGTTGTGGAAGGACGGTGAACCCTGGTTGATCGACTGGGAAGCCGCAGGGGCTGTGAATCCCTGGCAGGAGCTGGTGGAAGTGCTCTATTACTGGTGCAGCGATCAAAGCGGCGCCCTGGACCTCTCCCTCTGCCGGGAGTTGCTACAGGAATACACCCGTTTTATGGATCTGCACTCCGTGGATTGGGCTCCGGTTTTTGCCGTCAGCTTCGACGGTATGCTGGGTTGGCTGGAGTACACCCTGAAAAAATCTTTGGGGCTGGAAAAGGATGAAAAGGGCGAAGGTCCGGCCCAGATGAAAGGCACCTACCGGGACCTCCTGCACCGCGAATCCCAGACCCGGCAGCTCGCAGAGCTCTGCGAGGCCATGGGCCACAGAGTCACAGCTGACAGTCCGCTTTAAGCCCCTCCCTTCGAAGCGCGCCTGAAAGTCCCCCGCGCCGGAGGGATTTGCGGAGATTCCCCCGGCAGAAACCCGGCGGGATCAGCCGGAGGGTTCCCGGGAAATACGTTCTGTCCGTTCAGGTACGCTGCGGACCTGCGTTTTGCGAAAATATGCCGAGAAAGGATATTGCGGATGCTATACACAGATTTCTATTCTTCGCCCCTGGGGGATATTCTCCTTGCCGCGGATGACGCGGGACTGACCGGACTATGGTTTACGGGCGCAAAATACTACGCGGATCATCCAGACCCCCTGCGCCGGGAGAAAACCACGCCCCTCCTGGCGCAGGCCAGACAGTGGCTGGACACCTATTTTGCAGGGAGAGAGCCGTCAATATGCCCTCCGCTCCATATGTCCGGCACAGCCTTTCAGCTTTCAGTCTGGGAAATCCTGCTGAAAATACCTTATGGAGAAACCGTCACTTACGGGGAGATCGCCGGACAGATTGCCCGGCAGAAAGGCCTTTCCCACATGTCGGCTCAGGCTGTGGGCGGCGCGGTGGGACGCAACAGAATCTCTCTCATGGTCCCCTGCCACAGAGTGGTGGGCGGGGGCGGAAACCTCACCGGATATGCCGGGGGGATTGACAAAAAGAGTAAGCTGCTGGCCATGGAAAAAGCGGGCAGGGCCCTGTGACACAAAGGGCCCTGCCGCCTGTCTGCTATACCTGCTTCTTTACCACCGGTATCCACACTTCGTACCGGGCGTTCTGGGGATCAGGACTTAAATAAACCTCCACGTCGGGGGCGCTGCCATACTCGTATCCCGAAGTCGGCAGCCATTCCGTCACAATACGCCGCTCCAGTTCCTGGATGGACTGATTGGTTCCCTCTCCGGGAAATATGGCCCAGGTGGCCCCAGGCACGATATACTCTTCCAGATCCCCCTTGTCCCGGGAACTGGAGACGGCGATATAGTATCTCCACGGCTCAGTGTCGTTGCAGGTGCTGACGCCAAGCACTCCCATGGGCGGCGTGTCCATCATCTCCCCCAGCCTTCCCAGGGTTCCGTCCGCGGCGATTTCCTGCCACTTGGAAGGAATAACCGCAAAATTTTTCTCGATATCCCTGTGCAATGGCACGGATACGCCCACAATGCGAAAAGCGTCCTTTGTCTCGATTCGATAATTCATCTCTTCCACTCCTTTGACTGTGATTTTAAATGTGACGGGCGGGAATGATTTTACCGTTACCCCCTCCTGCTTTACCGCGGAGGGGGTAATTCCATGGACGGACTGAAAAGCCCTGTTGAACGCCGTGGGCGAACTGTATCCGTATTTGCCCGCCACATCGATGATTTTCGCGTCTTTTTCCCGCAAATCCACGGCGGCAAGGGACATTTTCCTCCTACGGATATATTCGGCCAGCGGGACGCCCGCCATATAGGCAAACATCCTCTGAAAATGCCAGGAAGAGCAACAGGCAATCTGCCCCAGGCGCCCGTAATCCACCTCATCCGTCAGATGCTCCTCCAGATACGCGATGGCCTCATTCAGTCTTTCAACCCATTCCATAACATAAATTCCTCCCTTTCGATTCCATGTTTCATTATATAACCTGCTCTTTCCTTTTTCCTCTCAATTCCTGCCCGAAAAAGAGAGCCTGTTTTCAGGGGCACAGATTTGCCCATACTACATGAAAAATAACCAACGCCGCCAGAAAACAAATGTTGCTCACCGTGAAAACCGCCATATACGCACCCTTGCGATGGCTCTCTTCCTTCGCCACATACTTATAGGAAATCAGACTGGCCATGGAGGCAATCAGCGTCCCCAGACCGCCCAGATTCACTCCGACGATCAGCCGCTCATAATGATCTGTAAAACCGGACAGCAGAAGCGCCGCCGGCACATTGCTGATGGCCTGGCTGGCGGCTATGGCGGCAAACACCTCCCTGCCGCGCACCGCCTCCTGAAGGAAATCACGGAAGAAGGGGATTCTCCCCATATTTCCGATAAAGATGAAAAATCCCGCGAATGTGAGCAGCAACGCGTAATCCACTTTTTTCAGAATGGTTCTGTCCGTCAGCAGCACAGCCGCCAGGACGATCCCCAGCACCCCTTCCCAGGGCAGCACATGAGCCACCGCCAGCAGACAGAGTACAAACAACGCCAGGTAGACCCAAAGCACAGGGGACGTACTCTCTTTTCCCCCGGTCTCATGGATTTCCACAATGCCCTCCCCCCTGTGTCTTCTGCCTAAAACCATTCCCCACACCGTCAACAGGGCCAGGGACAACAGGGCATAGGGCAGCATCAGCAAAAGAAATTGCGCCATGGAAATCCCGGCTCTGCCATAGAGATACAGATTCTGCGGATTGCCCATGGGGGTGAGCATACTGCCCAGATTGGCAGCTATGGTCTGCATGGCCGCCAGGGGCAGTGCCAGCCTCCGCCTCTGCTCCCTGCCCAGCATTTCCAGTATCGTAAAGGTAAAGGGCACAAAAGTGATCAGCGCCACATCATTGGTGATCAGCATACTGGAAAAAAAGCACAGCAGCATCAGAACCAGCACCAGGCCGCAGAGCCCCTTCACCCTTCCGAGAAGCCCCCGGGCAATCCGGCTGAAAACCCCTGTTTTCTGTAATCCGGCCATCACGCACATCAGGCAGAACAGGATGGCCAGTGTGCGCAGGTCTATATATCCGGCATATTCCTGATCCGGCAAAACAACGCACGCCGACAGGAGCGCCAGAAGCAATGCCACGCATAACACCGCTTCCTTTTTGAAGAAACATATCACTTTGTTCATTTTGTCCCCTTCTCTCTTCTTCTACTCTGTAAGCCGGCGCGTGTCCGGCAATGCCGTCCGCCATACGCGCGCCGCCGTATACAGGAAATCTGTGCCGGACACAGGAAGCCCGGCGGATATGTACAGTAGCATGGTAGCATCCGTGTCGCAAAAATGCAAGAAATTTTCCCTCCGCCCCAAACATCCTTTATGTAAGAAAATCAGAAGTCCTGTGCGGGGTTCCCGTTCTCCGAAGCCTCTTGATAATACCTGGCCTGCGCCTGCCACAGACGCTGATAGACACTTCCCTCCTCCCGTACCAACTGTCTGTGCGCACCGAGCTGCACCAGCCTGCCCTGGCTGAAAACCGCCACCCGGTCACAATACCTGCAGGTGGACATGCGGTGGCTGACAGAGAGCAGTGTCCGTCCCGTTTCCCCAGACCCTTCCAGACTGCGGAACAGCTGCTCATATATCGCCGCCTCCGCATAAGGGTCCAGCGCCGCCGTGGGCTCATCCAATATGAGCACCGCGCCGCCCTTATACAGCGCCCGGGCAATGGCTGCTTTCTGCGCTTCCCCGCCGGACAGACGGACGCCGTCCTCCTCATAGTCCGTGGAGAGCGCCTGGTCCAGTCCCCGGGGCAGTCTCTCCACTTTATCCCACAGCCCTGCCTGTTCCAATGCCGACTGTACCCGCCGCCGGTCATAATCACAACGGGCGGCCACATTGGCCCCCACGGAAAAAGCAAACAGAGAAAAATCCTGAAACACCGTGGACAGCAGACCCATGTACTCCTCCCTGGAATAGAACCAGATGTCTTTGTCATTTAACAGAATCCGCCCCTGGGTCGGGCGGTACAGGCGGCACAGCAGCTTTACCATGGTGGTCTTGCCGCTGCCGTTCTCCCCCACCACGGCCAGCTTCTCGCCCCCCTGGATGGTCAGGCAGACGTCCTTCAGCGCATCCTCCCCGCAGCCGGGATAGCGGAAGCTCACATGTTCAAAGCATATCCGGGAAACGCAATTCTCCCCCTTCTTACAACACTCCGGATCTGTGCTCTCCTCCTTCTTACAACACTCCGGATCTGTGCTCTCCTCCGGAAGATCCATATAAGCAAAATAGTGCTCCAGATGAACATTGTTGTTGCGCAGATCCGTAAAGGTTTCCGCCGCATTGCTCAGAGACAGAATCAGGCTTGTCACAGCGGTATAAAGCACCAGAACGTCTCCCACAGGAACACGGCCCTGCAAGGCCTGCGCCGCCACCAGTCCGTACACCGCCAGGCCGCATACGCCTGTACACAACAGTTTTATGCCGCCGTAGAGACTGTCCGCCCGCATCTCCCGCCTCTTGCCGACGGCAAAAGGCTCATAGCAGCGCTTCCGGCTCTCTTCCAGCACCAGCTGTTTCTGACTGAAAATCCGTATATCCATTCCCATATCTTCATCCGGCAGATAATTCATGGTATAGTAATCCCCATACCGCTGATATGCCGCGCCTTTTTCAAAAACCTCAAAAGCCACGTCCCAGCGGCGGGAAGTCATGCGGCAGGATATCCATGCGCACAGTCCTGCCAACAGAAGCAGGCAGGACATCACCCCCGGCGTCATACGCGTCCCATAGCGGACGCATAGAATCAGGGCAAATATCCCGGCGCACAGGCTGTTACAGACCGATTCCGTGTCCCAGTACAGACTGGCCATACCCGCCCCTGAGACGTTGATGCTGCCTGACACCTGATCCCGCAGACTCCTCACTTCCTCGCCCTCCAGAAGTTCATAGGGCAGATCATATGCCTTGTCTGTCAGAATAATCTCGTGGGCCGCGAACAGATCGCTGTATCCCACGGAAACCCGTGCCTCCAGTACGCTCCTGATCATCGTGAGCAGAAAGACCGTCAGCACCGCCGCCGCCACATAGACAAACAATACCGCGCCTCTCTGTTTTCCGGTCAGCTCACCCAATATACAGGCCATGGCCACCACAGCCACATAGGGGCAGACCGATGCCACCGCACTGCGCAGCGCCACATATGCAAGCTGCCCGGGCAAAATCCGGTCAAACTCCTTTAAACCTCTGCCTATCAGGCGTAGATCCTTCCGGATTGTCCGTCCGTTTTTCATAAAGCTCATATACACTCTCCTTCCGCGAGGCGGTGTTCCCCGCCTCCCAAGCTGAAACTTATCTGTACAATTATGCCGTTTCCCCTTCCTCGTCATAGTACCGGCTCTGCACCCGGAACAGTTCCGCGTACCTTCCTCCCAGGGCCATCAGCTGCTCGTGGGTGCCGCTCTCCGCAATATGCCCCTCTTCCAGCAGGATAATCCGGTCGCAAAACCGGGTGGATGCCAGTCTGTGGGAGATAAAGACCGCTGTCCTGCCTTCTGTGAGCTGCCGATACTGTTCATACACTTCCTGTTCCGCCAAGGGGTCCAGAGCAGCGGTGGGTTCGTCCAGCACCAGCGCCGGGGCCTCCTTGTACAGCGCCCGGGCCAGCAGGAGCCGCTGTAGCTGCCCACCGGAGAAGTCTGTTCCCTGTTCGGTGATCCGTTTTACCAGACAGGTGTCCGCCCCCTTGGGCAGAGAGTTGATTTTCTCCTCCAGGCCCGCCCGCCGGATACACTGTGCCAGGCGGTCCCGGTCCACGCTGCCGGTGACATTCAGCGCGATATTGTCCGCCACACTCACCGGCAGCACTCCCGAGCTCTGAAACACGGCGGAAAACAATCCGTAATACGCCTGTGTATCCCACAGCCTCCGGGGAATGCCGTCCGCAAGAATTTCCCCCTGCTCCGGACACAGCAGGCCGCAAAGGAGTTTTACCAGCGTTGTCTTGCCAGCGCCATTGACGCCTACCACAGCCAGCTTTTCTCCCGGCGCGATCTCCAAGTTCAAATGTTCGAACACCTGCTGCCTTCGCTCCTGTCCCTCCTCGTCTTTCCCTGTATACGAATAGGAAACATCCCGGAACGAAAATCCCATGCCGGCGGCATGCCGCCGGTCCTGATGCCGACGCTCCGCATTTCCCGCCGCATGGTTTTGTTCCTGTGACTGGACCGCCGCTTTTCCCGCCGCATGGCTCTGTTTCTGTGGCTGGCCCGCTGCTTTTCCCGCCGCATGGTTTTGTTCCTGTGGCTGGACCGCCGCTTTTTCCGCCGCATGGCTTTGTTCCTGTGGCTGGCCTGCCGCCTTTTCCGCCGCATGGCTTTGTTCCTGTGACTGGACCGCCGCTTTTCCCGCCGCATAGTTTTGTTCCTGCGGCTGGACCGCCGCGCCCACAGCGATACCTGACCCGCAGGATGCCTCCCGGGGCTCCTGCCCCAGTTCCATATATTCCCTGTAGTCTTTCCTGTAGTTCTGGGCCTCCTTGAACTGGGAAACGCTCTCCGTCAGCCGTCCCAGCCATCCTCCCAGCCCTGTAATGGCTGTAAAATACAGCGCGAAATCCCCCACAGACATGCCTTTGTGAAAAAAGGAATACAACAGATATCCGTAAGCGCAGCTGTCCCGCACCAGGATCAGAACGCCGCCAAACAACAGCTTCCTCTGCTCATAACCCGCCGTAATCCTCTCCAGCCTGCGTTTTTGCTTTATGGCCAGTCCGGCCATCTCCCGCAGCCAACCCGCCATATTGTAAACGCGGATATCTTTTCCCTCCGAAAGCCCCCGGGTGCCATAGGCGATATAATTCAATCTACGTCCCGCTGCCGCTTTCTCCTGTTTCAGAGCCTGCTTTCTGTTTTCCGTCCAGATCCCCTGCCCCAGCTCCAGCCCAAAAATCGCCAGAAGCGCCAGCACCACCAGCGGGTGCAGCGTACAGAGAACGGTCCCATAGGCCGCAAGTCCCCCTGCCGCTTCCAGCAGAGCCGTCAACCGGGGCTGATAGCTCACCAGCCCCCAATTCGGGCTGCTCACTGCCTGCCTTGCCTTCTCCATCAGTGTCTTTCCGCCGCAAGAGGAAAAAATCTCATAGTCAAGTTCCATGGTTTTTTCCTCCCAAGCGGGGATCAATCGCGTATAGAGTCCAGTCTGGGCATGGGCCATGATCACATTGTGAAGCGCCAGATTGATCACGCCCAGCAACAGCCAAAGGCCCCCCACTGCCGCAATTTTCTCCAGCAGTACTTCCGAGGACACCCGGGCTGTGACACAGTCCAGCACGATCTTGGGGAGATAAAGTGTCACCAGGGACAGGCTGACCTGCGCCACGCTTCCCAGAAACGGCAGAATCATATTTCCGCCGTAAATCTTTTTATTTTTCATATCGGTTCCTCTCTGTGCTTTTTCGCACATATCCATTATTGTCCGCACATTGAACAGCATGTGTATGACGGACAATCCTACATTTTTACTTTGCTGAAACGGATTCCGTTTCATCTGTTTGAGGACGCAAAAAAGCTGCGGCAAACCCGCAGCTGACGCACACTACACCTATCCCACTATGTAAACCGGAAAATCCTCCGGCCATTACGCGGAAAATGAAATATTCCCCTGCCAGAAAGACCATCTCCGCACTCCAAAATGCGTGAAGTCTCACGCCGTCCCCTTATATCACAGGGAAGCCGACTCTCCGGGCACAAGAATAAATCCTCTTTCTGAGGAGACAGGCATGTCGCATGTCATTACGGGAAAATGCATCACAAACAGACAGGGATACACCCCTGCGATCTGCTCTTTTTCTAACGCATTCTTCCGCATCTGAATACCAACATGACAAATACCCCTCTGAATTATTTTCGACCGTTTCTTGCTTTGAATAAAGTCATTATTCCATGTGCGCAAGCTGCACATGGAATGAGGAGGCCATTCGGCCGTTTCTTGCCTTGAATAAGGTCATTATATCATATGCCCCTGTCTTACACAAGACCCATTTATGCCTGATTTTCCGCAGCTTTATCCGCATGGATACCGATTGGCAGCACCGATTATAGGATTCGTTGCTATCCACACCTCCGTTTCCCATGCCAGTTCTTCAGTGCATCCTCATACTCGGCGCTGATCCGCTATCCGCGAGTTGAATCAATCAGATCCGACTCCTGTTTAGACCTGCTGGACAACATGATGCCTGGGATGGCAAAGGAAGCCAAGGCCACCAAAGACCTGAAAGCCCATGCCCCCATGCGCTGGGTGGAGCTGATGAATATATTTTGCGGAGTTTCTGGAAAATTCAGAAACTCCGCTTTTTTAATAAACTTTTTATTGTGGAAGACAGGCAATCAATTCCTCCGTTGTGTCCTTCATTCCCCGCCGAAACCAAACCTCAATCCAGCCATACAAAAAGAACGCAACATAAGCGGAGGAATATGCGGCGGGCATTTCCTGCTCCGGATTAAAGCCGCACAAATTCAAAATAATGTCTTTGAGAAGATAAACCAATCCTCTCTCGTTTAACAGGGCGTAAAAATCTCGATGTGCTTCAAAATGAGAAAACACAATTCGCACCACTTCTCTTGCCGGGAGATCAGGGGTTTCTTTGTATTCGTTCACCCAATCTTGAAATAGACGTTTAACGTATGCTTTTACAATATCTTCTTTTTCCTCATAATTGCGATAGAAGAATGTTCTTCCTACTCCTGCCATGCTGCACAATTCGCTTACAGAAATTTCGCTGATCGGCTTTTCTTTCAGCAATTCCAACATAGAGCTGGTGAGATGTTCCACCACATAGGCGTTGCGGCTCTCGTTGCTGAACGGTGAAACATTTTTCAGCTTTTGTTCCATTTTTATTGCCCCCATTGACAAGATAGTTTTTCGCTGTTACACTTATACCGTCGTTACAGTTGTCACAAATCATAGCATATAACAAATAATCTGTCAAGGAGGGAGTATCACATGACATTGACACAGAAACGGTTTTTGGTACTGCTTGTCATCGCTGTAGCGGCCTTTGTCCTGGGGCGGCTGGTGGTGCGGGCCGTTATAAACCTGCTGGTCGGCGGGACGCTGTTTGGAGGGAATTTCTTATGAGAAAGGATGCAAAAGAAAAGAGGGTGAAGACTGTGCCAATCTGGATGGGTATCCTTGTTTTCATTCTAGCGTTTGGGGCCGGGGTTGCCTCTAAATTTGCATTCCAGCCAGGGTGGGCAAAAGAATACAGCGTGGCGTGGAACGACGAGCTGGGGACACGCGTGGTCGATTTGCCCTATGGAGACGGGGATGCCAACAAGTTCGACCTGTATCTGCCTGCCGACAGCAGGAAGGGGAGCTATGGTCTGGTAGTTTACCTCCACGCCGGGGGCTTCACCGCCGGGGACAAAAGCGGGGATGTAGAAATGCTCTCCTGGCTGTGCAAAAAGGGCTATGTGGCGGCGGGGATCAACTACACCCTGTTCGCGGAGCTGGAGGACGGCGCTACCAACGGCGCAAGTGTGCTGACCCAATCGGAGGAAATCAGGGACGCTATCCCCAAGGTAATCGAGGCGGCGGAAAAAGAGGGCTACCACATCGACAGTATGGCTATCGCCGGCGGTTCGGCAGGCCATGCCCTGGCCATGATCTACGCATACCGGGATGCCGGTCAGGCGCCGGTTCCTGTGGAAATGACCTTCGGCGCAGTGGGGCCGTCCTGCTTTCACCGGGAGGACTGGGACAACTATGGCTTTGACCGGGAGGCAGAGGAAAGCTATCAGGGCGCAGCGGGCATTTTCAGCGCCATGCTGGGCGAGATGCTTTCGGTGGAGGAAATCAAGGACGGTTCCTATTTGGAGAAAATGAACCCCATTTCCGCCGCCGAGTGGATTACGCCGGACGCCCCGCCTACCGTCGTTGCTTATGGAACTTACGACCGAGTGCAGCCTTTCAAGGCATCCCTTCGGCTGAAGGCGGCGCTGGAAGAAAACGGTGTGGACTTCAAATTTTTTGAGATGCCCCACTCCGGCCACGGATTACAGAACGACCATGCGCTCTACAAGCAGTGGATGGAGGCCGTTGAGGAATATCTGGACAAATATATGCCGGTAAAGTAAGCGCAGGGAAGCCTTGTTCCTCCCTACGAAATGATGGAGGACTCCGCAGAGCTTCCGCGCTGTCTGGCCAAAGGGTGGGCGGTAGCGTCCCCCACAGTCTTTGATACTGCTTACAACGGAGAACTGACGGACGATGATTTGATATTCAACATTGCCGCCCTGTATGCGCTTCGACACATAGAGGAGTTTGACCGGCAGCGCCTCGCCCATGAGGGTGTTGATGACACCGTATATGCTTCTCCCGCCCTCTACCGGCAGGAGGTCATGGAAGAATTGGGCCAGTGCTAAAAAATGCAATGTCACGGGTGTCTTGCCAACAGCTCCATCTTCATCTCATGCCACTGTTCTCCGCCCCAGGAAGAGCAGGCCAGCCCCCTGTCTTCAAATCCCATCTTTTCATACATCTGTACCTTGGATTCCAGACAGGTCAGAATCAGAGCCTTCCTGCCCCTTCCCTGCTCCCGGGAAGCATACCTGGACACAATTTCCCGGGCCAGCCCCTGTCCGCGATACTCGGGAAGCACATCCAGCCCCAGAAGCATCACGTTCCTGCCGGACGGATTATACAACTGCGCGTCCGTAAAAAACACATCCCTGAAAATGTGTTCATCCGTGGCCAGACCGTTCAGAAAACCTGCGATTTTACCCGTTCGTCTGTCCACGGCCACCAGAAACAGCTCCGGCGCTTTGGCAACCCTCTCCCGCATCATGGCCGCGCTGCACGCCTCATTGGGAGGAAAGCAGATTTCTTCAATCCGCGCCGCCTGCTCCGCCTCCTCCTGCATAATATTCCGGAATATGAAGCGTTCTTCC
Organism: uncultured Acetatifactor sp.; assembly: GCA_910583845.1. Classification (GTDB taxonomy): domain Bacteria; phylum Bacillota; class Clostridia; order Lachnospirales; family Lachnospiraceae; genus Acetatifactor. The sequence goes on from CAJUAB010000030.1 coordinate 44,993, forward strand.
TCCCGTTTTTCTTCTTTCATTGAAATATTTGCCATAATGCGTCCTCCAATCCTCTGTTATTCTGTTGAAATGTCCAAAGCGTGTTTCAAACGCGCTCCGGCCCTTGAAGTGTCCATCTCTTCTTTCCCTTCGACGCACCTAGTATATCACATTTCGGTCTCCTGTTCCACAATATTCAGCCCGCCTGTGCCCATGCAGAAAAACATTTTCTCCGTTAGTCTCTCCAATTGCTATCATAAAAATGGAGGCAGCCTGGCGGAGGGTCGGCAACTCCCGTATTGAGATACGCCTGGCGTTCTCTTTTCCCCATAGTGCAGAATGCCCATCACACCGAGAAAAAAGAAATTCCCTCGCAGACAGGTATCCATGATGATTCCGCCACCGCCACATCAATCCGCCGGAAAACTGTCGCATTTCCGCAACACAGATTTTTTCATCTATTGCAGATCCGGTCAAGTGGGAACTGGCTATCGTCTATTTTGCCTGCTGTTGTGGCGGGAAAGACTGAAACATAAAGAATGTAGTTGTAGTGTCCGGTGATCCATGTTAAACTGAATTTAATCACAGCCAAAACCCTTTTCGGATGTATAAACCAATCGTCTCTCAATATCAGCCGCAACGATTTTATCAGGTGACAAAAGCCTGATGTAAACCGCAAAATCGTTTCCCGTAAAGTCAGATTTGCGGCAGCCGAAAATATCATGTAGCGCCGCCTCTGCGGCAGAACAGGAGGAACAATGAAAATTTACAGGGCAAAAGACTATGACGCCATGAGCCGAAGGGCCGCGGGCCTTATCTCCGCGCAGATCATCATGAAACCCGACTGCGTACTGGGCCTTGCCACCGGCTCCACCCCCATTGGCACCTACCGCCAGCTGGTTGAGTGGAATCAGACGGGAGATCTGGACTTCTCCCGGGTGACCACGGTCAATCTGGACGAATACAAGGGCATTACCCCGGATAACACGCAGAGTTACCGCTACTTCATGGACGAGAATCTGTTCAATAAGGTCAATATAGACAAAGCCCGGACTTATGTTCCCGACGGAACGGAATCCGACAGCCACAGAGCCTGTGAGAACTACAATGCAATTCTGCGCGCCGTGGGCCAGGTAGATCTCCAGCTCCTCGGACTGGGACACAACGGCCATATCGGCTTCAATGAGCCCGGAGATATCTTTGAAAAAGAAACCCACTGTGTCACATTGTCGGAGAGGACGATTCAGGCCAACCGCCGTTTCTTTGCCTCAGAGGACGAGGTTCCCCGCCAGGCATATACCATGGGTATCAAAACCATTATGTCCGCCCGCAGAATTTTACTGGCAGTGTCCGGAGAAGACAAGGCCGGGATTGTAAAAACAGCCTTTTTCGGCCCGGTGACTCCCCGGGTTCCGGCTTCCATCCTGCAATTTCACCCTGATGTCATTCTGGTGGCTGACGATGCGGCGCTCTCAGAATGTGATCTGCCGGAGTCCGGCCAGCTGTAAGGCCTGTCCCGGAATCCACGCTCCCGCAGGGGATGATACCCAGTCCCGCTCTGCCCGGAGCCTGACTGAAATGTGCTTTCTGCCAGTCGTGCGGCAGATGACCGGAATCATTCCAAAAACGCGCCCGGCGCTGTGGCAGGCCAGTGTATCTGATTCCGCAGGGAAACAGGGTGGCCCATTGGGGGAATACGGCGGTCCGCGCGCATGGCGCTTCTGCCGCTATGGAAAAGAGAGGGAAAACAGTTATGAAGCATAAAATCATCAACGGGCTTGTGTTTCAGGAGGAGGGTTCTTTCAACCCGCAGACCGTCTATATGCTGGACGAAAGAATTGTGACGGAGGCAACGTACCTGGACGCTTCCGGAGCCGAAACGGTGACGGACGCGGCGGGGGATTATGTCATCCCCGGGCTCACCGACATCCACTTTCACGGCTGCATGGGAAGCGACTGCTGCGACGGCACCCCAGAGGCTTTCCGCACCATCGCCGCATATGAGTTAAGCCGGGGCGTGACCTCCATCACCCCCACGACAATGACCATGCCGGAGGACGTGCTGGCGAAAATCTGTCGCTGCGCAAGGGATCATTTCTACCCGGAAGGGGCGGATCTCTGCGGATTGTACCTGGAAGGTCCCTTTATCAGTGCCGCCAAAAAGGGCGCTCAGAACGAGAAATACATCCGGCCCGCGGACGCGGAGATGCTGCGGCGGCTGCAGGATGCCTCCGGCGGCATGATCCGCACTGTGGCTATTGCCCCTGAGACTGTCGGCGCTCTGGAGTTTATCCGCGCCTGCAGCGCGGATGTGCGCATTTCCCTGGCGCACAGTACCGCCGACTATGACACCGCCAGAGAGGCTTTCGCCTGCGGGGCCACACAGCTGACGCATATGTACAACGCCATGATGCCCCTGAGCCACCGGGCACCCGGCCCCATCGGAGCCGCCGCGGATGACTCCCGCTGCATGGTGGAACTCATATGCGACGGCGTACATGTCCACCCGGCAATGGTGCGGACTTCTTTCAGAATATTCGGGGATGACCGGATCATATTCATAAGCGACAGCATGAGAGCCGCAGGTCTCAGGGACGGGCAGTATGACCTGGGAGGACAGGCAGTCCGGGTACGGGGCAATATGGCCGTCCTGGAGGACGGCACTATTGCCGGGTCCGTAACCAATCTTATGGATTGTATGCGCGCCGCCGTCCAAATCATGAAAATCCCCCTGGCCAGCGCTGTGAAATGTGCCGCCGTCAATCCCGCCAAAGCGGCAGACATCTACGGCGAGTACGGAAGCCTTACTCCCGGCAAGTATGCCAATATCGTAATTCTGGACCGGGATCTGAAGCTCAAAGCGGTTTTGCACCGTTCTGTTCCGATTGCATTGTAGCAGATACCGGCTCCCCTGTTTTTCTTTCTGCCCGGTGCATGTCCCCGATCACACGGCATGTGCCGGGCGGGAAATCCCGGCATTCATCAATAGGGGCAATAGCGGTTTATGTGCAATACCATAAGCCGCTACAGCCACAACGCTTCGCTCAGGGCTTTTTGCGCTCTCACATCTTCGACGCACACCATTTTTACCAACAGCCATGCCCGCTGATCTTCTGTCAGCCCCGCCGCGTCCTCCCAATCCCGCGAACTGCGCAGATTGTCCAATATCCCCTCCAGGCATTCCGCCTTGTACTTTGCCGTTTCCATGGCCTTCTGCCAGGCCTGCCGCTTTGCTGCCAGCGCCTCCAGCAATTCTTCCCCGGTGGTTCCCCCTTCCAGAACGGACTTGATTTCTTCCAGGGAGAAGCCCAGAGACTTAAGCTCCAGCAACGCATTCAGCTGCTGCACCTGCGCCGCGCTGTAGTAACGATATCCGTTCCGGGCGTCCACCTCCACAGGTCTGATAATCCCTTTCTTTTCATATAAGCGAATGGCTTTTCTGGATACGCCAAAAAAATCCGCGATTTCTCCGATCATCATAAGATCCTCTTTCATCTACACCCTCCAGCTTTCATACGGTTTCACCGCACGTTTTTACTCTTCAAGGACATCCTTTATTTTCTTCATGCAGACCGAATTCATTCTTATATTGGAGACACAGGTGATCAGCATGTGAATACCTGTCAGAACGGCCCCTCTCACCTGAAAGCAATACACCACATCCGAAAAGGCCATCATTCCCCTGCGCGTCATGGAGAGCCCCGCCATAAGTACGGCCAGGTAACCGCTGATTCCGAGCAGACGGCAGATCATATCGCTGAGTCCGCTTCGCATATGCATTTTCATGTTTGCCATCAGCAGCCTGCGGCTTTCCTGTTCGCATTTTTCCAGCATCAGACCGCCTGCGTCATATAGCAGAATCGCCTCCGCGTCCGCGATCAGGGGTCTGACTGACACGGTGACATCCGCCATGGCGCACCGGCTCTCCTCCCGCAATCCGGGAAGACATTTCCACACCAGGCGGCAGGTGACCAGCAGATGCGGGAATAGGAACAGTCCTGTCACTCCCAGCAAGGCCGGGCTGTCCTTCCACATCAGCAGCAGGGACAGGATCGTGTTGATCAGCGCAGTCACCCCGTGCGGAAGGTTCATGGGGCCGTTCATCATGGTGATTGCCGCCTGTATGTCACCGTTCAGCCCGGTGAGCCACTGGCCACTGTGACGGCCATGCACCCGTTTACAGGGCAGGGAGAGAATTTTATCCCTCATCTCCTTTTGCAGACGGGCTTCCGTCCGGGCGGTGAATGCGGCATAGATGCTCCATACGGTCCCATTATACAAAAAGAGCATGGCACAAAGCAAGGCCCCGCCCGCGCATATGAAAGACAGCCTGTCGGCTGCCTTCGTCTCCAGGCACAGAAAGACGGATTTCAGCAGCCACGCCTGCATCCATGTCCTGAGTGCGTCAAAGGGTGATCTCAGCAGCAAAAGCAGAACATATTTACGCCGGATTCCGAGCCGTTTCAACAGCATAAAACATTCACCCATTATTCAGACGCCCTCCCTCCATGCGGCGGACAACATAATCCCCTTCCAATGTCTCCGGGTGATGGGTGACATGAACCACTGTTCTGCCCTGTGTCAGTTTCCTCAGCGCCCGCAGGACGGATTCTCCCGTATCCCGGTCCAGGCTGGAAACCGGCTCATCCAACAGAATCACCGGGGCATCCTTACAGATGGCCCGGGCGATCTGTATCCGCTGGGCCTGGCCTCCGGACACCTGACATCCCCGTTCGCCCACAGAAGTGTCCAGCCCCTCCGGAAGATTCTCAATCCACCGGGCCAGACTGGCGCTTTCACAGGCCGCCCACAATTTTTTTTCGGAGATTTCATGGCCACAGCAAATATTGTCTCTGATGGACAGGGGAAAAAGACAATTGCCCTGCATCACCATTGCCACCTGTTTCCTGATTCTCTCCGGAAGTCGCTCCCCCGCTACGGTAATCTCTCCACTGTCCGGTTCGTACAGGCCCGCCGCTATCTTCAGCAGGGTACTTTTGCCGCAGCCGCTGTCTCCGAGAATGCCCACATGTTCTCCGGGGCTCAATCGGAGGGACAGGCCCCGCAAAACCTTGACCCCCTCATATGCGTAAGATATATTGTTGAGATTGATTGCATATCGGCACATTTTATCCCCTTTCTGTGTCTTTTGTCTGCTCTTCCCCGAACTTCTCCTGCCCTTTGCCTGCGGATTGCCTTTCAGAGCGCGTTGAAAAATTGCTTTTCCCGGAGGTTGTCTGGAAATTGCTTTTTCGAAAGTTTGTCTGACTGTTGTTTTCTGACAGATGTGCTTCACACATGGTGGGAGCGTTGCGTCCGGTGATGCCGCATAGCGGGCTCTGTAAGCTGAATTTGGCGCAACTGTCACGCAAATATGGAAGCGCGGTTTACTGCGGCAGATGGCTGGATCAATTTTCAGACACGCTCTGGAGCCAGCTTCTCTCCCAGGCTGGTCACAGATGCCTCAAATCGCCGGAATCCTGCATAGATGTTGGGCATATTTTGTAAGAATCCCGAGATATGCCCCGAAAGGTTTATAAATATATAGAATGTTCCTATACTGATTTCACCGTTTATCGTCATAGTACCTCCGATTCCCAAAAGTAACAGCAGAGGCAGAAAAGAAAGCAGGCCGGACAAAGACATAAGTCTGGCCGTTGTCCTTTCCTTTCTGATATTGGCAATCTCCCATTCCCCAATACGTTTGTCCATGGCATGGCGAATCAGTCCGTAAGCGTCATACACCTGAATCACAGGAAATAGTTCCAGAAGAATATTCGTCATACCGTTGATCTGTTTTTTGTCCTTCTGGCATTGCTCCGTGCAGCCTTTGATGACCTTGCCCGTAAAGTAACAGTAGACCATGAGCGGTATGGCAGGAAGCGTGGACAGCAGGGCCAGCTTCGCATTCTGGCAGAGCAAAAACAGGGCCGTGACCGCAAAGGTTGCAAATTGCTTCAAAAAGGAAAACAAATTCTGCTGAAAGTAATCAGAGATATCCTTCAGTTCATTCTGCATGGCAGACTGCTCCTCTCCTACGTTCATTCTGGATATTTTCCGGATATCTGTCCGCAGGTAATATTTTACATATCCCATCCGAAGGTCATGGGCAAAAATCTCACAGACCCAGGATGCCATGCAGACGGATACATATTCATTGAACGCGTGTAGCGGAACGATCCATATCCCCCTTAGAAAAACCTCTGCCAACGAATCATTCTCAGCGGAAAGCAAAGCAGCGTCCGCAAACCTGTCCAGTAATTCCATCAGAAATTGGTTCCAGACCAGGTTGAGAAATATTGAGGAAAATGTGAGTACAACTGCTGTATAATAGGAAATTCTATGCTGACGGATCAATCGCTTTATTACGCCCAAAATATGACTCCTTTTTACTTGTCCGATTGCAGGCGATTGCAAAACAATGTCCGCGTATGGCGGAATTGAGTAATGTAGACAGGACGGGCACAGAAGCACATTTGCTTTGCAAATTAACTTCATGCGGTGGCAGGGCGGCCCTTATTTGTCTACATTACTCAATTGCTGTTCCAGGAAAGAAGTGTTTTGCAATTACCTATTGTACGGGAATGATTTTCGGGTATCATTTTAGGTTGAGTATAAACTATGTCCCTGGGGAAAGGTCAAGAAGGAATGTGGAAAAAGCAGAAATGTTTGGGGGGCTTGTGCTTTTAATACACCTTATATGGAGAAGTCCCCGGTGCCCTGTCCCCCGGTCATGCATTCCCTTGCGTCTGCTTCCACGACCGCATGGCTCATCCACCAGAAGTTTGAACTGGGTATCCCATTATACCGCCAGGAAAAGGAATGGGAGGCCCTGGGCCTTTCCTTAAGCAGGGCAACGATGTCGAACTGGCTCCTTTGCGTCTGCCGGGACTGGCTCTCTCATGTGGTCTCTCATTTGAGGCAGGAACTTCTAAAACAGGGGCATCTGCATATCGATGAGACCCATGTACAGGTGCTGAAGGAACCAGCGCGGAAGAACACTTCGGATTCTTACATGTGGGTGTACTGCAGCATCAGGGACCAGGCAAGGCCGGTCCGGTATTTTGAGTACCAGCCGGGGAGAAGCGGAAAATATCCGGAAGCGTTTTTAAAAGGCTATACCGGATATATCCATACGGATGCTTATTCCGGGTACAATGGGGTGAAAGGGGTTACAAGATGCCTGTGCTACACCCA
>CAJUAB010000031.1 GCA_910583845.1 uncultured Acetatifactor sp.
GGTACAAGTACCCCGAACTGGACACTTCAAAGCATTGGGCGAAAGTCCCCTCACAGGCGGTCAGCGATATGCTTATGGAAGAATTTCAGAAAATCGAAAAAGAAGAAAAGAAAACAGCGAAAAAGAAAAAACAGAAATAAGCATAAAAAGACCTTGCCAATATTCAGTTTCCATATCTGAAAATCAGCAAGGTTTTTCTTTATGCCATTGATGTAATTATTTAGTGCGTGATGTGAAAAATGTTGCCAAATCGTTGCCAGTGACTAAACAAATTTGTTTGGAAATCGTATAAACACTAGGTTCTTAAAACCCATTTCATCACTCGAACTCGATCGTTCCAGGCGGCTTGCTGGTCAGATCATAGAACACCCGATTTACTCCTTTGACCTCATTAATGATTCTGCTCATGATCTTTTGCAGTACAGCAAAGGGAATGTCCGCTGCTTCAGCCGTCATGAAATCCACAGTTTTCACGGCACGCAGGGCAATGGCATAATCGTAGGTCCTCTCGTCCCCCATGACGCCCACACTCCTCATGTTTGTCAACGCGGCAAAATACTGGTTTATTTCACGGTCCAGTCCGGCCTGCGCAATTTCCTCCCTGTAGATGGCATCGGCCTCCTGTACGATCTTCACTTTTTCCGCAGTAACCTCTCCCACAATACGGACCCCCAGTCCGGGACCGGGGAAGGGCTGCCGCAGCACCAGACTTTCCGGAATGCCAAGTTCCAATCCGACTTTGCGTACTTCGTCTTTGAACAGGTTGCGCAGAGGTTCAATAATTTCCCGAAAATTCACATAGTCAGGCAGTCCGCCCACATTGTGGTGGGATTTGATTACAGCGCTCTCTCCGCCCAGACCGCTTTCCACTACATCGGGATAAATTGTACCCTGGGCCAGAAAATCCACGGCACCGATTTTTCTGGCCTCATCCTCAAACACGCGAATAAACTCTTCACCGATGATCTTTCGCTTCTCTTCCGGCTCCGTCACACCTGCCAATCTGTCATAATAGCGCTCCTGGGCATTGATCCGGACAAAACGCAGGTCAAACTGTCCTTTCTCCCCGAAAATGGCTTCCACCTCGTCGCCCTCGTTCTTTCTCAGCAATCCGTGATCTACGAACACACAGGTCAACTGTCTACCGATGGCCCTGGATAAAAGGCCTGCCGCCACTGAGGAGTCCACACCGCCGGAGAGCGCCAGAAGCACTCTGCCGCCGCCGACTTTATTCCGAATCGCCTTGATGGACTCCTCCACAAAGGAGTCCATACTCCAATCGCCGCAGCAGCCACAGATTCCTCTCACAAAATTGTATAAAATTTTGGAGCCTTCCACTGTGTGCAGTACCTCGGGATGGAACTGGATCGCGTATAATTTTTGCTCCGGACACTCTGCCGCCGCCACAGGACAATTGGCAGTGGCGGCAATGACTCTGAAGCCAGGAGCCATGCGGGCGATATAATCATTATGGCTCATCCAACAGACGGTATCGGCAGTAACACCTGCAAACAGAGGAGTGGTATTGTCTACATGGACTTCGGTCTTGCCATACTCCTTCAGCGCCGCGCGCCTCACTTCTCCTCCCAACACCAGAGACATCAGCTGTGCCCCATAGCACAGGCCCAGTACCGGAATGCCGAGACTGAACAATTCCGGCGGGCAGGTGGCAGCGTTCTCCTCATAACAGCTGTTGGGACCTCCGGTGAGAATGATGCCCCTGGGATTCATGGCTCGGATTTTATCCAAGTCAGTTTTATAAGAATAAATCTCGCAATATACGTTGCATTCCCTGACCCGCCTTGCCACCAGCTGGTTGTACTGGCCTCCGAAGTCAATCACTATTACCAGTTCCTTATTCATGCTTGTCCTCCTCATTAGAGTTCTGTCCTCTCTGAAATATATATCATTATACTTTTATCCCCCTGTAAAGTCAAAGGAAAATACAGATATTTCGCGTCATAAAATGCAGGACACAAAAACCACCACAGATTTCTCTGTAGTGGTTTGGCCGCGCAATAAGTGATTTCATACCACATGCTGGTGCATGTATTTCTCTTTGGTTGCCAGCCCGCCCCGGATATGGCGCTCCGATTTGTTCACATCCAGCACTTTCCGGGCTTCCTTTGCCAGGTTGGGGTTGATCTGCATGAGCCGGTCCGTTACGTCCTTATGTACAGTGCTCTTGCTGACGCCAAATTCCCGGGCTGTCTGTCTGACTGTGGCGTTGTGGTCAACGATATAATTGGCGATGCTGATCGCACGCTCTTCGATATAATCCTTCAAAGGTAATCCCCTCAGAACACTTTTATACAGTGTATGAAGGGGGGCGGGGAGTTATGCCCTCCGGCTTGCGTTTTCCCCATGCCTTTCTGTCCTGTAAGGAAGTCCGGCTTGTTACATCTCCGCCCTGTTTGCTGCGTAAAAATAACATGCCGGCAATGCGGAGGCTACCCGGATACAAGGGAAACGCGTACGCGTCTCATGCGAGAGTAACTTGTATCTTGTAAAACGCCTATGGGTACGCTATAATATTTTTGTAGAGTCGGATTGCCGCATATTCAAAATTGGATTTCTTTTGACATATCGGCCTGTATGAAATACAAACTGCTTAACTGGTCTGAATTTTCCGTATTGGGGGGGGGCAGGACAAACGGCCGTATTCCCGGACTTTGGCAGGCAGTGAGAAATTTTGCTTTGCGGCATCAAAAGACAGGGATAGGCAGTTGTGCAAGGATACAGTTGCTGCGATGATTACATCGGAACATGTGGCATATGTCCGAGTCAAAACAAGAAAAGGAGACCACCACTGATGAAACAGGACGTAATTGTAATACTGGACTTGGGAAGTACGCAGAACACGGTAGTTGCCCGTGAAATCCGCAGCCTGGGCGTATACAGTGAGATTCATCCTCATGATATCACCGCGGAGGAGCTGCGCGCTATTTCCAATGTAAAAGGCATCATACTGAATGGCGGTGAAAACCGCATCGTAGACGGAAAAGCTGTCGAGGTAAGGACGGAGCTGTATGATTTGGATTACCCCATGATTTCCATTGATTATCCTCAGTCAAAATGCGGCACACAGCTGACCGGCCTTCCAGACAGTGAGCAGTTGAGAAAATTTGTTTTTGAGGACTGTAAAGCTCAGGCAAACTGGAATATGAAGAATTTTATTGAAGATCAGATTGAACTGATCCGCCGCCAGGTAAAAGACAGGAAGGTGTTGCTGGCGCTGTCCGGCGGCGTGGACTCCTCTGTGGTGGCCGCCCTGCTGATCAAGGCTATCGGCCAGCAGTTGGTGTGCGTGCATGTAAACCATGGTTTGATGCGCAAAAATGAGTCTGAGAGCGTAGTAAAAGTTTTTCGGGACGAGCTTCATGCCAACTTGATCTATGTGGACGCGTCCGAACGTTTTCTGGGCAAACTGGAAAATGTGTCTGATCCGGAACAGAAGCGAAAAATCATCGGCGGCGAGTTTATCCGTGTCTTTGAGGAGGAGGCCAGAAAGCTGGAGGGAATCGACTTCCTGGGACAGGGAACTATCTATCCGGATATCATCGAGAGCGGAACCAAGACGGCAAAGATGGTAAAATCCCACCACAATGTGGGAGGGCTTCCGGAGGATCTGCAGTTTGAGCTGGTGGAGCCGTTGAAACAGCTTTTCAAGGATGAGGTACGTGCCTGCGGCGTGGAGTTGGGTCTTCCTCATGATATGGTTTACCGCCAGCCTTTCCCCGGTCCCGGTCTGGGTGTGAGATGCCTGGGAGCCATCACCAGGGACAGGTTAGAGGCGGTGCGGGAATCCGATGCCATACTGCGGGAAGAGTTTGCAAGGGCCGGACTGGATAAGAAAGTATGGCAGTATTTTACGGTGGTGCCGGATTTCAAATCGGTAGGCATGAAAAACAATGCCAGAGTGTTTGAATATATGGTGATCATCCGGGCCATCAACACCGTGGATGCCATGACTGCCTCCGTGCAGAAGGTGGATTGGACTGTGCTGGAGCGGATAACAGAGAGGATATTGGCGGAGGTGGAGAATGTGAATCGGGTTTGCTATGATATGAGTCCTAAGCCGCCGGCCACAATCGAATTTGAGTGATGAATCCCCAGGGGAAGGTCAAACAAAATGGGAAACAATACGAGATGGAAAACGGTCAGCCAGGAATATGTGGTTAATTCACCTTTTATTAAGTTGCGTAAGGATGTGTGCGTTACAGATGAACAAGATGTAATAGATGACTATTATGTTTGCGAATTCCCCAACTGGGTTAATGTTGTGGCAGTAACTCCACAAAATGAAGTGATACTTGTCAGAGAATACAGGTATCCGATTGGTGAAGACGCCACAGCTGTTCCTGCTGGAAAAGTTGAGGATGGAGAGAAAGAAATGGATGCCGCGGCAAGGGAGCTGAAAGAAGAAACCGGATTTTGTACAAAGGATGATTTTGTTTTCTTGGGCAGCTTTTATACAAATGCGGCAAACGCCACAAATAAAGTCTTTACTTATCTGGCTACAAATGTTGAACAAGTAGCAGATCCTGAAAAAGCTGTGGGCGAAAAAACCGAAGTAGAAAAAATGACATGGGCAGAAATAGGAATGGCAATCCAATCGGGAACCATTAATCAGGTTTTCTCTGTGTTGGCATTACAATTGGCGGAAAGTTATCTCAGAGAAAAAGAAAGGCGAATTTAGAGCGCTGGGCAAAAGGACGTTGGAAGATAATCGTCCTGTAACTCTGTTATGTCCGCCGCCATGGAAACCGGGGCCGGACAGACAGACCGAGTGACAGGCCGGATGAGGACAGCACATCCATTTTGCACCTTTTACATTTTGCATATTTCACGCTGGCAATATACAATAAAGAAAGTACTAAAAATATACCTGCAAAAAGGGGGCCTATCTATGGAAAAACAAATTTTTACCAATGACGTAATCCTGTCCTGGCTGCAATACTATTCCCAGAACACCACCATTGATCTGGAGCATGTGAAAATCATTGATATCACCAGAAAAAACAAGAATGTGATACCCACGGTGGAGGCGCACAAGACCACGCTGGTGTTTACCAACGCCGGCATCAACGATATCTTCTACCGACTGTGGAATGCGGGTCTGGGAGAATGTGAGGTCTGGTATAACGAAGGTTCCGACCCCAGCGGCCAGATCCTGCACAAACAGGTCAAGGATATGATCGACCGGGGCATCAACGCCTCCGCCGGAATGCTGATTCTCAATCCCAATGCCCGCAACACTGCCAAAATCGGACTGAACAATGAGCTGTTGCAGCGGGGCTCCATTCAATATGTGGGCAGCGAGATCCGGGCCATCATCCTGAACAGGATGGCCGTTGACCCCCAGGACGACCTGGTGGTGATCGGCGGAGAAAGCATAGCCATTGAAGCAGCACTGATCGCCGCGGAAGGTTCCGTCACCGCTGTGGAGTACAGCCAGGCAGACCGGGCTACTCTGGAGGATAATGTGGCACATTTTGATCTGCACAATGTGAAGATTATAGACCATGTGGATGCCGACAGCATGAAAAACTGTCCCATCCCCTCCTTGGTTTTCCTGGTTGCCTCCGCCAGCACTGACCAGGAACTGACATATCTGACCGACATCAATCCCAACATCAATGTGGTGATATATACCCTGGACTTCAAGACAGCCGCCAGCCTGCCAGCCACACTGAACGCCCTGGGCCTGAACGATGTGGATACCATTCAGGTGTCCGTATCCAAGCTGGGCAGCAACAATACTTTTAAAACAGATCCCGCTCCCTGGATTATCACGGCCAGATCAAGGGAAAACTGACAGGTTCGTCAGAAAATGCAACTGATTTTCCCTGCCATAATACTGACATAAAACCCTTGCCATATTGGTTCAGTTTCTGCCCAATATGGCGCAAAATGGTACGAAACCCGAACTACTGCGAATGAATTTCACACCATAGACTGCGGCCGGAGGGATTTGAACCCTCGTCTTACAGATTAAAAGTCTGCCATTCTACCGTTGAACTACGACCGCGGATGCCTTGCAGCCAGTGCGCGCCATCACTCCACAGAATGTGGCTGATGACGCGCTCTTCACAAGCTGTCGGAATTTTCCCAACTATTTCTAAGCACTGGCTGCGGCCTGTACCTGCCGCACAGCCAGGATATCCTCTATATGGACGTCAAATACTGCCGCCAGCACCAACAGGTTATCCACCGTGGGTAATGCCGTGCCATGCTGCCACTTGTAGATCGCCTGAGGAGTCGCAAATCCGAAGATCTCCTGTAAATCCCTGACGGTCATCCCTCTGGCATCCCGCAGCCTCGCAATGTTTTGTCCTGTTGCCACCAGATCGATGGCGGGTATCTGTCTCATCTCAAACCTCCTTGTTTTCCCTCCCCCTACAACCGGGAATTGCTTTAGCAGCGGAATCCACGCTCTGCGAAAATGCCGTTGCCCTAAATAAAATAACCGCCTATCTCCTACAAGATAAGCGGTTTTCACTCCCATGCATCTATTCCGAACCCCTCCGGAATCCTATCCGGCCAGTTTCTGCATACACTTCTGTTCTCGCTCCATCCTGTAAAAGCATAGCAAATGAAAGCTCTGATATCTTGTCAGCGCTTTAAGACTTGCCTGTTTCTCACGTCCCGGAATCAAATATATGCTTAACATGGCTCTTTTCCTTTCCCTCTGGTCCATACAATAACCAACTTATTCCTATTCTGTATCTACTATAACATACTCCATCTCATTTGTCATTATACCGGGAGTATAAATGCAAAAAATCTTTCTCTTTCAGCAAGCTCACAACCTGCTCCATCTGCCTTACTTTTTCCGTCCGCGTCGCCACCATTTTCGTTTATCCGGATGCTCTTTTTGAATCCTCCTCAATCATTCCTGCAATCAGATGTCCGCAAAACTCTTGCTTTTGCATTATATCAATAGTATTATTATTTTATTCAGCATTCTCCTGATCTGTCCCTTGATCGGCATCTGGACGCCTAAAGCGGCCGGATGACGATCACCCGGTTCTGGGCTGATCAGGTGAATGCGGAACTCTTGTCAGCATTCTCCTGATCTGCCCTTTGATCGGCATCTGGACGCCTTATGCGGCCGGATGACGATCACCCGGTTCCGGGCTGATCAGGTGAATGCGGAACTTTAAATAAGGAGGAACTCCATATGAGCACTCAACCTGCATGGCTGGACAAGGCCATTTTTTATCAGATCTACCCCCAGTCGTTTCTCGACACCAATGCCGACGGTATCGGGGACCTCAATGGCATTACCCTCAAGCTGGACTATATCAAAGAATTGGGCTGCACCGCGATCTGGCTCAATCCCTGCTTCCGGTCCCCCTTCAAAGATGCCGGTTATGACGTGGAGGATTATTATACCGTAGCCCCCAGATACGGCACCAACGAGGACCTGATCAATCTGTTCAGGGAGGCCCATAAGCGCGATCTGCATGTAATTCTGGATCTGGTGCCGGGACATACCGCAGTGACTCATCCATGGTTTCAGGAATCCATGAAGGGGACAAAAAACGAATACACGGACCGCTATATCTGGACGGACAGCGTGTGGGAAGAACCCCGGGGCATGAGCTGCATCCGGGGGATCTCAGAAAGAGACGGCTCCTGCGCGGTCAATTTTTTCTCCCACCAGCCCGCCCTCAATTACGGATTCTATCGCCCCGATCCCCAATGCAAGTGGCAGCAGCCCATGGATGCCAAGGGTCCTCTTGCCACCCGCGAGGCGCTCAGGGATATTATGCGCTTCTGGCTGGAAGCAGGCTGCGACGGTTTCAGAGTGGATATGGCCGGCTCGCTGGTAAAGCAGGACGAGGAAAGCCGAGGTACCATCGCCCTGTGGCAGGATATCCGTGGGTTTCTGGACCGGGAATTTCCCGAAGCGGCCCTGGTTTCTGAATGGGGTGAACCGGACAAATCTCTGACGGGAGGCTTCCACATGGACTTTCTGCTGCACTTCGGCCCCTCTCACTACAACGACCTGCTGCGCTGCGATGAGCCGTACTTTTCCAGAAGGGGGAAAGGCAGCGCCAGAGAGTTTGTGGCCGCCTATCGGGAAGCTCATGAAAAAGTCGGCGGCAAAGGGCTGATCTGTATTCCGTCGGGGAACCACGATATGGACAGGCTGGCCCGCCGCCTGGACCCGGATGAAATGAAGATTTTCTTTGCCTTCCTGCTCTCCATGCCCGGGGCGCCGTTTATCTACTACGGAGACGAAATCGGGATGCGCTATGTGGAAAACCTGATTTCCGTGGAAGGCGGATATGGCAGAACCGGCTCCCGCAGCCCCATGCAGTGGAACAAGGGGCTGAATGCCGGCTTCTCCTCCGCCCCCAAGGGAAAACTCTATATTCCACAGGATGACGGAGAGAATCGTCCCGACGCGGAAAGCCAGTCCGCGGATCTCTGTTCCCTGCGAAGCGAGATCAAAAGGCTTATTGCGTTCCGGCAAAAACATCCCGCCCTACAGAACAGAGGAGGCATTACCTTTCTGCGGGACGGCTACCCCCTTGTCTATGACCGGACCTCCGGCCGCCAGCGCATCAGGATCGCGATCAATCCTTCCGATCAGGAGGTCACTGTACCCGACACCTCCGGCACCATCCTGTATAAAACAGGCAATGCTGCGGAAATAAAGGCCAACACACTGCATATTGCCGGAGGGTCCGCCGTTTTTGTGGAGGAATGAGTTTCTTGTGACAGCCCTTTCGCGTTTTATACCTGTGACTTATTTCATCTCATTTGCCATCTGATACAGATGATAGTAAATTCCTTTCCGCTCCATCAGCTGATCGTGGTTGCCCTCCTCGGTGATCCCCTCCTCCGTCAGCACAAGGATGCGGTCGCTGCCTCGGATCGTGGACAACCGATGGGCCACCGTCAATGTGGTACGGCCCTCGGACAGCGCCGCCAGGGATCTGGCCACCTCAAATTCGCTCTCATTGTCAAGCGCCGAGGTGGCTTCATCCAAAATGATAATAGGCGCATCCTTCAAAAACATCCGGGCAATACTGATCCGCTGCTTCTGCCCTCCGGATAATTTTACCCCCCGCTCACCGATATAAGTATCGTAGCCATCCTTAAGTCCCATGATAAACTCATGGGCCCCCGCGCGCCGGGCCGCCTCCTCCACCTCCTGACGGGACGCCTCCATGCGCCCGTAGACAATATTCTCATAGACTGTTCCCGAGAAAAGATATACCTCCTGCTGTACCACGCCTATGCTGCGGCGCAGGCTCTTTAATGTCAATTCCCTGATGTTTTTTCCGTCCAGAAAAATATTCCCTGCCGTCACGTCATAAAACCGGGGAATCAGATTGCACAGCGTGGTCTTGCCTCCGCCGGAGGGGCCTACCAGAGCCACCTTTTCTCCCGGTCTGATACTCAGGTTCAGATTGCGGAACACCTGATTGTGATCGTCGGGATACTCAAAACTCACATTCTCAAACACGATATGCCCTTGGGGCTCCACAAGATCCACTGCCCCCGGCTCGTCAAAAATTTCGATATCCGCATCCATAATCTCCAGGAAACGCTCGATTCCCGTCATTCCCCGCTGGAACTGCTCGGCAAATTCAATGATCCGGCGCACTGTGGCAATAAAAGTGGACACATACATCACATAGGCCACCAGATCGCCGGGACGGATCGATCCCTGTATCACAAACAGGCCCCCCGCCACAATGGTCACCAGGTACATCAGGCCGTCAAACAACCTGGTGGAACATTGAAAAATCCCCATAAATCGGTAGCTGCGCCTTTTGATCTGGTAAAATTTCTGATTGTCCTGCTCAAACTTGGCATTTTCCACATGTTCGTTGGCAAAAGCCTTCACCACCTTCTGGCCCAGCAGGCTGTCCTCAATCCTGGCGTTCAGTTCCCCCACCTGCTGCCGCTGTTGGCGGAACAGAGCCCTCAGGCGGAAGTTGATCTTGCCGCACACCACCGCCATCACCGGAATGATGCAGAAAATAATCAGCGTCAGCGGCACATTGATGGTACACAGAATTATAAAGGAGGCCACCCCCTTGATTCCGGCTATAAAAAATTCCTCCGGGCAGTGATGGGCAAACTCCGTCACGTCAAACAGATCATTGGTGATACGCCCCATAATCTGCCCCACCTTGGTATTGCTGTAATAGGTATTGGACAGCTTCTGAAGATGCCCATAGGCATCCCGGCGCATATCCGTCTCCATGTCCACTCCCATCACATGACCGGTGTACGCCATATAATAGTATGCGGCGGCGTCAATCAGCCGCAGCACCAGGTACAGCAGCCCCAGTCCGCCTACCGCGCGCACTGTCAGCAGCGCCAGATCCTCCATGGCCTGGCTGGTGATATGCCGGATGATCAGCGGCAACACAATCTCACAGATGGTGGTCAGGGCCGCGCACAGCAGATCCAGACAGAGCACCTTTACATGGGGTTTATAATAAGGCAAAAAACGTTTGATCAGAACGGATGACTTATATTTCCTCTCTTCCATAAAATACCTCGGTTCCTTTTGTAAATCACGATCCAGCTCCAGACAGGCGGTCCTGTGGCCCGTCATACCAGGAAAATCCAGCGCGTATCTGAAAAATATTTCCGGCAGACAGCAGGAATGCTTTTCAGACACGCTCCCTGATTCAAAGCAGCGCCGTCAGCTTCTTCTGCATAAAAGCAATCACCGGCCCCAGGAAAAAAGCCACCCCCAGAGTCACAATGCCCACATCTCCCCCCAGCGCGAAACCTGCGGCCATAAAACAGATATCCCAGGTCATGCGAATTGCCTTGAAGGGGATCTTTTTGCATTTATGGGAGATAATAAAGGGCATGGCGTCATAGGGAGAGGAACCAAGCCCTGCGGTCATATAGGTCGCGGCTCCCAGAATAAACACGATCAACACCGGCACCAGCAGTCCCCAGCGCGCCAGCGGACCGTCAAAAAAACCCCGGGGCAGCACACTGTCCCATATCCATCCGAAAAAATCCGATATGTATCCCAGGCAGACCATATTGCCCAGCGTGCCGAAACCGATATAGCTCATGTCAAACCGCAGCACAAAAATAAAAGTCACCAGATGACACAGCAGCTGGGCCGTCCCGAAGCTGATCGGCACATAACGGATCACGCCCTGGGTAAGGCAGGAACACGGGTCCGTTCCCAGTTTCAGCCTGATCAGCAGAGACAGGCCGAAGCCCTGCACGGTAACCCCGATTAACATCATGGCCAGCCGGGTCCAGAACTTCGGCGGTCTCGCAAAACAAGTCAGCTTCATATAAAAACCTCCTCAAGCAACCATTTGTTCAAAAGTCGGACTGTTCTTTCAGTTTAACACTGATGGCAGCTTCTTGCAAGCACTGCCTTGCACTCTTTTCACCCGCTCTCTTGTTTTCACTTAGTTTTCCCTCTTCCGCTCCGGGCAGGAAGCGTCGCCGGTCTGTCCTATTTTCCCCTGCCTTTTCTTGAAAAAGAACTATGGCATGCGCTCGCAACGCCCTGCCTTTTGTCAGATTATATTGTAGATCGCAGCGGCTTGTGCTACAATAATCAAGTATCCTATGTATGGAAAATACCCCCTGCTTCGTTATGACAGCACAATCACAAAAGATCCCGCTTCCCGATTCATGCCGTATCCCTGTTTGCCGTAAAATCCGGCCCAGGCAGATTCCCGATACGCGGAGGCCGGGCAAAACAAATATTATGGATTGAGACAACGATTTGTGAGTTTTCATGGACATGGCTTCTGACAAATGGAAAGAGGTAAATATGACACCACTATCTGAAAAGAAATTGTTTCTGTTTGATATAGACGGCACCATCGCCGTGGGAAATACCCTGTATGAAGGTACGCGCCCCATGCTGGACTATATCCGCTCCATTGGGGGCAGGGCTTACTATATTACCAACAACTCCACCAAAAGCAATGCCGATTATGTGAACAAATTCCGGGACGTATTCGGCCTGGAGACCAGAGAAGAACAGTTTATCACCTCCGGCTATATGGCGACACGCTATCTGCTGCATCGCCATTCTGGGGAAAAAATCTTCGTGCTGGGCACTGCATCCTACATTCACGCGCTGCAGGAAGCCGGACTGCGCGTCACAGAGAGTCCGGATGCCGATGTGCGATGTGTCCTGGCGGCCTACGATGACGAACTCACGTATCAGAAGCTGGTCAACGCATGCCGGCTTCTGAGCTCCAACGATATTCCCTTTTACGCCACCAACCCGGATCTGTGCTGCCCCGTGGACTTCGGCTTTATTCCGGACTGCGGCGCCATCAGCCAGATGATTGTCTCCTCCACCGGCAAAACGCCCCTCTATCTGGGCAAACCCAGCCCCGAGGTGGTAACCCTGTGCCAGACGGACAGCGGTTTCGATGACGCCCGGACTCTGGTGGTGGGAGACCGTCTCTACACGGATATCGCCTGCGGCATCAACGCCGGGGTGGATACCTGTGTTCTCTACACAGGAGAAGCCACCCCCGAGGAGGTGGCCCATACCCCTTACAGCCCCACCTATGCTTTTGCCGATATACAATCCCTGTTAGACGCATGCCTGCATCAGAGCACAGTGCCCAGTACCCGGAGCGCATTGCCATAAAAGATCTTATCCAGCTGTCTTTCCGTAAACCCGCCCTGTTTCAGGGCATCCCATAATTGATCCACCGCCTGGGCGCCTGGCAGAGACTCGTTGGTGTCGATCCCGTCAAAATCGCTGCCAAGCCCCAGACATTCCTCTCCGCCGACGCGGAAGACATGCAGGGCATGGGCCGTCACATCTTCCAGCCTGCCGGGATTCGCCTCTCCTTCCGGCAAAGTGCGCAGAAAGTCCGCGCAGAAATTGAGTCCCATGATGCCGCCCCGCTCCGCCAGGGCTTTGATCATCTCATCCGTCAGGTTCCGCACACAGGGACATACCGCCCGGGCGTTGGAATGGCTGGCCACAAAGGGCCCTGTGGCCGTCTCCGCCACATCCCAGAACCCCCGGTCAGACAGGTGGGATACATCCACCAGCATCCCCAGTTCCTCCATCCGTCTCACAAATTCCCTGCCCCGCTCCGTCAGGCCATGTACCGCGTCCGCCTGAAACAGAGACGCATAGCCGTGCCGACCGTCCAGAGCGTTGATATTGGGGTATCCCAGTTCATTGGGAAAATTCCAGGTCAGAGTCATCATCCGGACACCCATATTATACAATTCTTCCAGACGCTCTGCGCTGCCGCCGCAGACACCCCCTTCCTCCACTGTCAGCAGCGCTCCCACTTTTCCTGTCTGTCTGCACTGTTCCAGTTCCTGCGCGTTGGTTACCTGTAGCAGCAGATCCGCGTTTTGCTCCAGTTCCCGATGGAGGAGCCGGTAGAGCGCCTCCATATCCTCCCACGCCCTATCCGGCTGCCAAAAGCCCTGTCCGTCAATGGCCCCGCAGCCCCGCAGGTCTACAAACAGCGCGAAACATTGCAGCAAATAACCGTTTTCCTGTAACCGCCGCGCGTCTATATGCAGAGCATTCTCCCGGAGAACGCAGTCCTCCCTTCCCCCGGCCCGCCGATGGCGAATTTCGCTGATGGTATCACAGTGCATGTCAATAATCATCTCTGTCCCCGCTTTCTTTCCACATTCTTCTCACTGCCCACATGAAGGCCTGCACACGGCTGATATGCCTTGGGGCGCAAAAAGGACCACCCGGTGAGCAACACCATCGCAGCCCTTTCAGCCTATATTCACATTCTGTTCATTCGCTTAGTTCAGGGGCTTCCGCCTCCTCAGTCCCGCCGCCAACGCCGTCAATCAGAACCGCATTGTCTTTCAGGTATTCTTCCCACAGCGTGATATATTTCGCTTTCAGATGTACCCCGTCAGAGGTATAATCTTTCACCAGCCCCCCGTCCTCATCGCAGACCGCCTGGTTTACATCCAGATAGAAGATCCTCTCTCCGTCAGCCAGCAGGCTCAGCGCCTCGTTGCGCGCCTCAATGGCCTCATTGTTAATATAATCCCCCTTATCGGATCTGGCCTTTGTAACCTTCAATATCCCCTCAATATAGATAATGGCCTCCGGCTGCAGCTCCTGTATGCGCGCGATCACCTCCCCATAGGCCTTCGCGAAGCTCTCCGTGGTGCCGCTCCCCACTTCGTTGATTCCCATCATAATATAGACCTTGCCAAAACTCTGGTGCTGCAATGCCTCCTCAACCGTGATCTTTTCCTGCTGATCCGGTACTTCCACGATCTCCGCGTTGAATATTTTGTAGATCGTCATGCCGGTGGACGCGTAAAATGTCGCTATATCTCTCAGACTGCCATATTGTCCCAGACCCACAGTACGGGAATCACCCAGGAACAGGGCGTCGGCAAAATAGTCCTCCTCCACTCTCCCTATGACAATCTCCGGTTCCGGCTCGGGTTCCGTCTCCGGCAAGACACCCTCTCCGTCCCCCTCCTCCGGCGTTACGGGGGGCCGCAAATCCGAATCCGGGGGCTGCGCCCCGGCAGCTTCCCGATCCTGCGCCTCACCGGCTTCCCCGTCCTGCGTCCCCGAAATTTCAGTCCCGGTCTGGTCTGTTTCCCCGGTCAGTCTCTTCCCGTAAGCCCCTTTCCCCAATGTAAACTCCCCGGGCATGCTTTCAGGACTGCTCTCCTCCTGGAGCAGCATCCAGTCTTCCTGCGGGTTTCTTTCCCCCACAGGTATCAGGTTCTCCCAGTGGGTCACCTCCAGCAAATCTCTGTTCGCGCCGCAGTACACAATGCCCGTTATCGCCAATATGATCATGAAAGACCATCTTTTCAACCACCTCAAGGTCAACCTCCACCTTTATCCTTCATCAAAAATTCAAGTACAGGAAAGGATTCTCCCCCTGTAACAATATCCTGTGTATACAAAACCAGAAACCCGCTGCCAGCAGGATCATGCCGGGCCATTTTCTCTCCAGCCTCTGGTATATCCAGCGCACCAGAGGAGTGCTGGCCACTATGCCGGCCCCCAGCAGCAAACCGTAATCACTCAGCGCCTTCTGCCAGTCTCCCACGTACATCGCCACAGGACTGCCCAGTCCGAACATCCTGCTCAGGTAAATGCCCAGCTGCCCCAGGTCGGGAACCGCGAAGCATACCCATGTCACCGGAACCACCGCCAGCAGATATGCGTGACATACCAGGGAAGCCAGGCCCCGGACCTTGTTTCCTGTCCGGTCTCCGGTTATGAATTTCCACAGCCGCCCCACCTGCCGCTCCAGGATGATCAGAAGACAGATTCCCATGCCCCAGACCAGAAAATTTCCGGTGATGCCATGCCACAGGGAAGTGAGCAGCCATACCACCAGCAGATTAAAGACCGTCCTGATCTCTCCCCGGCGGCTTCCTCCCAGAGGGATATACACATATTTACAGAACCAGTTTCCCAGCGACATATGCCACCTGCGGTAAAACTCTCTCATGGAAGAAGCCATATAGGGCTGGCGGAAATTCTCCGGGAGCTTAAAGCCCAGCATACGTCCCAGACCCATGGCCATCACGGAATAGCCCGCAAAGTCAAAGTACAGCTGCAGGGAATAGGCCACGGCGGCAATCCAGGCCAAAGGAGTGGAAATGCTCTCATAGCCTGTGACCTGCACCTCCTGCCACAGAAGCGCCAGCCGGTCCGCCAGCAACACCTTCCCGCAAAGCCCCAGAATGAAAAGTTTCAACCCGTCCTGCATACATTCCGCGTCGCAGCGGCGGCGATGCAGCTGCCTGCGAAGCTCCCCGTAACCAGTGATGGGACCCATCGCGAGCTTCGGGAACATCATAACATATGCCGCAAAGTCCAGAAAATTCCTCTCCGCCGCATATTCCCCCCGGTATACATCCACCAGGTAGGAGACAATCTGGAAGGTATAGAAGCTGATGCCTATTGGAAGCACAGCTCCGCCCTGATAATATTTAAATAGAATCAACATGCCGATGTTTACTGCCAGCGCAGCCACCAGCCCCGCTCTCCTGCGAATCATCCTGGCGAATACATAGTTGACGGCAGTGGACGCCGCCAGAAGCCCCAGCCCGCGCAGGTCTCCATAGGCGTAAAAGACCATGCTTCCCAGTACAAGAACCGCGTTTTTGAGCTTCTGGGGAACGACCATATAAACCAGGATAAAAATCGGGAGGAAGTACAACAAGAATTCAATACTGCTGAATACCAAGACAACCACATCTCTCACGTAATTTTATCGTAAACAATGACCACACCCGGCTCAAAACCGTCTGATGGTCATCCATACTATTAAAGCCGGAACTTTAATAATAAAATTGTAGCTCCTATTTCTACAAAATACAAGAAAATTAATCTTAAATTTTCATTTCTTTTATTCACAACTTCGCAACATCTTTTTAAGAATTCTTGCCAAGACCGCAAAAATGAATTACACTGTTATAAAACCGGAAAAGGATGGTGCCTGTCTATGAAAGAACAGCTTTACACAATACCACTGAACGATGCCATGGATGCCCACGACGAATGCCCCTTCTGCTTCATCAAACGGTCAGTGGAGCAGGATGTGATGGACTTCTGCCTGGGCAACAGCAGCTCCTACATGGAGTCTGACATTCGGGAAGCCACGGATCGGGCGGGATTCTGCCGCATGCATTTCAAAAAAATGTTTGACTACGGCAACACTCTGGGCAATGCCTGGATTCTGAAAACCCACTACCAGAAAACCATACAGGAGATGAAGCGTCAGTTTGCCTCCTTCACTCCGGGCAGAGTCTCCCTGAAGGACAAGCTCCGCGGTCATGTAAGCGGCAACGCCATCAGCATGTGGGTTGCGCAAAAGAACGAATCCTGCTATATCTGTAATCATTTCAGGGATAACTATTCCCGCTATATGGATACCTTCTTCTATATGTACAGCCGGGACGAGGCTTTCCGGGAAAAAGTGAAAAACAGCAAGGGCTTTTGTCTGAGTCATTTCGGCGACCTGTGCAGCGCGGCGGACGAGCGGCTCTCGGATAAGGATCTGAAGCAGTTCTATGATATGGTACTGCCCCTGATGGAGCGCAATATGGACCGGCTGTATGAGGATGTGTCCTGGATGGTGGAGAAATTCGACTATCAGAATAAGGACGCCGACTGGAAAAACTCCCGCGACGCCATTCAGCGGGGGATGCAGAAGCTGAAAGGAGGATATCCCGCCGATCCGCCCCACAAGATGAATAAATAGACTTATTGCTGCATCCGATCAGAAAACGGACTTTCAGACTGCCTGATCCGCACCATTGCGTTGTCCGGATTTCCAGTCGATGGGCCCGCACCGCCGTTGGAATATTACCCGATACGCGGCGGGCCCTTGGAAGCTCTACTCCCGGTCGGATGGAGCGATCCGTTCTTGAAAAATTTCCTTTCACAAATCAGCAGGAAAAAGACTGCCGCGAATCAGCCGCATTCTCCGGCCGCCTCATTTCTTTATGATATGTTCCAGCATGTCAATGTATTCCAGCGTCTCAGCGTACAGCATCTCCGGCTGAAAGGACGCGTCCAGAAAGCGCTGCCGCATCAGGCCCTGCACGGTATAGTGCAGCATACGCTCCAGCTTTGGACCGTCAACTCCGGCAGGCAGGGACTCATAATCAATCTGCCCCTGTATCCTTTCATACTCTGCCGCCAGATTTTCCCGTTTCTGTTCCGTGGCCAGCAGAGCCTCGCTCACGTCCTCCTGCATACAGCGGTTCAGGAACTGCTGCATGTACGGGTACCCTTTCATGGCCTGCATGCGGGCCAGTTCCATGGCCCTGTACACATTAAACAGGTCCCTCTCCCCCGCTGATACCCTGGCCCCCAGCTCCAGGATCATGTATCTGACGCTGTAGTCGTAGACAAAGCTGTAAACCCCCAGCTTACTGGTAAAATAATGAAACAGCAGCCCTTTGCTGATCCCCGCTTCCCGCACAATCTCGTCGGTGCTGGCATGGCGATAGCCCTGAAGAGCAAACACTTTCAGGGCGGCATTGATCATTCTATCCTGTTTATCTTTCTTCAGATCAAAAAATTTCCCGTTCATAGTCATATTCTAGCACACCCGGAATATGCTTGCAATGGTTTACTTTCCATAGTTTTTATAAACTTTTTATACATATTCTCTTTTCATTTTCACAGAATAGTATTAAAATACCTAATATAGAAAAAGAGATTCTCTTTGAAAGGAGCTACCCATGGCTAAAAAATTTGGTAAATTTCTACTTTTTACAGCTGCCGCAGGCACTGCCGCCGCCGTTGCCTATCACTTTCTGAGCAGAAAGGACACCGCCCCTGCCGCCGCTGAGGAGGACGATGATTACGATAACTTCAGCGATGATCTGGAGGATGAGCCCCCTGCCCGCAACTATGTGTCCCTGGCCAAGGAAGCCTCTGAAAAAGCCGTGGAAAAGGCTGGATTTGTGGCCGGGACAGTGGTCCGGAAGGTAGGAGATGCCGTAGGCACTCTCTCGGATAAGCTCTCCGGTGCCGAGGAGCATTTCACCACTCTGTCTCAGACGATCTCCGACGCCGAGGAGAAAGCGGAGAAAAACGTGGAAGAGTTTTTCGATGAGGATGAGGCTGCGGAAGAGGACTCCATAGAGGAAGAGGTCTCCGCACCGGAAGCATCTAAAGAAGAACAGTAGAAACATACTTACAGCCAGGCCTGGCGCAGAAGCGCCAGGCCCTTGTCTATATCCTGACATTCCAGTCCTCCATATCCCAGAAGGACTGTGTGACCAGGCTGCTCCGCGGCCTTTCCCACCAGACTGTCCGACAGGCCATAGACCCGGACGCCCAGAGACTGAGCGGCCAGAATCAGTTCCCTCTCCTTTTGTCCCCTCCTGCCGGTGAGCAGCAGATGCAGCCCGGCGTTTTCCCCTGTTATCCGGAAGTCCTCTTCAAAATCCGTGAGTCCCTCCAGCAGCAGATCATGTTTTTCCTTATAATGCTTTCGCATTTTATTCAGATGCCGCTCAAAGTATCCCTCTTTGATAAACTCTTCCAGTATCTTCTGGTCTATTCTGGATACTGTGGCAGAGTAGAAAAAGCACTGACGCCGATAGCGTTCCAGCAGTTCCATGGGAAGCACCATATAGCTGACTCGGATCGCCGGCGCAATGGATTTGCTGAATGTTCCTATGTAAATCACCCTTCCCTGGGTGTCCGATGCCTGTAGAGAGGGGATGGGCTTGCCCCTGTAGCGAAATTCACTGTCGTAATCGTCCTCAATCAGATAGCGTCCCGGCGCCTCATTCGCCCATTTCAGCAGTTCCAGGCGGCGGCCTATGGGCATCAGCGCCCCTGTGGGATACTGGTGGGAAGGCATCACATAAGCCGCCGTCACATCACTCTGGCGAAGGCCGGATACGCTCATTCCCGCCTCGTCCATATCCACTGTGGTAATCTCATAGGCAAAGGAATCAAAAATCTGATAGGCCCTCTTATAGGTAGGGTTCTCCATGGCAATCCGCACATGCCGCCCCAGAATTTTCTCCAGCAGCAGCAGCAGATAGTCGTTCCCCGCGCCCACGATAATCTGTTGGGGAGTGCAGTTTACTCCCCGGGAAGAATGCAGATATCTGCCTATGGTCTCCCGCAGACTGTACTCTCCCTGCACATCCCCCTGCGTAAACAGGCTGCCCCCTCCCTGGCTCAGAACATTCTTATTGATTTTCCGCCAGACGCTGAACGGAAACCGGGACATGTCCGTAGCCGTGGGCGAAAAATCCACGACTGCGGGAATCTTTTCCTCTGCGGGGCCCTGCCCCCCCTGTTCCTCGGCCCCGGCCGCATCCCCCCGGGCATCCAGCCGGTATAATTCCTCCATCCGGCATACGTAATACCCCCGGTACGGCCTGGAAGCAATATACCCCTCCGACAACAGCTGATCATAAGCCAGCGAAGCCGTACTGCGGGAAACTTGCAGATATTCCGCCAGAGAACGGGTAGAGGGAAGCCGCTCCCCCGGACGCAGCTTCCCCTCTCTGATCTCTCGCCTGATATATTCATAGATCTGCTCGTAAAGGCATTTCTCACTGCCGGAACGAAACTCTATGTTCAAATCATACATACACTAATTTGCCATTTCCTTTTTCTTGGCCACAATGGAATCCTTTAAGTCTCTGGCCTTTTCCTTGACGCGGTTGTTTGCCGCGGATGCCAGAATCCTGGAGACATACTGGGAAGACGTATCCAGTTCTCCCACCTCGTAAGCCAGCGCCGCGGTCAGATAATCCATGGTATATTCATCCATCCCGCACATGGGATATCGCTCACTCTTCTGCGCCTCCACAAAGCCCTTGAAAGCGTTCTGCAGATATTCCCTCTCCTGATTCATCAGATCATCCCTCTGTTGAGGCAGCAGCTGGCGTTTGCTCTCCAGTTCCTCGCGGTAGCCCCGCAGCAACCATGCGGATTTTAAGCAGATATATGCTTTCTCGCTGTTTTTCGCCTTCTTCACCATGGCGCAGACCAGCGCTATCTTGTAGCGCTCTATGGCCTCTTCATAGGTGTAATAATCTTCTTTATGTGGCTGTAGCTTTACCTTTGGGGTAATCTGCTCCTTGATCAGGTGGATCTGGCTGGCCGGCATAGCCGTAAAATAGCGGGTCAATGCAGCAAATTTGCACTGGGGGCAAAGCTCCACATCATATTTTGTGGCGTCAATCCCCACATAACGGGGCCGCAGGTCCAGGTCCATGGATACCAGCTTCGCCTTACCGGTTTTCATAACACGGGAGGTAAAGGTGCTGTCACACACCGGGCAGGTAAAGGATTTGTCGTAAATAAAGTCCTTCTCCTCCGGCTGGGCAGGCTCCGCTGCCGCCTGCTCCGGTTTCTCCTCCGCCGCGAACAGGTCGCTTCCCTCCAGGTCGCCAAGTCCCAAATTTTTCAGTCCCGAAAATATACCCATGATTTTCTTCCTCTTTCTTCTTTATTTAAGTTCCGCATTCTACCTGCGAACCCGACACCTGTTGCTGAAAATCCGGACGCTTTCGACGTCCTGATTTCCAGCAGCGTCTTCTCCGGTATCATGCTGTTTTTAAGTTCCGCATTCTACCTGCGAACCCGCCACCTGTTGCTGGAAATCAGGACGCCTTCTCCGGTATCATGCTGTTTTTAGTTCCTCGTTCACTGTGCTGACGCTTCCTGTCTGGGCAGGGCAAAAGAACTCTTAAGCGATACGATCCGGTTAAACACCGGTCGCTCCGGCGTGGAATCCCTGACATCCACACAGAAAAAGCCCTGCCGTACAAACTGAAACCGCTCATATGCCTGCGCTCCCGCAAAGGCAGGCTCCAGAAACCCCTGCTTTATGGTCAGGGAATGAGGGTTCAGATACAGTTCCCCGCTCTCGTCATAGATGGAACCCTGTTCATTCGCCTTCTCTTCATCGATGAGATTCTCATACAGACGAATCTCGGCGGGGATGGCCGCATGCGCCGCCACCCAGTGGATCGTCCCCTTTACCTTTCGCCCATCCGGACTGTTGCCTCCCCTGGAGGCCGGGTCATAGGTGCAGTGTATCGCGGTAATGTTGCCTGACTCATCCTTCTCACAGCCCGTACAGGTCACAAAATAGGCATTCATCAGCCGCACCTCATTGCCGGGGAACATGCGGAAATATTTCCTGGGCGGTTCCTCCATGAAGTCTTCCCTCTCGATATACAGTTCACGCCCGAAAGGAATCTCCCGGCCGCCCAGCTCCTCATTTTCCGGATTGTTTACCGCGCTCAGAAGCTCTGTCTGCCCCTCCGGATAGTTGTCAATGACCAGTCTGACAGGGTCCAGAACGGCCATATAGCGGGGAGCCTGTGTCTTCAGATCCTCCCGGATGCAGTACTCCAGCGCCGCGTAATCCGCCACGGAATGGGCCTTGGAGACACCGCACATCTCCACGAATCTGCGGATGGACTGGGGGGTGAATCCCCTGCGGCGCAGTGCCGCAATGGACACCAGCCTGGGATCGTCCCAGCCGTCCACCTTGCCGTCCAACACCAGCCTCTTGATATAGCGCTTGCCCGTCACCACATTTTTCAGATACATCTTTGCCTGCTCGATCTGCCTGGGGGGATGCGGATACTCCAGTTCCCTCACCACCCAGTCATACAGAGGCCTGTGGTCCTCGAACTCCAGGGTACAGATGGAATGGGTAATCCCCTCGATGGCATCCTCTATGGGATGGGCAAAATCATACATGGGGTAGATGCACCAGGCATCCCCCGTGTTGTGATGGCTCATATGAGCCACCCGATAGATTACCGGATCGCGCATATTGATGTTGGGGGAAGACATGTCGATACGGGCACGGAGCACCTTTTCCCCGTCCGCGTATTTTCCCTCCTTCATCTCCTCAAAGAGCCTCAGATTCTCCTCCACGGAACGCCCGCTGCCGGGGTCCTCCCTGCCCGGCTCGGTAAAGCTGCCCCGGTACTCCCTGATCTGCTCCGCCGTGAGATCGGACACATAAGCCTTGCCCTTTTTGATTAGCTTTACCGCCGCCTCATACATCTGACCAAAGTAATCGGAAGCATAAAACAGCCTGTCCTCCCAGTCCGCTCCCAGCCACTGCACATCCGCCTTGATGGACTCCACAAATTCAATGTCTTCCTTGGTGGGGTTGGTGTCGTCAAAACGCATGTTGAATTTGCCGCCGTATTGCTGTGCCAGAAGATAATTGGTCAGGATCGCCTTGGCATGGCCAATATGAAGATAACCGTTGGGTTCCGGCGGAAACCGGGTGTGTACCGTTTCATACACGCCCTCCGCCAGATCCCTGTCAATGATCTGCTCAATAAAATTCCGGGAGGTTTTCTCTTCCATGACCTCCCCGTCTGTCCTATTATCAAGTTCACTCATAGTCAACCTGTCCTTTCCCGCTGAAATGGGTTTGAAAAATGCTTTCCGTCAGATGTGCGTCACAGTTTGTGGGAGATTTGCGCCAAATTCAGGAGGCGCAGCAGGCACCGCCCCCTGAATTTGGCACAAATACCGCGCAAAGCGGGGTGTACAGATGGCGGAAACGATTATTCAAACACGCTCCAGTGCCCTATTATTTCTATCATAGCATACACGGCTTTAAGTTTCAATCTATAGTTCGCAACAAAAAATCAATCCGTATGTCCTGGACGGCTCCTCACTTCGCAAGAGATTCCTGTTGCAGCCTGTCAATCTCTTCCATGCATTCATCCACTGTGGCCCCGCCCAGAAGCTGGCGGACCACCTGACAGATATTTCCCCACTGTTCCATCTTCATCCCCGCGTTGGCTCCCAGAACATAGACGTTTTCCTGAATTCTGTCGCTCAACGGCTTCAGCGCGGGAACGCACTCCACCTCTACATTCCTGGAGGGAGAGATCACCCTGTTGGTCTCCGCGTATATCCTGAGCGCTTCATCGGACAGGATCACATCCATGACCTGCATCGCGTCCTCCCCATGCTCCGCGCCGGTTCCCACGCCGTACCCCGTCATGGGCATGACCGGCATCTGTCCGCGGCTGCTGGGGAAACCGATGACCAGCATATTGAAATCTGTCTTTCCATATGCAGTCTCCGTGTTCGCCGCTCCCCAGTACGCCATGACAATAGGCGTTTTCTGGGAAAGGAAATCCTCCCCCTCCCCTTCTATGGCCTCGCTCACATATGCTTTTTCGGCATCAATATAACCGCAGCGGATCATCTCCTGCAAAAACTCAAAGCCGGGCCTCATGTAGTCGCTGTACTTGCTCTCCCCGCTGTTGAGCGCCGCAATTTCCGCCTCTGTATTCCCTCCATTATACAAGTCCGCGTAGGCCTGGGCCAGAACAAATGTCTCCAGCCACCAACGGTTGGCACCCACCGGCGTCTCTATCCCGTTTTGCTGAAAGACTCTGCAGCACTCCAGAAATTCCTCCGGTGTCTCCGGCAGTTCCAGACTGTATCTGTCAAACAGATCCTTATTGATAAACAGGCCGTATGCCACTACCTCCTGGGGGATTGCCACCAGCTTCCCGTCCACTGTGTTCGCGGTCCTCACCACATCCCGAAGATTCTCCGCGCAGGCCAGATCTGACAAATCTCTCAGTTTTCCTTCCTCCCCCAGGGCCTGTATGACGTCGGGATTCAGCAGATATATGTCATCCATGTCATTGCGCGCCCGGTCCAGCGCCACCTCGTCGTAAGTCCTGTCCTGGTAGTTCTCTGCCGTATAAGTGATATAACCCACGGTGACGCCCAGTTTCTCCTCCGCCATAACCACCGTCTTGTCCGCGGCGCTCCTGGCCGTGTTCTCCGCGTCAGGGTCCGTTTTTTCCATGGGACTGAACAGATTCACAACCCGCCGGCTCCCCTCCTGGGACTCCACCAGATTCAGATCCGAGCCTGCTTTGCCGCAGGCCGATACTGTCAGAGCCATCATACCGGCCAGACAGACCGCCGCCCATTTATTCCTATTTTTTCCCACACTGCTTTTCATATACCGCCTTTCCGCTGTTCCTGCTCTGCACACTTTCACTGCGATCTTTCCGCAGCTGTGCTTCCCCTCTCCGGAATACACTGCCGCAACACTTTCTTGAGCAATTCCATGTCTATCGGCTTTGCGAGATGAACGTTCATACCGGCATGCAGCGCCTCCCTCTCGTCCTCCGCAAAAGCGTTGGCCGTCATGGCTATAATGGGGATTGTGGCCACATCCCCGCGCTCCAGCGCCCTGATAGCCCTGGTCGCGTCATAACCGTTCATCACCGGCATCTGCACATCCATCAGGATCGCGTCAAACTCGCCCTCCGCCGAATCTCCAAAGCGCTCCAGCGCCATTTTGCCGTTCTCGACTACCACACATTCCGCACCCTCTAGGGTCAGGATTTCCGTCAGGATCTCCGCGTTGATCTCATTGTCCTCCGCCGCCAGAAAACGCAGTCCCTCCAGGCTGCTCTCCTCCCCGCCGGAGGGTTCCTCTCTCTTCCCTGCCGCGCCTGATTGCAGTTCCGTCACTTTTTCTTTCAACGCCGATACAAAAAACGGCTTTGGCAAAACACCCGTATTCGCCATTTTGAGCGCTTCCTCCCGGGGCAAAGCCCCCGGCAGCGCCCCCGATTCCACTCCCTGCTCCGCCCCGTCTGCGCCATGGGCTGTCATAAGCAGGAGAAGCGCCGTCTGAGGCAGAGCTTTCCGGATTTTTTCCACGGTCCGGATGTCTCCCGGCTCCGAAGTGTCCCAGTCCAGCAGCGCCATGGCATATCCCTCCGGAGCGTCCTGTATCCTGCCCAGGGCCTCCTCCGCGCAGGATACCACGTCCACCGGAATCCCCATTTCTTCCATGAGAGTACATATATTTTTGCCGTCCTGCAAGCCGCCTGCAACCAGAATACGGGATATCCCGCTTTTCTGCCAGAACAGCTTATCCGCCTGTCCCTCCGGAACACGGAACTCCAGGTCCACCCTGAAACAGCTTCCCTTGTCCACCTCGCTGGAGACTTCGATGGTCCCGCCCATCAGTTCCACTATATTTTTGGTAATGGCCATACCCAGCCCGGTGCCCTGTACCTTGTTCGTCGTACTGTTCTCCGCTCTGGTAAACGCGTCAAAAATGGTCTTTAAATATTCCTGCGTCATCCCATACCCATCGTCCTCCACCTCGATACGGATATGCTCAAACTGGCTGGAACGCTGTTTCAGACCGATAATGCGAAACCAGATATTCCCTCCCTCCGGCGTATATTTTACGGCATTGGAGAGAAGATTGATGAGAATCTGGTTGACCCTGGTCTCATCACCGATCAGGCACTCATGCTTAATATCCTTTACCTCCACATGAAATTCCTGAGATCTGGCTGCTGCCATGGGACGGACAATGGCGTCCACGGAGGATACCAGATCGTTCAGGGTAAATTCCTCCAGATTGAGCACTACTTTTCCGCTCTCGATCTTGGACACATCCAGAATATCGTTGATCAGACTGAGCAGGTGCTGCCCGGAGGCCATGATCTTCCGGGTATATGCCCGCACCTTGTCCGGATTTTCCGCGTCCCTGTCCAGCAGTGTGGTGAATCCCAGAACCGCGTTCATGGGTGTGCGGATATCATGGGACATATTGGAGAGAAACATGGTTTTGGAATTGCTCGCCAGCTGGGCGGCCTGCAGCGCCTCCGTCAGCTGTTTGCTGTGCAGTTCCCGCTCCGCCTCCCGTTCTATCCTGATTCTGTTCTGCTGTCTCTGGTTGAAATAGTACAGAACACAGCACAGGAAAAACGCGATCAGCATAACCGCCACCACAAACAAGATGTTCTGATTGACGGTTTTCCCCTCCTGCTGAATCGATTCGATGGGTACATAGCCTGTCAGATAAACCGAGCCGCCGTTCACGGCCCACATATAATTCAGGGCGCTTTTCCCGCGTATTTCATGGTAAAACATAAAGTTTTTCCCATTCCGGACACATTCCTCCACCTCATCCCGGATTTCCTGCTCCCGGATGTCATTGGCCCTGTAATAATCCTCCAGATTGACATGCCCGGCGCTGCGCTCCCCCATCCCCTTGGGCTTGAGCACAAATCTTTCCGTCCTGGCGTCCATAATATAGAGCATGGCGCTGTTGTTATAGAATTTATTCGGCAGAGACCTGTCCAGGGAATCATAGGTATATTCCACATAAAGAGTTCCGATCTCTTCGCCCTCTTTTACCACGGGGCATCTGATCGAGTACGCCCATGTACCCATGTAATTAAGGTAGGAATCCGATATTTCCAGACCGTCCACCGTCCAACCGGAAGAAAAATCCAGTTCTTCCCCGGAGAAGGTTTCCCCCGTGCTGGATATTCCCTCTGTCTCTCCCGCCGGAATCAGCGCCAGTTTTACCATGGTCTGGTTTCTCTGATAGGCGAGGATGGCGCTCTCCGGGTCCTCCCCCCGGGCAATCTCCAACGCCATCAGCTTCTGAAACTCCGCTTCCTTATTCAGCACAGTCTCTATGGTACACTGAATCAGATTCAGGCTTTCGCTCAGATTCTGGATCGCCGCCGTGGACATTTCTCTGGTTATTTTCCGGGACACGGAAAAGACCACGGTGCCCAGAACGCAAAAGACCGCTATAATGGAAAGGAGCAGCGGAATCCCCTTGTCCGCTCTGCCCTTATTCTTTTTTCTTATTCTCCGCATTTTCCAGATTTCCTTCATCCCTCATACTACATTATATTCACAAACGGCCAGATGTTCCTCCCCCACTTTGGGTGTCAGACTCTCTCATA
Source organism: uncultured Acetatifactor sp. (assembly GCA_910583845.1). Lineage (GTDB taxonomy): Bacteria > Bacillota > Clostridia > Lachnospirales > Lachnospiraceae > Acetatifactor. Next base: position 27,235 of record CAJUAB010000031.1, read on the forward strand.
GTTCTCTCCCAGCTGCTTATGCCTTATAATAAAAAGATTCCGGGGATTATCGCAGTAAGCTGCCAGATAGTCTCCGGGAACTCCCAGCATGTAGCCGTCTTCATCCCACAGCGGAAATAATTTCACACCCTTATCCAATTCTTTTATATAGACTTGCAGATTGGAATTGGGCCTGCAGGACCTGGCATAATCCTGTATCCGGAAAGTAATGTTTTTATCATGATTCTTGATCGTGGGCTCATAGGAGGTCATGGCCCGCCAGTCAAATTTTTCGTCCAGAATATCATAATAGGGTTCAAACTGGCTGCTGCTGGTCTGAATGATATCCCCGTCATCCTCCAGCACCAGATAAGTGCCCTCCGCCACATTCAGAGTCACATCCCCCTCCTGTGTGCGGAGGATAGCGCTCCTGCCGATGCCCTCAATGGCGTCCACCCGCACATAGCCCATCCGGTCAGGCCGCTTGCGGTATCGGTTAAGTCCCGTGAGATCCATCCGGTACTCCCTGGCGTCAATCACCATAAACTCCGTGAAATACTCGTTCATGCGATTGTTGAAGTAGGCATCCGCATGGAGTGAGCCGCATTTTTCTCCATAGAGCCGCTGGCTGATATAGCCCCCGGCTTTCTCTGCGTGTCCGCCGCCGGAGCCGATGCCCTCCGTCAGAAAGGCCGCCAGTTCATTGGCATTGACCTCCCTGATGCAGCTGCGCACCGAGATCTTGAAGCCGTCATCCATCTCGTTGTAAACCAGACACACATCAATCTCATCCACCTGGAGCAGGAAATCACTGATCAGGCCCAGGATATTAGGATCGCAGGGCTGGGAATGGATTACGGCAAAACGGTACTCGTCGTTGTAGCTGTAACGAATCATGGCAATACCCGCAATCATCAGTTCCTGCAGGGACAGATTGGAATTGCGGAACATGGTGAGCAGGCGCTTGTTGGTGTTAAGCGTCTCCCACATGTCCATATCCCGGGGATTATGCATTTCCGACAGCTGATTGGTGTCCGTGTACAGACCGTAGAACAACGCCGTCCCCAGGACCACATCCTCGTTTACCGGATAATCCTCCTCCTGCAGCATAGTCCACACCAGTGTACAGCAGCTGCCCAGGTCGGACTGTATACGGCTCATCTCCAGATTTTCAATCTCAATGCGGTGATGGTCAATTACAGCCACATGCTCCGCCTCAAAACGGGTCACATTGCCGGCCCCATGCTGGCAGTCCACCGTGATCAGCAGCCCCGGGAAGGGCTCCTGCCCCTCCCGCTCCACATACTCGATGGGGAGTCTGAGCTTGTCACACATCAGGCGCAGATTGGCTTTCTGTATCCGGGAAAATCCGCTGTAGATCATGCGGACCTGCTTTCCCCTGTCCCGAAAATAGCAATACAGGCCATATGCTGACCCCAGCGCGTCGGCATCGGGGTTGTCATGGCATTGAATTGTAATCGGATTGTATTGTTCCAGGTCCGCCAGTCTCATGTTTTACTGTTCTCCTTATCCTTGGACGATGCAGGCCGCTCTGCATTGTCACTTTGCTGTCTGTGATCCGTTGTCGTTTCCGGGCTTTAAGTTTGTGCAAACATCAGCCCTTTCTCCGGATATTGGTCAGGGAAGCACCTCTGTTACCGGAAAAAGGGCCGGGCAAACAGGCATATCAGTGATGGAACAGGCGGATACCCGTGAATACCATGACCATATCATACTTGTCACAGCACTCGATCACCAGATCGTCCCGCACGGAGCCGCCGGGCTGGGCAATGTATTTCACACCGCTCTTATGCGCCCTCTCAATATTGTCGGAGAAGGGGAAGAAGGCATCGGACCCCAGGGTCACGTCCCTGTTGCCCTCCAGCCACGCCCGTTTCTCCTCGGCGGTAAACACCGGAGGTTTTTCCTGGAAAATCTTCTGCCATGCGCCCTCCGCCAGCACATCCTCATACTCTTCGCCTATATACAGGTCGATGGCGTTGTCTCTGTCCGCTCTGCCAATGCTGTCCAGGAACCGGAGCCCCAGCACCTGGGGAGCCTGGCGCAGATACCAGTTATCCGCCTTGCTGCCTGCCAGTCTGGTACAGTGGATGCGGGACTGTTGTCCGGCACCGATCCCGATAGCCTGTCCGCCCTTCACATAGCAAACGGAGTTGGACTGGGTGTATTTCAGAGTGATCAGCGCGATCTTCATGTCGATCAGGGCTTCCTCCGGAACGGTACAGTTTCTTGTCACAAAGCGGGACAGCAGATCTCCGTTGATATCCAGCTCATTCCTGCCCTGCTCGAAGGTAATGCCGTACACCTGCTTTTTTTCAAGAGGAGCGGGCTGATAGGACGGATCAATCCGGATTACATTGTAATTGCCCTTCTTCTTTGCTTTCAGCATTTCCAGCGCCTCCGGAGTGTAGCCGGGGGCGATAACGCCGTCGGATACCTCGCGCTTGATCAACCGGGCCGTGTCCTCATCGCACACATCGGACAGAGCGATGAAATCTCCAAAGGAGGACATTCTGTCCGCTCCCCTGGCCCGGGCGTAGGCGCAGGCCAGGGGGGACAGTTCCCCCAGGTCGTCCACCCAGTAAATCCTGGCCAGCGTCTCCGTCAGAGGCAATCCCACTGCCGCTCCGGCCGGGGATACATGCTTAAAGGAAGTTGCCGCCGGCAGGCCGGTGGCCTCCTTCAGTTCTTTTACCAGCTGCCATCCGTTGAAGGCATCCAGAAAATTGATATATCCCGGCTTGCCGTTCAGGACAGTCACGGGAAGTTCACTGCCGTCCTCCATATAGATCCGGGAAGGTTTCTGATTGGGGTTACATCCGTATTTCAATTCGATCTCGTTCATAATGTATTCTCTCCTGGTCTTTATTGGCGCGTCAGCTCTGAAAAGGGAAATCCCTCTTGTACTCTGCCGCGACTTTGGGCTCTCTTTTTGCCTTTGTCTGCTTCCGTCTGTTTTACCGGTTCTTGTTTATAATTCTGGTATCGTACTGTCCGGTGGCAATGTCAATGTAGCGCACGAACAGAGAAACCTTGTTCTCCTCGTTCAGGCTGTTCCACAGCATGTCCGTAAACGCGTTCATGTCATCCATCATTTCCACCAGCCTGGGTTCCCCTTCAAAGCTGGGCAGGGGATTCCCGTCATGCATGTAGGTGTGGATAAAATGTCCCTCCCCCGCCAGCGGTGTCTCATAGGCGAAAGTGTGGCGGACACAGGAGGACCCGTCTCCATGGTTACTTTTCAGGATGGACATGGCATAGCTGTATCTGCCGTCCTCGATATGCAGGATTCCGGAAATTCTGGGGGTGAAGTTGGGGCCGTCCGGCTCAAACTCCCTGCTGCGCAGAGACTGCTCAAATGTCAGCTGATGATCCATGCCCTCATAGATGGTGTCCGTCTGATCACCGTTGGTCACAATGGTCTTGTTTCCCAGTACGCGCACCGGCGCGTAAATAATCAGGCTGGGGTCCTCCAGTCTGGAGGGATCAAAAGCCTGGGTGCGAATCCCCTCTCCCTCCGTGACAAAGACGCGGTTTCGGCTGTTGGAACTTCTGCCCATGATAAAGTAAGCCGTCACAGCCCTGGCCGAGTCCGGCGTCAGTCCGATCACGATGCCCCGTCCGGGGTACGCATTGTTTTCCAGTTCCTGTTTGAGTGATACCATTTGCATTACCTCCTTCAATAAACCTTGATCATACTCCCGGAATCTGCGTTCGCATGATCATCCACGCTGTGAAAGCCGGACTTTCACAGATATATTAAGTGAAAAAACCACCTGAGCATACACGGATAAGGTGGCTGCCCAGGCGGTCGGCTTATTTTACGTTTGCACTCCCCATGGGTCTTCCCATAAACAGCCCCAGCTGTCTCTCCGCCAGTCGTGTAACGATTACTTATATAGTACATGGTTTGGGGCGTTTTGGCAAGTACAGAAAATACTTTTTCACGCCGCTCCCTCTTTTCCAGAGAAAAAATAAACTTCGCCGGGGCTGTCCTGCATACAGAAAAAATCCAGGGGGGCGGCCCTGGATTTTTCCGGTTATTTTATGAGACTGTATGGTTTATGGTTTTACGCGTTATAACCATTTACATGCTGCCAAACATACGAGTGATCAGCGTGTCATTCTGCATCTTCTTGCGAAGCATACCCATCTGGTAATCCACCAGCAATTTGTTTTTCTTCTGTTCGGAAACCGCTTTGGGCACATCCAGATCCTCAATCCGGCTCCTGGCGCTTAAGAGATTGTATGAGGCGTAGTTATTGTAGTTATAAGTATGCTCCATAGCGTTGGTGGACGCGCCCGTACTGCTTCTCGCCTCGCTGATTTTTTTCATAGCCTCATCGATGGGAGACAGATCAATATCACCGGTAACATTGTAGCCTTCCAGCCCCAGACCCTTCAGAGAAAGATTCTCCATCTGGATCTTCATGCCTGTTCCATCGGGATTGGATGCAATCTCCATGTCCGCCATACTGCCGTCTAACAGCTTCATTTCATTGAACTGGGTGGCGGTAGCCGTATACTGGATGCCGTCAAGCAGCTGGTCAACCTCCTTCTGGATCATCTGCTTCTCGTCATCGCCGTATAACCCGTTGGAAGCCTTGAGGCTCAACTCCCGGATTCTCTGCAGGGAATCCTGCATTGATCCAAGAGCGCCATCCTTGATATTGGCAGCACCGATCCCATCCATGACATTGGAGGCGCCCACGTCCAGGCCCGTGCCGTTTCTTTCGAGCTTGTTGGCAATAGCGAGCCCCGCCGCGTCATCCGCCGCAGTCTGGATTCTCTTCCCGCTGGCTATTTTCCCATATAGGGAGTTTGTACTGTTTACACCTGAAATCGTCATATATACTCCTTCCCTGTATAGATTATCTACACATAATTCCAATACCTTCCTTTTCTCTATTATAAATCATCCGGCGCTTTATCGCAAGACTGTTTTTGCCGGATACATTGTTTTCCGTCCTTATATTTCTTTTCCAGTGCCTGCCGGGTCTGCGCCCCCCACCGGAGTACTGGCCACCCTCAGGGAATTTCCAATTTTTTGATTCCGGAAGTTACCTTTTTGCCGCGGAAAATTCTTCTGCGGTACATCTTGTCATCCTGTGTATAAACGCCTCGTCAAGTCCCTCCTTTATCATCTGCCGGATAATACGAATTTTTTCTTCCCTTCTTCCTTCCCTTCTTCCTTCTTTTAGTCCCGCAGTTTTTCCCTCCTGCAACAGTTCATCCGCCAGATCGTCAAACGCTTTACACATGGATAGTCCCTCCTTCTCCATCTTATGAGCCAGGCGTTCTACATGCAGATGCCTCGCTATGACTTGTTCCGTTTCCGGACCAAGATGCCTGAAAGCCTCCGTCCGGAACAGCTCTCTCAATTTCGCCTTGTTGCTACGACATTGTATTGCCTGAAAAAATTCTTTCAGATCAGTCTTATAATCTTCCGGATCTACACAATCCGCCTCCAGCAGAGGGAAATCGTAATCAAACAGATAATTTCCCAGAAGTTTTCCGGATCTTGCGGACAGACGGAACATCTGTGTCAGCCTGCGCCTGCCCTTCCAATGCCCCTCTCCCAGATAAAGCACAACGGTAACCGTTGGGAGAAGAGTGTCTTCTTCTTTCATACGGCTCTTTCTTTCACGGTAACACCGGTAGTCCTTCCGCTCCCGGTGCCCCTTGTCGATCTCCCTGATCTGGTATTCATAATCACTGATGTCATAGGATACCACCCGTTCCGGCATGCTATAATCGGACTCATTCTCAATCTCCATGCCGTAGCAGATGTTTTGCGAGATATCTTCCATCAGAATATCCCGTTCCCGTTCGCCACTGGCACTTGACAGAGAGGGATATTTCCGTCTGATCAGGGACAGATTTTCCGGCAGAAGAACGTTCTCTCCATGATAGAGGACGGCATTCATGAGTTCTGCAAAACGCTGGCAGTCAGAGAAATACAGCCTGTCCGCAATATCCTTTCTTCCCATATAATCCTTTCCGACCACAAACACACTATGGCAACCTTGTTCACCACAGTACAGTCCCCAGCCATTTAATTTTGTTATTGTGAAATATGGCTGATAACGCCGGACCGGATAGTAATGCCATATCCGAATTTCGCCCTTACCGAATCGGGCAAAGAATTTCACACGAGAAGCAACTCTTCCACTTAAAACGAGTATAAATGATACAAAGTTCATTGTCAATACAAATATGCATATAATCAGAAATATGAGCGGAAAAAGCCCTTGCTCTCTCTGTTCGGTCACCCGCCAGTTCCCTCCTACGCCCCGGTACTTTGACAGCACAACGGATCTATGGACTTCTCGCCAACCTTTGGGCAAAAAATGCAGATCCGGCATTCCTGTGTGGCAAGCACAGTTTGTCGGATCTGCATTTGTGTAAAACGACGAGGCACCTCCATGGAGTCAATGATGATCCTTACGCGTCCACGCTGTAGTTGGGCGCCTCCTTGGTGATATGTATATCGTGGGGATGACTCTCTTTCAGAGACGCGGCGGATATCTTCACAAACCTGCCGTTCTCCTTAAGCTCCTCAATATTATGCGCCCCGCAGTATCCCATGCCGGAGCGCAGGCCGCCCATGAGCTGGAACACCGTGTCCTCCACCAGTCCCTTGTAGGCCACCCGGCCCTCCACGCCCTCGGGTACCAGCTTCTTGGCGTTCTCCTGGAAGTAGCGGTCCTTGCTGCCGTTCTCCATGGCGGAGATGGAACCCATGCCGCGGTAGACCTTGTACTTTCTGCCCTGGAACAGCTCAAAGTCCCCGGGGCTCTCGTCACAGCCCGCAAACATGCTGCCCATCATGCAGACATTGCCGCCCGCTGCGATGGCCTTGGTGATATCGCCGGAGTACTTGATGCCGCCGTCCGCGATGATGGGAATCCCATACTCTTTCGCGACGGAGTAGGCATCCATCACGGCTGTGATCTGGGGTACGCCAATGCCTGCCACCACACGGGTGGTACAGATGGAGCCGGGGCCGATTCCCACCTTCACGGCATCCGCGCCGGCCTCGATCAAAGCTCTGGCGCCCTCGCCGGTGGCCACATTGCCCGCGATAATCTGCACCTCCGGATATTTTTCCTTAATCATACGGATGCAGCGCAGCACATTCTCGGAATGTCCGTGGGCGCTGTCCAGCACGATCACATCCACCTTGGCCGCCACCAGAGCCGACACACGGTCCAGCACATTGGCAGTGATGCCCACCGCCGCGCCGCACAAAAGCCTGCCCTGCTCATCCTTGGCCGCCAGGGGATACTTGATGGTTTTCTCAATGTCTTTGATGGTGATAAGCCCTTTCAGATTGAAATCCTTGTCCACGATGGGCAGCTTCTCCTTGCGGGCTTTGGCCAGAATCTGCTTGGCCTCCTCCAGTGTGATGCCTTCGGGAGCTGTGATCAGACCCTCCGAGGTCATGGATTCCTTGATTTTTTTGGAAAAATCGGTTTCGAATTTCAGATCACGGTTTGTAATGATGCCCACCAGCCTGCGTCCTTCCGTGACAGGAACGCCGGAGATACGGAATTTGCCCATCAGGTTGTCCGCATCGGCCAGGGTATGTTCGGGAGTCAGGGAAAAAGGATCTGTGATTACGCCGTTCTCGGACCGCTTAACCTTGTCCACCTCTTCCGCCTGCGCTTCAATAGACATGTTCTTGTGAATAATGCCGATGCCGCCCTGCCTGGCCATGGCAATCGCCATGCGGTGTTCTGTGACAGTGTCCATGCCCGCGCTCATCATCGGAATGTTCAACCTGATCTTTTTGGTCAGCCATGTGGTCAAATCCACCTGACCCGGCACCACCTGAGAATACGCCGGTACCAGCAGCACATCGTCAAAGGTTATGCCTTCGCCAATAATCTGTCCCATCTTCTCTCCTCCTTGATTTTTCATGGTAACTCTGGTTTGTTGTCTCACCCATACGTCCATGTTCTTTTTGGGTTTGCATTCGAGTGTAACAAAATTGACAGCCGCTGTCAACTGTCAATTTGTGTTTTTCCATATTTTTTTCAGTCCATGAAAACTTTCCTGGGAGCCACGCTGCGAATGGCCTTCACCAGTTCTTCGGAAGGGCTTAAAATCAGCTTCTCACCGCCCTCATAATACACCGCGTAGCGCAGATCCGGCTTGAGCTCCTCCCCGATGCTGTAGTCCTTCACCTTGACCTGTCGGTTCTTATAATTGTCCAGATGGTAGGAGTGAAAGGGCGCCAGAATTTCCATCCGCTCTACCTGATAAGTCGCCACCCGCTTACGCTTGCTCTTGGCCAGGACCTTGTCAATCACCAGCTCCTTATCCAGATACAGATACTCATACTCCAGATCGGAGTACAGCGTCACAAAATAGGCGGCCACACCTGTTATGGCCCCCGGAATGATGGCCAGAATAAGGCCCATCAACGCCAGCAGCACAAATATAGCCGTCAGGCCGATCAACAGATATTTCAGAATCTTCATTCCTGCTTTTGATTTTGCCTTTACCAGACATTCCACATACGTTTCACTCATACGTTTACCTATCCTTTATTTGTATTGGCCCGCTCGTCCTCAGCCTGTACTAAAATGATATACCAGATGGGACAAACTTGCAAGGTTTTTATCCTTTTTTTATATTCCTGTAACGAACACTTTATTGACATGTGGATGGGAAACCCTTATTATTCATAATAAGGATAAAGAGACGGCGCGATGCGGCCCGGTCGGAGAACGCCGGCAAGAAAACAGGACCGCGTCTGCCCGGGCAGCGTCACCGGGACGTAAATCCAAGGGACGGGCGCCGAACTGAATGGAGGGACTTACAATGCCTGTGATGGATGAATTCCGTGAAGAGCGGGAGGCAATGAAGCAAAAAAGTTTTAAAGAGCGGTTACTGTACTTTTGTGATTACTATAAATGGCATGTCATCGGCGGCGTGGCACTGCTTGCCTTCGCAATCTCCATCATATACAGCGTGACCACCCGCAAGGAGTGGGCATTCTACGGAGCCTTTATCAACTCCTATCAGACCCCGCAGTACAATGCTTTCCGCGAGGATTTCGCCGCATACGCGGAGATTGATCTGAAAAAATTCGATGTTTTGCTGGATACCAATATCTATATAACCGACAGTGTGTTTGACCCGGGCAATGTGGATACCATGGAGCGTCTGATGGTCTACATCGCCGCGGGAGATATGGATGTGATGGCCAGCGGCCCTTCCATTATAAACCGCTATGCCTACTATGACACTTTCCTGGATCTGCGCCAGCTGCTGCCCCCGGAAATGCAGACACAGCTGGAACCTTACTATTACTATATGGACATGGCGCTGGCCGAAGAGTTCGATAAGCTGCAGCAGAGCGGTGAGACCGGCGATGTGCCGCCGTATCCAGCCAACCCGTCCGATCCGGAGAGTATGGAAAATCCCGTGCCCGTGGGCCTGTACATCCAGGACTGCCCCCGGATTCAGGAAGCCTTTGTGTTTCAGGAGGACGATGTGATACTCGGCGTGGCCGGAAATGCGACGGGCACCGACGCAATCCTGGCATTTATCAGCATGATCTTTGAGATAGAAGACTAGAGCTCCATCCGGCCAGCAATCACCCTTTCAGCATCGCTGTTTTGCCATCTGCCGCGTTGTCGTCAGTCAAGGATGCCGCCGATTTGGGCCAAATGAAGGGCGCATAGCGACCGCGCAGCAGGGGCGCTGCTTCCGACAGGCAGCGCCCCTGCTTTTATCTCTTACATTCCCTGCAAAAGTTCTCTCAACAGTCTGTCCACACTGACAGGGTCCGCCTTTCCCTTCATGGCCTTCATGGTCTGCCCCACCAGAAATCCCAAAGCCTTTTCCTTGCCTCCTCGGTAATCCGACACTGACCGGGGATTTGCCGCGATCACTTCCTCCACCACACTGCGCAGCGCCCCCTCATCGTTGACGGTCTTAAGGCCCCTATCCTCCACATATTGTACCGGGTCAACATCCCGGGCAAACATGACTTCATAAACTTCCTTGGCCACGCTGCCGTTGATCTCCTTTTTCTCCACCAGCTCAATCAAAGCCGCCAGATGCCCGGGACTTACCAGAATATCCTGCGGGTCCTTCTCCTGCTCCCGAAGCAGGCGCATCGTTTCGCCCATAAGCCAGTTGGAAACCTTTTTGGGCTGGCCGCAGATTGCCGTGGCGGCCTCAAAGAGATCCGCCATATGCTTGCTGCCGGTGATGATCTCGATATCGTATGCTGGGATATCATACTCCGCCTGGTATCTGGCCATCTTCTCTGTGCGGAATTCCGGCAGCCCCGCCCGGATTTTGTCCAGATACTCCTGGCTGATGCAGATCGGCACCAGATCAGGGTCCGGGAAATAGCGGTAATCCTGGGCATCCTCCTTGGAACGCATGGTATGGGAACAGCCCTTGTCATCGTCCCAGCGCCGGGTTTCCTGCACCACGGCCTCCCCGCTCTCCAGCAGGTCAATCTGCCTGCTTTTCTCCCCCTCGATGGCCCTGGAGATGGCGTGGAAGCTGTTCAGATTCTTCATCTCCGTGCGGGTGCCGTAAGCTGACGCCCCCCTTTCCCTCACGGACAGATTCACGTCCACGCGCATGGACCCCTCCTGCAGCTTGCAGTCGCTGGCCCCCAGATACTGGATAATCAGGCGCAGCTTCTCCAGAAAGGCAATGACCTCCTGGGATGAACGCAGATCCGGCTCGGTAACAATCTCGATCAAGGGCACCCCCGAGCGGTTGTAGTCCACCAGTGTACAGTCCTCCCAGGCATCATGAATCAGCTTGCCCGCATCCTCTTCCATATGAATCTCGTGAATGCCGATCTTTTTGCTGCCCTCCTGGGTGTCGATCTCGATCCGGCCGTTTCCGCACACCGGCACATAGAGCTGTGATATCTGATAGTTCTGAGGGTTATCCGGGTAAAAATAATTCTTGCGGTCAAATTTACACTCTCTCGCTATAGCACAGTTCATTGCCAGTCCCACCGAGACGGCATACTCCAGCACCTTCCGGTTGAGCACCGGCAGCGAGCCCGGCATTCCGGTGCATACCGGACAGGTGTGGGCATTGGGCCGCCCTCCGAAAGCTGTGGAGCAGCCACAGAATATCTTGGTCCGGGTTGCCAGTTCCACATGCACCTCCAGGCCGATAACGGTTTCATATTCCCTTGCCATTTACTCTTCCTCCATTCAGAGTTCCGCCTATCCCCATGGGGCGCAATAATCCATGGGGATACGCTGTTCAAAGTCCGGATGATTTTGCCGCCTGCTCATAGGTGAAGGCCGCCCGGAGAATTTTCTTCTCCTGGAAGCAGTCGCCCACCAGCTGTAGTCCTATGGGCAGTCCCCCGGCATCCCTGCCGCAGGGGACACAGATCCCCGGCAGACCGGCCAGATTTGCGGATATGGTATAGATATCCCCCAGATACATCCGGATGGGATCGGCCAGGCTTTCCCCCAGTCTGGGAGCGGTGGTGGGAGCCACGGGCCCCAGAATGAGATCATACTCCGCGAAAGCCTGGTCAAAAGCTCTTCTGATCATGGCTTTCACCTTCAGCGCTTTCAGGTAATACGCATCATAATAGCCGGAGCTCAACACAAAAGATCCCAGCATAATCCGGCGCTTGACTTCCGGTCCGAATCCCTGGGAGCGGGTCTTTTTGTACATGGCATGCAGTCCCATGTCTCCCGGCGCGCGATACCCATACTTGATCCCGTCAAAACGTTCCAGATTAGAGCTGGCCTCCGCGGCGGCAATGGTATAGTAGGTGGGGATGGCATACTGTACCAGGCCCAGATCAAATTCCTCCACGATCGCTCCCTGCTCCCTGAGTACCGACGCCGCCCGCAGCACCGCCGCTTTCACTTCCGAGTCCAGCCCTTCCCCCAAATAGTCCCTGGGAATCCCGATTTTCATCCCTGTGACATCTGTTGTAAGCGCGTTGGTAAAATCCGTGTCCTGCCGCTCCACCGAGGTGGAATCCCTGGGATCATGGGAGGCAATGACCTCCAGCACAGCCGCGCAGTCCGATACATTGCCGGTCAGGGGCCCAATCTGGTCAAGAGAGGAGCCATAGGCCACAAGGCCATACCGGGACACGGTCCCATAGGTGGGTTTCATGCCTACCACACCGCAGTAACCCGCAGGCTGGCGGATGGAACCGCCGGTGTCGGACCCCAGGGCAAAAAAGCATTCTCCCGCCGCCACTGCCGCCGCGCTGCCCCCGGAGGAGCCTCCCGGCACATGCTCCGGGCTGCGGGGGTTGCGGGTGGGACCGTACCAGGAAGTCTCTGTGGTGGAGCCCATAGCAAATTCATCCATATTGGTCTTGCCGATGAGAACGGCCCCCGCATCCTCCAGATTCTCCACGGCCCGGGCCGTAAATGTGGGTACATACTGTTCCAATATTCTGGACGAGCAGGTGGTCCGCATCCCCTCTGTACACAGATTATCCTTGACCGCCATGGGAACACCGGCCAGCGGCCCTGTCAGTTCACCGGCTTCTATACGGCGCTGGGCCATTTCCGCCCGCTTCATGGCTCCGTCTCTGTCGATGGTCACATAGCAGTGATATATCTCCTCCGTCCTGTGGATCTGCTCCAGCACTGCCTTCATGGCCTCCGGAGCGGAGGTTTTTCCCTCCCTGATGGCCGCGGACAGCGCCACGGCCGATAGCGACAGCAATTCCATCTTCATTACCTCTCTCACCATATTTGTCCTCTAATCAAAGGTTCTGGGAACCACAAACATATTGTCCTTCTCCTCGGGAGCGTTTTGCAGGGTTTCCCGGCTTCCGTCTCCGTTTGTCACCACATCCTCCCGGAACACATTCCGCACCGGAAACACATGGGACATGGGCTCCACACCCGTGGTGTCCAGTTCCCCCAGCCGGTCGATATACTCCAGCATGTTTCCCATATCCCTTCCGGCCCGCTCCTTCTCCTCGTCCGATAATTCCAGCTTCGCCAGAATACTCACATACTCAATGATTTCCTCCGTGATCCGTCCTGCCATATTTACCTCCCTGTCCTTACAAACGTTCCGTTTTTCCGTCCCGCTACTCTCTCACTCTGATATGGACCTCCCGCAGCTGCTGCTCCGTCACATCGTTGGGCGCGCCGCACATCAGGTCCTGGCCCGTGCCGCTCATGGGAAAAGCGATGACCTCCCTGATATTCTCCTCCCCCCGAAGCAGCATCAGCATGCGGTCCACGCCGGGAGCCATACCCGCGTGAGGCGGCGCGCCGAACCGGAACGCCTGATACAGGGCACCAAACCTGCTTTGCAGCGTCTCCTCGTCATAACCGGCCAGGGCGAAGGCCTTGACCATGATCTGCAAATCATGGTTGCGGACGGCTCCGGAGGAAAGTTCCACGCCGTTACATACAATATCATACTGATAAGCCAGAATGTCAAGGGGATTCTGCTTCTCCAGCGCCTCCAGGCCGCCCTGGGGCATGGAAAAGGGATTGTGGGTAAAGCAGATCTTCCCGGTCTCCTCATCCAGCTCATACATGGGAAAATCGTTCACATAGCAGAAACGAAAGGCATTCTTTTCCACCAGTCCCAGCTTTTCTCCCAATTCGTTCCGCAGCATGCCCGCATAGTAGTTGGCCCGCTCCTCCCGGTCAGCGATGAAAAATACCGTGTCGCCCGCAGTCAGTCCGGTCAGCTGCGCCAGCTCCCCCTTTTTCTCCCGGGGAATGTATTTGTCAATAGGTCCCTTGTAGGACAGATCCTGATCCACCTCCAGATATCCCAGTCCTCCCATGCCCATGCCTGTGGCAAAGGCCAGCAGCTTTTCGTGAAATCCCTTGCTCATCTCCTCATGAACCCGGATAGCCCGGACGGTTCTGTTCAGAAAAGGCTTGAAGCCGCATTCCTGAAAGAATGCCGTCACATCCTGAATCCGCAGAGGATTGCGCAGATCCGGCTTGTCGGTGCCAAACGCAAGCATGGCCTGGCGATAGCTGATCACCGGATAAGGAGGCTGGGTGATAACGGCTCCGGCCGGGGCAAACTTCTCAAAGGCCGCCGTCAGCACTTCCTCCCCCACCCGGAACACATCTTCCTGCGTGGCAAAGCTCATCTCAAAATCCAGCTGGTAAAACTCGCCGGGAGACCGGTCCGCCCTGGCATCCTCGTCCCGAAAGCAGGGAGCGATCTGAAAATATCTGTCAAACCCTGAAACCATCAGCAGCTGCTTATATTGTTGGGGGGCCTGGGGCAGCGCGTAAAACTTTCCCTTGTGTCTGCGGGAGGGAACAATATAGTCTCTCGCCCCCTCCGGGGAGGAAGCACACAAGATGGGCGTCTGAATCTCCAGAAATCCCAGTTCCGTCATCTTCTGCCGCAGGAACGCAATCACCTGGGAGCGAAATACAATGGCATCCTTCACCCTGGCGTTGCGCAGATCCAGATACCGGTACTTAAGGCGCACATCCTCCCGGGTTTCCCTGGATGTCATCACTTCAAAAGGCAGCTGCTGATATACTTTCCCCAGCACATCCACGCTGTGGGCTTCAAGCTCTATGGTACCGGTGGGAATGCGGGGGTTGTAAGTGTCCTGATCCCGCTTTTCCATCATACCGCTGACGGAGATACACATTTCCCGGCTCAGTCCTTTCAGCAGTTCCGTGTCGCGCATCACCACCTGTAATACGCCGTACATATCCCGCAGATCCACAAATGAAACGCCGCCGTGGTCCCGGATATTTTCCACCCATCCCGCAGCCCGAATGGTGCTGCCAACAAGCTCTTCGCTGATCTCTCCGATGTGCATGTCCCTGTAAATGTTTTTCTGTGTCATGCCTGTTCCTCCTTCTTAAGAGTTCCGCATCCGCCCTGTGGGGGCCCTGATGAAGTTCCGGACGCCGACAGGACGGATTTTTGTTTGAGAGTTTCGATTCCGCCCTGCATTCCGGAACGCAAAAAGTCCCGGAATACAAAGCTGTATTCCGGGACGGATATGACGATATCCGCGGTACCACCCGCATTGACAAAAGCCTTTTTCCGAGCTTTTGCCCTCTCTTACGCTTAACGCGCGCAACGGACTGCCCTACTTACATGCCCCGCATAGGCCATAACGGACGGATTATCTCCTTCCGGCTCCCGCGGTCAGGTTCAGGCAGTCTGCTCCGGAGTGTTGCCTGTGTGTCAGTTTCCGCCGGCCATGCTCTCAGTCGGTGACGATGAGCTTCGGTCTCCGAAGCTCACCAGGTCGGCTTCCTCAGGCTCATAACCTGATCCGCCAACCCATGGCCTTCCTGTTGCTTCCCCTGACAAGGGTCTCCTTCACTGCATTTTCCTGTTTAAGGTTCAGAAATAGAATAAAAACAGAACACACAAATACAGCTGCAAAACTCGCCATTGAGTGTTCCGTTCTGTACAGTGTATCCGACCAAAGCGCATTTGTCAAGACATATCGCTGATCTTTTCCCATTTTTCTTTCAATTTTCTTTCAATCTTATTTTTGCTTATCTCTCATTTTCGTGATATACCTGCTTCAGCAAAATTGCAGTCTCCGGCGGGATCTTACGGTCCCGCCGGTTCTGCCCCGCTTCCCTCTACCAAAAACACCCGCATCTCTTTCCCTGCATACGCAAACTCCTTCGCCCTGCTGTCCCGGGGCATGTGCAGCGTGGCTTTCCATCCCGTGGGCCAGGGATAACTTCCCTCCGCCGCCCCCAGGATCAGTTCCCCTGTCTCCTCCTTCCAGAATAGCCGGATGGCGGCATACTCCCCTCTCTGATAGCCGTATCCGTTGCCGCTGTCCAGATAACACAGAAAAGAGCAGTCCTTTCCCGCATAGATCTCCAGCTCCATTTCCTCATAAATGCATGCGTGATACAAATCCGTCCGCTCTGTGTAATCCACGGGCAAAATACTTCCCGCCCTTACATACAGAGGCATTTTCTCCACCGGGGCATCTGCCAGCAGCTCCCGTCCTCCTTCCAGATATTCTCCTGTCCCATACTCATACCAGCCGTCCCCCTCCGGCAGATACACCTTTCTCGTCTTTTCCCGGTTCAAAGGCCTGCTGCCCGGCCCGTACTCCATGGGACAGGTAACCGGGCATACCAGAAAATCTCCGAACAGGTACTCATCCGTGACTTTGACCGCCTTCTCATCCATCCCATAGTCAAACGCCAGGCTCCGCATGATCATGGCGTCCTCCTTCCATACCTGGTAGGTCAGGCTGTAAAAATACGGGATCAGGCGGTATCGGAGGCGGATATATCTGACAATTGTGTCGTAATAGATATTCCCCTCCTCCCCGAACTGCCATGGCTCCCTGGGAGTGTCCGTCCCATGGGACCTCATCACCGGCAGAAAGGCACCGTATTGAAGCCATCTCACATAGAGCTCGCAGTATCCTTTATCTCTGACGCCCTCCTCAAAATCTCCGTTCCAAAACCAGGGATGTTTTCCCTCACGGGCACCGCTCCCCCTTTTCCAGGCTTCCTGACTGCCTGCAAAAAAGCCGCCGATGTCCAGATTCCAATACGGGATTCCGCTGGCCGCCATCTGTAATCCCTCCGTGATCTGTCGTCTGAACACATCCCAGGAGGCCGCGATATCTCCGGACCACAATATGGTTCCGTACTTCTGAGAGGACAGGTAGCCGCAGCGGGTAAGGTTCACAACCCTTCTTTCAGGCATGGCTTTCCTCTGGTTGTCGTGCATTCCCATGGCGTGATACAGCGCGTACACATTGGCCTTTCTGGCATCCATGTACCTTGTCAGCTCTGCCCGGGACCGCTCATACCGCTCCTTCGGAGGCAGCTTCCGCGTCCCGCTCCAGTCCGGCGTAAAGGGCTCGGTGGAATCACACCACCAGGCGTCCACGCCGCCGGAAAAAAGCTCCCTCTCGCACTGTCTCCAATAAAGCGCTCTGGCTTCCTCATCGAACGCGTCGTATGTGGAAAGGTTGGCGTACAGCTTTCCCGCTTCCAGCATCTCCCGGTGATCCTCCCCGCCTTCGCTCATATTGGGCCACACGGACAGCATCAGTCCCATGCCCCACCCGTGCAGGGTATCCGTCAGCTCTTTCAGGTTGGGATACCGGGACCTGTCCAGATGTTTATCCCCCCATTTTCCTTCCTCCCAGGTCTGCCAGTCCTGCACCAGACAGGACACCGGAATTTTTCTGCGTCTGAATTCCTCCGCAATCTCCCGGATCTCCGCCTGCGATTTATACCGTTCTCTGGACTGAATATATCCGCAGGCCCATCTGGGCAGCATGGCCGCTTTGCCCGTAATCCGTCTGATGCCCCTGACCAGATCCGCCATTTCTCCCGCCATAATGACATAATAGGCCACCTGTTCCACCGCGTCCAGAGAAACAGTGATCCGGTTCTCCCGCTCTTCGTACACCATCAGGCAGTCCGCGTCCAGCAGCACCCCATAACCTGCGCTGGACAGAAATACCGGCATGGGAATCTGCATATTGTTCTGATAAAGGTATTGGGTACAGTTTCTGTAATCGGCAATGCCGTCCTCGTGCTGTCCCAGGCCCAGAATGTGTTCCTTTTCCCCTATGGAAAAGACCAGCTTTCCCTCATAGGCCTCCCCTACTCTGGCCTCCCGGGCATTTTTCACAAGACGCTTCTCGCCGTCCGCGGTTTTCTCCGTCACGGTTCTGGATTCTCCTCCGGTCACATAGCGGAACACGGTTCTGGGCGTCAGCGCGCAGGACTCCTGTACCAGAACAGGCCTTTCTCCCGCATTTCGCGCAAGCTCTAATCTGCCCGCTCTCCCTACGCCCTCCTGATCCCGCGCCGCAGTCAGAATCACGCTTTCATCGGGCACAAAATCTCTTTCTATCATATCGCCCGGTTCTCCGCACACACCCTCCGGCGCGCATACCACTCTGATTATTTTCATTTCTTCCTCCGGATATCGCAAAGCATCCCCCGGTCCTGTGTGCCGACAGGGAGGGGCCCCCTTGCGGACATAACAGATTTATGCCAGACGCGCCGCATCCGATTACAGGAAACGGCTCTTGCTTCCTGCAATATATTTTCTCTCCCATACCGGATCTCTGTAATCGCCGTATTCACTCATCCGGCAGCCCTGGCAGAGATCGTCCGCCACTTCCAGAATTATATCCGCAAGCTCCAGATTGTCTTTCCACTGATCCGCGATGGCGTGATATCCCAGCAAGGCTCCCAGGATATTCCCGGTCACGGCTCCGGTGGAATCGCTGTCTCCCTCGTGGTTCACCGCCGCGATTACTCCGGCGGTAAAATCGTCCTGATGCCGCAGAGCGCAGTAGAGCGCGATCCCCAGCGTCTCCTCCGCCACCCATCCTTGACCGATCTGACGGATATTGTCCCTGTCGCAGCTGTCATTGGCGGACAGCCGCAGGGACAGGCCAATTATGTCTTCCAGTTCCTTCCAGTGCCTGTCCCCACCAAAAACAGAGGCCGCCGCGTTCCGGGCTTCCAGCACTATATCCCGCAGGGGCCGGAGATTATGGTCCGCCGTTCCCGGGTCTTTTTGCAATGTCTGTTCCTGGGGATATGATCCCTCTGGATACACAATGCGGCTTATGATATGAGCCAGAACCGCCGCCGGCATATACCCCAGAGAATGGCCGTGGGTGATGGCGGCTATCTGGGCCGCCTCATAATCCATTTTTATAATATCCCGGTGACGGGAGAGAGCCAGCGGCGCGATCCGCATGATGCCGCCGCATCCCTTGCTGTCATTCAGCGGCGCGGCAATATAGTCCTTCACCGGATTGCCGCTTTCCCTTCTGCCCCGCAGAGCATCCAGACAGGTGTTGCCCGGCGCGCGGCGGCAGTACAGCTGCGGTACATCCAGCAGCCAGGAGATCGGTTTCTGTCCGAATACACAGGATTCTCCTCCTGGCAGGTGATTCCTTTCACCGGTCAATTTATCGCTGCAAAGCTCTTCACAGGCGCTTTCCTGGGTACGCAGCCAGTCCTGATAAGCCATGGCCACATAACTTCTGGGCCAGGCCCGGATACCCCGCATACACCCTCTGGTGTCCCCCACCAGCAGCCCCACGGCAGTAAAGAGGCTCATCTGGGTATCATCGGAGATCAGCGCCCTGCCGCTTTCCCTGTCCAGCCGGTACTGCCGGATGCCCTCCGGACCGTATTGAGAACATATTTCCTCTTCGCTCAGAAATTCCACTGGATAGCCCAGGGCATCCCCCACGGCGCCCCCGAACAGACAGCCTCTGATCCGGTTTTTGTATAAGGTCCCTTCCATCCGATTCCTCCATCGCGGCATTTCACCATGTTTACAGCAGATTCTCCAGTTTTCCGCGCTTCATTTCCTACAATCATACCACAAGTCGGCAAAAAAGCCAGTAAAACTTTCATGCCGACCTATCGAAAAGGCGGTTGCCGCCTTACCGGCGATCCCGGTAAGATCTCATTGCTCATTCAGATATAATTGCACCCTGTTCTGTATGATCTCCGCCACCTGCTGTGCTGTTTTGACTCCGGAAAAATAAGTGTCAGCCTCCTCCATTATAATGTTCTCTATCATGTGCGTATCCTGAGGGCGGGGGACGGCCCTGTCCAGAAGATCCTTATATTCCTCTGTCCAGGGCTGGCCGTCCGGCTTTGTAGCCAGCCTGTAATACACACCGCCACCAATTGTATAATTCCACGGAGAACCAATCGGATCATCCTCCATATAATATATGTTTTTGTCCACTGTATCTCTTCTGACTGGATGAGATAGCTCCCGCTGTCTGTACCAGCTGAAAAGAGTGGCCAGATAGGCGTCAATCAGTTCCCTGTGCTCCGCCTGCTTATTGACAACCAGAAAGTAATCGGCGTTCCAATAGCTTCCGCATTCTGCTTCTGTGGGAAATCCCACAAAGTGAAATCCCTCCCCGATATGGGACATTTCATCGCTGAAATCCACAAAACTTTCCATATTGGGATGAAAAGAAGCAGCTTCTCCATTTTTGACGGCAGAAGGGAAAGCATTGCCGCCTGTGGCCTCACCCACAGTCTCCAGCGCTTTTATAAACAGATCATTGTTAAAATCGCAAATACCTGCATCCATCTCCAGAAAGGGAGAGTTTTGCAGGTCCTGTAGAAGCAGCAGGCGCAGCGCCGTTGGTCTTGTCATGTACCTGCGGCTGACCATGATCCGTTTCAATTCCGGATGTCCGTCCATCACTGTCAGAGCCTCTTCCAACGTCCAGCTCTCTCCCCTCCACAACTTGTCTGAGACCAACAGCGTTGTCACGTAGGCTTCCGGAGGGAGTCCTGCCTGATGTCCGTCTATCATACCACACGTGAGCGCCCCTTCGTAAACGGCTTCCCGCAGCTCTTCCCCCAATGTGCCGCTTAAATCCGCAAGTATGCCCTTCTCGTACAGCGTCCGCATGTCTTCGCCGGACACATAATAGATGTCTGCCCCTCTCCCGGCTGTCAGATCTGCCATGGCGCGGGTGCGGAAGTCGGCCAGGCTTCCCTCCGGTTGCTGCACAAGAATCGGGTGCTCCATATGTTCCTGAGAAAACATGGTGGCGCTGGAGGCAATGAAAGAACTGTCCTTTACCAGGCTCACCAGACGGATGGGTTCTCCCGACTCACCCTGTTCCCTGCCCAGCTTGCAGATGACAGCTTTTTCCCGACTGGTATCCATAATAACAGGGAAGCCTGTGCCGCTGACACCGATGCAGGTCATGGAATTGTTTCTTCCTAATCCAATCTCATCATAATGGAAACAGACTCCGATATCACCTGAATAAAGATCCCAGCGGTATAGCTGTCCTCTGTCCCCATAGTACAGAATGCCGTCCCCGGTAATGATCTTAGGGCTTCCGGATGGCAGCTGTTCATTGAAAACTCTCTCTCCTCCCGTAGCCGGATCATACATTACCAGACGCATTTCCTGCGCACGACCGCTGTATTGTTCAAAAACAGGCTCTCCCTCCGCCGTCTTCATGGCAAATAGGGAAAAGGTATCTTCCTCATCCCACTTGAGTTCTGTAAGCGGCTTTCCATCCACATCCAGCACCACTACTTTCATCTCCCCTGAAAAAGTGATGAAAAAAAAACGCCCTTCCCTGTCCGTGCAGATGAACGGAATAATCAGTTTGTCCTCCAGAACGCACCCGTTCAATTGTAAAGCAGGATACAGGTCAACCGTTTTCAAAAATTCTCCTTCACAGGAAAAATGCATGGCCAGAAAAGCAAGTGTCTCAGATTCCCTCAACACTTGTACAAACAGAACAACCTCCTGCGGATTCAGAATATCATAAGATGAGACAATGAATTCGGCGTCTTCATATTCTTCCAGATCTGGCAATCGGATTTGCTGATGCCTGATTTTCTCCGTCGCGTCCGAATAACAGCTGAGGTAATAGAGTTCGGGGCCGGATGAGTCTGCAGACATTCTGTATTCCGTCAGTGCGTAAAAATCAGATCCCCAGCATCTGTATTCGCTGGAACTGTCATAATATTCCCGGTCCAGTTGATATTCCAGCCCACTGATATATTTTTCCACATAATATGTCCCGCCAGCATATGCGGCACTGCTGTGCTGCCAGGGTTCCGTCATCCAATTGTGTGCACTGCGATCCGGCGCTTCCTGAGACTGTTCCGGCGTAACATCCACCCCCGGCTGTGCGCAAGCCGTCAGTAATACATATAAGAGCAATAGCAGGACATAAATTTTTTTAATGTTCTTTCCTTTCATATAAATACTACCAGTTTTCCAACACAAAAATTTGTTATACAGACAGTTCAATCATCTAAATGAATATCGATGTTCCAAGATTGATATTCTCAGAACATCGATAAAGATGAAAAGTTAATTATGCTGTTTACTATGAACAATATTTTCGTGATCAATAACGTCCACTATTGTTCCACAATCCAGGCAGGAATAGGTTGTAAAATATTTAGTTACTGTTATATGACATACTTCATTATTGTCAAGGAAATGAAAATAATGATCTGTAGAAGGTTTGGAATCAAAGGAGTTAATATTTGTATGATTGCATGTTTCTCCTCCGGCAGCTTGTACAACAATACTGCTAAACAGCACCCCCAAAACCATCATGGAAACTAATACTCTTTTTTTCATGCCAAATATCCTCCCCGTGTTTAATATGTTTTTTCATATGTGTATTATATTATTTATTTTTAAAAATGTCAACATTGAAATTGTTATACCGTATAGATTTATGACGGTCATAAACTCTTGTTTTCGCCCCGTCTTACTCCACAGCAATATACACATCCATATGCCACACGCCGTCCAGATTATACTCCCTCTCGAAGCAGTCAAGCAGACGTCCGTCCCATTTCCCTTTCAGCCCATTGGTGTTCATATAGGCCATGAGAACCTTATATGCATTGGGAATCAACTCAAAAGGCGCTGTATGGGGATCTTTGATCGTAATGGCAATATATCGCTGGGTATCCTGCCTTTTCAGCTCTGCCGGCAGCCCTTCCCCGGATATCCCCCCCTCCAGAATCAGGGCCGCGCCATAACCGTGCATATGGTGTACATTTCTCTGTTCC
The DNA here is from genome assembly GCA_910583845.1 of uncultured Acetatifactor sp. Lineage (GTDB taxonomy): Bacteria > Bacillota > Clostridia > Lachnospirales > Lachnospiraceae > Acetatifactor. The sequence goes on from CAJUAB010000031.1 coordinate 49,776, forward strand.
TGGGAGACAGCCGGAAAGTCCCAGCCGATCACTCTGGGATTGTCCATCCCAAGCTGTCTGGCCCAGCGGTTTACATGGTCTATGGCGTCCTCCTCCGGCTCAGGGCTGATCACTGTGTAGGAAATATACTGAAAATCTTCCACTTCCTCGATGCGGATATTGGAATACGCCTCATTGATGATATTCATATCCTCCCGCACCAGCTGATCCAGAGAACAGGAAAACAGGCTGCACAGCGCCAGCAGTTTTTCCATCTCCGGATAAGCGCTGTCCAGTTCCCACTTGGATACGGTCTGCCTGCTCACGCCGAGACATTCCGCCAGCTCCTCCTGCGTCATATTATTTTTCATCTTTCTTAAGAACAACAGATTCTGACCCAAACTCATTTTCTATTTTCCTCCATTTACGGCATACATCCGCCCTTGCGGCACCGGTGAAAAATAAGCCTCATCCATACCGCAGGCGGCATAATCTTCGTATTTCAAAACCTGATCAAGAATTGATGAGACTATCTTATAACGTTTCTTCCACATATTCCACCAACTTTGCGGTTCTCTTTTGGAGGAAAACGCAACTTGAAGTTGCAAAGCGTCATGGGCGCTTATCCCTGATTCCCCATGCCTTCGGCGGTGAGGGCTGCGCCGGAAATCTTAATAGCCGATTGCAAAGAATTGGCCAATATAACCCAAACGGGCGCGGAAGCAAATTTGCTTTGCGAATTAATTTCACAATTACCTAATACAAAATATTGATGAAAGAAAAGAGATGTGAAGAGAACAGCAGGAGAAGTATACATAAATGCAATTACAATCTATTTAGAATATGTGAAAAATTGAATATTTAAAGTATTGACATTTATGTTAATTGCAGATAATATATCAATATAAACCAGGAACGCAACAGAACAGCCGCCAACGTGGTAGAAGAATGATATGACACATAAAGGAGGTATATTAGTAATGAAAAGAAAAGTAGGAATGGTACTTTTGTCGATGTTTTTGTGTCTGGTGATGGGTTTTCAGAGTATGGAAAAAGTGCAGGCATCAGTAAATTACGAGGCATGTCCATTTTGCGGTACCAGAGTGGACAGGGGCGAGAAAACCAAAGTACTGAGTATGACGTATTTATATAAATGTACGACACATAAAGACTGTGATATCTATGAGATAACATACGGTTCCTTTTCAACTATTTCATGTGAAACAGCCGGTTGTATCGGCTACGATAAAGAAATAGCACCACTGCGTTCATGGACAAATCAGGCACACGTTACTCAGCACTAGTGTGGCAGCACACTGAAAAGATTTGGATTTAGCAGCATGAGTTGATTATGAGGCGGCGGGTTCTGTTTGTTTCTGATTTGAGGAACATATTTTTTGGACTTCGGAATAATCCGAAGTCCATTTTGAAATTGTACGGCAGGGGGAGCGCGAACTATGAGGTATAAGACAAAGCAAAGCGGATATTGCCTGTTTTTGT
>CAJUAB010000032.1 GCA_910583845.1 uncultured Acetatifactor sp.
TTTAGCGGGAAATTGTTTTTGGCACTTGCGGCCGCGTAAGCGGCTTGGTACAATGACCTTATTCAAGACAGGAAACGGCCGGATGGCCATCTATATCATGTGCGAAGTGTACACATGATATAATACCCTTACTTATGACAACGGGCGGCCGGGAACACTGTCCGCGAGTGACGGAGCTGATCCATTCCTGTTCCGGATTGCCTGTTACGATTGCACACGAAGGGAGCATGCCTTATGTTCAGATTATGGGCAAGGGAATTCAAAGATAACAGAATGCTGCGGGATACCGTAATCGTTGATGACAGTCCGGATACCCGCACCCATAAGATATTCCGGGCGCTGGATCAGGTCTGCTATGAATTTGATCTGGGAAAACCCATCTGGCTGGATGCCACCGTGACGGAATTCAAGCGCCATAGCAAGGCCAGATTCCGCCAGGACAATTTTATAGAAGAGATTTCTTTCGACTATCTGGAAATTCAGGTGATTGAGGAAGACTGAACCAAAACTGCCGCTGCGTCTGCCGGCAGTTTCTTTTTTTCAAAAAAGGGGTTGACAATCCCATTGGCAGGGTGTAGTATTCAACTATCTTGAATGTAGTTTCAAAAACTACATATAATAGATTCAGATAATTGCGCGTCTGTCTGACAGCCACCGCTGTTTCTCAGACAGCAGAATTTTAAGTGGAGGTGTTCTTATGCAGATTACAATCAGAGAACCGGGCAGTGCCCTGACCCATTTCGTTGCTATGATGATGGCCGTATTCGCCGCCATGCCGCTGCTGATCAAGGCGGCTGTATCCGGCGGTCATGTGACTCTGACAGCCATGGCTGTATTCATGGTCAGCATGATTCTGCTCTATGGAGCCAGCGCCACTTACCACAGCGTGAACCTCACCGGTTCCAGGCTTAAATTTTTCCGAAAAATTGATCACATGATGATTTTTGTGCTGATCGCCGGTTCCTACACCCCCGTGTGTCTGATCGTGCTGGGCGGCACAGTGGGCTATGCCATGCTGGCGCTGGTCTGGGGGATTGCCATCGCGGGCATGTTGATCAAGGCTTTGTGGATCACCTGTCCCAAGTGGTTTTCTTCCTTGATTTACATCGCCATGGGCTGGGTATGCGTCCTGGTGTTCGGTCAGCTGCACAGCACCCTGCCCACCGCCGCCTTTCTATGGCTCCTGGCAGGCGGCATCATCTATACCGTGGGCGGAGTGATCTACGCGCTCAAGCTCCCGATCTTCAACGCCCATCACCGGTATTTTGGCTCCCATGAGATCTTCCATCTGTTCGTCATGGGAGGAAGCATCTGCCATTTTATCTTTATGTACGCGTATGTGGCCTGACGTTTTGTAAGCGAATCCGCTGCTTTGGCTTATGCCAGTGGCAGCGGACAGCCTCTTTGCAAATCCGGAACCTGTTCCAGGTATGCCTGCTCCCATTCGTTTCGTATGATTCCATATAAGACGCAATCATGAAATCCGTCCCTTGTCTTATAGTAATGCCGCAAAAGTCCTTCATAGCGCATGCCAGCCTTTTCCATCACTTTTCCGGAAGCAATGTTTTCCACCGAACTGAATGAACCAATTCTCTCAACATCCGTATTGCGGAACATATAATCCAAAACCGCTCTCGCCGCTTCACTTGCATAGCCCTGATTCCACCACCGGCTGCCAATTTTATAGCCCAATTCACCTTTCAAGTCGTATTCCGAGGTTATGGTGACACCGATTGAGCCGATCATTTCTCCGTTTTTCAGGTACATTCCCCAGTAATATGTCGAATCAAACGGATAGTTGTCAATCCACTGCTGAATCATGCTCTTTGTCTCATCCACCGTTTTATGGGCATCCCACCGCAGAAAACGTGTGACTTTATCATCACCTGTCCAGTTGCGGAACATCATTTCCGCATCGGTCGGTTCGAGCCTCCGCAGCACCAGCCGCGCAGTTTCCATTGTTTTGGTTCCTACATGCTTCAAGTGTATCTCCCTCCTGTCCTGAAAACGCCCCTTTTCCGGAACAGGGGCTGGTCACTTACCGCAGCGAAGCCGCATCCCCACAGACCAGGGGATGCGGCTTCCTGCTTCGTTTTGTCGCGCTTGCTTTATTCCTCGTACCCGTTGGGGTTCTGGCTCTGCCATCTCCAGGAATCAGCGCACATTTCCCGGATTCCGTACTTGGCCTCCCAGCCCAGCTCTTCCCGGGCCTTGGCCGCGTCCGAATAGCAGGAGGCGATATCCCCTGCCCGGCGTCCCTTGATCACATATGGAATCCTGACACCGCTGGCCTCTTCAAAGTTCTTCACCACGTCCAACACACTGTAGCCGGTACCCGTTCCCAGATTGTAAATCTTCAGACCGGCCTTCTCCTCTATCTTCTTCAGGGCCTTCACATGTCCCAGAGCCAAATCCACCACATGGATATAATCCCGGACGCCGGTGCCGTCCGGCGTATCATAGTCATCTCCGTATACACTGAGTTGAGGCAGCTTGCCCACCGCCACCTGGGTGATATAGGGCATCAGGTTGTTGGGTATGCCGTTGGGATTCTCACCGATGGTGCCGCTCTTATGGGCGCCAATGGGATTGAAATACCGCAGCAGAATCACATTCCACTCGGGATCTGCTTTCTGTATATCCGACAGAATCTGCTCCAGCATGGACTTGGTCCAGCCGTAGGGATTTGTACACTGCCCTTTGGGGCACTCCTCCGTGATGGGCACAAAGGCCGGATCGCCGTACACCGTGGCACTGGAGGAAAAGATGATGTTCTTGACCCCGTGCCGACGCATCACGTCCACCAGCGTCAATGTGCCGGAAATGTTGTTCTCATAATATTCCCAGGGCTTCTGAACGGATTCCCCCACAGCCTTAAGCCCCGCGAAATGAATCACCGCGTCCGGCTTTTCCCGGTCAAATATTTTCTCCAGAGCAGCTCTGTCCAGAATATCCGCCTTGTAGAAAGGCACCGCTTTCCCTGTGAGTTTTTCCACTCTCTCCAGCACCTTCTCGCTGGAATTGCTCAGATTGTCCAGCACCACCGCCTCATAGCCCGCGTTTTGCAGTTCCACCACCGTATGGCTGCCGATATATCCCGCGCCGCCTGCCACCAATATTTTCATGTTTACCTCTTTTCCGCATACCGCCGGCCACGCCTGCGGTATCGCTCCAGTCCGTATCGGGAAGTATTACTTCCAATGTAATTTTACCCGTTCCCGCTCTCTACAGCTTCTACAGCTCCACTCCGTTCTCCTGCAGCAGCGCTCTGGCGCTCTCCACGGAGTCAATGCCTGTCTTGTTCTTGATGGGCGCGAACTCCCGGTTCCGCTCCACTTCATAGGGAAGGCAGCTGTCCATCTGATGAATCATATCCAGCACCAGGTTCTCATACTTATAACCGTTGGGTTCCTGGGGCTTGACCAGCTCTCCGTTCTCATCCAGACAGGGAATCTTCTTCTCCACGATATGCAGGGGCAGATTGCCGTCCAGCAGCTGTTCCAGCGCGGATACGCGGAACAGATAATTCAGAATCACGCCGAAATTGTACGCCGGATTGCCTTTTTCATCTTTCGCGTCCATCAGCTCCTGGGTCAGATCATAGTATTCCACGATGGAAGGTCTGCCATCCTCCAGACAGATCACGCCCACTTTTTCATCCGGGGCATTCTTGCGCACCACCTTCGCGCCCACATCACAATTCCTCTGAATGGTAGCCCCCACAAAGCAGGGATCGGCAATCCGCTGCAACACATTGTCCACGGCAAACACGTTGAGCCACTCAATCCCTTCCTTTTTCACCAGCTCCAGCAGACCCGCGTTCTTCATGGAGATAAACCAGCCGCCGTTACCGTTGGGAGATGTGGCCAGCCTGCCCTTTTCCTCCAGATAGATCCTGCCCTCATAGTCTGTCGCCGCAGCCATCTCCTGTTTGAAGAAATGCACAAATTCCGGGTTGTATCCGAAAAATTTCTTCTCCTGCATGAACTGTATCGTAGTGTCGTTGTTTTTCTCACTGGTCATGACAAAGAGGTGGAACCAGCTGCCGCTCTGCCGGACCACATCCATCATGTTATTCACCAGACACTCGAAAATGTACAATTCCCTGTTGATGCCCACATTGTACATGCACTTGGGATTGTCAGAGCCCAGACGGGTGCCCATTCCGCCCGCCAGCAGCACCGCGCCCACCTTGCCGTCATGGATGGCCCCGATGCCCGTGGATGTAAAGCTCTTCTGATTGTCCCTGATCTCGTCCAGCTCCATGGCCGCCAGCGGGGTGATCTCCCCCCTTTGGGCGAGTTCTTCCCTGTGCTTGCAGGACGCCAGGATGCTCATATCCGTCTCCGCGATCTGCGAAAGCAGCGCCTCCTGCCCCGCGGGGTCCAGTTCCCCGTAATACTTAAGTACATGCTCCTGGCCATACTGAGCCAGCTTCTGTTTTGCCTCCGCCAATGTCATGTTCTTGTCCTTCTTTCTTTATAATTTTTATGTGATACGCAGAACCAATGGAGCGTTCTTTGCGTATATTATAGCATCTTTTTCCATAACGGCAACCACTGCCCGGCAGAAATATCTCTTTTTCTGTTGCCCCATAAGAACCCTTCCCTCCAGAGCGTCCTCACATTCTCCCGCCCTCCGTATGGGCCTACAGAGATAATCCCGCGAAAAAGTCCCCCTGCCCCAGCTTCTCCTGACGATAGCGCAGAAAGGATGCCCGCAGCTGAGGCTGGTCCTCCCGCATCTGGCGGATCATGGCCTCTATGTTTTCCCGGGTCACACAACCCAGTTCCAGAAAAAGCCTGACATACTCGGGCCTGATTTCTCCCTCCGCCAGCACCACCTGCCAGCTCTCTTCACTGGCGCAGCCCTTGGTATGCGCTTTGAGATATCCTTCCAGCTTCTTTCGCAGTCCGTCTCCGAGCCCTTCGTCACAGAGCAGCCGCAGCATGGCAAGCCGCGTCTTTTTCTGCCTTTTGGCCTGTAGAAAGGCCTCCAGATCCGTGCTGCCGTAATCCTCCTCGCCGCAGAGTACCTGCCTGGAGTATCCCTCCTGATCTTCCGCGTCCAGCACGGCCTCCAGTCTGGCATCCCATTTCCGCAGCCAGTCCGGACTGCCCACCGCGGAGGGCTCCAGCAGATAATACGCCTCCATCTGGATCAGCCCCGCCGCCAGCAGCCGTCCTGCCTGGGGCGTCCATGCCTCCCCCGCGCCCTCCGGGGCGGCCCTGTCCCTGCAAATTCCCTCCACGCATTCCAGATGTCCGCAGTCCAGAAACAGGGCTTTCCCCATATGGACGCATCCCGCCGGCAAAGCGACGCGCTCCAGATAATTACAGTAGGCAAAGGCCCAGTCCCCGATGCTGCGCAGAGTGACCGGCAGCCGTATCTCCCGGAGTTTTTTTCTGCTGAGAAAAGCCTTTCTGTCAATGGCCGTAACCGGAAGGTGGTCAATCTGTTCCGGAATCCGGGCCATCCAGCCCTGCCCCCGCCAGCCAGTGACGCAGATCCCTTCCGGCTCTATCCTGTATTTCAGGCTGCAGCCATCCTCGCTGTACTCATATTCCTTCATACCTTCCCATTTCCCTCTTTCCGCCTGTCATTCCGGAGCGTGTCTGAAAATGCTTTCCGTCAGATGTGCATCACCATTCAGCGCTGTACTGCGGCCATCCGTATCGGGTCCTGCATCCGTCTGCGCAGTCGCGTTCTCACAGATCCGGGCGCGAAAGCTCCGGACGCTCCTCTACAGGTTCAGATCCGCAATCTGTCCCTGTATCCGGCTCTGCCTCTCCGAAAGCATCATCTCCTGGCTGAAACGCTGATACTCCGGACTGCCAAAGGAGGCGATAAATGCCGCTCCGGCGCTGCTCACCGTCAGCTCCGTCACCAGAATCAGCATCTCATTCCCCTCTCCGAAAGCCTCCTGCGCGAAAGCGAAGAGATGACGCAGTTCTTCCTGTACCCCTTCCGTCTTCCGTTTCATCGCGGATACCTCCGCCTCAAAGAGACTTTTCACCAGTGCGAACGCCTTCTCCCCGGACCATGTATCCTCCTGTCCTCCCCGGGATAAGATCTCCCCGCCGGATTCCCCTGTCACCACCGCTTTCCTTGCCTTTTCCAGAAATCGAAGCACCCTCTTATACTTCCTGCGCTCCTCCCCGGACAGGGCCCCGGCTCTGTCCAGAGCAAACATCTGGCCGCGTTTCTTCTCCTCCAGCTGCTCCATGTAGGCCGCCACCTGTTCCGGCCGGACGTCCCCGGCAGCCATATTTTTCACCGCCAGCAGCACCGCCCGGGTGTCCGTAAGGTACGCCGTCTGTTCCATAACCTCCTGCATATCCGCCAGCATCCGGTCAAGCAGCATCCCCACCAGGGACAGCCGCTCGTCAAAAGCCGCCTCCCTGGCCCGGGCTATGGACTGCACGGCAGGCCTTCCCTCCAGAATCTCCTGTATGCGGTAATCCTTCTGATATTTCCTGTACAGGTCATAATACGCGGTAAATTCCCTGACGATCCGCTCATTGCGGATATACTGGCCCACCAGCGTCTCATCCACTTTCAGGCTCTCCTCCTCGTAGTGGTACAGAATTTCCGACAGATCCTCCCAGCCCCGGGCCGTCACATAGCTTCGCCCCCTGGCCGTGATTTCCATATGGTAGAAGTATTCTTTTTTCAGATCCAGAAAGTTCAGGACGGCGCTGTGCAGGTGACGCTCCAGCGCATATTCCTTCCAGGTGCGCCAGTCCGCCTCCACCTCCATGACCTTGAGCCGGTCCATGGTCACCACGTCAAATTCCCGCACGGACTTGTTGTATTCCGGCGGATTGCCCGCGGTGACAATGACCCATCCCTCCGGCACCTGATGCCGTCCGAAGATTTTATACTGCAAAAACTGCAGCATGGCCGGGGCCAGCGTCTCGGACACACAGTTGATCTCGTCCAGAAACAGGATTCCCTCCCGGATGCCGCTCTTCTCCATGGTCTCATAGATGGCGGCGATAATCTCGCTCATTGTATATTCGGAAATGTCATATTCCCTGCCGTCATAGGTCTTATGGGCGATAAGGGGCAGTCCCAGCGCCGACTGCCGGGTATGATGGGTCATGGAGTAGGACACCAGCGCGATCCCCATCTCCTGGGCCACCTGTTCCATGACAGCCGTCTTGCCGATCCCCGGCGCTCCCAGCAGAAAGATGGGCCGCTGGCGCGCCACAGGGATGCAGTACTCCCCAAATTCATCCTTTTTCAGATAAATGTTTACGGAGTCCTTTATATACTCCTTTGCCTGTCTGATGTTCATCTTCTCCGATTCCTCTTTTCACAGATCACTCTCAATCACGACTTTCATGCTCCAGGGAGGCACGTCCCGGCGCATCTCGTCCTCCTCCAGAAAGGCAAAAATCACATCGTAGGCGGGCATCCGCTCCGGGTAGATCCCATAGCCGTCTGTAAAATAGATCAGCCCCTTGAGATTCTCAAACTCCCCCTGCTCAAGCAGTCTGTCCACATAGTCAAACACCGGTCTGAAATCCGTGGCACCGAAGCCCTGCAGCCTGCCGTGGGCCAGAAAATTCTGAAAATCCTCATCGCAGGTTATTTTGGTATCGCTCTGCACTTCGTTGTCGCACTGCATTATATGCACATTGATCCGGGTAAAGAAATTCTCCGAGCCCTTGAGCAGGGAATAGGTCTTATTCAGAAACTCTTTCACCACAGGCCCCCGACAGGAGGCGGAAGTATCCAGGGCAATGACAAACTCTTTTACTTTTCTGGCGTCCCGATACTCCAGAGGCTCAATCAGAGGCATATTACCGTACCGCTCCAGCCCATAGGCATAATAGATATAGTCAAATTCCTCGTCGTTGACCGTCAGGTCCTCACCCATAACCGCGAACCGCCTCAATATAGCGCCGTAATCATACCGGTCCCGGGTGGCCTCCGCCAGATTTTTCTCCAGCCCCTGGGTGCCCGCCCTGCTCTGGGTAAAGGATTTCAGGTCCGCCTTCACCCGCTCGCCGATCTGTCTCCACTGCTCCGCCGTCATCTGGATCTCCTCCTTCGGGGTCCAGCGCTCATGATTGTCCCGGTAAAAAAGCCTGGTCAGTTCCTGCCGCTCCCTGGGCGTGACGGGATTGTGCCTCATATATTTATAGATCCGCTCCGCCGTCAGGGCGCCCACATCCTCCCTCCAGACACGCAGCCTGCCCTCCGCCTCCGCGTCCCCGGCCAGGCGGGTCATGGGCAGATCCATCTCCAGGATCACGCCCTCCACTGCCATATCCGCCGCCAGGTCCCACAGTTCCTTCTCCACTTTGTCATAGGCAAAGCTGTGGGAAAAAACACAGTGCAGCAGCAGATGCAGCACACTGCGGGCCACCAGGGCGGGGTCCCTCTGATAAAGCCTGAGCACATATTCCGGATCATACCACACCGTGCCGCCGTCCGCGGCCATACAGCCGATGGCTCCCTTGTCCTCCCAGATCAGGCGCAGCAGCGCCACGTCCAGAAAGCGCAGGGATATGAGAATATTGTCTCTGGCCAGAGCCAGCACCTGCCGCGCCAGCTTTTGTATCTCCTGTTTTCTGCTATCCGGCTCCCGGGCCGCCTGCCGCTCTTCCACCTGCTGTGCCTCCTCATATGGACTCCCATGGCCGCCGGGCGCTGCCTGTCTTCCCTGTGGAATCTGACGCCCCCGCCTGATCCGTCCATAAAGCTCCTGTTCTTCTGTTTTATAGTTTATCGGAAAAAGGAAAAAATATCAACACCCATATACTTCAATCTGTGTCAACGCAGGAAACGGGGAGGGGTCCGGAGATTTTTTCATGTCATGCATCTCCAGCCAGCTGATCTCCTTCTTTTCAAACACGATTTCATGGGGCCGCACGCTTTTTTCCAGCTTCCACGCAAGCGCGCTTCCGTCTGAAAAGCTGAAATCCACGCTCTCCCACCAGTTATCATGGGGAAAATCCGCCCTTGTATATAGCACCAGACGGTCGATTGTCACCATCCTGCCAAAGTCAAGCCTGATCCTGGCGTCATCCTGCCGGTTGATTCCCCATGACGCATAGGGCCACTCTCCGTGGGAGTTGTTCGCCGTCACCCCGTCGATGGCGTTGCGCGCTGCGAATACCGCCTCGCCCCGGGTCTCCACATTGGCATGGGCGTGGGGGTACAGATTATGTATATGATGCTGGTCCCATACATTGAAGGCCAGATTGCGGTATGCCCCATATTCAAAATCCCTTGCTTTCCTGACCCACAGAAGATGCTTCTGACCCGAAAACACTTTGGGAGAGAGATTGGTTCTCTTCTCTCCAAAGGGGATCTCGTACCGGATGTCTCCGGTCACATAGACCAGACTTCTCCCTCCCGCGTCATCCAGCTGCATCCAGTAGTATCCCGGCACTTCATCAAACCGCACTCTGATGGCGCTTCCCGGCTGATATTCCCACTCATGGAAAAGACTGACTTCGTCCTCTTCCCGGCCCCTGGCCAGGATCTTTTCATCGGCGTCCACTACTTCTATTGTAATCATATCCATCCTCCTGATTGATTCGCTTCGCCTGCGCGGCTTTATATCCTGCGTTCCGCGTTTTCCGCACTCTCTCCTACCAGATAAAGAGGTCTTTCTCCAGCAGGCGCAGAATTGCCTCCGTGAAGAAATAATCCCCATAGATAATGGGCACCTGCTGCCTCTCTCCCCGCTCGTGGTAGGCCACCTTGCCCATGGTGAGAATACCGTCTTCCTCCTCGTTCCAGTTGCAGAAGTGTTCCTCCATGGCCTTTAACAACTTAAGCGCGCTCTGCTCATACAGAGGCTTCTCCAGTTCGGGCACATGTCCGGCAATCTCCAGCAGGCCGCAGGCAGCACAGGCCCCTGCGGTGGAATCATAGTATACCGGCTCCATGGGCGCGCGGAAATCGCACAGCGGCAGAAATCCTGTGATGGCAATATTGGAGATAAAATAGTGGGCCACGCTCTTGGCCGCGTCCAGATATTTCTTATCCCCCGTGTGGGCATAGCTGATGGCAAATCCGTAGACCGCCCACGCCTGCCCCCGGGACCAGGCTGATCCCTCGCCATAACCCTGTCCCGCGGGCAGGGACTCCACCTCCCCCGTCTCCGGGTTCAGGATGGCGATATGATTGCAGGAGCCGTCCGGGCGCAGAACCTTCGCCATGGCCGTATCCGCGTGGCGTTTCGCGATGGCCGCGAAACGAGGGTCCCCGGTCTCCTCCGTGGCCCAGTACAGAAGGGATAAATTCATCAGGCAGTCCACAATCATCCAGCCTGTCTTATCCTCGTTCCAGGCCCGGATATAGTTGCCCAGCACGTTGAAGCGCCCCGCAAGAAGATTGGCCGCATGCATCCCCCTGACAAAAGAGCTGTGCTCCCCGGTGAGACGATAGTCAGCCACCGCCGTGTGCATCCACATGAATCCCACGTCATGGTACAGATTTTCATATTCTTCCAGGGAACGGTCCAGCCTCTCCTCCTGCCGCCTGGCCTTTTGAAGGTACAGATCCTTGCCGGTGGCATGGTACAGCTGCCAGAGCAGCCCTCCCCAGAAGCCGTTGGTCCACCATGCGATGTCCTTTTCTCCCAGATCCTCCTGATATCTTCCGTTTTCCGGAATATACGGGATTTTGTCCCCCATACGTCCGCATTCTTTCTCGATTTTGGCCTCCAGCTTCCGGAAAACCTCCTGTGCCCATGCCTGATCCGCCTCGTTCATAAATTCTTTCATACCTTCTCCTTTCCCTGTACCGCAGGATTTTTCCGCAATATGATCCCGCTGTTTCAGAGCGTATCCGAAAAGTCATTTCTGCCATCCGCACGCCCCGCTTTTCATGATATACAATATGTTCATCATATAAAATTGACAGGCAGGATGCAATGCCCTATAATGCTATTGACTGACTTATTCTGCTTTATCGCCGTTTTGCCCGCGGCTGGAGCACCGAAGGGACTTTACCCTTCAGAGCCATCGCGCAGCGATTTATTATTCCGTTTTGCCCGCGGCTGGAACATCACACGGTAAAGTCGCGAAGGCGCACGAGAGGAGCTTTCATGCGTGCGTTTCGAATGAAAGCTCCTCTCAAAGGGATGCGCCGAAGGGACTTTACCCTTTAGAGCCATCGCGCAGCGATTTAAATAGGAGGTATACCGGATGATACAGGTTACAAACTGCGGCCATGACTCCCTCCACCCTACTCCCTGCCGTTTCGAATACAGGCAGGGCCTTCCCGATTATCTTATTCTGCTGGTCAAGCAGAAGGCGTGGTATGATACGGGCGGCGAAAAGGCTGCCCTGATCCCCAATACCCTGATCTGCTTTCCTCCCGGAGCCCGTATCCGGTACGGCTGCGGGATACCCGGCTATAATGACGACTGGATTCACTTTACGGCGGACGCCGATGACCAGGAGCTTTTGCGGAAGCTGAAACCCTATCTGGGCCGTCTGATTTCCCCCAGAGATTTCCATCGGCTGTCCGAGTATGTCAGACAGATGACCAATCTTTTTCACACGGCTTCCCTCTATCTCGCCCCCATGATGGATGCTTTTATGCATCTTTTTCTCTATGCCCTGCTGGAAGAGGCGGAAAATTCCCGGGATTCCATGTCCCCTCAGTATTATCGGCCATTCTGCGAACTGCGGACCCGGATCTACAGCAGCCCGGCTGCCGCCCCTCCCATAGAGCAGCTGGCTGCGTCCATGTGTCTGAGCCTGTCCTACTTCCAGCATCTGTACAAAAGGTTCTTCAACTGCTCCTGTGGGCAGGATATCATCCGAGCGCGGCTGGAACTGGCAAAATATCACTTACAGAACAGCGAAATCAGCATCCGCGAGCTCTCCGCTTTCTGCGGGTACAACAGCGAGCTTCATTTTATGAGACAATTCAAGAAATTTGTGGGCAAAACACCCTCTGAATATCGGGAATCCATATAAAAACAGAAAATATCAAGAGAACTTTTCAGATCTGTGTTATCCTGAAAGTACGACGTCGGAAAGGAACTGTACTTATGGATCACTTAGCCCTGCTGAACCTGGCCCTGTGCTATATGGAGGAAAACTTAAGCGAGAATATCACTGCCGAGGATGTGGCAAAGGCGTGCTACTGCTCCCCCTCCAGTCTGCAAAAACTGTTTCGCAGACTGGCGCACTACTCGGTAAAGGAATATCTCATCAAAAGGCGGCTGACCCGCGCCGCCCGGGACCTGCTGGACTGCCCCAAGGACAGTATTCTGGATATCGCCCTGCGATATTGTTACCAGAGCAACGAAGCCTTCACCAGAGCTTTCGAATCCATGTGGAACTGTAGTCCGTCCGCTTACCGCCAGGAGCGGTCTTTTGCGGACCTTTGCCCCCGACTGAATCCGTCGGCGTATGATTGTGGAGATGAAGAAATGAGCCATAGAAAAATAGTAGATATCAGTGAATTGTATGACCTGTTCAAAGAGCGGAAAAACTGCTGGTTTGTGTGTTGCGATATCCGGTCTTTGATTCCCATCAACGAGATTGCCCGCAGGGCCGGCGACCTGGCCATTGCCGAGACCGCCCGCCGCATGGACCAGTGCAGCGGCCCACAGGACCTGGTCTTCCGCATTGGCGGGGACGAGTTCGCCATGCTGACTGCCAGCGAGGACTCCTCCTACGCGCGGCAGATCGCGGACAAAATTCTGTCCATGAACGGTCAGTGTTTTCTCTACGAGGAAAGAGAAATCCCTCTGAGCCTCTATGTGGACATCGCCTGTTTTACCGAAAAAAATCTGCGCTACAGTGAGTTGTTCACCTCTCTGCACCAGACCATCCTGGGCAGCAAAAAGTAACTCCGCAAAGAACCTCCGGAAGGCAATCGAAAAAGGACCGGACATCCTCAACATGTCCGGTCTCTTTTCATTCCTGCACCGAAACTCCCGCGAAGCGGGGATTCCGGCGCTGCTATGTATCGTTTTATTTGCCCTTCTTTTTGAGGCCGGTCAGATACTTGATCATCTTGTCAAGCTCTGCCTCTTTCCCGGGGCCGTCCTCTTCCAGTTCCATCAGTCCGGCCAGTATGTCCATCTTGTCGATAATGGAATGGAAACTTCTGATTTCACTCAAAAACTTCTCGGTCAATACCTCTCTGGACCTTGGAGTAGCCCCGAACGTTCTGCTCAGAACGTTGCCGCTATGGGTCACCCCCTGCACTTCCACCAGCTCCGCCGCCAGCATCTTGCGCAGTACAGCCTGCACAGTGCTCTGTGTCAGTTCATTGCCAGCATTCACAATCTCCGTGGAGGTCAACGCCCGGTCATTTTCGTGCAAAATCTTCAATACTTCGAGTTCTCTTGGGTTCAGTTTCATGTCTCCTTACCTCCTTTCGTAACGTTTGCATATCAATTATAATACATTATTTAGATTTTCGCAATAGTTTTTGTTTGGTATAATATGCTAAATTGAAATTTTTTTGAGACTCTATCGTGCAGATGATTACCATCACTACTATCGCAGGATATAATTGAAGATTTCCAGCCGGTCAAATCCCAGCCGTTTCAGCCAGTCCCGGGACGCGCGAACATGTTCTTCCGTATTATATGACGGGATGCGGGGAATACGGATCTGTACCTTCCCGGGGGATACGGACGCCGCCAGATGCCGCAGATTCTCTTTCAGCGGCGTCTGGGGATGTCCGGTATAGGACTCGTACACCTTCTCGTCCAGATCCTTGATATCCACAATAAACTCATCCACCACATCCAGTACCTGTTCCAGGTTCCGGGGCGGCACATGCAGGGACGTCTCCACGGCCAGATGCCATTGCGGGCCGCAGACCTTCCTGAACGCGGCGATAAACGGCGCGTGCAGGAGCGCCTCTCCGCCCCCGAAGGTCACTCCGCCCCCGGTGGCCAGGAAGTACAGATTGTCAATCTTTACTTTTTCATACAGCTGCTCCGGCGTCAGACGCGCGCACCGCTCCAGAGTTGCGGGGTTCCAGGCATGTGGATTCAGGCAGTATCTGCACTGAAGAGGACAGCCGTAGGCGCCCACCAGCGTAGTCACCCCCTGTCCGTCCGTGACCAGCCGATGGCGCTCTATGGAAAACACCGGAAGCGTGACCGTCATGGCGCGGCCTCCCTGAAGACCGGAGCATTTTCACCGCCGGGCTCTGTCCCTTCTTCCGGCAGGGCGATGTCTCCCTCTATCTCCGGCTTCTGCTCCTGCTGTACTTCCGGACCGGTCAGGACCTCTCCCTCTGCATTCCCCCCCTCCGGCAGCGGCAGGCTCTCTCCCTCCATGGCCTCCCCTTCCGGCAGGGGCAGGTTCTCTTCCTCCATGGCCTCCCCTTCCGGCAGGGCGATGCGTCCTTCTATCTCCATGGTTTCCTCTTCTGACAGCGGCAGTTCTCCCGCCAGCACTTCATCCACATGTTCAGGTTCCGGCACTTCCCCCGGCAGGGAATCCGTCCGGCCCACCGATCCTTCCCCGGCTCCCTCCTGACCGTAATCCAGGTTCTGTCCCGGGTCCCCGTCATCATCCTGCCCCTCCGGCAAGGTCGCCATGCCTCCCGGTTCTGTCCGGCTCTCCGGCATGGCGATATCCCCCGCGGTTTCCACCGTTTCCGTCCCCCAAAACTCTCGGACCATATCCGCCGGACTACAGGCCGTCAGGGCGCCGCACACAGAGACGGAGATTCCCGCCACCGCCACGGCTTTGCCCAATCCCTGGCGGATCGCCAGCTGCCGCTCCAGATCCCGCAGTTCCGCCTCACATTTTGGGCAGGTCCCCCTGCACTCTCCCTGATAGGTACACTGAGACACCGCATAGGGGATATCGTTCTCCCGGGCAATCTGTACGCGTATTTCCTTCAATGCCTTACATTTCTCTTTCCCTCTCACTTCTCTGACCTCCTGATCCGATAGCTGTGCCATTGCCCTGCGGCTGCTCCAAAGCATAAAGTCCCTTTATGGACCGCAAGACATTTTATGTCTTCTTACAAACTGTCAGAATCTTTTGGTAAATCGTTACAAATAAAATCTATATTTCTTATATTTTTCTAAACTTATTGCAATATCCCCACTGTTTATCGTATAATGAAGCCATGAAAAAGACTACGAGAACATGGATGATCATTTTGGTCTTTCTGGGACTAAGCTGTCTGTCCGCCGCGGGGGGAATCCTTTTGTACCGGCATCTGACGGACAGGCATTCCCAGGAGACCCTGGAGGCCCTCCGCGCCTCCGCCGAAGATTACTTATCTGTAGAGCCGCCGCAGGAACCGCCGGTCCCCCCTCCGGATTCCGCGCCGGAGGAAACCGTCTACGAGGAGGAGATTCAGAGTACGCCGGAGCCCACGGCCACACCGGAGCCGTTGGAGAACCCCTATCAGGACAGTTTTCTGGCCAATGAAGATATGGCGGCGTGGCTGGTGGTACCGGACACCCGCATAGATTATCCCGTCATGTGGACCCCCCGTGACGAGAACTACTATCTCCGCAGGGGCTTCGATGGTCAGGCCGACCAGAATGGCTGCCTGATCCTGGACACGGACAGCTGTGTGGACCCTCTGACCACCAACCTGATTATTCATGGTCACAACATGAAGTCGGGGGCCATGTTCGGTGATCTGGACAAATATCAGGAGGAATCCTTTTTCCAGGATCACCGGGAAATGCTTCTGCACACAGAGGACAGTCTCCGCACCTATGAGGTGATCGCCGTCTTCCGGTCCCAGGTATACAAAAAGACCGATCAGGTTTTTAAATTTTACCAGTTTTTTCAGGCTGACACCCAGGAGGAGTTCGATGATTTTTACACCAACATCAAGGAACTGTCCCTGTATGACACCGGGGTCACGGCGGAGTTCGGAGACCGCTTCCTGACTCTTTCCACCTGCGCCTATCATGTGGACCGGGGACGGTTTGTGGTGGTAGCCCGGGAGACGGGTTGTGAGAGCGTCTACGCTCCTTTCCGCTGATCCTTACGGATACGGCGGCGGTCTTCCCACAGATTCACGGTACACTGTACGTACCGACAGCATTGATTCATAACAACCATGCATAAAACAGGAGGTAAAAACATGAAGAGACTGAAAACCATTGTTTCGTTGCTGGCGGCGGCAGCCATGCTGTTTCTGTTGTCCGGTTCAGAACAATTGCGGGTATCCGCGGCGGAGCCTGTCACCTACTCTCTGAAATATGTGGAGGACAAGGAGGAGTGGCGCTACCATGTAGGGGCCTGGGATGACAATAATGCAGGTCACAGAGAATTATACTACCTGAAACAGTCCATCAAGGACGGCGACATCCTGGTCATCGAGGGCGGCGAACACAACCTGAACCTGGAGGTGCCGGTCAGCCTGAACAATATTACCTTTAACCACTCGCATCTGGCTGTCATCACCGCAAAAAGCGTGGAAAATGTATATGTGCTGCGGGACAGTGTGGGAGTTGTCAACGGAGATGTAACCAATGCCCATGTGTATGACAATGCCGTGGCAAATTTCAACAATAACGTGACCAATCTGTATATCACCAAGGAGCGCAGCGGCGAGCAGACTATCGCCGTGGTGGGCACTGTGGACTACGTAAGGACCGGAGACGCCGAGAAGGTATATAACGAGTTCTACAATTTCCAGGCCAACTCCTTCCGGCAGGAAGAGGGAATCCTGAAGACGGATGCCAGCAAGTACAGCACGGTCCCCGCCCTCGTTCCGCCGGTTGCACCTGTCGACCCGACTGTAACCGTTCCCGTAGCTCCTGTTCCTGGAGCTACCGATCCTGTTCCCGGAACTACCGTTCCTGTTCCCGGAGTTACCGATCCCTCTGCCGTGACACCGGTTGTCCCCTCAGTTCCGGTTACTCCCGTGGCACCTGCTGCCCCCACAGTTCCGGTTACTCCTGTGACACCTGTTGCCCCCGTGGTTCCGGTTTCTCCCGATGACAGTCTGTATGACGATGTCCCCAAAACCGGCGACCCCCTCTTTTATCCCGGATTGCTGGTTGCAGCTGCCGGTATCTGCTTCGGCGGCGCATACCTGTTAAAGAAAAAAAGCGCTTAAGTATTTTTTACACAGCTTGAAAGGGTCAGACCTCCAAAGAAGTCTGACCCTTTCATAATGTATTTTATTTCTCACACAGATCTGACAAAGGCTTAAAGGTATATCCCATCTCCTCCCATTTCGTGAGAAGTTCATCCATGATCTCCCCGTTGGTCTGGGAAGTGCTATGTAGAAGCACGATGGCCCCGGGATGTATCCGGGACAGCAGTTTATCAAAAGCCTCCTCGTGGGTGGGCTGCTTATCCTGATACCAGTCCACATAGGCCAGGCTCCAGAAGAAAGTGGCATAGCCCATATCCTTTGCCATCTTCAGATTCTCCGTGCTGTACTTTCCCTGCGGCGGTCTGTAATAGGCCGTCATCTCCTGCCCTGTGATCTCCTTGTAGAGAGCTGCCGCGTCGTTCATCTCCCGGGCAAAGGCGTCCCTGTCGGAAATGCTGGACATATCCGGGTGATGGTAGGTGTGATTGCCCACGGTATGCCCCTCGGCCACCATTCTTTTCACCAGCTCCGGAGCCGACTCCAGGTAGTGGCCCACCACGAAGAACGTGGCCGTGGCATTGTGCTTTTTCAGCGCGTCCAATATGGGTTCCGTATTGCCGTTCTCATAGCCCGCGTCAAAGGTCAGGTAAATCACCTTATCCTGGGCGTTTCCCACATAATAGGCATTGTACTTCGCCAGCTCCGCCGCGGACGCATTGCCGCTGGGCTGGCTGCCCTCTTCCCCGAATCCCAGTCCCCAGTTCTCCGGGGACTGGGCTATGGCAGAGGTTGCGGTCACTCTGTGGGTGGCAGCCCCCACCGCCCTTCCCAGCAGAAACATGGCCAGCAGGAACACGGCCGTCAGCGCTATTCTGGGATAGTCAATCTTCCTCCAGTCCACGTCCCTCCAACTAAATTTTTTCAGTTTCTCCAGCATCATAACTCCCGATACTTTTTGTAACTAATATATGGTTCATCTGTGGAAAAAAGACCTCTCCGCCTTCCGGTCCAGACCAAACCAGCGCTCCAGTCTGCTTCTGGGAAGGAAATAGTTTACCAGAAGCGCGATGACCACACCCACCCCGGTGTCAATCATGCGGTGTATGGCATAGTCTATATGATGCGCTGGCGTATTGAACAGGATGATACACAGCACCACGCCCCCCGGCTGTACGCCTCCCGGCCAGTGAAACAGCACACACATGGAGATCAGGGCGATTATCCCCAGAAATACCATGGGAAGACGCAGCCAATAGCATCCTTCCGGATAGGCCGCATGCTCCAGCCAGTACAGGCCCAGTCCGATGAAACCACCGATAACCGTGCCAAAAAAACGGTTTCCCCCGCTGCGGCGGGATTCCTCCATGTCCGCGCCCATGCCAAAAATGGCCCCGATGCAGGCGAATGTAGGATTACTGCCCGGCAGAAACGCATAGATCAGAGCCGTGAACACTGCGGCCAGGGCTGTCTTTATGCTTCTGAATCCCAGTCCGGGAATGGGCGCGTGTACCGGGTTATGCTGCCCGGTCCGTCCCTCCGCTCCCTGCGCTGTGCGCCCTTCCGAACTCTGTATGGTCTGCTCCCCAACTTCCTGCAATGTCTGCTCTTCCGAACTCTGTATGGTCTGCTCCCCAACTTCCTGCAATATCTGCTCTTCCGAACTCTGCATGGTCTGCTCCCCAACTTCCTGCAATGTCTGCTCTTCCGAACTCTGCATGGTCTGCTCCCCAACTTCCTGCAATGTCTGCTCTTCCGAACTCTGCATGGTCCGTTCCTCCACTCCCTTCGCAGTCTGCCTTGTTACCGCCATACGACGGAACCCTTCCGGGTCATCCCAGCATCATCTTGATGATTTCCTTATCTGTCTGGTGCATACCGACCTTTCCGATATATCCCACACAGCTGATGGTCTCGCCGGTGTCCTCCTTCAGAATGCCTGTGTACGCCTCATACTCCTTGTTCTGCATGGCCAGATAATGCGCCATCATGGACGCGTCCAGGCTGGATGCGATTTTTGCCGCGCAGGAAATCTTGGCCCCGTCACAGATAATGCCGGGTATATTGGCAAGCGTATTGTCAATGGTGGCCTTTATCTGTGAAAGCGTTCCTCCCGCCATATATGTGATGGCGGCCGCCGACGCGCAGGACGCGGAGACCGCTCCGCAGAATGCGGAAAGTTTTCCGATAAACTCTTTCTGGTAAATGGTAAGCAGGCTGGAAAAAACCAGAGAGCGGTACAGCTTTTCCCTGGGGATATTCTTCTCCCGGGCGTACACAATCACCGGAACCGAGGAAGCGATCCCCTGGTTGCCGCTGCCCGAGTTGATAATGACCGGCATATCACAGCCCCCCATGCGGGCCTCCGACGCGGCGGCCGCGAACGCCTTCATACGGGTAACCACCCCGTCCGCGTAAGCTCCGCGGATCACGCGGCCGATCCCTATGCCGTAGTCCCCGGAAATCCCCTCGTAGGCTATGTCCATATTGTAACGGATCTGGCGCTCATAGACATCCCGGACCAGGGCCAGCTCCACCTCGTCAGCAAACCTTTTGATGGCCTCCAAAGTGAGCTTTGACCGGTCCGTTGCGTAGCCTCTGTCCGCCGCCTCCCGGGGCTTTTCAAAAATCACTTCCCCGTCCCGGACGATGGAGACTACATTTGTATGTGTATGTCTCACCTCAACCCCCACGGTATGCCCCGCCGCCGAAAGCTCTATGATAAAATGAAGGGGAATCTCGGAATCCAGAAACTCCACCTTGCAGCATCCCTCCGCCAGAAGTTCTCTGGTGCGGACCCGCTGTGCCTCCCCTGCTTTTTCCAGCACCTCCATACCGGCGGAAGCGTCTCCCGCCAGAGCGCCCAGAACACAGGCGGTCTCAATACCCGTCAGTCCGCCGGAATTGGGTATGGTGACACAGCGCACATTTTTAATCATATTGCCGGAACAACGGGCCGTGATCCGTTCCGGTTCGCAGCCCAGGACCTCTCTCCCTCTGGCGGCGGCATAAGCCAGGGCAATGGGTTCCGTGCATCCCATGGCGGGAACCAGTTCCTCCCTGATAATATTGATAAACTCATCCTGTAATTCTTTCTCCAGCATATCCGTTTTCTCTCCCTGTGTAATGTGGGGCTGCGGTAATGGAACCTCATCCCTCCCCGGGACGCCCAAAGCGTGTTTGAAAAATGCTCCAGGCAGTAAGTCCGCAGTACTTGTTACGCAATGCCGCTGAGTTCCTGATACAGCCTCTTGGCATAACTGTCCGTCATACCGCAGATGGAGTCCGTCACCAGCAACAGGCGCAGATACAGCTTTTCCTCCGGGCTCTTTTCCCTGCTGTAATACCGGTAAATCGCCTTGTAATTGTCGGAGACCAGCGCCATCAGCTTAGTCTGGACCGCCGTCATGGGCTGTCCGCTGTCGTACACGATGGCGGCATCCACAAAGCGTTCCAGCAGGAAATCCATAATGGTCTCCGCGGCAATTTCCAGCTTATAGATGGGCTCCGAGGTAAAGGCATAGCGGTACGCGATATCCCCCAGGGCCGCCGCCAGTCTGGCCCGGTCCTCCCCTGTCAGCAATTCCCTTTTACAGGTGCCCGCCATAATCTCCCAGTAATCCTGCGCGAAACGGTCCGTGGCGCAGGCCAGCAGTTCCCCCTGTATCCTGACGATCCAGTTCTGCACCGCGTAGGCCTCCGGGTTGGACACCTCCCGCTTCTGACCCTTTTGGTATCTTTCCTCCAGCGCGTCCACCAGCTGATCATACTTCTCCCCTGCCCCCAGGTTCTTCCCGCAGGCCTGCAATTCCGCCACCAGCTGATGGTATGTAATACACCCCTTTTTGAACGCGTCCTCCACATCCGCCGTCCGGTAGGCGATGTCGTCCGCCGCCTCCAGCACGAAGGCCAGCGGATGCCTGTGTCCCTCAGTGCCCAGGGCGCGCTGGATCTGTTCAAACAGGTCCCGTTCCGCGTAATAATAACCCATCTTCTTCGTGCGGATGTCTCCGCTTTCCCCGTCTATTTCCAGGGACGAGACCGGGTACTTGATAATGGTGCCCAGCAGGGCCTGGGTCAGATTCATGCCATGCTCGTCCACCAGATAGTGGAGCTTGGTAACCAGCCGCAGCGCCTGTGTGTTGCCCTCAAACTCATAGAAATCCGCCTGCATCTGCGGACTCAGCCATTCCGTAAGAGGCTTGTCTCCCAGTACAAGCCGCCCCATATGCGCCCGGAACCACTGTCGGATCACCGTCTCCCCGAAGTGCCCGAAGGGAGGGTTCCCTATATCGTGCAGCAGCCCGGCGCATTGCAGGATATCACAGATATATCCCTGATACTCCGGTTTGAAAGCCGGATCTTTCACTTCCTGTAAAATCTTCCGCGAGATATTCTGTCCCAGGGATTTGCCAAAGGAGGACACTTCCAGCGAGTGGGTGAGCCTGGTGCGGATAAAATCGCTCCTGTCCAGGGGAAATACCTGGGTCTTATCCTGTAACCTCCGGAAAGAGGCGCTGCCGATAATCCGATGATAGTCCTTCTCATATTCGGTTCGCAGATCCCCCGCGCCGGCTTTTGTCCGCACCGGCCGTATCCGCTCGTCGCATAGCAGTCTGCTCCACTCCATGGCAATCCTCCTGTTCAATCGCCGCGCGATGGCTCCGCGCCCTTTACCCCTGAAGGCCCCTGGCCTGGCGGTCCATATCTTCCACCACAATATCATAGATTTCTCCCAGGCCCGCGCAGTATTCCAGCACCTGCCAGGGCTCATTGGTGTGAAAATGAATCTTGATCAGTTCCTCATCTCCCACCGCCAGCAGGCAGTCCCCTTTAAAATGTTCCGTGATATAGTCATTGATGGCATCCTCATCCAGATCATGCCCCTCAATCAGCAATTGTGTGTCATAGCGATATTCCAAAGTTTCCATAATTCCCTCTTTCCCGCAAACCTGTAGTTGACAAATCTACTGCCGCTTTACCAGCGGTATGTTATAAAGTTCCATGCACTTTCCGCATGACCGTGAAGCCCCCGGCAGACCGCCCCGGAACGACTGTGGCCAATTCATTAATTCATTCCTGCCGCATATTGCACTGTCTGAATATCCTCCTCAGCATAAACACGGCGGCCGCCGCCAGCACCATCTCCGCAAAAGGCTGGGCATAGGGCAGGCCGTACAGCGGAAACAGCCAGTTCAAAATAAACAGTGCCGGTATCTCCAGCACGATCTTGCGCATCAGGGCAAAGATCAGCGCGTTCCTGCCTTTTCCCAGGGCCTGGAATACGCCCACAGCCAGAAAATCCATGCCCAGGAAAGGCATCGACAGACTGAATCCCCGCAGAAATTCCGTTCCGTAAGCAATAATGGACTCGTTCTCCATAAAAGCCCTGGTCAGTCCTGAAGAAAAGATCCAGAACAGCGCCATCACACAGAACAGCGCCGGCATCATCAATTTGACGGCGAAGGTGATGGCCTTCTTCATCCGGGGATGATTGCCGCTGGCATAATTGTAGCTGATCAGCGGCATGATTCCCTGGGAAAAGCCCAGCGCGATCTGCAGCGGCACCATACTGATCTTCTGGGAAATACCCATGGCCGCCACCGCGTCCGCTCCGAATTCGGAAGTAAAATTGTTCAGAATGGTCATGCCGGTGACGTTGAGCAGATTCTGAATGGCGGCGGGAATGCCCACCCCGCAGATTCCGAGAACAATGGCGGCGTCCCATCTGAGCATCCGGGGATTGACGCAGACATAGGTGCTCTTCCTCTTACAATACAGCAGCACAAAGAAATAGCAGCATGCCGCGCAGTTGGATAAAAAGGTGGCCAGCCCCGCCCCTGCGGCGCCCATGTCCAGCCCCCAGGGCATGATAAAGACAGGGTCCAGCACTATATTCAGAAGACAGCCGCTCATGGTACCGATGCTGGCGTGGAGAGACGCTCCCTCGGAGCGGACCAGGTAAGCCAGCACCACATTCAGGATGGCCGGAACCGCCCCGCAGGATACCGTCCACAGCATATAGGCCGCCGTGGCGGGCTCCGTCACCTGATCCGCTCCCAGCAGATGCAGCAGCGGGCTTTTGCAGACTGTACAGAGCGCGGCAAACACGGCACCGCAAAACAGCGCGCAGTAGAATCCGATGGCGGAACTCCTGCGCACCATATCATACTCCTTCCGCCCCAGGGCGCGGCTCATCATGCTGGAGGTTCCCACTCCGAAGAGATTGTTTACCGCGTTGAACGCAAGCAGCACCGGAGCGGCCAGCGTCACCGCCGCGTTTTGCAGCGGGTCGTTCAGCATCCCCACAAAGTAGGTGTCCGCCAGGTTGTAAAGCACCATCACCAGGCTGCTGAGAATCGTGGGAACCGCCAGCTTTGCCACGGCTCCGGGAATGGGCATGGATTCAAACAAAGAATTTTTGTCTGCCGTCTGCGCCTTCATATCAATCGCCTTTCTTATTTAAAGTTCCGCATATTCCCTACAATCGCACACACCGGTGATCCGGATCGGCCCGCTTACGGCGTCCCGCTCCGCATCAGTGCGCTTTCCGGGAATATGCTGTCCGGGGAGTTCCGCTTATCACCGCCTGCCCCCGGCTGTCTGCCTTGCGCCGGCCACGGAATAGTAGCATTTGTCGCAGAGGGAGCTGCGCAGTCCGATGGGCAGCAGCTTGCCGCAGCAATTGCAGCGGCGCAGGTAAAAGGTCTTGCTCTTGCCCAGCTCGGTTAAAATGATATCCTCCGTCTTTAATCGTTCCTCAACCACCCGGTTTTCATCCATGATTTTGCCGAAACGCACGGAAAACTGATTGTACAGATCCAGCAGCTTGTAGTACGTCTCCGCCCGTTCCAGCCGGGTGTCCCCGGGGACTTCGTCAAAGACCGGGAACTTGACGGACACATCCGCCGTGTAGGTTTTGCAGTAATACCGCCACATGGACATACACTTCTCGTTGCCCAGATCCACGTCGCAGGAAATCATATTGTAGAGCTCCCTTTTATCGTCAAAGCCCGCTATACTGTCCCGAATCCCGTACAGGCTCCGGTATTTTGCCAGCATTTCCTTGACGTCCATCTTGCGATAGACATCCAGATTGGGCTTGATATTGTACCAGGATGTCAGAATCTGGTCGATGGGCTGGTCAATATCCAGCAGTACCTGCGGAAATCCGATAATCGCGTACTCGATGGTGTGTCTCATGGGGTATACCCGCTTTATATGCTCCAGCCCCGCCTCGGTGGTGGCCGTCACATACCCCACATCATACATGCCCCTGCGGCCTGCGCGGCCCGCGATCTGCCGGACCTCAAACTCGTTCAGGGGACGCTTTGACTTGCCGTCAAATTTCAAATGCTCCATAAACACGATGCGCCGTATGGGCAGATTGACTCCCAGGCCAATAGCGTCCGTGGCCACCACCACATCGTTTTCTCCGTTCAGAAACATTTCAAACTGCTTTCTGCGGATCTGGGGCGGGAGATTGCCGTAGATGACGCTGGCCTTCACCCCCTGCAATTCCAGCCGGGCCGCCACATCCAGCACCATTTTCTTGGAAAACAGGATCAGAGCGTCTCCTCTGGTCAGGTCTTTGTCGATATCAAAGGGCCTGTCCTCAAAAACCAGCTCTGTATTCCGCTCATGGCGTACTATATCATATTTTACATGGCAGCGCTTCAGGATGCGGCGGATGATATTCTCCGCCTCCGGCGCCATGCAGATATGCACCTCTTTGGCTTTGATACCCATGACCAGCCGGGACCAGGCATGTCCCCGGAAGGGATCGCTGATCATCTGCGCCTCGTCTATGACTGCCACATCGTACTCCACGTCCAGATCCACCATCTCCGCCGTACAGGCCGTCACCCGGCTGTCCTGCGCAATATGCTGTTCCTCGCCGGTGACCATGGAACAGGGGACCTCCGCCGCCCGCAGCTTATCATAAATCTCCAGCGCCAACAGACGCAGGGGACCGGCATAAACGCCGCATTTGGCCTTTTTCAGACGCTCCACAGACTCATAGGTCTTACCGCTGTTGGTGCCGCCGATATGCAGAATGAAGCGCCTCTCCATGGCCAGGGCCTGGGTATACTCCACCTCCGCGTCCGTCTGCACCATTCCCAGGATCGCCCTGCGCAGTTCCTTCTCGGAAGCCTTCAGATATTTGCCGTACAAATCGCTGATCCCGGAGGAAACCATGTTGATCTCCTCATGCTCCAACAGATACCGGGCAAATCTCTCGCTGTGCGCGCAGCCGTCAATATAGGTCAGATCCATGGAAATAATCTGCCTCCGGGTCCTCTCTATGTTCTGCTGCTGTGCCGCGTTATTCCGGCCCTGGTAGTAATTTATCAGCGCCGCGCACTGCCGCTTGGGGCTGGCCGTCAGCGCCTTTCCGTTGTCCAGCCTGGCATCAATGGTGGTTCTCATCTCCCGGGCCCTGTTGCCCGCGCTGCGGCTGTCCTTGATTTTGCTCTCATGAAAACTCAGGAAATCGGCATCGTACCGTTTCCTGAGTTTATCCTTTACACTGGGTGATATACTCATAGCTTCCAGACTTTCCTTGCTCCCGCATACCGCAGGCCGACCTGCGGTCCCTCGCGGATCTGTATTCGGATATGATGTATCCGAACTTTCCTCTCCCTGCATCTCATCGGCTGTTCCGACGGTAAACTCCGGTACGGTTATGGATGTTTTCCATCCGTCGGCCATGCCTGCGATATCCCTTGATACAACCTGGCAAACAGGAGTCCGGCCCATGCCGGACTCCTGTTTGTCCCTGCCACTGCATTATAATCTGCTGAAACGCGCCGCCTCCTGGCTGAGATGCTGCGCCACCTGATTATTGCTCTCCATCTGCCCGGTGACATGATCCATCACCTGAACCAGGGCGTTAGCGCTGTCAGCCGTATTGCTGATACCGTCCGCGCTCTCCTCCACCGCCACGGAGATGCCGTCCATGGCGTCCTTGATCCCGTTCATCAGACCGCTGATATTTGCCGCCATCTCATGGAACTGTTCCACCACCTGGTGAATATGCCTGGCATCATCATTATATTGCCGGCCGGCTTTTACATAGCCGTCGTAATCCGGCAGTACCTGCTCATTGACATAGGATACAATCCGGTTCGCGCTCTTGACCAGTTCATTCACGGCCGCCATCACCATGTTGTTGATATTCTGGATGTTGCCGGCAGCCTCCCTGCTGGAATCCGCCAGGCCCCGGATCTCTGTAGCCACCACGGCAAAGCCCTTTCCTGCCTCACCGGCCCTGGCCGCCTCTATGGAAGCGTTCAGCGCCAGCAGGTTTGTCTGGCCGGAAATGCTCAGGATCTGTGCCGTCAAATCTTCCACCTGCTTCACACTCTCGCTGTCCTTGATTGCCTGCTCCAGATCGGAGATAATGCCTTTGACAAGATTCGTGGTGTTCTGCTTATTGTCAATCGCCGTGGACTCCAGCTTGCCTGCGCGCTGCTGCATTGCATCCGCGTAGCCCAGCAGTTCTTCGGAGGCGTTGTTCAGTTCCTCGATGCTTTCCCCGACACTGCCGGTATTGTCATTGACCGTCACAGCCGTCGCGGACATCTCCTCCATAGACGCGGACAATTCCTCCATCACCGCGGAGATATCACAGGTGGTGCCGTTGGCCTGCTCCACGCTGTGCGCAACTTCCCCGGAAATCTGATCCAACCGCACGGAATTTTCCGTAATCTTTTTCATAATATCCTGGAGAGAGGCGATAAAGCCGTTGACTCCGTTCCCCAGCTGTCCGATCTCGTCCCTGCCCCGCACCGAAACCCGGGCCGTCAGATCTCCCCTGCCCGCGTCGATGTCCTTGATAATCTGCGCCAGTTCCTTCTTCATCTTGTCGATGGGACGGTTCAGCTCCACAATGCAGATCAGCAGAGCCAGCACGAACAGAACCAGCGCAAGCCCCAGAAATACCGCCGACAGCCTGACGCTCTCGTTGTACACCGCCTCCAGCTGATGGAGCGAACTTTCCATGTCCTCCGTCTTGCTTGCGACAATCGAGTCAATGGCCTCAGTTATATTGGTGCTGATCGTGTTGATCTTACCCTGGAGCTGCTTCATGGCCACCTTCTGGTTGCCGCCCTCGCTGTAGCCGATGGCCTGCCTGCAGCTGGGGAGAAACAGCTGGTATGTATCATAGAATGATTTGAACGCCTCAGCCTCCGCGCTGCCCTCTTCCAGCGCCGCCTGTATGGTGGCCGACAATTTCTTGATCGTCTCCACATGTTCCTTATACTCCGCGTCGTAGGCCTCCATTTCCGCCTCGTCCGTAGCCAGCACATGCGCGTAGACAGATCCCTTCAAGCTCTCAAACTCTTTGGCCAGAATATTCAGATTGATCACGCTTGCCATATAGTCACCGGAAATCTCATTGCTGGCCCGGTACATCTGTCCCGCGATATATCGGCTGGATAACGCCGCAAAAATCATGACAATTGACAAAATCGTTATTGGCAGCAAAACCTTCACTTTTAAATTCACATTCTTAAATATACGCATCTTTTTTCTCCCCTGTCTGTTTTTGCGGCTTGACATCTGTTTCTTCGGGTACTACCGTAGCCAGCGGCCCAGCACCTCCATCAGACGCTCCAGGTCAATGGGTTTGGCCATATGTTCGTTCATGCCGGAGGATTTGGCCGCCTGAATATCCTCCGCGAAGGCGTTGGCCGTCATGGCCACAATGGGAATGCACCGGGCGTCCCTGCGGTTCAGGGTCCTGATGGCGCAGGTGGCCTCGTAACCGTTCATCACCGGCATCTGTATATCCATAAGGACCAGATTATAGTACCCCGGCTCCGACGCGGCAACCATATCCACGCCGATGCTTCCGTCCTCCGCGGACTCCACTTCCAGTCCCACCATCTGAAGAATCTCCGTGGCAATCTCCCGGTTTAACTCGTTGTCTTCCACCAGCAGCACTCTCTTGCCGGTAAAATCATGATTCAGGACATCCTTTTCCGTCCCGGAGGGTTCCGGCTCCGGCGGTCCCTGCTCTGACACCAGGCTTCGCAGAACGCTCACCAGTCTGCTTTTGAACAGCGGCTTGGTGATAAAGGCATCCACCCCCGCCGCCCGGGCCTCCATCTCGCATTCCGACCAGTCATAGCCCGAGAGAATGATGATCGGCACGTCCGGCCCCACCCGGCTGCGGATTGCCCTGGCCGTCTCTATCCCGTCCATTCCCGGCATCTTCCAGTCCAGTATCACCGCAAAATAGCCTTCCCCCCGGCTGCGGGCAGTGTCCATGCGTTCCACGGCCTCCGCTCCTGAGAGCACCCCCTCGCTGTGCAGTCCCAGTTCGTTCAGCATGAGGCAGGTGCTCTCGCAGGCAACCTCGTCGTCATCCGCCACCAGCACCGGAAACCTGATCAGCTCCGCCAGGGAGACCTCGTCCTCCTCCTGGTATTTCAACAGGATCTGCACCGTAAAACGGGACCCCTCATCCAATCGGCTTTCCACCTGAATATCCCCGCCCATCATCCGTATGATATTCCGGGCGATGGGCATTCCCAGACCGCTTCCCTGCACCTTGTTGGTACGCACATCCTCCGCTCTCTCAAACGGTTCGAACAGAACATTCAGAAACTCCTGAGACATGCCGATGCCGTTATCCTCAAAGACAAACACATAACAGCCCGTCTTGAACTGTCCGGATGGTTTTTCATAGAGCTCGATCTGTATCCGTCCTCCCTCCGGCGTATATATGATGGAATTACTTACGATGTTCATAAATGCCTGTTGAATCCGCATGCTGTCCCCGATGACATTCTCATGCTTGAGATCATGGATGTGGATTTCGAGCTCATGATGCTTTTCTTCCACCATGGGCCTGATCATGTCGAGCAGATTATCCACCAGATTGGACAGATTAAACTCCTCCTCGTTCAGCGACAGCGTCCCCGCCTCAATCTTGCTCATATCCAGCACTTCGTTGATCAGAGCCAGCAAATGCCTGCTGGCGGAGGTAATCTTGCCCAGGCACTCGGCCAGCTTCTCCGGCTCCCGGAGATGCGTACCCGCGATAGCCGTCATGCCGATGATGGCATTCATGGGTGTGCGGATATCATGGGACATCCGGGAGAGAAAATCCGTCTTGGCGCTGCTGGCCCGGTTCGCCGCCTCGTAGGCGTCCTGGAGAGCCTTGCGGGTTTCCCTCTCTTTCTTCCTCTGCTCCGTGATATCTTTCAGATTGTTCATCGCCACAATGTCGCCGCTGCCGTTGTCACGGATCAGCAGAATCGTATGGCGCAGAACCACGGGGGTGTCCTCATCAATGCGTGTCTCATATTCCAGCACCAGTTCGGTCTCTCCCCGTTCATATGCCTCTTTCAGATACTGCATGTTGATGCAGCGGTCATAATTCTCCCGGTCCTCCCGGGATACCTTCCGCTCCCCCCACCTGCCAAAAAAGGCATCCGCGTCACAGGGAGCCTGCATCCCCACCAGGGGCAGAATAGCCGTGTTCCTCCCCCCTTTAAACCTATAAAAATCCTCTTCAATCAGATTCGCGCTGACATTTACATTGAATACAAAGAGCGCTTCGGAGATGATGGCCTGCCGGTACTGCTCCTCCTCGCTCAGAGATTTGCGCAGGCTTGCGTTGTCAGTGAGCAGCGTGTCGGACAGATTCTTTTCCCGGGCGCTTTCCTCCGCCATGTTCTTCACATACCACATAACCACGGGATTCTCCTGGGTGTATCCTCCCATGGGAATCACTTCCGACCGGACCCATATGCTTTTTCCCTGCAGCATTCTGCGGTATGTTATGGACAGAGGCTTTCCCGACGCGCGGAGCACGGCGCGCAGATTCCCCGGGGATAACACATTCCGGACTTTCTCCTGAAATTCCTCCTCCACATGCCTTTGCACAAAATATTCCAGGACCCTGCGGTAGTCTCCCTGAAACTTTTCTTCCTCCCGCTGTTCCTCCTCCTCCAGCTTCAGCGTCTCGATCCGGTTGCGTCCCAGATCTACCGAACTGATCCGGTAGTACGTATCCTTCATAAGGCTGAAGGCCTCCTGGTTCAGACGCTGCCTGCGGTACTCCTCATCTATCAGCCGCAGGGAGCACACCCAGATCCTGCGCCCGTCACCGGTGAGCGACATGGTCCGCGCCTCGTTGACCCACAGCGGCGTACCGTCATGACTCAGCATGCGGTACTCTCTGACATCTTTCTCCCCCGGTCCGGAAGGAGCCTCAAATACAGGTTGATCCTCCTCATAGATGGCCTTGAGAAAGCTGCCCCCCGTGCGCTCCATAAACTCCCCGAAAGAAAGCCCCAGGTTGTTCAGAGCGAAATGACTGATAAAATAGACCGGATATCCTTCTTCGTAGAAGCCGCCCACCACGCCCACCGCCAGATTGCTGCGCAGCATTTCCACGATTTTTTCCTGATTTTCCCCCAGCTCCCGGCTGTTATCCCTGGTAAAATAGATCTCTTCCTGATAATAGAAGTGTTCTTCCATTATGCAATCCCCCGCATTACTTCTGATACCACTTTCTCACTGCGTCCGCCGCCTGCATCACGCCCGTCAGGATCGGGAGGTACCCGTTTTTCTCAGAAAACCCGGACCGGTTTACAGAGAAAAAGCCTCCCTGATACTGTCATAGTGCAGGAAAATTCCCTGCGCCGCCAATTCCCTGATCTCCCCTGCCGTGGCCAGCCGGTATCCGTCCGTCTCCGCCTCCTGCATCCGCAGTTCTTCCTCGGCAAAATCACCGATGAAGCGATACACATCCACAAAATAATTGTCGCCCTCGCCGGGATTTTCCCGATGATAGGTAAAGAGATATCCGCCGTCCCAGTCCGTCACATCCAGCCCGGTTTCCTCTCTGACCTCCCGGCGCACCGCGTCCAGGGATTCCTCCCCCGCCATGGCGGCACCGCCGGAAACTTCCCACCAGCCCGGGGCCCAGGCTTTGGCCGCGGCCCGCTTTGTGATCAGGAACCGCCCGTCCCTCCGGGCCACCACCCCCAGCACTGTCAGATGATATTCCCCCTCCGCCAGATGAAATTCGTTGCGTTTCATGGTGCGTCCGGTGCGCTCTTTGTTGGCGTCATATATGTCCCAAAGTTCCATATGTCCCTCTTTTCGTCAAACCGGCGGTCTTACTGTCCCGCCCTGTAAAACCCCATAAGAACAGTATAGCAGAAAAAGTATGAGACTGGCAAGTTTTTCTTGCCAGTCCCCGAAGATTTTGCTATGACGTTTATAGCCAGATGCCATTATCGCACATGAAAAGAAGTTTCCTGCTCCTCAAGCGGCATCTCCCGGCATTCCACCGTATCAATTCGGATATAATCGCTTTGGTTGATCATCACCAGCATACGGTTGATGGCCTCCTCCGTGCCCTGAACCTCCATCTCCACGGAGCCATCCCACTCATTTTCCGCCCATCCTGTGATACACATGCCGAGAGCCGCATGTTTTGCCCGATAGCGGAAGCCCACGCCCTGCACTCTCCCGGTAAAGCGGTAATGTTTTCTGACCATTCTCATACCCCCGATTGTACGTTCCGTCTGTCTCCCGCGTAGCCCGGGCAGCCTGCGGGGCGGCTTATCCGCGTCTTTCAGGCCCTTAGCGCGAGAACCGTCTCCGTATCGTCCGTAAAACGCGCATCGGCCTGTCTGTCTCCGGCGCTTATATGGTAATCGCCCTTATAGGCTTCTATTTCGGCCCATCCGTTTTCATCGGTCCTTACAGCCGTATCTGTCCACCATTCCCGCTTTACAAGCTCTTTCAGCATTTCATAGGAGGGCTTGCGCGAGTGATCCTCTCTGATAAACCCGCTCGGTGCCTTAAGCCATGCCCCGTCCCTGTAGTCCCATGTGGTGATCGCTTCCACAAGCGGGTGGGAAAACAAGATCCGATACATCTCTTCGATCTGACGCGCCTGCCTCTCTTCCCCTTCGGGGGTTGTAGGCCAGCTGTCCACCTGCCAGTCGTTCAGATCTACAATATGCGGCGGCATAATCTCGCCTGAGACAAGGGTATTCTCGGTAAAGTGTATCGGAAGCCCGAAATGCGAAAACCGCTCCAGCACCTCCTCAATCTTCTCTCTTCCCCAGTATCCCTGGTGCTGGTGTGACTGGATGCCTATGGCGCTGATGGGAACCCCCGCGTTCAGACAGCCGTCTATGAGGATCTCGTAGCTTATGGACGTATTGAAATCATTGAGCAGGAGCACCGCGTCGGGATTATTCTCATGCGCCCTTTCAAAGACTTCCTTTATAAGGCCCACTCGCCCCTTTTCTTTACATATCCTGGTCACGGCATTGTCATACTTGTCAAAAATCGGCATGATAACGACTTCATTGATAACGTCCCACATGTCGATAACGCCCTTGAAGCCTGTAACCTCTCTGTCAATCCTCTCCAACTGCTTCCTCAGAATCGTCTGATGATCATATTTCAAGAGCCAGTCGGCGCATACGGTATGCCAGCACAGAGGATGTCCCTTCACCCTGACTCCCTGATCCTTAAGGTACCGCGCGGTCTTCATCAGCGTGTCCTTATTGGTTTTCCCCTCTTCCGGCTCATATCTCCCCCAATAAAAGGGGAGGGTGGCATAATTGAATACCGCAAGCCAGTCGTCTGTCAGCTGCTTATATTCCTCCCCGCCCTTTAACACATACGGGATAAAATCGGAACCGCCGCATCCAAACAGAAACGCGTGATTTACCTGCCTGATCCCTATTTCACAATCCGACAGCGGTTTTCCCTGCCCGTCCGTGAACCGTATTTGCTTTTTAACCTTCCTGTGAGCTGTTTCCATACAAACCTCCCTGCATGCCATAAGGCGATTCCTCTTCTTTTGTTATACACTATATTCAAAAGAAAAGCCAGTCTTTTTGCATAAAAAGGGGAACTTTAAATCTGCCTTCTGCACCGCATGACCGCCAGAGCGCCCGCCGTCAGCGCCACAGCCGCCGCAAGCTGCCAGCCCTTGCCCTCCACAGAGCCTCTGGACATGGAAAACAGGTCCAGAGCCCCCAGTCTGCGGCCCATGCCGTAGCTGATCAGATAATACAGCATACACACCATGAAGCCCCCGGCGGCATTGCCGCTTAAGCCTGCCGCCGCCAGGCCCACCGCTCCAAGCAGCAGGGCGGAGCAGACGCAGCCCCACACATGACAGGGCAGCACCCGGCTCTCCCCGGCCCGCATGATTCCGGCGAAAACCGCCGCCAGCAGAACCACTGTCAGCGCGGAATATCCGATCCGCAGCAGGCACACTTGCAGATAGTCAGTCCTCCGGGTCCGCACCACATCCCGGATTTCGGGATTCTGCTCCGGCAGAAAAACCGTGGCCAGCAGCGCAGGTCCGATCCAGACCAGCAGCATCTCCAGCGGACGGGCCACCTCCTTTCCCTCCAGAGCTTTTAAGTTGAACATCCCCTTTGTCAGCGCCAGCAGAGCCACTGCCGCCAGAGCCGGCCAGGGGAACTGGCGGCGCAGATTCACTTTGAGAATATTACCGTAGATTTCTGTTTTCCGGGCCTTCTCCATCACTGTTCCTCCTCTCGTCTTTTATCCTGCGGCGCATCCGCTCCCCCCGCCCCTTACGTCTGCTCTCGTACAGCCACACGGTCAGCGCCAGCGCCAGCATTGCCAGAACCGTCAGCGCCAGGCGGTTACACAGAAAATTCTCCCACTGGCTCCGCCACAGGGCCGCCTTGCCCAGGGAGTTGTGACGCACCTGTAGTCCGAACCGGGCAACTCCCCCTGTCAGCTGCGTCCTGTCCAGTGCCAGAAACCACCAGATGCCCTGGACAAAGATCGCCAGAAGCGGAGAAAACAGCTCCGTCAGAAGCGCCCCCAGGGCGGACACTGCCAGGATGTCCGGCAGCAGCCACAAAAGAGCCATTCCCAGTCCGCTGCCCCAGGAAATGGGTGTCTGGGGATACATTCTGCCGATGCTGTACACTGTATAGGCCATCGTCAGCAGCACCGGCACCGTCATGCATCCGACCAGCGCCAGATAGCGGGTCCCCACAATCCGGGCCCCGGAACTTTTCCGGGTGTAAATCAGGGCCTGCATCCGCGCCCTCTTATCCAGCTGCCACAGTCCCGCCGCCACGAACACCGGCATCACCGCCAGGTCGATGCCCATATAGTCACAGTGCAGCCGCAGGTAAGCCTTGCCCAGTTCCTCCGGAGTCATCAGGGACTCATACTCCTCCAGCGCCTCCTCATAGGTCATGGGAACAAGCCCGAAAGAGTCGGGAAGCCGGGAAGCGGCATAACTGCTGCCGCCGCCGATCAGACGGTCGGCCCGCTCCATCAGCCCGCAGAAATGTTCATAGGTCAGATCCTCCGGCAGACTGTACCGGGGCAGAACCATCTCCTGATACCATGTGACAGGATTTCCCTCCTCGTCCAGGCCCCCGCTGAAATACCCTGCCTCCCGAAAGCCGTCAAACCCGTCGATCTCCTCCCCGGAAAGCCCTGTCAGTTCTTCCAGAATGGCCCGCATTTCCAGCCTTTCATCCTCCTGTAGTTTCACATTCTTATAAAACAGGAGGGGGTAGGCCGGGTAACTGCCGGAGAGATAGTCTCCCAGCAGGCTCTTCACCGCCGCGGGCATGATCACCCCGGGGTCCTCCCGCACCGTCATGCCGTATTCCCCGGTTTCCTGCCAGGGTTTTGCAATCGGTGTTCTGTCATGCACAAACTGGGTCACATACATGGCTGCCACAGTCACCACATACAATACAAAAGTCATGGAGAAGATCACTTTTTTGCATTCTTTTAAGAACAGCATCACTCTTCACCTCCCACTGTCTCGCAGCCATGCTGGTACAGGCAGTACATGTAGGCATCCTCGCAGTTGGGCATGGCCTCCCGGGCCCCGGGAAGCAGTCCGGGAAGGCTCTCCCGCCCCGTCCGGCGGCCCGGGGCCGCTTCCGTTCCGGCAGCCGCCGGGGTCTGCGCCGACGTTCCCGCCGGGGCAAAGGCCTCCGGGTCCGCCAGAAACCGCACTGTCACGGCCCCTTCGCTGCGCAGCATGCCTGTCACAATATAATCCCGTTTTGCCCGGGCCAGCATTCCCACGGGAATCTCCGCCACATACACCTTTCCCCTGGCATTCTCCAGAAGCTGGGACACCGTGCCCTTCCACAGAAGTTCCCCCTCGTTCAGAATGGCGATATTCTCACAGGTGGCCTCGATATCCCCCACGATGTGTGTGGACAGAATTACAATGCGGTCCTCCGCCACCTCGCAGAGCAGATTGCGGAATCGAATCCTCTCCTCCGGGTCCAGTCCCGCGGTGGGTTCATCCACGATGAGCACTCTGGGATCATGGAGCAGCGCCTGGGCGATACCCAGTCTGCGCTTCATGCCGCCGGAGAGACTTTTCACCCGGCTTCTTTTCTTCCCGCTCAGATTCACTCTCTTTAACAGCATCTCAATCCTTTTCTGCCGCAGGGCCCGGGGCATCCGGGACAGTGTGCCCAGATAGTCCAGGCATTCATAGACCGTCATATTGGGATACATGGAAAAATCCTGGGGCAGATATCCGGTGATCCCCCGGATCTCGCCGGCGTGGCTGATGGGAATACCGCACACCGATATCTCGCCGCTTTGCTTCTCGTGCAGGGTGGCCAGGGTCTTCATCAGGGTAGTCTTACCCGCGCCGTTTCTGCCCAGCAGTCCGAACATCCCCTGCCCGATGGTCAGGTTCACATCCTTCAGCGCCTGCTTTTTGCCATAATACTTGTCTACATGGCTGATTACTATGCAATGCTCCTGTTGCTTCATGTTCTCTCTCCCTTACCTTTTATTCCGTGTCCGTCCGTATTCCATTCTGCGAGGGTTCCCGGCGTTTTGGCGGCAAGCCGCCGGGCGCAGGGGGAGCCGTAACAAACAAAATGGTGCGGACTGCTCCACACCATTACCCTACTACGCATCTATCAACTTTTTATCTACTTCTCCCCTTTTTTTACCGGCAATCGGCAAACGCGCGCACCAATCCGGATTCTGAACCGGGCCGTCACCCGTCCGCCGCAGATCCCGTTGGCCAGCGTCAGGCTCCCGCCGCATCTGGCGCAGATCAGGCGGCAGATGTACAGCCCCAGGCCAAAATGACACTGCTCCATCTGCCCCTCTCCTCTGTAAAACGGGTCCGCGGCATGCTGTAGCTCCTCCGGGCTGAAACCAGGCCCATCGTCCTCCACCACCACCTCCAGATATCCTTCTGCCCCCTTTCCGGGCGCAGCCGCCTCCCCGGCCGCAGGCACCTCCCCCAGGATCACCCGGGCCGTCAGCTGCAATACCTTCCCTGCGTAGCGCAGTCCATTGGTCACCAGATTCTCACACACTTCCAGCACCAGCGCCTCGTCCAGCCACAGAACCCCGCTGCCCTCAAAACAGCAGACGATATTCTGCCCCAGGATCTCACACATATTGACCAGTTTTTCTTTCAGCTCCCCGGCGTTCACCGGCGCCATATCGGGCTCCAGATCCTCCAGCTTCCGGATGCTGCTCATCTTCTGGGTATAGTTTTCCAGCCTGCGGATCTGCCCGTTCATCATACCCAGAATCTCCAGCAGCTTCGCCTGGGATATCCTGCCCTCCGGCACGTACCGCTCCAGCAGCTCCCCGTAGCCTTTCAGCACGGTGATGGGTGTGCGCATGTCGTGGGCAAAGGCGGCGTTCAGCCGCTTTCTCTCCTCCAGCAGCTGCCAGGTGCGTCGGTTATTCTCGTACAGCGCCGCCCGCATTTTCTCAAAACCGTCCCGCAGCCGCCCCAGCTCATTGTCCTTCACCGGCTCCAGCTCAAAGTCCAGACAGTTATCCGCAATCTTTTCCGATGCTTCCCGCAGTACCCTGATGGGTTTTTCCACCTCTCTCCTGTAAAAAATCCAGACGGCGAGCCCAAGACAGAAAAACGTCCACAGAGGAATCAGGACGCATTGCGAGGCGCTGATCAGACTGTATAGCATCCGCTGAACCGGCGCTTCTTTCCATCCGCTGTAAGTCGGTTGCTCCGTATAACTGTAATGGGGAATGTGATCAGAGCCCATAACAAGTTCATAGTAGTATTCCCCTATCCGGACACGCTCTTCTTTCATAAAGTTCGTCGCATACCAGTCCTGGACGTAATTGGTTCCGATTCCGATGGCCATGGTCCCCAGAAACGCCGCCACGGCACAGATCGGGATAAAGCAGTACAGGGACTGCCGCAGAGATCTCGGACGCTTATTCCGCTGTTTTCCGCCGCCCCTCTTCCGCCTTTTCCCACCGGGCAAGGCCTGGGTCTGTTCACCTGTCTCTCTCATTGCGCCACCTCGTTTTCGCCCTACTTTTTCCATCGGTAACCCATTCCCCAGACTGTCTCCAGGTGATATTCCTCGCCAAATTCCCTGAGCTTGGCGCGAATCCGGCGGACATGCTCCGCCACCACGCTGCTGTCCCCCTCAGCGTCATAGCCCCAGAGCCTTTCATAAATCCGTTCCTTGTCAAACACCTGGCCCGGGCTCAGGGAAAGCAGTTCAATGATCTCATATTCCTTTTTGGCAAAGGGAATCACCGGCCCCTCCACCGCCACGGTCCTGGCGGTATAATCTATGACCATCCTGCCCCAGAAACGCACGTTGGCATCCGCCTTGCAGCGGTGTTCCCGGCGGATATGGGCGGCCACCCTGGCCCCCAGCTCCTCCATGGAAAAGGGCTTCAATATATAATCGTCCCCTCCCGCCGCAAATCCCTGTATCTTGTCGCTGTCCTCAATGCGGGCCGTCAGGAAGAGAATGGGGCAGGATACGTAATCCCGGATGCCCCGGCACACCGCCAGCCCGTCCATATGGGGCATATTGATGTCCAGCAGAATCAGATCCGGCTGCCTCATGGCCAGCTCCATGGCCTTCTCCCCGTTGTATGCCGCCAGCGTCTCATAACCGCTTAACTCAAAATAGTCCCGGATCATGCTCACCACATCCGGCTCATCGTCCACGATCAGTATTTTATACATAAAAAATCCGCCTTTCCTGTTATGGGCACCGGTTTTTACTCTCGCCGCGCCTCCCTTAAGCATAACAGTATAAGGCGGAAATATCAACTTTTCATCTACTTTTGCACATTTACCTATTTACTGTCTGGACACGATATTGTTGCCGTCAATCTGGATGCCCTCGATACTGCTCACATAGCGGGACAGGCGGGCGTACCCGTAATCCTTGTATTTGAAGTCCGGAAAATGCTCATGGAGCTGCTGGCCCAGGATCTCCAGCTTGATATTCTGCTCCGCCTTGCGGATAATGTACTGCTGTACATTGGCCTCCACATTGACCGGCGCCTCCTGCCCCTCCCGCACCACCAGAATCGTGGTACCCTGTTTCACAATCTTGAACCTGGTGGCTTCGGTGATGAACTTCATCATGGCATTGTAGCCATAGTTGCGCTCGTCAAAATCGGGATACAGCCTCTGCAGATTGCTCTTGACCATGCCCAGATTGGCAGGCTCTCCATTGTTCTCACACTCCTGCAGCAGATTGTTGATCGCGGACTTGATCTCCCCGATGGGGGTGATGGAATCCCTCTCGGCCACAGGCTTTTCTCCCTTGGATTCATCGTCCACAATCTTGTCCAGAAATTTATATTCATCACAGACGGCGATAAAGGTTTTGGAGGCATCGCTCTTGCCCATGCCGATCACGGACTTTCCCTCCTCCCGCAGACGGCTCACCAGGCGGGTAAAATCGCTGTCCGAGGTCACGATGCAAAAACCGTCGATTGTGTCCTTGTACAGAATGTCCATGGCATCTATGACCAGCATGATATCCGCCGCGTTTTTTGCCGTGGAATACCGGGACTGCTGTATGGGAACAATGGCGTATTTCAAGGCCTTTTTGTTCCAGCTGGCCAGATCCGGATTGGTAAAATCTCCGTACATTCTCTGATAGGTGATGATTCCGTATTTTTTTAACTCGCTGATAATCACGTCCACATATTTGGAGCTGGTGTTCTCAGCGTCAATCAGTAACGCGTATTTTCTTTCTTCCATATATACTCCCGTCTGCCCGCCTTGGCGGACTCACAGATCGGGACATTGTCTTCCCGATTCCCACATATATGTATTGTAACCTATTTTTGGAAAAAAGGCAATAAGCGCAAAAATTCTTCCGCCGTTGCCGCCGCGATGCCCTCCTGATGCCCTTCCCGGTCCGGGGAAGCGCTTTCCTGCGGCTGATACGGATTTTACATTTTTCTTCGGCATGGTGCCTCCTATCGGCATGATCCTGTCGGCCGCCGTCTCTTCGCAAGAGTCCCGGCGCCCTCTATGCCGGACGGTTGAGGCTGCACATTGTGCGCTCCGCTATATTTGGGCCAACGCTCTCTGGCACCAGCAAAACAATGCGGAAAAAGCCCGGTCAAAATCAAAGTCTTTTTGCTGCTGCACTGAAATGCTCAATTCCAGAACTGTTTTGTCCTCGTCTCTTACGCATGCAAGCAGCTCTCGTTTTGTCGGAATAAAATGGCCGCTTTTCAGATAATAGAGATGCTGCATAATGAAAAAAACGGATTTGCAGGTTATGGGCAGCTTTGAGACATTATGCTCCCTGTCGGCGTGTATATAACGGTGGCAAATTTCGTGATAGAGATTATTCAGGCTGAATCTCACATAGTTTCTTTCATCTTCCATGGAATATGACGGAACAAGATTCTTTAATTCTCCGTAGTAATCCCTGGTCGTGTGCAATAAGTGACATATTTCCAGCGGATTCCAATGTTCCAAATCAGCTCTGCTGCAAATAAAGCCGCAGGACTTCTCAAAATTTCCGGCCGTCACAAGTGTCTGCCGATAGATTCTCAAATCCTCAACCGATAGATTGTCGATCACAGCCATAACATCAATATCACTGTGATCCGTCTCTTCCTTTCGAAGATAACTGCCCTGCAATCCTATATACGCCAGTCTTTCCCCAAACGCCTCTTTCAGTCGTTCTATTAACTCCTCCATATATTCGTCTATTTCAAACATTCGGGATCACCCACCTCCTCATTTCCAAGATATTTTGTGTATTCTTTCCCTTCATAAAAGTTCATGATCGGACGGCGGAGCTTTGAGGGATACAATGGCAGTCTGTTCAGCACGGATAAATCCAGCCATTCAAATCCCGTCTGGTTGGTATCGCTATGGAGCGGCGCATTTTCTGCTTTCCCCAGATAATCACACAAAAATACCAAATCAACTCTATGAAAACTCTCCCCGTGAACCCCCTCTATAACAAAGAGCAAATCTCCGCATTGCACCTCCATTCCTGTCTCTTCTCTTACTTCCC
Organism: uncultured Acetatifactor sp.; assembly: GCA_910583845.1. GTDB lineage: Bacteria > Bacillota > Clostridia > Lachnospirales > Lachnospiraceae > Acetatifactor. Next base: position 40,341 of record CAJUAB010000032.1, read on the forward strand.
TTTCAACGGTCTGCGGAAGCCTTTCCTCAACGTCCTGTCCTCCGCCGGGCAAAATGAACCATTCCTCTTGGTCATCCTTCAGTTTTATTGCAAGCAATCTGCCATCCTGAATGACAACCGCTTTTGCGGAAGTACGTATTTGTCTCATCATTTTTTGTCCTTTCTGATATTCTGTTGACAGACGATTGCGAACCCCTGCCACCTGCCTGTGCTCTGTCATTATGATCATCCCCGGTATTGGTTTTGTCAGCGGAGGGATGAATCCGGACAAAGCCGATAGTATCCGCCGCTTTCCTGCCCCTAACACATATCATAAAGCTGCTTGCGCTCGCCGGTCCGGATCGGACGGTATATCCGTCCGGGTAATTCCTGGCCAAGAGACCCGGGGCCGGTCGCACTGCAATGCCCTTTTCCACTGTGCCGGCAAGCTCGGCTCGCAGGGGTATCCGGAAGAGGCTCACTGACAATACAAAAGGTAAACTCGAACAAGCGATCTACATCCCAGGATCGACAGACTTTGAAAAATGCACCCACCCTTTTACCACCTTTAGACTTGGCTATTGACAGCGGGTCTCCCGACATAAGGTCAACTCTCCTGAAAAATATTATATCATGACTCTCAAATATAACAACAAAAAATCTGCGAAAGTGGACTTTTTTAAGATGGGGGAGGGGGACAGACTTGTGCAAACATGTCCACAGAATAGAAATCTTTTGTAGATTATGTGATAATTTTTTTACGGTCAATCGCTATTTCTATGCTGTATATCATCCGGATTTTTCATCTGCTTTTCAAAGATGACTTCTTCAATTACACGGATACGTTCGTCAGTATTTTTAAGAATTTCCTTGCCCCAAAACCGGATAACCGCCCAATCCATGCAAATCCGTTTCTTGTCTGTTTCCACATCTCGTTCTCTATTGCGCTCAATTTTATTCATCCGATACTCCGGATTTTTCCCTTTGAGCAATCTTGGTTTTCACAGATCCAATCTTTCCCGTGCCAGGATTCACTGTCACAGAAAGCAGCAATACGATTCGATATCCTTTACGCCAAAGCGCTTCCCGCAGGGGCATCTCAATCCCGGTATCCTTCGAGTGAATAGGTGACATGCATTTCTTTCGCTGCTCCTTTGTCAGTGTATCCACAATACAACACTCCTTCTTTTTCTCAATGGTCTGCCATATATAGCGTATAATCCAATCAAGAAATATCTTCAAACAGAATTATTAGAGAACTTTCTTTCATCCGCTTCGTTCTAACGGCAAAACTGTCTGCACAGATGCGGCGGCGGCCGGTCGTTGAAAAATCTATTTCTTCCAGTTCCCCATTTATCTGTCATACTGATTTGTGAGCAAATGGTTTGGAAACATCCGACTCCTGCGCTGCCTTTCCGTCAGTTACAAATCATTCCTTCTTCATTCAGCACCGTCCTTTTTCTGTTTAGTGTTTTGTCAAGTTCTGTATTTGAATTGTACGTTCATTTCTGTTATTGGCAATAGCTGATTTGTTCATCCTGTCTTTTTATGATATGTTGCATTTGTGATAAGTTTTTGTTGCTGTTTTATTTGGGATGTGCTAAAATATAGTGAATAAACAATTGAACCTTTGAAAGGAAATTACATGAACATAAATATCAGACAAGCGAACGAAAATGATAGAAGTGATATCGCTTTGTGTATTGCGGAGGGATTTAAAAAAGACTTTGATGCATTATGCAAAAATACACAAACCACAGCAGCCGCAATCAGTTCAGGCCTACAGGTTTCAAAGTTTTATGTGGCAGAATCCGAAAATGAAGTAGTCGGCGTCGTAGCAATATCTGATTGCAATGGCAGAGCCGCAGCAACAGATCTTGTTTCCTATAAAAAACATTTTGGATTTATCAAAGGGATCATCGCCTATTTAGTGTTAAAAGAAGAATTTGAATCATCATTAGACGCTCCGCCAACCACAGGCTATATTGAATTTGTTGCTGTCCGAAATATATACCAAAGAAAAGGAATTGCTACATCTATCTTGAAAGAAAGTATGAGACAGAGTTCCTATGAAGATTATGTACTCGACGTTACAGACGTCAACACTGCCGCCATCAGTTGTTATTCTGCATTAGGATTTAAGGAATTCAAAAGGGTAAAAGAAAAGCACGGTAAACAGAAAGGATTTTCGGCAAAAATATACATGAGATATCAAAAGAGATAATACTGATCGGGGTGTCCGGTCCCCCGCTTGCGCCGCATCTTCCCACCGCAACACCCGCAAATGACTTTCCCCTTCAAAATGTTGTCTGCTGACTGCCCTTGCAAAACTGCATTGTGCGCCCTGGCCCGGGACGTCTTTTGATGGCATCAAAAATGCCCGGCGGGGCCAGCGGTTCATGGGCGACCTCCACCGTACGCTTTTCCTTCCCTTGTATCGGCATCCCCGTGTATGTGCGATTGATAAGGATGCTTGCGTTTCCGCAAACTGCACTGAAAAATTGAATATGCATGTTTAAAGTTCCAATCTGCCATTTTTGGAATGTAGCTGAGCGGCAGTATCTGCGATTGGAGGTACCCAAAATAAGCCCCGCCGGAACCGGACTGTGGGAGAATTCTTCTTATCTCTATTCAGACGACCAGCTTAAGTCAAAGCTGGCGGTAGGCCGGACGCTTCGTCTGGAACCGGAGCCTGATGCCCTCTTTCGCATACGGGAGTATGCCGGTGATGCCTTTTGCCAGCCGGTAATAGCTGAAGTATACTTTCTCCTTTATACGAGCAGCCGTTTTTATGATGCAGACTTTCAGGGCATTCGTCTCCGGCTTCATGGACAGTTGTGCCAGGGATGCCATACATAAGGTACTATAAAAATTTAAAGCGTTGATGGCTTTGAGTCTCCGTACCCTGAAATTAAACGAATTGGGAGCTGATGGTTGGGAACCGGTTCAACACCTGGATGGTTTTTTCAGAAAAGGAAATTCCATAAATGGGAATTTGTGAGGTGAAAAATTGAAAATATTGGTAATGGGTGGCACTAGATTTTTTGGCATACATATGGTAAATGAACTTTTATCAAAGGGCCATGATATCACAATAGCAACAAGAGGGAAGGTATCAGATGGATATGGCAGCAAAGTGAAACGAGTTATTATCGAAAGAACCAGTGAAAAAAGTATGAAAACTGCTTTGAGTGGCAGACATTATGATGTTGTGATCGACAAAATTGCTTATTGTTCAAATGATATAAAGTATGCAATGGAATCCATTGACTGCGACAAATATATTCATATGTCAAGCACCGCTGTTTATGAATCTAAACATATGAGTATTAGGGAATCTGAGTTTAACGGAGTTTCAAAAGAATTGGTATGGTGTGATAGAAAAGCATTTCCATATGAAGAAATAAAGCGACAGGCCGAATATGCTTTATGGCAGGAGTATTCTAACAGAAATTGGATTGCAGTAAGGTATCCATTTGTAATAGGGAAAGACGACTACACAAAAAGATTGCTGTATTATGTGGAACATACCATTAAATCTGTTCCGATGAATATAGATAATTTAGATTATCAGATGGGATATATCCGTTCTGATGAGGCAGGAAAATTTATGGCTTTTTTAGTTGATAAAGATGTCAGAGGAGCAATAAATGGAAGCTCGGAAGGCACTATTTCTATAAGAGAAATGATAGAATATATCGAAAAGAAAACAGGAACAAAGGCGGTTATAGATAAAACAGGAGATAATGCCCCCTATAATGGAGTACCGGAATATAGTATCAATACAGAAAAGGCGAGAGGTTTAGGATTCAGCTTTTCGGTACTTCAAGATTGGATATATAAACTTTTAGATTATTATATTTGGATGATGAATTAAATTCCAGTTTATCGGACTAATAAAAGTCCAAAACAGGGCGGCTTTGCCCCATTGGAGATCGCGGACCGGCTGGGGCATGAATCCGTGAGGACCACGCTGGACACCTATTCCCATCTTTACCCAGACAAGGATCAGCAGCTGGCTGACCGGCTCAATCAGTTTCGGAGGGCAGTGCCGCCGGAACTATATCAAAATTGTTTTATGTGCCAAAATTATACTGTTTTAACCCTTCAACCTTATGCTAATATCAGATGCGCTATATAATACTCTCATTACAATAACCCTCTCGTTCTCGACCACATAGAAAACTGAATAATTATCTACCACCAACTGCCTTAACCCTATTGCCCGTTCCTTCTCAGATTCCATAAGCCTTGCTTTTTTCGGAAATATGTTTAACTCCTCAATAGCTTTCGCAATTCGGTTATATTGTACTATTGCATTTTCTGGTGCTTGGAGCTGTATCGCAATATAATTATAGATTTCCTCCATATCCGCTAATGCCTTATCTGTGATCTGTACCTTATATTGCTTCATGCTTAATGGCTCTCTCTAAATTTCGTAAAGACAGAAACAGCATCCTGCACCCTGCCAGCCTGTATATCATCATAGCCCTCTTGCAATTTCTTGTGAATTTCCTCTGCTGTCATTAAGTCTGCATTAAGAACAGCGGGAGCATTCGGCAATGTTACTGCAAAAGGAATTCCTCCTGTTAACGAAATTTGATTTAGATACATATCTATTGCTGTAGACATCGGAATGCCTAATCGCGTAAGCACATCTTCAGCTCGTTGTTTTACTGTTGGATTTATTCTTAAGTTTAAGGTTGCTGTTTTTTCCATATCAAATCATCTCCTTTAGCTAAATTGTAACGCATTTGTCGTTACTCGTCAATGCAAATATTAAAATCAAACCACTTTTTCTGGCAACATTTATTTTATCCAAATCATGATAATATAAATATGGCAGGATATCTCATAGACCACCTGCCATATAAAATAATCTGTGTATAAATTTTCATCACTCGAACTCGGCGTGTTCTTTGCTATCCTTAACTATATTTGTTTAAGTTTTATGTAAATACACACCCATTTTTACTTCAATTACATCATTTATTATGGCTTGCTGATTTTCTGTTGCCAAAATGTTGCCACGCATTTATTATAGCAAATCTCTGAAAATTGGCAACCACCTTTTGAAATCTTTACTCGGCAAATCCCAATTTTCTCCTTATCCACCCTTATTACATGGTGCTAGCACCATGTATAAAACATCATTAAGGAACAAATTATATCTGCTCTCCACAACCCTTAATCTAACCGACAAACTACAACCTATTTATCAGCAAAAAATTCCTCCCGCCCACGATACTCACTTTTAATAATTTCAAACATTTCTTCGGGCGTTTCTTTACAGCCATTTTGCAACCATATTTTAATAATCCTATTTAATCCGCTTTTGAAAAATTCCATATGATACTCAATAAATCTATCTTCAAAATGTTTTTTCGCAAGGTTATAATCATATTGCCAGATTTTGTATTTTTCATCATACCCCAATTTAAAATAAGTGCGATAAAAGATTTGATTTTCTTTTATGTGCTGAAACAATACTAAATAATTATTTGAGTTAAAACCTTCTGTTATCTCGTCTTTATACAGTTCCGAAACTTCGGCTTCCAATTTTTCCCTTATTGTATCAGCTAATTCGTATATATCAACGTAATTTGCATAAAAAGTACTGCGGTTCAAATCTGCCTTTTTGCATATATCGGACACACTGATTTGGTTTAGTTCCTTTGTTTGAAGAAATTCTATCAAGACCTGTTCTATTTTCTGCATGGACTCCCGTTTTCGCTTATTATTTTTGGTATTCATAAAAATCTCCTTTATTCCAACACTTGTGCATATATTGTTGATTGTTTTGGTTGAACAGATTTATTATACTATTCTTACAATAAACAAACAACCGTTGGTTTAAAAAGGAGGCTGATTTTAATGAAGAAACGATATTTTATTGCAATTCTTGTAGGCACAATGAGCAGTATATTGTTTGCTCTTGGAACAAATTTTTATTTAAAAAGGGGAGGTGATTTCCAGTGAAAAAAAGCAGTTTTGTCGCAATGCTTTTGGGAACAATAAGCGGTGTCCTGTTTGCTCTCGGAATGTGCATGGCACTTATCCCGGAATGGGACGCATTTCAGCCGGGAATTATATTCGGTTGTATAGGTCTTGTGCTTGGGCTGATTACCATAGTCATATGGCGAAAAATGGAACACAAACAGCCTATTCAGATTTCCGGTAAAACCATTCTTACAATTATTGTCGGTGTCATTGGTGCTTTGGCATTGGGCGTAGGAATGTGTTTTTGCATGGTATGGAGTAAAATGGTAATTGGCATTATCATCGGATTGATTGGTATTGTTGTCCTGCTCTCCTTAATTCCTTTAGTAAAAGGGATAAAAGATTGAACATAAAACAGCATATCATCAACAGAATTGAAAGAACAGAAGCAGGGAAACAGTTTATCACGGAACAGCGTTCACGGATTGTTTTATTTGCTGTATTTAGCTTTTCCCTAAATCTTCTGTATGCTTTCTATCATGCCGCACTTGGCATAATCAATCAGTCCGTATGGTTTATAACCATGTGTGCCTATTATATTGTTTTAAGTACCATGCGCCTGTCTGCTGTTTTATGTGAAAGAAAAAACAGAAGTACGCTCTCGAATGGTATAGAATATTTTGTAATGAAATTATGTGGTGTACTGCTTATTCTGCTGAATTTTATCTTAGCAGGTGCAATCTATATCAGCCTGTCACAAAATATTGCTACAAAGTATGGGGAAATCATTATGATTACGATTGCCACCTATACGTTTTCTAAAATAACAATGACTGTCATTAAAGCTGTTAAGCAGCGTAAAAATCCCTCTCCGCTGCTTTCCGTAATCCGTAGTATCAGCTATGCAGAAGTAGCGGCTTCTGTCTTGACCTTACAGCGTTCCATGCTTGTTTCATTTGACGGAATGAGCAATACGGAAATACACACAATGAATGCATTGACCGGGAGTGCGGTTTGTTTATTTGTGCTGATACTTGGAATATCACTGATAATAAGAGGGACAAAAAGAAAGGAAAATAATTATGGCTAAATCTAAAATTGTAAAGGCAAATGAAAAAATCGCTGAAAAAGTTGTAGGTACTTTTGAAAAGATTGAGGACACTGTTGTTGGCGGTTACAGCAAAATTGAGAACGCTTTCGTTGACCGCTACCTTGCAAAAGACGGAGAAACCACGGCTGACGCAAAAGAACGGTTGAAAAAAGAGCAGGAAAAGCGGGACGAAGAAGCAAAACAAATTACGCAAAGCAACCGTTAAAACTTAAATTATATTCCATTATGCGAGGTGGTATTGTGGCAAAATGATACTGCTGACACTTAATCAACAAGAGGAAAAAGTGATTGATAAAATCATATCGGCAATCGCTGACTGTATACAGATTGAACCTATGCAGGTTGCTCCTGTTTCCATTCTGTCATTTCCGGGACTTGAAATCAGACAGCACCAACGCCGGGTACTTCAAGGCGGGGAGGAAATCAACCTTACCCGTCTTGAATACAGCACCCTTGTACTCCTTGCTTCCAATCCCGGCATTGTCCTTACACGGACACAGATATTTGAAGCTGTTTGGAACATGGACAGCGATAGCTGTTAGTCAAGCATTTCTACCGTGATTTGCAACCTACGGAAAAAGATAGAGCCGGACAGCAAGAACCCGACTTACATCAAAACCGTGTTAGGTGTCGGCTACAAATTTGATGTAAAAATTGCCGGGGAATGACTCCTATTACTGTCAATCCCCGGTACTTTTTATCTCTCTAACGCTTTCTCTAACTGCTGTTTCTGTCCTTTCAAATCGTTCTGTTTTTCATAAAGATTGTTCCGCTCCTTGCAGAGTTGTTTCATGCGCTCCAACTGCGCCCGCACTCCCTCCCGGCAATCCGGCTCTATCTTTTTATATTCCCCGGTCAGATTGCGGATTGTATTATTGTTTTCCTTTATCTGCTCCGACAGACATACCCAGTCTATCAGATTTTGCACTTCCTTGTCCGTTTCGTAAAGGTCTGTTTCTGCCACGATTTTAGCACACAGCCGTATCATTACTTTCTTCTCCATATCCGTCATATCCTATCAATCCCCTTTCCTATCGGCTCATTTCAAAGGCACGTTTCGGGCGTTTCTTTGCCCTTTCTGCCTGTTCTAATGCCTTTGACCGTTCTACTATCGACTGTACCTGTTCCCTGCCTAAATGACGCTCCAAACGCCCCAAATCAGACGCTTTTTCCTGCAATCGGTCTATGGTGTCGCTCTGCTCCATGACCTTATCCGTCAAGCGGCTAATCTGCACTTGTTGTCCGTCCACTTTGGCGGTCAGCTTCCTGCCCTGCTCCGTAAGCTGTACGCATTTGATAGTCAGATTTTTAACGACCTCTTTCAATTTCTCCACAAGCGGAAGTGCCTTTTTATCACGGTAATTTTTTGCGCTCATCAATGCGCCCGGCTCTGCCAACTGCCATTTCATATCTTCATCATAGGCGTGAATATTGCGCTCCATGGCTTCTTTTGATTGCACCATTTTGTTAATGTCCTGCTGCAACTTTTTCTGTTGTTTTTTCAATTTTTCATTTTCGGATAACAGCTTTTCTTTGTCCTCCGTCAGCGTTTCCGCTTGTTCTTTCAGCAGATGATTTGTTGCGGTAAGTTCCGATACTTCCTGCCGGATTGCTTCGCCCTCTTTCCGTATCTGCTCCGTTTCCTGTCCTGCCGCTATCTGCTGATGAAGAATATCGGATAATTCCTCTTTACTGCCGGAGATTGTCTGTTCCAGTTCCGCAACCTCTTTTTGCCGCTCCTGCTTCTCAAAATCGAGTACGGACAAATGCTTGTTATGTGTGCCTAACTGTTTCCACTGTACGCCATGCCGCCCCATGACTTTTGAAAGTTCCTGCTTCTCCGCTTCAATCCATTCATTCCATTCCGTCATTCCCCTTGTGCCACCTTTGAAGCCCTGTTCCGACAATGCGCCTTTGAGGGAAACCCTCGTATCAAGTCCACGCTTGCTGTTACGGATAAATGGAACAAAATCAATGTGAATATGAGGCGTCTGCTCGTCCATGTGCAAGTGACTTGAAAAAAACGTATAAGTTCGGATTTCTTTTCTGAAACTGCTCCATAAACTCGCATAAAATATCTTTCGCCAACTGCCCCTCATTGCTCTGCACGTTCATATCGTCCT
>CAJUAB010000033.1 GCA_910583845.1 uncultured Acetatifactor sp.
GTTCCTTTGCCCAGGCTTTGGCATCGGTAACGCCATAGGTTTCACAGATAAATTTTTCGGAGCCAAAAGATTTAACGATCAGAGTTTTGTTTTTGCCATCAACACGGACGGTTTTGACGGCCCGGTATGTGATGGAGTATTTGCTGGTTGTCCAACCAAGACGCATAATGATCACCTCAAATACATTATACAGGAATGTGCTGGAACGTGCAAGTAAAAAGTGAAGATTTGACAAAAAAATAAAGCCTGGTGCGGCTTGGCGGGATTTTTTTGAGGATAGGCTGTCAAATTCCCTGGAACTGGCGGAGTCCATAAGGTCAGAACGGGCCATGGAAATGGCCCCGCGGGTGTGGGACAGGGTATTGTCCACGCCATTTTCACTGAATTCTCCCTTGATCTCCTGGCCCGAACCGCCTCTGCCATTGCCCCTGGGGTCGCCGCCCTGCATCATAAAGCCCTCGATAATGCGGTGGAAGGTCAGGCCGTCATAGAAGCCGTCCTTCGCCAGATTCACGAAATTGGTCACCGTTATGGGGGCCTGGTCCGCATCCAGCTCCACTTCAATGGTACCGTAATCCTTCATGTTGATCTTCACATGATGACTGCCGGACAACAGCTCTTCCTCCTGCTGTCCGGACTGATCTGACTCCTGCTGCCCTGCTGTGCCCCCGCTCTGCTCGCCGGAAGCGGGGTCCTCTCCCTGTTCCTGCCTGCCGCAGCCGACCAGAACCGCCGCTGTGGCAAGGCATATGGCCAGAATGCCGCACAATCTCTTTTTCATAATTTTGTCTCCTCTCTTCTCCATTCTTCCCTGCCCGGACGCAAAAAGGAACTGCCAAAATGGCAGGTGACACGCCGATCTGTCTGCGCCTGAGTCAAAGTCATTGTATCATATTTTGTCAGAATCGCAATACATTTTCCGGTAATTTTCTCTGTTTCACCTTTTTTTAACAATTAATCGTTGCAGTGGATGTCCCTTATAGCTATAATGAATAAATAAACAATATCGGGAACCGAAGCTCATCCGCTTTACTCCCGAAAAACAAATGCTGTCACGCGCAGCATCACGGTATAGCATTACAGATGTATTTATATACGGAAAAGGGGGAGCTATGAGCGAAGCACCACAGATCATCCATTTTCTGTTCACCGGGGACGGCTTCCGCGTGGACGACCGTGAAGACACCTTAGCCGAACCTGCCCTGAGTCTGAAAAGGCAATTCGAGGAAGACCGTTACTCCGCCCTGTATCACCTGGGTTTTGTGGAAAAACCGGCCTGTCTGGACGGGGCCGGCAGCTTTCTCTACCAGTTGTCAGACGCCTTTTTTCAGGTGCTGACCAACCAGCCGGACATTGAACTAACCCGGGAAAACGCCGTCGTCCGACCGGACGGCGACCTGACGGAAAAGCTCCTGAACTGTGTGCCCTTTACGCTGGGCTCGGAACATGTAACGGAAAAATGGCTTGTCCATCTATTTGACCGGCTCCATGAAATCTATGCCCGCCAGATCCAGGCCTTCGACGGCACCGTAGCCATGTATCTGGCGGAAAAGAGTCAGCATCTGAAGGTTCCCGAGCGCGTCTTTTTCCATCTGGTGGAAAGTAAGGACGAGGACTATCCCTTCGCCTTTCTTGCCACTTATGCCACCCGGGACGAGAACGAGAAGGTGCGCCATATGCCCCTCCAATACGCGTTGACCGAATACAGGAAGGATCGCAACAAGCTGGTGGAGCTTCTCTCCTGCCTGAATCAGGCGGCCGGGGTCTCGGCTATCATCGGAGAATTCATGGAAAATGGCGAGATGTTCCATCCGCTGCGCCTCACCTCCCAGGAGGCCTACCGCATCCTGCTGGATATCCCTGCCATCGAGGAGGCGGGCATTGTCTGTCGTATCCCCAACTGGTGGCGCAAAAATGCCTGCAGCGTAGGCATGTCCGTCAATCTGGGAGAAGAAAAGCCCGCCTTCGTGGGGCTGGATTCCATTCTTTCCATGTGTCCCAGACTGACGGTGGACGGCGTGGCGCTGACCCCGCAGGAGATTCAGGACCTGCTGTCCCAGACCGAGGGGCTGGCTTTCCTCAAGGGCAAATGGATCGAAGTCAACCACCAGAAGCTGCACCGCCTGCTGGAAGAGATGCAGCAGTACGAAGGAGAGCTGTCTCTGCTGGAGGCGCTGCGGATGGGGCTTGGAAGCCCCCGGGAGGACGCGGATGCCGACATGGGCAGAATTGTGACCAACGGGAAATGGCTCTCCGGGCTGCTGCAGGAACTGCGCTCCCCCGGGAAAATCCGCTCCGCGGTATTGCCCAAAAGTTTCCGGGCCACTCTGCGCCCCTATCAGAAGACAGGCTATACCTGGCTTACATATATGAACAAGCTGGGGTTCGGCGCCTGCCTGGCCGATGACATGGGCCTTGGCAAAACCGTACAGGTTCTGGCTTTTCTGGAAAAACTCCGCTCCGGCAGCAAAAACACCCGGGCTCTGCTCATTGTCCCCGCCTCCCTGCTGGGCAACTGGCAGAAGGAAGCCGCGAAATTTGCCCCGGATATGTCCGTGCATATCCTGCATGGCCGGAGCGCCGGGGCCCTGGGAGAGGAAGTTCCCGGCTGTCCCGCTTATCTGACGATCACCACCTATGGCATGGCCGCCCGCGTCAAAGAACTGGAAGAGGTGACCTGGGACTGCCTGATCCTGGACGAGGCCCAGGCCATCAAGAATCCCCTGACAGACCAGACCCGGCAGATTAAGAAATTAAAGAGCCGGATGAGGATCGCCATGACGGGCACCCCCATTGAAAACGAACTGACCAACCTGTGGTCTCTGTTTGATTTCCTGGACAAGGGCCTGTTGGGAAGCTCCGCGGAATTCAAAAGATTCTGCAAGGGTCTGAGCCAGCATCCGGAGGGATACGCCCGGCTGAAAAATATGATTTCCCCCTTTATGCTCCGCAGGATCAAGACGGATAAGAACATCATCTCCGATCTGCCGGACAAGCTGGAGCAGGTGGATTATGTGTCCATAACCAAAAAGCAGACCGTGCTCTACCGCCAGCAGGTGCAGCAGCTGGCACAAAAGCTGGATGAGACGGACGGCATGGAACGCCGGGGCCTGGTGCTGGCATCCCTGACCCGGCTGAAACAGATCTGCAACCATCCCGACCAGTATCTGGGCCAGCAGACCTACAGCGCCAAAGACAGTGGAAAATTCGAGTTGCTCCGCAGCCTCTGTGAAACAATCTATGAAAAGAGGGAGCGAGTGCTGATCTTCACACAGTTCAAGGAGATCGCCCCCTACCTGGACGACTTTCTGGCGGAAATCTTCCACACCCGGGGCTATGTACTGCACGGGGGGACGCCGGTGAAAACCAGAAACCGCATAGTGGAATCCTTTCAGGGAGAAAAATATGTCCCCTACATTGTCCTGTCCGTGCGGGCCGGAGGCACCGGCCTGAACCTGACCAACGCCAGCCATGTGATCCATTTTGACCGCTGGTGGAACCCCGCCGTGGAAAACCAGGCCACGGACAGAGCTTACCGCATCGGCCAGAAGAACAATGTGATGGTACACAAGCTGGTGTGCAAGGGCACCATCGAGGAAAAAATCGACGAGATGATCGCTTCCAAGACGGAGCTGGCCCGGAATGTGATCGGCTCGGGCGGGGAGAACTGGATCACGGAGATGAGCAATGATGAGCTGCTGTCCATACTGCGTCTGGAATAAGGGGATTACGGATGACCGTCTGAAAACACAGACGGGGATTCTCAAGGGCAGTCAGGGCGTATATGTAGATCAGCGCATGTGTATAAATCAGCGCAAGGAGAGCAGGATGAGCAATTATTGGAGTAATATGTTAAATTACAGCCAGCCGGATGCCAGCACGTTGAAAAAAAACGCCAAGGATACCTTAACCCGGGAGAAAGCCCGGGGCAAAGCCATGGAGCCGGTGATCATCCAGGGGCGCAGCATCGTAAACAACTGGTGGGGGCAGGCCTGGTGCAGCAACCTGGAACAGTATGCCGATTATGACAGCCGCCTGGACCGCGGAAAACGCTATGTGAAGACCGGGGCCGTCATCGACCTGAAAATACAAAAGGGAAAGGTACTGGCAAGGGTGCAGGGCAGGCGGAAATCTCCCTATAAGATAGAGATCCGCATCAGCCCCCTGTCGGAGGAACGCTGCCAGTACGCCATCAGCCGGTGTGAGCGCAAGATCCGCAATCTGGAGCTGCTGCTGCAGGGCAGGTTCCCCGAGGAGCTCAAGGAGCTGTTCACCGGCAGCGAGGGCCTGTTCCCCTCCCCCAAAGAGATCAGCTTTAACTGCAGCTGTCCGGACTGGGCCCTGATGTGCAAGCATGTGGCGGCGGTGCTCTACGGCATAGGGGCGAGATTTGACGAAAATCCCCTGCTGTTCTTCGAGCTGCGGGGAATTGATGTGGGAAAATTCATAGACGTGGCGCTGGAAAACCGGGTGGAAAGCATGCTCCGGAACGCCGACAGACCCAGTGAGCGGATTATTCTCTCCAAGGACTGGGAATCCCTTTTCGGCTTCACGTCTTTCACCTGATCCGACAATTCCGGCTTTTCCACAGGGAGACAACCCGGATCTCCCTGTGGAAAAACAGTCCGGTTTCGCTCGCCTGTTGATCATGAAGAAGATTTCTGCTTAAACAATCTGTTCCACAGCTCTTTTATCAGGTTTATTCCGTGACTCCGTTTAAACCAATAAATCAGAAATACAACGAGGAAAACAATCAGGAGCAGCACAAAGCATATCACCGCATTCCTGATAATAATGGGTTTCATCTCCTGCAGCCGCGCATAAACTATTTCAGCAGGCTCCTCCGGATATTCCCCGATTTCAAGACTCTTTATTTTGTAGAGCGCGGGAAACCAGGAAATAGTAAATGCACATGTACAGGCATTGATTACAGCCTGCATAATTGTCTTCCGGTATTGCGTCATTACGCTTTTCCATACATTGGACTTTCTCATCCAGTTTCTCCTTCCCGATTCACAATGTTGGCTTCCGGAATCCTCCGGATTCTGATGCTTTACAATGCCGTCTTCTGAATTCCTCCGGATTCTGATGCTTCATCCCCCGATCACTTTCACAATCTCCGTCGTTAAGTGTTCATTATTACAATGGTATAATATTTATTTCCTCTTCTCTCTATATAATTGATCTTCGCCAGCCTTTTCAAATATTTTTTCGTGTATTTGGGTTTCAGGCGAAGGATTCTCGCCAATTCCCTCAACGTCCGTCCGCTTTCCAGACTGTGCAATATGACGTCGTACCGCCGCAGACGTCTGGGGCGTATAAAAACCGGAAGACTCAATAAACGGGCTTTCTCCGCAGGGGCCAGATTGGAGTAGCCCTGAAACGGTTCTCTGTCTTCCACCATCAGAATCATGCTGCAATCGTCGCCCGTAGCCTCTCTGACGGCGGCTTCAAAGCCTGCCCGCAGCTGCTCCTCCACCTTCTCCGGCAAGATCAGCAGGCAGTGATTCATAATCCTTTTGATCACACCAGCCAGTCTTTTCTCTTTCTTATTGTACAGACTGGCCTCCGTGCCGTCGGACATCAGAACAAATCCCCGGATCTCTCCCGTCTTCCCCTTGATCAGCTTCATGGTCGCCACCGCCTCCCGGGAAGTGGTAAAAACCGTCGTATTGGCAAACTCACCGTTTTCCGGCAGGGACGCAACCCGCAGCTCGTCCTTCTTTTGATAACCGATGACTCCATCCCCGATATGGGCCAGAATAAATCGCTCATCCTTCACCGCGACAAACAGCAATGTGGATGCCAGTTCCCCGATCTCACAGTCCAGCTTCCCGCCCAGTTCATCAAGCGTCACAAGAATTTTGGATACCAGCGCCTTTTTGACAAGGCTGCCATCCTCCACGTCAAAATACCGGTCAAAATTCTCACAGAGATCATCGCAGACAAACTGCGTCACCCTCTCCGCGCCAAAGTGGGAGAGTCGAGCCGAGCCCGCCCCGTCAGCCAGCGCGATGACTGTCACCCCGTTTCTCACCAGAAAGCAGGTTTTGTCCTGACAGGGTATCCCCATCTGCATATGTCCCCTGCCCTGCACGGCACATTGTACGATTTTCCACATGCCCGTCTCCTCCTTGATTTGTGCCGCGCCTCCCCCGGCGGGGGTCTCACGGCCCCCTGCCCCTTCTCCGACGCACTACAGTTCGCCCCAGCCCTTGATTCCCTCCGTATCCAGCTTGATCACTTCCCCCGGCATGGACATGGAGGTCCTTGACAGACTCTGGCTCAGCCAGACGAAAAATTCCCGGAATTTCAGCCCTTTCAGCTTAAGCGGCTCTCTTTTTGGGGAAAACTGCCCTAAAACATCCATGTCGGCCTCGCTGCCTATTCCAATGGGAAAAACCGTGAGCTTCTTGTTGTTTACCATATCGGCGGTGCGTCTGATGGCCCTGGCCAGTTCCTCTTCATCTCCGTTGGGCTTTCCGTCCGTCATGAGCACAAGCCAGGGCTGGTAATAATCCACGCCCTTGTCCTGATATTCCTGCTTCCTCCGCTCCAGCAGGTCCAGGGCCAGATTGACCCCTTCCCCCATGGCCGTGTCACCGGCGGGGCAGAGCTTCGGCAGCTCCTGCTGCCTCTCAATATTGGCAAAATCCTCGATGCAGATCGCCTTATCGCCAAAAGTCACGATGCAGATTTCCGCGGAGTAAACGGTCATTTCATCCGCCCGTATCTCCTCGTAAAACGCCTCCACGCCCGCCTCCAGTTCACTGATCCGGCTTGTGCCCCCGGTGACAATGTTCCAGGTCTCCCCGTCTTCAAACACGGTTTCCCCGGTTTCCTCGCAGTCTCCCTCCACGGCCCCCATGGAACCGCTGATATCCAGGCACAGGCAGACCGGCACCCGTGGGGTGGGATTGTTCACCAGATCTTCGATTCTTAACAGATTGTTTTCCATATCTCAGTCCTCCAGCTTTATTTTTCGCTCTGTGTAAGTCCTCTTATCCTTATAATACAGATATCCGCCCGCCGAAGTGATCGTGCTGTCAAAAACAGCATAGTCGGTCAACTGCGTATTACCGCTTCCGTCCTTCCGCACTTTATACAAAAATCCGCCGTCATCATAATTTGCATAATAGATCCAGCCCCCAACCCTGTAACCGCCATGAATCTCAGATACATCAATTTTTTTGGTCCTTTCAGCCCCCGCCCGGGGTTCTTTCCCCTTTCCGGACCGCCCGTTTTTCTCTGTGGCTTTTCCTTCCGGCTTCTCCAGACCGCCCTCCAGCCTCTTTCCGTACTTCTCCTCCATCCTTGCAAAGACGGCGTCAGCTATCTCCTGGACCAGCTGGGGCTTCATCTGTGACAGATTCCGGCGCACCTCCTCCATCACGTCCCTGTAGACAGCTTCATAAATTTCCTTTGTCCCGGCGCTGCTGTCATCCCCCGCCGCCATTTCCTCCGCCGTATGCTCCGTCTTCTGTCTCTGCAATATCTCTGCCATATGTATGACCCTCCTGTTATCATATCAGTTCTCCGGCTTTATTTTTCGATTCCAATATCCTTTATCTGCAAAATATAGATGCCCACCGTCCGCACGTAACGACCTTCCTCCAACTTTGTATTTGTCACGAATGCGACTTCATCCGTCCGACAATACATATTCCATCAGACGCTTGACATTTCGCAGCCGGGGTTCTCTTTGTTCACGCATCTGTTTCCGGCTGCGGGCGAAGTCTGGTCTCCAGGTATTTTACCATGTCATGGTACAGTCTTTCGCACTCTTCCAGCATGGCCTCCGCCTGCGTATCATGGATGTTATCTGTCCCATCCAATATTGCCTCTGTCCCTGTACCACCGGTATCACCTGTCCCGGCCAATATTGCCTCTGCTCTTGTGCCACCGGTGTTATCTGTCCCATTCAATATTGCCTCTGTCCTTGTACCACTGGCGTTTCCTGCCCCATCCAGCATTGTCTTCTCTGTCCGCGTACCGCTGGTGTTATCTGTCCCCGCCAATATCGCCTCTGTCCCTGTACCACTGGTGTTATCTGTCCCCGCCAATATCGCCTCTGTCCCTGTACCACCAGTATCACCTGTCCCGGCCAATATTGCCTCTGTCCTTGTACCACTGGCGTTTCCTGCCCCATCCAGCATTGTCTTCTCTGTCCGCGTACCGCTGGTGTCGGCCGGAATGGGACGCCCAGGGCCAGGGAACATGCCCTCTTCGGATATAGCCCCTTCGATCAATCCGGCGCAGGGGCGGATGTATCCGGTCCACAATCTCTCGCAGATTTCCCCGTACTGCTCTGAGGCCTGGAGCAGGCTCACCAGCAGAGGAGCCTTTTGATAGTATTCCGCTATGGCTTCCGGTCCGCCGGGCCGGTTTTTCAGCCATGTGTCCCGATAAGCCCGCAGCAGCGTCAGTTCACGGCAGTCGTCCGGCTTGCCGTAGTACCTGCATACCGCGGTGGTGATAAAGCAGAAGGAGCCGCTATCATCGTCGGACTGCCCGCCCGGCAGAAAGTCTTCCTCCTCCATTCTCTTTCTCTTTTCCGCCCGGCAGGAGGGACATCTCTTGGGCAAATCGAATCCCTTTTCCATAAAGTAGTCATACTGGCTGTTGGTGATCTGAAAAACTTCGCCGCAGTCCACACATGAAAGGGAGTATTTTATTTTTTTGCCCTGCTCATAGCACTCCTGACATATATCGTATCTTTTCGCGTTCTTGATATACTTCTGGTAATTGGTATACCGGATCATTCTGCCGCATTTCCGGCAGCCGTACTCCTCCCCCCTGTTCAGGCATTCCCGGCATATACCGTTCTGGCACATGTTTTCCGCCACCTCATTCCCGCAGAGCTTACAGGTCACAAATACGGTTTTGGGATTTTTCTTATGTCTGGTGGGATACAGTTCCTCCGACATCTGATCCTGTTTACCGTATCTCCCGCTGTCAAGAAGCTCCAGATAATACCGGAAAACGGGCAGCCATTCGTCCACGGACAGGCGGGTATCCTCCCCGGCATTTTCCCCGCCCTTTTTGAAAGTGTTGTAGAACGCTTTCTTGAGGTCATAGGTGAGATGGCTCCATATATACCTCCAGGGACCGTCCGGCGTTTTTCTGTTGGAGTTCTCCCCAAAGGGATAAGAAAAATCCATGTTCACAATGTTGGCGATGGGATTCTCCCCGCCCTGCTGGGAATAGGGAGGTTTCCCCGGCAGCATGATCATAAACAGCAGCGTGGCGATGGCAAAGTTTTCATTGCCCATGGTCCGCAGAAACTCCGGGAAATGTTTTCCCTGAATCTCCGGTGCCGTGTAGTTGATGGTGCCCACAGGACAGGGGAAATCTTCAATCTGATAGCTGTCCGTGTCCACAAAATAGACTTCCCGGGGAGAAACCACCAGTATATTGGCCGGATTGATATCCCCTATAATAATGTTCCGCTCGTGCAGATACCTGA
This sequence comes from uncultured Acetatifactor sp., assembly GCA_910583845.1. Classification (GTDB taxonomy): domain Bacteria; phylum Bacillota; class Clostridia; order Lachnospirales; family Lachnospiraceae; genus Acetatifactor. The sequence goes on from CAJUAB010000033.1 coordinate 9,467, forward strand.
TTTTTTCCAGAATCGTCACACAGAGCTGTACGGTGTCCCTCTTCTTCCAGCCAGGAAAATACTTTATAAACAGAGGCTTGATAAATATACTCTTCTGTAATTCTCTTCCCCGCGCCCGGGGCATGAGATACCCTACAAATTCCCTGTCCCCATTGTAAAGAGCGGCCACCGGCGCGCATATGCCCTCACAGGCGATGGGTTTTTCCAGCATTAACCGGATTTTCTCATATTTTCTTCTGGTGATATTTCCCCTTTTGTAAATCTTCGCCACATAGGAGGTGTCGGTGGCATATATAATTCCTTCGCCCCCTGACGCAAGCTCTTCCGTCAGCTGTATGGGACCCTGCGTGGTGTACGCCCTCTCCCCCGCTCCGGGAATATGGGTGACTTTCATGGGCGTGTCTGCCACGGAAGTCACCTGAGAACAGACTCTGAACCCTTCCTCGCTCTCATCATTGTCCTTTCCTCCGCTCTCCTTCTCCCCGCTTTCTTTCTCTCCATCCGCCTTCTCCCCGTCGGAACGGCTTCGATCCCCGCTTTCCTTAAATCCGCTCAGGAAACCGTATCGGTTCACCCTCTGCACATTCACTGAGCAGGCTCTCACCGACTTGCTGTCATTGAGGGATAGAATATCTTCCGCCAGATTATGGTCCTGGGTGATCAGCAGAAGCCTGTGGGTCATCCGGAATTTGGTAAAGACAACCTGAAAGACATTGTCCGCGAAATTATCCGTTTTCTCTCCCCGGATATCGATATATCCGGCTTCCCTCAGCTGAGCCAGCACTTTCAGGGTGTTATTGGCCCGCCGGGCCAGATCCCGGTTCTCCCGGTTGGCCGCATGCTTCTGTAGCTCCTCCACACTCCTTAACGGAACAATCACCCTCGCGCTATACTTTTCCAGAAGGGGAATCACATGCATCCAGAATTGATCCGCGGCAGGATGAAGAAGGCTGCAGGTATCCATGAAGATTTTCCATTCCCTGACATAAAACTCCAGTTTTTCTCTTGCGTGCTCTTCCATTTTGCTGCTGTCCATACACGTCCTCCCTCTCGTTTCACGGTACTATAGAATCCCAGCCCCGGAGCGCCTCCTGCGGGGGAAACTCGTCCGCGGCGGCCTCCCATTCCCGCAGTCCCAGGCCCTCCGCGAATCGCGCCACATAGATGGGGAATCCCCCCAGCTCATCGCTGTTCAGCGCCAGAATCTGCCTGGCCAGCTTCTCATTCTGCGTCAGAAGGGCCAGTCTGTTTGTATGCTTGAACTTCGCGAACACAGAGACAAACGTACCTATCACATTTACATCACTCTTTTCTCCCCGGATCTCAATCAGTCCCGCTTGCTGCATGGCCGTCAGAACCCTCATACCCCTCTGGGAAAATTCCGCGGCAGAAGGTTCGGGTGAGAGGATTTTGCTCTGCATGTTTTCAATCACTTTCAGTGGAATCAGAAAACGGTTGTCCCTTTCTCTCATAATATCCGAGACCTGCAAAATCCAGCCGCCAAAGCCCTCCTGCCCCAGAATCGTATCATCCATAAAGATTTTGTGGCTGTAGGCGATCCCCTCAAAGCCTTCGGGCGTAATGATTTTTTTCTCCCCGGAAAACGCCCCCGTGATTTTGGAGTCCTCCGGGAAACACAAAAACCAGTTTTTTAACAGGGAGCTATTTTTTGCGGAGGAGAAGAAGGTACTCTGCCCTTCCGCGTCCCCCAGGGACAGTAGGGTCTGTATGGCCGCGTATTGCTCCGGTTTATCTCTGGTGTAATACTCGATCACCGCACAGACGGCCAGATACTGGGCGGCGCTCATTCTGCTCTTTTTACATTCCAGATTGTTGAGAGTCTGCCTGGTCAGCCCCACAAGGTCACTGAGTTCCTGTACTCCCAGACCGAGGATCTGCCTGACCTGCCGCAGGGAACTCTGCATGGAATCAATCATTTTCTGTCTTAGCTGATAATAGAAGTCAAACACCTTTGCTCCCTCTTTTTGTTTGAAACCTTTGTTCTGTGTCGCGTTCGATTATGGGAGTCCGGTTCCGCCTCCCTGAAATATATTATATAGAAAAGAGATTGTTGTGTCAAGAATTTTTACATATATTAATTTATTTTACATATTGCCTAGTTTTTTACTTAGGCAATTGCTGCTATTCCATTTTTACGCATAGCATACACGCTGTGGTCACTCAGCTTTCTTCTTCAAAGTTCTGGTATATTTACATCCGGTAGTCTTATAATTGCTACAGCCCAGGAACTCTCCGCAGGGACCTGATTTTTTTCGCAATTGTCCCCCACAGACAGGGCAGGTGAACTGCTCCTGTCTGAGCTTTTGTCCATATAGCTTCTCTATTTCCTTATACAAAAGAAGATTCCTGATTTTCCACTGTAAGAAGAAAAACTTTCTTTTTGGCTCTTGTCCATGCCACGTAAAACAATCGTCTCTCCCCGGCATCAGGGTATTGGTCGCATTTTTCAAGCAAAAGCTCCAATATGGGAGTTCCCTGAATCCTGCCGGGAAAACCCATTCTGGCATTCTTGTCTTTCAAATCGGGGAAACCCATGAAGAGGACGGCTCTGCGGTCCGTCGCCATACAAAAATCCGGCAAGCACATATTCCCCCGCAGGCTCATATTTTATAAGAGAGAATCCTTCTCCCGTCCGGCTCCACAAAGCGGGAGAGTCAGATCATTGATCACAGAAAGGAATCCGCCGGTCATGACCCATATCTGCAAGTTTACCGAAGAGACCAAATGTTATCTGGTAAGGTATTATGAGATTTTAGAGGAAATGATCCGGGCCATGGGGGACGCGCAGCTGACAGACAGCCTCTCCCACAATTTCATCGTACAGATGATCCCCCATCACATGGCCGCCGTTGAAATGTCCAAAAACCTGCTGCGCTACAATCCCTGCGCCCCCCTGCGCTCCCTTGCGGAAAACATCATCGCCATGCAGGAGCAGGGTATGGAGGAAATGACAAAGGCGCTGAAATCCTGCCACAGGCAGCTCAGTTCCCCGCAGGATCTCTGCCTCTATGAACACCGTTACCGCCAGATCACCCACTGCATGTTCAAAGAGATGAGCAATGCCTGCTCCGACAACAATATCAGCGCCAACTTTATGCGGGAGATGATCCCCCATCACCAGGGTGCCATCCACATGTCCGAGAATGCCCTGCGATACTGCGTCTGCCCGCAGCTACAGCCCATACTGGAGAATATCCTTGTATCCCAGCGGCAGGAGGTGCGGGAGATGAACCGGCTGCTGGGATGCTGACGCAGGCGGAAAAACCATAGCGCTTTCAGTCCCTGCAAAGTCATATGAGCCAGGCGCAAAATGGAATTTCTGATATCGTCACCCGGGAAAATCCATCAGCACCACAGAAAAGTCATTGACGTTTGTCCCTGTGGGACCTGTCTTCAAAAGACCTCCTATGGCATCCAGAGCATGGTAAGAATCGTTGCAGGCAAGGGCATCCTGTAAGCGGATGCCCCTGGCCTTTAACGCGTCAAGACTTTCCCCGTCCACATAGCCCCCTGCCGCGTCCGTAGGACCGTCCGTACCGTCAGACCCCACGCTGAATACGGCTGCGCCGGAAATGCCCGCCAGGCCTTCCGCCGCGGCCAAGGCCAGCTCCTGGTTCCTGCCGCCCAAACCGCTTCCCCGCAGACGCACCACACATTCGCCTCCCACTATGTAGGCCCGCTTTCCGGCTGTGCAGCCGGGGCCGGATATGGGGCTGCTTTCCTCTGACGCCGGACTGCGCCGGGATGCGGAGCTGCTTTCCTCTGACGCCGGACTGCGCCGGGTTACGGGGCTGCTTCCCTCTGACGCCGGACTGCGCCGGGTTACGGAGCTGCCTCCTTCTGCTGCCGGACTGCGCCGGGATGCGGGGCTGCTTTCCTCTGCTTCTGGACTGCCCGACGCGGGCACCCCTCCCCCTGCCACCGGATCACCCGACACGGGCTGGCTTTCCTCTGCACCCGGACTGCGCCGGGTTGCGGAGCTGCCTCCTTCTGCTGCCGGACTGCGCCAAGATATGGGGCTGCATCCCTCTGACGCCGGACTGCGCCGGGTTGCGAAGCTGCATCCCTCTGACGCCGGACTGCCCGACGCGGGCACCCCTCCCCCTGCGTTTAAACCGCTCGCCGCTATGGCAGCCAGAAATCTTCCCGCCTCTCTGGCTTCGCAGCATAATCTGTCCGTCAGAACGGTTGTCTCATACCCCAATTCCCGGCATTTTTCTGCCGCCGCCAGGCACAGCTGCCCCACACTGCCGATCACATGACTGTTCACAGGACGCAGTTCCCTTGGCGTCTCCTCTCTCAGACAGGAAAGCACCTCCTCCGTGACGTTCAGATGGTATTTTTCCACAATATTCAGCGCCTCCCCAGAGGTGGAACGGTCCAACGCGGCGGGACCCGACGCAATCAGATCCAGCGGATCGCCCAGCACGTCCGACAGGATAATGGCCTCCATCCGGGCCGGTTCGCACCATCTGGCAAAACGGCCTCCCTTCACGGCGGACAGGCGCTTCCGCAGCGTGTTTATCTCCGCGATGGAAGCACCCACAGCCAGCAGCTGCCGGTTCAAGTCCCGCAGAACAGGTAGCGGCACCAACGGTTTTTCGAAAAGCGCGCTGCCGCCGCCGGACACCAGAAAAAGCACCTGGTCCCGCTGCGTCAGCGCGGCCGTCATATCCAGAATCGCCTGCGTACCCGCCAGAGAGTTCTCATCCGGGAGGGGATGTCCCCCCTCAAAGCATAGCACTCCCGGGATATCTCCTCTCACATGCCCGTATTTGGTGACCACTACCCCATTCTCAACCGGCGTTTTCAGATATTGCACGGCGGCATGGGCCATCTGCCAGGCAGCTTTTCCCACCGCCGCCAGATAGATCCGATCGGACAACTCACAGGCCGACAAGGCTCTGACCACTGCCTCATCCGGCAACACCCTGCCAATCGCGTATCTCATGATCTGCTCTGCTTCCCCGCGTAGTTTCCGGTTCATTTCGTCCTCCCGCTGCGTTCTGACGCCTTCTTTTATCCTGAACTCCTTTTCTTTCAGAAGTATTTTCCATTGCCTACCACAACAGGGCAAACAGCGAAGCGCCGACCACTGTCAGGACCCCGGACACCACAATGGACAGGCTGCTCATGGCACCCTCCACTTCCCCCATCTCCATGGCTCTGGCCGTTCCGATGGCGTGAGAAGCCGTGCCCAGCGCAATTCCTCTGGCCACCGGGTCTCCCACGCGAAACAGACGCAGCACCGGCTCCGCCAGCACATTGCCCAGCACACCGGTTATGATGATCACAGCCACCGTCACGGGCACATGACCGCCCAATTCCTCCGACACGCCCATGCCGATAGCCGTAGTGATGGATTTGGGGAGAAAGGTCACATATTCCTCATGTTCCAGGGAAAAGACCACCGCCATGGCCAGAATGGACAGCAGCGATACGCCCACTCCCGAACAAATCCCCGCCAGTACGGCCTGCCAGTTTTTCTTGAGCACCTCAAACTGCTCATACAGCGGAACTGCCAGGCAGACCGTGGCGGGCGTCAGCAGGTAGCTTAAATATTTGGCTCCCTCGTGATAGCTTTCATAATCCACACCGCAGACAAGCAGAAAGCCCACGGTAAACAGGATGGACAGCAGTAAAGGATTCAGAAATCTCCATTTCCACTTTGTCTTCATCCAGCTTCCCAGAAAATATGTCCCCAGCGACAGCACTACTCCGCAGTAGGCCGATGTTCTCATCAGCTCACCCATGACTCTTTCCTCCCCTGCCGCGACGCAATACAATCTGCGTAACCAGACCGGCTGCCCCCATGACCACCACCGTGGAAACCACCGTCATGATCAGATACTCCAGCCAGGAAGGCGCGATCATCCCCCAGGAATCCATGATCCCCACTGCCGCCGGAATGAACATCACCGGCATGATCTCCACCAGGAAACGGGCGGCGTCCCTGACCGCCGCAAGGGGAAGAATCCTGGTTTTCAGCAGGAAAAACAGGATCAGAATACCGTAGATGCTTGCCGGAATGGGCAGGGGAAGCAGTCTGCGCATCACTTCGCCCAGAAAAGAAACGGCCAGTATGATCATAAATTGTTTTAGGTATTTCATCCCTGCCTCAATACTCCTTCGTCACTTCACTGATGCCGTACATTTTCATGAATTCCTGCAGTTCCTGATTGTTCCTGATGAGCATGACCTCCTCAAATTTCCCGCTCCGGATATCCTTGAACCCTGCCACCTGCTCGCTGGTACAGATGCTGCACCGCAGAACCGGCCGCTGGGTTTCCGGATCATAGGACTTTTCCCCGCCGGTACTCGTTTGCTTTTTTCTGCCAAATAACATTTACAGGCCTCCTTTCCCTCTGCCATGGAGAAACCCGGGGACGCAGATCTGCCTCTCCGCCCGCCGGAAGCGCGTTCCCACACCATGCGAAATGAGACCACCTAAAAATCCTCCAGATCCAGGTCTCCCGCATCGTCCGGCAGCAGGCACAATGTACCGCTTTGCTTTTTCCAGTCCTTTATTCTGCCGGTCCAGGAATCCGATTCCGGGGTCTGTGCTTCCAGAAACGCCGCCCCCTGTTCCGACATCACATGGTCTATAAAGTCCTGCGGAAGCGTCACATGATATTTCAGGACATATTTCCATGTATCCCTGTCCCAATAGTAATGTCCGTCCGTGTATAAATACGGTCCTGCCAGATTCTTTTCAGGCCTGAAGGGATGCTGATATATGCCCGGGCTCATTATATAGGGAGCGGTGGTCTTCAGATAAGCAATCACCCGGTCCGGGACCTGGTATCCCTCCTGCACATAATCGTAAATGCTTTCTCCCCCACAAAGTATTTCTTTAAAGGGAGATACGCATACCATTTTTTCCATTTCCGCCAAAAAGGCTCTGTCACTGATCTCCTGGTCCGTTCTGACTTCATGATATGGTACATGCGTCACCACAATGTCGCATGTACCGGGGCCCTTGAATTCCTTTAACGTTCTGCCGGACGGCTTCCACTGTTTTGCCTCCTGAGATACGGCAGCATAATCGCCTGCCAGCTGGGGATTGATTATCTTTACTTCTCTTTCGAGAAAAGAATCGTCCATCATGCGGATCTGAACGGTTCCTCCCTCCGTGAGGACCTCGCCTTCGTCCAGACGGATATGCAGGTTCAGGACTTCTCCCTCGTGGTCCTCGTAGGGGGAGCCGGTGACGGATAGGATTTCCATAAAATACCTCCTCACTGAGCAAAATGGGATCTATTGATCTGTGTATCTTCTGCGATAGTATTCCATTGTCCTGTATTCCAGAATATCTTTCATATGCTGCCGCAACGCCTCATTGCGGATACAATCCCGCAAATCCTCCCGCAGAGCCAGGGCAAATCCCTCCTTGTCCACAAAAAAACCTTTGCCGGAGGCTTTCAGGAAGTGGATGGGCATGGACCTGGCCTTGCTTAAGTGCTGGCGGTCGGTCATGTTTTTGTACGTCTCATAAGTAATATGGGGAGCAAAATCTTTCCAGTTTGTGCCTGTGCTGAAAAACTCTTTCCAGCTGGTCAGGACTTCCTGATCTGTCACTGCCAGCTTTATGTCGCCATGGTTATAAAAACTGTAGAGAATGGGCATCTTGTAAACTTTCTGCATGTCTGTCGTCTCCAGCAGAGAGACAAACTCCCGGCCGATTCCGGCATATAACCGTTCTTCTTCCGGCGACAACTCCTGTAATTCATGCAGAAAATCCAGATACCTGCGAAATGGATTTTCTTTGGCATGGGTTATACAGTACTGGTAAATCTCGTCTTCCATATAAGTGAAAAATTCCATGCGGGTAGGAACTTTCCCTTCCAGCAGCTCCTTTACCTGATCGTATTGCTGTCGGATACGCTGCTTCACAGTATAGGATTTCCTGTCCAGTTCCTGAAACAGGTCAATCAGACGCAGATCAAAATCTACAATACAGTCATCAGGATATTCGGTCCCGTTGCCGCCGTCATCTTCCGTCGAAACAGGATTCCCCCCACCCAACAAAGTCATTACCCGGCCGGCTTTCTCGTAATTGCCGATAAAGTCCAGCACATTCAAGTATTCCTTCCCCTTGCAGATTCGTAGTCCACGGCCTAACTGTTGGAGAAACACGGTGGGAGATTCCGTTGGCCGCAAAAACATCACCATATCCAAAGATGCGATATCCACGCCTTCATTAAACATATCCACGGAAAAGATAACTCGTATCTCCTGATTCTGCAATTTTTGAATCGCTTTGTCTCTGTCCTCGGAAAATTCCCCCTCCGCATTACTGTACACCGCCGCAGATGGAATTCCCCTCCGGCAAAACTCCTTTGCCATTTCTTCCGCATGCTGTCTGGAACAGCAAAAGCCCAAAGCACGTCGGGAATGATATTTTTTGTAATGCCTGTAGATCAAGTCAAATCGCCGGACATTCTTTTTGTATATGTCCGTCAATTGCGTCTGGTCGTAACGTCCCTTTACAAGACGAAGACCGGAGTAATCCGTCTCATCATAGATACCATAGTAGCGGAATGGCACCAACATCCCTTTGTTGATTGCGTCTTTAAGAGAAATCTCATAGGGCACATTATAATCACAGATTTCATAAATATTTTTGCCGTCCAGCCGTTCAGGTGTTGCCGTCAGTCCCAGCAGGAATTTGGGGGTGAAATACTCCGCTATTCTTCGGTATTGGTCGTTGACGGCATGATGAAACTCGTCAATGACAATATAGTCAAAGTACTCTCTGGGAAACCATTCTTCTCTCAGGTATTGCGGTCTGCCCAATGTTGCCACTGAGGCGAATATAACCGATTTATCTTTATCCTTATGCTTTCCGTCAAAAAAACCGAAATCCAAAGAGTGCCGCACATTCTGAAAGGAAGTCGCCGCCTGCTTTAAGATTTCCTCCCGGTGAGCGACAAACAGAATCCTTTGATATTTTGCTGAATCAAATGCTGCAAGATAGGTTTTTCCAATGCCTGTTGCCGCTTGAACCAATGCCTTGGCAGCCCCCTCCGCTCTGCTGTCCTCCAGCGCATACAACGCTTCAATCTGTGCGCCTCTGGGCTGGAAAAGGGATTCGATCCTGCCTTCTGCCTCCTCATCATGACTGTCATATCTGCTCAAATCCCTGTATACCGCAGGTTTGTGCCAGTTTTTGGAATATCTGTGTAATTCACCGTCATCTATGATAATGGAATGATTGAAAAAAAGGTCTTCAAAGGTATCATAAAAAAGCCTGAAATTCTTTGGATCTGTCTCGCTGGTAAAGCGATAGTTCCACTCAATCCCCGACGTGAGCGCACTTCGGGAAACATTGGATGAGCCTATATAAATCTCACTCCTGTTCTTGCCGTGAAATATATAGGACTTTGGATGGAAAGAACGTTGCTTATCATTGTAAAACCGCAAATCCACCCGATTCCCCAATTCCTTCTTAATCAGGAAAAGAGCGGAGGGTTGGGTAATTCCAAGATAGTTCCCTGTCAGAATCCTTATAGACGCGCCCCGGTCCAAAGCAGCTTTGAGATCTTTGAGAATCAGCCGGACTCCGGATTCCATAAGAAATGAAACTATGATATCTACCCGGTCCGCTTTTTTCAGACTTTCCTGGAGCTGATATATCAGATAGCGCTGTTGCTCCCTTCCCCCGGTCATAACATCCGTAAGTTCGATGTCCAGCCCGTTCACTTGTATACGATCCATCTGACGGTCTGAAACCTTTATTTTTTCCGCAGTATTACGTTGAGCCATTTTTCTTCACCTCGTCCAGGCCGTACATCTGACGTTATCCATTGTTCCTCTGTTTCAAGTGACGAAATGTTTTGCATCACTGCCGCAAAAGAGATTTCTGTCATGTCTGTAAAATACCGTCCATTCCTCTCCCCGGAAAAATTGCCGTATTTGAAAGATGTGTAGATTATACCCTGCGGTTTTAAGGCTTTTGCCATTTTCTCCAGCACAGGAATCAATTCCTCCAAGGGCAAGTGCAGAATGGAGGAACAGGCCCATATGCCATCGTATTGCTCTGTTTCATCCAGTTCGTGGAAGAGCATATGCTTTACGGGAATGCCCGTATATTGCCTGGCCAGTTTACATAGTTCCTCCGAGCCGTCCGCCGCCGTCACCTGATAGCCCTGACTCAGAAAATATTTTGTGTCGCGTCCGAAGCCGCAGCCAAAATCCAGGATGGAACCGCCTTGAGGAAGACAGGTTGTGAAACGAGTCTGGATAGCAGAAAAATCTACGGAGGCAGTGGCGGCGGCGAAGGATTGTGCGTTTTCGTTATAATATTTTAATGTACATATGCTTTTTTTCTTCATTTCATACATATTTTTCTGTCGCTTAATTTCAAAAACGTATTCATTTTTGTATTATTCAAAATAGGCTTAAATTGTCTTTTGGAGAAGCATTCCACAGCCTCCTGCCAAATACCTACTTCGCTTACATGTTGTTAATGCTCCTAAAAAACTCTGTCTCCAGAAATTTCATATAATATAGCTTTCAGCATGTCACTACTCTGTTTAGTATAAACTCCTCAACATTTCGAGCAACTTTATCGCTACTGCTCAAAATTCACATATAAAATATTACTACAAATTTCTATTGGAAACAATAGACTTATCCTGTTTTTCAATATTGAAAACAGCATTCAACGTTTTCCTCACCCCTTCCGACTCCCCTTCATAAATCACCTTCAAATTCTTTATAGCTCTCGTGACCGCAACATAGAAAAGATTCCTTGCTTTTTCATAGTTTCCCGTTAGCGTTCCTTTTCCCAGCGTATCATAATCCTCCAGAAATCTTTTTATGAATACTCTATCCCCTGCGCTATTACCAAACCCATCCTCCACTACAATCAACACATTTTCAAACTCCAACCCCTTTGTTCCGTGATAAGTATGATATACAACTTCTCCATGATTCTTTCGCCCAATATAGTCATACCACTTTTCATACTCTTTTACATCAATTGCCAACAATTGCGTAACCCTACTTAAATCTGACTCCTCTATATTCTGCTCTTCTTCATCAGCCTGTGAACGGTTTGAGTCCAGTGCCTGCACAAGATAGGCAATTATATATGAATAAGCGACTTTTTCAATATCTAATACCGCCTCTATTATCATCTTGACATCTATATCTCCCTTGTCATAGCACTCGCACATCTTCTTTACTATCTCATCTAGTGTATTCCCCTTTATTTTTCTTAATTGATGTTTAATACCTTTCAAAGTTTGGATATTCAAATCATTGTACTTTATTATATCTCCATACAGTATTTCTTCAACAGGAGTCTCTTCTTCTTGAACATCCATATACAGTTTGAGTATGCGATATAAAAAGGCAGCCGCCCTTCCTAATTTTTCCAGATCGTTCGACAAAAGTTCTGTATTTAACTGCTTATAATTCGAACCAGAATACGCTTTAGCCCCTTTAAAAATATTATATATACTTGATATACCCGTCCTTTTCGCAACCTCTTCATTTTTTAGCATAAAGCAATGTATTTGGGGGTCCTTTTCATTTTTCCACTCATTTCTACACCTTTCAATTACAGCATCAACATTGTCTTCAAAGCAAAATTCTACTTTTCCCCCTTTGCAGTCTGCAAAAATGGACTCTTGTAGTAGTCCGTCAAGCCTGATTCTATTAGCCACATTAATAATTTCCGCATAAGATCGACGATTGAACGTTTTGTTTATCTCCTTCAAATTAGAATGCTTCTCTAAAATGCGTCCCCCAACTCCATACTCGTAAATGCTTTGTATCGGGTCCCCATAGTATCCTATAAAAGCTGTATGCCCGATCTCTTTTCCCCGCTTTTCCAGTGCTGCCATAATCTCAACTACATCTTCCGCGGTATCTTGATATTCGTCAATAAAAATATAAGGGTATTTATCAATGATGATCTGTTGGAGTGTTGGATATTGGGTCACTAACTTCCTACTATACTCAAGTAATGTATCATGACTTATTCTCATCTTGTACAGTCGATCTTGATTATATCTGGCATTATATTCAACTCTCTTATACCCTTGTTCCTTTAACCCCATTTTAGTCAGACATTCCCTGTTCTGCCTTATTGCGTATATTTTTAAAACTATTTTTTTAAAAATTTCTGCACTGTTAAGCAATTGATCATATTCTGGTACAAACTGTTTATAGAAATTTTTAAACGATTTCGCATTTAGACCGTATCCTCGGTAAAAATCATCCTTATGCTCCCATACGGCTTCTTCAAACTTCTGTCTTTCTTCTTTCGACAATTCACAGTAAATCTTAAAAGCCTTCCCATCCTTTGCGCTCTTTTCTATCAGAAAAGCCTCATCTTTTTGAATTTCTGATTCAATTTTTTCTTTGTGTATAGGCAATAGCTGCTCCTGATAAGGCGCTATCACCTGCCATAACCGTTCATGAATAGTTGATACCGTAACAAGCTTAGAGTTCCCCAGCTTCTCCTTTATGTGCTTAGCTGCAACATTCGTATAAGTTATACACATAATCTGCTGGTTATTTTCTTCCAGCCTTTTCCCACATTTTTGCATCACATGATTAAGGGACTGTATTAATGCATATGTTTTTCCTGCTCCTGCTCCTGCATTAAATACTAAGCTTTGCTTCTGATCAATATATGAAAAAAGCTGCTCCGTAATCCCATCTTCCTGTTGCTTTTTGGCCGGATCTAAATTGTCTAGTCCCATACACATTCTCCTATTCTAATCTTTCACGCAACCACTTTAATCCTTGATCAATATACTCCGGTAATCTCAGTTGCTTACCTGATGACTCAGTTACTAATGCATATAATAGCCTGCTTGCAAATTCGCCTTTGGCATCTGATAATTTCGCCTGCCATTCATAGGATCTTTCTTTATTCTGTTCATAGTCTGTACTTCCATTCTTCTCTACTATCTGTTGATAAGTTCTCTTTTTAATACTTTTTAAAATTGCATTTAATATTTCATTATCCGAATTTGTAAGAATAAATGCCTCTTCAAAACTCGTTGGATAATATTTTCCGATTTTCCACTGATATGCAACATATATGTTATCTTTCACAATAAATGGCCCAATATTTTTCAATTCTTTAGAGTTACCATTAAAGTGCTTTATTGTTGCATTTGTTGTCGTATTACCGTCCAAGCATTCAATTTGAGGATATTTATCCAAAAGTTTCTCATCACTATTTGTAGATTTGTCATCATCATTGCTCTTTCGGTCTATGTCCAGATCTGTTATGATTAATGCCGGGATTTTTAATTTTGCCAATAGTTTTTCATATAAAAAAGCATGTGCGCCATTTATACCAAATACAGATATATATCTTTTACTCAATTTAGTATCCTGTTCAAGATAAAACGGCAAAATTGTTTCTTCTGCAAAACCTTCAACCAAAATCACCGCATCTGCAAAAAACAATTCCGACACTTTATATTTTATATGCTTTTTCAAAAATTTAAAATCCTTATCCTTATCCTCTGTATCTGGCATGACAGAAGTATTGCCTAGATTCTGAATACAAGCCTGTCCATTTTCTTCATACACATAGCAAATATCATCAAGTGAATTGCCCATATGTATTTTGCTGTTTAGAACATGCGATGAATGTGTCGTAATAAATAACTGACTGTTCAGTTTTTTCTCTCTGTCATCAATCAGGGCTTGTATCGCATCATTAATATTTTTTATAAACAGTTCCTGCATTTGAGGATGCATAAAAGATTCTGGCTCTTCAATCGCAATTAAATTGATTTTGCTATTGTGTTTTTCATCGGGATAATGTTCCATATAGTCTATCAATTCAGCTACTATTTTTACCAAGTGTGTATATCCCAAGCCAAATTGCCCTTCCGGAATATTCATCCCTTTTTCCACATATGCATAGTTCAGCAGACCTCTAACCAACTTTTCTTCTGTAATGTTAGAACTCAGATCCACTTCCATTATATCAGAGGTAACTATTTTACTAATAGCATTATTAATTCCATCTGCATGATGCTTTTTTATATTTTCGGTTAAATTATCATTTATATCATCTATACTTTCGTCCAATGCTTTCTTTTTATCTGCCAAAATCTTTTCATACCTATAAGATATGATTTTATTAAATGCTTCTGACAGTTCTTCATCCTTTTTTACATTGTTTGCCTGTATAAATTTTATATCCATTACATTGGAAATCCTGAATTTTTCACCCACTGCCTCAATCTGGTGCTCCGCCTTCCCTTCTTCCTTATGTATGCGATAGTATTTTATCTGAAAACGAACTGTCTCCAGTTCTCTCATCAATATATGAAATATGCTTCTGGAATCACATTTCTTGTCTTTATATTTCGTTGCATTTTTTTGCTTCACATTTATTTTCTCAAGAGCTGCTCTTATTGCCCCATAGAACTCACTTTGCTCTACCACTTCGTATCGCAATATAATATCAAGTTTTCCTTCATCAATATCTTTGAGAAGCATAAAAGGGATCAAATTGGTTAATAAATCATCGCTGTCCTTTTCAAATGCAATTGTCACGATAAATTCCATGAACGGAGGCTTAAATGTCGGTTCCGTTCCCATATTTTGAGTATCTTCATAAATCTTCTGATACTCATCAAAACATTCCTTCAAGTAATGAAAGTTGAAATCATTTATCTGAATTCCTCCAGTTTCAGTATTTTTTATTAATTTTAATAGCGCATAAATAATAGAGGTTTTGCCCGCATTATTCTTTCCAACAATTAAAGTTGTTGCTGATGCCACATCTATTTGTAAATCTTCTTTGTCTTCACTGGTTTCTGATGTAGGCTTTTTCCCCCGTATTCCATCAGAATTTACAAACATAATGATGTTATCTTCTTCCCGATATTTCCTGAAGTTCTTCATTTGAAAGCTTTTTAAATACATATCTCCGTCTCCTTATGCGTATATGCCCAAATCACTACTAATATAAATTTTAATTTTCATGCCAACATACATTGCAATTATCTGTATAATTTTATCACTTTCGTGCTATATAATCAATGTCTGCATAGGATTTTACAATATATGATATCTAAAATACTACAGTTTGAACGATTTTCTATAGCGTGTTCGCAAAACATTTTGTTTTATTAATCTTTAACAAATTAGTATTGAGGCAATACAAAGAAAACCCAGATAAGTACAAATTGAAGTTTTCATAATACTGCGGATGTTGCTATCCAATATGTAATCGGCCTCTTTCACGCGAATAAACTCATTTGCGATCACTTTTGCAAACCAGTATGACATACATTCCGGCGGTTTTGAACAAGCCATGGTACAGATTTCAGGCTTCCATATTATCGGTTGCTTTATAAGGTGGTTCTCCTATACCCTCCTTCCAAAGGGGCTTTCATGCTATTCGTAAAACATCGCTTTGCAAGATATGCAATGGTACCAATACTCCCCCCTACATCCCCAAATACCTCCCCACCGGAATCCCCAAATACTTCATAATCCGCAGCTCATCCACCGCATCCGTCAAAGCGTTATGCATCTCGCAATACCCCTTTTCCCCAAACATCACCAGCATATCCTCCACTCTGTACCCGCTCTTCAACCGGCCTGTGGCGCAGCATTTCGCGTCCGCGGGAATTGCCGGGTTATATTGCCTGTAAGCCGCCATTTTCAGGATGTCGTGCCATTCAAATTCACGCAGCTCCGGGAGGCACCTGGCGTCAAAGGACGCGTTGTACGCAAAAACATGTCTCACATGATGGGTTTTTAGAAACGAAAGCAGCGCCTGTATTGCCTCCGGCTTTTTACATTTCTCCGGCTTCTGTCCCCTGAGGGTCAGAGCATGAGAAAACATTCCCCCGACTTCCGCCGCCTCCTCGATCATCAGATACTTTTCGTCAGTCGCCTCAAAAACTCCATCCTGCGCAATGACAACGCCGATGGACATCACTTCGTTGTGCCAGTTTGTCTCCGTGTCTATAACCGCAAATTTCTCCGCCATAAATCTCCTCCTCTGCCCGCGCCTTCCTGTTTATTCTCCGGCCGTGAATCCCGCCGGCTCCCCACAGGCTTCTGTCCGTCACACAGCCAATTCACTCTTGCAGCTACGGCTTTGTATATCATCTGAAAAATTACCATTGTATTCCTATTGTAGCCCCATCAAATCATACAGTCAAGAAACGACAGAATATGCATTGCATAAAATGCCCTTGCAAATTCATGTCGCATACACTATAATATGTCAGTCATAATATTCCGAAATTGTATTATATGAAATTTCGGACAATACGCTGATTCAAAGGAGGAACTGAACATGTTGCGTAAAATCGGAAAAATACTGAAGTGGCTGCTGATCCTGCTGGCAGCGGTCATCATTCTCGGGATTATCATCAATGCCGTCTGCAGGCTTATGGCAAAGCCCAAGCTCCAGGACGCCTACGGCCGGGAGGTTTCGGTGGCTGGAAAGAGCATGAGAGTTGATGTGAAAGGAGATGCCAATGAGCCGGTCATCATTCTGTTGTCAGGATTGTCCTGCGCTTCTCCGGTGCTGGAGCTGGAACCTCTCGCGGACGCTCTTTCCCAAAACTATTGTGTAGTGACCGTGGAGCCTTTCGGCTATGGCCTGTCCGACGGTACAGATCAGGACCGCACCATTGAGAACATCGTAAACGAACTCCACACCTGTGTGGAAACCCTGGGTTACGAGGAGTATTACCTGATGGCTCATTCCATCGGGGGGCTGTATTCCCTCTATTGGGCCAATCAGTATCCCGATGAGGTGAAGGGCTTTATCGGGATCGATCCTTCTGTTCCCGGCATGAATGACGAGCAGCCGCTTCCCATCAGTATGACGGCAATCAACAAGCTGTCCGGCTATCTGACAAAAGCGATGAACGGCGTGGGGCTTAACCGCCTGTTGTCCGCAGGCGATCCCCGGAACGCGATTTACGCGGATACCAGCTATCCTTATACGGAAAAAGAGCTGGAGGTTTACCGCATTCTGTCTCTGGACAAGGCCTATAACAGGACTGTTATGAATGAAATGAAATTTCTGGACGCAAACGTGGAGACCACCAGGGGCATGCGCTTTCCCGATCAGGTGGCCGTCCTTGCGTTTGTGTCCGGCAGCAACTGCGAGCTTCTGTCCTCCTGGGAACCGCTGCACTACGCTATTCTGCCCGAGAACGGCAGGGGAGAGGTGATCCGGCTGGAGGGCAGCCATTATCTCCACTTTGAATTTCTGGATCAGATTGTGGAATATGTAATCAATTGGATAGAGCAATAGAGTACACGATCCGCGAGGATTCGATGATTATGGATGGTTCCGGAACACGGTTCTCCGCCGAGGATGGGTGTTCCGGAACCTTTTCCGGTTCTTCTGTCATGATATCGGTTCATTCTGCCGCAATCCGCCAGTGTGATTACCGGCCGGACAGAGCGCCAGGGCAGTTCATAGATGGATCTCCTCAATAACGCACTGATGCCTTTTGCTGCTCTTGTCATAGTTAATCCCCACCAGCAGCACATTGTCCGCCGCCCCCGTCATTTCCCGGGCATACTCCTTTCGCCTGATCTGTTCCACTGCTTCCTCCGCCGACCGATTATATTTCAGTTCCAGTACAATCCCCGGTATCCCCCTCCTTTTGGGGTACATGAGGCAATCGGCAACTCCCTTCCCCGCGTTCTCCTCGAAACGCAGGCGATAAGCGTCCTGGGCCGCATAATAGGCCAGGTGGATCACACATTTCAGCGTATGTTCATTATTATATTCCTTAAACTCATGCATATCGTCATGCACACTCTCCAGCAGGGCGGCCACCCTGTCCGCTTCCCGGTTGCAGGTGGCCGCCAGCAATTCTCTGGATTGTCGCAGCAGCTCCGTCACCGTTCCCCAGGACAGTTTTTTCACGGAATTGGCAAATTCCTCCGCGATCTCTCTGTTGGGAATCCGGACCTTTCCTCCTTCACTGGTAAGATATCCCAGATGAATCAGGGCCGTTATCACCTCGTCCTTATTCTGAAAACTGTCCAGATCATTGGAAAAGCCAAACACATTCACTTCGACCGCCTCCCCCGCCAGCATTCGGGTGACCGCCTCCCCCAGACCGTCAAAATCTTTCGTAATGTATTCCTCAAGCTCCGAATAGCCCCCTGTCTTGTTCCAGTAATCGCAGCATTTTCCCTCCGTCAGCGCCTCTGCCACGGATTTGGGATTATAGACCGCTTCCTTATCCCCCATGTCATATCCGTCATACCATTCTTTCAATTCTTCTAAAGTAAGCCGATTCTGCTTTCCGCACAGCTTTGCCACCTCGCTCCCCGTAAAACCGAAATAGGAGGCGAGTCTCCTCGGTTCCAGCATGGTATACTCCCGGAACATATTCAGCGCGGAACCCGTACTGTACTTCTTGATGGGCAATATGCCTGTCATATACACCAGTTCCAGATAGGACTTATCTTTAAAGAGTGTACGAAGAAACTCCAGAAATTCTTCGTGTTCTTCTTCTCTTCCTCTCCGCAGCCGGAATATGCTGTCCCATTCATCTATCAGAAAGATAAATTTTTCCTCTGTCGCCTGGCAGATCATATCCAGACTCAGCGCCAGGTCCGTCGTATCCTCCAATATGCCGGGAAAAGCATGGTCCAGATCCTTGATCATCCTGGAGGAGAAAGCCTCGATTTCCCGGCTGACCGGCCCTTTTCCAAAATAGTCGCTGAAATTTACATAGATCACATTATGGGCATTGAGATGTTTGTAAAATGTTTTGCCCTCCATGGCGTTCAACCCCTGAAACAAGGGCTCCGAATGATTCCCTTTTGTATAATAGGCCGCCAGCATTTCCACCGCCGTCGTCTTTCCGAAACGCCTGGGTTTGCTGACACAGATCCACTTTTCCTTGGTTGATATCTTTCTGTTGATTTCTTCTATCAGGCCCGTCTTGTCCACAAAGATCTCGCTGCTTTTCAATTCTGAAAAACCGTCTCCGTTTCTGTTTCGGTTCAGGAAATAATAATAGGGCTGCCGCATTTTATCACCTCCTCACAGATTGACCTGCCGCTGAAATTCTTCCAGGTTTCTGACCAGTTCTTTCATTTTTAGCATGAATTGAATATCTTCCTCCGAAGAATCAAAAGATAATACCATCTTCGGTGTCACGGACTTCAAGTAAGCAAGTTCCCTTTGAACGGACTGGATAATCCCCGCCTTTACCTGTACCAGGGAAGCGTCCCGGTCATTCACGGAATCGGTAAAATCCGGGGGGTTCATTGCCGCGGGTCCCGCATTCCGCGGCCCCGGGTCTCCTTTTCTGTACTCTCCCCTTTGCACCTGCACGATATCGCCGCTTTTGCGCAGTGCGCTCAGGCAGCCGGCAAAATGCGATTCCTGATAATCTTCCCCATATTTCATTCCCGTATGTTCAAAAATCAGCTGCCGGAATCCCTCATTGGTATACTTCCTGTCATATTGCGTGGTTTCCCGCAGCGTATCTTTCAACCGTTTGCTGATCGTCTCCATTCTTTGCCCTCCTTAAAAGATTTACACTGTTCCGGATGAATATTTCTTGTTTCTTTACATTTATTTATACGATTTCTTCTTTTATTTGTCAATAATTTTAAAGAATCTTTTTCTCTGCGCTTCCCGCTTCCCTGTCCTGCCACATAAGCACATGTGTCATGGCCTGCAACCTGTAAAAGGGGAATAACAGGCCCGACCGCATATATTCCATAACCGCACAGACGCCATACCTCCTGTAAAAATACATTGCAGTCGGCAGACAAATCGTTTATAATCCAATAAAAGCATTTCCTGTCCAGAGCTTGTCTGAAAAATGCTTTCCGTCAGATGTGAGTCACAATCTTTGGGAGATTCAGGTCAAATGATGCCGCATAACGGGCTATATAGCCTGAATTTGGCCCCAATATCACGCAAATGTTGGGGCGCAGATGGCGGGAATGATTTTTCATACACGCTCTGACAGACATAAAAAAGAAAGGCGGAACGTTTCATGGGTATGACCAGAGTATTTTACATGGTAAAGAAGAATCAGCTTACTTCCGAAAAAATACGCGAAAAACTGTCGGAGGCTTCCGCGTCCAACGCCCCGGCTTACACCGTATTTTTTCAGCAATCAAAAGATTGGTTTTCCGTTTTTAATGAATGGTATTGCGAGGGACAGTGTAACGCGGATTGGCAATTGATGGAATCCCTGGAAAAACGATTCGGTTCGCCGGTGATAGCTCTTTCAACCTTTGACAGCGACATGGCATTTGTTTCTGTCTGTGAAAACGGAAAACAGTGCTGTTATGCGAATGCGGATGAAGCGATGCTGGAGGAGTTTGGTCTTACGGAATACAGGACTACGGTTCCCGCGGAACTGGAAAAATATACTGACAGAACAAAATTGCAGGAACTGTGGAACCGGAAGTATCTCTTTGAAGAGGATCGTTTACAGGATCTGGCACAGCTGTTAAACGCTGATCTGGTATTTGATGAGAACGATGTGGAAGAGGATATGGAAAGAATATAATTTCAAAAGAAACCGTGGAGCCTGCCCGGCCAGTCTTTTTGCACAGAGGCAGCATCAGAGGAATTCACAGAATCCATCGGAAAGGGAGTAAAAAGGACATGAGTGTAGATCTGAATTTCTGGAAATATCAAAACGGCATCTGTCTGGATCACGAAACGGTGTACCAGAAGGCCTGCTGCGACCGGCAGGAGGTTGAGGGACTGGAAGCTCTGCCCATTGAAGAGATTCTGCAAAAGACAGCCGCGGCCTTTCAGGGATGGAATGCGCCTGATCCCTGTCATTACGAAAGCGCGCGGCAGGGTTCGTTTCAGATTTCAACCACTTCCCAGACTGTCCGTTTTGACTGCTATTCAATGGAACTGGCGGATCTGAAACGCTTTTCCTCCATTATGGCAGGTTTTGGCTGCCCGCTGTATGACCCTCAGCAGAATGTGCGCTATGACAAAATAATCGCTTTCTTGATAGGGGAAGCAGTCGATTATCAGACAGAGGCAACGCAGGAGCTTTCCCGCCTGTTTCCCCGTCTGGAAGTGGAAATCCGGGGCGTAAGCTGGGAGGAATATGTGCAGCTCTCCAAAAAGCCTGGCGCCGTCCTCTATAACGCCCTTATTCACCGCGCGAAAACTTTGACAAAAGTGACATCCTTTATGCAGGCCGGAAATATATGGACCAACCGCCCCTGCCAATGCAAAACCGCCCTGCTGACGGACCGGGATACGGAACACCGGATTCTGGCGGAATTACTGCAAAAATCTATCCAGCGTACCGCCAATGATATTTTTGAACGGACCTGTTACAAATAGTTTTTCATGTCTCCGCCAGCCACAAAAACTCCAAAGCCCAAAAAGTAAAGTCGCATAAAAACGCGTTTTTCTGCCCGTAATCCGCTTCCAGCCGCACATCCCCATAGGGGGAGGGATACTCGATGCGCCTGGGAGAGTACCGTTTATTGTGAGGTGTGCTGAAATCCATCCGAAGAACCCCGTCTCCATCCAGGGCCTCTTCCACATTGGCAACGGACTCCCGGATCACATCCGCCTGCTGCCCCACGCCCAACATGGCAATCTCGCTAAGGACCCGCCGATAAGTGACCGTGTCGATCAGATCGGAGCGGAAAGCCCTGATGGGACGTATCATCGCGAAGCAGGGGGCCACATATTTACCGCATATGCGCACATGCATCTCATTGTCCGGCCGCATGACGGCATTGATATGGTTCAACGCCCGGGCCAGCATAGACACCGGCGTCTCTCCCGGCGCAGGCTCCGGCTCCTCACCCGGCATGGCAGGGGCTCCCTTCCCCTTTCCCGGCGCAGATCCTGTCCCATCCCTCTGCATGGCAGGGGCTCCCTTCCCCTTTCCCGGCGCAGATCCTGTTCCATCCCCCTGCATGGCAGGGGCTCCCTTCCCCTTTCCCGGCGCAGATCCTGTTTCATCCCCCTGCGTCACAGCTTCTTCCCTCCCCCCACGCCAGCTTTTGGTATAGGCCAGCATAGCCAGCGTGTAGGCATCGGGAAAATAGTCCTCCGCCTCGATATAGGGATAATTGTATTTTCGCTTTGCCCCGGTGTCATATTTCGTAAGTTCCTCCAGGGAACGGGCTTGTGCCACACGCGCAAACCCCTTAAGACATATCTGCTGAAAATCTGCCAGATCTTCGAAGTCGTCCCCATATCCCAGCATGGCCTGCATGGTATACAGCAATGCCTGCAGGCAATTTCCGTTGTTCAGCCCCACAAAACGTTTCTCAAAGCGAGGAATTTCCGGGGGAATGTAAGAAAACTCCTTCCGCAGAATTTCTTCATCCCGCATAGCGGCCACAAATCCGGCCACCACAGGATGCCTCTTGGGTATGCAGTAATAGGACAGCAGCCTCGCGGCGCTCTCCCCGTCCTGCAAGGGAGTCTCATGCAGCACCTGCCCCCGCCAGTTGTCCCAGCTGTGCATACCGCTGCCAATGTAGCCGTCCGGTTTCACATAACTTTGCAGCAACACAAAGGGATGCAGCCGATAGATCTGTTCCAGCAGACTCTCTTCCTCCCCAGGCGTCAGATCCTGCAGAATGTCCCTGCGGAGCCGGTATCGGATCACCGGTCCCGCATTTTCCAGCAAAAAGTCAATGGATTTCGTATGTGCCGATACAATGTTGTTCATGGCCCGCCCCCCTGTTCCGCTCCTGATCCTCTTATACTGACACAATAGCCTGCTTCCTCATGCACCGGATTCCTGCCCGTCCGCCAGGTACTCCCCCAGCATGGCCTCCTGATAGGCGGCTTTCCCACCCTGCCTTATGGCCTGCCGGATCTCCTGTAATTCCTCCCGCCAGACGCGGTCCAATTTTTTCAGGCTCTTATCGCTGACCCGCACATCGGAACGGTATTTCTCGTATAATTCCCTGCTGTATTTCCAGAACCGCAGCCTCTCCCCATAGCGTTCCTTCAGTTTCTGCGCAATCAGCAGGCCCTCCGGGTCATAATCCCCCGCATACCAGAACTCCATGTCCGTGCTGAACAGATCCAGCAGTACCAATGTGGCCAGGCGGATCTGTCCGTTGCCGCATATGAGGGCGGCATCCGGCCAGGTTTTCGCCAGCACCGCAAAAACGGCGGGATTTTCCACCACAAATACACGCTTCCCGCTCCGGGGGCTCACCCGCGCCAGCTTTCCCAATGTCATAAGCGTCAGATATAGTGGCTCCCGCTGCTCCAGATACCCCAAAATGCCTCTATGGGGCCTGCCATCCTTTTCCACGGCGCTGATCCCGTAGACCAGCACGTGGTTGGAAAGCTCGTCCTTAAGAAGCCCCGCCCTGTAGAGGAGGGCAGCCCGCTCTTCCGCTTTGAAATCCGCCGGAGCGGCGCGGCTCTGGGTATCTGTCATTTTCCCGGACTCCCTGCTGTCCCCCATCTCTCCAGGGTTATCCCTCTCATCTCCTCCCAATCCGGTAAGACAGGACGGCAAAAAATCCCCGCTTCCCCGAACCAGCGCTTCCCACAGGGGGGATCTCAGGAAGCAGACCAGCAGCTGTTCTCCCAGCCTTCCCGCGTCAAAAAAGTGGGGATCACCCGTGGTCCGGGCCGCGAACACCGCCAGCAGTTCATGGGAAAACATGCCGCCTCCGGCCGCCAGAGGCGGCAGTCCGGGAATGGCCCGCAGCAGAAGCAGGAGACTTTCCCGCAGGTTTTCCGGCTGTTCCCGGTAATGCTTCATCAGCAGCAGATACCCATCCCCCTTTTCCGTCAGAGCCTGCTTTAACCACAGGCTGCCCGGACTTTCCGGGGCTGTCCCGGTAATATCCGCGAAAAAGCGCTCCCTCGCCATGTCTTCCCGGCGCTTTTGTTCTTTTCGGTCCGTCAGCTCCTCCCCCAGATATTCCCGCAGAATATCCTCCCAGGACAGGTCCGCAAACCGGCTGCCCGCCAGAGCCTTCTCCATGGCCGCCGCCGAGATGGTGACGCTTTTCTGTCCCTGGTAATCCTTCTGGAAAAAGCCTCCCAGATGCAGACAGTCCTCCCTGCTCAGACCCGAAAGCCGCACCGTGCCGCCAAAGTGACCCAGACTCCGATATTTGTCCGCCATTTTTCCCAGCAGTCTGTCATAAATTTTCCGTTCTTTGAAATATCGGATACATTCTTCCAGCTGATTATGCTCTCCCATAACTTCCGACTCCCCAAAAACACCGCTCCCGGCAGGAGACTTTCTCGCACCCTGGCCCCGCCTGCGGCAGGAGACTAATCCGCGCTTACGCCTGAGACGCCGGGAATCTCCTCCCCCCGCTCTCCGGCCGCCAGCACACGCTCCCTGCCGTTCCAGATATACCGGATCACCGTCACGAACCTGGCGTTTTCCGGTCGCAGCAGCTGGTAGATGGCCAGCCCCGGCACTGTGTCATAGTCCCCCCACAGCACCTGGGAATTGATCATAAAGTTAAACCTGCACTCCACCATCAGCCGGAACATGTCACGGATATTGGTCTCGTCCACCCCCGCGAAGGCCTCATCCAGAGAGATCAGCCGGGGAGCGTCCTCCCTGGCGCCCGCGTACTTTGCCACCACCGCGGAGAAGAGAGGCACATACATGGACATGGCCTTCTCGCCGCCGCTGAAAGTGAAAAATACCCGGTCCGTCAGGTCTTTTTTCTTTTCTCCCGTCTTCTGGCATTCCAGCGTAAACTCAAACCATTTACGATAATCCAACACTTCCCGCATGATGGCGTGAAAGGACTGCACAGAGTTTTCCTCCGCCGTGATCTTCCTGGCCTCGGCAATCTTGGAGCGGAAATGCAGGGACAGCTTCTCCACCTCTTCCTGCCGCATGATCTCCGCATCCTTGGACAACAGTTCCACCAGCTCCCGGGTGCCCAGCTGCTCCTCTTTCTGAGCCTGCCTGTTCTTCCAGCTCAGACTCAGTTTCAGGCCGCTGGAGGTCCGCATGGACTCCATAAGACGGTTCATGTTGCTCACCCACCGCTTGCTGGAGTGAATCTTGGCGCGGATTTTCTTGCTGATGGTATTGGCCAGAATATCCTCGAACAGCTCCCGCTCCTTATCGCTGAGAAGTCGCTTCTGGACCTGGGCGTCCTCCCGCAGCTTCTCCAACAGCTCCTTGAATCTGACACTTGTCCCCCGATACTTTCCCACAATGTCAATTCTCCGCATGGAGATCTCAAAGGCGTCCTCCCCTTCCTCTTCCTCCTCAAAAAGCGGCTGCAGGGTGAGCTGAAAGTTCACCAGATATCCTCGGTTCTCATGATAGGCCGCCTGTAGACTGCCCAGCAAGTCCGACTGCTTCCGGACTCCGGGCTTTCCCCTCTCCTGCGCGGCAGCGGCTGTACCCGTGTCATTGCCCTGCCCGGCGTTTGTTCCCCTGGCTCCGGATTTTCCCCCCAGCATGGCGCATACCTTGGCCGCCTGATCCTCCATATCCTCGTTTACCGCAAACAGCCGCTCCACATATCCCAGCTGGTACTCTTCCCGGAATCCCCGTTCAAAACGTTGATATCTTATAAGATTTTTCTGATGGCTCTCCTCCTGCTGCTCCAGTTCCCTCCCCAGCTGCTCCTGTTTCTCCTGTAGCCGAGCCTGCCGCCCCATGCAATCCTCCCGCAGCCTGGGCAGCTCTTCCATTCTGGCCAGGCAGAAATCCAGCCTCTCCCTGATTTTTTCATAATCGGTGAGTTCCAGCTGCCCGCGCACGGAGGCCAGAGCTGCCTCCAGGTCGTTCTTTCCCCGGGTGATCTTTCCCAGTTCATAGCGGATGGTGTCCAGATCCTGTCCGGTCTCCTCCAGACTGTCCTCCAGGCTGTTTACGACAGAGAGGCCGTTCCGATATTCCCCGTGCCGCAGCTGCACATCCGTCAGACACTCCCGATAACTCCCCAGGGCCTTAATCGCCTCCGCGAAGATGTCCAGCCTGGCCGGGAGGTAACATCTGCCGCAGATTTCCCGGACCCGGATCTGCACCTGGTCAAGTTCCTCCCTGGCCTGACGCAGCAGCTCCCGCAGCTTTCCGATCCGGCTGCTTAACTGCTCCAGATCATAGCTTTTCTCCGCCAGATCCCGGGCGGCGGCCTTCAGATCGGTCTCCGCCGGGTACCGTTCCCATTCCTGCCACAGCTGTCCGTTCTGTGCCTCCAGCTCCTCCAGCTTCCTTCCGCATTCCGCCAGCTGCGCCAGCAGCTCCCGCTCCTCCTGCTCCAGCTGCGCAAGTTTCTCCTGTCGGTATCTCTCCCGGGCCCTTGCGCCGATGTAACACGCCTGATACTCTCCGGTGACGGTTCCCTCCAGCACACCGATTCTGTAATGTCCCGCGGCACTTACCCAGGTACTGCCGCCTCCTGCTGCCCCCGTCCCGCTCTGGGTGCCGCCGCCCCCTGCTGTCCCCATCCCGCTCTGGGCGCCGCCGCCTCCTGCTGCCCCCGTCCCGCTCTGGGCGCCGCCGTCCCCTGCTGCCTCCGTCCCGCTCTGGGTGCCGCCGTCCCCTGCTGCCCCCATCCCGCTCTGGGCGCCGCCGCCCGCCGGCCCGCCCCCTCCGTACACGCCTATGGAAGACAGGATATGGGAGACACTCTGATATTTCAGAATATCGTTTTCCCCGTTGTCCACATCCAGAAACTCCAGCAGATTCTGCTTTACCCGGGATACGTCACTGAAAATATACCGGTCACAGACCCCCTGATCCAAGGCCAGCACGGTCTCCCGGTACTGGGCAGGAACAATCAGCGCGTCCAGAATCCCCATGGAGAGCAGGGCTTCCTCCAGCCGGGAAGCCTGCTGTTCCTCCAGCTGCTCTCCGAAATCAACCGCTTTGTAGAATTGCTGGCAGGGAATCCCTCTTTCCGCAAGCAGTCGGCGGCTGCGCCTCACTGCCTCGCCGCATTCGGGCTCCGGGTCCTTTTTGCCGCGCCATTCCCGGAGTTCACTTTCTGTCTGCTGCCGCTGTTCCTCCAGAATCTTTCTCTGCCGCTCCGCCTCATACAGCTCGTCCCGCAGCTGCCTCTCCCTGGTCTCGAAGGCATCCCTGCCCAGATTCCGGATCTCATTGAAGTCCGTCCCGTAGACATACTTTTCCACCGCCTGGGCAGTGCGTTGTTTCACATCCTCCGGCAGATGCAGCTGCCCGCAGGCCTTCTCCCACTGGTAGAATCGCTCAATCCATTCATCCTTCGTCTCCCCCAGCAGATTTTCATACTGGCGCAGTTCCCGCTCCTTCTGTTCCTGTTCTCCCCGCAGAGCGTCCATCTCCTGCAATTTTCTGTCATAACTCTCCTGACAGCTCTTTTCCTCAAAAAGGACTTCCCTGCCCTTTTCCACACGCCCCGTATACTCCGCCAAAAGCCTGGAATGGCTCTGAAACGCCTGTTCCCTCTGCGGGTCCTCCAGCAGCTCCTTTTTCAGAAACGCGAAATCGTCAAAGGGAATCTCTCCCAGCGACTCCTCCATCTGCGTAAGGCCGCTTTCGATCTCCTTCCACAGCAGTTCATTCTGCACCTTCTGCTTTTTCTGTCTGTTCTCAATCTCCCGGTACCGGTCCTCTTTTTCCTGTTCCTGCTTCCTCTTTTCGGCGCTTTCCCTCTCCGCCTCCTCCTTTTTGCCTGCCAGCTCTATCTCCTGGCGCTTCAGCTTTGCCGCGTCGCTGTCCTGCAAAGAGCCTTCCTCCTGTTTCAGAACCTCCTCTTCCCTCCTCAGCTCCTCATACTTTACCTTTTCTTCCTCCAGCCCCGCGCCGCTGTCCGCCTTCTCCCGGGCCAGCTCTTTCAGCCGTTTCTCCTGCTTTGCGCAGTCCCGGGCGCAATTTACGAAAAGCTGGGCCTTGTCATACAGCACGATCTGGTTATATTGATCAAATATCTTCTCAATCCGCTCCGCCGCCTGTATGCTTTCCTCCAGCGTATCCAGATTCGTCTTCTGACTGTCCATATTTTCAATGGCTTCCGACATGGGACGCAGATCGTCCTCAGAGAGGGTCTGCAAAGACCTGCTCAGAATCTCGTTTTATGGTGGGCTTGAAATCCTTGGAGAGCTTGGGGGTGCGAAGCTGAATCAGCAGATCCAGCATCTCCTGATATTCCTCCATGGTCTCAAAGCCGAACAAAAGCCGGTTCACACATGCCGCATACTCCCCCTGGGTCTCCATGATGCGCCCGCCTTCCCCCAGACGGTTTTTCAGCTCCTGCCGGGTACAGGTAATCCGGTTCTGCACATCCTTGTACAAAAAGAGATCCCTGCCGATCCGCCGCCCGTCCGTCACACAGAAATACCAGGTATCCAGCTTTTTGTTCTTTCGCGCCCGGATTCCCATGCCGATGGAAACGTACTGCTCGCTGCCGGTACGTTTCAGCTCCATGTAGAGGTAGCCCGTACGCTCCTCCCGGTCATCCCCCTCCTCCAGAAGATAATTCTCCATCTTCCGTGCTCTTGATCCAAAGGGGTCCAGCCTCTCGGGGCGCATATTTCCGTCCAGAAGCAGGGGAATGAAGCTCTGCATGGTCACCGACTTGCCGGAACCGTTGGCTCCCCGCAGGAGCATCCTGCCGTCCAGGAACTCAAATTCCTGTTCGTCATAATACCAGAAGTCCAAAAGGCCGATTCTGTTGATCTGCCACTCGCTGTTATTCATATGTGGTCCCTCTTTCTTTCCGCTTTTGTGCCAAAGCAGACGCTCCGTCACCGGCCTTTCCCCTTTTACCGTCTTACATAGGAAACTGCCGCACAGGGTTTTCACGTCTCTGTAATAAAATTACGCCTCAAAATCCGCCGGATATTTCCCGATCACTCTGCCCAGTACCGGCCTGATCAGAACATCGTCCCTCCGCGCTTCCACCAGTTCCAGATTGATCAGATAGGAGGATATCTCCCGGAAAAACTCTTCCGTCACCATCTCCCGGTAGGTCTTGATAAATCCTTTTCCGAAACGCTCCTTGCACTCCTGCAACAGCCCCCGGAATGCTTCCCGGGATATCCGTATGTTTTCGTCCGTCCCCACCTCATACTCACCCCCGTCCACTTTCTCGCGCAGCAGCAGTCCGCACAGGAGGACAATATCCGAGAGGGTGTTTTCCTCCGGGATGCAGCGGCCCATATGGCTGTCCTCTCCCAGGATCAGGAAGGCGCTGCTGCGGTATACCTGCAATTCACAGGGAATCAGTCCCTCCAGTTCTCCCTGTATCATATTCCGGTAATTTCTCAGATAGGCGAAATCCTCCTCATTCTCCCGGGTGCGGTAGATCCCCATGGTCATAAGCAGGCTCCGGTAGATCCGCTGTCTTCTCACGATTCCCCGGTCCTCGTCCACATCGATCCAATCCGCCTTCATAAAATCCGCATAGCTGGAGTAGTCCATGATATTCTGGGTAAAATTGCGCATAAAAAAGCGGGAGACTCCCGTGTTCTCATACAGCACCTCACCGCTGTAATCCCTGGCAAAGCCTTCCTCGCTGCCGTCGTCCACGTTCAGGATTCCCACTGTCACACAGTATTTCATCACTTTTATCAGATGCCGCCTATAACGGTAAACCGTCCAGTCGATCTGCTCTTTCTCATACTGCCCCTGCACATACTCCGTGAGTTCCGACAGCACAAACTGCTCCTGGGCTTCCTTGTCTTCCAGAAACATCAGGATCAGGCAGAAAAAGGCGTATTCCACGGGCTCGGTAAATTCCGGGATGCCCATCCAGCGCTCGGGCCTGGCGGGGACCTTCTCCACCTTCACCAGGTAGGGGTTTACGATGACCTGATACCCCAGCTTCTCCGTGAGAAATTTTTTGACGGTTCCCACCTCGTCCTTCATTCTGTAATACAGTTCCTTGTCCCTGGCCTTCAGAATCCACCGTCTACCAAGAAGAATTTCCAATGTGTTCATTCTGTTTATGTTCCTTATTTATATATGTACAAGAAATAATTTCTTCAAAATATCTATTGTAAATCCTTTTCCCAATATATGAACTTTCTTTATTCGTATATCTGTTTTTCAATCTTCATTCTCATTCCTTTGCCATTGTATCCATATGGTACTCCCTCAAATCCACAACTCTCATAAAATCTCTCCATACCGCTGATTGATATCAAATTAATGGTACTATATTCTCCAGGCATGGTTTCGTTTTTTACATCCTCTATTATTGAATTTACAAGTTTTTTTCCTATTCCCTGTTTTTGATATTTTGAACTGACTACTACGTCAACTAAAAGATAGGACATACCATCTCCAATGGCTCTGGCCATACCTACAACTTTATTATCGAATGTCGCCTTTTTTATAATTGTACTATTCCTTATGGCTTTTTCAACAATAAGCGGATTTTTTATATCCCAACCTGCTTCTATCCTTAATTTGTTATATTCATCAGCGTTTAGATTATCGTGTATTTCAATCCTCATTTTCAACACTCCACTACAGGATAGTATACCATACCTTCTTCTTTTTTTCTATTCTATTTCCTACTTGTGCCAAACAGTTACCGTAAAATAATCATTGGCAAATTTCATCAATCAAATACGATGATATACGCAGGCATGCGAAAAGTGCCGTCCGTGCATTGCAGTGTGCAGATTTTCCCTTCGTCCTCCAATATGACGGAAAACGCCTGGCCGTCCTCGGTCTTTCCGCGGTGCGCCTTATTCTCCAGCCCCTTGGAGAGCCAGGTCAGAAAGATCTCTCTGACCCGGGGCTCGATCCGGGGCAGAGACGCGAATTCCAGCCTTCCGTCCCGGATATAGCTTTTCAGCAGAATCCTCTCTTCCTCCAGGCGACGCACCATAGCCTGACGCACTGCCTCTTTCTCTCCGGACCTGTCCTCTATGCCGGAGCGCCTGGTCTTTTCCCGATACCCCCGGACGCGGGGCTGGACGAGAATTTCCCAGGGTTTTTCGTCAAAGATACCGCTGTTGATGCTGTCCGTCTGTCTCGGGAAGTCCCCCTTTATGTGCAGCGGCTTCTCCATACCGAAAGCCATCGCCGCCAGCTTATGGGCCTCGTCAATGTCCCTGCATCCGGCAAACATCCCCGCGAGCTTCCGATATTCCTCCCGGCGGTTGGCTCCGCTGTTATTCTGTTCGCTGAGACGATTGGCATAGCGGGTGATCTTCCGGATCACTTCATTGGTTGTGTCAAAGACCCGCATGGCCTCAGACTCCGCCCCGTCAGCTCCCATGAACCATTTCCGGATATTTTCCCATCTTCCTTTCATTCTCTCATAAATCATCTGTTCGTCCACAGTGGCTTCAATTCTGGGGATGGACAACTCATACGCGGTTACCTGATCCAGCACATATTTCACCGTCTCCGGCTGTACTTCCCGAAGAATCTGTTCGATGGCAGTCACATTTACCTGGAGACTTTTTACAAACGAGCGGAGATATTCCGTGAGGCGGTCCTTATACACCAGAAATTCCCTGGTCTTCATCATCTCCTCGGCCTTTACGCTGCTGAGTTCCCGCATATAATCCTGATAATTCTGATTTAAACGGATAAAATCACTGTTCAGGTCACTCCACCACCCATAGATCTGCTCCGCATCCTTTCCGGGCATCTCCCCGGTTTTTCCCAGGGCAACACGCAGCCTCTCCAGAAGAGTGGGTTCCAGCGACGCTCCCTCTATAAACAAATTTTCCAGCCGGATTACCATACGTTCAATTTCGACCGTTGTCTCCGTAAGCTGGAAGCGGAATTTCTTATTCTTAAATTCTTCTATGGTGGACACTCTTTTCGTGTCCTGAATGGTAGCCAGGTTTCCCCAGGCCGTCAGCGTCTCCAGATCCTGCTGGCATTGCTCCATGGTGTAGTCCGCAAAGTAGGGGTCCTCCGTCAGTTCCTCGTAGACCTCCTCCTGATACATCCAATATTTCAGTTTCTCATAATTCAGATAGAACAGGCGGGCGATGGACCGGTATCTGTCCGTGTTCTCCACATCCAGATACTTGGCCTCACGCACGGGTTTTACTAATTTTTCGTTGATCTTCATTGCGTCAGCCTCTTATACAAAAAAACGCTCCTGTCCATATACTTCGTTCCTTCTTCTCCCCACTCCCGCACCGGAGCAGGCCGGTTATACGTTGGAGTTCCGATATTCCCAGAGCAGTTTATTCCATTGATTTTTATTGTATATTTCGTCTGTTTATTTGTCAATTATTTTTCCTCATGGTGTTGCGCGATCAATAATACAAAGCAATGCATCTGATCCCGTGGAAAGTCTGTGCAGCGTCATGGCCGGGGCCCCGGCCATGATCATCCTCGATGCCGCTCCAGAAGCTGCCGCACTTCCGGCGGTATCAGCCCTTCCGTCCTTATGTTCCGGCAGTATATGCCAAGCCGCAGGCTTCTGCGCCTTTCCCATCTCACTTCCAAGGTATCCCATTCCACGGGGACAACAAAAACTGTCCCGTCAGAGTTTCCAAGAGCAATGCCGTTTTCCCCCGCGATGGCGATATGGCAGATTCCTTCCAGCTTCATTGAATATTCCTTTTTCACAGACTCCTCCGGTCTCCCCTGAAAACAGGCCAGAATCAGCCGCCCCTCCGCCAGCAATGCCATCCGGTATACGCCCGCCTCTTTTCTGGCAGCAATCTTTTTCAGATGATCCGCCCGAATGGGGATCGAATACTCCCGCGCCGCTTCCCTGTCCCAGACAAAAATATTCTCTCCATCGCTGACTACGGCGGCATTTTCGCCGCAAAAAACACCCATTGCGGGACAACCTCCCTTCCAAAAGGCCTGTACCGCGTTTTTACCGCCGTCTACCACCGCGGTGAGATAGCTCTGCGAAGCTGTCTTCAAGGTCAGCAGAATGCTCTCGGAAGTGAGATCCAGAATGGTCATCCCCGCTTCCTTCCGGTAACACAGCCTGACCCCCAGCGGATTTCCCGTTCCATAGAGCGCCCACTGCCCTGATGACCGCAGGGCCAGCCAGCCCTGCCGCAGCATAATCGCTCTCTCATAGCGCCCCGGCTCTTCCCAGCAAATCTCCTGATCCATACTCCGGAGATTCCAGTCCCGGACAATGCCGTCCGCATAAATCACCCGAATCCCATCCTCGCTCTGCCCTATCGCCTCCACTCTCGTTGTCTCTTCCATCCTGCTCCCGGTAAAATCACAGTAGGAGCAGTCCGCGTCATCCAGCCTGACATTGTTGAGATTGGCATTCCGGATTGTAGAATGGCTCAAATTCTGCCCGGAAAGATCTCCCCCGGGAATATACACTCCATCCAGATGCAGCCCCCGCCATTCTCCCTGCGGAATCCGAACATCCGCCAGAAAGCATATCTGTAGAATTGCCGCCGCCACGGCACTCCCTTCGGCCCTGCATCGGGGCAGCAGAGAAAGCAGTCTCTCCATCCGCGTCTCCCGCCCTTCCCCGGATATTTCCTTCGCCAGAAATCCGTATATTTCATAACTACAGATATCCCGCTCCAGAAAGTCGTAAAATTGCTCCCGATCAGTGTCCAGCAGTTCCAGCAGATGCATTCCCACAAAGTACTCTCTGATCGAGCGGTGGGCAAAGGAAATCTCTCCCCCGGTCTCATTTTTAAACAGAGAGCGCATGGAAAATCGGTTTCTGGCATCTTCGTCCAGGACTTCCTCTCGCCCTTCCTCTTCCCACAGGATTTCAGCCAGCGGCTTTTCCAGAAAGGATTCCATCTCCCTGACCGCCATCCTTTCCTGCCTGTTCTCCTGCATTCTGACCGCGATCTGCCGAAGCGCCTGACGGATTCGCGGGACAGCGTCTTCCTCCTTCACCCATCTGTCGCTGCGATCATATCCCAACTTAAATTTGCGGCGCAGGCATTTCTCAATATACCGGTCGTAGATTTCGTTTTCGCTCAGCACCAAGTGCGAACCGTCCTCCCACAGTTCCCGCAGCATTTCGAGAAACAAAGGTTTACCCGCCAGAGACAGAATCCCGCAGCCCTTCTGCGTGACCGGCTCCCCATGTTCCTCTGTCCTCTCCCGGAGCCCCCCGCCCCTATATTGTACTACCTCCTTCATGGGAATCTGTGCCAGTCTCCACACCTCAAATTCCCCCGCCGTCTCCCACAGCATTTCCCTGAAATGATGGGCTTCAAAGCATTGTACCCGTGAAGTGATCAGGATCTTTACATCCCGGAGCTCCTCACACAGACCCATGAGACGCTTCCCGTTGCGAAGCTGGGTCATGCTGTCCATATCCGCGGTCATCTCGTCCAGACCGTCCAGACACACCAGGACATGATACCTTCTTTTTAATTCCAGAAACGCCTCCCGGGTTGTCCCCAGCTCCTGCATCCGTTCTGCAATAAACTCCGCCGCCGTTCTCCCCTCTCCCATTCTCTTTAAGGAGAAACAGACGGGAAGATAGCGCTCCTCCGGATTCTCTCCGAACTTCTCCAGCAACTGTCTGCAAAAGCTGTACAGAAAAAAGGTCTTGCCGTCCCCGAATTCACCCAGCAGGACCTTGACAGCCTGCCTGCTCTGATACAACCACTTTTCCAGGCCTGCCTCCAGGTTTTCCTCCACATACCGGCCCTCGGAATCATAATAATGAAGCCGGATATAGTGTCTGTATAATTCCTCATAATGCTTTTTGACATATCCATCATTCTGCACGTCAAAGAGAAGACGCTCCGGCCTCTCCGGATAATCCGCGAACCCACGGGGGAGCAGGGCCACCGGAAGAAGTTTCCGCTTCCAGCGCTCCAGAATCAGTTCCCGCCGGGAATCCGGCCACCGCTCCGGCGCGTCCTGATCCTCCGGGCTGCCGCCGTAGATGGCATGGTATAGATCAGGAGCCAGACCAAACAATTCCTTTATGTTGTGATCCTCTCCCCATACCTGTATATCCTTGACCGGATACTGTCCCCCCGGACGATTCTCCAGATTTTCCAGATAAGAGGCAACCTTATTGGAAAATTTTGCGCAGGGCGCCACCAGTATCCAATGCTCCACCTCTTCTCCCGCTGTCTTTACATCCTCCAGCTTCTCCGCGATATCCCCCACTGTGATGCGTGCGGACCGCATAAATTTGCATTCAAACAGGCATACTTTTTTACTTCCTGCTATTCCCAGCCGGTATACCACACGGATATCATAGCCTCCCTGCGCCCCGTTTCCCTGACGCCTCAGACGCTCCACCACACAACCTGCCTGTTTTTCCAGACCGGCAAGGCCCTCCTTGTCCAGCTGAAACAGCTGGCGCAGCAGTACCACCACAGCTTTCTCCAGAAAAGCGCCCTGTTCGCCGGAAGTGGCAAACCCCTTGTCCCCATGCCCTGACGCTTCCGGGGTTGCCCCAGGCAACATTTCCCTTTTCCCCTGCTCTCCCGGGATAGCCTCCGGCAGCCTTTTCCCCCTCTCAGACGCTGCCGTACCCGCCAGGTCACGGCACGATCTGTCCAGCCATTCTTTTCCAAAGTTTCCGGCATACCGGGAGGTCAGGCACCACACTGCCCGAAGAAGCTGCAAACTTTTCCTCTGCTCCCTCCAGATTCTGCGCCGGTCTTCCTCGCTGCATTCCGCCGGATATAGAAAGCACAGTTCCCGCTCCAGAGCCCTCCCGACGGACGCCGTCTCTTTCCGGATCTCTTCCAGAATAAAACAGCCCTTCTGATCGTTCCCCTGCCACAGGGCCCGGACCAGGTTCCGGATCTGAGGCCATTTTCTCACAACCTTTTCTCGGAACAGTTTTTCACCATCGCATCCGCAAAAAATAATCTCCGCGCTGGCTTTATCGCCATATGGCCGGGAAATCTCCTCCGCAATTTCCTGAAGAATCTCATCACGTATGTGCCCAACCGCATAAACCGTGGACAGCTCCGGCAATTCGCTTCCCGGCCACATGGATACAGTCACCCCGATGCCCCTTTCGCGATATCTGAATTTCTGAACAGCCTCCCTGTTTCCGTGGTCCAGCCTGAAAACGTCTCCTTCCAGAAGTCTTTCCCGCAAGAGTTTTTCTTCTATTCCCAGTTCTTCCGCCATTGTCTGGGGATGCGCCGCGCAGGCATTTCTCAGCCTCAGTATATCCGCGCAAATCTCCCGCAGCCCCATTTGATCTTCCGCCACCACAAGAGATTTCCGGCCCTTCTCCCTCCATAAGCTGTCCCGGAAAATCTCTATAGAAAACGCCTGTGAGATTTCCAGCCCTGCCGCTGATCCGCCGCTTTGTTCCGGATACAGAACAGTGCCGTATACCGGTACCGGCGCTCTGTGCGAATCTCCCTGCTCCCACTCCTGGAGAAGCAGCCCGACCAGCCTCCCGGCAATGCGGTACTCCACGGTGTACAGCCCATGCCGGCCAAGACAATGCCATATCCGGCTGTTTGCCATTCTATCGGGAAATTCCGTTTCCGTATCTCCCTGTAAGGCCAGGTACTCCCGCCAGGATAACCGTCTCACGCCCTGCCTGTCCCGCACATAGATGTTATACCACATCCTCTGATTCAGCCGGGGACAGATTTCACATTTTATCAGTTGAGGCGCAGCTTCCGCATCGCCGGTTATTTTCCTGTGATCACAGCGATATATTACCCCCGGCCCGGCAGCCCGGCTGATCATGAGTTGTCTGATCTCTTCCGGTATTCTGTAATAAGAATCCTCCGCGCTCCCGTCCATATACTCCGGGACAGCCCGCTTACACTCTATGGGCTCAGGAAAGATAAAATCCTGCGCCGCCATATACCGCCTGTACCCGATAATATAGGTGTTTTCTCCTTTAAAAGGAACGCCGCCAAAGCGCGCAGCATCCATCCGTCCATACTGCACATGATAGCCCAGATCCCGTAGTTGTCGTACAATCTGCTCCCTGCTTTCACTCTGTAAACCATTCCGGTCATTCATGGAAAAGCAGACTGCCCGGGGCCTCGTTTGCCGCGCCACCGCCAAAACGTTTCTGGCCTGCACGCTGTCTGTCTCAGCAGACCGCGCCCTTAGTGACACAGGCGGAGAGAGGATATTCGCCAGCAATACATCATATTCCGGGAACCGGGATGTGTCAATTTCCCCTGTCGGCTCCTCCAAAAGAGGGACATCCGGGAAGTTGACCCTGTATACATAAGCCAGATCCGGATTCGGTTCCCAGGCCAGGACCACTTCCGCCCCCTGCTCCCGGAATGCTCTTGTCATCGTGCCGGTTCCCGCATACAAATGAATTGCCTTCGGTCTCATTTTTTCCTCTTTCCGTATCCCTGTAATCGCCCTGTCAATTCCTTTGGCAGGGCAGTTGCTTTGCCTGCGGTATTTCCGGAACCACAGTCTCTACAAAAGAGCGGATTCCAGCGACACCCCTCACCAGATTTATATGCCAGCCGGATTACCATGGCAATTTATTCCATCCATTTTGATTGTATATTGCATCTCATTGTTTGTCAATTCCTCAAAGTACTTACCGGGAATCCCGGCACTGACAGGGTCTGATAACCTTTTCCTGTAAAAAGGCTGGCAATCATGGAGACAATATCGGGTTCACCGCCCACGATCAATATTTTGTAGTCCATACTGCCCCCTCCCCCACATGATGGCTCTATACGACACGAAATCAGAGCTTTTTGACAAATTATATCAGTTTGTCCCGGGCTATGGGAGAGCTGCTTCCTCCCCGCACCATCGGTGTCATCTCCGCCATGCTGTTTTTCAACCTGTCCCCGGCTGTTGTCACCATCTTCTGCGGAAGCCTGTCAGCTCCTGCAAACATATTTCATTTGGGGGCCATACGCAAAAAACACCGGACACATCTCTGCATCCAGCGCTCTGCCGTCTCAAAATCAACACCGTGTTTTTCCACGTTGCTCTGCTCTTTCTCATCATCCCCTTCAAACTGTAATGCCATTGAATTTATCCCTGATCTGCATCTTTTGAACCATGCGTCTTACATTGAAATTCTTCCTCAAATTACATTTTTTCTTTTCAAGTATAGTATATCACATTTCGCCTAAATTGTACCACAAAAGTAAGAAGCTGTCTGCAAATATTTTCCAGAGAATCATCTTCCAATATGCTTCCTGAAAAAATCTACTTGCTCTGATTATATATAGTTCTTACCAAAGATTCTTCTTATTATGCTTACAGCAAAACGAGTTTGTGACCTATATATTTTTGAGGAGCCCCCCGAGTTTGCCACTTGAATAAACAAGTTTCATAAAAAACTTCCTTATTTTGC
>CAJUAB010000034.1:0-33583 GCA_910583845.1 uncultured Acetatifactor sp.
CCGGGAAGCCGGGCAGCTATCCCCCTTCCGCCCATACCCACGATGACCGCTATTATACGGAGGCGGAGGTAAACAGCCTGCTGGGCGGCAAGGCCGGCAGCAGCCACACACATGATGACCGCTATTACACGGAGGCAGAGGTAAACAACCTGCTGGGCGGCAAGGCCGGCAGCAGCCACACACATGATGACCGCTATTACACGGAGGCGGAGGTAAACAACCTGCTGGGCGGCAAGGCCGGCAGCAGCCACACCCATGGTTATCTCCCCTTGGCAGGGGGAAGTCTTACAGGCTCTTTGGCAATCCCCAACCTTTGTCATATAGGGTACGGAAATTGGAATCTTTATGCCGAAAATCATCAAATACTCAAATTCCGGCCCCTGGAAAACGAATATACTATGACGCTCGGAGTAACGGATGTCATGTGGTCTCTGGCACCGTCGCGGGACGGAGCATATCAGCTGGGTACTCCGGGGCACAGATTCGGTAATCTGTATGCCCACGGCGGTACTATTCAAACATCCGACCGTAATCTGAAACAGGATATCGCCCCTATCTCCGACCAGCTTTACAGGTTTTATTCGCTTTTGCAGCCCACAATCTACCGTTTCAAAAATGGCTCCAGCGGGCGCACCCATGTTGGATTCATCTCTCAGGACGTAGAAGCCGCCATGGCACAGAGCGGATTGTCAGATCTGGATTTTGCAGGATTTTGTAAAGACAAAAAGCAACGGACCGTCCAGCGCAGGAGTACCCGGCATATGCTGGATGACCTTGGACAACCGCTAATGGATGAAAATGGTAATTTCATTACGGAGGAATATGAATACACTGCCTATGAAGACGAGCTGGACGGCGACGGCAATCCTGTCTATATCTACTCGCTGAGATACGAGGAATTTATCGCGCTCAACACAGCGGTAATCCAGCGGCAGCAACAGATGATTACCGACCTGGAGCAGCGTCTGGCAAAGCTGGAAGCTAAAGCAGATTAGAACCGCGCGGTCAGAAGCGCTGCAGTTCCCAACGCACTCAAAACCACATGAAAACGGCGCAATACGTGAACAATTCCTGTTCCGTCTTGCGCCACTCCTGCTGGTGGTGGGACTTGAACCCGTCATAACATCTGTCAAATTGCTGTAAAATACTGCATTCCCAGCATTTCATGACAAAATTCATGACAAAATCCAAACAAAGAGGACGGTGGCAAGCCCGTCCTCTTTGTTATTCCTCTTCCCTGTCTTTCTTAACCGCTAAGTCTATCAGTCCATCGGAATGTTTCCTGATTTCCTGATTCAATTCATGTACTTCTTCAATGGATGCACATTTGTCCGTTGCCGTGGTTATCAGCCATGTTAAAAATCTCACCTGTTTGTCTGTCATAGTATCCATTCCATCCTCGCTTTCCGTATTTCAGATTTACTTGCCTCATCTGATAATACAATTATAATCTCTTTTTGGTTTATTGTCAATGCCCGTATTAATCTTTTTTTGGTTTATCGTCCACATATTTTATTATGTTGCCTGGCTGCATGTCCAGCAATTCACAAATCTGCTCCAGGGTTTTTATTCCCACCATCTCCCCTTTTCTCAATTTCTGCATTGCAGACTGACTGATTATATTTTCTTTTAGAATTCTGGTGCTATTATATCCGGATTCTTTCAATGTTTCTATTACATCTATCTTATATGTCAGCATCTCCGAACCTCCTTTTTTCTATTCTAATTTGATATTATGGAAAAGTCAAGAAGAATAGTCCAAAAAGAGATTAAAGTCTGAAAGCTGTTAAACTGATATTGGTTTATAATTGGGGATAAGAATGAAAGAAAAATCTGACCTGATAAAGGCGTGTCCCATGCGGACACGCCTATCAACTGTGCTTTGTCTCTATCGTTTATTATATGACTGCAATATCTCTTACGTTTACGGCAGCAGTTACAACCTTGCCTACTCCGATCACGGCCCGATCTCCGGACACAGCCAGGACGGTGTATTTGTCATAATATGCCTTGAAGCTGCGGCCAGTGTAGGTGACATTCCTTATGACCGCCACCGTATTCCCGGTCCGGATCTCCTTTATCGGTTCCTGGGGACTCTCCTGTCCAGATGCTGCCGTAAATGTGACATATTTTTCTGACGCCGTAATGTATCCGGCACCACTGATCAGCTTATACATTGCCTCAGCGCCTACCTTTACTTTTTCTGTCACATTGAAGATTTCCCCGGCATAAACCGGCCCAGCCTTTTTATTGATATTCCGGCTCCCCCATTCAGGTGTTGTGTGGATGTTCAGGCCATCCGGCCCCTCATAGATCACTTTTACGCTGCCTGCTGCCTTGATAACCGCCTGGGGCTCCTGGGACTTATCCTGTCCGCCCCCGCCACTTTCCCCATGGTCAGGTAAACTTCCAGCGACAAGTCCAAAGTGTTCCTTTATAATGTCGGCCTCCGCCCTGGCGATCTTTTTCAGGTTGGTATCATCTGCCAGATAGGCACATTCCCGACTGTTTGTGTGGAATCCGTGTTCAATGATGAAGGCATGCTTTACTGTCCCGGCGGATGCCTGCGCCATGGTCCCGGCACCGTTTACTGCGCCCCGGATCACCCCGTAGTAATCCTTCCCGGTTGTGGTGCTTTTGCGGGTCAGCACACCCCTGGAGTATGTAACGCCCGTTACGGGGGCCATGACATCCACAATAGCATCAGCCAACTTTTTGCCCAGATCCTCACTGTCCGGCAGATACAGCGACCGATAGACAGACACGCCATAGGCCTTTTCCTGCTTTGACACATCCCCCACAGCATTGGTGTGCAGCGATATAAACACGGTGGCTCCGTTTCTTACCGCGATCCGTCCCCGTTCGGATACGCTGGGATTCTCTGCCATTGTACTCTTTGTCAGTATGACCTTGATCTGGTCTGTGCCGCTCTGCAATTCATCTTTGAGATACTGTGCGAGCTTATAGACAGCGTTCCCTTCATAGTATCCGGCGCTCTGCCCCTTGTTATGTCCGGTGTAATGCCCAGGATCAATCACGATCTTTAACATTCCTCTTCCTCCCCTGCTTCTTCGTCCGGGTGAATGACTTCATCCTCTACCTGGTTATAAATACTTTCCTCCATCTCCTTATCCTCCTGCTTTTTAGTCGTGCGCTTTTTAATCATCATCAGGCAATTCTGTTGTATATTTTGACAGAAACGCCTTAACTTTCACCCACAGGCCTTTTACGGGCAACCCGGCCAGCGCCATATTCTTGAGAATACTCACAATCTCATATACAATAAAGAGAATTGCAAAAAATTCCATCAGGCCGATAACTGCAGGCGTCTGCATACCGACTATGTGCCACAGATCTTTGGGAATGAAACCGATCAGGTTTAATCCTATGATCTTGTCGGCAAGCCCCAGGAACAGGGTGCAAATTACCATTGCCACCTTTCTGATCGCGCCGTTGATCCCGAAACAGCTGTTAAACCTCTTATCTTTGGCTGCTCTCAGCAGTCCCATAAGTGTGTCAAATACAATGGCCAGGGCAACCGCCTGAAAAAAAGAATTGTGCGTCATTGTATCCACAAAAGATAAAATAGCTTCCTCCATGCTCGCTCCTCCTTCCTTTATTTATGTCTTTACTATACTTGTATTTGTGTTCAAATTCTGACCTGTTTACTCCGTGGTCCTGCCTGCCAATGCCTCCATCTTTCTTTCCAAGGCTTCAACTCGTTGCTCCAATCCACTGATTATCTCCTGCTGTCGTTGGATTACCGCCGTGTTGAGTGGGATAAATTCCTCGTATCTCAGCGAGTAAATATAAACAGGATTGCCGTCATTGTCCAGCTCGTCTTCATAGGCAGTGTATTCATATTCCTCCGTAATGGAATCGCCGTTTTCATCCATCAGCGGTTGTCCTAGGTCATCCAGCATCTGCCGGGTGCTCCTGCGCTGGACGGTCCGCTGCTTTTTATCCTTGCAAAATCCTGCAAAATCCAGATCTGACAGTCCACACTGCGCCATGGCGGCTTCTACATCCTGGGAGATGAATCCAGCATGGGTGCGCCCACTGGAGCCATCTATAAAACGATATGTTACAGGCTGCAACAACGCAAAAAATTCCATGTACTTTTCATCCAGAATGGTTATATCCTTTTTTTGATTGCGGTCAGATGTGGATATAGTGCTGACCGTACTGTAAATTTGCCCCCACCTGTAGGTTCCGGTCCCCAAATGCGTGGTGCCCGTTTGGACCGTCGGGCACAATGTCCAAATATTGTCCGTAACGCCATAAGCCAATCCGAAACGATCCCCCTCCTGAGGGATCAAAAAAAATTTTTGTGCTGCGGGTGAATATACCCGCCAAGCAGAATTATCAGACCCGAAACGGGCCTGTACGTTATACGGCACGGTGATGTTGCCGCTGAACGTGCCGCCCCCCCATGGCGATCCAGACGGTCCCTGCGGGCCTGTTGCACCTCTGGCTCCAGTATCACCCTTGGGGCCCTGGGGGCCTGTTGCGCCGGTATCTCCCTTCGGTCCCTGGGGACCGGTGGCCCCGGTGTAACCCCGTGGCCCCTGCGCACCTGTCGCACCGGTATCTCCCTTCGGTCCCTGGGGACCGGTGTCCCCGGTGTAGCCCCGTGGCCCCTGCGCACCTGTCGCACCGGTATCTCCCTTTGGGCCCTGGGGACCGGTGGCCCCCCTGGGACCTTGCAGCTCAGTTTTGTGTGCTGCCACATAATCCT
Organism: uncultured Acetatifactor sp.; assembly: GCA_910583845.1. Taxonomy (GTDB): domain Bacteria; phylum Bacillota; class Clostridia; order Lachnospirales; family Lachnospiraceae; genus Acetatifactor. The sequence continues at coordinate 4,739 of CAJUAB010000034.1, forward strand.
GTATAGCCTGGGGCATGGTCGCCACTGCATCCTTAATGGGCTTCACACCATATTTCCAGAAACGATTCAGTAAATTTGTGGTTATCACTCTCATCTCGTTATGCCTCCTGCTTTCTATTCCGCAAACGTTTCTGCTATTATTGCGTCAATATCTGCTATTGTTGCATCCTGTATCTCCGCCCATATGCCATCTCCCCGCAAAAAACAGTTCTGCTGACCGGCTTCCGGGGCAGGTGCCAGTCCGGCGCTGCCGCCCTTGCTGTCGCTGGCCCCAGCCATATTGCTGTAAGTACTGTTGCTGTCTTCGCCCCATGCAGCCGTTCCATCGGCAGACCAGCGCAATATCTGTCCCTCTGATCCGCCGGACGGAATATGCCTGCTGCCAGATGATGCAGGATGTGTGTACACGGTATCCGTAAACTTCGCGCCCTCCGGCACATCCTCGCCCACTGTATGGTTATTCACTGTCTCCGCATTTCCCCCGGACGCAGGCAGTGATGTGGGGATGTCAGTCTTCTTCGCAAAGATCGTAATACACTTGTCCGCAAATTTTTTTGCGAACTCACCTAATAATTCCACTGTTATGTATGCCATATTTTTATACCTTCCTTTCTTTAAGCGCTTGCAAACGCGCTGTTTACCATGTCCGCTATGTCTACTTTTCCAGAATCTTGTGTATCATCTGTGTCAGCGTAATCCCCGTGAATAATGTCATCAATATCCTGGTTTGTGCCAATCTCAAAGATACTTGTGCTACTATCTACATCCACATACCTGTCACCTATGATCTGGTCAATATCGTTAGGAGTTGCGATCTCATATAGCTCTTTGATAATCCTTAACAGCTCTTCCAGCATTTCGCCGTTCTCCGTTTTGGCAAGAAGATCCCGTATGCTCCAAAACCAGTTATCCCATTCCGCCTGTTCATTGTCCATAAAGGATTGAGTCAATTTCTCATATTCCTTTACAAAATCCGCATGGTCTTTTTCTATTGCTTCCCTTTTTTGCAAAAACCAACTATTGAACTGGGTGGCCAGCTGTTCAAAATCTAATTCCTGGAATTGTGAAGCAATAAATCCACAGAGGGACGTGTCGGCCCTTGTATCCGTTATATCTGCCTGGGTAATCTTCACAGCCCCGGCTGCCACATAGATTTCAGCCAGGCATTTCTCCTGTATCACGTCCGTATTGGTCAATTCCGGAGGGCGGGGATTGGATGAGAATGCACCCTCCAGTATAAAAATACTGGGTTTACGCTCCGTCTCATTATTCCGTAAAACCACACGATCAATACGGGGCAATGTACCGCTCGCCTGGCTCACATGCAGTTCCAGCACGGTTGTATTATGCACAGTGTGCAAATTAATGTATGCGTACCCGGTCCTGCTGCCCCCGTCCACGTTTACGGTCATGCCATCTCCGGCTGTTACGGCCAGATGCCCATAGACAACACCTTCTTTGTAAAAGGGGGCTTTATCTTCATTCATATCCTGCCCATTATATAACCGGTCCCTGTTGACAGAATTGTAGAAATATCCTTTTACTGCCACTATTTTCACCCCCTTCCTATTCGTCCCAATTTATTGATACGGGAAACGCATTTCCAAAAGTAGGAACAATATGCATTTTCCCGTATTCATAAACCTCGCATATTTCTGTTATCCTTAAGTTTTGGCTTTTGCTCCATTTCTTTTTCTTTACCGTCACAATGTCCCCCAGATCATAGTCTTTTTCATAGGTAAAATTGACATCCGGCTCCACCTCCGCCTCAAAGTTCTCATAAATTCCATGCTCTAAAAGGAATTCCTCTCCCCGGATCTGCAAAGCAGCCAGGTATTGGGCATCTGTCAACTTATCCCTGTCTATGTCCTTTGCGTCCAGAAACGCCTCTTTCAGATCAAAACCGGTTCCGCCACCCACTGTAACAAATATGCGGTTGGCTCCCTCCCCTGCGCCGCCGACAATCACTTTTGTAATATGGTCCCCGTCTGAATAGTTATGCCTTGTCTGGTTTAGATTCTCATAACTTTCTGAAAAGATTACATGTGGATTTTTTCCTTGCGCCTGGGTTCTGTCGATGCCCCTGTATGTCTCAAATGTCATGCTCCTTCTCTTGAAGTCTGGTGCTATCCTGAATCCGATTTCAGCATACCGGGCGAGTTTTACCAGATAGGAAAGCAAATTCTTATAAGTTGCCTGAAATTCTATTTTCGTCTGATCTCCTATGCTGCCCGCTACGTGCATAAGGGGGATTTCCCCTGCCCGTTCGATCATAAACCGCATAGCACCTTCCACTGTCCCAGAATAATTAAATACCGGCCCGGTTAGCCTGTCCCCAAGATATACCGGGAGGAAATAACCATTCCTCACAATTTCACTTATAAGAGGGCTTTCTTCTTCTGTTTGGTCTCCACGGATAACGGCCGCTTCCTTCTTATTCCCTATTGCAATGACATTGCCAGGCTGCAAAAGGTTTAAGTTCTTATCCGTGATTGGAGCATGCAACTCAAATGTCCCACACTCATAGTATTTCCTGTGCCACTGTAGGCTTGTGTGGTTCTCGATCGTTCCTCGTCTGCAAAAGTTCCGGTCATAGACATGTATTTCCATGATTTACACCCCCAGATAATTAATGCGGTAATAAATGGATACAGAAAGATATTCAATGCCAGCTTCAGCAGTATAGGTCAATGTATTTGTGCCGCTCTGTAGCTGGATAAATGCTCCATCCTCGTCTTGGTACTCATTTATGTCCTGTCCATACTTCTCCACCACCTTTTCCCAGTCGATCATTCCGTATTTATTTCGTTGTTCCTCAATCTCAGCCTGCCACGCACCGTCAATCAGATAAATGTCTTTTTTTCCCGTGTGTGTGCTTATAACAACATACTGTCCCGGGTGCATGACGAAATCATTCCCCTCATATCCCACTTTAATAAACTCACCGGATTCAGTATGATAGATAGCCGGATTTTTCACAGGTCCATCTGACAAAAATACAATGGTTATCCCTATGTTGTTTGCCCCACTGTCATTTTCAATAGCCTTGATAAAGCTGGCTTCACGATGGCCAAACTCTATACCCTCCGCAGGGAAATCTGCCTGAAAAAAGAAATCACTCACCCAGGCCGCCATAGTTATCTCCGTATCGGTCAAGTCTTTAAAGTAGGGATCTGTGCAGAGCAGACTTATGGTATAATCCCTCACTACACCAACACTCTCCCCGGGAAGGATGCCCTCCACCTCATACTTAATTACCTTACTTTCCCCATTCTCTATGTATTCCAAGGTGCCTGTACGCTTTATCTGAAAACAGCGGTATAAAAGATTTCTATTTGCCGCATAGTTTCCATCCATTTCTATTGTCAGATCAATGTGCCGTTCTTTGGCCGTTGCTCCCTGGTAGGTCGACCCGTCAATGGTTGTGTTCTCACTTGTAACCACATTGCTCTCAATTCCATATATGCCCTCGATTTCTACCAAGTGAAACGGCGTAAAGCTATCCCATGTAAACGTAATTGACACATTTTTCTCACTTGTGCAGACCACTTTTATATCTGACATTCTATACCCTCCTTGGATTCAGTCTCCTGGCTATGCTACGGGTCTGTAAGCGTGTCTGTCTGCCTACTTCGTATGGGGTGAGCGGGGTCGGGCAAGTTATATTCACGTTCTGATTAATGATAGGGGTGCCGCTGCTGGTATCCTCCAAGGCCCTGTTTCTCGCGGTTCCTGAGAGCGGTGTAACAACCGCTTTCCCATTTACCATAGATAACAGTTCCGGCCCGGCTTCTGCCACCATTGCAGTGCCCTCTTTCAATACACCTCCCTTTGCAAGTCTCGGCAAGGTCAAATTATTGATCCGTCCCAGGGAAACACCGGGAATCGCATTGATTATTTTTATCACTCCATTAACCATCCCAATAAATTTATTGACTACACCTTCGATCGTTGACAGGCAGGAATTAATAGCCGTTTTAAACGCATCACCTACGGCGGAACCGATTTTTACGCCCACATCCACAAAACAACCCTTAATCTTTTCCCACAATCCCGAAAAGAAAGATACAACATTCGAAAATGCATTTATCACCGCCTGATATGCATTTTGAAATGTGGATGAAAACCAGGTGACAACCTGAGCCAGCGCATTTTTTATATCCTGCCATCTGGCACCGAACCAAGAGCCGATTGCCTCAAATACACGATTCACATTATTGCGGGCGTTTGTAAACATGGTGAGAAACCATATCGCTACCTGCGACAGCGCATTTTTTATATCCTGCCATCTGGCACCGAACCAGGAGCCGATTGCCTCAAATACACGATTCACATTATTGCGGGCGTTTGTAAACATGGTGAGAAACCATATCGCTACCTGCGACAGCGCATTTTTTATATCCTGCCATCTGTCGCCAAACCAGGAGCCGATTGCCTCAAATACGCTGGTTACGTTATCATAGGCGTTCATGAACGTGGTGAGGAACCATACGGCCACCTGCGACAGGGCATCTTTTATATCCTGCCATCTGGCACCGAACCAGGAGCCGATTGCCTCAAATACACGATTCACATTATTGCGGGCGTTTGTAAACATGGTGAGAAACCATATCGCTACCTGCGACAGCGCATTTTTTATATCCTGCCATCTGGCACCGAACCAAGAGCCGATTGCCTTAAATACACGATTCACATTATTGCGGGCGTTTGTAAACATGGTGAGAAACCATATGGCTACTTTAGCCAAGGCATCTTTTATCTCCTGCCACTTTTCCCCAAACCAGGAACCGATTGCCTCAAACGCAAGATTCACATTATTGCGGGCATTTGTAAACATAGTGAGAAACCATATGGCTACTTGCGCCAGAGCATCTTTTATCTCCTGCCACTTTTCCCCAAACCAGGAACCGATTGCCTCAAACACAAAAGTCACGCTATTACGAGCCTCTGTGAATCGAGCTTCAAACCACTTTCCTACTCCCTCAAATATTGATACGATCCCTGCCCAAATGTCTGAAAAAATTCCCTTGATATCAATCCCAAATCCTTCAAAAAATCCTGTAAGAAATTTTCCTATAGCCTGGATAATATTTCTTACAAAGTCAATAGCGTTCTGCAAAGCATCTCTTATATGTGAAAAGAATCCCTCAAAATCTCCGTTTAAAAGCGCGGTGAACGCCTGAATGATATTTGTTACATAATCAATCACATTCTGAATCGCCACCATAATGGGCTCTACAGCAGTAATAATACCGTTCACTATGGAGCCGATATATGTAATGATGAAATCAAATACGGGTTGTAACATCTCTATTATTTTCTCAAATTTATCTCTGATCTGATCCATGATCGGCTTTATTTTTACCCACATATCAGAAAAGGCCTGCTTCACCTTTGCCATGGCGTTATCCACCTTTTCCCTGAATGCATCGTTTGTTTTATATAATGCGATAAAGCCTGCTGCCAGGGCAGCAATGACGGCGATCACTATGCCCACTGGGCCAGTAAGCAGAGTAAAAACTTTCGCCAGTCCGCCGCCAGCCCCCAATGCCCCTTTCAGTTTTGTAACCACGCCTATTAAATTTGAGATACCGATAGACATTTTCCCGATCACAATTAAAGCCGGTCCAATTGCCGCCACCACAGCGGCAATCTTTATGATGGTCTGTTTCTGGCTGTCAGACAAACTTTTAAACCATTCGGAAAATTCTTTTATCTTTTCGGTTACTTTCATTATGGTAGGCTGTAACGTATCAATTAACGTCCCCCCTAAGTCAATAGCTGAATTTTTCAACTGGTTTACAGCTATTTTTATTTTATTGCTTGTGGTATCAAGTTTTGCAAATGCAGTTTCAGTGGCCCCTGCGCTATTTCCCATTTCATCAAGAACGCTATTTAATTTTACACCGTTGTCCCATAATACATTGGCCGCTTTTCCAGCTTCCGCACTCCCAAACATATTGGAAATATTTGTGCCGCTTAAATTTGCCTGTTCATCCAGTATGCTCAACACATCTGTCAGATACCATCCCCGTTCCATGGCCTCCGCCATGGTAAGACCACCTTCTTTTATATGCTCGGTACCCTTGGCAAAGGCTATAGCCGCCGAAGTCCCCTGTTTTCCCAGTTCATTTAACATGCTATTTAAGTATGTGGTAGTTTCAGATGTCGCAATTCCGTTTGATGTCATAACAGCATACGCGCTGCAAAGGCTATCCAACTCCACGCCCTGTGCCTTTGCCGTTGGTATAACCTTGCCCATTGCACTTGCCAATTCCGCCACGGTTGTCTTTCCCAAATTTTGCGTTTGAATCAGCATGTCAGAGACATTTGTTACTTGACCCGCTTCCATGCCGTAAGCGTTCATTATGGTGGTAAGTATATCTAACGCATCCGCGCTTTCAGCAAATCCCGCTTTGGCCAGCGTAGTCGCGTTTGAGACAAAATTTACTGCATCACCTGTTTTTTGTCCGGCAGAAATAGCATTATATACATTATCCGCTATATCATCCGCAGCAATGCCTGTCTGGTCTGACAAATCAAGAATTGCCGATTCTAACTCCTTCAATGGCACTTCTGCTGTGTCAGCAATAGTACTGACTTTTGCCATAGCATCCTCAAAACTTGATGCTGACGCCGCGCTTGCCGTTCCCAAAGCGGTAATCCCTGCTGTAATGGGCATCAGTTTGTTTCCTATAGTAGTGGCTTTATCGCCCACCTTGCCAAACGCATTTCCTATCTTTTCCAGAGTGATATTGCTTTTGGCAGCCTCCTCTTCCAATTTTTTCAGAGAAAGTTCCGTGGCCTCGATCTCACGCTTTAAGGCCCGGTATTGCTCTTCTGATATCTCACCTCTCTGAAATTGTTCCTGCACCTGTGCTTCAGCTGTTTTGAGAAGATCCAGCTTTTCCCGGGTTTCTCCGATCGCCTTTTTCAGAAGTTCCTGCTTTTGCGCAAGGGCTTCCGTATTTTTAGGATCAAGTTTTAGCAGCTTTTCCACTTCTTTTAGTTCTGACTGAGTGCTTTTCACGTTTTTATTAACGTCACCCAGAGCATTACTAAGTTTGGTAGTATTTCCGCCGATCTCAATCGTTATTCCTCGTATATTATTTGCCATGAGCTTTAACCTCCTTCCCGTACTTTTCCCGCAACTTCTGGCGTTCCGGCTTGGTCTGCCCTATTCTCCAGCAATTCCGCAGATACTCCCGGCCCTCTTCGGTCTGAGAATTTTCAAATATCATTGCCTCCCTGAGAAAGAAGAGATAAATGTCAATATCCATCTCCTGTACTTCAAAAATATTTATATGGCAATAGTCCATCACCAATTTCTCTGGACGTGTCATCAAAGTATAGGGGATCTCCTGTCCGCTATCATCTCTCGGATAGTAGGGCATTTTTAGTTTGGGTCCGTCTTCAGTTCGTCCACAAATTCCATATAAGCGTTCAGAATCGCTGTGCATTCTTCAATGTCATAATCTGCCAGGTCCGCCGTGGAAATCTTTACACCACCCATATTATTGCTTAATATCGCCGCCAGCAGATTGTATATAGCCTCAGTATCGTTCATGGCCAGTGAGTCCCCGCTTGGACCGTCCAGGGCCTTGATCGCCTCAAATACTCCCTTCTGGGGCATTCTCACAACGATTTCTTTGCCCTTTTCAATAATCTTCTCACCTTCCCTTTTATCTTTCATGGTAAATGGCCAGAAAGACCTTTTGATCTTATTGCAGTTAAATGGTATTGCCGCCATAGTTCTATCTCCCTTCATTTTTTGTGGGCGGCCTGGTTCGATTCCTGGCCGCCCTTTATTTATCCCTTATCGTTCAAGTGGCCTCTACTCCATCAGTTCCGGATGTTCCGCCCCCGCAGATACCTCGTTATCTTCTTCGTAGCGGATAAGAGTACCTTCTCTGTCCTGCGGCTGTGCCTTGAACTCCGCGTCAATAACGGTTTCGCTGTCCTTTGCAAATGCAATGGTAAATCCCGCCTGATTATTCCCCACAATGGTGACACGGATATTTCCATCCTGATCATCCCTGTGTACAAAATGCAGAATGTATTTTTTTCCTGTGGCGTTCCCTACACCACCGATCAATACAATACGCTTTTTCTTGTCCTGACTCTCCCTGACCCTTGCGGTCGCACACAGTTTTTCCAGCGTAGTGCCACACCAAGTCATAATGCCCGACTTCAAGGTAACTTCCTCTTCTGTTAAAATGACTTTAGATACCTTGCCCATATCATCCTTTGCCTCATAGAAAGAGGGTTTGTATTCGATGCTGGCTCCGCCCTTAATATATCCCAGGCGATTCTCTTCTTTTTCGATTTCTTCACTGCCAGGCAGTTCTTTGTCTGTACCATCAAATTCCTTGCAGTACAGATCTCCGCTGCCAAGGACTATACTTTCTTTATTCATGCTTTTCCCAATCCTTTCAGTTTGCCGACAATTCCCCGAATCTCAAAGGCTGTCTGGAAGCAATCCTCTCCCGCCACTGGAGCCGTATAGATCTCATATTCCAAGTCAAAAAGCACTTCTCTGCATATCCTCTGAGCCAGTGCTTCACGCTCCTCGTCATCCGATACAGTATAGAGTTCCAGGTCCATGTCGGTTTCTTTGATATTGTTGATAAGATCTGCCCCTCTGTGTCTCTCATGTGGCAGCAGATATACTATGTAAGGCAGGGGCGGCACAGGATCGTCTATTGTTCCCTGAAATGCGTTCTTTGTCATGGGAATTTCTAAACTCTCACACCTTTTTAAAATCATTTCAACTGTAGCCATTGTTACATCCCTTCCACCCTTCTTTTGATTTTGGATACTGCAAGTTCTCCCACGGTATCATTCACTGGGGCTATATGTGCATACGCCGCAGCTTGTCCCACCACCCGGCCACCTTTTTTTACCTGGTGCCCTTTCTCTAACAAATGAGTCAGCTGATACTGTTTTTTATTAAAGACAGAATAGCTATTGATCCCGGTAATTGATGATGCCCTGCTGCCTCGTTGCTCATATGTCCAACCCTTCGTATATTTTCCAGACCGCTCACGATAGGGTCCCCCCTGCTTAAGCATATGTTCCGCAGCCTCAGCGGCTTCTTTCAGACCTTCGTTTACGGCATTCCTCAAGTCCTCATTTGCCCAGCCCTCTAACTCGGCCCTTATGGCTTCGTCCAAGCCGTCAATATTGACATTCATGGTTTCCCAATCCTTTCCCCCGCATACAGTTCTATTTTTCCGTTTGCTTTCGGCCCATAGGTTCTATAGATCACATAGCGCTTTTTATCTGCTTCGATTTCCGTCTGGCCATTGTACTCAAATCCCCAAACTTCCGCCTGAAAACTGGCCTTAAATCCACCCTGGCCTGCTGCCGCAAACTCATCCCGGCCCACCGGGGATATCGCCGCGAAAACCTCTGTTTCCAGATATTCTGCTTGGTTCTTTTTAACCAGCAGCTTCACTTGCGCATCTATGATAACCACCCCCTTTTATTTTGGTCAAAATCATATTGTAACACTCCATGAGATCACCATAGTTTTCAGGACTGCCGAAATTTGCGTTCACATATATCAGGGCGGCCTCAATGATCAATGGATCACTGATACTCCCGGAACTCAGATAGCTTTCATGTACGCCTATGCGTTTCAGGTCCGCAAGGGCAACAGCCACGAGTTGCCCCACGTCCTGATCCAGATCATCATTTGATGATTTACGCAATCGCAGCTTCGCTTTAGAAACTAACTCCTGTATAGTCATACATTTCCGCCTTTCCTGCCATTATTTTGATGCCGCTTTGGCTGCTGCCGGATTTTTCACCCGGATAAAGCCGTTTTTTGCCACAACATTGCCGCCCATGAACACGCTTGCCCTGTAAGCGATCTGCCCCTGCTTGAACTTATATTCCGTAGATTTCTGAGCGTCAATGTCTGAGAATATAGCCACTTCATAATTGCTCAGAGGACCATAGGCCATGCAATATGCATCCGCCGTTTTACCGATCTCCCCACAGGCCGAATTGATAATATAAGGTACTTCATCAATAGTGCCCGTGTTTCCATGATTCTTGATAGTGTAGACTTTACGTCCCTGCTTATCCCGCAGCTTTGCAAACTTTTTCAAATCTCTCTTGTTGAGTACGAGCACAGCAACGTCCTCAGTTTCCTCGTCTCCGCCAAAGCTGTAGATGATCTCATCCAGCGTATCCTCCGTAATGTCCGTGATGGTTGTGATGTCTGTGGCGGGGTCAATGACCTGTTCTTTCTTTTCTGAGGGATTAAAGAAAATTCCCCGGAACTTTCCTGTGCCCCCCGGTCCAATCAGTATTTGTCTGGAGGCATACCGGCGAATGGCCTTTGTTACGCTCCCTTCTACAATGCTGTCATAATCCGCATCCGGCAGTTTCTCCATTTCCTCCGGCTCCTCCGCATAAGCCGTGATCTTCTCACGTGTGATGTCTGAATATCCGAATGCAGGTTCAGAGACATTATAGTCCTTCCCCTCCTCCGTGCTTCCCGCCCCGTCCCCATAGGAGATCACATAGGGCCGCTGATAACTTTCGCCGCCGCGCAGGGGCACCGTCTTTACGCGATCAATCAAGCTGGATACATCATTGAAAGTAGGGGAGATGTCTGCGCTTGTGTGCCTGGGCATCAGAACACCCGAATCCGTAGTAACGGCATTCCGTACATTGCGGGACAGCGCATGGGCCTGGAATCTGCCTACATGTCCGGCCTTGATCTCTCTGCCATTCTTGGCGCGGGATTTCTCTGCCGATTTAGCACAAACTCCCTCGCCTTTTCTCTCTTCTCCGCCGTTTTCCTGTGGATCGGTGTCTGTATCGACTGCTGCATCCTGGGCTGCTTTGTGCAAATCTTCCCGCGCTTTGATCTCGTCCAAGATTTCCCCGATCAACTTCGACTCATTTACAATGGCCTCCAACTCCCCGCCGCTCTTGTTCTGGGCTTCAGACGCCAGAACTGAAAGCCGCACCTTCAACTCCTTTTTACTCATTTTCATTAACTGATTTCTAAGCATTTTTCTATCCTCCTTGCTTCATAATTGTCAGATTCCCATATGCGCAGTCATAAGCACAGCTATGTTCCGTCTCATTTCCAGCTCTTTCTCATGATTTGTGGTGGGCTCTCCCCCTATTTCCCTTATACGGTCCGGAATATTCCTGCAATATGATCGCGTATAATCCTGGATCGCAGCTTTAACAACGTTTTCCTCCCCAACGCTGATGTTGAAGTATTGCCCGGCAGTGGTTCCGTCAAGCCAGGTTTCCTTTTCCATGAGCTCCTTGATCTGATCAATTGTCACGCCCTCAGCCAGGTGCTCTTCGTATATTTTCCATATGCCTGCTTCTATACGATCCAGATCATCCGCCATTTTCCTCATCTGGTTAGCGTTTCCTTCGCACTCTGTCCATGGCTTATGTATCATAAGAAAAGCATTTGCCGGGATTATGGGTTTTTCGTCCGCCACAAAGGGCAGCACGGACGCAATAGACCCGGCCAGGGCATCCACATAGCAATTCTTTTTGCCCGGATACCGCTTTAGCATGTTGTAGATTGCTATGCCCGCAAATACAGAACCACCACCGGAATTGATATATATATTCAAATCCCTGCCCTCCGCTGCCGTCAGGAAATTCCTGATGGCATCCGGGTATTGGTCTTCCTGCTGCCAGGCTCCCCACCAATCTGATACAATATCTCCATAAAAGTACAGATCCGCCGTTGTGTCTGTGAGGTTCTTGAACTCATAGAATTTTCCTGTTGTGGCATGCGCCGCATCCTTACAGGCTATGAACCTTTTAATGTTCGGCATCCTCTCAGCCTCCTTTTATTCTCCGCTGTTTGTCGTATCCGGATTACCGTCTGCTCCCACCTGGTAAAGACTTTGATCTCCGGATTTTACGTAGTTCAACGAAACCATTCGCACATCACCGCCATCTACAGGCCCATAATACATCAGTTCCCGGTATTCATTGACCGTCAAGGCTCCCCTGTCAAACATATCGCCGCCTACTGCATTCCTGGTCTGCAAAGTCGCGTACTGTAAGAGATTGGCCACAAAATCAATGCGATTTCCGTAACCGATTTCCCGGGATGTCAACAGCTTAAATGTGCATTCATAGGACAGCTGAATGGCAATAGGCTCAATGACGTTTTCATAAAACGATATCCACTCCTGATCCGTCAGCGTGGACGTCAAAACTTTTTCGTTTACGCCATAATAACGATATATGTTATCACGTAGGAAGTTTATCTGGCTGACCGGAATGCCGGACGTCCTCTGGGTAATCTCCTTGAACTCCATTGTATTGTCAATAGCCGCCAGGCCTCCGGCGTTGCCTGCGTTCATATAGGCATCCTGAAAGTCTCTCGCCTTTTCCCTCAGTTCATCATCGTCCGCTATATTGTTATATCTCAGATATCCCATAAGGGAGTTGGACCGGTTGACAATGTTCTTTATGGTTTCACCAGATGTTTCTATGAGATCCAGGCTCCTCTTTAATTCAATGTCCGGGGATGTTCCCATAAACCTCTTTTTGTTGTATCTGGCCTTTATATGGATTACATTCTGATAGGGCACAGTATAGGTGTTCCCGTCATATTCCCACCGAAACCGGAAGAGGATGTTATGGCTGTCATCCTCAAAAATTCTATAGTTTGACGTGGTTATGGGTTGTATGCTGGTAATCCTGGTAAAATCTTCATTGTAAAAAATCCCGCCGAAAAAATTTGATGTATAGACCAGATCCACCGCCACACGGTACAGAAAATCGTATGTGGACAGTTCGGGGCATGGCCGCAGGGAGAGCAGCCGGGCCAGTGAATCATTTTTAATTGTCAGCCCGTTTTCATCTTTTCTGGTCACCTGGGGTTTTAACTTTCCCACGTTCCTGCCAATAGCGTCCGCAACAGCACCCACAATATCATTATCCCGCAGAGAACCCGTTGGCATATACTCTCCACGACTCAGCATGACCGGCCTGTATCTTGCTCTGTGAGAATTAAAAAAATTGGCTATTATTCCCATGGTTATCACCTCCCTTCACGCAGAAATAGGCACAGGGGAAATGCCCTTGTGCCTATTGTAGAAAAAATTGTGTTCAAATTCTGACCCTCTTCTCTATCCAGTTTTTTCTTCCCCTCCCTTCTTGATATTCAACAGTTTTTTCCCAATCTCTGCAAAATATTTGTCTTTTACTGTGAGGGCATCAAAGAGAGCTACCGCTCCATCTATTCTCAATCGGCTTTCCAGCTTTTTGGGGGTTAATCTGCCGTCTGAAAGATTAATGTCCACCGCAACATTTAACAAATGAGAAGCTAAAAGCCCATTATCCCCTATATCATACTTACCCTCTTTCAAGTCCCCCTCAAAATCCCGCAGTATCGGCGTGAGGTTCGGTCCCTGTTTTACGCTGTCGACATTAAAGCCACTTTGCTCCAGTTCATCCGTTAGGTTGGACGCCATCCATCTGTCATAACCTATCTTTAGTGGACGAATTTTATAGATTTTTACCAAATCAATAAAGAATCTGTATACATCCTTATAGTCTACTTTACCTTCCCCTGATATTTTCAAGAATCCCCGCTCTCTGTACATTGCGTAGGGTACTTTATCTTCGTCTATAGCAATTTCAAATCGATCTTTACACATAAAAAATATTGTTATCACATAGTTTTTCCCATCATTGTGTATTACCAGGGAAACGGCGGTTAAATCTGTGGTGTTTGAGAGATCAACTCCGGCCACACAATAGCAGCCTCGGAATTCTTCCAGCATAAGGTGATGGTCATTGATTGCCCTTTGCACATCCATATAGTCCAGCCACGCCGTGGAATTGCTTTGTTTTATGTTACAGTATTTCATCAGAAATTCCGCTTTTTTTGACAAAGACTTCTTCGCTATGGCAATCTGCTCGTTATAGAATGACACAAACACGGATACGCCCAGATTGGGGTTGCTCTTTTTTAATTCTTCCAGATCATTCCACTTTTCCGGATTATCAATCATGTATATAAATGGCAAAAGTCTGCTTTCTTCGGAATTTCCTTTCAGCACGGCAGTCGACCTTCTCATAAGTTCATCGTAAATGCCGTCATTAACCTTTCCCGATGTGGATAAAGATAACAAAAGGGGCTGACGGCGAGCACCTACAGCGGAGGCCATGACTTCGTATTGATCAATGCCTCTCTGTCCCTCCCAGGCTTCCATTTCATCGTTTATAACCATTTGTGGATTAAAGCCGTCAGACTTTTTTGAGTTGAACGCAATTTTCTTTACACTAGTGTTGAACTCCTTAATATATATATCGCTCCGGCGTTTCCTTGTGATACCTTTGAGTTCATCATCTGACTGGGTAATTTGATAAAATGCGTCATATACCAGATCTGCCTGATCCAGCTTGGGGGCAAGGAAATATATCTTTGTGCCATACTCGCCGTCTAAATATGCCATGTATGCCGCTATTGCGGCAGCAAACAATGTTTTCCCATTCTTTCGGGCAACAACAATAAAAACCTCTCTGAACTGCCTATAACCTGTCTCTTTGTCTATAATTCCGAATATGGCGCTTGTAATAGCTTTCTGCCACAATTCAAGTTTTAATAAATCGTTCCGTCCCTCAGAATGATGGCAGAAGTTTTCAATAAATTTTATAGCCTTGTCGGCCTTTTCTTCATCAAAATCCCACTTACCACCTTTTATCCCATCTGTAAGAATTTCATAGATAGTCCTAACCCATTTTCCCACTGTCACGGTGCCGCTCAGTATAGCGCTCCAATACTGGAATATAAAATTATTATCCATTTCTTAGCTCCATTAATCTGCTTATATTCTTCTTTTCCTTTGGCGGCAGATATTCAATAAGTGAATGAATAATTGCCGTATACTGACGTGAATATTTTTCGTAGATCGTTGCAGACGGGTGGGCTTTTACGAACTTCTGAGCGGCATTTACTGTCTCTGTTGTGAGCCCTTCCTTTTTCAACTCTTCTTTGGCCTGGAAGCATGCCACTTTCAGGAAAGCAGCTTCCTCAATCAATGAATTTACAAGATTTTTCTTGTCCTCGTCATCTATTCCGGCAAACATTGGTTTTAAGAAATCTATCTCTTTGTTTATTCGCGCAGGTGTGATTTTGTTTGCTCTTCTCCTGGTTTTCACGTTGGAAATATTTCTATTTTCATCCAAATTTTCTGCGGTTTTTACCATTTCATTTTCTCCTGACTTACTTAAGGAAGCCTTGCTTTTCTTATTCACATTTATCCCCCCTCATATGTGCGCGACCTTTCAGCGTTTTTTGTAGGTATCTCCCTCGGTTCTTTGGCGGCGGGGTATTTGCACCCCACCGGGGGGAGTGGACTGCTGATCGGTGGTAATAGATTCCCATTCGAATCAAAGCGGTAACGCTCTTGCCCTTTACTTTTATGCTCTTTGTTGTGGCAATCCTCGCAAACATATTCCAGGTTGTTTATATTCAGAGTAATGTTTGGGTCATTGATATTGTTTGGTGTTATATGTTTTTTGTGATGAACTATATAACCTGGTTTGTGTAGCCCTGCTGCCAGACAGCGCTCACATAGACCGTTACTTCTGATAATGACAACTTTTCTTACACGCCTCCATGCATCTGATCTATAGAAATCCTTTGCATACTCTTTCAACTGTTTTACCATCCTCCCATATCAAATAAGGGCTTACAGATATTTCCACCCCGTAAGCCCATGTTAATACAATTCTGTTTTATATTCTGACCCGTTTACCCTGCTGGCGCCCGGCTACCTTGTGTCCTCCATTCCTTTCCCACCCGGCAACATATCCATTGCCTGGGCAACCCGTGTTATAAACTCTGTCCGGTACTCGTAGAATTGACGGCGACCACATAATATACCCGTTATGTATTCGTACGGCATATTGAACACAATACTCTTATAGATTCTGTCCTGCATACCCCGCCTGGCCTGGATGCTGTCAATATTCTGGCAGGACGCACACAATGCACCATCAACTACAGCAGCGGCCATAATATCAAACGTACTGGCCCTCCCGGCCTTTATCCTCTTTTTCCGCGCCTCATTGCCTTGTATGATACTCCTGGCTACTGTTTTTATATCGGCATCCATCTTTCCCACTTCCAACCCTCTCTTTATTCCTCGTAGGTCTTTTTCTGTGTTTCGGTACGCTCCACCTTTACGCTTCCCTTTGGGGCCTTGGAAACCTTTGCCTTTATTCCCTGCCCTATGTCAATCGTAATTCCTTTCATTGCCATGGATTCTATGGCATCCACAGAACGGAACATAATATTTATTACATCCTGATCTATGGGCTTTTCTGCCGGGAGTCCGAATAGCTCTTCGATTCTGCTTTTGGCATTCTGGGCCCGTTCCTTGCTTTTTGTATATTCCTTGGCCGCCTCACACGAACACTTGCATGTTACTGCCTCGTTTACATCATCCTGGTTCCATCCCATTACGGTATGAACAACACCGCCCTGGCCGCAGAATCGGCAATATCCTGTCTGGCTCTCCAGACCCTCCGGCATCTCCCGATTCTCTTCCGCTTCCATCTCCCTTAATTCATCTTCCGGTATCTCATATCCGCCGTCTGTCTTCCTCCTGCCCATGCTTTTTTACTCCTTTCCGGCATAATAGGCGTCTATGGCAACAGATAACACCGCCGCAGACTGTTTTATGTCCAATTCCCTGCCCTTTACTAACAGAGACAGATTCTTATTAATTGTCTCCAGCGTATCCTCCATGGTGCTGTTCTTTAATGGGACTCCGTTAGCGAGATCCATAATAGCCTTTGTTATCGGCCTCTTGAAATCTTCTTGGACCATTGCCATATTCTCTGATATAATCTTTTCCGCCTTTGTGGGCCTGTGGTGATCGCATCTCTGGCAATGCGGCCAGGTAAACAGCCTGCTATGCATTTTTACCCCATCGCATCTCCCGTCAATCCATGGAGCCTTTATACAGTCACACAATGGCAACCTTCCGGACCAGGACTCATTTAGATAGTCCAATATCTCTTCTATCGCTTCCTGGGCAGAATAGCAAACTACTGTTTTGTTTCCCTGCCGCTCCAGCAGGGCCATGTAGGCATCCTGCTCCCTGGTGACTCTATTCCTCCCATACTTCAATTCAATATACAGGGCGTGGAAATCTCCGGACGGAACGGGCAGACACACGTCCGGCACCCCCTTTTTAAGCCCTGCTGCCTTTAACAGACCACCATTGGTCCGCTTGCCCTCGTTTGGGACATGATACATCAGCGCAAGGGCCGGTACAATGCCCGCTATCCTTTCAGCCCACTGGAAAAGGCTGATCTGCTCCGTGGTTTCGCTTTTCTTCATGTTCTGCATATACATGGCTCCTATCCCTCCTCTATGGCATATTCGCGCTTGCGGCGTTTGCAGTCTTCAAGCATCCGCCCCAGAATGCCTACTTCCTCTTCGCTCAAATATATATAATATTTCTCCAGCATTTTAAGAGCGTGAAGTTTCCCGGCGTTCTGTCTCTCTTCCTCGGCGGTGTCCGTGTCAGAGATTTCCGGAGTCTTTAATTCCTCCTTCTTATCTTTTTTATTTTTTTCTGTCTGCTGCCTGATCTCATCGCATTTCACGTCCTGCCCTGCTGCCGCCCGGGCCGCAATCTCTTCCTGCTTATCTTCTGGAAGACTGCTGGCCGCATAGGCAGCAGTAGTTTTCAGGTTGCCCTTTGCAAATTCCTCTTTTACGGATTCCACGGCATTGTTATCTATGGCCTGTAACTGTTTGATCTTCTCTGGAGGTTCTTTCAATATTTCTGCCACGTATTCACGGATACGCTCTCCATGATCCAAAACAATAGCCTTTTCCTTTTTTGCCTGGGTCAACACCTCTTTCCACTGTCTTGCCTGATTCATGATATCGAAGTCTGTCATTTTGCGGTTAAATGTGTTGCCGATCAGGATGGCCATTCTGAACTCGATCATGGATTGAATCTTATAGCGGCAGGGAATCATCCTAAATTCCTCATGGCCCTCTGCCACCAGTATTTCTATGGCGGCAAGCCGACGGTGTCCGGAAGAAAGCAGGTATTTCCCATCTACCAATCCCAGAACAAGCGGTTCCTGCAATCCGCCCAGTAGAATACCCGTTGCCAGTTCCTGCAATTCCTCCATGGTGTAGCAATTGTGCTCCGTTTTTACAATCTCCATATATTCCAAGATGATTTCCCTGAAGCCTGCTGCCGTTCCCTGATTTATCTGCTCTCTGGTCTTCTCATTCATGAGATCCAGAATATTGAATTTACTCGCCATGCCGCCGGTCCTCCTTCTTTACGATGGTATCAATGTGCCCATAGATATTGACATACTCCCGGACAAATGCCTTATAGTCCTGGGCTATGCCAGAACGGGGACTGTAACGGCCTGGAGACATTTTATAGATTGTCGCGTCCTTGGCTTTCCTGGAATGACGGATTTTTGTTTTAAAAACCGGAACTCCTGATTTACACCGGAGCCATAATTCCGCTGCCTCTGCTGTTTCGGTTTTTTCATAATCTGTGATCAGGCACCCGGCCAACCTGGCACTGGGGTTTAACGCACGTATATTGTTGATCTGCTCTGTCAGTTCCTCCAACCCATCCAGGCTGTAGGAATCCAACCACACCGGGATTATAATTTCATCTGTCGCCACCATGGCGTTTATGACGTTCATTCCCAGATCCGGCGGGTTATCTATAATGCAGTAATCATATAAATGTGCAATCTCCGCCAGTGCGCGTCTATAACGCTCATGCTGTGCATACCCTGAATCCGCCTTTATCTCCAGTTCAGCCAACTCCATGAAATAATTACACGGTATCAGATCCAGACTTTCCACGATTCTCCGTATGATCACAGGTTCCTTGTGGTTTATTACAGTACCTGTTTTCAGGATACGACATGCTCCCGCCTCCGAATCTGTAGAATACAGACCGTAAAGCCTGGACGCATTGCCCTGCTTGTCGTTGTCAAATAACAGTACCTTGCTGCTATGGCGTTTCATTTTCTGATCCGCAGACGCAAGGGATTCCGCCAGGGATACGGCCGTGGTTGTCTTCCCGACACCCCCTTTTAGATTGATGATTGATATGATTTTCATGTCCTATAACCTCCATTCTCAATTTCTGACCATACGGGCATATATGTAAAATGCTGCAGTCACTCCATTGTGTTTCACTTCCGCATCCAGGAACTTAAATCCTGGGTATGCCTTTTCCATTCCTGCTTTTAAGTCCTCATAATTCTTAGCCATTTTCTCCACTTTGGGGGCCTTGAATTTTGAGTAGCTTCTTTGGGGATCTGGCGGCTTGACCAGGTTTTTTGAGGAACACCACCGTTTTGTCCCGTGGGGATTATTGGAAATATACGTGGCAAGGCCTGTGATGAGAAAATCGTCATCCGGTTTGATCCGCCTGGTGTTGCACCGCTGGCATTTGTCCCATAGTCCCTCCAGCTCATCCCGGTCTATTCCGTCTCCGGTCATCAGGATATGAAAATGGGGCCGTGTGTGATCGTCAACGGCAATTATGTATATATACTTGATGTTTTCCCTCCCCGCTTTCTTCTGGCGGCGATTTATCTTGGCGATAAAATTCTTGACGTCCTTCCGCGCCTGCTGCATGTCACCCGGCTTATGGGCGTCATCCCATCCAAACGTCCCCCATATATCTCCCTTGCCGAAATTAATGCATGCAAGGCGGATGAGATAACGCCGGGAATTTTTATCGTTCAGATTTTTCTGGCTTGGCTTTGTCTCTCTTTTCATCTTTGTCTGCGGCATCTCCGCCTGGGAGAAAAAGGACGGATAGACCTGGGCCTCCAGCAATGTAGTTCCGCTCTTTACATTCTTGCTCTTTATGGTGGAGGTACGATATATACACTTGACTTTTCCTTCCCTCACAAGCCTCTCCAGTTCCCACTCTTCCAATTTTTTGCTCTGTTCTTTATATTCTTTCTCGAAATCATATCCTGGCCACCCCTCTGGTGCCGCTTCTGTTTTAAACCGGGCAAAGGCATTCCTCTTTACCGTCTTATTGATATCCACCTGGTAGGCTTCTATGTAATCGTAGTCATCATAATAATGCTTTTTCTTTTTCATGATCTCTACCTTCGCTTATCTGATATGCCCTCTCCCTGCCCCCTGTCTGATGACGATGGACAGGTATATAACCCATATGCCTCATTTGTTAATACCCATTACAAGGACGGAATAGCGGTAATAGACGCTTTATATGCTTTCAAACAAGTGTTCTAGTGCTGCTTTTGCCAAGGGTTTCTTCTTTATTTCATGTCGGGACTTTGTTTCTGTATTCGTCTATGATCTTTTCCGATACGTCTACCATGGTTTCCAGAGAATCCGGCGACATGGCCCGATCATCAATATAAACATCCGCATATATCTTTCTGGTGTCATTTCCCCACCTGGCAAGCTGCTCTGGCAGCGGACAGTTTACGGAATCAAAGACAAGGCCCTGATCCTTGCACCACTCCACGGCATTCTCCAAGTTTTCTCCGTCCCGGCTTGTCCACAGTATAATCTTATGGCCTTGGGCCTGTAACAGCTTAACAGCAGCTATCATTTTTTTGCGGGGGCCTATGATTGCCGGAAATCTTGTCTCCGCAAGTGTACCGTCAAAATCTACCGCATAAACGCTCATGATCTTACCTCCGTCCCTTGTGCCATGCTGCCATGACACGCTTTTTCCTGTTCATCTGCTCCTGCCGCATAGACTTCTATGGCCGCAGAACAACTTCCGTTTTCACACCTGTCACAATCCCCGTCTACATGGCCGTCCGTCTCCGGATAGGCGTTCACGCAATTCGCGCAGTCCCACTTCAGATCTCTTTCATAATCCATAGCTAATCCTCGCTTTCTATTTATAGATTTTTGTTGCAAAACAATATAAGGGCTCCGTATCAATTTCCAACTCTTCCCGGTTTCTGTAAATCATCAGGGAAAACCATTCCTGCCCGTCTTCGTCCATAAAGTGTTGCGCGTACTTCTCGAATCCAAATCGGGCATTCATCTTTGCCCCGGTCACCACATTAGACAGCATCGCAATCTCACGACTGCCAAGCGTTACCCCTTCCCTATAGTACTGCTGCCATTTCCTGAATGTTTCCTTAAGGTATTCCAGGAAATCGGGCTCCACCACGCCGTTAATAGGGTGGTAGTTTTTATAATCCGCTTCCGCCACAGTTCTGAATTCCTTCATATTCTTCCCTCGCTTTCTTGGTGCTCTGACTGTTATTCAGCCCCGGCACATAGCATTCTCCTCCTGGCGATGACCCGTTTTTCCTAAATTATGATTTTGTAATATAGGGACATCTGTAGATCAGAAAAGAGAAAATCCGACGTTTTCTCTGCATCCATGGGCGGCATTAAGTTCCGTTCCTTCCATTCTCTGGATCTTATTTCCGGGAAGATACGAAACTGCCTGACTGTTTCCTGCATGATCTCGGTCGGTATCTCCATATGGGCGTCAGGGCCTCTGTAGCCCTTATATAATGTTTTCTGGTCCGCTTCCTTTTCTGCTGCCCTCACAATCAGAATTTCATCTGGACCGGTGAGGACTTCCAACAAATCTTTCAGTATCATAGCCCCTCCTGTATGTTGTTAAGATTTAACTGGCACATAGGTTCAATTTTCTCCTCTCCTTCACCCAAATCTTATTTGCCCGCCATATTCTTCGGTGAGTTTGATATTTCCGGTGCGTTTTGCCACACATAACTCCGGCAGATTCGCATTTACCAATGCTGCGGGAATTGGCGGGCAAACCGCATTCCCGCAGCGCCGCACCTGCTCACTCCTGGGATATGCTTTTCCCGTGCTGTCATGGTCTATTATGTAATCATCCGGGAACCCCTGGCATCCATATAACTCCTTTGGTTCCAGCATCCGTAAGCCAATATCTGCGATCTGGTAATCCACCTCTGCTATGCTCACCAGACCAAATCTGTCCCGCGCCGTCACCGTGTCAAGCGGGTCCTTTATATCCTGCCCTATCCCCTGTCCGTAATATTTAATCAAGAATGCCCTGACTTCACCGAAGTGCCCATCTCCGGATGTTATTGTTGGAAGCGGTTGTTCAATATCCCTGCCATCGCAATGATTGTTCATCTGAATTAGTGTAGCAACGCATAAACTGTTATGATCCTTTGTTGTGACAGTGGGCAGAGGGTCACTAATATCTGCTCCGTTCCCCTTATATCCGCCGTCATAGTATTTTTGCAGGAATGAAGTTACCAGCCCATAACGGTTTGAGCCGTCCACGGTCATGATTGGCTCCGTTACCTGCTGCCCTCTGGTTTCATCTTTTGACGTTTCAGAGTGGTATTGTATCAATGTCGGCATAACAACAAAATTTCGGTTCCCGCCATGGTTGTACTGGATGATAAACGGCTCCGGATTATCCAACACAAACTTTTTCAAGCCTCTGGCTATCCGCTCTAAGGTCTTGGGAGCCAGCGGGCGCACCGCCCGGATGCCGTACTTTCTCTTGATCTCCTCCGCCGTGTCAAAGATACTGGGACACGGCAGGGAGAAGTCTATCTGTGTATGGGCTCCCAGGTATGGCCGTTTGATACCTGCTGCCACCTGGGGGCTGGATGCAGTAGCATGTGTTGGCTCCGGCCAGACAATCGGACGGACATCACAGCGGGCAATCAAAAATAATCTCTTTCGCATGGTAGGCGCTCCGTAGTCTGCCGCCACCAACTCCCGATATTCCACGACATACCCCAGTGCCTCCAACTGGGATACGAATTTACGGAAGGTATACCCCTGCTTTGCCTTGATCGGCCTATGTCTCCGGTTCAGCGGCCCCCAGGTTTTAAATTCCTCCACGTTTTCCAGCATGATTACCCGGGGCCTCACCTTCCCGGCCCACCGCAGAGCCACCCAGGCCAGGCCCCGGATATTCTTGTCCTTTGGCTTCTCGCCCTTTGCCTTGGAAAAATGTTTACAGTCCGGAGAAAACCAGGCCAGTGCCACAGGATGCCCATTGCAGACCTGCACCGGGTCTACATCCCAGACGGATTCGCAGTAATGCTTTGTGCCTGGATGGTTCACCTTGTGCATCCTGATAGCTTCCGGGTCGTGGTTGATTGCTATGTCAACGCTTATTCCTGTGGCCATCTCTATCCCGGTGCTTGCCCCACCGCCGCCTGCAAAATTATCCACTACCAGTTCTCCTTGTATCATATTTCCTCCTTAAGCATGCTGATAAATTCTAACTGCCGCATGGGTTCGAAATTCATCCACAAAACCTCACTGGTTTTTTGGCCTATCTGGTTCTGGCATGATGTCGTTTCCTTATGCCATGCGCGGAGTCGGTCATTATACAGACTGTTGTGAGAATATTGTTGTCCATCAGGACCAGCTTGTCTGTGTCTGGCCGGACCAGATCCCGCCAATCCCGGTAGGGATGTATGCCGCCCTCTTTTCCGGGGACAACACACCAGCGGCAGTTATTGGGACAGCCCCTGGTGAGATACCCTATGGCATAGTCGCATCCCGGGTAAATGCTGTAGTCCGGATACATGTCATCAATTTCCGACGGCAGGGTCTGATCCAGTGGGATATCCCGATAACCTGTCCCTCCCCGGACCGTATCTTCCGGAAGGTATGGGTCTGCCGGAGTAAAATCAAAAACCTTGCTGCTGTACACCCTGTCATATCTTACCAGGGGATTCCACCACTCCACATGATCTCCCCTTGATTTATGATATGCGGATATTTTCATGATGGCGTAGTTCGGATATTTATCTCCGGTTTTAAAGTGGTCTCTTTCCGCGTCATGCAGCCCTATGTTCATTTACCCCCCCCCTCCAATCATCCCAGAGCCCAATTTGCACCCCCGGGATATCCTCCCACTCCACGCCTATGTAGTCCAGGACCTTTCCCCAACCATATACCTCTCCTGTTTCCTTGTCCTTGCAGCATTTGTACATCCAGTAATCCCACTCTTTGGGGTTGTCCTCCCGCAGACGGTCAAATCTGTGGGGTCTCTTTTCCAGGTGAATCCCAAATCCACACATAGAGCAACCTGTTCGCTGTGCCCTGGTTGTATACAGATCTCCGTTGTCTCGCCATTGTATGTTACCGTATATCGCGGGAATGATTGTTTCCAGTGGCCTATAGGGAATAATATTGCCGTCTTTGTCTCGGCTGTAAGGCTGTTGGTGATATAGGGACTCAAAAAAGTCGGTGTGGTCGTGATACCATTTATCCATCTCTAAGGCCAATTGCAGTATGTCGTTGCGCATAAATATAGCAAACGGCGCTGATCTGGTGACGGTGGCCCCATAATAGTTGCACCCGTGTTCTACCAGGGCCTCTTCCCGCTGGCCTCCCTCGCTGGCCATCATTCCTAGGTACGGAAAACTATTATGGGCCTTTGCCCAGTCATCACAGGGTTTTTCTTTCAGCCAGTAGCAGCAATCATTGGAGACCAAAAAATCTGGATGCTGATAATTTACTCCCTCATTCTCATTTTCGTATCCGCCGAATAGTTTGAGCCACTTTTGGGGCAACCTCATACGGCTGTTCTTTGCAAAATGGCCCTGTTCACCGCATTCTCCGGTAATAATGGCATGCCTCACGGTTTTATTGTCATCGGTCGGGTGTTGGAGCATATCTATTTTTCCTGCAATCCGCTTTGATATGACGGGAAATCCCATTTCATTCAGGATGTCCACTTTGTTTTTATATGATTTTACAATTTCAATGCCCAGCGCCCGGTGTACTTTCTGAATACTCTTATCCTCCACGCCGGAGACAGAAATCGCCGGAATATGAATGCCAATACTATGTAGCCAGATAAAGAGGGTGATACTGTCCAGACCGCCGACTGATACATGGCAACCACATCCGCGCTTTTGCATCTCGTGGTAAAACTCCCATGCTATACCTGTTTGGCGCTCTATCTTTTCTTCATACGGTTTCGCTTGTAATTCGCTGAAATTCCGCTTCATATCCTGCTTGGCTTTTCTCCATGCGCTCCGCATGATTTCCGGCGCATTATCATCAATACCGGTAATCTCCTCTTCATCAAACAGTGTCAACTGCTTTGTAGCCTCTAAATCGCTCATATCAACTAACCTTTCTGGATTTCGCATACCGCAAGCAGCCATTCGTCCATGTCGCGCCCCATGGCTTATAGAATGACAGCCTGCACTATGCCGGATGTTATCGTACAACCTTTCAAACGCTGGATCACTTCACCAGGGCGTGGCATAGTTTACTGTGCCCGGCCTGCCTGTGGAGTATAGGCGCGTACTCTCCATAGACAGGTTCTTTCGCGTTAACGCAACCCATCGGCCATTTACAGGGGCTTTGGACCCTCACGCCTCCAGGCGTGGCTGCTTTAATTGCCGGGACGGTCCTGTTGCCGCCCCGTACTCTTTGCTGTTAGAGCTGTTACATCTTCGTCAATCGCAGGATGTCTTCATCCGTAGCATCCAGATTCTTAAGTAAGATTACTAAATCCCAAAAGCTGAATTCATCCACACCCTCCCTGGCCTTTTTCAGCCGCCGTGACAAAGACTGCTGATTAATTCCGATCCACTGCGCTACATCCGTCTGTCTGAGACCTTTGGCATGCATCCGGCCTACTATCCAGCTGGACAAGTCACGGATCATATATGTCTTTTTGTTTATTGCCACTCTGGGCATTTGATGTACCTCCTTCCTGTGATACGCAGATTACTTAACGGATTATCTCAACGTTGATGCTGGCATCGGGGTGCTCTTTTTTCAGATCCCGTATTTCTCCCAGGATATTCTGGAGCGCATGCATCCCTGTCCTGGTGTACTTGATGGTAATTTCAGTACATCCTTTTTTGGCCTCTTTTTTTCTCACCATGAACAATGATTTCATTCTTCCTCACCTCCTCTTATTTCTAAAATTTCCTCTTCATTCTTTCTCTCGTTCGACAAAGGATTTAATGGAATTTTGCGTAATTGTAACAACACTGGCAATTTCCGGATTCTCTTTTATAAATTTTGTAATGGGAAAACATAGGTTTTGAAGTATGACGTGCTTTTTACTCCACCCTCCTTCTTCAATTTCAAAATCCGTTATACCTGATGGACCAGGCATTCCCGAAATACCAATATTGGACACTTTTTCTCACCTCCCTAATCTGATGATCTTTCTTATACCAGCTTGGCCGGGTTGCTCTGGTTCCCGGAAGATCCTGTTTTCTGCGAAAGACAATGAATCCAACCTTTTATATAAAAGTACTCTTCTGGATGTCGTGTCCGGATCTCGTCCAACTTCAGTGCAGTATCTTTTATATCTTCTGCTTTTTGTATATTCACCTGTATCCCTCCTTCCCTCGCTTTCGTTGAAATCAATATATCATTCTTTGAAAGCATTGTCAATATTTTTTTGTTTACTTTGAAAGCGAATTGTGTTATAGTGCTTTCATGGAGGTAAAAACTATGGATATTCATGAACGTTTGAAACAATTAAGGAATGAATTAAAACTTTCCACCCGTGCCTTTGGCGCTGCCATTAACATGTCAGGCGGTGCAATCACAAATATGGAAAAAGGCACCCGCAATATCACCGAGCGCACTATTCGTGATATATGCCGTGAGTACAATGTTAATTTTGATTGGCTCACCAATGGCATTGACCCTATGTTTACAGATGTAACCAGTGAGTTAGATATTGATGATGAAGTGAGACTACTTGCACATCAATATAGTCTCCTTAATGATTCAGACCGTGAGTTAGTAAAAAAGATGATTGATTCACTGGCCGAAAAAACTAATTCGCCTTAATGGTAAAAATCAAGGGAGGTCAGCCTCCCTTTCGTTCTACACAATCCTTTAATTCCCTCTCGCCTCCCCTCATCCCACCAATTTTTGAGCGCTACCTGCCATGATCTCTTTCATGGCTTTCATCCCACGCATCATGCCGCTAAGTTCCTTTTTCTCATCGTGATTCAATAGCATTACCAATTCGAGAAATTCCTTTGCATCGTCAATTTGACTGCACTGGATGGTGATGGGGGATTCCTTTACAAGTTTTCTTTCTCCCATATTCGCTTTCCTCCTTCCTTGTGTCCCTTCTAGTTACAATATAGTCTATTAAATATATCTTGTCAACCCTCTTTTGTCTCTTCTAGTTACTTTTTTATTGATTTTATTATTTAAATATGGTATCCTCTACCTTATAGGAGGTGATGCAATTGACAGAAGGAGAACGCCTGAAAGAAATAAGAAAACAAAATGGTCTCACCTTGGAGGCATTTGGTGCTAGGTTAGGGGTTGGCAAGCAGGCTATATCTAAGCTGGAAAAAAATGAAAACAAAATAACTTCACAAATGAAAAAACTCATTTGCCGGGAGTTTAACGTAAATTATGACTGGTTGGAATATGGTACTGGCGAAATGTACTCCGATCTACCCAAAACTATTCTTGGAGACCTCTGTCTGGCGTACGGATGTGACAAAGAAGATGAAAAGCTGGTTCAGGCCTATCTGGAATCTGACCCCGATATGCGGGCGGTAATTAAGCAATTTCTCAGAAATCTCTCAAAAAAAATGTAGCAGGGGTTTTCTATTCCCCTGCTATTTATCAATTCTATCATAGATATGTAAGTATATAAACAATATATGTTCGTATATTTTCTCTAACATTTCTTTACTTGTACATTCGTCTAATAATTTATTTATTTTTTCTCTTAAACCATCCATAATATTATCCCCTCTCTCATTTGTTATTTAGCAAATTATATCAATAAACATTGAACATTTCAATAAGCACGCATACGATTTCCAGTATCCTGGAAATCGTAAAAAAATGCATGAGCTACATTGTTTTATGGAACCAAAGATGATATAATATATTATTTATATTCGCTTTCAAACAGGTCCGTTATTCTCATTCCCAGCGCCTTGGCTATCGTCTCCAACTGTTTCAGCGATGGAGATACCTTTTCATTTTCAATGTTGTTTAATGTGCTTTTACTGATTCCAGTCAAAGCCTCCAACTGTTTCAACGTTAAATTTTTCCCATAACGTATTTCTCCAAGTAGTATTTTCATTTTCTTAGTGTTTGCCACTTTTCAATCGGCCATACACCAAAGATTTTGTGTGCGGTGCTCTCCTTTCCAGGATTACCCCTGTATTACATTTTACTTTGACACATGTATCTCCATTTTGTCAAACATAAAATTCTGCAATATATTTTTTGTTACAATATACAAAACATTTACTATCAATAAAATTGTCTCTATTAAACAGCATTGAGAGTCTAAATCACTGTTTTCCTTATCCCTTAAAATTATTTCTGTCACAGTAAGAATTAAATGCAAAAAGTCGTAATAAAATGAATTTTGTCTTTATTATTGTTGAATTATGTGGTAAGATATGCTCAATGTGGATTACTTAACAGGTAAGTTCCACTATTTGAACAAGAAGAGGAGGATTTTATGGATATCATAATTGCCCTTATCGTTTTAGCAAGTTTTATTTGCATCTGCGTTTTTGCAGTAATTGCTTTAATAAAATTATTCTTAAAGCAACCTGCGAAAAAGAATTTCAAGCGAGTGGGACTATCGGCTTTGATTTTCTTGTCAAGTCTGATCGGATTGGGAGTCGTATCAAACGAGAATACTTCAAGTGATACTAGATCAGCAAATGTGGCAGTAATCGCTGATGCATCAGACCCAGGATTAGCCACAGCCGATATTCCTGATCAGACCGCAACACCTACCCCTGATCCCACGGCAGCGCCTACTCCTGATCCCACGGCAGCGCCTACTCCTGATCCCACGGCAGCGCCTACTCCTGATC
>CAJUAB010000034.1:33683-46008 GCA_910583845.1 uncultured Acetatifactor sp.
CTGCCACTACAATTACTTACATATTAAATACCAGTTCAGGAAAAATACATTTGCCTAATTGTAAGTCAGTACGCACAATAAAACCGGAAAATTATGGCACCACAGATAAAACCATTGACGAACTTCTTAGCGAAGGATATACTCGGTGTGGAAACTGCTTAAAGTAAAAAATAAGCTGCCCCTGTTACAGCAGGGGCAGCTAAATATACCGGGAAACCGATATGTTAAACCAAAACAATTTTATCATCTTTCCCGGTAAAAATCAACATACCGGGTATTTTTTTGCCCGAAAATATTCTACAGGAGGATGATAGCATGAAGATTGAGAAACTACCGTCCGGCTCCTACCGGATCAGGAAGATGTATAAGGGGGAAACATACACGATTGTGTTTGATCACAAACCCACGCAGAAGGAAGCCATGCAGGCCATGGCTGCTGAGTTGGATAAAATCCAGCATAAGAAAGATGAGGGGCTTTCTTTTAAATCTGCCGGAGAAAAATATATTGATTCCAAGAAAAATGTTCTCTCCCCCAGCACAATACGGGGGTACATTACTATCTTACAGCAGACTTCCGAATCTTTTCTCCGCATTAACGTGCTCGACATTACTGCTCTTGACGTTCAGACCGAAATTAACCAGCTTGCCCAAAAATGCAGTCCCAAGACTGTGCGCAATCATCATGGCTTTATATCGGCAGTTCTGGGCATTTTTAACCCGAATCTGAAGCTCTGTACAACCTTGCCTCAAAAAGTAAAAAATGAACCCTATATCCCATCAGACGATGATGTGCGGAGAATACTGGATTATATAAAGGGTACGGAGTATGAAATTCCTATTGTACTGGCGTGTTATGGACTGCGCCGGTCTGAAATATGTGCTCTTACATTGGATGATATAGACGGAGACGTGGTTAGCATCAACAAAGCTAAAGTGCTCGGGGATGCAAATGAATGGAAATTAAAGACCACAAAAACCACAGCAAGCACCCGTGATGTCATTATTCCACTGGAGATAGCTGATAAGATCCGGGACCAGGGGTATATCTTTAAAGGGCATCCTGGCAAAATAACCGAATATCTCCACCGGGCGCAGGATCATCTTGGCATCCCACAATTTTCCCTCCACAAGTTACGGCATTATTTTGCGTCAAAAATGAGCGCCCTGGGAGTACCGGATGCCGATATCATGCGGGCCGGCGGGTGGGAAACGGATTATGTCATGAAAGGTGTATACCGACATGCCATGGAGGATAAAAATAAAGCCGCCCAGAGGGATGCCGCCAGAAAACTCGGTAATACCCTCTTTTCTTAGCAGTTTCCATGACAAATGCTGTGACAAAAAACTTTATTCTTTCACCAAGTTTGACACTTTTATGATAAGTGATACGGAGGCAAAAAACAGCGGATTTCATTGATTTTTCAATAAAATCCGCTGTTTCTGGGATAATACCACTCCTGCTGGTGGTGGGACTTGAACCCACACAAGGTTGCCCTCGGCAGATTTTGAGTCTGCTGCGTCTGCCATTCCGCCACACCAGCTAATTTTCTAATTCTTTACAACAAATTGATTTTATCACAAAAAGACAAAATATGCAAGCAAATTTTTTGTATTATTCACTTTCATAACCTATCTGTCTTTTTCAATCAATTAAGTTATAGACTGTCAAATATATTATACAGGTAAAGTTATCTGTTTTTTTAATAATGGGCTTGAAATTATCTGATATTTGTATTATAATATGAAATATATTAAAAACTGCTATAAGCATAGGCAATTGCGGAACTCTTTCCGCATGTGACAGAGCTGGTCAACATATACAAAAACGGGCTCGAAGGCAGATTTGCCTTGCAAATTAGCTTCATGCAGCGGCAAGTCGCCCCTGTTTTGTATATTGCCCACCCTCTGTCTCCAGAAAGTAAGTTTTGCAATTTCCTGTTATGAACGGCTTGAAAGGAGGATATCATAATGAATGAAGTTTCACTGGGAATTGCGGTGGGTGCGGCAGAAGCGCTCGTAGAAACATTTGTTCCGCAGACAAAAAAAATCATTGACAAAGGAAACAAAGCCATAAAGGATGCCTCCGCTGCCGGATACATGGCAGGAGAGATTTCAAGAGGAACAGTAAAAGCTATTCTGACATTCCTTATTTTCTTATAACCATGTATGAACACATATGTAAACAGATCAGACGCCATGGTATTTTGGCGTCTGATCTGTTTTTGACGGCTTCTCTACAGATAGTCCATCTCCACTTTCACATGATTCCCCTCCAGTGTCACTGTAGCCACACTGCCCACCACCAAAGGCATCATGGGGCTGAGATGTCCGATATCCATATCCATAATTACCGGGACATGATATTTGGATGCCACTGCCAGCACGGCCTGATAAGCGTCCAGATCCATCATGGGCCCGCCGTTTAACGCCCTCCCAAAGAGAAAGCCTTTGACATACCGGAACCATCCTGCCTGCTCCATCTGCCACATAGCGCGGCGGATGGCCATTACATTGAGATCACAGGCTTCCAGCATCCACAGAATCCCATCTTCCCTGTACTTCTCACAAAATGCCGCCGTACCGTCAAACCGGGTGCCCAGCAGATTCACCAGGCAGTCCATACATCCCCCAAGCAGTCTGCCGGTGACGCTCAGTCTGGTGCCCTCCTGGCCTGGGTCCGCAATAAACCGCCCCTCCTCATAGGCCTTTAAAGCCAGCGGCTCCGTCACATAATAAGGCTGCAGCGGATTCTCCTCGTCCCGCAGCGATTCCTTCTCCCACAGCGGATAGCTCTCCATTACCCGCTTTTTACCTGTGAGCAAATCATATGCGTCCTGAATCGACGCATGCCAGGGTTCCATGCCAAAAGCTGCCGCACAGGGACCGTAGATCGCCGCCGTATCGCACAGCGTCACCAGCGTATAAACCAGATTCGTATTGTCGGAAAAACCCATGAACCATTTGGGCCGCGCACTGGCCAACTGTCTGAAATCCACATATTCCAGGATCTCACACATGAGTTCACCGCCGCCGCAGGAGATCAGCACATCCGCCTCCTCGCCGCAGAACATCTCCATCACTTCCGCGCCGCACTTCTCCGGCGTATTACTGATGCCAATTCCTTCACCCACATAGCAGTTAGGGCCCAAAACTGTCTCATAACCCCTTCCCTGCCATCTGTCCAGAGCATGCTGAAACGCGCTTTTATATGGTTCAATATTGCAGCCAAAGGATGGCGCCAGAAAACCGATTGTGTCCCCTTTGGCCAAATCTTTCGGATATCGCATATCTATCCTCCTGCACTGGCACATAGAACTGCCAGAATATTCTTCTACTCCCGGATTCACTGACACAGTCAGCACAGACAACTATAGCCAGGCCCTGCAGCCGTGCCTATTCGTTATCAAACAGCTTATCATATATGGCAAATCCGTCAAATGTGGCAAAATAATCCCGCTCTGTCTCCGCCCGCCGGATCAGCTGCACACGGCCGTCCTCTTTGAGCAGCAGTTCCGCAGACTTTAGCTTGCCATTGTAATTATACCCCATGGCAAAGCCATGCGCGCCCGTGTCATGGATTGCCAGATAATCTCCGATTTCCACCTTCGGCAGCATGCGGTCTATGGCAAATTTGTCATTGTTCTCACAGAGGGAACCCACCACATCATACATATGATCACAGGGCTGCTCTTCTTTGCCCAGAACAGTAATATGATGGTAGGCCCCATACATAGCCGGGCGCATCAGATTCACGGCGCAGGCATCCACGCCGAGATACTCCTTGTAAATATGTTTCTCATGGATCACTCTGGTCACCAGATGCCCATAGGGAGCCATCATGAAGCGCCCCAGTTCCGTGTAAATCGCCACATCGCCCATTCCTGCCGGAACCAGCACCTCCTCATAGACCTTTCTGACGCCCTCGCCAATCAAATGGATATCATTGGGCGTCTGGTCCGGGCGGTAGGGAACCCCAATGCCGCCGGACAGATTGATAAACCGGATGTCCGCTCCCGTCTCCTCCCGCAGCTTCACTGCCAGTTCAAACAGCTGCCGCGCCAGCACCGGATAATACTCGTTGGACACTGTGTTGCTGGCCAGAAACGCATGGATGCCAAAGTGTTTGACCCCTCTGTCCTTCAGTATTCTATACCCCTCAAACATCTGCTCTGTGGTAAATCCGTACTTGGCATCGCCGGGATGATCCATAATATCCGTCCCCAGGGAAAAACAGCCCCCGGGATTATAACGGCAGCTTATGGTTTCAGGCAGATACCCCAGAGTCTTCTCCAGAAAATCAATATGTGTCATATCATCCAGATTGATAGTCGCGCCGATTTCAGCCGCATAGGCAAATTCCTCCGCCGGAGTGTCATTGGAGGAAAACATGATATCCTCCCCCGGCAGTCCCATGGCATGACTGAGCATGAGTTCCGTCATGGAAGAACAGTCCGTACCGCATCCATAATCTCTCAGAATCTCAATCAAAAATGGATTGGGTGTCGCTTTTACCGCAAAAAACTCCTTGTAGCCCGGATTCCATGCAAAAGCCTCCCGAAGTGCTTTTGCGTTGGCCCGAATGCCCTTTTCGTCATAAATATGAAATGGGGTGGGATACGTCCTCACGATCTCTTCGATCTGTGCTTTGGTTACAAATGCCTCTTTCCTCATAATTTCCTCGTTTCCTATGTCCGAATATCCGTTCGAATATCCTTACGCCATACTCTGAAAGTACCCGCATTACCCTTTGCATACAGGCATACAAAACGGGACTGTGGATCATCCCCAATCCCTCTTTTGCAAATCATAGTGAACTATATACCGTCCTACAGCAGGTGCTCCCGCATCTCCTCCGGACTCATGGGACTCAGATAGGCAGGCGCCACATCAAACACCGTCTTGCAGCCCGTCATACCCTCACGGCTCATACGATATGCCGCTCTGGCATAGGCCGTCAGCACACAGGCCGTAAACTCCGGATTAGAATCCAGTTTCAGACTGTATTCAATCACATGATTATTTTCGCCGTTTATTCCTGTCTTCCCCGTGCGTAGCACCAGACCTCCATGGGGAATCCCCGCGTGATCCCGAAGAAGCTCCTCCTCACTGATAAAATGCACCGTGGTATCGTAATCCGCAAAATAGTTGGGCATGGTCCTGATCTCCTGCTCAATGCGGGCCTTGTCCGCTCCTTCCTGAGCCACCACAAAGCACTCTCTGATATGCTTCTGGCGGGTTGTCAGATCGGGATTCTCACAGGCCCTCACGGAGGCAAGCGCAGATTCCACCGGGATTGTATATTGTTTTGCGTCCTTCACGCCGGGAATACGCCGTATGGCATCAGAATGTCCCTGACTGATTCCCTTCCCCCAGAACGTATAGTCTTTGCCGTCCCGAAGAATCGCGTTGGCATACAGACGGTTCAGGGAAAACATTCCCGGGTCCCATCCAACGGAAATCATAGCCACCTTGCCTCCCTCCCTGGCGGCCTGATCCACTGCCGCAAAATGCTGCGGAATGTTGGCGTGCGTGTCAAAACTGTCCACCACATTGAAATGTCTGGCATACTCGGGAGTCTGCCGGGGCAAATCCGTAGCAGAACCGCCGCAGAGCATCAGTACATCCATCTCATCCTTCTTCTGCAGCAGCCTGTCGACACCATATACCGCTGTGCCGGACACCGTCTCCACACTGGAGGGATTCCTTCGTGTAAACACTGCGGTCAGTTCCATATCCTCATTCTGTCGGACAGCGCACTCAATGCCCCTGCCCAGATTGCCGTATCCCATAATTCCTATTCTGATCTTTTCCATCACTATTCTCCGATTCAATACTCCACAGATTCCCAACCTGCATATAAATCTACAGATCCGTACATTGGCCGGTGCGCCATCTGTTGATCATCCCCCAGCACGAAATGATTCCGTTGGACATTTCATGTATTATACATCCTCAATCTGCCAGTCAATGGGCGTCAGCCCATGCTCCTCCAGAAAGCGGTTGGTCTGGCTGAAAGGCTTGCTGCCGAAAAAACCATTGTGGGCCGACAACGGACTGGGATGGGGCGCTTTCAGAATCAAATGATTGGGATTGTGCAGCATCCTTTCTTTTGTCTGGGCCGGTCTGCCCCAAAGAATAAAGACAATGGGCCTGTCCTGTTTGTTCAGCGCCGCTATGGCGGCATCCGTAAACTCCTCCCAGCCTTTTCCCCGGTGTGAATTGGCCATATGGGCCCGGACAGTCAATACCGTATTGAGCATCAGCACTCCCTGCTTGGCCCACTTCACCAGATAGCCATTATTGGGAATCTTACAGCCAAGATCATCATGCAGCTCCTTATAGATATTCACCAGCGAAGGTGGGACAGCCACATCCGGTCTCACGGAGAAACACAGTCCATGAGCCTGTCCCACATTGTGATAGGGGTCCTGTCCCAGAATTACCACCTTCACCTGACTTAAAGGCGTCAGATGAAACGCATTGAAGATATCATCCGAAGGAGGAAAAATCTGTGTGCTGTCATATTCCTCCTTCACAAACTGAAACAGTTTTGCGTAATAAGGTTTCTGAAACTCCGGTTCCAGTTCAGCAAGCCAGTCATTGTTAATCATCGCCATGATTTTATCCCTCCAATCAATAAAAACCGTAACATCTGTCCTCAATCCAGCCGGACAGAAACGCCGCGGGAGCGAAGATATTCCTTCACCTCCCGGATTTCCAGTTCCTTATAATGGAACAGGGATGCCGCCAGTACGGCTTCGGCTCCGGCCTCCGCCAGCGCCTCATAAAAATGCTCCAGTTTTCCGGCACCGCCGGAGGCTATGACCGGAATCTTTACAGCCTGGGATACTGCCCTGGTCAGTTCCAGGTCATATCCCGCCTTGGTTCCATCGCCGTCCATGCTGGTGAGCAGGATCTCCCCCGCACCCAGCCGCTCTGCCTTTACCGCCCACTCCAGCGCATCCATTTCCATATCCACACGGCCGCCGTTTTTATAGATGTTCCAGCCGGAACCGTCCGCCCGGCGCTTTGCGTCGATGGCCACCACCACACACTGGCTGCCAAACTTGTCCGCCGCGTCACTGATCAGCCGGGGATTCATGATGGCAGCGGAATTCACCGCAATCTTATCCGCACCCTCCCGCAGGATGACACGAAAGTCTTCCACAGTGCGGATTCCTCCCCCCACAGTAAATGGGATAAACACCTTGCCCGCAACCTGCCGCACCCAGCCAAGCTGCGTAGCCCGATTGTCCGCAGAGGCATTGATATCCAGAAAGACCAGCTCGTCCGCTCCCTCCCTGTCGTATGCCGCCGCTGCCTGGGCGGGATCTCCCGCGTCCCGGGGATTGAGAAAATTCACACATTTTACCACCCTGCCATCTTTCACATCCAGACAGGGAATAATTCTCTTCGTATGCATATATTGACTCCTATCTTGCCTCATTCGTGCGCCGGACTGGCATCATAGGTTCCGTTTACGATCGACACAAAATTGCGCAGTATCTGCATTCCTACCCCTGAACTTTTCTCCGGATGAAACTGGCAGGCAAAAATATTGTTTTTTTCCACGGAAGCATGGATCAGCGTTCCGTAATCCGTTGCGGCCGTGACGATACTCTCCTCCTCAGCCCGCAGATAATAGGAATGTACAAAATACACATAAGAATCCTGCGGCACCCCCCTGAACAGACGTCCTGGATGAGGATATTTCAGACTGTTCCAACCCATATGCGGAACCTTCAGCCCTCCTTCATCCGGAATCCGAAGGATTCTGCCCGGCAACAGCCCCAGCCCTTTTATTCCCGGGCTTTCCTCGCTGCTCTCAAACATCAGCTGCAAGCCCAGGCATATTCCCAGAAAAGGAATCCGCCGCTCCGCCACCTGCACGATGGTTTCTACCAGCCCATAACTCTCCAGACGTTTCATGGCATCCCCAAAAGAACCCACTCCGGGCAGAATTACACCGTCAGCCCCCGAGATCTCTCCGGGATTCCTCGTCACCACCGGCTCTTCCCCAAGACGAACCAGCGCGTTTTCCACACTTTTGATATTTCCTGCATCATAATCAATAATCGCAATCATACGTATATATTCTCACCTGTTTTCTGATACCCACGGCCAGAAGAATTTTCCTTCCTGCCCGGCGCGTTTCCTGATTCCCGGACCGGCACCAGGCAGGAATAGGAAAATCCCCGCGCCTGTAAGTTCAATCACCCCAATGTGTCAATAAAAGATGAAGCCGTGTCTTCCTCCTCCTCGGGCAGAAGATCTTCATAGGAAACAGGCTGCTCTTCTTCGTCAGCAGAGGCGAATCCGTTAAGCACCTGTAATAGCGCAATTGTATAATCTTTATCTTTCTTCAACGCGGCGATCTCTTTCGCCTGCTCTTCCGTCAATCCATAATTGGCAGTCAAAAGACCCATCATACCCCCATAGGCTTCCTCCACCACATCCAGACTGTTCCACTCCTGTCCCCGCAGATAGCAGTCTTCCCTGCGACAGATACACTGTACCAGATAATCCAGCGCCTCCAGCTCTTTCCCTTCCATCACCAGTCTGCGGTAATTTCCCTTCATGCGCTCCATCTGCAAGACCAGTTCTGACCTGTGAAACATCACTTCCTGGCTCTCATTCAGATCCTGCCCGTAAAACAGGCTGTAGCATTCCAGATAATCTTCCGCGTAATAGGCATTCTCCGCTTCCTGCTTATTCACATGATTGATATACAGGTGGCTGATCATCACAAAAGCTAGGCACAACACGAGAAACACTGCCACAAGAGGCAGCACCTTTTTCAGAGACAGTTTCTTGCCGGGGATCGGTTCCTCAACAGGCGCAGGCTGCTTCTCCTTTTTGGGTTTTTTCTCCTTTTTCTTTTTCTGTTTGGCTTCAGCTACATCGTCAAAATCCTCATCCTCATCGGCCTCAGCAGCTTTTTTGTCTTTGCCCTTTTTCTTCTTTTTCCCTTTGGATTGCTTCTTTTCCGTGTCCAGCTGCTTCAGGATCTCCCCGTTCTCATCGCTGACCAGATCGGAGGGATCTTCCTCCTCTTCCTCCTCCTGTGTCAGAGCGTTCAGAAGTTTACCCCAGAATCCCTGCTTTTTTTCTCCCTCCGAAGGTTCATCCAGCGTAATATCCCCTATATCCTGCGAAGAATCCTCATTGTCCAGATCGGCAGCAAGTTCCTCCAATTCCTTTTTCTTCTTACCGCGGCGGGGTTTTTTCTCCTTCTTTTTCTTCTCCTTCTTCTTTTTATCTGTGTTTTCTTCCGTTTCCTGGCTGCCCAGCAACGCGTCTATGGCATCCTCGCCCAGAAAATCATCCCCGGAATACCCTACCTCAGGGAAAACTTCTTCATTCAATCCCTGCATAAGCGAGTCCACCATATTGCTTATAGGCTCATCATTGTCCGCCTTATCCAGAAGTTCAGAAATCTCCTGCGCGTCCTGGTCCCCGCCTGCCCCAAGACTCTCCAGCAGACTTCCCAGATCATCGTCCAAATCATCGGCAGATGTCGGCTCCGGCTCTGAGGCAAATACCTCATCAGCACTGAAATCATCGGTTGCAGGTATCTCAAACACCGGCTGCTCCGTCTCCTCAGAAGAAAACGCCTGCATGTCCCTGTCTTCCGCCGACTGTATCACCTCCGAAAAGTCTTCCGTCTTCTCCGATTCCCGGAGAACGTCCCCGGCTGCCATACCCGGTTCCTGAGAATCGTTCTCAACCGCCATTTCCTGATCCCACAGACTGTCCTCCGCCACCAGATCCGGTTCCTGCGTCCCATCCCCGGCCATCAGATCCTGTTCCTGAGGGGTAGGCACCGCCGTCAGATCCTGTTCCCGGGAGTCAGGAGCTGCCGTCAGATCCTGTTCCCGGGAGTCAGGAGCCGCCGTCACATCCTGTTCCTGGGAGTCAAGAGCCGCCGTCACATCCTGTTCCTGGGAGTCAGAAGCCGCCGTCACATCCTGCAATATATCAGAAAGCAGTACCGATTCGTCCGTAGGGGCACTTCCCTGCACAAGATCGACAGGTTCGGCCGACGAATTATCTGAATCTCCCAGCAAGCCGCTGAACAGATCCTCAGGCACATGATCCGTATCATCCGAGAACTGATTGAGCAGATCTTCCAGACCGTCATCCTGATCCAGACTGTCCGCATCCCCCGCAGTCCCGGAGGAATTCCCTTCTGTCAATGATTTCAATAATTGGTCTAAATATTCTTCATTGGAATCCATTTTGTTTTGACTGCGCCTATGGCGCTCCTTTCTCATTTTTTATTGCCTGCTTTTATATGCGAATCCCCTACAGGCCAAAACAGGAAATCGTCAGTCAGATACCTTTATAATATATCTCCCGCAAGGAGCAAGTCAATAGAATTCTTTTCCATTGATCTGCCCCTTTCATTCAATTCCTTTGTCAGATAGGGCAGCTTTTCGTTTATCCGGATAAAAGACGCCTTTTGATTATAATATCCCATCTTTTCAAAGGGAAAACGGATCACTGTGGGATAGTCCAGTCCCACACCCAGTTCCAGAATACAGACATTCCGGTTCAAGGTACCCTGCAGCCATCTGGTATACCGTCCCCAGTCCTCCATATAACCGCTCTCCAGATAATTCTCCAGACAGATATTGTTCAGCGCCATTTTGCCGTGGCAGCACGGGCAGCTTCCCAACGCGCCCGAGTCCAGATTTTCAGCCAGAATATCGTCATATAACTCTGCCAGCTCATCTTCCCCCACATCTGTAAGGCTCTGTTCGCAGCCGCAGACACATTGCCTCTTTCTCAGCGTGCCACAGGGCGTCACCACGCGGTTTCCCGGAAATCCTGCCCGGCGCGGAATATCCGTCTGACAGGTACTGATCAGAAAAAAATTCTGATCTGCTATAATCCCATACAGCTTTTGGAGTGCCTTCACCGCCCGTCCCCTGCCTTTCAGGATTCCGGCCGCCAGCAACGGCAGCAGATCCAGCCGCTCCACCCGTTGCAGATATGCAAGACCTCTTTCATACTCCGGCTGTGCTTTGAGAAAAGACCTTTCCTCAAATTCTTCCCCGATGCCAATCAGAAGCATGTCAGATTTGCGTAACTTCTCCGTTATCCATTCTTCCACACAATACCTGCCTTTTCACGAAAAAAGCCGGGAGTCCCGGCCTTTTCCTTATTCACGACAACAGACGGTCCTCAAAGAACCCTGTCTATTGCTTGGAACTATTCAACAACTCATCAATAGCATGAACCAGGTTGACAATTTCCGGTTTTGACAGCTGCCTGTCTGCACCCAGCGCCTCACCCTTTCTCTTCATCTCTTCATTTACCAGAGATGAGAAAATGACAACGGGGATATGCTTTGTTCTGTCATCATCCTTTAACAATTTTAACAGGCGATGTCCATCCATCTGCGGCATTTCAATATCTGTAATCAGACATCTTACTCTCTGTTCCAGATTGCCGGCAGCCACCCCGGCCATAATATAGTCATAGGCTTCCTGTCCGTTGGCAGTATGGGTAATATTCGTATATCCCGCCTTATTCAGGCAATCCACAATCAGTTTGTTCAACAGCTGTGAATCTTCCGCGATCAGAATGGGAACCGTGCTCCTCTCACGGGGCCCCATCTCCGCAATTTCAGACACCTTGAGCCCGGTCTCAGGAGAAATATCCGTCACAATCTTCTCAAAGTCAAGAATTACAATCAATCTGTCATTGATCTTGACTATACCGCTGGCCACGCCGCTCTCCGCGTCAGACAATGTCGCGTTAGGTGTGATGATGTCCTTCCATGTCACTCTATGTATCCCGATTACCTGTTCCACATGAAAAGCAATATCCAGCTTATTGAAATTTGTGATAATAAATAAGCCTTTTTTCTCCATCTGCCCTCTCTGCAGACAGTTCATCAGATCAATGGCCGTGATCATACGATCTCTCGGCATAAACACGCCCTCGATGCTGGGATGCGCATTCGGAATCGGCGTCGGCTCCAGATAGCCAATGATCTCCTTGACCTTCGCCACGTTGATGCCATAATAATTTCCATCAACAATAAACTCCAGAATCTCCAATTCATTTGTTCCGTTTTCCAGTAAAATTTTTGAATCCATAGTATCCACCTCACATTTTATGCCCATAAGTCCCTTCGACATGAGTCAGTAGAGATATTATAACATATATTTTAGAAAAAACCTACTGTTATCTGAAAAAAAATCAATTTTTTTACAAGAAAAAAGCAGGTATACACCTACTTACAAAAAACAATAATAAAATTCCCATACCCTCAAAACCGAACACTGAACCATTCTTCTTATCTCTCTGTCTGCTT
>CAJUAB010000035.1:0-1459 GCA_910583845.1 uncultured Acetatifactor sp.
TTGCATTTCGCAGATGGGTTCATTCTGCGAAAGTAGGCTACTGCCAATTCTGTATATATTATGTCCATGTAGTAAAGCTTCCAAAGCTGCGAATTGGACGGAAATTAAGAATATTGAGTTGCATGGAGGCACAAAAATAGGCGAAGAACATGTCGTTGCATTTTAAGTGCAGCGACATTTTTTATGCAGAATGAAGCAAGTATCAAATGGAGGGCTATCTGCTGGCAGGTGCTTGTAATATTATGAAAGGCGTCATAAAGAATACACATTGTAAAGGAATGGCATGTCATGAAGAAAAAACAAATTCTGCTGGATGCAGAAACAGCGTATCTGGAAAATGAAAAAATATATTTATTTGGGAGCAGTTTCAATCTGCTGTATATCTATGATATCAATACGAAGCAAGTACAGATCATAGGGAAAATACCAAAATATAGTTTTATTGCAACAAAACTGATCGGGCGGATTCTAAAATGGAAGCACAAAATTATTTTGCTCCCCTTTATGGCGAATGAAGTATGGATATGGGACATGGGAAACAGGCAATGGCAGGAAATCGGGATTAAAGAAGCATCCTCTTACAAAATGTTGTTTTATCAAGGTTTTGTCTGCCACGACGAAGTTCATATGATAGGCTGCTATTACCCTGCCATCGTAAGGCTTGACATGAATACATTGCATCTGACATATGACAGCAGGATGTATGACGAGATCGACAGATCAGGAAACAGGAATGACAGTATT
Organism: uncultured Acetatifactor sp.; assembly: GCA_910583845.1. Lineage (GTDB taxonomy): Bacteria > Bacillota > Clostridia > Lachnospirales > Lachnospiraceae > Acetatifactor. The sequence continues at coordinate 745 of CAJUAB010000035.1, forward strand.
TATTTCAGAACAGAATATATCAGAGATAACAATACAGTTATCATGGGGTGCTGCAATACGAACAGATTCTTGAAGTATAACCTGGATAATTATGAATACGAGCTGGTCGAGGCCGGAAACAAGGACAATGACTACGAAGGAATAACACGTATCAATAATCATATGGTCATGGTCGGAAGGCACGAACAGAGTGTTTATAATTTGGATGGAAAACAAGAAAAAAAGGATATTCCGGCAGAGATCAACTGTCATTATATGGCAACGATTTTCCTGGACGGCCAATATATTTTATTAAGCAGTGTCAATGGAAATAGTTGCGTAATGGATGGGAACCATTTTTCGCTTCTTGATGAGAAATGTCTTTTTTGTGAGAAGGCGGATAACAGAAACTATATTTATATGTCAGACAGGTATGTTCTAAACATCGTTATAGATGGCAAAAAGATATTCTCTGAAAAGATATGGATCAAAAACGCGGAATCTGAAAAGTCATTTATGGATTTGCTTGCGTCAAGTCATGTAATTGAGGAAAGCGATCTTGTGAGTTTAGAGCTCTTTGTAAGAGCGATATTATGACGGGGGATAAGTTTGGAAGTGTAACTTCCAAATACTGATTGATGCAATACCGCAGGCGCAGCCAGCGGTATGCGGGAAAGAGGAAAGTTTGGAAGTGTAACTTCCAAATACTGATTGATGCAATACCGCAGGCGCAGCC
>CAJUAB010000035.1:1559-45307 GCA_910583845.1 uncultured Acetatifactor sp.
AGCGGTATGCGGGAAAGAGGAAAAAATGAAAGCATTACAGGTTGAACTGAGTAAAAAGGTGTTGGAAGAGGTGGGGATGGGATGTATCGCCAGGAAATATTTTTTACAATATTACAATTTATTTGGATTGGATGATTTTTTAAAAATACAGTATCCAAGATATGCGAATTTTGAAGAAATCGTCTATGTCATAAATACCGATATGGAAGATACTGATGTACAAAATTTTGTAAACGAACAGATCTACAATAATCTATGTATCATGGATTTTAAAGAGCGCATAACGGAGATTCCGGAAGGAGGCTTTGTCTGTTTCTTAGAAAAAGACCATACCTATGACGTTTGGAAGGTAGCGGATATGGTGTTAAGTCTTATAACTTCCCAGAATGATGCCGTGATTTGTTACCGCAATTATCTGAATGATAAAGAAGATTTGATTAAAGATATTTCCAGTCAATATTGGAAAAACCTTCAGGATACGCACTTTATGGGAATACAGCTTTTGGAACTGTGTGTCTTTAATCATGTGAATCTGTATGGAGACTTATCAACTTTACTTGTGAGCGTTGGTTCTTTTAACAAGGCGGCGGCATCATTAAAAGACAAAAACCTGAAGATGTGTGACCACTTCAAAATGGTTTTTGAGATTCTTTTACATAGCAAAATTCATTTTATAAACCGCGTATATACGTACAAATATCTCAGGAGATATGATCATGCGGAATATGTACATTTGAAAGCGGCGTATGCGAAATATCTGAATAAATTTATATCGGAGAGACGCCTTTGTGGTTCTGCCGTTGACTTTGACAGGCAGGAAACACATGGCCGCAATGAAATCAAACCGGAAATTACTTTTTTTCATACAGATTCGCCGGAATATTGGAATCTGGAGCCAATAGCAAAAGTGGCAAAAGCCAGAGGATTTCAAGTGAAATTTACTATGGATCTGACGGAAAAGGCTGAGATTGGATTCTATTGTTCGCATGTCTGCTATCCGGAAAATTCTAAACTTTCCGTCATCCTGTTGCATGATATGGCTCAAGGACATGACAGATGGCCTAATTTATGGTTTCTGGAAAACTGGGATAAATTTGATATAGGCATAGTACCTGGAAGGGAATGGGCTGACAGGTGGGCGAATTGCGCAAGCGCCCAGTATGTCAGACCAAGATTAGGAACATATATGTTGGGATATCCAAAATCTGACAACGTATTTCTGGATGATATTTTAGCCAAAGCCGCCGATGTTAAAAGGCTGTTTAAGTATGACTTTACGGTTCTGTACGCGCCGTCATGGGAAAATGATGGAAAGGAGGATGATTTTGTAAAATGTCTGGCGGATTTGCCAGTCAATTTATTAGTAAAGCAGGTTCCAACCGCTCCTACGCCGGAGTTTCAATTTGTCAGAGATAACACAGAAGAGATGCAAAGGATGCACGAAGGTAAATATGATAATCTTACCTATATAGGACCGGATGAAAATATATTAGTGGCTTTGGCGGCCGCTGATCTGGTTGTATCCGATGAATCAAGCGTGATGACGGAAGCAATTATGTATGGAATCCCCAGTATAGCAATAACAGATTGGCTTATTCCAGATCAAAAACCCAGCCGTTTTGCCATTGTGCCGACAGAAGCTATCATGAAGCGCAAAATAGGACAATTGCGGGAGGAAGTGTTAAGTTTAATGAAAGATCCTGATTATTATCAGGAGGCGAAGGACGCAAGAGCAGATTTCTTTGCCAATAAAGGAAATTGCTGCAATAGTATTTTAAACCTGATAGAAGCCTGTATAAACAGCAAAGAAATAAGCGATGAATTAGAGGCTCAGAAGGTGATCCCCGCTTATGAAATTATAGATATGTGGAACTAATCCTCTATCCGGTCAGAAACCGAACCGGCTTGTATGGAGCATCAGCGTCTTTACGCGGCATTCTCGCTGCATTCAGGTATTTAGCGGTTTGCTTGAATTGACCGGCCTAAGGGAAGTTTATTCGTTTTGATGTTAAATGTATATTTTGGGGAGGCAGGGATGAGAAAAAAAATAGGTGGCGTGGAACTGAATTACAAATACTATTGCGGTAATGACCTGTATAGTGATGGTAATATTGAAGATATTATTTTGAAATACTGCAAGGAAGAAAAAGAGGATGAACTGTTGAAAATCAGCAGTAAATGGGCCGTACTGTATCATTTGGCTGAAGAGCGGGGAAATGTGATTGAGTGGCTAGATCTGAAGCCCGAGGCAGAGATATTGGAGATCGGTTCCGGTTTAGGCGCGATTACCAAAACGCTCAGTAATAAGGCTAAAAAAGTTACCTGCGTTGAATTATCTGATAAGAGATCTCTTATAAATGCATACCGAAATAAGGAAAAAAGTAACATCAGCATTTTGGTTGGAAACTTTGAAAAAATTGAGGCAGATCTGGGTCTATATGATTACATAACATTAATAGGTGTTTTGGAATATGCGGCATTATACATACATGGGGAAGAACCCTACAAAGAATTGCTTGTCCGGGCTAAAAGGCATTTGAAGCCAGGAGGGCAGCTGATTCTTGCCATTGAAAACAAGATGGGGCTGAAATATTGGAACGGAGCTGAAGAGGACCATACCGGTGTGCGCTTTGACGGAATAAATGATTACCTGAGATCAGATAATACAAGAACTTTTTCCAAAAAAGAATTATCCTCTCTTCTGGAGAACAGCGGATTCAGCAATTATCATTTTTATTATCCGTTTCCGGATTATAAACTGCCGATGTCCATCTACAGCGATGCCTATCAACCTAAGGTTGGAGATCTCAGAGAAGATGCCTTTAACTATTCATCAATAAGGATATCCAATTTTGAGCAGGATATTGTCTGGGATCAAGTGTGTTTTGATGGAATGTTCACTTATTTTTCTAATTCATTTATTGTAATTACCTCAGAAAAAGAAGGTGATTACTTGTTTGTCAAATACAACACGGACCGGAAAGTAAGCTACAGGACCGTAACAAGCATAAAAGAGAGCGAAAATGAACGGTATGTTATAAAAAAAGTGTGCGGTAGTCTGGGAAACGCCCATTTGGCACAATTGCCTCAAAAGCAGAAGGTGTGGGCCCAGAATCAACATTCCTTTATATGCAATATGGGAGAATATAGTGATGGCTTCTACAAGGAAAAATATATCACTGGAATGCGCATGGACGAAAAGATATTGATAAAGTCTCATTCTCCCAGGGAGATTATTGAAACCCTCAAAGAATTTGTGGATGATTATTTTGTGCCAAATGAAAGTGAGCTTACTCCTTTCGTCATGACAGACGCCTTTAAAGATATTTTTGGGACAGAGGATTTTGAAGACGAGAAATCTTTGAGGGTAACAAACATAGATCTGATATTGCCTAATTTGATCTACAAGGATGAACACGTATATGCGATAGACTGTGAATGGATATTTGATTTTCCAATCCCATATAAGTATGTAATATGGAGAATGCTAAGATATTTATATTTCCAATACCATAAGAGAATGAAAGAATACATAACAATCGGAAATTATTTGACAGAATTTGGATTGACGCGGGATCAACAGAAAAAGTTTTATGGAATGGAAAAAGCACTGATCCGTTATACGACAAGGAAGAACGAGTACAGTGACATCCGTACCTCATATAGTCAAAAGGCATACATGCAGATAATAAGATGAGGGCGGTAAGAATACTTTCTGATAGATATAGTCCATGAGGTATAAGGATCATGAAAGTGATGGTGGTATTTGGAACCAGGCCGGAGGCCATTAAGATGTGTCCGCTTGTCAAGGAATTACAGAGACATGAAAACGTACAGACCATAGTATGCGTATCCGGACAACATAAGGAAATGCTCCAGCAGGTTTTACATGTATTCGGAGTGGTTCCCAACTATAATTTGGACGTTATGAAGCCACAGCAGACCTTATTCGATATTACCATATTGGTGTTGGAAAAGATGAAAGAAATCCTGGAGAAGGAAACTCCGGATCTGGTTCTGGTACATGGGGATACCACGACAGCTTACGCCGCTGCGCTGGCTTCTTTCTATCTGCAGATACCGGTAGGACATGTAGAGGCCGGGCTGCGTACATACGATGTGGCTTCACCATTTCCGGAAGAATACAACCGACAATCCATTGACAGTGTTTCCCAACTGCTGTTTGCGCCCACGGAAGAGACAAAACAGAATCTGGTCAGGGAGAATAAGAACGCAAATCAGATATTTGTGACGGGGAATACAGTGATTGACGCGCTCAGGACAACCGTAAATTCGGACTATCAACATGACCATCTGAAATGGGCCGAGGGCAGCCGGTTGGTGTTGGTGACAGCGCACCGGAGGGAAAATCTTGGGAAACCGATGATGCATATGTTCCGGGCCATCAGGAGAATGGTGGAGCAGATAAGGGATATCAAGGTAATATATCCGGTACATTTAAACCCCGCTGTCAGAGAAATGGCGGATAGATATCTGGATGGCTGCGATAGGATCAGGCTTATAGAGCCGTTGGATGTTATTGATTTCCACAATTTTATGGCACATAGCTATCTCATTTTGACAGACAGCGGAGGTGTGCAGGAAGAGGCTCCATCCCTTGGCAAACCGGTGTTGGTAATGCGGGATACTACGGAGCGGCCGGAAGGGATAAAGGCGGGGACTTTAAGATTGGTCGGCACGAGTGAAGAAGATATTTACAATACCTGTATTGAACTTTTAAGTGACCAGAAGCAATATCGGAGGATGTCACATGCTGTGAACCCATATGGGGACGGGCATGCTTCCGAAAAGATTGTTCGCGTGATATTGGACATGTGCCGCTAAACAGTATTGGAGGTATTTTCGGATGATCACATATCTGAAAAAATTGATTGAAAATGAAGGAAAGAAAGTATATCTGTTTGGGGCGGGTATTCACGGAAAAGAGGTCTCAAGGAGTCTGAGCATGGTGGGCATCCGGTATAGAGGGATCTTTGATAATGCCTGCCCCGACGGGGGCCGGAAAGAGGATACTTTGATTCTTCCGCTGAAGGTATTGTATGAAGCTCCAGACAAGGATGATATATGGGTTGTCATCACATGCGAGCACGAAAGCAGTGTCAGAAAGCAGCTGCTGGATTATGGCATCAACAATATTCTGAATATGCGCCATCTGGCAATGCCGCATATCGATATGAAGGAACAGCTGAACTTCAAGGAGGTATCACACCCCATGGTCTCTGTGCTGATAACCGCTTTCAACGGCTGGGAGTACACATATTCCTGTATGAAATCGCTTTATGAGAATGAAAATCAGTGCGGGTTTGAAGTCATATTGGGGGATGACTGCTCTACAGATGAAACGATATATGCGAAAGAATATTTCCGTGGAGTGAAGGTCATCCGTCATTCCAGTAATATGCAATATCTGCGCAACGTGAATGAGATTGCCAGCCTGGCAAGGGGAAAATATATTTTATTGTTGGCGAACGACGTTGTGCTGAATCAAAAAAGATATATTGACCGAATGCTGAACCGGATGGAACAAGATGAAAATATCGGTATTCTGGGAGGAAAAATATGGGTACCAATGAAGGATCAATATGTTGTAGGACGGAACTTCAAGGAGGCTGACAGCTTTGTCTCTGTAGAGGAGGATGTCGAACAGAATGTCGAGGAGATCATGCCGGTAGCCGTTATGATCAAAAAAAATGTGTGGGATGCTGTGGGAGGGTATGATGAATCCTATCTTCCAGTATACTGGGAGGATAATGACATGATGATGAAAGTAATAATGAAAGGATATAAAATTCGCTATTGCCCGGAATTTGAAGTGACACATTTTCATGGCTCATCCTATTCCGCCAATTCATTGGGAAGTGAAAGCTATAAAAAGAACAGAAAACTCTTTATTGACAGATGGGGGGAATATATCGTGCAGGGCGTGGCGGACAGAAAAAGGTATTGGGAAAGGCAGGAGGATACCGATGCGGAGTGAATGCTATATTTTGTTCGGGGCAGGGGAAATAGGAAGTTCCTTTATTGATGTGATCGGCCGGGAAAAGGTTTCGTGTTTTGTGGATAACAGCCCGCAGAAAATAGGAAAAAAGGTAAGGGATGTTCCGGTAATGTCTCTGCATGACGCAAAGGAACAATTGGATGAACACAGCGTAATCGTGACAGTCGGCAGAGATAAAAAAGATGAGATCATGGATCAGCTAAAGAAGAACCATGTGGAATCTGTCCAGTATTATGAGGACATTAGAAGAGAAATCACGAAAAAGAAAATAGAGAGCCGGATCGATTATATTGAGCTATATTACAGGGCTGTTAACTGGCTGAAAAGCAATATTGTCAGGAACAAAGGAATCATAAACAATTCAAGAGTGAAAAAACCGTATCCGGAAGTGACCGGGTATTTTATTCCCTCTCTTCTTCAGTGGGGGTATCGGGATACCGCCGTTTCCTTTGCCAGATGGCTGTGTGAAATCCAGAAACCGGATGGATCATGGTACGATACGGAGGATAAACAACCCTATATTTTTGACTCAGCCCAGATTTTAAAAGGTTTATTGTCCATTCGGTCTTTAGTTCCCGAGGCAGACGAACATATACGCCGGGGCTGCGACTGGATCTTAAGCAATATGAACGCGGACGGGCGTCTGCCGTCTCCCAGGGAAAATGATTTTGGAGATGGAAAGACTTATAGTGAAATTATTCATATATATTGTTTGTCTCCCCTGGTTGAGGCAGGAAAAATATTCCATGTGCCGGAATACATAGAGAAAGCCCGTCGTATCCTGGCCTATTATAAGGAACATGAATATAAGCAGATTATGCAATTCAGTCTTCTCTCCCACTTCTATGCGTATGTTATGGAAGGCTTACTGGATATGGGAGAAGAAACGCTGGCCAGGGAGGCAATGGAGGGAGTCGCGCGTCTTCAAGGAGAAAACGGAGCCGTTCCGGCGTACAGGGACGTGAGCTGGGTATGCTCGACGGGTATGTTTCAACTGGCGTTAGTGTGGTTCAGGCTTGGGGAGCTGGAAAAGGGAAACCGAGCTTTTCAGTATGCATGCAAGCTCCAGAACGCGTCAGGAGGGTGGTTCGGGAGCTACTTATCAGAGAACGGCCCCGACGAGGTCAATACATATTTTCCTGACAGTGAGATCAGCTGGGCTGTAAAGTATTTTCTGGATGCGTTGTACTGGAAGAATAAGGCAGAATTTGAGATACAGGCTCCAAGGTTTAAAAATACTTTGAGCGCCTCGGACGGAAGATATTCCATAATAGAAGATGTTCTGGCGAAACTGGTAAAAGAAAAGGACCACTCTCCCACGCCTCTCAGGATTGCTGATATCGGATGTGGTAAAGGGGCGTATTTAAAAAATCTGATCAGGAAATTCCCACAGTGCCAGTATGCCGCAGTCGATCTGTCTGAGACAGTAATGGGTTACATTGGAAATGGGGAGATCAGGATAAAACAGGGAACACTGACCAACATTCCATATGAAGACAACACGTTTGATTTTGTCTATACCTGTGAAGCGTTGGAGCATGCGGTTGACATAGAAAACGCCGTCAGGGAGATAGCAAGAGTGGCAAAACCGGGCGGAATGATCGCGGTTATTGATAAAAATAAGGATATGCTGGGATACTTTGAAATCGGAGAATGGGAACAGTGGTTTGATGAGCAGGAGCTTTCCGGCATCATGCGGAAATATTGCGGGAAGGTTTCTGTTGTCAAAAATGTAAGTTATGAGGAACCGGCCAACGGACTGTTTTACGCATGGCTGGGAAGGGTGGAATAATATGCCGAAAGTTTCAATTGTATTGCCTTCCTTCAATGGAGCAAGATACATCAGGGAGTCCATTGAAAGTGTTATAAATCAGACATTATCCGATTGGGAGCTGATTATCGTCGATGATTGCTCCACAGACAGCACATTGCAAATCGCGGAAGAATATGCCGGAAGGGAAAAGCGTATTCATGTGATTCATAATGAGGAGAATCAAAAACTGCCGGAGGCATTAAATATTGGGTTCCGCCATGCATCGGGACAGTATCTGACATGGACTTCCGATGACAATATGTATCTGTCCCGCGCGTTGGAAACAATGAGTCAATATCTGGATTCGCATAAAGAGGTTCCCATGGTATGTACAGGCATGCTATTCATGAATGAAGATATGCAGTACGTGAAGGAGTTTAAGACATATAATTCTTCTCAAATGCGCGTACAGGATACGGTAGGGGCCTGCTTTATGTATCGGAGGGAAGTTCTGGCGGAGGTCGGAGAATATTCCAGAGAGTTCTTTTGTGTAGAAGATTATGAGTACTGGATGCGGATCTTGATAAAATATGACACGATCGGATATATTCCGGACATTCATTACCTGTATCGGCGTCAGAAGAACAGTCTGACCATAGAGAAAGCTGGACGGATACGGCGCATGAACAGCAAATTACACTGCAAATATTTTGACTGGTGTATGGCAGGCATACAGGACAGGCCTGATTTTGTTATGTTTTTATATAACCAGCTCCTGGCGGACGATTGTATTGATCCGGCCAGGAGGAAACGCTTCGAAGAAATCATTCCGGAACTCAAAGGAGAAAAGGCATTAGATGACAGGAAAAAGATTGTTATTTTTGGAGCGGGACAAAACGGGGAAAAAGCATATGAACTTTTGAAAGGACAGGCGGTGGCTTTTGCGGATTCCAATCCATTAAAGTCCGGCGGACACAAATGTGGTTTGCCTGTATGGGGTCCGGAAGAGTTACAGAATCATTTTGACGGGAATAGACATCAGATTCTGATTTCCGTAAGAGCAGAACTGCAACTGGAGATTATTCATTCTTTGGCGAAGGCGGGGATTTCACAATATGCTGTTTTTGCAAGAATCAGCTGATCCTGGAAACTTTTTACAAGGGATTGGATCAGAGAGCCGCCGCAAAAGCAGGGGGATAGAGAATGAATCACGGAAACTACGAAAAACAGCTGTCCATTATAATTCCCGTCTACAATACAGAAGCCTATTTAAGAGAATGCCTGGACAGCGTAGCGGCACAGGCAATAGAGGATATGGAAATATTGCTTGTGGATGATGGCTCCACGGATGCCAGCGGCGCTGTCTGTGATGAATATGCGGCCAGACATGACTTTATTAGAGTGTTCCATATTCAGAACCATGGGCAGAGCTATGCGAGAAAAACAGGCGTGCTGTCCGCGAAAGGTAAGTATATAGGATTTGTGGACAGTGATGATTGGATCACAGACAATATGTATGGAGAGATGCTGGGATATGCCCTGGAAAATTCACTGGATATGGTTTGCTGCGGGTTGGTTTATGAAAAGGGAACGACAGCGGTTCAAAGATATAATGATGCGGTTCCAGGCGTGTATGATGGCGAGGCAATACGCAGGGAGATACTGCCCGGGGTACTGGCGTTTGGAACAGATTATTCAGCGGATAGAAAAATAGAGCCTCATCTGGTGGATAAATTAATCAGGAAGGAAATCATCACGAAGGTGCTGTCAGAGATAAATGAACAGATCTATTGGGGAGAGGACGCCCTTAGTGTTCTGAAATGTGTTTTGCTGTCAAACAGAATCGGCATACTGGGGAAAACCCCCTATCATTATAGAATCCATAATTCTTCTATATCTTTAAAACAGGATGCCAGGGCGATTGATTCCTATCAGCAGCTGATCTGTGAGCTGATGAAGCTGGCCAGACAATCAGATGAACTTTGTGATCAGGTGAAGTACTATTCCGTGGCAGCCGCGCGCGACATGCTCAGAATCGGATTAGGAATAAGGAGCGAGAAATTCTGGCTGTTTCCTTTTGAAGATTTCAGGCAGGGCCTTTCTGTCGCGCTGTACGGGGCCGGAAATGTGGGAAAATGCTATCATATGCAGGTATGCGGAACGGGTTATTTCAGAAGGGCAGATCTGTTTGATTCTAACTGCGTTTCGGAGGGCGTCAAGAACCCGACAGAGCTTTATCCGGAAGAGTATGACAAGATATTAATCGCGGTGGATAAAGAAGAGGTCGCGCAGTCCATTAAGCAGTTTCTCCTGGAGCGCGGGATACCGGGGGATAAGCTGTACTGGAAAAAGCCCAGATGGGTGAGGGATACATTCTGTTTTCGTATATGAATGGGAGGCTTACATGAAACTGGAACGTCTGACGGAGGAAAATGTGGAGAGTATTGCCGGCAAGCGCATTGTCTGTTATGGGAGGTCCGAATCCTATCTCAGGGAATTGTGTGCCCGGTTCCCTTTACAGGACAGGCTTTGGGGGATCATCGATGACAACAAACGCAATCAGGGCGAACTTCTGTTTTGCGGCAGAAGGCTGCCGGTGGTGGACTCATCCGGTCTTTCACGGATCAATTGGGAAGAAAACATTCTTCTGATTACTGACGGCTACTATAAAGAAGGTTATGAGACATTGTGCCGGAATAAATGTGTTGCGGATCATTTAAAAATAATCTATTATTTTGCGAACCAGGACACGGAATATGAACTTGCATACCGGGAACGTTATCAGACTCATGCGCTGGAAAATATAATCATATTTCGCAGCGGCCCTCAGAGTTCCATCTATGTAAAGGGAATGGATTTCTCGGATAATGCGCGGGCTTTGTTTGAATACATGCTCGCGGAGGGGTACAATGAGCGTTACCAGTTGATCTGGCTGGTAAAGAATCCACAGGACTTCGGCATGTGGCGGAGATATAAAAACGTTGACTTTTTGTCCTTTGACTGGGCCGTCTCGGAGAACAGGGAAGAACGTGACCGCTATTTTCATGCGCTCTGTCTGGCAAAGTATATTTTTTTTACAGACGCATATGGATTTGCCAGGAACTGCCGCCCGGACCAGACACGCGTTCAACTATGGCATGGCTGTGGTTTCAAAACAAGGGTAAATTTTGTACACTGTGAGAAAAGGTATGAATATACAACCGTGATCAGCGAAACCTACTCGAAAATCCATCAGGATGTCTATGGGCTCAGAGCTGATCAGATGCTTGTGACTGGATATGCGAAACAGGACTGGCTTTTCCACCCCATCGGGAATTGGCTGGAGCTTTCAGGTATAGCAAAGGCAAAGAAATACATTTTCTGGCTGCCCACGTTCCGCGCTGCAAAAACAGGACTTGATCATCTGAACGAATATGATGTAAAAGGACAGACAGGACTTCCTGTTGTCCATACATATGAGGAATTGTCCCAGCTGGATGGAATCCTGCAGAGCTATAATATAGTGCTTGTCTTAAAACTGCACCCATTTCAGGACAGAAAAAAAATCGGCAGCGTTGAAGGGGGAAATATCGTGGTGCTGGACAATGAGAGGCTTGCGGATCTGGATATTCAGATCAATCAGCTGCTGGGGCATGCGGACGCTCTGATCAGCGACTACTCCTCGGCCGCGGTGGACTATCTGTTGCTGGACAGGCCGATCGGTTTTACGCTGGACGATGTGGAGGAATATGCGGAAAGCCGAGGTTTTGTATTTCCCGACATTAAGGAATGGCTGCCTGGTAAGGAACTGTTTTCTTTTGAAGATTTTTGCTGCTTTGTCCGGGAGATCGGAGAGGACGTGGACTCTACGGGAGATAAAAGGAAAGCGTTAAAGAAGAAAATGCATCGCTACGGGGATGGTAATAACTGTAAAAGAATCGTTGAGATGTTGGGCCTATAAGTATATTGTCTGGGACAGCCCAATACAAAATTGCTGCTGCCCCAAACCTTATTGGAAAACTGGAACGTCATGGTAAAAAAAATACCCTGTAATCAAATATAACACATAAAGCATGCCTTTTATCTGATCCTAATAAGCAGGTTGTGATAAAACTACATTACAGCATCTTTTCCCGGAAATCTGTAAAACTTTCCGCGCGAGCTGCCGCTTTGTGCCATCTGCGGAGGGTGTCGGGATTCTCCTCTGTCTGGATTCTGATGACAATGTCCTCCGGTATCTCGCCCAGATCCTCCAGCAGATCAAGGATATCCTGCGACATTGCCTGGGTTATTCCCTGAGATATCCCCTGGGTTATTCCTTGGGTTATTCCCTGACTTATTCCCTGGTTGACTCCCTCCGCATACGCCTCTTCTCTCTCCACCGCCATCGCATCGTCCCAATTCCACTGTGTGTACAGCATATTTATCACCTCCGAGCCATGTTTCTTCATAAACTCCACCAGGACTCCCTCCATCTGGCAGTCTTTCACTGCCTGAGTGATCGCCGCGTCTCTGGTCCAGCCGTCCGCCTGATAGTCTTTGATCCGCTGAATGAACCACGAATACTCATACATCGGGCGGCATTCCTGCAACAGTCTATTGCCCGATGAAAGATTAATGTTAATTACTTTCACTGTTAATTCTAACATAGGTTGCTCAGCCTTTTCAAGATAAGCGTCGGAAAGCCGCAGGATTTTTTCCGCCGGATACGGCTCATTACCATTGTAAAAAACAAAAAATTCCGGCGTTGGTATCCTGAGAAGACCGCGCTTATACATGGACCTCTCATCCAGAAGTTTCTCCAGAGTGCGCCCAAGATACAGCAGATCCCGCAAGGGCATGTTCTCATTGATCGTAGACTGATGCTCGCTGATAACCAGCACTCTATTTTTCACAGTAAACGCCAGATCATTTTTTCTGGCAATAAACAGTACGCCCTCCAGAGTGACATACGTGATGTCCTCCGGAGAGGCCTCTCCGTTCCCCAGCGCCGCATATAATTGAGACGCGTTCTCCGGATCGCTGAAATAGGTTATGAATGCGCTGTTCTTCGTCTCCCTGTTGGAGATTGCCTTGCCGTTTTCATTCTTCTGTGTCATAGATTGATTCCTCCCGTTTTCTGTAAAGTAAAACAGCAGAAAGAATAGTTGACCCGTTCAGAATGAGTCCTGCTATTCTTTCTGCTGTTGTACTCTTTATTATACAGAATATTCAGGAATTGTCAATACCCGGAGTGTGTTAAAAAAACAATCTGAAACATCTTCTGAAACATCTTTTCCAAAACGTCTCGCAAATTATGCTCCTGCAAAGTCTTCTGTTGACCCAAGCAGGCTATCCGCATGCGGATATCTTCATGTGCCAGATAAAACGCGGCTTTCTCTACCGCATCCGACATGCTGTCATACAGTACCAGCTCTTCCCCATCTATATAAGTTTCCGCCAGTTCTTCCTGCCAGCTGGACAGCAAAAAGCCGCCCATGCCCATTACATCAAAAGCCCGCAGCGGAATACCTGTCTGAATACTCCGCATAATAGGATTCAGATTTATCTTGGAAAAATGAAAAACATACGGCATCTCCGACATATAATCGACAGCTCCGCAATAAACAGCATTTCCTGTTAAATCCGATGGGGCATAGGAGTAGAACTTTGTATTATAGATTACCCACAAACCCTACCTCACAAGCGTACTTCCTCTCCAGCGCAGAGGAATATTTCAGCCCGGATAAACGATGGGCATTCACTCCAAGCGGCATATGATACACCGTTCGAAATCCCCGGTTGTAATAACTCTGATACTGTCGGCGGTCAAACAGGAACACATAATTCGTCTCATAGGCCAGGGTATCCTCAATTGAAACCACATTCAAGGGACAATCATAACACCATGCAATATATTATATCCGCACGGGCCACCGCCTTTAGCCATCTGCGATATTTATTTTCCGCATGCAATCATAACCGGCTTCCCCTTATTCTGAAGATTTTCTATCATATTATTCATCGGCCCGTAATATGCATCACATATTTCCATAGCACGCTGTTTGTCATTGCTCTCATCGCACACTCCCCAGCCAGCCCCCTTATATTGCATTAAGATAGCTTCATACCGCTCCGCCAGACTCCCTCCCGGATTTGCAAGAGAAGCATTTTTCTGATCCGCCAGCCTTAAAGCGTTTTCCATTTCCTTTTGAGGTCTCCACCACAGCAAAACGTATTCCCGCACCTCCGAGAAAATATGCAGAACGTCTTCCAGCTTATCCAATGCCGCTTCCCCATACGAAATAAAATCTCCTATGTCATTTGTATACAAGATGATCTTCTTTACTGTCTTCCCTCCGGTCAACTGTTCCCGCCAATCTGTCGGGGCTATATCTTTCTCTTTGTCGTCCCCTTCAGCCTGCGCGCTTTTTATCAGTCTACGCATTACTTCGAGTTGTTCCTCATAGAACGGATAACCGTGGGAGCTTTGCCCCCGGCGGCATACATGATAATCTCCATATAATTTCTGCAATATCTCATCATATCCACATGGAACCGGCAGCATGAAATTTTCGAAGGTTGCGCTGTAGACTTCCGCAAACCATTCCTTTTGAAACTTCTTCTGAGGCCACCGCGCATAGTCTATATAGCAGACTAAATAGTCACTCTCCTGTTCTTCGTACATCATAGCGATATAATTCGCCCATTTCCACAATTCAGACGCGGCCTTTTTCCATTGCCCATCTTCTATTAGCTGCCAGTCAATTCGAAACCCCATGTTTTCTTCCAGATATTGAATCCCTTCACACAATCTTTCAACATCTGTCTGCTTATCCTCAGCGAATTTCTGCTTCCTGTCACACTCTGAAGCGGCCACCGCGCAGCCCATCGCGACTGAGAATATGCCTTCCTGTACCGCCCTGCTCTTCTCGTCCCGGGGCAGATAATCCAGCGGGAAAATGTCCATCCCCACCGAAAACGGACAGCCATGATACTGCTCCAGCCACTCTTCATTGACACTGACCTGGCTCCCATTGCTGACACAGGTATGGTATTCGGCATAGCCCTCCTCAGACAGGGGAGATCTCACATGATAGCCTTCCGGCAGTTCCTTCACCAAAATTTGGATCAGCCGGTTATAATCGCTTCGCATGACCCAGATATCGAAGTCATCATCCCAGGGAATAAAGCCCTCATGGCGGATAGCCCCCAGCAAAGTTCCATAGGCTGCATGCCAGACAATCCCATGTCTGTCACAAATCTCTGCGATCTTCTGCAGCACCTCCAGCTCCGCGGCCCATACAGTCTTCATCGTTACATCCACATAAAAATTATCCCTGATTTCGTGCTTAAAAAAACCTTCCTCAAATTCCAACATCCGCGTTTCCTCCACCGCGCAATTATGTGCGACTACACATATTCCTGCTTTCCTGCCGCGATCATGACCGGTTTCCCCATACCCTGAAACTTTCCCACCATATTATTCTTTGCGCCGTAATATGCGTCGCACAATTCCACTGCACGCTGCTTATCAATACTTTCATCGCAGATTCCCCACGCCGCCGTCTTGTACTGCTTCAGTATATCATTATACCGTCTCGCCAGAATACCCCCTGCCCCCAGGTCTGACGACTGACCGGCTGCCAGCATCAAAGCGCTGGCCATTTGCTGCTGAGGCCTCCACCACAGCAGGATCTGTTCTTTTGCCTCATAAAATGTCCGCAGCACATATTCCAGCCTGTTCAGCGCCGCTTCCCCATAGGTGATAAACTCACTGATATCGTTGGTATACAGGACAGCCTTTTTCCCGTTACCTTTCGTCTGCGAAAGCAAATTCTTCCATTCTACAGGCCAGATACCCTCTTCCTCCTCGCTGTCTGTAGTATTAATACGCTGACGCACCATTTCCCGCAGTTTATCCAACTGCTTCTCATAATAAGGATAATCATGGCTGGCGCTGTTCCGATAGCGCACCTGCCAGTTTCCATAGATCCTCCTCAGAATCTCATCGTATTTCCAGGGAATCGGCAGCATCAGATTTTCAAAAGTCGCGCTCCACGTCTCATCGAACCACTCCTTGGGAAATACCTTTTGCTCTGTATTGGCATAGTCCCGATACATAACCAGATAATCGGCATCCTCCTCCGGACAATGTCGGATTACTTCGTTGGCTATACGGTACACAGCGCTGATGACCTCTTCCCACTGCTCCTGATCCAACAGCTGTCTTTCTACCGTATATCCACAGCACTCTTTCAGGACCTTGACTCCCTCCCGGATTTCCTTCATGTGCCGTTCTCTCTGTTCTCTATGGGACTCCGGCAGCTGCCGATACTCCTGCACTGTCTGAACGACACGTTTTGCCAGCAAAAAAATACTCCTCTGATGCTGACATAACCTCTCATCCCGTGGAAGATAATCCAGCGGAAAGATATCCACCCCCACCCGGAACGGACAACCGTAATGCCTCTCCAGATACCATGGCTCAATGCTGATCCCCTCTCCGCAGACCACACAGGTATGGTACTGCTCATACCCCTCCTTTGTCTGAGGACTGAGTACATGATATTCCCGGGGCAACTCTTCGGGCAGCACTGACAGAATTTTCTGATAGTCTTCCCGTTTCATCCAGATATCCAGATCGTCATCCCAAGGGACATACCCCTCATGTCGTATAGCTCCCAGCAAGGTTCCGTATGCCACATACCACTCCAACCCATATTTATCACAGACTTCCGCAATGGTCTGCAGCACGTCCAGCGCCGCAGCCCACACTGTCTTCATAGTTGTATCAATATAGAAGTCCTCCCGGATCTCATCCCGGAAAAAATCCTCTGAAAACTGTAACATATTTTCCTTCCCACGATTCTATCTACAGATCGCTTCATCCTGTATCATCACAGGTTTTCCGCTTTGACAAAATAGCTCATAAACCTCGCCATAATCGCCATACATAGCGTCACATTTCACCACGGCTCTGGCATAATCCCCACTGTCGTCATAAATTCCCCATCCTTCTTTTTGATATTCTTCACAGAGACAGTGAAACACTTCAAACAGCTTCGGATTATGCCGCTGGTACAGACATCCCTCTGTCTGGCAGGGAATCCACCATAGCGCTATCTCCTGATTCTGACGAAAGACCTCTATAACCGCCTTTACTTTCTCAATATATGCCATTTCCCCTCGAAGAAGCCCCATTAATGAGGTGAAATATAGTACAACCCTCCTTGGATTTTCTGTGGAATCTCCGATAAGCCGCCTCCATGTCTCAGGCATCGGCGCTGTCTCGCCATTGCTCTTTGTCTTCTCCCACTCCGGGAACGCCTGATATTCGCCTGCCTCAAGACCATCCTCCAATACCCACAGCCCGCGCTCCAGAAGTGCCTGCAGCTGTTCTCTGTAGTACGGATAGTTATGTCCTCCGCCGTGGAATACCAGCCTGCGATAATCCCCAAAGGTGGCCCGCAGTACCTTGTCATATTCAACCGGCACAGGGATATGAGACACCTCATAGCCCATGAAAACTGCCTCGTCAAACCACTCCTTTTTCCATCTGCCTGCCAGATGATCCAGCTGCCCCTGAAAGGAGACCATTTCCTCGCACTCCTGTGCCTGATACATCATGCAAACCCTGTCATAAATGCGAAAGAGTTGATTCCGGATATGTACGATATTCTTTTCGGTGTCCACCGAAATTCCCAGAAGCTCTCTCTGCATCTCCAGCCCCTGCAACAATGCCTCCCGGCAGGCTTCCGCCACATCCTCAGAAGGATTTTCCAGGAGCCCGTCACAGAAGCCAATATTGCTTTTTACAACATCCAGCATGGTCCATTGCAGCTTTTGCTCTCCTGCCGTCTTCGGATAATAATCTATCGGAAAAAGGTCAATCCCCACACAAAAAGGACAGCCATGATAACGGGCCAGACGCCCCGGCTCTGTCGATATGGCACTGCCGTTTGTAATCCTGGAAAAGGTTCCTGTCCACCCTTCCTCATGATACATACTGAGGACCCGGTACTCCGGCGGCAGCTCCTGCCTGGCCACGGAGAGAAATTTCATGTAATCCGGGCGCTTCATAACCACGTCTATATCATCGTCCCATGGGATATATCCCTTGTGCCGCACGGCCCCGATCAGTGTGCCAAATCCGGCGAAAAAAGTGATATGATGTTTTGCGCATATTTCTTTCAATACTTCCAGTACTTCCAGCTGCGCCGCCCAATTGGCTTTCATAATACTGCCAATCGTAAACCGGCACCTGGTTTCCGTATCAAAGTAGTTGTCAGGAAAGGATATCATCATTCTGCCTCATCATCGGTTTACCTGTCTTGCAGAACATCTCATAAAGTTCCCCTGTATCTCCATAAAAAGCATCGCACAGGTCCACCGCTCTCTCTTTTTTATCCGACTGATCCAAAATTCCTTGCCCAGCTGCCCGATATGCCTCCAGCAGCTGCTCGTATTCCTCAAAAAGCTCCGGATTCAGTTCCCTGTACAGGCAACCTTTGCTCTCATGAGGAACCCACCAGAGCAGGATCTCCTGCCTGCCTCCAAATGTCTCTATTGTATTCCTGATCTTTTGCAGGTACTTCTCTCCTCCGCGCAGCATACCGGTGAGGCTGGTGCTATACAATATCCTTTTGCATCCGGTTCCCGATACAGCGTTGCTGAAGCATTTGGGCACATACATTCTTCCCTTTCCGGGCCCGTTCACAGGAGCATCCTCCTCCGGCTTCCACAATCCCCTCTGAATCAATATTTTGGCCTGGTCTCTATAGCATGTATGAATTTCATGCTGTTCCGGGAACTTCATATAATCCCCATAATTCCTGCGCAGTATGGCATCCCACCCCGCAGGCACCGGCAGAAATACATTTTCAAATCCCATGGGAAGAATTTCCGCAAAATATTCCTTGTTCCACAGCATTCGGTCCGCCTCCGTGTTCATCTGATGGGAGGTGATGTAGGCGGACTCTTCCTCATTATACATCATGCTCACCAGATCATACAGAGCCAAAAGCTGCCAGGTTATGGATTTAGACGGGTCTACGGGATATTGATATTTCTTCTCCATCTCTTCCAGCCCTTTATCCATCTTGGCGCGGTATAGTCCCGCAGTTGATGCATCAAGTCCCAGTTCATCTCTCCTTGAGTAAGCATCCGCATAACGGTAGATTTCTTTGATCTTTTGCAGCCTTTCGTACTGCTCCGCCCTTGCGGCGGCATCCAAGGGCTCATAATCCAAAGGAAAGACATCAATTCCCACCACAAACGGACATCCGTGGTACTCTTCCATACGCTTTCCTGCCAGCTCTATCATGATTCCGTTTGTAACCCTCATGCCGGATGTTAATCCTTTCGGATTCGTATATACACTTAAAATCTGATACTCCGGGGGCAGTTCCTCTCCCGCCACCTCCAGAAATCCCATATAATCTTCCCGGAGCATCCCGATATCCAGATCGTCATCCCACGGAATGTAGCCCTTATGCCTTACGGCTCCCAGAAGTGTGCCGAACATAGCATAAAACCGTAAACCATGGCGCTCACAGATTTCCGCTATATGAACCAGCACCTCCAGCTGCGCCGCCCAGACTGATTTCATAGTCCGGCTTACCAGATAGTTGCAACGTGTCTCCGGGTCAAAATATTCTTTCGAAAATTCTATTCTTCCACTCATTCTGCTTTCCTGAATCGCCTTATTGCGGTCCCTGTCCCACTCTGATCAGCGTTATACGACACTATTTTTACATGAAGAAAAGGAGCTGACTTTCATCAGCCCCTTTCCCGGTAATAACTACTATGGTCTTACGATTACTGCAGTAAGGAAAGTACTCCCTGGTTAGCCTGGTTGGACTGTGCCAGCATAGCCTGGCCCGCCTGTGCCAGAATGTTGTTGTTGGAATACTTAACCATCTCAGTAGCCATATCTGTATCACGAATACGGCTCTCTGCAGCGGTGGTGTTCTCAACTACATTGTCCAGGTTGTTGATCGTGTGCTCTAAGCGATTCTGGGTAGCACCAAGCTCTGCTCTGAAATCAGAAACCGTCTTAATGGCATTCTTGATAGAAGAAATAGCGTTCTTTGCGCTGGCAGAAGTAGACATAGAAATACTTCCAACACCAATTGTGGTTGCATCCATCTTCTGAAGAGTGATCGAAATCTCATGTCCACTCTCTGTGCCCACCTGCAAGGCTTTGGTACCAGTACTGGACAGCAGACCCATCTCATTGAACTTGGTCTGTGTTGCAGTTCTGGAAATCTCAGCTTTGAGCTTATCTACTTCCTTGTTGATATAACCGCAATCCTCAGTCTGGTTGGTTCCGTTAGCAGCCTTGATTGCCAGCTCATTCAGTCTCTGCAGCATATCGTGTACTTCGTTCAAAGCACCTTCTGCTGTCTGCACCATGGACACGCCGTCCTGTGCGTTGAGGGAAGCCTGGGTCAGACCTCTCACCTGACGTCTCATCTTCTCGCTGATAGCCAAGCCGGCAGCATCGTCAGCAGCACGGTTGATCTTATAGCCAGAGGACAGTTTCTCGGTGGATTTGGACTGAGTTGCAGCGGTTAAGCCCAGCATTCTGTTAGAGTTTACTGCACGTAAGTTGTGTTGTACTACCATGGTATATTCCTCCTTGAATTTTGAAGCCGCTTCCTTGCGGCCAGATTTTTGCTTGCCGTTCCTTCGATTCGCACTTATCGCTCTCCCGGCAAATGTTACTGTAATCTTTTTCTGATTGTGCGGATCAGATCCGGATTACGTTGAGGGTAAGCATTGAACTTTCGTTCATTTGCCTTACTTGTTATGTATATCGGTGTGTTTATGGAAAACTTTAGGGCTTCATGGAGATTTTCAAAATTTTTTTGAGAATCTTTCTTTTGCTCTTCCGTTCCCCGTCCACCCGACATATAGTATATCGGTGGCTGCCGCGAATACTTTAGGGGGAAATCACACAATTTTCGCCCAACAGGGTTTTTAACTGTATAATCTCCTGAGCCTGTAGGGTATTTGCCTTCTTCAACCGTTCAATCGTGTGTTTCTGCCGCTGGAGCAGCACGTTCTGCCGGCAGATCGTTTCCTCCTTCTCCGGCATGGACTCGCAGATCTTAATCAGCTCCAGATATTTGGACAGGCTCTGACGGCTGTCCTGGGACAACTCCAGAATAGAGTTCAGCACACTGCCCACTGTATGTTCGTCGGACAGTCTGACGTTCAGGCTGTCAATGGGCATGGAATTTGTTGTGAGTCCCAGAAGATAATCCGCGGATACATTAAAAAACTCAGCAATGCTGCATAAAACATTCAGGTCCGGACAGTGAACGCTGTTTTCGTAGTTGGATATGGTGCCGACAGAAACGCCAAGATACTCCGCCAGCTCCCTTTGCAGTATCCCCCGTGCCGTTCTCAGTTGAAACAGTATTTTCCCAAAATCCATATTGTGATTCTCCTCTGCTTGAATCCCTACACAATACTATATTATATATTCTAGATACTATCAACTGTTTTCTGGCAAAATTTGTAAGTTTTTCTTTATTTCTGTCCTGCGTCAATCAAATCCTCCGTCTGCAAGCGTTCCAGAGCGTGTCTGAAATGCTTTCTGCCAGATGTGCGTCACAATTTGTGGGAGATCTGTGCCGGAGGAGGTCGTATGGCGGGCTGCGCAACCCGGATTTGGCGAAAAATATCGCGAATATGAAAACATGCGTCAGTGCTCAATCTAGCCGGGAACTGCGCTTCCCGTACGCCCTGAGGCGTACCATGCTATGGGGCGTACAGCGCCGGGGGCATACCACGTTCTGGGCGTACAGCGCATGGGCGTATCATGCTCTGAGCGTACAGTGCACGGGCCTACCACGCTCTGGGCGAGTGCAGCGTAACATGCTCTGAGCGTACAGTGCATGGGCCTACCACGCTCTGGGCGAGTGCAGCGTAACATGCTCTGAGCGTACAGCGCACGGGCGTATCATGCTCTGAGCGTACAGTGCACAGGCGTACCACGCTCTGGGCGTACAGTACACGGGCCTACCACGCTCTGAGCGTACAGTACACAGGCGTACCATGCTCTGAGCGTACAGTACACGGGCCTACCACGCTCTGGACGTACAGCGCACGGGCGTACCATGCTCTGAGCGTACAGTGCACGGGCCATACCAGTGCCAGGCAAATCATGCCCTGCTTTCTCAGCCCTGTAGCGCTTCCTGCGTCTGTAGCTCTTCCTCATTCTGGAGACGCAGGATTTCTTTCAGGTGATTGATCTCCTGGGCCTGCCGGTCAATGGTCTGGCTTTGTTGCTCAATGGTTTGTTTTTGTCTGCTGATAATCCGGTTTTTCCTGGGCATATCCTCACAGGTTCTGACCATTGTCAGATAATTGAGCATCTGCTGGCGGCTGGGCTGTGACAGATCCTGCAAGGTGTTCAGGGCGCTCCCGATGGTATGCCCTTCCGCCATGGGCACATTCAGCTTATCCATGGATGTGGCGTTGTCCGTAAGTTCCAGCATAAAATCCGTGGTCACATTAAAATATCCCGCCAGCTTGCAAAGCGTCTCCAGATCCGGACTGTGCACACCGTTCTCATAGTTGGAAATGGTTCCCACCGATACAGACAGAAACTCCGCTATCTCCTTCTGATAGATTCCTCTCTCACTCCTTAGTTGAAACAGTTTATCTCCAAAACTCATATGATTGTTCTCCTTCGTATTTCTCTTTTCTGTCACAAATCCTTTTTAATATTATAATTTAGGTAGTAGATATTATCAATACATTTTTTGTCGAATTTTGTATATTACTGGAAAAAAATGGCGATGTTATCCCTGAACCATTTTTAACACGGCCACACAGAATGCATGACTGCTGACTTTTTTCTCCATTGTAGCTATGTGAAGAGAAAATATGATTCTTCACATAATATATAAGACTATACTGCAAAAGAAGGTCTGCCGCCAACCGCTCAGAATAGTTGACAGCTGTCTGGTCCATTGCTAATGGCGGATATTCCTTTTGTTCGTAAAAATCGACATTATGAAGGAAGGCTTATATACGTAATAATACGTATAGGCTGTATTGCAGCCACTTTCATTCACAGAATCAGAAGCGGCAAAATTGTCCTCTATCCATTGAGTTCCCTGGCCAAAAAGTCTTCAAATACGCACTGGCCCTATACAACTTCCTCTCAAAACAGCGAGCGTGTTTCAAATGCGCGCTGTGGTACCAGGGAAGTTTTGCAATCGTCTATGCAGCGCAGGGCGGAAAAAGACTCTTACCGCCTGTGGATATTGCGGTCATGCAGATTTTTTACAGGATGGCCCTACATGATCTGAAAAGTGAAAGCCTGAAGTTCTCCGCTCATAGTACTATGGCATTCGCTATGCCAGGCACATCTGTACTACTGCCCTATCCGGCTGGCTTTGGGACTATAGCTACTTGCAGCCTGACCCATTTGATCCGTGCACCCTGCGTCTTGCACTTTCTGCATTACGCCGGATTATCCATGTACGCCTGCTGATGGAAGCTGTCCAAATCCGGCAGAGTTGTCCATGTACGCCTGCTGATGGAAGCTGTCCAAATCCGGCAGAGATTTCCTCGGGCGTACAGTTGCGGTTTGTTGCCAACCCCCGTGCAGGTCGGCCTATTTTGGACATCATTTGATCCGGCAGGGTATATATAAAATAATTGTTCCCCAATACCCCGATGTTTCGCAAGCTCTCCCTTTTTTGCTCAGTTTGTATGGTGAAACAGGGCATATACAAAAAAATTGTGTGTCAATACCCCGCTGATCGCAAAAAAGGGGATATGGAGCGACAATTTTTCTGTATATACCCTGATATGCGAAAAAAATGACCTTACAGATCCTCTTTTTACGATAAACGGGGTACCGGCAGAAGATTTTTCTGTATATACCCCGTTTCACCATCGAAGCAGGGCTCAGAAGAGGAATATTGCGGAGAAATCGGATGCCTGGGAGGTACCGATACCGACAAAATATTGACGGCGATATGGGGTGATGCCTGTCGCAGTGCATTGACATTCGGGCGTACCGATAACTGCCGAATTTTGGCGGCGATGTGGACCCGACGCATGGAACTTCCTATGGCATAACAGGGTGGGCCGGGCGGAATACCGGTCCAATGCAAAAAACTCCGCAGGATAATCCTGCGGAGTACATATTCTTGCCTCTGTATATTCTTCTGTTTATCTCTTGCATAGTTCCAAACGCCCAAAATACGGCATTTTCAAGCACTTTGTTAGTTACCTGTTACTTACCCATAAATACTCATACGATCTCATTTTGTCTTATTCAGTTCATTCAAGATATGATTTATATTTGTCAAAACAATCCTGACTCCCCTTTTATTTAATCTGATTACCTTTCTCACGATACCGTTAATCTCTGCCGCCAGCTTATCATTTATAGTCACTGGAACTGTATTGTTTTCAATCATATACTGACAATCAATATGCTCTTCACTCACCGGACAGACATTCTGAATCAAAAAAGCTCTATATTGACCGTTTACATATCCAAATCGCAGACCGTCATATTCTTTATATCTCTTTCTCTTCTCCTCATATATGTTCTTGTATTTTTCTGTTTTAGATGATATGGGAACCATCCAAAAATATCCGTCCATTTCAAAACAATAACAACAAGGTCTTCCATGTACTCCTGCCTCATCACTATCCTTATTTCCCATTAATCCACAATCAGGAAACCGTTTATAATATTCATCCTTAATAAAATAAAAATTACCTGTATTCAACTTGTCTCCTATGTACAAAAATGCCCCACTAGACAGTGAGGCACAAAATTTGTATCCCAGCCATTTATCAGTCGCTCGCTGGGTAGCGAAAAATATTTGTATCTGCACCTTTTCTATTAATGCCGATATGCAGTTCCGGCAGAATAATAAGAGGTTCAACCGAACTTCTTATTTATATTATACTCGTTTTCCAATAAATATCTACTGGCATTTTATACAAAATGCAGATAAAATCCCCAAAACACATATGCTTTGGGGATTAAAATCCATATTTGATATTTCGTTTGTTTATCTCTTGCTGAACTGAGGCGCACGTCTCGCCGCTTTGAGGCCGTATTTCTTTCTCTCTTTCATACGGGGGTCTCTGGTCAGATAACCGGCTTTCTTCAAGGTCGGTCTGTAATCCGCATCCGCCTGTAACAAAGCCCTTGCGACGCCGTGTCTGATCGCGCCGGCTTGGCCGGTATATCCGCCGCCCTTTACATTTACAATGATATCAAACTTGTCTGCGGTCTCGGTAGCCACCAGAGGCTGGCGCACGATCACCTTCAGAGTCTCCAGACCAAAGTAATCATCCATGCTTCTCTTATTGATGGTCACATCGCCCTTACCGGGTACCAGATATACTCTCGCGATGGACTTCTTTCTTCTGCCGGTTCCATAGTATTTTGCTGTCTTCGCCATGATCTATTCTCCTTTCCGTCCTTTAGAATGTCAGCACTTCGGGCTTCTGGGCGGCGTGATTATGCTCAGGTCCCGCGTATACATGCAGCTTGGTGTACATCTGTCTTCCTAAAGGTCCCTTGGGAAGCATACCCTTGACAGCCAGTTCAATCACCTGCTCAGGCTTCTTGGCCATCTTCTCTCTCAGGGTAGTCTCCTTCATGCCGCCTACATAGTCGGAATGATGGCGATAAATCTTCTGGTCCAGCTTCCTGCCGGTAACCTTCACCTTCTCCGCGTTGATTACGATCACATAATCACCGCAATCCATATGAGGAGTAAAGATTGCCTTGTTCTTGCCTCTGAGCACCTTGGCAATCTCGGAAGCCAGACGTCCCAGGGTCTGATCTGTAGCGTCTACTACATACCACTTTCTATCGATAGTAGCTGGACTAGCCATAAATGTTTTCATTGCGTTACCTCCGTATTACTTTGTCCTTAGACTTAGTTGGCTGGCTCCTTCCCTCTTTAAGCCGCAGATGTCCGGCTGCCGCTCAAAGGCTTCCAGGGCCTGATTCATTTTATCTCCATGCCTCGTCGGGGCTTTGACTCGGCAATAAGAAGCTATATAAAAAGCATATGACACATGGCGCACTGACTCCGCCACAGTGATTAATTATATTATAGGTTTTCCCCGCTGTCAATATGATTTTTACACTTTTTTCCGCTTATCAGGCTTTTATTCTCAGGCTCTGTCGGCCTGTTCTCTATTGCGCATCGGTTGTACGTGGACCGTCAGATTGGTTTGTGATTTGCCTGCGAACAGCTTTGCTGTCAGGCGTTACACACCAAGCAAAAAGCCGATAGAAGCGCATTTTCTATCGGCTTATGCCCAAATTTTTTTACCCTATGTATTTTGCAGGCTTTCGCCACAAAAGAATGCGCCAAATGCTTCTATCAAATACTCTGTCACTTTAGCAGTTTTGGTTCTGCAAGTTTGTTCAGCCCTTTAGCCGACAAATTACAAGGAGTACACGATACGGTGGGAATCTTTTGTATGGGGCATACCCATAATAATCCTCCTATGGAGCGGTTTCCAAGCCTGTGTGGATCCTCCTTCACATCCCTTGCCGCTGTGCGGACGCCTCTCTGGGCCTTATGATTAACGCCGTATCAGTTGCTGCATCGCATCCGAATCACCTTTGTTCGGTTTTAATGATGCGACCTTGTATTAAGGGAGCGGGCAAGTTCAAAATGGCTTTCATGATAAACACCTCCTTATACTTACCCTTTGTAGAGTAAATTTACCATAACACAATCGCAATTATTCTTCAAGAAATTCTGTTCACACTCAACAAAGTGTCGAGTGCCCGGGCTTCTGGGACTGATGTATTTACTATATATAAAAAGCGGCGGGCCGCAGCCTGCTTTGCGCATGTATCTTCTTCCCCCTCCCTCCCGGCATAGCTTCCAAAGCATGCTTTAAAAATGCTTTCTGTCAAATGTGCGTCGCAATTTGTGGGAAATTTGTGCCAAAGACGGACGCATAACGGGTTATGGTACCTGAATTT
Source organism: uncultured Acetatifactor sp. (assembly GCA_910583845.1). GTDB lineage: Bacteria > Bacillota > Clostridia > Lachnospirales > Lachnospiraceae > Acetatifactor. The sequence continues at coordinate 28,293 of CAJUAB010000035.1, forward strand.
GGCCCAAATATCACGCAAAGTGGGGTGTACAGATAGCGGGAATGATTTCTCAAACATGCTCCAGCGCTGAGATGGAACCGTGCTTTCCCCGGTCAACGGGCCCCCGGATCTGTGACCCGCAGCCCCTCCCACAGCGGGGTCTGCCCATAGGCCTGCTCCAGGATCTCATTCAGTTGCTCCCGCCCGGCGTGCTCTCCGCTGAAATGACTCAGATCCTCCGTCCATTCGTCGGGATAGTACCATATATCCTTCATATAATCCGGAAACAGTCCGCTCATCGCTGTCTGCTCATAATCCCCCGCCAGAGCCGCCATTTCCTCCCGGTAATATTCCGCCACGGGAGAGGAATACAGATGCAGTGACGCCCCGTTTTCCCGGCAGAGCTGGTACAGCTTCTCCACATACAGGTCCGCGATCTCAAAGGGATGACTCTGCTCATAGACTTTCCCGTGGGTATTCATATAACTCAGCCCGATTTTCCGGCATACGGGGGAGTTTTCGATCATCCAGACCACATTTCTGTTCAGAAAAAAGGCACCGTAAGCACCTTTCATGGCCTTGCGTGTCCGTTCCTCCAGATATGGGAAGGTATCCGTTTCCACATAAGTCATGGCCGCGTATCTGTACCCCCATTCCAGATCAAAGGTCCTGGTGAGGGTCAGCGGATGCATAATCAGAAAAACGTCCGTGGTTCCGGGATGGTTTTGCAGATATTCCCGGGCCAGGAGATATTGCCCCGGCATCATCAGCGCCGCGTTGGTGGCCAGAACACTTTTTTCGGGATTGTATTTCTCCAGCGGTGCCAGCATCTGCCTGCAAATGCTGTCGCCCGTCACCAGCTGCGTGGTCCCGTCCTGTCTCCTGGCCCGCTCAAAGCCCGGCAGCATGCCGCTCTCCTCCATGAAGTCCCGGGAATCCGTCACCGCGGCAATGATCGGACGGAAGGGGTCTCTGGCGGACAAAGCAAGAATCCCCCCGCATAGGGTTGTCATAATCAAAGAAAACAAACAGCACTTCCAAAACATTTTCAACATACATTCATTCCCCCGGAGCGTGTACACTTTGGAGCGCTTACGCTTCAAAGCGTGTACGCTCTAAAACCTTGTATAAATAAAGTTCGATGCCCCCTGTCCGTACTCGCGTGCGACAACCAGCAGAATGCCCAGGGTCAGAACGATATAGGCGGCCCACCGGACCCCGCTGGGAAGCCTGCGGGCCGCGTAACGCTCGATGGAAATTTTCTTTTCATGCAGAAAATCCACCAGGAACATCAGAACAATCCCCAAAAGGAGCAGGAGTAGTTCCGTTTTCGTCCTTCCCATCAGGTAGCTTCCATAGTAAGTCATTTCTTTGAACCGGAAACAGAAAAATATGCGATACAAAATTGCAAATGCCTGTTCCAGGCTTTCCGCCCGGAAAAACAGCCACGCGAAATCCACCAGAGCAAAGACGCCCATCCCCCTTACGATCCGACGCGCCCGGCAAACGCCGGGATTTTCCATTCTCCCGGCATTCGTCGGTGCGGGGAGGCCCGGGCCTCTGTGTCTATGGGAGATCCCGCTTTCCAGAACCTGACAGACCCCGTGGATGGCCCCCCAGGCCAGATAGTGAGCGCCGCTCCCATGCCAAAGGCCGCTGATCAGAAATGTGGCCATTAAATTGCCGTACTGCCTGCATTTACCCCTGCGATTCCCTCCCAGCGGAATGTAGACATAATCTCTCAGCCAGGAGGACAGGCTGATATGCCACCGCTTCCAGAAATCTCTGACCGATACCGCGAAATAGGGCTGCCGGAAGTTCTCGCTGATTTCAAAGCCCAGGACCCCGGCCGCCCCCATGGCCAGAGCGCTGTAACCGGCAAAATCGCAGTACAGCTGCACCGCGTAGAGCACGGTGGCCCACAGCAGCGTTGCTCCCGGCATTTCCGCGTAATTTCCGTAGGCATAATCCACCATGCTGCCCAGCGGATTAGCCAGTACCTGTTTTAACAGAAAGCCCCACAGCAGCAGATACAGGCCGGAGTGAACCCTGTCATAGTCAAAGTCCTTCCCCTCCCTGATCTGGGGCAGCAGCTCCGGCGCCCTCTGAATGGGACCGGACATGACGGTGGGAAAAAAAGTGACGTACACCATATAGCGCAGGGGATTTTTCTCGGGCCTCATACTGCCCCTGTAAACTTCTATCACATACCCCATGGCCTGCAGCGCGTAAAAGGATAATCCCAGCGGAACAAAAACGGATTTTGCCAACGGATACCGGAACAAAAACAGCAACAGGATTTGTACCCCCGCGCAGAGAGCCACCAGGGCCTTCTTCCCCCGGCCCCTCTCCCGCCCCAGCAGCAGCCCCGCGCCATAGGTTGACGCCGCGCAGATGGCCAGTCCCACAAGATAGTGGATATCACCCGACAGATAAAAGAAAAGGCTTGCCAGACAGAGCCAGATATACTGAAAGCGCCGGGGGATTCTATAATGAACCACCGCCACGGCTGCCAAAAAAATGAGAAAACCAAATGATTGCAGCGTCATGATTCCTCTCCAAATTCATATTCCACCAGCGTCAGTCCCCGGGCCGGAGCGGTGGGCCCAGCTGCCCGGCGGTCGCAGGCCGCCAGCACCGCTTCCATATCCTCCGGCCTGCGCCTGCCCTGCCCCACTTCCAGCAGCGTACCGGCAATAATTCTTACCATATTATAGAGAAAACCGCTGCCGCAGATCCGGAGAACCAGCTCCGGCCCCTGTTCCAGCAGTTCCACGGAAAAAATATTCCTTACGGTGCTCTCCACCTGCGCGCCCGCCTGACAGAAGCTCTTAAAATCATGCTCCCCCACCAGACAGCCCGCCGCCCTGCGCATAGCCTCCACATCCAGAGTGTGATAGGTGAAAAAGGTATATAGTCTTCTGGTGGGCATGGGAAAGGCTCCCCGGTAGATCCGGTATTCGTAGGTCTTGCGGCTCTTCACGCGCCGGGGATGCCAGTCCGCCGCGACTTCCTCCGACCGCAGTATCCGGATGTCTTCCGGCAGGCGCTGGTTCAGAGCATAGGAAATCTTTTCCGCAGGTATGGGGGCGGCAGTGTCAAACACGGCGATATTGCCCAGGGCATGGACTCCCGCGTCCGTGCGGCTGGCCCCAATCACCTGAACGGCTTCTCCCAGCAGCTGTGTCAGGCAGCGGTTCAACTCGCTCTCTATTGTGATACCGTTATTTTGCAGCTGCCAGCCGTGATAGGCTGTACCGTCGTAGGCCACGGTCAGGCGCACTCTCTTTTTATCCATGAATTTCTCATTCCCTTTTTTGGTTACATACATCTTCCCGCCCGTCCTCCATTCCACCGGAAGTGGAGCTTCCGGAACGCCAGGGGACCGGTGCCAGGCAAAATTCCGGCGATGACGCAGGGGATACGCTCACAGCAAAATCCCGGCGGCGGTGGAGATATGCTCATAGCAAAACTCCGGCGGCGACGCAGGGGATACGCTCACAGCAAATCTCCGACAGCGACAGTGGGGATTTGCTCACAGCACATCTCCGGCGATGGCGTGGATACACTCACAGCAAAATCCCCACCGTCACCTTGCACCCCAGATACAGCAGAATGCACAGATACGCCAGCCGGTCCCTGCGCCGGTAAACCAGCGGTTTCATCTTGGTGCGTCCCTCTCCGCCGTGGTAACAGCGCGCCTCCATGGCCATGGCCAGGTCGTTGGCCCGTCGAAAGGCGGAGATGAACAGCGGCACCAGCAGCGGCACCATGGCTCTGGCCCGCTTGACCAGGTTGCCGCTCTCAAAGTCCGCCCCTCTGGCGATCTGCGCCTTCATGATTTTGTCTGTCTCCTCCAGCAGAATGGGGATAAAGCGAAGGGCTATGGACATAATCATAGCCACTTCATGCACAGGCACCCGAAAGAGTTTCAGCGGGCGCAGTCCCTTCTCCATGCCGTCCGTCAGATGGTTGGGGGTGGTGGTCAGCGTCATGATAGAGGAACCGATGATCAGATAGCACAGCCGCAGGGCCATGAACACCGCGTTGTGCAGCCCTTCCCGGGTGACAGTCAGCTTCCAGAGGTTCACCAGGGGCTCCCCTGGCGTCAGGAACAGATTGAACACCACCGTGATCAGCAGCAGAAACACAATGGCCTTCATGCCCCGCACCATAAATCGGAAGGGCACATGGGACAGGCTGATAACCAGGGCCAGGAACAGGGCGGCCAGTATATAGCCTGCTACATTTTCGAACAAAAACAGGGAAATAATATACAATAGCGTCCCCGCCAGCTTCACCCTTGGGTCCAGCCGGTGTATAACGGACTCTGTCTGATAATATTGTCCCAGCGTGATATCTCTCAGCATACACTTATACCTCGTGTCTCAATTTCCTCAGGAGAAATGCGGCATCCAAACAGCGCGGCCCACAGTCTCCCTGTTCCAGTGCTCGCGAAATGCGGTCCGGAATACATCCGAGGCCGGCACAGCGCGTCTCCCCGCTCCTCCGGCCTCAGCAGACGTTACTTGGGGATGAGGAAATTGCCTGCATAATGCTGTCCGCCGCCTCCTGTATAGTGGTGATATCCGTATCCACAGGCAGGCCGCTTTCTTTCAGCGTATGCAGGATATAAGTCACCTGGGGCGCTCCCAGCCCCATCTTCTCCAGTTCCCGGTAGCGTCTGAAAATCCTGCGGGGTATGTCATCATATACAATCTTTCCCCCATTCATCACAATAATTCTGTCCACATACTCGGCCACATCATCCATGCTGTGGCTGACCAGCAGAATGGTGATATGGGTCTGGGTCTGCAATTGCCGGATCTGGTCCAGTATCTCCCTGCGGCCCCTGGGGTCCAGTCCGGCGGTGGGCTCGTCCAGAATCAGGATTTCCGGCTGCATGGCCAGAACTCCCGCAATCGCCACCCGGCGTTTCTGTCCGCCGGAAAGTTCAAAGGGGGACTGGTCATACAGCTCCTTTGGCACCCCCACTCTGATCAGCGCCTCCCGGGCCCGGCGTTCCACCTCTTCCCGCTCCAGCCCCAGGTTTTTGGGACCAAAACACACATCCGAAAACACATCCGCCTCGAACAGCTGATGTTCCGGATACTGAAATACCAGCCCCACCTTACTGCGCAGTTCCTTTTTATCAAAATCTCTGGCGTCAATATCCCTGCCATTGAAATAAATATGTCCGCTGGTGGCCTTCACCAATCCGTTCAGATGCTGCATAAGCGTGGACTTTCCGGAACCGGTATGGCCGATTACTCCTATGAACTGCCCCTCCGGGATCGTCAGACTGATATCGTCCAGCGCCTTATGGGACAGAGGCGCGTCCGGGTCATATATATAACTTACATGGTCAACTTTGAGTGCCATCCTGATTCTCTCCTGCTTTGACAATTTGTATATGCCGATGCGGACTGTTATCCACGCTCCGTCAGCGCCTGCACCAGTTCCGGAGTGGTCAGTATGCCGTCCGGAAGGTCCAGTCCCCTTTTTTTCAGTTCATGGGCCAGCAGAGTCACCTGGGGGACATCCAGCCGCAGTCCCTGTAGTTCCTCCACCCTGGAAAAAATCTCTCTGGGTGTTCCCTCCATGGCAATCCGCCCCTTGTCCATGACATAGACACGGTCTGCGTAGATAACCTCTTCCATATAATGGGTTATCAGAATTACCGTGACCTTCTCCGTCTGATTCAGTTCTCTGACGGCGCGGATCACTTCGCTCCGGCCGCTGGGGTCCAGCATGGCCGTTGGCTCATCCAGCACAATACACCGGGGGCGCATGGCCAGCACCCCGGCGATGGATACCCGCTGTTTCTGGCCTCCGGAAAGTCTGTTTGGCGAATGGGAACGAAATTGATACATGCCTACGGCCCGCAGGCTTTCCTCCACCCTTTTCCAGATCTCCTCGGTGGGAACTCCCAGATTCTCCGGGCCAAAGCCCACATCCTCCTCCACCACCTGCCCGATGATCTGGTTGTCCGGGTTCTGAAACACCATGCCCGCCCGCTGACGGATATCCCAGATATTCTCCTCCTGCCGGGTGTCCATTCCGTCTACCCAAACTGTCCCCTGGGTCGGCTGCAGGATCGCGTTCATATGCTTTGCCAGAGTGGATTTACCGGAACCGTTATGTCCCACGACAGCGATGAAATCCCCCTGCCGGATGCCCAGAGACACATCGTTTACCGCCCTGATCACACCGTCCTCATTGCCTTCCTCGTCCCGCTTTACGTATTCATATATGAGATTCCTGGTTTTTACTATACTCATCCTTCTTACCTCAGTCTTCTATTCTACTAAATTTAGCATGCATTTACAATCATTAAATCAAAAAACTAAAATTTTGACGGCGGTTTCTGAACATGCTATAATGTAGATGAGCGAAAAGCGCGCTTTCCGCTCCGAGTCCGATAACCGGAAGACACTTTGCTATAAGGATCATAACACTCTGGTTGTGGACCGTGTTTTCAGTCCCGGCCGATAACCAAAAGACACTTTGCTTTAAGGATCATAACACGCCGGGTGTGGACCGTGTTTTCAGTTCCGGCCGATAACCGGAAGACACTTTGCTTTGAGGATCATGGCTAACCGGAAGTGTATGTTGCAGACAACTCCCGTACATAGAGAAGGGGACAATATGAATCGCAAATGGAATATTCTTCTTAAAGGACTTGCCGCCATCGGGGCGGTGATTGTCATATGCATCAGTATCAGCCATATGATCGGAATCGGCTCCGAGACTCTGGGAGATATTGCCCGGGAGCATCCCCAGCCCACTATGACTCCGGGGCCGGAAGCGGAGAATCCCCAGTCCCCTGCCGCCCCGGATCTCTCACAGGCTGCCGGTGAGAGGGATGATCTGTCAGGCCCAGTGAGCGGAACATCCGCTGAATCCGTTGGCGGAACACCCGATGAATCCATCGGCGGAATCTCAGGGGAAGCCCCCTCCTCTCCGTCCCCCGGCGGCTCCGCGAATCTTACGGAAAATGTACCGGAATCGGACGATGTCGCATATCCTATAGAAAGTCCGGATGCCACCGGAGCGGATCGGAGCCCCATGAATCATAACTTGCCAAATAAGACGGAAGATGTCAAAGAATCTGTGCTGCCCGGATTTTCCCTGAACGGAGATCTGATGGCGGATGCCCGGGTCACATGGACGGACGGTTTTTATTACGAGCCGCTGTCCGACGGTCTGGCGGAATATATCACCGGGGTCTCTTACCCCGCGGATCTGGAGCAGCCGGCCATTACCACAGATGAGCTTTCCTATGTCCATGTACTTTACACGGATTTTGACGGAAACTCCCAGGAAGGGGAACTGATCTGCAACCAGTCCATCGCCCCGGATCTTGTGGAGATATTCCACGAATTATACAGGGCGGAATACCGGATTGAAAAAATCCGGCTGATTGATGCCTACGAGGGAGACGATGATCTGTCCATGGCGGACAATAACACCTCCTGTTTCAATTACCGCGTGGTATCGGGATCTTCCAGTCTCTCCAGACATGCCTACGGACTGGCTATCGACATCAATCCTCTGTACAATCCCTATATCACCTACAACAGGGATCAGACCATCAATGTATCCCCCGCCGCCGGTGCGGACTATGCGGACCGCAGTAAGACGTTTCCCTATAAAATTGACGAGGATGACCTGTGCTGCCGCCTGTTCAAGGAACACGGTTTTATCTGGGGCGGCAACTGGAATTCCTGCAAGGACTACCAGCATTTTCAGAAAACACCGTAAAAATTCCCCCGGCACATGCCGGGGGATCTATTCTTTCTATACAGCAGAATCCATGTTCCAGGGTTCTAATCCACACAAAGTATGGACTTTTCTGCATCCTTTATACCAGTTCCAGCACAACTTCCAGAGCCGCGTCGCCCTTGCGCTGTCCGACTTTGATAATTCTGGTGTAGCCGCCCTTGCGGTCCACATACTTGGGAGCGTACTCATCAAAAAGTTTTGCCACCAGGTCAATTTCCTTGGTATTTCTCTTTCTGCCGGCAGCCTCCTGCGGAACCTCAACAACCGGATACAGGACTTTCAGCATCTGACGACGCGCATGAAGTCTGCTGGGAAGATCCTTCTTGATCTCCTTCTCCACTTCATCATACACCGTCACGGTGACACCGTTCTCGATTCTCAGAATCTTGCCGTCCTTGTCACGATGCGTCTCAGACAAAACAGCCTTCGTATCCTTGTCTACGATCTGTTTTACTCTCTTGCCGTCCTTGTCCTTGCGGGGCACCTTCGCGGTGACAGTCACAGTCTCGAAGTTGTCCTTCTCCTTGACCGCCAGAGCGATCAGGCCGTCAACAATCTTCTGCACTTCCTTGGCCTTGGCCTGGGTGGTGACGATTCTGCCATGTGTGATCAGAGCGGTCACCTGATTGCGAAGTAACGCTTTTCTCTGGGATGAAGTTCTGCCCAATTTTCTGTATTTTGCCATAATAATATTTCCTTTCTCCATTCATGGTACATCCGGCCACGCTCTTCGGACTTACATACCGGATGCATTTTTTGCTCCACTCGGGGTTACAGTCTCCCCATGCCAGTCGGACTTACCGAGGAGACCAGAAGTCAGTCGGACTTTCTTACACAATGTGTTTTATCATATCAGAGAACCGACAGCCTCAGTCTTCACTGGGATTCAGCTGCAGTCCCAGCTCTTTCAGCTTTGCCAACACCTCTTCCAGGGATTTGCGGCCCAGATTCCGGACTTTCATCATGTCCTCCGAAGTCTTGTTGGTCAATTCTTCCACCGTGTTGATCCCCGCCCTCTTCAGGCAGTTGTAAGAACGAACGGAAAGCTCCAGCTCATCGATACTCATCTCCAACACTTTTTCCTTCTCATTGTCTTCCTTCTCAACCATGACCTCCGCATTCTTGGCATTCTCCGACAGGTTGATGAAAAGACTTAAATGCTCGCTGAGTACCTTTGCGGCCAGGCTGACTGCCTCGTCCGGAACCAGGGTTCCGTTGGTGTGAACATCCAATGTCAGCTTGTCGAAGTCCGTAATCTGGCCTACACGGGTATTCTGGACCGTCACGTTCACCCTCTCTACCGGGGTATAGATGGAGTCGATTGCAATTACACCGATGGGTAAATCCTCGCGTTTGTTCTTATCGGCACTCACATAGCCTCTGCCTCTGGTAATAGTCAGCTCCATATACAGCTTGGTATTCTTACCGCTCAGAGTAGCAATCACCAGATCCGGATTAAGGATCTCTATGTCCTGGTCCACCTGAATATCAGAAGCCCTCACCACACCCTCTCCCTCGAACTCGATATAGGCGGTTTTGACTTCATTGGTCTCGCTGTTATTCCTGATCGCCAGACTCTTGATATTCATAATGATCTCCGTCACATCCTCCTTGACGCCGGGGATGGAACTGAACTCATGTAATACGCCCTCAATCTTCACCTGACTGACTGCCGCGCCGGGCAAAGAAGACAGCATGATTCTTCTCAGAGAGTTCCCAAGGGTGATGCCATAGCCTCTTTCCAGAGGCTCCACTACGAATTTACCGTACTTCTTATCTTCCGAGATCTCAACAACCTCAATATTCGGTCTTTCAAAATCAAACACTGCAAATACCCTCCTAATTAGAATCCTACAGATTCCCTCCCCGCACAAAAATGCCGGATGAGAATCTGTTGTCTGCGAATCCTGTACCTTGGCCATCCGGCCGCTTTCTGTCGAGAGTATGGTCTTGATTTACTTGGAATATAACTCGACAATCAACATCTCGTCCACAGGTACATCGATCATCTCTCTGGTGGGCAGATTCTTGATGCTCCCCTTCAGGGCCTCAATATCCGCGTCCATCCATTCGGGTACCAGCCTGCCGCCGGTGACTTCCACGATGTCCTTGAATCTCTGTAAGGATTTTGCGCTCTCCCTGACCTCGATCACATCGCCGGTCTTGATCTGGTAGGAAGGAATATTCACCACTTTGCCGTTGACCGTAATATGCTTATGGCCTACAACCTGACGCGCCTCTCTTCTGGTTCTTGCCAGGCCCATTCTGAACACCACGTTGTCCAGTCTGCTCTCCAGCATCACCATCAGGTTTTCACCTGTCATACCCTTCATCCTGTCGGCCTTTTCATAATAATTGTGGAAGGGCTTCTCCAGTACGCCGTAAATAAACTTCGCTTTCTGCTTCTCGCGCAGCTGCAGGCCATACTCACTGACCTTCTTGCCTGCCCTTGCGTTGGTTCTGTTGGACTTCTTATCATAGCCCAGATAAGAAGGCTCCAGACCTAATGCTCTGCATCTCTTCAATACAGGTACACGATTTACTGCCATTTTATTTTCTCCTTTATGATTGATGTTTACAATACCGCGGCTGCCCTACAGCTGCCGATACCTTCTTCCAACCGCTTCCCACCGCCATCTTTCAAAAGCGGGGGCATGGCGCAATGTCACTGCTCATAACGCGCGCATAACATGATAGACTATACGCGTCTCCTCTTGGGCGGACGGCACCCATTGTGAGGAACGGGCGTCACGTCGCGGATGCTGGTCACTTCCAGACCGCAGGCTGACAAAGCCCTGATCGCCGCCTCACGTCCCGAGCCGGGCCCCTTTACAAATACGTCCACAGTCTTCAGCCCATGTACCAAAGCGGCCTTTGTGGCTGTCTCTGCCGCCATCTGCGCGGCATACGGAGTAGATTTCCTTGAACCTCTAAAACCAAGACCACCGGCGCTGGCCCAGCTCAGAGCATTGCCTTCCGCGTCAGTCAGTGTAACAATTGTATTGTTAAAAGATGACTGGATATGCGCCTGTCCCCGTTCAACGTTTTTCTTGACACGTTTCTTTGTCACTTTCTTTGTAACTTTTGCCATTTTAAACTAACCTACTTTCCTGATAATCATTGTTCAATAAAGCATCGTTTTTTACTTCTTCTTGTTCGCGACGGTACGCTTGGGTCCCTTGCGGGTCCTGGCATTGTTCTTCGTATTCTGACCGCGGACGGGCAGACCTTTACGATGACGGATGCCGCGATAGCAGCCGATCTCCTGCAATCTCTTGATGTTCAGAGCAGTCTCTCTGCGGAGATCACCTTCAACCATGATGTTCAGCTTCTCAATAGCCTCGCTGATCTTCTTCACTTCCTCGTCAGTTACGTCTCTTACGCGTGTATCAGGATTCACGCCTGCTTCCGCCAAGATTTTGTTTGCGCTTACTCTACCGATACCATAGATGTAAGTCAAACCGATTTCGATTCGTTTTTCCCTGGGTAAGTCAACACCTGCGATACGAGCCATTTACGTTTCCTCCATTTTCTTCGCGTTTCCGCCTTTGCGGAACTGAACGCTGCGCACAATTCCGGTCTGTTCCTGTGCGCCTGTTACTAATTGATTGGGGCTTCCACCCAACCGGACGCCTTCGTTACTGATCCGATCTTCCCCGGGACTCTTTGTCCGGGTAACCAAGAAGTAATCTCCGTAAGCTCCATCCCAGTTCTATGATAATCAGCCCTCTGCAATACGGGCTGGTTCAGCCGCACATAATAACTGGACAAGAACTCACATACCTGATCAAAAACCGTGATCAGGCGGTGATTATCCCTGTCTCTGCTTGTGTTTCGGATTCTCACAAATAACTCTGATGCGTCCTTTTCTCTTGATGATTTTGCACTTCTCGCAAATCGGTTTTACTGATGATCTAACCTTCACGTTAAACCCTCCTTTCAAAAAAGACCGTTTTACATTATAGCATGCACCCTTGGGTAATGCAAGTACTTTTTCCTGTAGAATTCATCTTTTTTCCTGTTTTTTACACATCCGGACTACTTATCTCTCCAGATGATGCGTCCTTTGGACAAATCGTAGGGGGACAGTTCCAGGGTAACCCGGTCGCCGGGCAGGATGCGGATAAAGTTCTGACGCAGCTTGCCGCTGATATGCGCCAGCACCCTGTGGCCATTCTCCAGTTCTACCTGGAACATGGTATTGGGCAGCTTCTCCACCACTGTGCCTTCGATTTCGATTACATCACTCTTCGACATATACGCTCTCCTTTCAAGGCCGGTCCGCCATCTCCAACGGTGCTGCGTCATGGAAACTGCCGGGTGGCCAGATACTGTTTTATGGCATATTTGATCTCATGGTCATATACCGGTTCTTTCATTAATAAGCGGTTGACTATGCTCTGATCCACTGTCTGCTTTATAATCCGGACATGTCTGCGGTTCTTTTTCTTGGGACGGGCCATGCCGCGCGCCCTCCCGTCACAGAGATACACATGGGTCTCATCCTCACCCACGATGACGTATAAAACGTCCTTGTCGTGCCCCGCCCTGGCTATTGCCAAATATCCTGTCATACTTACCTCTTCATACAGATCCGCCTCTGACTTATTCCCGCAAAACGCAGTTCTTCCGTCTCCCGGGAAATATCAATACAACGTCATGATCTCGGGCTCGCCCTCCGTGATCAGAATTGTGTTTTCATAATGAGCGGACAGAGAACCGTCCTCCGTCACCACCGTCCAGTCGTCGTCCAGCCACACCACATCCGCTCCCCCCATATTGATCATAGGTTCCACGGCCAGAGTCATGCCGGGCCGGAGTCTGGGACCCCTGCGCCTCTGGGCAAAATTGGGGATCTGCGGATCTTCATGCAGCTGGGTACCGATTCCGTGCCCCACCAGTTCCCTCACAATGCCATACCCGAAGGATGTGGCATAGGCGTCGATGGCATTGGAAATGTCAAATAGATAATTGCCCGCTTTCGCGTACTTTATTCCCTCAAAAAAGCACTGCCTGGTCACATCGATCAGCTGACGCGCCTGTGGGCTGATCTTCCCCACCGCGTGTGTGCGGGCCGCGTCGGAATGATATCCTTTATAAATCAGCCCCGCGTCCAGGCTGACGATATCGCCCTCCTGTAAAATACGGTGTTTGTCAGGTATCCCATGCACTACCTCGTCATTGACCGAAACACAGATGGAGGCAGGATATCTGTGATAATTCTTGAAATTGGGGATGCATCCCATCTTCCGGATAAGAGTGTCACCCAGAATATCAATGTCCTTGGTGGACATGCCGGGTTTTATGGCCTCCTCCATCTCCTTATGAACAATCGCCAGCAGTCTGCAAGACTCCCGCATCAACTCTATCTCTCTCTCCGATTTAATCGTCACTGCCATACCCACTATCCTCTTTTCACGCCTTCCTTATACGGACGATCCCTGAAACCTGCCAGGTGCCCCGGCGGTCTACTTCAAAATGGAAACAATCTCCTCAAATACATCCTTCATATCCGCCGTGCCGTCCACTGTTCTGAGTACGCCTTTAGCGGTATAAAAGTCGATCAGGGGCTGGGTCTGCTCATGGTATACCTTCAGACGGTTCTGCACGGTCTCAGGCTTGTCATCGTCACGCAGCACCAACGCCTGCCCGCAGTGATCACAGATGCCCTCCTGTCTGGGGGGAATATGCTCCACATGGTAGGTCGCGCCGCAGGAGAGGCACGCCCGTCTGCCGGACATTCTTCTCACAATGTTTTCATCGGGCACATCCACATTGATGGCATAGTCAATGGCCTCTCCCAGCCCGGCCAGTGCTTTGTCCAGCACCTCCGCCTGAGGAATCGTGCGGGGAAAACCGTCCAGCACATAACCGTTCTTACAGTCCTCCTGGGCCACCCGGTCGAGCAGAATCTTAACGGTCAGTTCGTCCGGCACCAGCAGCCCCTGGTCCATGTACTTCTTGGCCTCCATCCCCAGCTGTGTTCCATTCTTGATATTCGCTCTGAAAATATCTCCCGTTGAAATATGAGGAATCTGATATTTCTCCGCGATCATTTTAGCCTGTGTGCCTTTTCCCGCGCCGGGCGCTCCCAACATAATTATCTTCATATTAACCTCCTTATGTCCATACCTTTCCATTTTACCTGCTTCACACGCTGTTTGCAATACAAATCTTCCGCTTTTACACCAGAGCGCGTTTGAAAAATGCTTTCTGCCGGATGGCAGGAATGATTTTTCAAACACGCTCTAAAAAGACGCCCTCTATGACCAGAATCATGGGAAAGCGCCTTTCCTGTTTTATTAATCATTCAAAAAGCCCTTATAATTCCGCACCAGCATCTGGGATTCCACCTGCTTCATGGTCTCCAGAATCACGCTGACGATAATGATCAGGCTGGTTCCGCCAAAAGAAATATGAGCACCGAACAGACCGCTGAAAATAAACGGCAGAATGGCGATTACCACCAGGCCCACGGCGCCGATAAAAATCAGATAGTTCAGCACTCTTGTCAGATAATCGCTGGTGGGCTTGCCCGGTCTGATACCCGGAATAAAGCCGCCCTGTCTCTTCATATTATCCGCCACCATCAGAGGATTAAAGGTGATGGATGTATAGAAGTACGCAAAAAAGATTACCAGCAGAATATATACGATCATACCAATTGTGTAGATCGGCTGGGCTTTGTTGCACCAGTAGTTCTGGTTCAGATATTTGAGCACCTCTCCCCAGAAACCGGTTCCCTGATAGCCCACAAAGCTACAGATGATAATGGGAGTCTGCATAATGGAAGAGGCAAAGATTACCGGGATTACTCCGGAGGTATTGACCTTCAACGGGATATTGGATGTCTGTCCGCCGACCATCTTCCTGCCCTGTACTTTCTTCGCGTACTGGACGGGAATTTTGCGCACACCCGCGTTCAATATGATTACCAGCACCACCATCAGCAGAATGACCGCTATGATAATACAGGCAGCCAGCACGGCTGTGGCCGGCGCTTTGCCAAACACAAACTGATCAAACAGATTGGCAAGATCCTGAGGCAGACGGGACACGATATTGATCACCAGCACAATGGAAATACCGTTTCCGATTCCCTTCTCGGTAATTCTCTCGCCGATCCACATCATAAAGGCGCTGCCCGCGGTAAGCGCGGCAATACAGGTAATTACATTGACCGCGTTGTAATTTACAAGCAGTCCCTGTCTGCCGAAACCGATGGACATTGCGGCGGCCTGTACCACGGCCAGTACCACTGTCACGTATCTGGTGATGGAAGCGATTTTCTTTCTTCCGTCTTCACCGTCCCGCTGCATCTCCTCCAGCTTCGGAATGGCGATCGTCAAAAGCTGCATAATGATGGAGGACGTAATATAGGGACTGATGTTCAACGCCAGAATGGACATATTCAGGAACGAACCGCCCGTTATCGCGTTAAAAAAGCTAAATGCATCACCGGTCTGCTGTTCAAACCAGGTTGAGAAATAAGTCCTGTCCACGCCCGGCACAGGCAGCTGTGACCCCAGACGGATCACAACCAGCATTGCCAGCGTAAAAAGGATTTTGCTCCTTATCTCTTTGATTTTGAATGCATTCTTTAAGGTTGTCAGCATCAGATCACCTCAGCAGTTCCACCAAGTGCCTCAATCTTCTCCTTTGCGGACGCGCTGTACGCATTTACCTTCACGTTGAGTTTCTTGGTAAGTTCTCCGTTTCCGAGTATCTTCACGCCATCTCTGGGATTCTTGATTACTCCTGCTTCCTTCAATGCCTGAACATCAATGGTGGCGCCTTCCTCAAAACGCTCTAAAACGCTGACATTGATCGCCACAATCTCCTTGGTGTTCCTGTTCTTGAACCCTCTCTTGGGGATACGTCTGTATAAAGGCATCTGGCCGCCTTCAAAACCGATCCTGGGAGCTCCGGAACGGGCTTTCTGGCCCTTGTGTCCCTTGCCGGCGGTCTTACCGTTTCCTGAACCGTGTCCACGACCTCTTCTAAAATTATCGCTCTTTTTAGAGCCTTCCGCAGGTCTTAAATTGGATAATTCCATCTTGACACCTCCTTCTCCTTATGCTTCCACTTCTTCTACTTTTAACAAGTGACCCACCTGACGAATCTGGCCTCTGGTAGCCGCATTATCAGGAAGGACAACAGAATGATTCAGCTTTCTCAGTCCCATGGACTCAACTGTTTTTCTGTTCTTGGGAACAGCACCGATGGTGGACTTTACCAAAGTCACCTTTAACATCTTATCTGCCATGATTTCTTCCTTCTCCTTTCACGCCCTCCGCTTAAGCATAGATCTCGTCCACGGACTTACCGCGGTTTCTTGCCACCTCTTCGGGAGACTTCAGCTGGCTTAAGCCGCTGATCGTTGCCAGAACCACGTTCTGCTTATTGTTGGAGCCCAGAGACTTGGTACGGATGTTCTTGATACCGGCCAGCTCACAGACGATACGGGCAGGACCACCTGCGATAATACCGGTACCTTCGGGAGCTCTCTTCAGCAGCACGTTGGAAGAACCGTACTTTCCGATGAAATCATGTGTGATGGAATTGTTCTCGTCCATAGCGATAGTTACGAGGTGCTTCATGGCGTCTTCCTTGCCCTTGCGGATCGCTTCGGGAATTTCTACAGCCTTGCCCAGTCCCGCGCCTACATGACCGTTGCCGTCGCCCACTACCACCAGCGCGGTAAAACGCATGTTACGTCCGCCCTTTACTGTCTTGGCAACACGCTTGATAACGACAACTTTATCATTCAACTCTAACTGGCTTGCATCTATGATTGTCTGTTTCATGATATTTCCTTCCTTTCCTAGAATTCCAAGCCAGCTTCTCTGGCTGCGTCAGCTAATGCCGCGATTTTGCCCTGGTATATAAAGCCGCCTCTGTCAAAAACAACTTTCGTAATACCCTTCTCAACAGCTCTCTTACCGATGACTGTCCCTAAATATGCTGCCGCGTCAACGTTATTGGTCTTTTCAAGCTCCGCCTTGACCGCTTTCTCAAGCGTGGACGCGGATACCAGTGTGTGTCCGACCGTATCGTCGATAATTTGAGCATACATATGATTATTGCTTCTGAATACCGCAAGACGAGGTCTCTCAGCAGTGCCACTGAAACGGTTTCGAACTCTCATGTGCTTTTTAACACGAACTTCCTGTCTGGATTCCTTACTAACCATTTTCATACTCTCCTTATCTGTTATTTCTTACCGGTCTTACCAACTTTACGTCTGATCG
>CAJUAB010000036.1:0-9352 GCA_910583845.1 uncultured Acetatifactor sp.
TAGAGCGCCGCCCTGTCACGGCGGAGGTCGTCGGTTCGAGTCCGATCTGGGTCGTATAGCTGTCTAAGAGAGATCTTGGGCAGCTGTTTTTTTGGTTAAAACTCGGGACGGCAGACTGCCTGCGGCTATGCCGATTTCCTTGCCCCGCAGGGGAGGCCGTTTTCGTCTGTATTGCCTGTGAAAGATTATTTCTGGCACAGATTCCGTTACCGGAGTGTGCCAGAAAGACCATTCCCGCCATCTGTAGCCACACTTTGCGTGATTTGATTTGTGCCATGGGGACAGTGATGCCATATTGCGTTTTATTGTAAATAATGGTATGGTTAATATCAGAGATGCGCGGAAGGACAGGGAGGCGGTGAAGAAGGGCAAAAAAATGGAAGCAAAGGGGCTCGAACCCTTGGCCTCCCGCTAGTCAGGCGAGCGCTCATCCCAGCTGAGCTATGCTTCCATGCATCTAGAATAACACAAAAATGGAAAAAAGGGAAGAGGAAATATTGAAAAATCTGTCCTGGAAAACGGCAGGCCTGAAATCTGGAAGGGAGAAGCCTCCGGGCAGAGGACGGGAACAGTGAAAAATACGCGGCAGGTACCACAAAAGAAGCAGGCAGAGAGGATGACAGCCTTGATAAATTTGGATAAAGCAAAAAAACGTACCTTTGAAATTATACAGATCGGGAATCAGACGGATGTGCCCAGCCTGGCATTTGACATATTGATCGTGTTCGTGATTCTGCTGAACATAGTGATCACATTCTGTCAGACCTTCGCGGGGCTGGCCAGATATGAAACGTTGTTGCAGACGGCGGAACTGATCACCATTGTCATATTTACCGTGGAATACATTCTGCGGCTGTGGACGGCGCAGTATCTGTATCCGGAGGCGGAAAAAGGCGTGGCGAAGCTGAAATTCCTGTTTTCGTTTTATGGGATTGTGGACCTGCTGACCATATTGCCCTATTTTCTGCCCTTTGTTTTTCCCAGCGGAGCGGTGGCCTTCCGTATGTTCCGGGTGGTGCGCATCCTGCGGCTGTTCCGGATCAATGCCAAGTATGATGCCTTCCATGTGATTACTTCGGTTCTGAAAGAGAAACGAGGTCAGCTGGCGTACTCCATCTTTCTGGTGCTGGTGTTGATGATGGCCTCCTCCCTGTGTATGTACGGTCTGGAGCATGAGGCCCAGCCGGAGCATTTTTCCAATGCCTTTTCGGGAATCTGGTGGTCCGTATCCACTCTGCTGACGGTGGGATACGGGGATATCTATCCTATCACAGTGGGGGGACAGGCTATGGCCATCGTCATCGCGTTTCTGGGCGTGGGGATGGTGGCGATTCCCACAGGTATCATCTCGGCGGGATTTGTGGAGTATTATACCCGCATCAAGGACGGAACCGTCACCAGCCTGGACGCGGATTTTGTGACGCTGGAGATTACCCTGGAGCATCCCTTCATCGGACTTGCCCTGGAGCAGGTTGCGCTGCCGCAGGGCTTGTATGTGGCCACGGTGCTGCGGGACGAGGAGGTGCTGATTCCCCGGAGGGAGCTTAAAGTTCAGGCCGGGGATGTGCTGGTGCTGGGCAGCATGTGCCATGTGCGTATTGAAGCCAGTCTGGAGGAGGTGGCCATCGAGAGAGAACATCCCTGGATTGGCATACGAATCCGGGACCTGGATATCTCCCGGCGCAGTCATGTGATCATGTTGAAGCGGGGAAACAGGAACATTCAGCCCCAGGGGGACAGCCGGATTCGGGAGGGCGATGTGGTACTGATTTATCATCGGTAAGGGAAGTGCATGGAGAGCCTGCACGCGTGTGCAGGGAGCGGACAGAGTGTGGAAAGGAGTTCCTATGTTAAGAGAAGTAAAAGGCAGCCGGGTTGTGGTCCGGGAGGGAGAATTGCTCAGAAGGGAGCAGGACAACAGGGCGTATCTGATGAAGCTGGAGAACCAATATCTGCTGCGCAATTATCTGCTGGAGGCGGGCCGGATCTCCGGCAGGGGGATGGACCCCCATGCCATGGGAGGCTGGGAGGACCCTTCCTGCCAGCTGCGGGGGCATTTTCTGGGGCATTGGCTCTCGGCGGCGGCGGTCCGCTATCAGGAGACCGGCGACCGGGAGCTCTGGGCCAAAGCCTGCGCGGTGGTGGAGGAGCTGGAGATATGCCAGAAGGAAAATGGCGGCGGCTGGGTCGCCCCCATACCGGAGAAGTATTTGTACTGGATCGGGAGAGGAAAAAATATCTGGGCGCCCCAGTATAATCTGCACAAGCTCTTTATGGGGCTGCTGGATGTGTATAAATATATGGACAATAAGACGGCGCTGACGATCGCGGAGGGCCTTGCGGACTGGTTTTACCGCTGGAGCGGGGAGTATACCCAGGAGGAATTTGATGACATTCTGGATGTGGAAACCGGCGGGATGCTGGAAATATGGGCGGAGCTTCTGGAGATAACGGGGAAGGACAGATATCGGGAGCTGCTGCGGAGATACTATCGCAGAAGGCTGTTTGAACCGCTGCTGGAGGGCAGGGACGTACTGACAAACATGCATGCCAACACCACGATTCCCGAGGTGCTGGGCTGCGCCAGAGCCTATGAGGTGACGGGAGAGGAGAAGTGGCTGGCCATCGTGAAATGCTACTGGAAATGCGCGGTGACAGACAGGGGGTGCTTTGCCACGGGCGGGCAGACCCAGGGGGAGATCTGGACTCCCATGAGAAAGCTGAAAGCCAGACTGGGGGACAAGAATCAGGAGCATTGTACCGTTTACAACATGATCCGGCTGGCGGAATTTCTCTTCCGCCACACCCGGGACCCCCGCTATATGCACTATATAGAATACAATGTGCAGAACGGGATATTTGCCCAGACCTACTGGCGGGGCGAGGCGGCGGACGGGAAGCCGGGCGTGGGTCTGCTGACCTATTTCCTGCCCATGAAAGCTCCCGGCAGAAAGGATTGGGCCGGGGAGATGGACAGTTTTTTCTGCTGCCATGGCACCATGGTGCAGGCCAACGCCGCGCTGAACCGATGTATGTATTATCAGGATGGCAGGGATCTGTATGTCACTCTGTACGCGGATACAAAGGCCTGCTTTGAGATAGAGGGCAGGGAAGTATGTCTGCGCCAGAGACAGGATTATATGAACGGCAGTCTCCAGAGTTCTTCTGTAAACGATGCCCGGCAGACGGTCAACGGGGTGGCCGGGGCCTATGCCAACCGACCGGACTTCCGCAGATATGTGTTCAATGTGGATGTGCGGGAGGAGATAAGATTTGCTCTGCATCTGCGGGTGCCGGACTGGGTTACGGCGGCGGCCGGAGTCCGGGTGAACGGAGAAGAATGGCAGAAGACAAGGGATTCGGACCGCTTTGTGAGGCTGGACAGGGTGTGGAAGAACGGGGACAGAGTGGAACTGGATCTGCCTATCGGTCTTAGCTTTGTCCCGCTGCCGGACGATGACGCCATGGGTGCATTCCGCTATGGGCCGGATGTGCTGGCGGGAATCACAGGGCAGGAGAGAATATTGTATCTGGAGGGAGAGCGTCCGGAGGAGGAATTGTCCCCGGATACGGAGAGGCAGTGGGGAGAGTTCCGCACCTTTTACCGCACGGAAAATCAGGACCCCGGCATCAGCTTTGTCAAGCTGAACACGGTGGGGTATGAGCCCTATCAGATCTACTTTAAGGTAAAGAAAGGCAGGAGGCCGGAAGCCTGGCAATGAGGCTTCGCGTCTGCGCGGAGGGCGTATAGATCTGAAGTTTACAGAGAATTGCCAGTTGCCCGTAAATCGGGAAAGGGGTTCAATAAAGCCGGCATCAGCTTGAAAAAGGGGGCGTATTTTTTGATATTGCACATCATAATAAAGAATTTCGGTAAAGTGGAGTCGGCGGATATAGCGCTTGAAGACCTGATTGTTTTTGTCGGAAACAATAACAGCGGAAAAACCATGGTCATGCAATTGATTTATGGTGTCAGGGATATTTTGAGCAAATTTTCGCTTGTTTTTCCCGAAGCCAGGACATCTGATCTGAACGGACAGTATCTGGTTCGCTGTGACTTGGGTTGGTTCAGAGAATTGGAAACGCGGATTAACAAGTATCTGGCCGAACAGAAAAACCAGATAATGGAAAGCATTTTCAATGCTCAAATTCCAGTTGAAGAGATAAGGATCGCACTGGAGGGCGCGGAAACAACGTATTTTGTATGCGGTATTTCTGAGAACGAAAGCCGGGAGACGGGGGAACGGAAGACAGTATTCGATATAGATATCCGGCAATATGAGCAGGGGGAAAATACAAAGTCCTATGCTTATGAGTACCTGTGCCCGGGGGAGGGCGTCCCGAGAGACGGGGAATATGAGGCCTTGCAGGCGGTCTGGAATATCATTCTTTCCGGAAATGTCACCGGGGACGCAAGGCGGCTTTTTCTGCCCGCATCGCGCTCGGGCTTGCAGCTTTTATACAAACAATATTTCGCGGGAGGAATGGCGGGCGATTTTGTCTTGCCAGTGAAAGATTTTCTGCAATTTTTAATGCTTTACACGGAAGAGAAACAGCCGGAGGAATCGCGGAGAATGTTGCTGGAATTCGGGGAGGAGCAGCTTCTGCAAGGCAAAGTAGTGCAGGAGGGCGATGAGACCTTCTATCTGGACAGACAGTTGGACAGCCCGGTTTCACTGCATATGGCGTCCTCCATGATTCATGAATTGGCTCCCTTTATCAAGGCCCTGAGCGATACGCGGCGTATCGACTGGCTCTATTGTGACGAGGTGGAGAACAGCCTGTATCCTCTGCTGCAAAGAGAGATGGCGCGGTGGCTGATCCGCATGGTGAACGCCGGGATGCATGTTATTGTAAGCTCACACAGTGATACCATGGCAAGCAGATTGAATAATCTGTTTATGCTGACTCATTTGCATCGGAGAAAAAGCAGTTTGGACCTGCTTTCGGAGTTGGACTTGAAAGAGGCGGATTTGCTGCATGCGGACAGGCAGGCGGGAGTGTATGAGTTCCGCAGTGGGAAACAAGGCAGGACGGTGGTTGAACGGCTGGAGTTTATCAGTCATCCGTTGATGGGATATGATTTCAGGCTTTTTGGCGCTAATCTGGATAAACTATATGATGAGGCGGATAAGATTACGAGGTAAGAGATGGCAATCAGGGCGATAAAATTGAAAGAATCGGACAGACCTCACAGCACCGCGCTGTATGAGGTGACCGGTTCCCGGGAGATTACGGCGGAGGAAAAGCATGATGATGGCAGTCTTGAACAGGTGGTCCTGGATTTTTGTATAAATGGGGTCAGCAGAGGATATTATGCGAGTGAATACCGGCCTGAGAATGTGCCCAAAGACGGGGCGAAGGTTATAGATATTACTGCGGCAATAGTGGATCACAGGGAAAAATGCGTCAGATGGCATCTTTATGATATAAAGGCTACGCTGGCGGGATACGATACGGTCACAAAGCTGTATAATCAATGGAACTGTGGACTACTGTATCTGCGGGAAAATATTCTGCGTGAGCTGCCGGGGTATCTGTCGGTTCCGGATCTGGGTGTGATCACAAGGGTTTATGATGAGGACAGAATGAAACGCCTCAGAGACGAATATCGGAAACATTGTGACGAAATAGAAAACGCTTCGGGAACCATGACTTTGCCACAGCGAAAAAAGCGCACAGACATTGGAAAATACAGGGCGGGACTCCGTGCGGCTCAGGCAATATTGGACAGAACTTTTCAACCGGAGGACGAGGCGGATACATACAACATACAGATCCGGTTACTGCGTCAGGAAGGCAATCAGGTCTACAAAACGAGATTTCCCATATGAAAGAGGTATGGTATGCAGGACTTTTTGGATGTAAAATTTGATCAGTTTATAGAGGATTATAATTTAGGGGAGAACTCAGAAGAGGCAAATTGGAAAAGATTTGTCAATTATCAGTTTTACTCACAATTCCAGCCGGGACGCCTTGACACAGATGCCGACCTGCTGGATCAGATCTGTGTGGAGTCTTCGGAATTTTCAGAGGTGCATGGCGCTCTTTTTTTGCTGAATGACCAGATTCTCAGCGAACCGCAGGATGTGGATGATATTTTACAGAGGGATCAGAAAGGCTTGCTGGAGCTGTATTTTCTGACAACTGGCAATACAGAAATATTAGCACGGCAGTTGGAGAAGCTTTTCTATAATCTGGATGTGATAGAGAAAGACGAAAAGTGGATGGATATTCTACACTATGTAATGTCCAGAAATATCATGCTGAGATGGAAAGATAACCCAAAGCTACGTGTTGTCATATATAGCAATGAGGGTGGGAATGATGAATGGAATTTCAGCGATCAGTTTCACAACTGCTTTTCTGAAATAGACTGCATAAAAATAGATAAAAGGCGGTTGAGGGAGACGGTTAACTCCAACGAGAACAGTTACAGGGGAGAGATTGAATGTAACGCGTTGCTGAATATAGTTGGCGGAAAAGAGGAGCTGGGTAATGCGTTTGTCATATGCATGTCAGCTCGGGAATTGATCGGTTTGATGACAAATTCAGACGGATTGCTCAGACGGAATATGTTTGATGACAATGTGAGGGATTCACAGGGACAATCTGCGGTTAATCAGGAAATCCTGGCAACCTTGCGGGAGCATCCGGACCGGTTTGCCCTGTATAATAATGGAATTACAATAGTCTGTAAAAGTGCCAGACAGGAAAACAGGAAGTTTATTCTGGAGAATCCTCAGATTGTAAACGGCTGTCAGACCTGTAATATGATTTATCATGCGTATCGGGACAATGTGAATCTTGACGGAGTCCAGATCATCGCTAAGATTGTAGGTTCCAATAAGGAGGATGTGACCCAGGGAATTATCAGGGGGGCAAACAGACAGAATATCGTCTACGAAGAGGCTTTTGAGACCATACGGGGGTTCCATAAAAACCTGGAAAGATATTTTGAAAATAATCAGGTGAGCGGTTATCAGAAAATATATTATGAGCGACGATCCAGGCAGTACGCAGACAATATTCAGATTAAACCCCAGCAGAAAATCAGTTTTTGCGGCTTGATCAGGAGCATGGTCACTCTGTTTCTGAATCATGTGGAGGATAGTCCCAGGCATGAGTATCCGCTTTTAAAGAAATATAAGGACAATCTTTTTGTGGATACGCATTCGTGCCTGCCATATTATCTGGCGGCTTTTCTGTATCTGAATGTCGACATTCTTTTCAGGGAGAAAAAACTTCCTAAGGAATTAAGCAGTTTTAAGATGCATATTATGCTGTTGATTAAGGAAATGAAAGGAGGTCTCTCGCCGGATCTGGGTTCGGATCGTATTGATCAGTACTGTGAGCGATTACTTGCGTCCCTGAAGGATGGGAAGCTTAAGGAATGTGCGCTGGAAGCCTGTGAGAAATTCAGGGAAATAAGAATAAAGTGGATTAGAGCCAAGGGAGTGCAATATCAATTCGGCATTAAGGACAGCGCTGAATTCCGGAACTTTCTTATGAAAGAAGTCTATGGAACACTGGAGGAACACAATGCTGAAAAGATTTATACAGGTTATGTGATGAATGTTGATTTGGACAGGAATCATACTTTCTTCGGTTTTATTGAACACATGCCGGATAATGTGTTTTTTCATGAATTTGATAATCCGGATATGGACCGGACTTATATCGGAAAAAGAGTCAGCTACAGAATTGCCCGTAGTGGCGGCAAGGAGCGGGCCATTGATGTGCGGCTTATGGGATCATGATCAGACAGGCTTTGAGAAGGCGGAAAAGCCTTTGACTTTTCAGGTAAACTGGCGAGAGGCATATGGGTACGGGAGGCGGGACAATCTGTGAAGACACAAGATGATTTCAGCATAAAAGTGGAGATTACCCAGAGGAATATGGCGGAAGGAGTGGCTGATCTGGGGAAGGATTACGGCTGTGATTGTCTGTACTACCGGAATCTGCGGCTGGAGAGCGGCAGGATCTATGGCCTGATCAGCGAATATGGTCAGGGCTGTATGTATCTGTCCTGGCTGCTGGGGGGAAAGACCGATACAGACGAACTGCGTATTTCCTGGAATGATAAGAAAATGTGCAGGAAGGATCTGGAAAAAATCAGCTGGAATCTGGAGCCGTCGGGAGAGAAATATCGCAATGCCGTGGTCATAAAGGCCATTCAGAAAGCGATCAGGAAGAATGGCCTTCCCGATCGCTTTTCCGATATACAGACCCGTTTTTTTCTGTCGCCTCCCAGACAGGACAGGAAACTTTTACACTTAAGCGGGGAGAGATGGAGGGCCAGTGCCGCCCTGGGATTTGTGGAAGGGAAAAAAATTTTTTACGCTCCATATAAGACGAGCAGTTTTTACTATGCAATGTGCCAGTCAGGTCTTCTGAAAGCGCTGAAAGAACTGGCCGACAGCGGGGCAGTAGTGTTGCTGCCCTGCGGATCGGACTCCTTTTTGAGACATATTGTGGATGAATGCGTCTATCTGGATCAGGCACATGATTGCTATATGGAGGAATTACAGGGCAGATATCAGGAATTGTTCGGGCATGGGGACTGGATTCGGGATGTGGAAACCCGGGAAAACAGCAGGGTCATGCAGGCAATACAGGACAGAAGGAGCGTTCGCGGGTATGCGGCGGAGGCGGTGCCCCGTGAGACCGTAGAGGCAGTTCTGCGTGCGGGGATGCGGGCACCCTCCGCCAAGAACCGCCAGCCCTGGAGATTTATCGTGACCACAGGCAGGGCAAAAGCGCAGGCGCTGGACGTGATGGAGAAGGGCCTGGAGAGGGAAAAGGCAAGTCCCTTTCTGCCGGAGAGCACACAGCACTTGCAGGGGGCGTGGCATAGCCTGGGAATCATGAGACAGGCTCCGGTGATTATATTTGTAGTAAATGCCCTGGGAGTGGAGATGGGGAAAGGCCTGACGTCGGACCAGCGGGTCTCGGAAATCTGCGATGCCCAGTCCATAGGCGCCGCTCTGGAAAATATGTCACTGGCGGCGGAGGAACAGGGACTGGGAAGCCTGTGGATCTGCAATACCTTTTTTGCGCAGAAGGAGCTGGGCGACTGGCTTGGCGCGGAGGGTGAGCTGTACGCCGCCATGGCGCTGGGCTATGCGGAAGGAAATTTCCTGGCTGGAACGAGAAAGAGGATGCAGGATGTGGTGGAGTGGAGAGGGTGAGAGAAGCATCAGCGCGGGGGACAGGCAGAAAAGAGAGAAATGGATAACATGTCTGCTGGTCTTGCTGTGCGCAGCAGGGATCGTTACAGGCTGTGGGCAAAGGCCGGAGGATAAAAGCGGAACGGTCTCAGGGGAAGAAGACGCGCAAGCTCCCGAGGCAG
>CAJUAB010000036.1:9452-44552 GCA_910583845.1 uncultured Acetatifactor sp.
CAGGAGAGCAGGGCCCGGAGGCGGCCGGACAGGCAGGAGAGCAGGGCCCGGAGGCGGCCGGACAGGCAGGAGAGCAGGGCCCGGAGGCAGGCGGATATGCGGACCGTCAGGGTTCCGGGACGGCGGAGGAGGATGGGGCTGTGGCAGAGCCGGTGCGCACAGAGAAGACGGAGCAGGACACAGTACTGTCTGCCGATGAAAATAATGGGGAATTCCCCTTGCAATGGCAGATATATATCCATCCGGATGTGCCAGGGTCTCTGGAGGAGGTTCTGGAGCAGTACGAACTGGCAATGAACGCGGAGACGGGCAGGAGATGTTCTGAATACGGCACTGTCGAGGAGATATTGAAAAAATCGGGCATAACGGGTCCCTGTTATGTGGACGATGAAATATATGGAGCATGGCATACTGCTGTGGAAGCGGGATGGGACAGCGCGATCTGTTATGGATTGCAGGATCTGACAGGAGACAGTATTCCGGAGTTGATCATGGGCATTGGCACACCGGAGTCTGTTCATATAAAGGCCATTTATGAGGACACGGCACAGGGAGAGATCCGGATGACGGGTTCCGGCTCCTGCCGTGAGATGGCGCTGCATCAGGAAGGCTTCCCGGAATACGCCGGCGGAGAGATGGAATTTGCCTGGTACTCCCTGACCAGTCCCGACTGGCACATTCCGGTGGCCTCCAATGCGTCCTATGATGTTTATCTGGAGGGGAACAGCACGGATCTGTGGCTGGCCCGAAACGATGTCCGGCAGCTTTATTTTTCGATCTATGACAAGGAGGGGACGCTGGTACAGGAGTTGGTGGAGTCTTCCCCCTGGCTGCCCTATATGCCGAATCCGTATACCGAGGGGATTTTCTATTTTGAGGATATGAATTTTGACGGGATTCAGGATCTGATGCTCCCCTGGGTGAGGATCAATCATCCTCAATGGATGGCATATCTTTGGAGAGAGGAGGAAGGAGTCTTCCGGGAGGAGCCGGAGTCCGGCTTATGGGAAAGGGAGAGCTCCTTTGGCTATTACTCCATTTCGGAAGAAAAGAAATATATTGATGAGACGGTCCCGGAGGGGAGCGGCTACACCATCTATCGAAGATGTTATGACAGGGAACAGGGGTATTATTGTGTAGGCGCGCTGTTTGTCTATTTTGGCGATGAGGAGGGGACGCAGGAGGAAGAGGAGGAGCAGTATAAGGAATATTTTTACAGAGACGGAATATATCAGGGCTGTACGGAAAAGATTCCATGGGAGGAAGTCAGCGAAATCTGGAGCGACTTGCAGGAGTAAAAGGACGCGGCGTTTTGCCTGTATTGCCCATTCTGTTCCAGAAAAGAAGCGTTTCGCAATTACCTGGGGGGAATGATAGATGACAAGGAGACAAGAAGGCATGGAGATCAGATTCGTAAGAGCGGGTTTAGAGGATGCGGAAGAGATTCACGCCATGCAGCTGGAGGCCTTTCGGGAGCTGCTATGTAAGTATCAGGATTTTGATACAAGCCCCGGATGCGAGAGCGTGGAGAGGGTGAAGGCCCGTCTGATGCAGGATTTTACGTATTACTATTATATATACATGGGGCCGTGGAAGGTGGGCGCAGTCCGTGTTGTGGACAGGAAGGAAGCGGGAAGAAATAAACGGATTTCCCCCATATTTGTATTGCCGCGGTTCCAGGGCCGGGGCATCGCCCAGCAGGCGATCCGGCTGTGTGAGGAGATACACGGCGGGACAGATTGGGAACTGGATACGATTCTGCAGGAGAAGAAAAATTGCCGCCTGTATGAGAAGATGGGGTATAGGAATACAGGTAAAACGAAGGTGGTCAATGAGAGACTTACCCTGGTGTTTTATGAAAAAAAGCGGGAATAGCGATGGATATGCAAAGCTATATAAGGCTGGAGGAGGACGCGGAGACGATAGTGGACTTGGAGGACTATCCGCTCCGTGCCTGGGCCAGCCCGGCTTTGCGCTTTGAATGGGGGACAGATCTCAAAGATGGGATTTCATCCATTCAACTGATTGCCGGAGGCCGGAGACAGTCTTGGTCTCCAATACAATCCGGGACAGGGAACAGCTCGCCAGGGACAGATATTTTGCCAGGTCTATCTCTCCGGTGCCCAGGGCAAGATGATCCCTTTTCCCTGTGGCGTCATGGAAATGAAAGTGACTGAGCCTGTCCCTGTGGCGCAGGATGACAGGTTCATCCGCCCCGTCGACGCAGTGGTTATGTCCGATGTCAAAGGTCAGGGCGAACACGGGACTCTCCAGCAGTAAATCCAGGGCCTGCCGCTGAAAAGAGGTATATCCACTACTGTTTTCCACACAGATTTTTACATTGCCTGATCCCGCGATTCTCTCGCATTTATCCCGGAAAAAACGCATGCTATCCAGATAGTGGTCCAGATATTCCTCAAACAGAAAGACCTTCCGGTCCGGGAGTGTAAAGTACACGCCCTGGGACAGATGCATATTCAGCACGGGGATCTGTAATTTCCGCGCGATATAGATGGTCTCCCGGACGGTATTTGTGTAAGCGTCGGCCACCCGGGTGTTGAAGTCGCTGATGTTGAGATTTTCATCCAGATGAATCGTGTAGTATATTCCGTATTTTTCGGAGAGCTCTGTCAGAAGGCCCACATCCAGGCTGTCCGCCTGATATTGTGGCATATTCATATTTAACTCTATAAACTGAAGCCCCAGCCCGGCGCACAGCGCCGCGCAGTCCTCAATCTCCGGCAGTTCAATCAATGTGGGCATTCCCAGATCAATCTTTCCCTCTTCTCTCATAGGCTTTATCCTTCCTTTCGCTATGCGCAATGCTGCGGCTGCCGTGCAATTGAGCAATATGCGCGGTTCCATTATACTGGAAAAATTCAAAACAGACAAGTGCGTTTATGCGGATAATGTACCTGCGAAATGACCGAGAAAATGTTGCAATGGTTGTTTTGGGAGGAGACGGAGGAACAGGCAGCTGTCTGTTTGCAGACGACGACTCTCCCGGCCATTTCCGGCCCCGGCGTTGCCCTCCATATACGGAGTCATTTTTCATCATTTCCTGGAGCGTGTTTGAAAAATCATTCCTGCCAGCTGCCGCGGTAAACTACACCCTCACATTTGCGTGTAATTTGGACCAAATTCAGTACCATAGCCCGCTATGCGTCGGTTTTTGGCCCAAATCTTCCACAAATTGTGACGCACATCTGACGGAAAGCATTTTTCAAACACGCTCCCGTACTCCATCCGGCTGGCTTTTGTACTATAGCTGCGTACCGCCTGGCCCATTTGATCCGGCCCTTTCTACATTACGCCGGATCGTCCACCCACGAACCTGCTGGTGGAAGCTGTCCCAATCCGGCAGCAATTTTCTCGGGGGGCAGTTGCGGTTTGGCACAGGCCTCCCGCGCAGGTCGGCCTGTTTTGATCATTATTTGATCCGGCAGGGTATATATAAAATAATTGTTCCGCAATACCCCGCTGTTTCGCAAGCTCTCCCCTTTTGGCCCGGTTTGTACGGGGAAGCAGGGCATATACAGAAAAATTGTGTGTCAGTACCCCGCTGATCGCAAAAAAGGGGATGTGGAGAGACAATTTTTCTGTATATACCCTGATATGCGGAAAAAAATCGGTTTTTATGCCCTCTGGGGACTCCGGGCAGGGTACAGGGAAGTGTTTTTTCTATATACCCCGGCCTCTGTCCGAAACAGAAGATTCCGCATACGTCCGTGGGAAAACGGGCATTTTTGACAATACACACGAGAAGAGAATACATCGGGATTTCCGGTTTGGGCTCTGACCGGCCCGGACCTGTTTGGAGCAGGATATAAAATAAAAGGGAGCCGGACGGAGCACCAGAGCGTGTTTGAAAAATCATTCCCGCCAGCTGCCGCGGTTAGAATAAAACGGTTCCATTGTACCCCGTTTCCGCGCAAGCTCCCCCTGTTACGCCCTGCTTTGATAAGAAAATGGGGCGTAATGGAGGGATCTTGCGGAAAACATTTTCTCCAGCATGTTCCGGTATTATTTCCGATTAGAAATGGATTTTCCGGAGTACCTGGCGCGTATATGAAATGCTTCGCCCAAGCGGCTTCTATCGGAAACTTTTGATCCAGTTGATCAAAGAATCATGATAAACGTTGTCGGTGACATCCCGGCGCATCTGGTCGGTGATGGGGCCGTTTTTGCTCATGATTGCCAGGATGGCCTCCTGGAGGCCGGCGATTCTGCCCTGCTCATAGGCGGCGTCCAGGGCATTCTGGGCGGGAGAGGCCAAAGAAGCGGCGGAATTGTCCGGCGCTGGCAGCGCTGAGTTGTGAGCGGCAGATACTTCCTCTGTGCCAGACGGATGTGTGCCGTCAGAGGGATTTTCTTCTGCGTCAGAGGAATGTGTGCCGTCAGAGGAATTTTCTCCTGTATTTGAGGTGTGTGCGCTGTCAGAGGGAGTTTCTTCCACATTTGATGCGGGTGTGCCGTCAGGGGCGCTTTCCCCGGCATCCGGTGTCGATGCGTCAGCGGGCGGCATGTCTGCCAGGGATGCTGTACCGGAAACAATCGGCACTGCTCCATCCTGCACAGGAAGCCAGATTTCCCCGGAGCAGCCGGGGAGATTCACCGTGATCTGGTCACCGCCTGCCGTGACCTGTGTTCCGGACAGGGCTCCCACATAGGCGGCATTGCCGCATGCAGGCAGGGTCAGGGAGGCGGAGTTGTCGTCATTGTTGACAGTGATCAGCACGGTCTCCTTCCCTGTGCCACGGGAAAAAGCGTACTGCCGATTGGTCAGCACCAGTTCTCTGTATTCTCCGTAGGAAAGGGCTCTGACCTGTTGCCGCACTTTGCCCAGGGCGGCGATAAGCCGGGTATAAGGATTTTCCTTTGCAGCATTGACGTAATCCTCATAGCGCAGGGCGGGCCGCAGAGAGGCATCGGAGAACTTTTCCTTTTTGCCCTCAATGCCGAATTCCGAGCCGTAATAGATGGAGGGTACGCCGGGCAGGGTGTACAACAGCACATGTACCGGGGCAAAATGCGCTTTGTTGTTTAACTTTGTATAGATGCGCTCCACGTCATGGTTGTCCACGAAGTTGTACAGCTTCAGTCCGTCGGGACGATTGCCGCCCATGCCATAGAGACGTTTTACCGTGTGGGCGATCTCGAAATAGTTGTGATCATTGTGGCCGGAGTACAGGGCCTTGTGCAGATGGTAGTTGGTCACGGAGTGGAGAGTGCCCTCGTTGACCCAGCGGGTGTAATCTCCGTGGATCACCTCGCCCATCAGCCAGAACTGGGGCTTCACTTCGTTTGCCACATGCCGGAGCGCCTTCATGAAATCAAAATCCAGCACATCGGCGGCGTCCAGCCGTATGCCGTCAATGTCAAACTCGCTGACCCAGAAGCGGATTACGTCGCAGATATAGTCCCTTACCGCCGGATTTCGCTGGTTCAGCTTTACCAGCAGGTTATATCCCCCCCAGTTCTCATAGGAAAAACCGTCATTATACTCATTATTTCCCCAGAAATTCACGTTGCAGTACCAGTCCTTATACGGAGAATTTTCCCGGTTTTGCTGAATATCCTGGAAAGCAAAAAAATCCCGTCCGGTGTGGTTGAACACGCCGTCCAGAATCACACGGATACCTGCTTCGTGACATTTTGCCACAAAGGCTTTCAGATCTTCATTGTCTCCCAGACGGCTGTCCAGCTTTTTGTAATCTGTGGTCTCATAGCCATGTCCCACGGACTCAAACAAAGGCCCGATGTAAAGGGCGTTTACACCAATTTTCTGCAGATGCCCGATCCAGGGAATCAGGCCGGGGAGCCGGTGAACAGGCTCCCCATAGGGGTTCTCTCTGGGCGCGTCCAGCATTCCCAGGGGATATATGTGGTAAAATACCGCTTCGTCATACCATGCCATTTTTGTCTCTCCTTTTTCACCTATTAAAAAATGTCCAGTCATGCATGGAACTGTTGTATGGCTGGGAAACGTTTTCTGCGGGCGGTGGCAGGGAATTGCCCAGATCAGGAAAACCCGGATAGGAACGGGCACAACATATGAAAACGTTCCAGGAGAAAGTATAGCATAAATCTGAAAGGAGGACAAGAAAAAATAGCTTTGGCAGTTCCGGCAAATGGAGTGTTTTGGATCTATATCATCTTGGGTTAGTCAAGAATTTTGGAATCATACACAATATACTTTGTAGTAGTTTTAAATAATATAACATTGCTATGGTTTCTGATTTATTCTTCTGCTTCTTATCGGGGAAATTACGTGGTGTCTTATAAAATGAAACAATTCCATTTTTGATGTTGCTTATGCGAGAATTGCGGATAGCCTGCAAAAGCCGCATATACAGCTTGGGAGAGATCGGTGTAAAGTCGGTATACTTCAAAAGCTGGAGTGACAACCAACGGGTACAGGGAATGGTAATCGTGAGAGTGAACCCTTTTCTCTTTCGTTTAGGGTCTGGATAGAGGAGCGGGATGTCTGCAAAACTAAAGACATCCCGTTTTTATGTGATTCTTAAGGCTTAGAAACAGAAAAATGCGAAATGCTGTGTCATGCTTGAATTTACGGCAAAAAAATGATACGATAAAAATGTCAGCAGGAAAGGAAAAAAATATGGCAAATATATACGACGGGGCATTCCGGACAATCCTAAATGATTGTCGAAAACTGATCATACCCGTAATCAATGAGATTTTTGGAGAAACGTATACAGGGAAAGAAGAAATCCGTTTTTATCCCAACGAACATTTTTTAGACCAGCAGGGCAAGGCCGATCGAGAACGAATCACGGATACGAATTTTACGGTTCTGGGAAAAATACCCAAAAAATATCATGTTGAGTGTGAGAGCAGCCTGCCTGACGGGAAAATCATGATAAGGCTTTTTGAATATGACGCATAAATAGCGCTTGATGAAAATGAGATTACAGAGGAAACATTGACCGTGACATTCCCCAACACGGCCGTCCTGTACCTCCGGACTTATAAAAAGACACCGGATAAAATGAAATATGTACTTGTCACGCCGGGCGGGACGGTTCAGTATGATGTGCCAATCATGAAGATGCAGACATACTCACTGGATGAGATTTTTGAAAAAGGCCTGCTGTTGCTGATTCCGTTTTACATTTTCTCACATGAGAGTAGTTTTCCAGAGTATAATAGTAATGAGCAGAGACTGGAGGAGTTAAAGGCTGAATATCGCAGAATTCTGGAAAGGCTTGACAAGCAGGAACAACAGGGAGTGATCGGAGCGTTTGACAAGCGTACAATTATTGAACTTTCCGGGGATGTGGTTAAAGAGATCGCACAGAAATATGAGAATGTGCAGAAAGGTGTGGGTGATTTGATGGTCGGAGCATTGATTGAAACTGAGGCAAGAACTATTTTAAACCAGGGAATAAAGCAGGGAATCGAACAGGGAATAAAACAGGGAATAGGTCAGGGAGCAAGTGCGGCAAATAGAGAAACGGCGTACAGAATGCTTAACGGGGGTAGACTTTCGGTACAGGAAATTGCAGAGTATACCGGGTTAAGTGTGGCGGAAGTAGAATCGCTTGCACAAGTTCAGACAGTATAGGCAAAAACTAAGTTCCTTAGAAACCAGCAGGGCGGTTGCAATAGGAGGCCGGCCCCGGCGAAGTGCCGGGGGGCCCGATCAGAGGAATATGTAGAACTTCTGCAATCATACGGAATGTAAGGAGTGAAAAAGGAAACAGAAGTGTAAACTGCAATTAAAGTTGACAAGGTACAAATGGCATACAGTGAAAAGCCCAGGGATTGTGTCTCTGGGCTTTTCACTGTATGCCATTTGTGTTTTCGTCTGCCTCAGACCGTCTGTGCGTCTGGAGTGACAAAAATATGGATAAAAGCAATGAAATGACATAAAAAAGCTCTTGCAGGAAAAAGCGGCAAGTGCTATATTAAGTGTATTAAGAAGATTAATACACTCGAAAGGAGAGTGCGTTCATGATTCTGTTGGACTACAGGGACAAACGCCCCATCTATGAGCAGATGGTGGAGAAGCTGGAGCGGCTGATTGCCAGCGGCGGCCTGGAGCAGGGCAGTAAGATGCCCAGCGTCCGCAGTCTGGCCGTGGAACTGGCGGTGAATCCCAACACAGTGCAGCGGGCCTATACTCTGCTGGAACAGGAGGGATATCTGTATACCGTATCCGGGCGGGGCAGCTTCGTGGCACCGGAGAAGGAATGGCGGGACGGGCAGATGCGCAGAATGCTTCATGAGTGGGTTATAATGACCCGCAGAGCCAGAGACGCCGGTTTGTCCCGGGAAACTTTGCTGGAGCAGCTTGCGGCGGTATACTACGGCCGGACGGAGGAAGACGGCGCTGACGGGGGCACGGAAAACGTGGAACAGAATATTTTGACGCAATATAATGATCAGCATCCGGATGCCGGCACGCCCGGATGCTGAGTACAGGGGATGGGTGCTGTACAGAGGAACGGGAAATCAAAAACAACGTGTCGCACAGGGATATGCGGAATTGAAGCAGGAGGCGTTCATGATAGAAGTAATCAACCTACAGAAAAATTTTGAGGACATCCGGGCCATAGATCATATCACGGCCCGGATCGAAGAGGGGCATGTTTTTGGACTGATCGGTACCAACGGAGCGGGCAAATCCACTTTTCTGCGTCTGCTCTGCGGTGTGCTCAGGGCAGACAGCGGCCAGGTGCTGGCGGACGGGGAGCCGGTGTATGACAATCCGGCGGCGAAAGCAAAGTTTTTCTATATTTCTGACGAGATGTTTTTTTATAAAAACGGTACTCCGCAGGACATGGCAAAGCTGTACCAGACCTATTACCCGTCCTTTGACCGGAAACGCTATGGGGAGCTGCTTGAGAAGTTCGGACTGAGCGCCGGGCGCAAGATAGAAACTTTCTCCAAGGGCATGAAGAAACAGCTGTCAGTGATCTGCGGAATCTGCGCGGGCACTCCCTATCTGCTCTGCGATGAGACCTTTGACGGGCTGGACCCGGTGATGCGCCAGGCGGTGAAAGCGCTTTTTGCCAGAGAGATGGAGGACCGGGGACTGACGCCCATCATCGCCTCCCACAACCTCCGGGAACTGGAGGACATCTGCGAGTATGTGGGGCTGCTGCACAAGGGCGGCATCTTGTTTGCCAGGGATCTGGACGATATGAAGCTGAATCTGCACAAGGTGCAGTGCGTGGTCAGGACCCAGGCCGCTCTGGAGCATATCCGGAAAAATCTGGAGGTGGTGACCATGGACCGGCGTGGGACGCTGTACACCTTTACCATAAGGGGCACCCGGGAGCAGCTGGCGGAGTACATGGAACTGCTGAACCCGGTGTTTTACGAACTGCTTCCCCTTTCTTTGGAAGAAATCTTTATCAGCGAGACGGAGGTAAACGGATATGATATCAAAGGGCTTATTTCTTAAAGGAATGCGGGAGGATCTGCGGCACAGGATCTGGCTTCTGGCGTTGTCTCTGCTGGGCAGTTTTCTGGCTATGCCTGTGGTGTGGCTGCTGCGTTACAGCGATGTGGACCTCTCCGCCATCCATACGCGGATCACCGAAATGACTTCCCAGGAATACCAGGAGGCGGTGTCCGGCTCCATAAGCAGTCTGGCAGACTACTTCAGTCAGGAGCTGATGCTGTCCGCCAGCCTGATCACCCTGGCCTGTGCCGTGTTCACAGGGCTGGAGGGCTTTCACTATCTGCAGCAGAAATCCATGGTGGACACCTATCACAGCCTGCCTGTGAGCAGGGCGCAGCTCTTTGGCATCAAGTATGTAAACGGCCTGCTGATCTGGCTGGTTCCTTATCTCTTCTGCACAGCCCTGGCGCTGGCGTTATCCGGCGTACTGCTGGCCCAGGTGGGCGGAACCAGGGGGATTCCCGGATTGATCATGGAGGCGGGGAAAAATACTCTGGTGCTGCTGGTCGCGTTTCTGCTGGTCTATCATTTGATGCTGCTGGCCACCATGCTCACGGGCAATATGCTTAATACGCTGACGGTGGCAGTGACGCTGGGCTGCGGCGCGATCTGCACCTATGGGATGACGTTGGGCTTTATGACTACTTTTTTTCATACTTATTATGCCAGGACAGGCGGACTGGCCGCGATTGTGTATGCCTCCCCGCTGGTCTCTCCCTTCCTGCTGGTAAATTCCCGTGTGGACGCGGATTTTCAGATATCGGATTCTCTTACCACGACGGCGCTGCTTTGCCTGGCGGCAGCGCTTGCCCTGGGGGCGCTGGCATGGTTTTCCTATCGGAAAAGACCCTCGGAACGCGCCGGCAAGGGGTTGGAATTGCAGTGGATCGCCTGGCCGCTGCGGCTGATTGTCAGTATTCTGGGAGGGATGGGTGGCTGGCTGCTCATGTATTATCTGGTCAGAGACAGCGGTTATCCCTCGGCCTGGTGTCTCTTTGGGGCGCTGCTCACAGGGACCATGGCCTACGGGGTGCTGGATGTGATTTTTGCCATGGACTTCAAGGCTTTTTTCCGGCATAAATGGAGCATGGGAGCCTCCATGCTGATCATGCTGCTGATCTGCGCCGGTTTTCAGGAGGACTGGATCGGGTATGACTGTTTTCTGCCGGACCAGGGGCAGATCAGGGAGGCCTCCATCGCCTGCCGCGCTTACGCCTACGGCAGCAATCTGGGCAGGGTACTGGATGGGGTCAGATTAACGGATTCGCAACAGATTCACGCATTTCTGGAGAGGGGAATAGAGAATATGCGCGGCCGGGCCCATAAGCCGGAGACCGCTTCGGTGGCGGAAGCCTATGAGGGAGATTCCTTCGCGGCGGACAAAATTTTTGTCCGGGTGGTACTCGAAAACGGACGAAGCTATTACCGGTTTTATTCCTATTATGAGTGGGACGCGGACGTGGTACTGCCGCTGCTGTGCAGTGAGGAATACGCAAACGGCGCCTTCGGTCTTGGGGATGAACTGGTGGAATCCTGCGAGTACGTCAGGTTTACCAGCGGAACGGGCCGTGACAGCATCCAGTCGGAGGTATGGGAAAAGGAATTGATCCGGGAACTGGTGCAGGCCTATAATCAGGATCTGTCAGAGAATCCGCAGGCCGTGGTTCTGGGACAGGGCAGACTGCTTGGACAGATGATACTGAAAACTGTGTCGGTACAGAGCTTCGGGAATATCTGTTCTGTAGATATTCTTGAAAATATGACACATATTCAGGCAGTCATGGAAAAGAACGGCATCCGGGTTTTCTGCCAGCCCAGGGAGGCGGAGGAGGTGGAAAGCATCACGTTCCTGGTGGACGGCAGCGGGTACTGGTACAACGGGGACGCGTCCATCAGTCCGGCGGAGCGGAGCATCAGGGGGCATTTCGGCGTGTTCCCGGAAAATCTGCCGGAGAGTTACGGGGATGAGACGGACTCTGGAGCGGAAAATCTGCCGGAGAGTTACGGGGATGAGACGGACTCTGAAGCGGAAAATCTGCCGGAAAGTTATGGGGATGAGACGGACTCGGGAGCGGAAAATCTGCCGGAGAGTTACGGGGATGAGACGGACTCCGGAGCGGAAAGGCTGCCGGAGAATGGGTACGAGGCAGGTGTGCCGTCTACCTGGGAGGCCCAGCTGTACAGCTTCACCGTCACGGACCCGGAAGAGATCGCCCGGGTGCTGCCTCTGATCCAGTACAGTGACACAAGCCGCTAGGGAGGCGTGTTTTCGGAAGGGCTGGTACAGGATGTGCGCATTCTGGACCGCAGGGGCATGGAATGGGGCGTCTGCCTCCGCAGGGGCGCCCTGCCGGAGGAATTGATCCAAAGATTCCTGGAGGAAGCCCGGGGGCAATAAGCGATTCATACCGCTGCCCCGGGGCGGGGAGGCGTCACCTGCCTTCCCCGTTTGATCCGTTCCATCCGTCATCTCCGGCCAGGACATTTTCTTTGGAATAGTACTCTTCCAGACCGGGATGGGTGAGGGGCCTGCTGAAAGCGGCCCGGGCATCCGTCCCGGCACCGGGGCCCTCGTTATCATATTCCACATATCCGCACAAGGCCTCCGCTCTTGCCTTTCCCCAGTTATGCCAGCCCTCCGGGCAGATATGTTCCCCCATGTAACAATGGACAAAGGCCGTCTTTGCATAGTCCCGCCAGGGCCGTCCCAGATAGACAGCGGCGGGGGCTTCATCGCCGGTGAGCCTGCAATGGGAGAACACAAGGCCAAACTCCCGGTCAGCCGGAGTGCTGGCGGCGGTGATAAAGGCATGGCTTTCACTGTGATGTTTTCTTGAGAATATCTCGCATTGGTCAAAGAATACGGTATTTGGTCCGAAAATGAAATCCACATCCCCGCTGATAAAGCAGTCTTTGAAATAATTGCGGAGGATGGGATATTCAATGGGGACGGAGGACCGGGTGAAGAAATCAGGGAGCATGAGATTTTTCATGCTGCAGGTGAGCGCTTCCCCGGCAAAGATGGTATCCTGCCATCCCAGAAACCGGCAGTTTTGGAAACTGCACCTGTCGGCGGCCACATAGACGGCCAGGGCCTGTCCGGCCCGGCAGCCCGGCCCCGCGGTATTTTCCACAGTGATATTTTCCATATGTATATTTCGGCCTGCCAGAAGAAGTACGGCGGTATTGAAGGTTCCGTATTCGCCGGAGGCATCCGGGCGGGGCTTTCTCGCGCCGTCCCCGAAACGAAGGACGGTGGATTCGGGACTCTCGCCTGTAATTTCCAGATTCTCCTTGCGGATAAATACCTTTTCCTCATAGATTCCGGGCGCCACGCAAATCCGCACCGTCTCCTGGCGGTGATCCGGCACGGACAGGACTGCCTCCTGTAAGGAATGGAACGCGTTGGGGCTGTTTTTGGATACATAAATTGTCTGCATATCATAAATCCTTTCTGATGGGCTGTTTGTTTTTGTCTATTGTAGAGTATCGGCCCGGGCACCGCAATGGTAAAATTTTATACTTCTGTTGATTTTTTGCGAACTGCCCGCCCCGCCGGGGGCTGCATTTCAGATAAGCTGGATTTTTCCCGTTCTTTCTGCTATACTGTCCATGGCACCGCGTTTCAGGGAGAAGCCTGCATGGAAGAGATCGGGTGGGGAGTATGAAGAAGGACTTATTGAAGAAGTACAGAGGAAAGAAAATATTTTTGAACATGTTCCAGGCGGTATTTGTCCTGCCGGTATTGTGTATTGTGTTTGCCTGTATCTGGGGATTTTTCTGGTTCAGGGCCAGCCGGATCGAGACGGAGAAGCAGAACGACAAAAACACGCTCTATGCCTCGTCTCTGATGGTGAATAATTATATCGACCTGACGGGAAATACCATGGAAGTGCTCAGAAACGACGCATATGTGAGAAAGACTCTGGCGAAGACCGATTTCTTCTGGGACGGGGATATGAGCGTGGCGGCGCAGAAGGTGCTGAACATGGTGATGATTGAACCCATGTTTCAGGCGGTCTATATCCTAAAGGGGGACGAATACCGGATTAAATGCAGCAATCCGGCGTATCCCCTGGACGAGCAGGGGGACAGGATGATGATCGAGACCTTTTACCAGAGCCAGTTTGGCACATATGGGGTAAAATACTATATCGATGTCTACGGAAGCAGCCGGACCCTCCTGTATCTCACGGCCGGAGAACAGGATGCCGCCACGGGAGAGAAGGAGAATGGCATTATCATAGGGCTGGACATAGGGAGAATTATGGACAGGCTTTTCCGGGAAAACCGGGAAGGAGAGCAGTACCTGCTGGCGGACGGGGAGGGGAATGTGATTCACGCCTGCGGAGCAGGCTATGCGAAGGGAGAAAGATTTGAGGAAGAATGGCTTCTGGAGCTTTTGAATAACGGCGATATAAAACAGTCTCAGATAGCCGGACAGCGGGAGGGCAGATATCTGGTATCCTGCGTCAATATGGAAAACGGCTTTTACCTGATGCATTTCCTTCCTTATAATTATGTGGCAAAGCCCATCGCACATATGAGGAATACTTTTATCGCGATTGTGCTTCTGCTGATTCTCCTGGTGCTGTTGTTTGCTTTTGGCATGTCCAACTGGGTGTATTCCCCGATTGACGAGGCCATTCAGACCACCAGCCCCGGGGACGGCCAGGAGCATAACCGGGAGAAGCTGCCGGAGCGGGTGGAAAAAACAGAACTGGCAGGGATTGTGCAGACTTATCGGACCATGGTACGGACCATGAATGATCTGAACCTCCGGAAGGAACAGGACGAGCTGACACATTACCTTGGCGGCAGGTCCATGCAGGGAAAGCTGCCCGAATGGGTGGAGGAAACCTATGGGAAAGAGGGGATACACAGCAGAGTGATCTGTCTGCGCATCAGCGATATGGAGGATCTGTATGAGAATCATACGGAGGAGGCCAGGCTGTTCGTGCATCATACCATCGCCAATGTCATACAGCAGGCCTTGAAGCCGCTGGGAGATGTTCTCGTCAATTCTGTGGATGAGGAATACACGGCGGCGATCCTTTTCACGGAGCAGGAGGTTTCGGAGGAGGAGCTGATCGGGAAAACCAGGGAGATATTTTCCGTGATCAGGGACCTGGTACACATTGGCATGGACGCGGGTATCAGCAACGGGCGGGAAGGCTTTGGAGAACTGGCGGCCATGTACCAGATGGCCCGGGCCGCCACGGCCTACCGTTTCGTGTATGGCATTGACGCGATCGTGACGGAAGACCAGATGGCGAAAAAGGCGCTGGGCGGGAAAGGAAATGTGGACACCAAGAACCTGATCAGCCTGCTGAAAACGGGAGACGGGGAAAAATTCCAGGCGGAATATGGCAGAATCACACAAGAACTGAAGGGATACTCCATCCAGAATGCCCGGGACGCGCTTCTGGATATGGCGGCGGAAATGGTAAAGTATTACAATTCCCTGTGCTTCCACTTTGAGACCTTCTCCAGAAGCGATTATGAGAAACTGGCTGCGGAGCTTGGCCGATTCGGCTATCTTGACGATGCCTGGGAATGGTTTTCCGAGATGCGGGACAGGATCTGCAATATGCTGGCCAAAGCAAAGCAGGCGGACAGAGAGGATGTGGTGGAGAGAGCCATCGCCTATCTGCGGGAGAATTACGCGGACCCCAATATCAGCGCCCAGTATATCGCGGAGATGTATCATATAACCCCCTCCTATTTCAGCAGGCTGTTCAACGAGAGAAGCGGATACGCCTTCCCAGACTATCTGGCCACCCTGCGCATCGAGGAGGCCGGGAA
Organism: uncultured Acetatifactor sp.; assembly: GCA_910583845.1. Lineage (GTDB taxonomy): Bacteria > Bacillota > Clostridia > Lachnospirales > Lachnospiraceae > Acetatifactor. The sequence goes on from CAJUAB010000036.1 coordinate 24,691, forward strand.
AATCCTGCTCACGGACACGGGCAGAAGCATCCAGGAGATCTGCGAGATGGTGGGCTATACGAACGCATCCTATTTTACGGCCACATTCAAGAAAAAGTACGGGATTACGCCGGGACAGTTCCGCAAAAACCACGCGAAAAGTGAAGAAAATCTACAGTAGTAAAAATTTTGATAGTCCCGTTTTACGGAAATTTTACAGGTTTACAAATTTTTAAGATTGAGACAAGGGCAAAAAAATGTTATTTCTGTCTTATGGCCGACGGCGCGAAGACCCAGGCGCGTCTGCCATTATACGGCGGCCCTCCCGGGCGGGGGCCCCAAAAGGACAGGAGGAATGTTTTATGCTTGCGTTTCTACAGAAACAGGATTCGGGCGGTGATCGCCGCCTCGGAAACCGGCTTGCCGGTCATTTCAAAAAGTATCATCAGCTTTGGCTTCTGGCCTTACCGGGTATACTATTTACCTTAATGTTTGCGTACATACCCATGAGCGGCCTGGTCATTATTTTCAAAAACTACAATTATCAGGACGGAATCTTCGGAAGTCCCTGGGTGGGTTTTAAGAACTTTGAGTTCTTTTTCGCCAACTTTTCCAGGGCCTGGCGGGCAACCAAGAACACCATCATCCTGAATCTCTGTTATACCGTGTTCGGCACGGTCATGGCGGTGGCGCTGGCGGTGATGTTCAACGAAGTGCGTCACAAAAAGTACCTGAAAGTGACCCAGTCCCTGTCCATTATGCCCTATTTTATTTCCTGGGTGGTGGCAGGCGGTATTCTGCGGGCTCTGCTCAACTATGACGGAGGCGCCATCAACAATATTCTGGTTTCGCTGGGGTTTGACAGGGTGGATTTTTATAATGACCCCAGATACTGGCGGGTTATCCTGACTCTGTGCAATATCTGGAAGGGGGCAGGGTACAACGGCATCATCTATTTTTCCACCATCGCCGGATTTGACACGTCTCTGTATGAGTCCGCCGAGGTGGACGGGGCGAATCTGTGGCAGAGGATCAGATACATTACGGTCCCGCTGTTGAAACCTACGATTATCATTATGTTCCTGCTGTCCATCGGCAAGATCATGAGCGGCGACCTGACCATGATGATGTCCATCACCAACCTCTCCTCCATGCTGCTGGATACCACGGATATCATTGATACCTATGTGTACCGTTCGGTGATCGGCATGGGAGATTTTGTCATGGGTTCCGCGGTGGGACTTTACCAGTCTGTTTTCGGCTTCGTGCTGGTACTGTTTTCCAACTGGCTGGTGGGGAAATTTGATAAAGAATATCGACTGTTTTAAGGAGGTGCGGGATGAAAAAAGCGAAAATAAAGCAGTCCGCGTCCGACAGGGCCCTGCGGATTTTCTTCTATATTTTTATCGGATTTTTTGCGGTCATAAGCCTGTATCCGTTGCTGCTGGCAGTGGGCACATCCTTTTCGGACGAGGTATCCGTGACGGTGAACGGCTATGGCGTGATCCCCAAAAAATTCAGTCTGGAAGCCTACAAAATGATATTGGGCTCCCTGGGGAAAAATATCTTGAACGCCTACTGTGTCACCGTCGCGGTCACCGTAATCGGCACACTGTTTTCCCTGCTGGTGTCCTCGGCTTTCGCTTATGTGCTGACCGTGAGTGAGTTCAGACCCAGGGGCGCGCTGAACATGTTTCTCTATATTCCCATGATTTTCTCGGCGGGACTGCTGCCCTGGTATATCATGTGTACAAAATACTACCACCTTACGGATAAATTCTGGGCGCTGATCCTGCCCTGCTGTATAAACGCCTTCAACGTGTTTCTGCTGCGGAATTTTTTCAAGTCCATTCCGGAAGAGCTGGCGGAGGCGGCAAAGATTGACGGGGCCAGCTATCTGCGGATTTTCAGCGTGATTTATTTCCCGCTGGCCAAGGTGGGGCTGGTGACGGTGGGGCTGTTCTATGCCCTGAGCTACTGGAACGACTATTATCTGGCGCTGATGTTCATTAACAAGCAGAAGCTCTATCCGCTGCAGTACTATCTGTACAATATGCTGGCCAATGTACAGTTTATCGCCAATCAGGCCAACGCCTCCCTGGGGTACAATATCAATATTCCCCTGGAGACCACCAAGATGGCCACGATCTGTGTCACCATCGGCCCCATTATCCTGCTGTACCCGTTTGCCCAGAAATATATCACCAAGGGTGTGATTGTGGGGGCGGTCAAGGGATGAGCTGAGAGAAAATACAGGATAAAAAACTTCTCCGGAAGATTTTTATAAATAGAAACAGCGTATTGCAGGACGGCGCGCGGATCAGGAGACGGATGTAAGATCATCGGTTTCTGCGCGCGGAGCGCGCCGGACGGGAATATGCAAAGGACGAGGAAGAAATGGAGGAAAAAATGAAAAAGAGATTCTTATCTGCAATTCTTACGGGCGCGTTGCTGCTGTCCGTTCTGGCGGGCTGCGATTCTGACGATGGGCAGGGAGAGGCCGCTCCCAGTGGAACACCTGCGGAGGCAGGCACAGCGGGGGCAGGAGGAGGCCTGAGGCCGGAGACCCGGGACAAGATCACGGTGATTCTGTTTGGCGAGGAATCCCCCAGGATGCAGGAACTGATGGAAAACGAGTTCCAGCAGAAGTTTATTGACGAGATCAATACGGAAGTGGAACTGATGTATCTGCCCTGGACGGAAAATGGGGCGGGTGGCAAGGTGGATCTGATGATTGCCTCCGGCCAGAAATTTGACGCCTGTATCGTGGACCCCAGATGGGCCGCCAGCAGCTACAGCAAGGGATATCTGCAGGATCTGTCGGATGTGATTGACACGTACCTGCCCGACTGGCATGAGAATGTGGACCCCACCGCCTTTGACGCCTATCGCTATGACGGCGGCGTATATGCCATTCCCATCGGCAACAAGCCCACCGGCGGCGTGTACAGCACGGTCTGTGTGCGCCAGGACATCATGGACGCCATCGGCATGGACAAGATCAGCACGTTGGAGGATCTGACGGAGTACGCAAAGAAGGCAAAGGAGCAGTATGGGCTGTACGCCACCTATGAACTGGCAAACGCCGAATATATTATCCGCGGAACCAGCGACCGGAACCTGATTCCCCTGTGTACCGGAATCCTGATTGACCAGGATACAAAGGAGCTGGTGAATTTCGCGGAAAGTCCGGAATTTGAGGCGGCAGTGCGGCTCTACAATGACTGGTACGCCCAGGGCCTGATCCCGAAGGACATTCTGACCAATACGGTGACATTGCCCTTCCAGGCCAATATGACCTCCTTTATGAGAGGAACCTGTGGCACCACTCTGATAGAGAATGAACCCGGGCTGCAAAGCGTGGTTCCCGAGGCGAAGACTGCCGAGTACTATATCGCGCCGGAGAAGCCGATCTACAAAAAGAGCTATGAAAACACGGCATTCCAGGTGCCGGTCCACTCCACCAAGGCCGACCGCGTGGCGCTGTTCGTCAATCTGCTCCAGAAGGATACCGAGATGGCGAATCTGTTCGCTTACGGTGTGGAGGGGACGGACTATGAACTGATCGACGGCAAGGTCTCCAAGATCAATACGGAGGAGCTGTTCTATGAGTGGATGATCTATAATGTAAAGATCTCCAGCCCTACCACGGCGTATACCGACGAGTTCATGGAAATCTACAAAAACTGGGATGACAAAGCACTTCCCGCCCTCAGCTTTGGATTCAATATCGACTACTCCAATGTACAGACGCAGAAGGCGCAGATTGAAACCGCGTGGGAAGAATTTGCCAATCCCATGCTGGCCGGACTCAAGGACTATGATTCCAGCATCGAGGAGCTGAAGGCGGAGCTGGATCAAGCGGGATGGGACGAATACATGGCGGAAATCCAGAGACAGTTTGACGAGCATCTGGCAAATAAATAAGACGGTCAGACAGACAGCCGGGGCCTTATGGCCCATGGGCACGTGACCAGGCAGTGTCGCTGAATACATCAGGACGCCGCAGAGACTGCATTGCAGACTCCGCGGCGTTTTTCGTGTGTCCGGCGAGGATTCACTTGTCAGAAACAGAAAGAGGTAACACAATCTACATTGTGTTACCTCTTTACATTTACTATATCGGAGAGGTATCAGAAAACTTTAGCCTTTTTTCAAAAAAATTTCAAAAGCTGAAAACAGAGATCAAGGAGGATGGAAATGAACACAGCACAACCGATCAGAAGCAGGGAAGATTTGACGCGGATCAAGGATTATTACAGGGTAATCCGGCCAAACAGCAGAAACTATCTGCTTATCATAATGGGGCTGAACACGGCTCTTCGGGTTTCGGACGTAATCCGGCTGAAATGGCGGGACGTGTATGACTTTCGGGCAAAAACCTGCCGGGAGCATATCTCTCTGGAGGAACAGAAGACGGGGAAGGCATCCGTCATTTTTCTGAATGACAGTGTCAAGACGGCCATACAGGAATATCGGCGATTTCTGTGCGGCCGTGACGCTTCTCTCCCGGAGGAGGATTATATTTTCGGCAGCTATGGGCGCGGAGCCACGCATATCTCCAGGGTACAGGTGTTCCGGATTATCCGGCAGGCGGCGCGGGCCTGCGGGATCGAGGGAGTGATCAGTTGTCATTCCCTGCGCAAGACTCTGGGCTATCACGCCTGGAAACAGGGGGTGCAGCCCGTGATGCTGATGAACATTTTCAATCATTCCTCGTTCCAGATCACCCGGAGATATCTGGGAATCGAGCAGGACGATCGGGACAATATTTTCCGTAACATAGAGATCTGACCAATAAAAGATACAAAGAGTAACACAATGTAGAATCTGTTACATGATTAGTATTCGGCAGAAGCCGGAAAAAATTCATGGAGGAAGAAAACATGTTGAGAATGTCCGTGGCGGCGGAAGAATACCTGATGATCGGTGATGACATCAAGCTGGTGTTTCTGGGAGGTACGGGGAAACACATGCGGATCATGATTGACGCTCCTAAAGAATTGAACATAGTCAGAAGCAGCGTCTTGGAGAAAAAGTCCAACCCGGAGGAAAAGGCAAGGCTTCCCAGATACTACAAGGAGGAAGAACACCCGGAGAAATACCGGAAGAAGCCCGGCATCATCATCACGAGGGGCGGCGGAGACCGGGCGGAGCGATAATAGGGCGGATGCATGGAGGGACGGCCAGGGCCCGGCCGTAGGGAAGCGTATCCGGTTTATTATAAAACCAATTAACGTGCAAACGGATTTGCACTGTAAATCAAACACATGGAGGTAAATACTATGGTAGTACAGCACAATTTAAGAGCAGTGAATTCCAACAGAATGTTAGGACTGACCAGCAGCACCCAGTCCAAGTCCACAGAGAAACTGTCATCCGGATATAAGATCAACCGTGCGGCAGACGATGCGGCGGGGCTGGCCATCAGCGAGAAGATGAGACGTCAGGTAAGAGGCCTGACCCAGGCTTCCACCAATGCCCAGGACGGTGTCTCTCTTGTGCAGACGGCAGAAGGCGCGCTGAACGAAGTGCATGACATGCTGCAGAGAATGAACGAGCTGGCGGTAAAAGCGGCTACCGGCACCAACCAGGCGGAGGACCGCAGCTACATTAATAAAGAAGTGACAGCTCTGAAGGCGGAGATTGACCGTGTGGCCGATACCACCACATTCAATGAGCAGAACCTTCTGAAAGCCGATACTACGTTCAAACTTCAGGTAGGCGCGGATGCCAATCAGACCATTGATGTATCTGTCAAGGCCATGGGCACGGCTGGGCTTAAGATCAATAATGTCGCTGTATCCGATGCCAGCAGCGCGCAGACGGCCATAACGACCATCAAGTCTGCCATCAAGACTCTGAACGAGCAGCGTGCGGACCTGGGTGCCCAGCAGAACCGTTTGGAGCATACCATTGCCAACCTGGACAATGTTGTGGAGAATACCACGGCGGCTGAATCCCGGATTCGTGATACGGATATGGCGACGGAGATGGTCAAGTACTCCAACAACAACATTCTGGCACAGGCTGGCCAGGCGATGCTGGCTCAGTCCAACCAGGCAAACCAGGGCGTACTGTCCCTGCTGCAGTAGTTTTAAGGTGGTTTCACTGTATACCGCGCCCCTGATCCCGGCGGAAAGCGTCCCGGGAGGGGCAGGGGGTTGTGTAAATGCAAGAACTGCTGAATGGCGACCGGCAATCTGCCGGTCGTTATTCCGTATAAGGGTAATTTCAGAATGAGAAAGATTTTGATACTGTCAGAGACGACTCCAAATTTTCGCAGGGCCTGGCAGGAGTGGGGCTACTTTCCCCTGACCCCCGGGGAGGATTTTACGGAACTGCCGGAAGAAAGTCTGGAAGGACGACTGAGAGAAGTGCAGCAGGAGGGCGTCAGTCATGTGTTTACTTTTGATTTTCTTCCCCTGCTGGCAAGATGCTGTATCCGTCTGGGGCTGTACTATGTGTCCTGGATCGTGGACTGTCCGCATGACGCGCTTTGGTCCCGTCATACCAGAAGCCCATACTGTTATCTGTTTGCCTTTGACTATCAGCAGTATCTTGGGCTGCGGCACAGAGGGATTTCCCACAGTTATTATCTGCCTCTCTGCGCGGACGCGGAGGGGTTTGGACAGATTCTGGAGACAGAGTCGGAGGAAGCGCGGTCCTATGGGGCGGATGTCTCTTTTGTAGGCAGTCTGTACAATGATCCCGAACACAGTCTCTACGACCAGATCCGCTATCTGCCGCCCTATGTCAGGGGATACCTGGACGCTCTCATGGAGACGCAGCGCAGAATCTGGGGTGCGGATCTGCTGCGGGAAGGCCTCACGAAAGAGGTGTGGCGGCAGATCAGGGAATACGTGCGTTTCGATCTGGGGGAGGATTATGAGGAAGGGGTCTGTGAAAGCATGTTTGTCAATATGCTGGGCCAGAAGATGGCGCAGTCGGAGCGCAGGGAGGTGTGCAGTTATCTGGCGGCACATTATGATTTTGCGTTGTATACGGGCAGCGACACTTCTTTTGACCCCCAGATCCAGAACAGAGGGAGGGCGGGGTACCTGTCTCAGATGCCGTTTATTTTTCACGGCAGCAAGGTCAATGTCAATATTACCTCCAGATCCATTCCGTCGGGAATCCCCCTGCGGGTTATGGATGTGCTGGCCTGCGGGGGATTTTTGCTGACCAATTACCAGCCGGAGATCGGGCAGTATTTTGAGGATGGCAAAGAGCTGGTGGTGTATGAGGATTTTCAGGACCTCTATTGTAAGATTGACTATTATCTCTCCCATGAACAGGAACGCAGGGAGATTGCCCGGGCGGGCCGCCGCAAAGTAGGGGAGCGATTTTCCTACCGGCAGGGAGTAGGAGCGATGGTCAGGACTCTGGAGGACGGAAGTTAAAACGGACGGATAACAGGAGGAGGAGACGGTGCTGGAATTTCAGGAGGGATTTTTTGAGCCGGAGATCAGAGACGGCTTCTATGTGGAAGCGCTGATGAAGCGTTTCTGGGCGGCGGAGCTGGAGGTGCTGCAAAGGATAGCGGAGGTCTGCCACAGGCATCAGATCCGCTGGTATGCCGCTTATGGGACGCTGCTGGGGGCGATACGCCACAGGGGTTTTGTGCCCTGGGATGACGACATGGATATCTGGGTAAAAAGAAAGGATTACAATAGACTGATGCAGATCTTGCCGGTGGAACTGCCTGCGGGGTATCTGGTGAGAAGCCCCCTGACGGCGGCGGGCTACGACCGGCTCCAGACCTTTGTCGTGAACAGCGATCACATCCGGACGGACGAAGAATGGCTGGAACAGTATCACGGATGCCCGTTTATGGCGGGAGTGGATATCTTTCCCCTGGACCGTCTGCCGCGTTCGGAGGAAGACAGACTTGTACAGAGAACCTGGGCCTCCATCGCTCTGCGGGGAGCGCAGGTGGCGGGCTACATGCAGGAAGGAAGCTGGCAATACGCTGAAGATCCCATGGAACAGAAAGAAGCCTACGTGGAGGAAATCCGGGAGGGCGCGGCTTATCTGGCTGAAAACTGCGGCGCGAAGATAGAAGAGCGGCTGATCAGTGAGGAAAAATGGACAGAGTTATCCAATCTGTTTGCCAGATGGGCAAATTATATTGCCATGATGTATGAGGAGGAAGAGGGAGGGGACCTGGTCAATTTCGCGGATTATGTGCGCTGGCCCTCCAAAAAATATCCGGAGGAATGGTTTGAGGAGACCGGCAGCGCGGTATTTGAAAATTTTCAGATTCCTGTCCCTGGAGAATACCACAAGGTCCTTCGAAGACATTATAAGAAATACAAGGTGAAAAAGAGGAACTCCATGCAGCATGATTATCCGCTGTATGCCCGGCAGATCGAGGAAATGTGGGCGGAGGCCGGAGAGGAGGGGATCGCGCCCCTCTCCTGGAGGGAACTGCTGACAGATCAGCGGGGAACAAAGAAAAAAGTTTTCTTATATATGAATGATCTTTCTGCCTTTCTTGCGGACGGGCAGGAGGCGCTTGACAGGCTGGAATCCGAATTACAGATCTTTTATGAGGCGAGGGAACGGACTCTGCTGTGGTGGAGACCCCAGCGCGAGATGGTAAGCGCGCTCAGGCTTGTATGCCCGGCATTTTCGGAGCGCTACAGGGCAATTCTGGAGCGGTACAGAGCCTCCGGGTGGGGAGTCTGCGACGAGAGCCATGACAGGCAGCGGGGACTGGAAATCTGTGACGCTTATTATGGAGAGAAGAACTTTCAGGCGCGGAAAATGCAGGACAGAGGAAAAGCGGTTATGATAGCGGCGGAAAGCACAATAGCCGATCTGGAGGCCCTGGTCGGGAGCGGGCCGGAAGCGGAGACGGAACTTCACAGGGCGGGAGAGGAAAGTTTATGAATTATGCGGTGGTACTGGCAGGGGGCAGGGGGCAAAGGTTCGGCGGCGGACAGATATCCAAACAGTTTGCCGAACTGATAGGGGTTCCCATGATTGTCTATTCCCTGCTGACGGCGGAAAAGAACAGGCATATCGATGAGGTATGTGTGGTGGTGGCGGAGACAGAGGAGGAGAAGGTGCGGCGCTGGGCGCAGGAGTACGGTATCTCCAAGCTGAAATATTATGCCCGCCCGGGCCGGGAGCGCCAGCAGTCTGTCTTTCACGGCCTGCGGGAAATCCCGGCCGGGCCCAGGGATACGGTGATGATCATGACATCCGTATGTCCCTTTGTCTCCCAGAAGACCATTGACCGGCATTACGAGAAGATCAGAGAGTATGACGCCACAATCACGGTAGTCAAGGCCACGGACGCGGTTACTTTCAGCAATGACGGAAAGCGGGCGGGAAGAACTCTGCAAAAGAAAAAACTCTATCTCCAGCAGGGACCGCAGGTGTTCCGATACGGCCCCCTGCTTCTGGGGCATAAGATGTATATGGAGGATGAGGAGTACCGCCGGCAGGATGTGACGGAGGACAGTGAACTGGTTCTCAACATGGGAGTGGAATGTTATATGGTGATGGGGGACCGTTTCTGCATTAAGGTGACATATCCCGAGGATCTGGCCATTGCGGAATCCCTGTATCCCCTATTTGTCCAACAGGAGAAAAAATATGCAGGTGAATAAGATGATCGCGGAGGACATAAGGGCAATCCTGGCCAGGGATCTTCCCTATGAGGCATTTTACGGCAAAACGGTCTTGATTTCCGGAGCCGGAGGCTATGTCCCCGCCTATTTCGTACATACTTTCCTGGCGCTTAACGATGAGCGGCAGGCGGGAATCAAAGTGCTTGCGCTGTGCAGGAACGGCGCGAAGGCCCGGGAGAGGTTTGAATGCTATCTGGACAGAGCGGATTTTAAACTGATTATTCAGGATGTACGCGAGCCGATGGAACTGGAGGAGACGGTCCATGTGTTTATCCATGCGGCCAGTCCCGCGGGAATACAAAAGAGGCATGAGGACCCGGTGAACACCTTTCTTTCTAATGTCAGGGGCGCGGAGAACCTGTTGAATCTGGCGGTGAAAAACCCCTGTGAGTATTTTCTGCTTCTGAGCAGTGTGGATGTCTACGGAAAAATGGCCCATGACCGTCGGTTGAGGGAAGACATGGCGGGAAGTCTGGACCCGCTCAATATCCGGAACGTGTATTCCTGCGGAAAGCGGGCGGCGGAAACCCTGTGCAGGGCATATCAGGAAAAATACGGAATTCCTGTCTATATTGTCAGGCCGTTTCAAATCATCGGCCCCGGTCCGGAACTCGATGACGGGCGATTACATATTGACTTCATATCCCAGATCCTGAAAACGGGTAAAATCGTTTTGAAAAGCGATGGCAGGGCAGTCAGGAGCTTTCTGTACATTTCGGACGCGATTGCGGCCATGTTCCATGTTCTGTTAAAAGGCCGACAGGGAGAAGCGTACAACATAGCGGCGGAGGAAGGGGAGGCATCCGTAAGGGAACTGGCCTTCTGCATGGCCTCCCTGGCGGCAGGAGAGCCCGTTGAGGTCATTTTTGACCGGCAGTGGAGGGAGTCCATCGAGGTCAGGGGAGCATTGTCCGTAGTGACGGGGGACTCCGCAAAATTGCGGGAACTGGGATGGAAGCCGCAGCTCGCGCTGCCGGATGCCGCGGCCAGGATGATGAGATATTACGGGATCAATGTCAGGGAGGTAGGAAAGAAATGAGACTGCCGGAATACAGACAGACAATGGGGGAGTTTGAGAGGCAGATCGGGGAAAAGGACCTGGTGATCTGGGGAAAGAATAAAGCCTGTCCGGAGCTGTGCGCCAGATATGGGGCGCGGTATATTCTGGACAGTAATGATGAACTGTGTGATACCAAAATCGGGGGGATTCCGGTTTCTCTGCCGGAGAAGATTTATGGGTTGGAGCCGTCCAGAACCGTTGTCCTTCTGTGCATGGCGGAATCCTCTTACAGAGAGGCTCTGCGTGTTCTGGACGAAGCGGGTCATTTTACCGTCTTTTTCTGGAATGTTTTGCAGGACGCGTTTCTGAGCGGATTCTCCACGGCGCTGTATGATCATATGGAGCGGATCAGAGGGATACAGAAGGTTCTGTGGGATGACTGCTCCAGAAAGGTATTGCAGGAAGTGGTGTGCAGGAGAATCTGCGGACTAAAAAGCGGATATGGGGATCTGAAGGTCCGCAACGAGATCCAGTATATCTTTCCTCCCGCGTTGTACTCCAAAAGGGAAGGCGTGATATTGGATCTGGGAGGATACATTGGCGATTCCGTCGACCGCTTTGTGAATCAGCTGGGAGGAGAGACGGATAAAATCGTGACTTTTGAAGCGTGGGAGGAGAATGTCAGACGCCTTGAGGAAAAGAGGGAGTCCCTGAAAGAATATTGGAAGGGCGAGCTGGAAATAGTGCCCTGTGCGGTTGCGGACCGAAGCGGGACCGTGCCCTTCTCGGTTCACAGAAAAGCGGCGGGATGCTTTTTGCCTGCGTATAAGGGAGCGGGCGGCGCGGATGTCGTGGAGCAGGTGCATGTGGAGGCCACGACAATTGACGAGGCAATTCCGGATACGGAAAAAGTACGGTATATCAAAATGGATATTGAGGGGGCGGAGTATGCCGCACTGATGGGAGCCAGGAGGACGATTACGCGTGAAAAGCCCGGTCTCGCCATATCCATCTATCATAATGCCTGTGATTATTACCGACTTGCGGAATTGATTCTGGAATATGTTCCGGCATACAGGCTGGCGGTGAGGCACCACAAGGACAGGCATGTGGACACGGTTTTATACGCATGGATACAGGAGGCGGGATCTTGAACGAGGCACATAAGGAGAGTCTGGAACTGCTGGATATCGTACATAAAATATGCGTGGAAAAGGGCCTTCGCTACACGATCACAGCGGATACGCTGATCGCGCGCGCAGGCGGAATGCAATTTGAGGATTGCGCCCCGGTGATTTATCTGGCTGCCCTGTATGAGGATTACCGGCAGCTGTTTGCGCTGCTGGAGCATTTTTGCGGCATGAACGCAGGATATTCCCTTCACGATTACAGAAACACAGAGCAGTTTGATACGTTTGACTGCTGGTTTGTGAAGGAGTCAAGGATTCATTTCAGGGAAGAAAAAAGAAGGGACGCCTTTTATTACGGCACCAGACTGGTCATCACCCCCCTGTTTTATGCTGGAGATGAGGAGAAGGAGTGGGACCGGGCTTACGCGCTGTTCCGGGACACAACAGCAACCCTGAACGCCCGGGCCGTACTGGAGGGGAAACCCTTGAAAAGCTATATACGGCTGACTCCCAAGAGGCGGCTGTCCAGGCACTATATCAGACTCCGGGGAAAATACTCCATCGAAAGCTGCATTGCGGAATACGGCGGCAGGGAAAGCGGAAAGTATGTAGTGTACCCCCATGTGACAGGAAGGAATCCCAGAGACGCCAATTCCCTGCCCTGGATTGTCAATGAAAATTCCCGATCCGTGCTCAGCAGCATATGGCAGGATGTCAAGGAGGAGGAGTTTTGCGGACATAAATGTTATACTGTCCGGGAGCCGGAAGGAATCATAAGCTGTTTCCCCGCCCATATGACAGAGGCGGTTCTCAATAAGGAAAAAAGCCAGCTGGCGCTGCGGGGCAACACATATCTGTGGCGTATACAGCAGATTCAGCTGGAGCTTTTGGTGGAATTTGACAGGATATGCAGGAAACACGGACTGAGATATAATATCAGCTTCGGAACACTGCTGGGGGCAGTCAGACATAAGGGATTTATTCCGTGGGATGACGATATTGACGTGACCATGCCGGTGGAGGATTATGACAGGCTGGACGAGATCATGCGGGAGGAGCTGGATTCTCAGAAATATTATTTCCGATGTCCGGCCAACGAGGAGAACAACCATCTGATATTCAAGCATCTGGAGCGGAGGGGAACGGTATATACAAAACCGGGGCGACAGAAACTGACGCAGCAGATCGGCGTGTTTATGGATATTTTTCCCATGTATCCTTCGGCGCATCTCTGGCTGGCGGACCGGGTACACGCAAAAATCTGCCGGCATTGGAGGAAGGCGCTGTGGGCTACTGTCGGCGCGGATTCGGTGCAGGATGAGAAAAAAAGAAAGTATTATAAAAGGATCTCGGCGGTGGGAAACAAGGTGTGCTATGAGAGATTTGTCAGGGCGGCAAAATTTTTTCATAATGAGAAGTACCTGAAATTCTGGATCGCCCAGGACCGGAATCCGTATAAAACGCCCCTGGTCAGAAGGAGCAATTATGTGGATACCGTAGAGCTTCTTTTTGAGGGACATATTTTTCCGGCTCCCAGAGACTATGAGAGCGTATTGGACTATTGCTTCGGTCATGACTGGAGGAAGTATCCCTCCACAAGAGGGCGGCGTCCCGCGCACAACGCGATTACGGAAATCGGGGACTTATACAGAGAAGAAAGCGAGGGCAGACAATGAAGTACGGATATATGTTCTATCAGAAACCTTTGAAACCGGAGATGAAGACCAGACCTGTGAATCTGGGCGATCCCATACAGTCCTGCGCGGTAAAGAATCTGTATCGGGAAATGGGGATCAGGGAAGAGGACATGATTCCCGTCCCCCGGTATGATCTGGAAAATTATGAGGGGGAAGAGTGTGTATGTGTGATCAACAGCGCCAGCAACTATGAGGAACTGGCGTATGACTCACATTTTATGCCGCCTTCTCACAGGATTCATGCCGTTGTCATGTCCTTGCACCTGCACCGGGATCTGTCGGAGGAAGAAGCGGCGTATTACAGGCAGTGCGGCGGCGTGGGCTGCCGGGATGCATATACGGTTTCCTATCTGCAAAGTCTCGGAATAGACGCGTATCTCACGGGATGCCTTACGCTTACATTGCCCAGAAGGACCCAGGAGCAGGCCCGGGGGGCGGACAAGGTCTATCTTTTGGATGCGCCTGCCGACATTATGAGGATCATGCCCCGGGAAATCAGGGAGGAGGGAATTGTCCTGACCAATATTGAGAGATATGGCAATCCGGGAAACCGCAACAGGATCTCTGTGGAGGACGCGTATGAGGAACACAGGAAAGGGGAGGAAAGGCTCTCCCTGCTCCGGGATACGGCAAGACTTGTGATTACCTCCAAGCTGCATGTCGCCTCCCCCTGTCTGGCCATGGGGATTCCGGTGATTCTTGCCAAGAACCATTTTGGAGAGCGATTCGGTTTTATTGACCGCCTGATTCCCACATACACGCCGGAGCACTATCCGGAGATCAACTGGAATCCTGCTCCCGTGGACATCGAGACAGAAAAGGCCAGAATAAAGGAGCTGTTTTTTCATAAGGTCAGGGCGGCGGCCGGCAGGGCCGAACTGGAAAAGATGTGGGCCGGAAAGCCCCCCATTTATCAGATTGATTATCACACGGCAACCTCCCGCGCGGTGGAAAAAATACCGTTTCCGCAAAACGGATTCCCATACGCGGTGTGGGGTGTTGTGCTGTCGGCGGCATACTATCTGGAGGAGGCCATGCGAAAACAGGTGCCTCAGGCTGAATTGACAGCGGGGATTGATATCGCCGTACAGGGAGAATACTGCGGCGTCGGGGTTCTGAAACCGGATGAAATCCCGAATCTTCCCATGGATACCGTGATTATTGTGGCGGCTCCGTCAGCCCGGGAGCAGGCCCGGGAATTGCTTCTGCGTCTGAACAGGCCCTTTGTGCTTTTGAGAGGCACGGAAGCAGAGTGGCATAACCTGCCGTAGCTTGATTTGCCCTGTTACAAAATACTATACAATTCAGAAAAAGGGAACGTCCCCGGAGCGGGCAAAGCAGTCTTTTGCCGGTTCCGGAGACGTTTCGTACATTTTTATTGATTTCAGATTAGAAAGAGGATATAGTATAATTATGGGCAGAAACATGCGCCAGAGCGGCGGAAAGGAAAGCGGACCATGGCAAGGACGATCAGTATCGGGCGGCAGAACTTTGAAAGAATCAGGACCAGCGACAACTTCTATATAGATAAGACAGATTTCATCCGGCAGTGGTGGGAGGCGGACGATGATGTGACCCTGATCACCCGCCCCCGGCGTTTCGGGAAGACGCTGAACATGAGCATGGTGGAGCAGTTCTTCTCGGTGGACTTTGCCGGGCGGGAGGATTTGTTTGAGGGGCTGTCCATCTGGGAGGAGGAGAAATACCGGCATCTCCAGGGGACCTATCCGGTGATTTCGCTCAGCTTCGCGGATGTGAAGGAGAACACTTACCAGGAGACCAGAAGGAAGATCAGCGAGATAATTATGGATCTGTACAATTGCTTCGATTTTCTGGCGGAAAGTGAGAAACTGAATGAGAATGAGCGGAGGATATATCAGCAGTTTGCCACCGGAACGGGAGAACGCACGGAGACGGGCGCGCTGAAAACGTTGTCGGGCTTATTGATGCGTCATTATGGCAAAAGAGTGATCATCCTGCTGGATGAGTATGACACGCCCATGCAGGAGGCCTATATCGAAGGGTACTGGGATGAACTGGTAGCTTTTACCAGGGGGCTGTTCAACGCCGCCTTCAAGGCCAACCCTTACATGGAGAGGGCCATTCTGACAGGGATAACCAGGGTGAGCAAGGAATCCATGTTCTCCGACCTGAACAATCTGGAGGTGGTGACCACAACCTCAGAGAAATACGCGGACAGCTTTGGCTTCACGGAAGGGGAGGTGTTCGCGGCGCTGGAGGAGTACGGGCTTTCCGATCAGAAACAGCAGGTCAGGGAATGGTATGACGGTTTCACCTTCGGCAGCAGGAGGGACATCTATAATCCCTGGTCCATCCTGAATTTTCTGGATAAGAAAAAGGTGGGGCAATACTGGGTCAACACCAGCTCCAACAGACTGGTGGGCAAGCTGCTCCGGGAGGGAACTGCGGATGTCAAGAAGACCTTTGAGCGATTGCTTAAGGGGGAGAGCATCCGGGTGGAGCTGGATGAGCAGATCGTGTATAACCAGCTGTCCATGATAAATGACGCAATATGGAGCTTCCTGCTGGCCAGCGGGTATCTGCGGATCAAAAGCTATGAGGCGTATATGACAGAGTACGGGGACTGGAGGGAGGACTATGAGCTGACATTGACCAATTTCGAGGTGCGGGTCATGTTCCGGAACATGGTGAGGGGGTGGTTCAACAGCCCTCTGTCCGGCTACAGCAACTTTATTGTGGCGCTGCTGCAGGGGGATGTGGAGGCGATGAACGCCTATATGAACAAGGTCACCCAGGAGATGTTCAGTTATTTCGACACGGGAGGAAAGCCCTACAGCGAGCCGGAGCGCTTTTACCACGGTTTTGTGCTGGGCCTGATGGTGGAGCTGTCCGACCGGTATACGGTGACCTCCAACCGGGAGAGCGGCTTTGGCCGGTATGACGTGATGCTGGAGCCCAGAGACCAGGCGCGGGATGACGCAGTCATTCTGGAATTCAAGGTGCAGGCTTCCGGGGAGGAGGAGCTGTCTGACACGGTGAGGGCGGCGCTGAGACAGATCGAGGAGAAAAACTACCAGGCGTCCCTGGAGGCCAGGGGGATTTCCGGGGAGCGGATCAGGAAGTACGGCTTCGCTTTCCGGGGGAAGGAAGTGCTGATTGGCTAAGGCCCGTATTAAAATGCGGCCATAGGGCCATGCGCTTTACAGAGACTTGCAAAACGGCATACGGGAAGAGTTCAGGATCAGATGTTTTTGAACGGAGGATATCCCCACAGGAAGGGGTTGACATGACAGAAAGGGAGACAGGTTATGGCGAGGACAATCAGCATAGGGAGGCAGGATTTCGAAAGAATCAGGACCAGCGACAACTTCTATATAGATAAGACGGATTTCATCCGGCAGTGGTGGGAGGCGGATGACGATGTGACCCTGATCACCCGCCCCCGGCGTTTCGGAAAGACGCTGAACATGAGCATGGTGGAGCAGTTCTTCTCGGTGGACTTTGCCGGGCGGGAGGATTTGTTTGAGGGGCTGTCCATCTGGGAGGAGGAGAAATACCGGCATCTCCAGGGGATCTATCCGGTGATTTCCCTCAGCTTTTCGAGAGTCAAGGGCAAATCCTATCAGGATGCCAGGCAGGGGATCTGCCAGATCCTGACAGAAGTGTTTAACCGGTTTCATTTTCTGCTGGCGGATGACCGAATATTGGACAGAGAGAAAGAATCGTTTAATAAGGTATCCGAAAATATGGAGGACTATACTGCGGCAAATTCCCTGAATCTTTTGTCGAATCTTCTGATGCGGTACTATGGGAAAAGGGTGATCATCCTGCTGGACGAGTATGACACGCCCATGCAGGAGGCCTATATCGAAGGGTACTGGGACGAACTGGTGGCTTTTACCAGGGGGCTGTTCAACGCGACCTTCAAGGCGAATCCCCACATGGAGAGGGCCATTCTGACAGGGATAACCAGAGTGAGCAAGGAATCCATGTTCTCCGACCTGAATAATCTGAAGGTGGTGACTACAACCTCGGAAATATATGCGGACAGCTTTGGCTTCACGGAAGGGGAGGTGTTCGCGGCGCTGGAGGAGTACGGGCTTTCCGATCAGAAACAGCAGGTCAGGGAATGGTATGACGGTTTCACCTTCGGCAGCAGGAGGGACATCTATAATCCCTGGTCCATCCTGAATTTTCTGGATGAGAGAAGAGTGGGGCAATACTGGGTCAACACCAGCTCCAACAGACTGGTGGGCAAGCTGCTTCGGGAGGGCGGGGCCAATATCAAAAAGATTTTTGAGGAACTGCTGGGCGGCGGTACGCTGGAGATGGAGATTGACGAACAGATCGTCTATAACCAGCTGTCCGTAAAAAAGAATGCCATATGGAGCCTGCTGCTGGCCAGCGGGTATCTGCGGGTGATGGACACAACGTTTGTAGAGAGGACGGGACGGTGGATTTATCATCTCAGGCTGACCAACCGGGAGGTCTGCGTCATGTTTGAGGATATGGTGCGGGGCTGGTTTTCCGGAAATGAATATTATGGTGACTTCATCCTGGCGCTGCTGCAGGGGGATGTGGAGGCGATGAACGCCTATATGAACAAGGTCACCCAGGAGATGTTCAGTTATTTCGACACGGGAGGAAAGCCCTACAGCGAGCCGGAGCGCTTTTACCACGGTTTTGTGCTGGGCCTGATGGTGGAGCTGTCCGACCGGTATACGGTGACCTCCAACCGGGAGAGCGGCTTTGGCCGGTATGACGTGATGCTGGAGCCCAGAGACCAGGCGCGGGATGACGCAGTCATTCTGGAATTCAAGGTGCAGGCTTCCGGGGAGGAGGAGCTGTCTGACACGGTGAGGGCGGCGCTGAGACAGATCGAGGAGAAAAACTACCAGGCGTCCCTGGAGGCCAGGGGGATTTCCGGGGAGCGGATCAGGAAGTACGGCTTCGCTTTCCGGGGGAAGGAAGTGCTGATTGGCTAAGGCCCGTATTAAAATGCGGCCATAGGGCCATGCGCTTTACAGAGACTTGCAAAACGGCATACGGGAAGAGTTCAGGATCAGATGTTTTTGAACGGAGGATATCCCCACAGGAAGGGGTTGACATGACAGAAAGGGAGACAGGTTATGGCGAGGACAATCAGCATAGGGAGGCAGGATTTCGAAAGAATCAGGACCAGCGACAACTTCTATATAGATAAGACGGATTTCATCCGGCAGTGGTGGGAGGCGGATGACGATGTGACCCTGATCACCCGCCCCCGGCGTTTCGGAAAGACGCTGAACATGAGCATGGTGGAGCAGTTCTTCTCGGTGGACTTTGCCGGGCGGGAGGATTTGTTTGAGGGGCTGTCCATCTGGGAGGAGGAGAAATACCGGCATCTCCAGGGGACCTATCCGGTGATTTCGCTCAGCTTCGCGGATGTGAAGGAGAACACTTACCAGGAGACCAGAAGGAAGATCAGCGAGATAATTATGGATCTGTACAATTGCTTCGATTTTCTGGCGGAAAGTGAGAAACTGAATGAGAATGAGCGGAGGATATATCAGCAGTTTGCCACCGGAACGGGAGAACGCACGGAGACGGGCGCGCTGAAAACGTTGTCGGGCTTATTGATGCGTCATTATGGCAAAAGAGTGATCATCCTGCTGGATGAGTATGACACGCCCATGCAGGAGGCCTATATCGAAGGGTACTGGGATGAACTGGTGGCTTTTACCAGGGGGCTGTTCAACGCGACCTTCAAGGCGAACCCCCATATGGAGAGGGCCATTCTGACAGGGATAACCAGAGTGAGCAAGGAATCCATGTTCTCCGACCTGAATAATCTGAAGGTGGTGACTACAACCTCGGAAATATATGCGGACAGCTTTGGCTTCACGGAAGGGGAGGTGTTCGCGGCGCTGGAGGAGTACGGGCTTTCCGATCAGAAACAGCAGGTCAGGGAATGGTATGACGGTTTCACCTTCGGCAGCAGGAGGGACATCTATAATCCCTGGTCCATCCTGAATTTTCTGGATGAGAGAAGAGTGGGGCAATACTGGGTCAACACCAGCTCCAACAGACTGGTGGGCAAGCTGCTTCGGGAGGGCGGGGCCAATATCAAAAAGATTTTTGAGGAACTGCTGGGCGGCGGTACGCTGGAGATGGAGATTGACGAACAGATCGTCTATAACCAGCTGTCCGTAAAAAAGAATGCCATATGGAGCCTGCTGCTGGCCAGCGGGTATCTGCGGGTGATGGACACAACGTTTGTAGAGAGGACGGGACGGTGGATTTATCATCTCAGGCTGACCAACCGGGAGGTCTGCGTCATGTTTGAGGATATGGTGCGGGGCTGGTTTTCCGGAAATGAATATTATGGTGACTTCATCCTGGCGCTGCTGCAGGGGGATGTGGAGGCGATGAACGCCTATATGAACAAGGTCAC
>CAJUAB010000037.1 GCA_910583845.1 uncultured Acetatifactor sp.
CGCTGCCAGAGCGGTCTGCGGGACTTTTTTTGTCAAAAGACTGTCAAACTCAGGAGTATAACACCGGAGTTCCCCGGTGTCAAGCAGAAATTTCATCTCACTTCAATAAGTCTTTTGGTTCTTTTGGTTTTTGGCAAATCAGGCGGCGGGCCTGCGTATCCTGATTTTGCTGAAAAAGCAATAGTATGCCCCAAAAAGCGCCGTGGTAATCACCCAGGTGAGAGGATAGCTGAAAATAATGGTATTCACCCCAGGGAAACGGGGCACTGCCGCCATAATCCAGACCACCCGGATCAGGCATACGCCTGTTAAGCAGATCAGCGTGGGAATCCAGCAGTCCCCCACGCCCCGCAGAGCGCCGGACAGGATCTCAATACAGATATAGGTGATATAGGCGGGCACCAGAAAACGGGTCATCTCCACCCCGATCCGCAGCACCTCCGCGTCATCGGTAAAGAGCGTATAGATGCCTCCGCAGGACAGGTACAGAAACGTGGATACCACCACCGTGGATACCGCCGTCATGCCCAGGCAGCTGCGTATCCCCTTTCTCACACGGTCTGTCTTTCCCGCGCCGTAATTCTGTCCCACAAAGGTGGTGATGGCAATGCCAAAGGCGCTGACAATCATCCAGAATACCACATCCAGCTTTCCGTAGACGGTCCAGGCCGCCACGGTGTCCGTGCCCTCTCCGTTGATGGCCGTCTGGATAATGATATTGGACAGACTGTACATGACGGATTGTAAACCCGCCGGAAAACCGATGCGGATAATCCGCCGGAACATTCTGCCGTCAAAACGGATTCTTCTGATATCCAGATGATGCATATCCCTGGTGCGCACCAGCACCCAAATCACCAGCGCCGCACTGAGCAGCTGGGACAGAATCGTGGCCAGAGCGGCTCCTGCCACGCCCATGCCAAGCCCCACCACCAGCAGAATGTCCAGCGCAATATTGGTCAGACAGCTGGCAATCAGGAAGTACAGGGGCCGCCTGGAATCTCCCACCGCCCGCAGAATACCCGAGCCCACATTGTAAATCAGATTGCCTGACATGCCCAGGAAATAGACACGTATGTACAGCGTGGCCGGCTCCAGCACATCCGCCGGCGTATCCATGGCCCGCAGGATACCGGGGGCCGCCAGCAGGCCGCCCACCGTCATCACCACACCGCCCACCAGACTGAAAGCCATAGCCGTGTGTACCGCGTAGCCCACCATCTCCTCCCTTTTCGCGCCGTAATACTGGGAGATAATCACCGTGGCTCCGCTTGCCAGCCCCACAAAGAAGCCCACCAGCAGATTGATCACCGTGCCGGTGCCTCCGCCTACCGCGGACAGAGCCTCTTTGCCCACAAAGCGTCCCACGATCAGGGCGTCCGCCGCATTGTACAGCTGTTGAAAAAAGGTTCCAAAAAGAATCGGGAAGAAAAAGAGCAGGATCTGTTTCCAGATCACGCCCTCTGTAATGGCATTTTCTTTTTGTATATTCATATCCTGTGTATCCATATTGCTTTTTATTACCTCCCGGGGCACCCTTCCTGTGTCCCCAATTTTCCGTACTCCGTCATGTGAAGCCCTGTGAAACTGGTCCGCGGCATTGAAAATTTACCCATAAACGTCGTTCCCTTTTACTATGTCAAGACTTTTCTACAGACTTATATACAAGTTTTTCCGCCAGGGCCATCTCCTCTTCTGTATAACCGTATAATACAATTTGCTCCTTTGTAGCGCCAGCCTTAATCATTCGTTCAATAGCATTAAGCCGCTCTCGCTCAATGCCTTTTTCAATCCCTTTTTCAATCCCCTTTTCAATCCCTCCAGCCTCAATGACTTGTGACAAATTGCACATGGTTCGTATCCTCCCTTCCAGCTCTGTCGTCATAATCATCCCATATTCCGACGCAAGAGCATGTTTCTTTTCCTCAGCTCCCATCTGGGACAACAATTTTTCCAACATGGAAATCAAAACATTCTGAGATTCCTTTCTATTCAACCCGGTTCTCACTCTGATGATAATTCCTCTCATCAAATCCATGTTGTATGCATTTTCTTTTGTTCCGAAAATATTCTTCCTGTCCAGATTGATTTCCTCGATGGAATCGCCATCCTCACTGTTGTCCAGACAGATCCAGATACTTCTCACACGCTTTAAACTGTCATAATCACTATGATAAAATTCTGTCTGTTTCTGCGCGGAAATCATCCTTGCCAGGTAAAATATGATTCTGTTCTCAAGGTGATACCCTAATTTACCGGGATCAGACGATCTCTGTGCCTCAACATTTATTAAAAATTTCGTCTCCGATTTTCTATGGTATGCCGAAAAGCGGATATCATAAAAAATCTTCCCCTCTCCCGGAATATTGTCCTCCACATTGGATTCGGTTATACGTCCCATATTAGACAGCCCCGTATCCACTGGCTTCGCCCCGATTTCAATATCATTGCCGATACTGGCCATGATATCTTCCAATGCCGTACTCTTGAATTCTCTAACCGCATATTTCAATATTCTCGCAAGTACCTGCTTATCGGCCAACAAGAATTTAACATTGGCATCGTAGGAAGCTGCGCAATTAGCTGCTTCAACCGCCTGTGCTATGTTTGTCTCTGCCATCTTCCATTCCTTTCCTTACATATACCACAACTGCAAAATTTCCATACAACGACAGAGCCCTGGCGCATACCCATATTATACTTGATTCACCTGACAATAGCAATAGTCTGGCTCTGATTGAGTCAAAAGTCCGTCTGGGATAATTAATGAATAATAGAAAATAGAAGCTCCGTGTGATTGTATTTACGTTCCTTAGACATCACCAAAGAATTAACTGTTTTGGCGTTTCTGATTATATATGATACTACAAAATTCATTACAAGTCTACTTATTTTTTTCCAAAATTACCAGTATGCAGGGTCATGAAATAAGCCGACCCGTTTCCATAATTATCCAAACAAACAATCGTGCTTATCCGGGAAGCCGGGTCTTGCTATCACACACCATATAGACAAATCGGGCCATCTGTCCGTTTTGTTCCATCTCCACCAGGCAGGGGCAGGCGGTTCCGCTTTTGTCCGTCCGCTGTTCCCGGGATTTTCCCGCTGGCTGGGGCACCGCCTGCTGCTGAAAACCGAGCTTTTGGCACAAGTGCAGGGACACGGTATTTTCCTCATGCACCAACACCTGTATCCGTTCAAAGCCCAGCGACTCCCGGGCATATCTCAAAATCCCCCGGCACACTTCCCCCGCAAGTCCTCTGCCCTGCCAGTCCCGATGAATCACAAATCCCAGCTCCGGCAGGTCATAGCCCTCCCGGACGCTCAGACCGGCCCGGCCCACCACAGCGCCGCTTTTCCGGTCCAGTACCGTCCATACGCCAAACTCATAAAAGGCGTAAACCAGCCTCCGGTATTCCCGGACATATTTCCGCTCCGCCTCCGGAGTGGGATAAAGCCGCTGGGTGTACCGGGTGATTCCGGCATCCTGATACATTTGCCAGAAGCTGTCCACATCCGCTTCCACGGTCTCCCGGAGCCAGCAGCGTTCCGTGGTAAGGATCTCCCAGGGCAGGTCATGACAGCGCCGATAGACCCTCTCCAGATACTCCGGCTCCGTCTCCTCAGGCTCTTCCAGCGCATAAGGGGCATCACCGAAATCGGCGCCCTCATTGCCCGGGTGCAGGTAGATCAGCACCGGGGGACAGCCGCCCACTCCGGAGGGGAACGCGTCTGCCAGCATTCCGTAAACCAGGGGATCATCGGTCAGATACAAGATCCCTGGAGAAAAGTCCATCTCCGGAGAAAAGTCCATCTCCGGAGAAAAATCCATCTCTGGAGAAAAATCCATCTCTGAAGAAAAATCCATCTCTGAAGAAAAATCCATCTCTGGAGAAAAATCCATCCCCGGAGAAAAATCCATCTCCGGCGCTTCCCGCAGCACCGGCTCCGGGAGCTTTTCCGCCTCGCAGACTGTTTCTCCTGCCCCCTTTTTGTCAGGCGGCAATTTCACAGGCAGTAGTTCCTCAGACAGCATTACCTGACAGCCGATTCCCGCGTTTACAAGCCGCTGACAGAGCGGCAGGAGTAGCGGAAGCTGCCGGGCCTCCCCCAGCACCATAATACATTTTTTCAGATAAAACAGTCCCTGTATAATCTCCTGTCCCACTGCCCCTGTCCTTTCCGGCTCTCCGGAGCTTGTCCGAAAAATATGCCAGATGCCTCTGTACATAAAAAAGACTTTACGTCCGGGTACTTTTAAGCTATCATTATTTTTGGAATCATTATAACAAAATTTTACTCAGAAAGGTAGAGAATTATGGCACAAAATCCAATTGTAACCATCACCATGGAAGACGGCGGCGTGATCAAAGCGGAGCTTTATCCCGAAATCGCCCCCACTTCCGTGCATAACTTCATCAGCCTGATCAACAAGCATTTTTATGACGGCCTGATCTTCCACCGGGTGATCCGGGGCTTTATGATTCAGGGCGGATGTCCGGAAAGCACCGGCATGGGCGGTCCCGGTTACAGCATCAAGGGGGAATTTGCCCAGAACGGCTTTCCCAATGATTTGAAGCATACCGCCGGTGTGCTGTCCATGGCCCGCAGCAAAAGTCCTGACTCTGCGGGATCACAGTTTTTCATCATGCATAAAAACGCGCCGCACCTGGACGGCGGCTATGCCGCTTTCGGAAAAGTGATTGAAGGGATGGATGTGGTCAACCGCATCGCGGAGACCTCCACGGACAGCTACTCCGACCGCCCCTATGAAAACCAGGTCATGAAGAGCGTCACCGTGGATTGCTTTGGAGTGGAGTATCCGGAACCGGAAAAGCTGGCGGAAAGATAAGGTGCGGAAAATGAGCGGAAAGGCAATAAATATCATGCGCAAACAGATTTTACAAAAAACCAGAAAGATATTTTACATCTTTCTGTTATCCGGGTTATGCGGGTTATTTGCAGCCTGTGGGAATATCCCACAGGCTGTTCCAGATTCAGAGACGGAACAGATCTATGCGTATTCTCCCATATTCCATACTGTTCCGGACCCGGACGAAGCCCTTCGTGAGAGCGGTATTCTGGCAGGATATGAAAACTGTCAGGTTCTGGAGCGGGCGCGGTTTTACCGGGGGGATTGCATTTACCGCTATCTGGTACTTATAGATGAACAGGCTTCCTATTTTAAACAATGTCTACAGGTTTATCGCGGTCAGGCCTGGGAACAGACCATCCTTTCCGGTACAGGATGGGCGGAAGGCCGCAATATGTCAATTTCTTCCATGGTTGGAGCCACGGAAGAAGGAACGTTCTGGAAAATGACCGACTATTTCGCGGCGGACGGAGAGCAACGGTATCTGGGGTATTTTGACGGCATTGAGAAAAAGCTGCTGATGGAATGGCCGGAAGAAATCGAAGATGCCTTTGTCTGCCAGGGGCAGGAAATAAACTTTGTAGACAACGCTAAAGGCGCTGTCTATCCTTATGACAGCGACGGACGCCCCTGTGGTCAAATAGTATTGGACGGCTTTTTGGAGGAAGGGATTGTCAACCCTGTCACAGGAGACATGACATGGTATGGAGGAAGCCGGGCCGGGCTGCGCCTTTGGAGAAATGTCCGCAAGCCCTCCTCTTATGAATTACTCACTGAGGTGGCCCCTTATGAGTCTAAAGCCGCCTATGACCCGGAGGGAAATCTCTATGTCGCGGACGCGCAGGCTGTCTGGTCAATAGAAGAGCAGCCCAGGAAAATATTGTCGTTTCTGGAAACCGGGTACAAATTGGAAGAATTGTACAATATTTACATACAGGACAATGGAAATATCCGCTGCTATGTGTCCCTGGATGGCACCCTGCGTCTGTTGGAATTGCAAAGGAAGGCGGCAGGAGAGCCGACCGTGAAACAGGATATCCTTCTGGACGGTACTCCGGACGATATTTTCCTGGCACAGCTTGTCACCCGATTTAACCTCCAAAATTCTCAATATCGCATACTCTTCCTGGAACCAGAGCAATATTCCCGCGTTCCCGTGGAAATTGCCACCGGCCAGGGGCCGGATCTTTTGATCCTGTCTGCCTCCCACGCCGCGGAGTATGCGGCAAAGGGTTACCTCCAAAATCTGGAGGGAATTGTGGAAGATCCTTCCCTGTTTTTGGATGCGGCTATGGCAAACGGCAGAATAGACGGCCTCACATACGGTATCCCATATTGCTGCACATTGGACTTTCCTGTTTTTTCCGAAGAAGTAGTCGGGACACGATCCTCCTGGACCGTGGAAGAGATGATGCAGACAATAGAAAACTCTGGCGCGGAAACTTTATTCTGGTATTTCTCAGATCCCAACGCCCTTCAGATCGTGATGCACTATGGTCTTTATGACAACGAGAACCCGGCGTACATTGACTGGAAAAGAGGGGAAAGCCATCTGACGGAGGCCCCCTTTGCCCACCTGCTACAGTTTGCCAAAAAATATGGAGATACCGGAGAATACGAAATGTCGGAAATCCTGTCCCTGACAGAGAGCGGCAAAATTGCAGGGGTTGCGGTAAACATGCAGAAACCGGGGGATCTGGACTATGCGGAGAATTTTTTCCCCGGCGGAGCTTCCTACGTCGGTTATCCTGCCAGTGACGGAAAAAGGGGAATCTATACCATGGCGCAGTGTGTCTACGTGAATCAGGCCACAGAACAGTTGGAAGGAATCAGGGAGTTTTTCCGCTTTATGCTTTCTGAAGAGGCGCAAAAGCTCTGCGTGGCAGACGGAATGTGCTACCGGCTGCCAGTCCGTCTCAGCACAATCGATGATCTGTTGAGGCAGGAGCAGTCTAAAGCGGAAGATCCAAAGGAATACGGGACCGGCCCCATCTATTGGCTGGAAGACGGACTGGATGAGAGGCAGCTGCAAATCTTTCAGGAACTGTTGGATGAGGCGAGGCCATATGATTTTTATGCCATGGAGTTGTATGACCTGATCTATGAAGAACTGACCCCTTATTTTCAAGGTGACCGTTCGCTGGAGGAAACTGTGACAATCCTGGACAGCAGGGTGCAGGTTTATTTGAACGAAAAGGGGCAAAGATAAATCCTCCTGTTCACAGTTTGTTTACAAAACCTTTAATTTTTTTTCAAATCCTACTCATGATTTGTACATTTCTATCCCATATACTATAATCAAACAAAGGAAAAACATTGAAAGACACAGTTATCTGTTTAACAATAAAACTTTTTCATAATAATGCCAAGGGAAGCAATTCTCTTGGCATCCTCCCTTTTCTGGGGAACAGTCAATTTGCTTCTTCCATTTCTTTCAGAAACGAAAGCAAGTCTCTCCAAACCGGCTCATCAATCTCCAGTCCCGATTCATGATCCCAGCAGGTAAAACAGTGCCCGTCACAGTCCTCTCCCTTATAGCATAGCCAGAGACAAAAGTAATGATCCTCCCCAAATACAAACCAGTCCGGAGAAAAGAGGATTCTCTCCTTGTAATTTGTGTTGTTGCATTTTAACAACCCTTCCAGATCATTGCCGGCCACATAAAAATACTTTCTTACTTTTCGCCGTAGATATCACAGGTTCATACGCAGGCTTATTGACAATTACTTTCTCCTCTACCAGAACCTGTAATACCTTGTCTATGTCATCATCATAGATTTTACATGATTTTATATATAAGTCCCCAAAGCCATATGCTCTTAACAAAAGTTGGCCAAATTGTTTTTTTGTAGTTCCATCCAGCAATTGCTTTCCCGTATGATTGATAATATCTATAACGGACAAGTTAATATGACAAGTGGTTTTCCCTTTTATATAAGAAAAAATAATCTTCTTGTCTAAATTCCTGCTCAGATAATTCATGGTTCCTTTTAACTCTGAGGCGCGCTGGTCTGTGGGAATCACATCTGTTGATGCAGGCGTAGCCGGGGCCTTTCCATTGTCAGGAGTTTCCTTGATTGCTTTGGGCAAACTTAAAAGAATTTTTGATTTGAGCTCATACGGTTCATCCCAATAACTAAGTAATCTGTTTTCCGCTACACGCTTTCGGAAGGTCAATAATTTTTCTTTACTTTGCAGATCCGTCTCTTTTTTGCCTGGAGGAATGGATTCAATATCTCTTTTTATAAAAACTAAAGTGGGAATGCCTTTTTCTACGGCATAATTATATTCCTTTTCTGTATAACTGATTCCGTCCTTAGCCAGACTGCCATATCGCCCTGCTATAATGAGAATATAAAAATCGCTTTTGTCAATTACCGATTTTATATATGTAAATTGCTCCATGTCCATTGCCGGAAACATCTCCATGCCAGCAGGGTAACAGCCGCATTCTAAAACCGCGTCCATCACCTTTCTACGTTCGTCTTCCAGATCGGCAAATGTAGAACTGATAAAAACCTGATATCTCTTTTCCATACTCTATGTCTCCATACCATAATAAACGTAAAACCAGCCGGAACAGGGGGCAGCTTATCGTTTCTGAATCTGTTCATCGCGCATCGGGGATCACTTTCGATCACATCATTGAAATTCTGCGCATTTTCATCTGTCCAATATATATTATCATGTAATAGATATTATTTCAATATAATTGTTTGGGAAATATTGCTGATTTTTTTACCTTTTCTATAATTTACATCCAAGATGCTCTCTACCTGTATTGCTCCAGACATGCATAAAAACAATAAACAGCCGTTTCAAGCTCTTCATACATTCTATCATATCCAAAAAAGGCCCTGGCGCCTTAACGCCAGGGCCTCTGCCCTGTCCTGTCCTATATTTATGCCTGTCCCACAGATCCGAACAGTTCCATCTTATCCTTTACGGTAGCCTTGATGGCTTCCGCGCCGGGAGCCAGGAGCTTGCGGGGGTCAAAGCCCTTGCCCTGCAAATCCTTGCCCTCCTCCACATATTTTCTGGTGGCGGCGGCAAACGCCAGCTGACACTCGGTATTTACATTGATCTTGGCCACGCCCAGGGAGATGGCTTTCTTGATCATGTCGGCAGGAATGCCCGTGCCTCCGTGAAGCACCAGCGGCATATCGCCGGTCTTCTGCTGAACGGCATCCAGCGTCTCAAAGCTGAGCCCCTTCCAGTTCTCAGGATATTTGCCATGGATATTGCCGATCCCTGCCGCCAGGAAATCAATGCCCAGATCCGCAATCGCCTTGCACTCGTCGGGGTCGGCACACTCGCCCATGCCTACCACGCCGTCTTCCTCACCGCCGATGGAGCCAACCTCCGCCTCGATGGACAGCCCCTTGTCGTGAGCCGCCTTTACCAGTTCGGTGGTCTTGGCTACATTCTCATCAATGGCATAGTGAGAGCCATCAAACATAATGGAAGAGAAGCCTGCCTCAATACATTTGTAGCAGCCCTCAAAAGAACCGTGATCCAGATGCAGCGCTACGGGAACCGTAATGTTCAGATCCTGCAAAAGGCCGTTCACCATTCCCACTACTGCGTGATAGCCGCCCATGTACTTGCCTGCGCCCTCGGATACGCCCAGGATCACGGGGCTGCTTAGCTCCTGCGCGGTGAGCAGGATGGACTTGGTCCACTCCAGGTTATTGATGTTAAACTGGCCTACCGCATAGTGGCCTGCCTTTGCCTTTTTCAGCATCTCAGTTGCGGATACTAACATAATATCTACCTCCATATATAGTTTTTTGCGCAGGGCGGCGGGGCCGCCCACGTCTTCCTAAAGGAAGTATAACCTATTTTTACCTGAATTGGAATAACTTTGTGAAAGTTTCAGAAAAATATTTTACCCACCATTCCGCTTTACCCGCATGGTGATGGCCTTATGGCGGTTGCGGACCGTGACCCTTTCGTGACAGCCGCCAAATTCCCCGTCCAGGGTCCACGCAATGGGCTCCCGGCTCTCAATGGTCAAATGGCCGGTGCGAAAATACAGCATACATTCCG
This sequence comes from uncultured Acetatifactor sp., assembly GCA_910583845.1. GTDB lineage: Bacteria > Bacillota > Clostridia > Lachnospirales > Lachnospiraceae > Acetatifactor. The sequence goes on from CAJUAB010000037.1 coordinate 9,923, forward strand.
CGTTGATATCCCGGTTCAACATAGCCGCCACCACCGCGTTGAGCTCCTTGGGATTCCCCGGCCTGCGGATCAGCGTCACCTCGAAAACCCCGTCGTCCAGCATCACATTCTTGCCGGTGATCTGCTTGAACCCGCCCACGGAAACGGAGTTGGTAATCATTCCAAAGATAAATTCGTCCTCCACCACCTGGCCTTCGTAACACACCTTCAGCGGATAACTTCGAATGGAGGACAGGCGCTTTACACCCTCCAGCAGATAGGCCATATGGCCCAATACATTCTTCACGTCCTGGTCCGTCTCATAGGACACTTCGGTAAAAAGACCGAAGGCCGCTATATACACGAACACATCCTCATTAAAAGCGCCCACATCACAGGGAAAGTTCCTCCCCGTCACCGCGATCTCAGCCGCCCGGAGCATATTTTTGGGCAGCCGCAGACTGATACCGAAATCATTGGTGCTGCCTGCCGGTACATAGCCGATGGGAATGTTCCGGCCACTGCCCAGCATCCCCGTGACCACCTCATCCAATGTGCCGTCTCCGCCGCCGCAGACCACCAGTTCCGTCTCCGGAGCGCAGCCGCGCACATAATCGCAGGCATCTCCTCTTTTGGTGGTGGGACGCACCAGTGTCTCATAGCCTTCCTGTTCCAGCAGCTCCAGTATACCGGAGAGTTTGCCACGAATGGCAGCCTTTCCCGCCTTTGGATTGTATACAAACAGCGCCCGCATCTCTATGCCCCGATCAGATAGCTTTCAATGGCATCCGCGGCTTCTTCCTCGTCTGCACCCTCCGCCGTCACCGTCACCTGGTCACCGATATCCAGTCCCAGACTCATCATCCCCATAATGCTCTTGGCGTTGACTTTCTTTCCAGCGGCCTCCAGATAAATCTTGCTCTCGTACTTGCTGGCCACCTGCACCAGCATGGCTACAGGTCTGGCCTCCAGACCGTTTTGCAATTTGATTTCCACTGCCTTCTTTTTCATAATGCTCCTCCTTGACGCGTATCTATTGCTTAAGCCTTGCCGCCATCTCACTGAGCTTGCAAAGCCTGTGGTTCACTCCCGACTTGCCTACCGGCGGTTCCAGATACTCTCCCAGCTCCTTGAGCGGCGCATCCGGATACTCCAGCCTCACCTCCGCCATCTCCCGCAGAGCCGGCGGCAATCTGCGCAGGCCGTAATGGTCCCGCAAAAACAAAATATCCTCAATCTGCCTGCTGGCGGCGTTCACCGTCTTGGTGATATTGGCCGTCTCACAGTTGACTCTCCTGTTAATGGAATTGCGCATTTCCTTCAATATCCGCAGATTCTCCAGCTTCATCAGCGCAACATGGGCTCCCATCACGTTCAGCAGGTCCACGATGCCCGCCCCCTCCTTGATGTAAACCACATGATATTTCTTGCGAAGTACAATTCTGGCCTCTATCTCAAACTGCTGGATCAACTGTTGCAGCACTTTGGCCTTGGACTCCCGGGTAGAGACAAACTCCAGATGATAACCTTTCTCAGGGTCACTGATGGAACCCACACACAGAAAAGCCCCTCGCAGAAATGCTCTGCGGCAGCAGTTCCTTTTGAGTATCCCAGGGTCTGCCAATTCCTCCAAATTGCCGAAATTACGGTAAAATTCGCGCATTTCTTCCTCTGTGAGCCCAACATTCTTTTCTATATTATATGTTTTTTCCAACAAAGTAAAGCCTTTTCTTAAAACTACTTCATTTTCCAGCTGAAAGCCCACCGTATACAGGCCTTCGCTGTCCCTCCCGTACTGACCGGAAAAAATCATCATGGCCGCCAGTTCCGCCAGCTGACAGTGTCTGGCCGCGCCGATCTGTCCCGCCAGCTCCGCCTTTACCTCCCTTGAGAAAGACACTTCCATCCTCCTGACCAGAGTTCCCTCTGTTCCATCAAGTTCCGCGGTTATTCACGTCACGGTGGTGCAGAGTCACGCCGTATCCGCCCTGCTCCTTCAGTCTCTTAAAGAGTTCGTTGGCCAGCGTTACACTCCGGTGCTTGCCCCCGGTACAGCCGATGGCGATCACAAGGCGGTACTTTCCCTCCTTCACATAGTTGGGGATCAGAAACCTTATCATATCCTCCAGCTTGTCCATGAAGGTGTGGGACTCCTCATAACTCATCACATAATCCTGCACCTCTTTGTCATTGCCGGTCTTGTGCTTCAACTCATCTATATAGAAGGGATTGGGCAGAAACCTCACGTCAAACACCAGATCCGCGTCCGCCGGAATGCCGTTTTTGAAGCCAAATGACATCACTGTCACCATCAGGCTGTTATAGGCCTCGTTGTTCACAAAGATACGGTCCAGCTCCTCCTTGAGTTCTCTGGTGAGCAGGCTGGTGGTATCAATCACATAATCCGCCTGCCCGCGTATCTTCTCAAGCACCCTGCGCTCCTGCCGTACACCGTCCTCGATCCGCCCCTGGGCCGCCAGAGGGTGCAAGCGCCTGCTCTCCTTGTAGCGCTTGATCAGCACATCGTCTCCCGCCTCCATGAACAGGATCTCCACATTGTATTCTCTGCTTTTTAACTTCTGGAGAACCTTGGTGGCATCTTCAAAGCTCTGGTCCGCCCGCACATCCAGCCCCAGCGCCACCTTGGTGATCTCACTGCCCGGCATGGTGATCAATTCCGCAAATTTTTTTACCAGCGTCACGGGCAGATTATCCACACAATAATACCCCGCGTCCTCCAGCATCTTCAGCGCAGTACGCTTTCCGCCGCCGCTCATTCCCGTCACTACCACAAAGCGCATCTTTTGTCCGCTCCTTATCTACTCAATATAGATCACTTCCGTCTCCAGCTCCACTCCAAAGCAGGCTTTGACCCTCTCCTGCACATGAGCGATCAGGTCCCGCACGTCCTCGCAAGTGGCCTTTCCCGTGTTAATAATAAAACCGCAGTGTTTATCCGATACGCGCGCGCCGCCGATCTGGCAGCCTCTGAGTCCGGATTTCATAATCAGCTCCCCGGCATAGTAACCCTCCGGCCTCTTAAAAATACTGCCTGCGCTGGGATACTCCAGAGGCTGTTTCTCCTTCCGTCTGCGCGCCAGCTCCTCCATCCGGCCCTGAATGGCATCCTGCTCCCCCCGCGCCAGCTGCAGGGTCACTTCCACTACCGTAAAGGGCTGATTCTTGATGGCGCTGGTCCGATAGCCAAATTCCATGGCCGCATTGTCCAGCTCCAGCACATTACCCTCCCGGTCCACTGCCTTGACCTGGGAGACTATCTGGGAAAACTCTCCGCCGTAAGCTCCCGCGTTCATAATCACACCGCCGCCCAGAGTGCCGGGAATGCCGGAGGCAAATTCCAGACCCGTAAGACTCTGTTCCCAGGCTGTTCTGGCCGCCTGGGCCATGGATGCCCCCGCCTGGGCCACCAGACGGTCCCCCTGCACCTGAATCTGCTGCATCCGGGCTCCCACATGCAGAACCACACCCGGGTAGCCCCTGTCACTGACCAGCAGATTGCTGCCGTTGCCAAGCACCAGACAGGGCAGTTCTATCATCTGTAAATAGCGTCCAAGCTGTATCAGCTGCTCTGTGCTCTCTATCTCCACGAAGCAGTCCGCCTCTCCTCCGATCCGGAAGGTGGTATGCCTGCTCATGGGCTCTCCCGGACGAATGTTTTCCCGGGGAACAAAGCGCTCCAGAGTCTCCAACACTGTTTTACTTATCATCCATTCTCCTTACCGCCTGCTTTACGGCATATCTTTATTCATTTATAATCATTCCGGCCGCGCCGAAGATACCGGCGTCATTGCCCAGAGTTGCCAGGGCGAACCGGGCGTCCCTGCACCCCTGGAACACGTATTTTTCATAGGCCGGGCGGATGTAGTCAAACAGGATCTCTCCCGCCTTGGACACGCCGCCACCAATGACGAACACCTCTGGATTGGCCACCGCCGCCACTGCCGCCAGGCCCTTTCCCAGATAGTCTCCAAACTGCTCCGCGATCTGGACGGCCACAGGGTCCTTTGCCTTCACTGCGTCCCACACAGCCTTGGCGGACAGTTCACCGCAGCTGCGCAGTACGCTGGGTTCCTGATCCCGGGCCAGACGCCTTCCGGCCAGACGCACCACCCCTGTGGCGGAGGCATATTGTTCCAGACAACCATGATTTTTGCAGCCGCAGGACTCCGGCTCATTGTCTTCTATATGAATATGTCCGATCTCACCGCCCGCGCCGGTGGCACCCGTGAGAATGCTGCCGTTTACAATGATGCCGCCGCCCACGCCGGTGCCCAGAGTCACGGCCACTATGTTGGCATGGCCCTTGCCGCCCCCCTGCCACATCTCGCCAAACGCCGCCACATTGGCGTCATTGGCCGCCTTTACCGGCAGATTTACGTACTTCTGTAATGCCTGGGGGATATTGAACACATCCCACCCCAGGTTTACCGCCTTGTGAACAGTGCCTTCCGCGTCCACGGGGCCGGGCGCGCCTACCCCCACCCCCAGGATATCCGCCTCCGCCAGATGAAGACTGTTCAGTTTATCCTTGATGCTGTGGGCAATATCCGGCAGGATATGAGCGCCCTGCTCCTCCTTCACCGTGGGAATCTCCCATTTTTCCACCGCCTGTCCCTGCCGGTCAAATAATCCCAGCTTTACCGTAGTGCCTCCGATGTCAACTCCAATCGCGTATTTTTCCATTCGTCTGTGTCCTCCCTGCTTTATTTCTGTAGTTATCAGAGCCTGTCTGATATCTTTCCCTGTACTCCGTTCACGAGCGGCAGACATTGCGGGCGGCCACGAAATCTATCCCTCGTGAGTATATATATACGTGTTTCGCCCCGATTTATGCATGGATGTCCTCAGTCTTCCTCTTCCCGTCTTCTGGCCAGAGAATTCTGTACCCTTGTGTACAACTCCTGGGCCGCGTTGTAGCCCATCTTTTTCTGACGGTGGTTTACCGCCGCGGTCTCGCAGATAATCGCCAGGTTCCGGCCCGGGCGGATGGGAATATTATGACAGACGATCTTGTTGCCCAGATACTCCGTGTAATTCTCCTCCAGGCCCAGGCGGTCGTATTCCTTCTCCTTATCCCAGTCCTCCAGGCGGATCACCAAGTCGATGGACTGGGTCTCCCGCACGGAAGAAGCGCCGAACATAGCCTTGATGTCCACGATTCCAATGCCCCGCAGCTCAATGAAATGCTTGGTGATATCCGGCGCGCTGCCGATCAGCGTGTCATCGCTGACCTTGCGCAGCTCCACCACATCGTCCGTCACCAGACGGTGTCCTCTCTTCACCAGTTCCAGCGCCGCCTCCGACTTTCCGATGCCGCTCTCACCGGTGATCAACACACCCTCACCGTAGACATCCACCAGTACGCCATGCACGGAAATGCAGGGGGCCAGCTGTACATTGAGCCAGCGGATGGACTCCGCCATGAAAGAGGAGGTGGACTTTTTGGTTGACAGAATGGGAATCCTGTGCTCCAGGGCGCAGCGCATAAACAGTTCGTCCGGCTGCAATTCCCGGGAAAAAACAAACGCCGGAATCTCATAGGAAAAGAGTTCTTCATAGACCTCCCGCTTGCGTTCCTCCTCCAGGCCCTCCAGATAAGTGTACTCCACAAAGCCGATAATCTGTAATCTGGCAGCGTCAAAATGTTCGAAATACCCCGCCAGCTGTAAGGCGGGACGGTTGATATCGGGCTGTGTAATCTTCTTTTTGCCCAGATCCAGCTCCGGTGTCAGGTTCTCCAGCTTCATTTTTTCAATTAAACGGTTCAGACTTACACTTGCCATAGTAATCCCATCCCCCTGCGCGGACACCGCGTTTCACAGACGATATGCCGCTTGTTCCATTCTTATTTGAATCTCATGGATTCAATACCACTATAGCACATCCGCTGTTTATATTCAACGGAAGAATGCCGAAAGCGCAGCCACACCCGTGCTGTGTGGCTGCGCCGTTGTCGTATGCTCTCCCCTCCGGGCTATGAAGCGCTGTTTTCCTTTTCAATCCGCAGGAAAATCCTCTTGCTGAAGGAGGCTATGGTATAGATCATAAATCCCGGTCCCAGAAGAATACCGAAAAAGAGCATCGTGGTATTAAACTGAAACAGAACGGCCTCCAGAGCCAGAATACCGGCCAGCAGAAGCGTTTTTCCCACGAATTTCCGGGATATATCTATGGAATTGTTGATGGTGCGAAACAGCGTGTTCTCATATCTCGCAACCAGAGGGTAAGCATATAACAGGGCGGAAACAGCCAGAACCGATGACGCTATGCCTATGATCAGAAACATGAGCGGGTTGCCCTCCACTGCCTCAAAGAACTGAAAATCCAGATAGATGCCATAGAGCGCGGCGGCTGTAATCAGCCACAGCACCGTTCCCTGTTTCCAGTTTTCCTTGAATGCCCGGACAAAACTCCGCCCTATATATCCTTCTTCATCATCCGCCATTCTGAGAGCTACCGACATGGCGGCTACCGTGGACGCGCCTATGGTAATAATGGGTATACTGAATATCATCCACAGAAAATTCAGCCGGATGACATCCAGCAGCTTTGAGAAAAATCTGTACAGGGGACTGTCCACACTGAATAATTTCATATACCTTACACCTCTCCAATCGGATTTACGTTGCCACGAACAAAGGGGCTGTCCGTTCAGACTGCCCCCTGTCCATTCTATCATTGGAAAATCCACAGTTCGTATATCTGCGATTGCACCGCCTGCTTACTGCGCGCTCATGGCGGCATCCTCGGCGGCCGCTCTCAGCTTGGCCTCGTTCTCCTGGAACTCCACACACTGATCGTAGCCGTACTCGTTGGCCTGAGAAACCATATTCGCTACAACAGAGTCAAATGTCGCATCGTCCTTTGCGTAGATTGCCTCCCAGGAACCGTTCTTGATACAGGTAGCCACCTGCTGCCAGATCAGATCCAGCTCCTCGCTTCTGGGTGTGGCGGAATACATGGTGCCGGGAGCAAGTCTGTAATTCCAGTTGTCAAACAGGCTGTCAAACGTGGTGGTCCCGAAATGCGCTCTCCAGTCGGCCTCTATCTCGGAGCCGGCTTCCGCCGCGTTGCACTCCCAGTTTCTGTAGTTGTAGGTGTCACCGTTGGAATCCAGATTCTCGGCGTCAATCCCCCATGTGGTATTGTTCATCTTGAAGTTTCCGTCCTCAAAGGTTCCGGAATAGCCGTCGGTCATCTGGGTCTTGCCATCCAGCTTCGCGCTTCTGCCCAGGTCGGTGAACTGCGTCTTGCCGTTGTCATCATAGTACCAGCATACATCCTTGGGGCCATACTCGGCAACCATACGTCCCTCGGGCGTGGACAGCCAGTTCAGGATCGCCATGCACAGTTCGGGATACTCGGTCTTGGCGCCGATGGTCCAGGGTCTGTTGCCGCCATAGATATTCTGTCCATAGCAGATGGGCGTGGCCTCGGTGGGAGGGCAGGGAGCCATCATCTTGCCTTCCGCGGCATGAGCCTCGGAATTGTACATCGCGGAGCCCAAGAAGTTGAACACGTTCAGGAACGCGGTACCGTTCTGGTAGTCCTCTACCATACCGTCATACTTCTGCGTCTGAGAGTCGGGATCAAGCAGGCCTCTCTGATACAGGGTATTGTAGAATTTCAGGCAGGTCAGATAAGGGCCGTTCTCCTCCAGGCAGGGATGATAGGTCTGGTCCGTGGGATTGTACAGGCCAAAGCCGAACTCATCATAACCATAGTAAGCGCTGGCGGTGGACTTGACAAACATGGCCATATCTCCGTCCCAGTCGTTGAACAGGGAAACGCCGTAGGTGGTCTTGCCGTTATCGTCCTCAGGGCAGATTTCCTTCATCTGCGCCAGTACTTCCACCATATCGTCCAGATCTCTGATCTCGGGATAGCCCAGCTGCTTGTAGAGATCCCAGCGCAGCCCCCACTCATACATCATACCCTGACGCTCCTGGGCGTTCAGAGCCACGTCAAAGCCGTATCCATAGGTGGTACCGCCGGATATCTGCTGATTCTTGTCCAGAGCGGCCGGGAAATGCTCCTTGATATACGGGCCGTACTCATCCAGCAGATCATCCTCGTTCCAGTCAAACAGCATGCCCTTCTCAATAGCCTGCAGATACTGGTCGGAATCATTGCCCCAGATTACCAGGTCGCCCAGGTTGCCGGACTCCATACGGGTCTGGAAAGTACCCTCCGCCTCCGGAATAATATTCAGTTTTACATTGAACTTCTCCAGCATGATCTGGCCAAACCAGCCGATCTGCTCGCCGGAATAGTTTGCCAGCTGATCGTACACATCCAGTGTAACGGTCTCGGCGGGAATCACATCGGACAGATCCGCCTCTGTCACGGACCCGGAAGATTCCCCGGCAGGCTCACTGCTCTCCGTCCCGTTGTTCTCTGTTCCGGCGTTTTCCGCACCGGTGTCTGTTGCGTTGTCGCCGGACTCAGCAGGCGCGCTCTGGCTGCCGCCCTCGGGCTCTGAAGACCCGTTTTCAGCCGGGGTACTGCCGCAGGCCGCCAGTGACAGCGTCATCGCAGCCGCCATGCACAGCGCCACAATTTTCTTTGCTTTCATAATAATTCATCCTCCTTATTGAAAATCCCGCGTCCGGCCGGATGGTCAGACGCCGCTGTATTGCATAAACCGCCGGATATATGGCGGATTGTGCCGTTTTTTCCCTGTAGTTCCCGGAACGATAAGTTCCGGCTCTGCCGGACATTTATCCTTTTACCGCTCCAAGCATAATGCCCTTCTCAAAGTACCGCTGCATAAAAGGATATACCAACAGGATCGGGATCACCGTCACCATGGATATCGTGTATTTGATCACCTTTCCGCTCATGGCCGACTGAATGGCCGCATCGCTGACCGCTCCCCCGGACTGCATCAGGGCGCTTAAGTTGGAGGCCTGATTCAGATAGATATACAGTCTGTGCTGCAGGGTATACAGCTTGGGCGCGGACTGCATATAGATCAGGGAATCCGTCAGGGAGTTCCAATTTCCCACGGCACCGAATATGGCGATGGTGGCCAGAATGGGTTTGCTGAGCGGCCAGATAATCCTGCGGAACACGGTCATGTAGGAAGCCCCGTCCATGGAAGCGCTCTCCTCCAGCTCCGCCGGGATGGATTCTATATAGGTTTTAACCAGTATGATGTTATATGGCGCTACAATGCCGGGAATAATGTACACCCAAAAATTGTTGGTCAGTCCCAGCATCTGGATATTCAGAAATACCGGTATCAGTCCGGCGTTAAAGTACATGGTGATAATCAGGAAACGATACCAGAACTTTCTGCCCCACATCTCCTCCTTGGTGACCAGATATCCCACCAGGGCGGAAGCCGCCACCATGAAAGCCGTTCCCAGAAGCGTCCGGGATACGGAGACCATGAACGCAGAAGACAGATCTCCCACATTCAGCAGGGATGCGTAGTTGCCCAGATGAAGTCCCCGGGGGATAAAGTTGATCTGTCCCTTGAGCACCAGGTCATTGTCGCTGATCGTATTGATAAACAGGTAGTAAAACGGGAAAATACATGCCAGCGTGAACAGTCCGAACAGCAGATAGTTCAAAACGTTGAATATCACGTCTCCCGCCTTTATTTTGTATTTGTGTCTGTGGAGCTTCTCGTATTTCTTTTCCGCCTTTAAGTCCGCTTTTTCCTGCGCAGTCTTTGCCATGTTTACCTCACCCCCTTATATGATGCTCTCGCCGCGGAGCAGCTTGGATATGCCGTTTGCACCAAACAGAAGCGCCACGCTGATCACCGACTTCAACATGCCCACCACCGTTGTCAGCGGTATGGAACCTTTTCCGATACCGAGCTTATATACATACAGATCCAGCACCATGATGGAAGAGGTGTTGGCGGGATTCTCAAATACCAGGTACTGCTCCATGCCGTTACTCAGGATATTGGCCACCGACATAAGCAGCAGCACGAAAAATGTAGGGATCAGACCGGGAACCGTAATATGTAACATCCTCTGGAACCTTCCCGCGCCGTCCACCGTGGCCGCCTCATACAGCTGCTGGTCGATGCCCGAAATCGCCGCTATGTATATGATGGCGCTCCAGCCGATTCCCTTCCAGGTTCCCCAGGCCCACATCTTCAGCCACATATGGTCGCCGTTCATCAGAAGATTCTTTCCCTCTGCCCAGACGCCCGTGTTGACCATCATGCTGCTCAGGAAACCGTCCGTGGAAAAGATACAGAACGCGATGGCATATACCAGCACCCAGCTGATAAAGTTCGGCACCGTGGTAAAGGTCTGCACAAAGCGCCGGAACTTTAAATTTTTCATCTCACAGAGGAAGATCGCGAATGCCATGGGCATCCAGCTGGTCAGTATGCCGATGCCGCTCATGGCCAGGGTATTCTTCATCGTGTTTAAAATATCCCTGACGGTGGCCTTGTTCTTGACCAGTTCCCCGAACCACTTGAATCCCACAAATTTTTCCATGGTCAATGTATCGCCGGCCTTATAGTCAAAGAACGCGTAGCGCCAGCCCGCCAGCGGCAGATAGGCAAAAACCGCGATCAGGGCGATAAAGGGCAGAAACATCAGAAACAGCTTATATTTGGACTCCATGCCAAACTTCTCTTCCGATTTGCTTCTGGCCAGCAATACGATCTGGGCCAGCGCCAGCAGCAGCACGAGGGCAAAGGCGATCAACGCGGGCCAGTAACCCGATGAAAACATGGGCTCCACCCTGTCGGGCTTGCTCGTCCGGGACACCTGGGTGTAAGCCGCGTAGATCCCCGCCATGCCCGCCAGCTCTATGGCGCAACCGATCACCGAAACCAGGTTGCCCAGCTTCTTTAACTTATGATTGCCCAAAGACATACACCCGCTGGCGGCGTTGGCCGCGATTCCCACACAGACCGCCAGCGCCGAACCGTAGAGGAGCCGCAGGGAGGACTCCATCACCCACTCCTTTTTGATCGCCCGTCCGAACTCCGCCGTCAGAGACGAATAGGAGATGCCCGATGTGAACAGCGACAGATTTTTGTTGATCATTCCGCTGATACGCACCGGATTCAGGGCCGGAATAAATAGAAAGATCACCGATATCAGAATCGCTATCCGAAACGGATAATAGAGTTTTTCTGATATGACTTCCTGCTTTGTCTTTGCGTTGTTCATCTCAATTTGTCCTTTCTTTTTGGATGTCTGTTCATTTGTAATATAAACCGTTTCCTCGAAAATGTCAAGCTGATTATGCAATTTAGTCAATAGAAAACGATTAAGAATTTTTTTTCATATGAATTTTGTGCATATCCCGTGATTTATCATAAAAGAAATGACCGTATAAACGCAGAAAAACAGGGCCTTGCTTTATGCAGAATTATTCTGCGGCAATGCCCTGTTCAATAATATGCTCCTACCAAGCCGTTCTCCCTCTGTAATTGCGGATAAAAAGCAGAGAGAACTCCTGTCATTATTTGATTTTGGAAAACGTTTAAGGTGTCTGTTGCCGGAAGAAGCGGCAGATTTCCTCCGCCACATGCCGCGGAATCTCCGGTACCTGCATCAGTTCTTCCACCGATGCCGCTCTGATCTCCTCCATGGACTTGAAATGCCGCATCAGAGCCTTGCGCCGCGCAGGCCCCACGCCGGGGATCTCATCCAGCCTGGATTTGACCTGGGCCTTGCCGCGCAGGGATCTGTGGTATTCAATGGCAAAGCGGTGGGCCTCGTCCTGAATCCGGGTGATCAGCTTGAAGCCTTCGCTGCGGGTGTCTATGGGAATCTCCACATTGTTATAATACAAGCCCCTGGTGCGGTGGTTGTCATCTTTCACCATCCCGCACACCGGAATGTGGATCTGTAGTTCTTCCAATACTGACAGCGCGATATTTACCTGCCCCCTGCCGCCATCCATGAGCAGCAGATCGGGAAATTTGGTAAAACTGCCGTACTCCTGATCCAGTTCCCTCTCCTCCAGTTCCCGGCTCTCCTCCAGGCCATGAACCAGCCTCCGCGTCAACACCTCTCTCATGCATGCATAGTCATCCGGCCCCGCCACAGTTTTGATGCGGAATTTCCTGTAATCGCTGCGCTTGGGTTTCCCCTTCTCATATACCACCATGGACCCCACATTCTCAAACCCGCTGATATTGGAAATATCAAAAGCCTCCATGCGGTCCACACAGGAGAGACCCAGCCAGTCGGCAATCTCCTTCACTGCGCCGATGGTGCGTCCCTCCTCCCGCTTCAGCTTCTCCTTGTCCTGGCCAAGCACGAGCTTCGCGTTCTGGGCCGCCAGCTCCACCAGCTTCTCCTTGCTGCCGATCTTGGGTACATGGATACGTACCCGGGAGCCCTTTCGCTCGGAGAGCCATTTCTCTACCAGCTCCCTGTCTCCGATCTCATACTGTAACATCAGTTCCCGGGGAATGAAGGGAGTGCCGGCATAGAACTGCTTTACAAAGTCCTCCAGAATCTGGTCTTTTTTTCTTCCTGACACATGCATCATATAGTAGTGCTCCCTGCCGATCAGCTTGCCGTCCCTCACAAAGAACACCTGCACCACCGCGTCCGTCTCGTCCTGATACAGCGCGATAATGTCCTTGTCATCCAGCGCGCTGTCCGTAATCTTCTGTTTCTGGGAGACAGATTTCACACTGGCATGGAGATCCCGATACCGGGCGGCTTCCTCAAACTCCATGTTCTCCGCCGCCTGGGTCATCTTCTCCTCCAGATCCTTCAAAATCTTATTATAATTGCCGTTCAGAAATTCCAGGGCCTGCCCCAGCTGCTGCCGATACTGTTCCTTTCCAATGTAACCCTGGCAGGGAGCCATACACTGCCTGATATGATAGTTCAGGCAGGGGCGGTCATTTCCGATCTCTCTGGGCAGACTGCGGTTGCAGGTCCGCAGGCAGAACAGCTTGTTCAGCAGTTCAATGGTGTCCTTTACCGCCGCCGCGCTGGTATAAGGGCCATAGTAGCGGGACTTGTCTTTCTTCATCTGCCGGGAAAACAGGATGCGGGGAAATTCTTCCCCCATGGTCACCTTAATATACGGATACGTCTTGTCATCCTTCAGCAGTGTATTGTACTTGGGAGAATGCTCCTTGATCAGGTTATTCTCCAGTACCAGCGCCTCCAGCTCCGAGTCCGTTACAATATACTCAAAACGGGCGATCAGCGTCACCATCTTGTCGATCATGGGGCCCCTGCCGATATTTTCCCGAAAGTAGGAGCGCACACGATTGTGCAGATTTACCGCTTTACCCACATACAGGATGCCGTCTCCGGCATCCCGCATGATATAGACTCCCGGCTTTGCCGGTAATTTTTTCAGTTCTTCCTCAAAATCAAAAGTCATAGCTTCCTCGCTGATTTGCTTTCCCCCTGATACCGCATCGGGAAATCTGGGGAAAAACACATTACAGGTTCCCGCCTGAGAATCGCCCTGTAGAACCCCTGTGGGGAGGCCTGCTCTCCCTGTCCTGTGTGCCGGGGACAACCGTGTCCTTCTGCGGGGCCGCATCCGGCTCCTGCCCGTTTCTCTGCCCGTCCTGGCTGTGCGCAGTCCCGTCAGTGACCGTCACATCCATTCCCGAAGTTTGGTTTTCCCTGCGGCCATCCCCCGGATTGTTCCCGGAGTTTTCCTTGTTCTGACCGTCTGCCGGATTGCTTCCGGAACTCTCTCCGCTTTGTGCGGCTGTCTGCCTGTTCCCCGGAGTTTCTCCGTTCTGTTCCCCTGCCGGGCTACCTCCGGCGTCCGCTTCATTCTGGGAAGGGGGGCCGGAGCTCTCTCTTTCCTGGCCGCTTACCGGGCCGCTCCCGGAGCTCTCTCTTTCCTGACCGCTGACCGGACCGTTCCCGGCCTTTTCCCCGTTCCCGTCCGAAACCTTTGCTGCGGCGGACTTACCGCCCTCCGCTGTCTCTTCCCCGGGATCGGGCAGGCCTTTCTCCCGGCGGAAAATCTCCATGAACTCCTTGCCGGTGATGGTCTCTTTCTCGATCAGGTACTCCGCCAGCTTATCCATAAGCTCCCTGTTCTCCCGCAGCAGTTCCTTTGCCTTCTCGTAGCTCTCTTTCAGGATAGCCACCACCTCCGCGTCGATTTCCGCCTCGGTGGCGTCACTGCAATTCAGCGTGGCGGCGCTGTCCAGGTATTTGTTCTGCATGGAAGCCAGCCCGATCAGGCCAAACCTCTTGCTCATGCCGTACTCCGTCACCATGGCCTTGGCAATGCCTGTGGCCTTCTCAATATCGTTGGCCGCGCCCGTGGTCACAGTTTCAAATACAATCTCCTCCGCCGCCCGGCCGCCCACCAGGCTCACCAGCATATCCCGCAGTTCCGCCTCGGTATTCAGATATTTCTCCTCCTCAGGCACATGCATCACATAACCCAGCGCCCCCATGGTGCGGGGTACGATGGTGATCTTCTGCACCGGCTCGGAATTTTTCTGCAAAGCGCTGATCAGCGCGTGGCCAACCTCGTGATAGGACACAATACGCCTCTCCTCTTTGCTCATGATGCGGTCTTTTTTCTCCTTGCCCACCAGCACCTGCTCCACCGCGTTGAACAGGTCCTTCTGGCACACATACTCCCGGTTTTCCTTCACCGCGTTGATGGCCGCCTCATTGATCATATTGGCCAGATCGGAACCCACGGCCCCGCTGGTGGCCAGGGCGATGGCATCCAGATCCACCGTCTCGTCCATCTTCACGTCCTTGGCATGTACTTTCAGGATATCCACCCGGCCTTTCAGGTCCGGCTTATCCACGATGATCCGGCGGTCAAAACGGCCGGGACGCAGCAGGGCCTTATCCAGAATCTCCGGACGATTGGTGGCGGCCAGAATCAGGATACCCTTGGAGCTGTCAAAACCGTCCATCTCCGACAGCAGCTGGTTCAGCGTCTGCTCCCGCTCTTCGTTGCCGCCGCCGTACTTGGAATCACGGCTGCGGCCGATGGCGTCTATCTCGTCTATAAAAATAATGCAGGGAGCGTTCTTGGTGGCCTCCTTGAACAGATCCCGCACCCGGCTGGCGCCCACGCCCACATACAATTCAATGAAATCGGAACCTGTCAGGGAGAAGAAGGGCACATGAGCCTCACCGGCCACCGCTTTTGCCAGAAGAGTCTTACCCGTTCCGGGAGGGCCCACCAGCAGCGCGCCCTTGGGCAGCCGGGCTCCGATCTTGGCATATCTGCCCGGATTGTGCAAAAAGTCCACCACCTCCACCAGGGATTCCTTGGCCTCGTCCTCACCGGCCACATCCGCGAAAGTCACGCCGGTCTCCTTCTGTACATATACCTTGGCGTTGCTCTTTCCCACGCCCATGGGGCCGCCGCTGCCCCCCATCCTGCGGAACAGAAAGCCCAGCAGAATCCACATCAGCACCAGAGGAAGCACCAGCGTCATCAGAATCTGCATGATCCATTCGCCCACGCTGGTAGAGATGCCGTAGACTTCCACGCCATGCTCCAGGGCCCTCTGGGTGACGGTCTCTGTGTTTTCGATCTGTAGGGTCTGATACTCAATCTTAACCGGCTTCATGCTGTAAAAATCATACAGTCTGGGAGCCGAGTCATCCACCACGCCGTCCTTGAGCGTAAAGCAGACGGTCTCCCCGCTTAATTTCACGGATTCAATCTCATCCGCTTCCATCCTCTCCACAAATGTGGAATAGGGTACTTCCATCACATCCCCGCTCTTCCCGAAAAAGAGCGTCCACAGCATGGCCACCAGAAGTAGACTCATCAATACAAAGATCAAAATAAACATTACGCTGGGACGCTGGGGCTTCTGACCGTTGTTCCCGCCGCCGTTTCCTCCGGGGCCTGTGTTGTCGCCTCCGCCGCCCGTACCGTTGCTGTTATAATTCTCCATCTGAATACCCATTATTTCCTTTCTATATTTAAGTCCCCCGCCCGGGCTTTGAGCTACCTCTCAGAGCCGCCGCTCACATTCCCGGTGCCTGGGGCGTCCGAATCCATATGCATTCTATTATAGAGATTCCCAAAACATAAATCAATAGTCGATCTCTAAAAGATTTATAAAGATTTCCAGCATGTATATCTTGATTTTACCGCCTGTTTTTTGTAGAATAAGAAGAGTCGGGTATCGCCTGTCCGATTCTTTTAGCGTAAAAATACGTCAAAATGTATGTGTATTATAAACTACAGTTGTGTTCTTTTTGTGAAGAAACACAGGCCTTGGGGAGGAATATGGAACAAATGAGTAAAATCGGTTTCGACCACGACAAATACCTGAAAATGCAGTCGGAAAAAATCCGGGACCGGATTGCGGCTTTCGGCGGTAAACTCTATCTGGAATTCGGGGGCAAGCTCTTTGATGACACCCATGCCTCCCGGGTGCTTCCCGGCTTTAAGCCCGACAGCAAAATCAATATGCTGGCCCAGCTCCGGGACCACGCGGAGATCGTCATCGTCATCAACGCGGCGGATATTGAAAAAAATAAAGTGCGCGCCGACCTGGGCATCACCTACGATGTGGACGTGCTCCGTCTGATCGACGCGTTCCGGGGCTACGGTCTGTATGTGGGCAGCGTATGCCTGACCCGCTTCGCGGAGCAGCCCAGCGCCGTTGCGTACCAGAAAAAGCTGGAATCCCTGGGCATGAAGGTGTACCGGCATTATTCCATTTCCGGCTACCCCTCCAACATCCCGCTGATCGTCAGCGATGAAGGCTACGGGCGCAACGAATATATTGAGACCTCCCGGGAGCTGGTGGTAGTCACGGCCCCCGGCCCGGGCAGCGGCAAGATGGCCACCTGTCTATCCCAGCTCTATCATGAGCACAAGCGGGGAATCAAGGCCGGTTACGCGAAATACGAGACTTTTCCCATCTGGAACCTGGCTCTGAAACATCCGGTGAACCTGGCCTATGAGGCGGCTACCGCCGACCTGAACGACGTGAACATGATCGACCCCTTTCATCTGGAGGCCTACGGGGAAACCACCATCAACTATAACCGGGACGTGGAGATCTTTCCGGTACTCAGCGCCATGTTTGAAAAAATTATGGGGGAATCCCCCTACAAGTCTCCTACTGACATGGGCGTAAATATGGCGGGGCTGTGCATTGTGGACGATGAGGTCTGCCGGGAGGCATCCTGTCAGGAAATTATCCGAAGGTACTACAATACCATGTGCGAAAAACGCCAGGGCAGCGCGGATGACGATCAGATTCTGAAACTGGAGCTGTTGATGAAACAGGCCGGCATCACGGTGGACAGCCGTCCGGTGGTCAGCGCCGCCAAGGTCAAGGCGGCCGCCACAGGCAAACCTGCCACCGCCATCCAGCTGCCGGACGGGCGAATCATCACCGGCAAGACCAGCGAGCTCCTGGGCGCTTCCTCCGCCATGCTGCTGAATGCGCTGAAGGTACTGGCGGATATTCCCGACGAAGTGCAGCTGATCTCTCCCAGCACCATCGGCCCCATCCAAGAGTTGAAAATCGGGCATCTGGGCAACCGCAATCCCCGCCTGCACACCGATGAAATCCTCATTGCGCTGGCCATCTGCGCCTCCACGGACGAGACGGCAGGGCGGGCCATCCGCCAGCTCCAGAATCTGCGGGGCTCCGAAGTGCATTCCAGCGTGATTCTGTCCCAGGTGGACAAGAATGTACTCCGCAAACTGGGAGTGAATCTGACCTGCGAACCGGAGTATGAGTCCAACGGACTGTACCACAACTGACAAAGAAAATCGCCGGAGAACCGGAGGCCGCGCATTTCTCCGGGAAACGCGCTCCGGCGATCAGCTCCGCGCCTTTCTCCGGAAAACGCACGGAGCTGATCGCCGGAGCGTGTTTGAAAATGCTCTGGTAAATATGGAAAACTGCCACAAAATAACCTGTACAGACGGCCCGGCATACAAAAATCCCTGTCAGCCGAATGCAAAGATTATTTTATGGCAGTTTTTTTGACACAATTCCCTCTATAATTTTTTCAGATAGTTACCCTCCACATGTACGCCCTCATTGATCACGATAAAAGCCTGGGGATCATGCTTGTGGACGATGGCCTTGAGCTGGTGTACCTCATACTTTGACATCATAATGTACAGGATGTGGGACTCCTCATGGGTGTAGGCACCCACGGTCTTCCATTTGGTAATGCCGCGCCCCAGCTCTGAGAACACTTCCCTCTCCAGTTCCTGGGAGCTGATCTTGGTGATCACGTTCACTTCCACATTGATGTTCTGGGCGTGCAGCCTGTCAATGGCCACGGAGTAAACCGCCGCGTTGATCACGGAATACAGCGCCGTCTCCACGTCAAACAAAAACAGGCAGGCACCGTACAACACCAGATTCATCATCAGGTTGACTCTTCCCACGCTGAAATCCTGTCTCCATTTCACCAGAATAACTCCCACGATATCCATGCCCCCGCCGGAGGCCCCCATGCGCAGCAGCACCCCCACGCCCGCGCCGCAGATAATGCCGCCGATCACACTGGCCAGCATGGGATCTTCCACAATCTGGGTTACCGGTATGACAGCCATGCCACCTGACATCACTGTCACACAAAGCAAAGTTTTCAGAAGAAATTTTTTACCCATTTTCCGATAGCCGATGACAAAAATCGGAATATTGATGATATAGTAGATTATACCGGCGATGTCCACATTGCCTATGGGCAGACATTCCACCAGCAGTGTGCGGACCACCTGGCAAAGGCCCATGATACCGCTGCTGTACAGACCCGAGGGCACGATAAACAGATTGGTTCCCACCGCATAGATCGCCGCCCCCAGCATTGCAAGCAAAGTACGCCTGCCCTCATACATCAGCAGGCGTTTATCCTTTAAAATATTCATCTCCGTCCCCTTATATATGGCGAATTTATCTCTCCCGGATTTTCCCTTAAACCTCCGCAGCGCGGTATCCGTTCAGATAAATGCCCTGATTTTTTCCTCTAAATCCGCGGCGGACATGCCCCCTACATAGGTGGCCGCAGGCTGCCCGTTCCGGAAGAAAATAAAGGTGGGGATATTCCTCACACGGTATTTGTCGGAAATCTCCATGGCCTCTTCCACATTCAGCTTGCCGATCTTGATCTGCCCCTCGTATTTCTCGGCCATGCGCTCCACCAGCGGGGCCATCATCTTGCAGGGGGCGCACCAGTCGGCGTAAAAATCCACCAGCACTGTCCCCTGTGCCTGTAATACCTCTGTCTCAAAATTTTCCGCTGTAAACTTCATATTGTTGTCCTCCTCTGACATATATTTTTTATTCACACACATTTACATCCACTCGCCATATGACAGTCAATATCCCCGGACAGGATCATCCGCCATACCGCCGGTTCACAGCCGAAAGCGCCACAGACCGGAGGCAGACCTGATCACCCGGAATATGTCCGGCTAGTGATATAAATATGTATCAAGCAACTGTTCTACGCCGGACTCTTCCTGCGGCGCTTTAGGATCTTTATTCGTCATGACAACGGCCAGGGAATCACATCGAAGATCAATCTTCAACATGCACTGCCCGTTCTCCCCCCATCCTTTGGAGACGATCACATCCTCCCCCTGCCTAAACAACCCCAGTCCGGCCCAGGGAAAGTTTTCAGGTGACTTCGTCATTTCCCTGGCGGAATCCTGACATAAAATACGGCCATGTCCCCGGAGGGAGTCCACAAAATCCTTCGCGATAGTCAGGAGCTCCCCCGGCGTGGTCCAGAGTCCGGACGCCGCGAGATCCGGACTTAAAGGGTATTTTCCCTCAACCGGCGAACCGTCCCCCTTATACCCTGTGGCCATCTTCCCCTTTTGGGAGAAGGTCTCCATATGTTCCCGCGTCCCGAAGAAGGTCTCTCGCAAACCCAGTCTGTCGAACACCAGCTCCTTCGCCAGATCCGCGAATCCCTTCCCGGAGACATCCTCAAGCAACAACTGCAGCACACAGAATCCCGCGTCCGAATATTCAAACACCGATCCCGGAGTCCGTTCCACAACCGCCGGGCGATTATTATAGGCCGTTGTGCCCTCCAGAATATCCACCACACTCATGACCTGATCGCTGAGCCGATACCCGTAAAATCCGTCCTCCCCGTCCAGGATTCCGGCCGTATGACACAGCAGGCATCTGATGGAGACATCGCTTTCCTCACCGCTCAGATCCCGGAGCTTCCAATGGGCCAGACAGGAATTGGCGGGCTTGTCAAGTTCTGTCAAACCCTGCTCGGACAGCTTCATGACACAGATGGCCGTGATGAACTTGGATATGGAACAGGCGGGAAAAACAGTCCGCTCATCCACCCTTATTCCATCCTCCCTGTCCGCAAAACCATAGGACTCCTGCCTGGTCCCTCCCGTCGGCCCGGCGCAGGCAATGCCCACTCCCGGAAATCTTTTTATGATCTCTTCCATCCTGTTTTGACCTCGCAATTCTCAGACGGCCGGAAATTTCCGGTCGTAAACCTTATTTTTCCCGGTAAATAACATATTTATAGATGGGATTGCCCATGGCGGAAAATTTTTCCTCATATTCCGTCATCACATTGTCCTGCATCAACACCGCGTCCTGATGCAGGTCCCGGGTGATCTCCCTGAGTTTCCAGCCTGCGGGGGCCAGCTCCTCCACCGCGAAGTCAAACAACTCCCGGTTGTCGGTCTTGAATTCCAGCTGTCCCCGGGCTTCCAGAATCACATCATATCTGGCCAGAAACTGTCTGGAGGGAAGCCTGCGCCTGGCATGCCTGTCCTTGGGCCAGGGATCGGAAAAATTCAGATAGATGCGGTCCACTTCGCCGGGGGCAAACACCTCCGTGATCTCCTCCGCCTCCATGCGGATAAATCTCAGATTGGGCAGTTCCTCCTCCTCCATCTTCTGAATGGCCCGCAGCAACACGCTGGAATATTTTTCGATGCCGATATAATTGATCTCCGGGTGCAGGCGGGCCATGGTGTGGATAAATTTCCCCTTTCCCATACCGATTTCGATGTGAATCGGAAGGGTGTTCTCAAACAGCTGTGCCCATTTTCCCCGCCAGCGCCTCTCCTCATGCACCACATAGGCGCTGGCGGCAATCACCTCGCGGGAACCTGTAATGTTACGCAATCGCATATCTATTGATCCTCCGGCCTTTCATAGAAAATTTCTTCCTCCGGCAGTTCATGCAGCTGACGGTAACCCGGCTGCGGGTTTACTCCCTGCCTCCTGCGCAGCTGTCTGCGGCGGGCTTCCTTCACCTCCTGACGGTGCTGGCTGAAAAAGCCCGGTCCCGTTTTTTCCTGATAGTCCCGGCGCTTCTGTCTGCGGCGGGCTTCCCTCGCCTCCTGTCCCAGCAGCCTGCGGGAATCCGGAGCCGGCTTCTCCTCATAATCCCGGCGCTTCTGCCTGCGGCGGGCTTCTTTCACCTCCTGCCCCAGCAGCTGGCGATAACCCGGGGCCGGTTTCTCCTCATAATCCCGGCGCTGCTGCCTGCGGCGGGCTTCCTTTACCTCCTGCCGATGCAGCCTGATATAGCTCGTCCCCGGTCTCTCATCCTCCTCCCGCCTCTGTAGTCTGCGGCGGGCTTCCTTCACTTCCTGGCGGCGCAGCTGGCGGTAACTTATCTCCTGCCCTTCATCTTCCTCCCGCCTCTGTAGTCTGCGGCGGGCTTCCTTCACCTCCTGGCGGC
Organism: uncultured Acetatifactor sp.; assembly: GCA_910583845.1. Classification (GTDB taxonomy): domain Bacteria; phylum Bacillota; class Clostridia; order Lachnospirales; family Lachnospiraceae; genus Acetatifactor. The sequence continues at coordinate 31,546 of CAJUAB010000037.1, forward strand.
GCAGCTGGGCGGCGCTGGGCCCGGCCTCCTCCGGTTGCTCCTCCCGGTGCCGCAGTCTGCGCCGGGCCTCCTTCACCTGTCGGCGGCGCAGCTGAGCCACACTCATTTCCTGCTCTTCCTCATATTCTGTGGGATGGTGCTTTCTCCGGTCCTTCAACCAGATTCGCCGGGTGTTGGTACGCCGGGCGGGAAAGTGATATTCTTTCAGAAAATGTCTGAGCGCCCACGCCGCCAGTCCCGCGGCGGCCAGAATCCCCGCCCACAGCAAGAGTTTTGTCACATCCACAAAAATAAAGTCCGGTACATGATCCCCCCCGGCTGTCTCTTCCGGCCTGCCGCTGTGAAAGCCATATCCCTGTTCCTGCGTTGCCGCCAGATCCACGGACACGCTGCCCAGATCCACTCCCTGATAATTATAATGGATAACGGCCGCCTGTCCCTCATCCGCGGTGTCATAGCTGATGGTGGATGTCACATCCTCAAAATCCACCGTTCTGGGCAGCACAATACAATCCTCCCGGTTCAGTGACAGCAACGGTCTGGAGCTGCCGAATATATCGTTCTCTCCATAGAAAAGACCTGTGCTTCCAATATCATATTTCGTCTCCACCTGAGACACATTGACTTTGGTAAAATTACCAAATCCGTAATTGAACAGCGCGATGGTATCCTCGTAGTGGGCAGGAGATTCGTCCCTGAGCACCACGCAGATCAGTTTCATGCCGTCCCGCTCCGCGCAGGAGACCACACTGAAACGCGCCGCGTTTGTATAACCGGTCTTGACTCCCACCAGATCCTCATAGCCGTAGGATCTGCCGGGGAGCAATTCTATTTTCGAGTTCTCCAGCTTTTCATAGGGCATATGGTCGTTGGGCAGAATATGAAGCCGGGGCGTCATGGAAATCCGGCACAGCAGTTCGTTAGCAAAAAAAGCCTTGCCGATCATGGCAAGATCATAAGCGGAGGTATAGTGGTTTTCATCCGGCAGGCCGTTGGGATTGACAAAATTCGAATCCACGCATCCCAGCTCCGCCGCCCTCTGGTTCATAATCTCAGCGAAGTCCTGCCAGTCGGTGCCGGTGATATGCTCCGCCACCGCGAAGGACACCTCGTTGGCGGAACGGATCAGAATGGCATTCAGGCAGTCCTCCATGGTAAGCTGCTGCCCCACATCCATGGCTATATGATTGCTGTCCGAGGGAGTGTCATAAATGGCATCCCGGGAAAAAGTCACCCATTCGTCCAGAGAACACCTCTCGGAAGCAATCAGGGTAGTGAGAATCTTGGTGGTGCTGGCGGGATACTGCCGGGCATGAATGTTTTTGGCATAGAGAACGGCGCCGGTCTCCGCCTCGATCAGAATGGCCGAACCCGCCGTGACCACCGGGCCTGTGGGCCAGCCCGGAATCTCGTTGCTCTCCACCGTCATACCCTGCTGTGCCAAAACGCGTTCCTCCACAGTCTCCGCAGAGACCGGTATGCCGCAGCAAAGCAGAACAAACCCCATCAGCAAAGCACAGACCCGCCGCCCTCTATCTCCGGAAAACATTGACGCTGATCTTTTTTTCATGAAATATGTCCTTTCAGACGGACGGCCTTGTCCGACGCCTTCTCAGCCGGTTTTCTGGAATGATTATGCATCTTGCGGGCATGGTCCCGGCGCTCAGTCAATTTTTCCACATCCTCCGGAGCAATAAAACGGCTGGTCTTTACCACATATACCTGCCCGTCCTCCGTCTTGCGGATGCGGGCCTTGCATTTCAGATAGCCGTGCTTCTCGCAGAACGCCACGCAGTAGTAATGCCGCCCGTTGGGGGAAAACCATTTCACTTTTTTGCGCAGATTCCGCCGGCACAGATAGCACTTGCTGGAACTTACCTCCCGGTCCGCCAGCGCTGCGGCCTTGTCCGGGAAAACGCGGGAAATGTATTTAAAATAGGAATCAAACTGTACCTTGATCTCCTCCTCCCGGCAGGAGGGAGGATTATATACATCATACGACACGTTTCTCAGCACCGCCAGATCCTGAATCGCGGCCAGCACCTTGGCCGTATAGTAGGCATCGCTGAAAGCCCTGTGAAAGGGGATATCTTTCTCAATCTCCAGATAGTCCACCGCCCATTCCAGCGCCCGCCTGCTCTTGCGGTCCTCATAGGCAATGCTGAACAATTTCTGCACGTCCAAAAAGGCTATGGGCCCTCTGGATAAGGGCTCCATGCCATAATAACGCAGATTGCGCTGCAATTCCGTCAGGTCCAACGGCCCCCAGGTGCAGAAAATATAGTCTTCCCCGCACCAGCGCAGAAAGTCCTCCACCACCTGTGTGAAGGGCTTCCCCCGCTCCAGCTCTTCCATACGGATATGGATCAGTTTTCCGGTTATTTTGTGCATGCGATGATACACTGTGGGCCTGATCAGCTGACTGAACTCGCTTATCATGATCCGCTCATGATTTAATTTTATCGCACCGATCTCTATGATCTCAAAGGGCAGTGCCGCTGCTTCCGGCTCCTGCCCGGTGCTGCTTTGATTCCATTCCAGATCCAGAATAATATAATTCACCGTTTTCTCCCGAAATCGACTGTAGACATTTGTATTCCCGGCAATATTTTGCCACGGTGTGGCGCGTTTTGCTCATTATAACACATCTTTTTCGATTCGGAAAGAGTCAGTTGCTTCCGTGGACGCTCATTCCACCGTGATGTCCCCGCTTCCGGTGGCCAGGCTTACCCTACAGGCGCCGCTGCCGTAGGAAGTGTTATAGGTACGGCCGGATACCTCGTATCCCCGTATATTCATGTCGCCGCTGCCCGTGCGGGATACGATGGAGGCTCCCGCTATCCGCCCCAGATCCAGGCAGATCTCGCCACTGCCGGCTATCATACGGATTTCTCTCGCCCTTGCGCCCGGCTCCAGATCAATATCGCCGCTGCCCGTCTTCACATCATAGCTCTCCATATCCGCCTCAAGCTCCACTTCCCCGCTGCCCGCCATGGCGCTCACTTCCCTGCCCTGGATATTCCCGGCATCAATGTCGCCGCTGCCCGTGCGCAGATCGGCCCGGTCGCATATGATATCCTCCAGCTCCTGTTCCCCGCTGGCTGTCTGTATTTTCAGCCGTCCTGCCCGAAGCCTCTCCACGCTCACATCGCCGCTGGCGGTCTGCAGGCGGACGCTTGCCGCCGATATCTCCTGCGCCTCCAGATCGCCGCTGGTGGTCTGGATCTCGATCTCCGTATCTTCCTCCCGTTTCATGGCTATGCCGGATACCTCCACATCGCCGCTCTGGGTTTTGCCGGAAAACTTTTTGCAGGCCACATCCTCGATCCGCAGGTCCCCGCTGAAACACCTGGCTTCCAGCTGCTGCGTCTCTATCCCCTGAATCCTCAGCTCTCCGCTGGTGGTTTCAATCTTGATGGCGGGGATTCCGGCGGGGATCTGGATGTTCAAATGGATGTCCTCGCCGGAGCAGGTGGCAAACTGGGTAAATCTGGAAAATACGTCCCAAAAGGAATCTCGCCCGGATTCGGCGGAAAACGCCCCGTATTGGTCCGTTCCCCTGCGTTCCTTCACTCCCGCGTAAAACACGCCGTCCTGCTCATATTGGTAAAACTGATAACGCATCTTCTGGGCCTTGCTGCCGGAGTTGTCGTAGTCAATTTTGATCTGATCGTCCGCGGAGGCTGTCACTTCCACATCCGCCAGCAGCCCCTCTATGACAACCGCCCTGTAAAGCTGTTCATAGCTGTTGCTCTGATTGGCCTGGCTCTCCACTGTCTCCAGCTCCTGCTTGAGATCTTCCTCCGAAAACTCCTTGAGCATATCATCAATATTGCCCAGCTCCGCAATGATATCTTCTTCTCTGCGGCCTTCCGCCAGGCCCTCCGCGAAGTGCTGCTCGTAATCCTCCAGAATCTCCATCTCCAATGCCCTGTTATAATGCTGTAGCTTCTCCCGCAACGCGTCCATATATTCTGATTTTGTCATGATTGCTCCTTTCCCGCAAATCCGCCTGTGCATAAAATGTCTGTACTGTCATACACAATTCTGCTGTTTCCGTCCCGCCTATCCTTTCACCAGACGGTTCACGGCCGTCTGGAACTGCTCCCATTCCTGCAGCATGGCCTGCTGATATTCCCTGCCCTTCTGGGTAAGCTGGTAGTATTTCCGAGCCGGTCCCGACTCCGATTCCACCAGATAGGTAGTCACATAGGCATCTTCCTTAAGCCTTCGCAATATCGGATACAGGGTTCCGCTGGCAATGGACATTTCCTCGGAAATCCGTTCTGTGAGTTCATAGCCGTACTTGTCGCCGCTCACCAGCTGGGACAGTACGCACAACTCCAGAGCGCCCTTCTTTAACTGTGTGTTCATGGTTTTCCTCCTCTCTCCAAAGTTCCGCATGCTTTCCGCAGGCACACTTCCCGGCGATGGATTCCCGCTCTCTTGAGATGTCAGAATCTCCCTCAGTGTTCTTCCGAATGTATGCCGTTTGATATTCCGCATCCCGCCACGGGCTCACTTCCCGGCCAGGGGTTCCCACCCTCTTGAAGCGTCCGGATCTCCCTCCGTGTCTCCCGGATACATGCCATTTGATATCTCACATCCCCGCCACGGGCTCACTTCCCGGCGAGGGATTCCCGCCCTCTCAGAGTGTCAGGATCTCCCTCCGTGTTCTCCCGGATACATGCCGTTTCATGTTCTACATGTCTCTTGTAACTCGATTCATATAGAAGATTGTATCACATGCTATTGTTTAATACAATATACCTGGGCAAAAAAAATCCGATTCATCCGTTATCCCGGAATATCCGCCCAGCAGCCATCCGTTGGCGCTTCTTACGCACTCGGCTGAACGTCTGCTGTGTTTCTCCCATATCTGCTGTTTGCCCATCTGGCTCCTCTTCTTCATGCTCTCCTGCTTTTTCATATCTTTTTACTCCTTCCATTGAGACTTTTCATTTTCCTGTCCGCCCCTTCCATATAGGGCTGCTTCGGTGTGTTTCTCTCTTTATGTAGATGAGTATATCACAAGCTATTATATATTACAAGATACTAAATAAAACTTTTTTGATTTTTTTACACGCTTTTTTCATACGAGACGCCAGATTCAGAAGTAGCGCCCGCTACGCCTCCTGAATCCGGCACAAATCTCCCTCGGATTGTGACATACATCCCGGGTAAAGCAATTTCCAGATACACTCTGGAATTTACTTATACCCGTGTCCACTGAACCCGCCATTTTATTCAACCGCCAGCTCCAACACTGTCATTGCGTGTATGATAATATTACCCCCATGGCAAGCCCTGCCCGGATCGGCAGAATCTGATCTCAGTTCCTGAGGAAAGTGTAAAACAGATTATGAAAAAGCCGCCCCTTCCCGTTGGGTAAGTCCTTCATATTGTACTTACGGAATCCCCCCAAGGCTGAAATAAACGGGCTTTCAGCCCGACCTTGACGGGTCTTCCGAAGCTAAATGCAGGTTGGGTAAGCCAAAGAAGGAGAGATATGGGCATATAACTTCTGGAATTTATGGTTTTACCGGAGCTGAGCCGAATTGAAACATATAAAGTTGATACTGCTTCCGGGGACTGCGGGGTATATATAAAAAAATTGTTCCGCTGTACCCTGTTTCTCCGCAATATCCACCCTTCAAGCCCTGTTACAATGATGAAACGGGGTATATACAGAAAAATCTTCTGCCTGTACCCCGCTCATCGCAAAAAAATGGATCTGGAAGGTCATTTTTTCCGTATATACCCCGTTGTGGGGGAAGAAATCAATTTTATCCGTTTCAAAGGTCCTGCGCAGGGTACTGGAGGGAAATTTTTCCCTATATACCCTGGCCGTCCTCCGATTCGGAATATTTCATACATACCTGGTGCTCTATCCGGCCAGTAACCGCACTGCCAGTGCCGGATATTTTGTCAGTCTGCAAGGCGGAGGAAGGAGGCGATGCGGCAGCATCCTTGACTGACGACAACGCAGCAGATGGCCAGACAGGCTGTGCTGAAAGTGCGATTACTGGCCGGATAGAGTACTGACATAGTGGATGCCATAATACATGCCAGCGTAGAAATTCCGGTTTTCACATTTCAGATCAGGCAGGGCTTTCCTGTAGAAAACCCCGCCTGATCCAAAACGACCAATATAAATTCACTATACCTGCAAGCGGTAGTACCGGAGTGTGTCTGAAGAATGCTTTCCGTCAGATGTGCGTCACAATCTGTGGGAGATTTGGGCCAAAGACGGACGCATAGCGGGCTGTGTAACCTGAATCTGGCCCAACTGTCACGTAAATGTGGGAACACGGTTTACCGCGACAGTTGGCTGGAAGCATTTTTCAATCACGCTCCAATGTTCATCAGTATGGCCGCCTTTCTGGCCGGGGGCGGAAAAGAGTCCCTCCAGCCAGGTATGGGCCAGGTTGATCCAGCCGGCGCACTCCGGCTGTACGCAGTTGCCGTCTGATGTCTGTGTGAGGGGCGAAGCCAGCGCCAGGCCATGACCGCCTCTGGGATACATATGGAACTCCGTGGGGATACCGGCCCGGCGCAGAGCGCCCACCAGCAGCAGAGAATTTTCCACCGGCACAGACTGGTCTTCATAGGTGTGCCAGACAAAAGTGGGCGGCACATTTCCGTTCACCTGCTTTTCCAGAGAGACTTTCGCCAGCAGTTCATCCTGCCCGGCCAGATCACCCAGCAGGTTCTCAAAGGAACCCCTGTGGGCGAACTCTCCTGATGTAATCACCGGGTAGCATAACAGCAGGCCATTGGGGCGAAGCAGACTATGGTCCGGGTCCTTAGCCGCGATGTCCCCGCGCTCTCTGAGCCAGTCCTGGTCCCAGAACATGGCGTAGGAGGCCGCCAGATGTCCCCCGGCGGAACATCCCTGTATCACAATTCTCTCTGTATCCACATGCCATTGCTCCGCGTGCTCCCGGATCAGTTTTACTGCTGCCGCCACCTCCAGCAGAGCCGTGGGAAACCGGGACGGGGCGCAGGAATACCGCAGCACCGCCGCGTGATATCCCATGGCCAGAAACTGCAAGGCCATGGGTTCCGACTCCCGGTCAGAGGTATACGCATAACCGCCTCCGGGACAGAGCAGCACCAGAGGCCTCTCCCGCAGCGCCAGCGAATCCGAATAGTCCTGTATATATGTGATCAGGCGGGCATCCGGCCGGGACCCCTCCACCTGTATCGGAAATTCTGCATAATTCATATTTGCCTCCATAAGTCAGATCTGCGCGGTTCAATATGCCTTGCCCCAATATACCATCTTCTTCGCAGGCCTGCCGCAGCAGACGCAGGTATCGGACAGATGCTCCTGGTCAAATGGCATGCAGCGGCTGGTGACGCTCATCTTCTCCTTGATCAGATCCTCACAGGCCTGGTCGCCGCACCACATGGCCTTGACAAAGCCGGTCTTCTCCGCGAATATTCTCTGAAATTCCTCGAAATTTCGGGCCTCATAGGTGTGGGCGTCCCGGTGTGTCCGAGCCCGCTCCAGCATCTCTCTCTGAATGGTCTCCATCAGCTCACCGACCTTTTCTTCCAGCCGTTCAAGGGATACCTCCAGTTTCTCCTTGGTGTCGCGGCGGCAGATCACACATTTTCCGGCCTCTATGTCTTTGGGACCGATTTCCACGCGGATGGGATAGCCTCTCATCTCCGCCTCGGCAAATTTAAAGCCGGGGGTCTTGTCCGTGTCATCTACCTTCACACGGAAATTTTCTTTCAGCCGGTCACGGAGTTCATATGCTTTGTCCAGCACTCCCTCCTTTTTCTGCTGGATGGGTACGATGCAGACCTGGACAGGGGCCACCCTGGGAGGCATTACCAGGCCTTCGTTGTCGCCATGGACCATAATGATCGCACCGATCAGCCGGGTGGTCATGCCCCAGGAGGTCTGATGCACATATTTCAGGGTATTGTCCCTGTCCGCGTACTGGATCTCAAACGCCCGGGCAAAGCCGTCTCCGAAATTGTGGCTGGTGCCTGACTGCAGGGCCTTGCCGTCGTGCATCAGAGCCTCGATGGTATACGTGGCCACCGCGCCCGCAAATTTCTCCTTCTCCGTCTTCTGGCCTTTGATCACAGGAATCGCCAGCACTTCCTCGCAGAAATCCGCGTATACGTTCAGCATCTGAATGGTTCTCTCCTCCGCCTCCCGGGCCGTGGCATGGGCCGTGTGTCCCTCCTGCCACAGAAATTCCCGGGAACGCAGAAAGGGTCTGGTCTCCTTCTCCCATCGCACCACGGAGCACCACTGGTTATATACCTTGGGCAGATCCCGGTAAGAATGGATGTCGTTTTTATAAAAATCACAGAAAAGGGTCTCTGAGGTGGGACGCACACACAGACGTTCCTGCAAGGGCTGCAAGCCGCCATGGGTCACCCAGGCCACCTCCGGCGCAAAGCCTTCCACATGATCCTTCTCCTTTTGGAGCAGGGACTCAGGAATAAACATGGGCAGGTATACATTCTGTACTCCTGTCTCCTTGAACCGGGCGTCCAGCTGCTGCTGAATCAGTTCCCAGATGGCGTAGCCCGCAGGCTTGATCACCATACAGCCCTTGACGCTGGTATAGTCGATCAGTTCTGCTTTTTTCACCACGTCCGTGTACCACTGCGCGAAATCCTCCTCCATGGAGGTAATCGCTTCCACCATTTTCTTGTCTGCCATATCTTTTTCTCCTTATTCAGAGTTCCGCATTTTCCCTCCGGACACACTATCCGGTGATCAGGAAATGGCCGCACAGGCGTCCCTTTCCTGATCAGTGTGCCCTCCGGGAATCTGCTGTTCAAAGTTCCGCATTTTCCCTTCGCCCACACTATCCGGTGATCAGGAAATGGCCGCACAGGCGTCCCTTTCCTGATCAGTGTGCCCTCCGGGAATCTGCTGTTCAAAGTTCCGCATTTTCCCTCCGGGAATCTGCTATTTTGAGTTTTTCATGCGGCTGAAATACAAAAAGAGTGGTACGCCGCAGATTCCATCCCCTTCCAGGGACCGAATTCTCGGCGGTACCACCCTTATTAATGTACGGCTTACGGAGATATGCTCCCCTTCGTCCAACATTCTGCTTCTCCTGCCGCTAACGCCGGCGCTACGCTGTATTTCCCCGGCCGCTACCGCCCGGCCAGGCTCACACAGGACTCCGAGGCAGGTTCCGGCAGCTTCATATGGGAACCTCTCACCCATGGCCCCCTCTCTGGAATACTCCCCTTGCCGTACTATTCCTCTTCTTAGTCTGTACGCTATTTCCGACCGGTCTCAATCGGTACTCCCGATTGCGGCCCGCCGTCTTATTTTGAAACGATTGTAGTGCATATCGTCCTGTTTGTCAAGCCCTATTCCCCAAAAATCATCCTGTTTTCGCCGGTCCAGGTCTCTCCGGGAGCCGCTGTCCGGGTGTGAGGGCGCCGTGACAATTCTCCCTTATATCCGGCGAAATCACAGATGCCATACCAGGGTTCCAGGCACACATAGCCCGCGGCGCTGTCCGGATGGCTCCAGATCCCCCACACGGGGGCACCGCATTCCACACGCACATATTCCCGGTCCTCTCCGTCACACAGCGCCGCCGCCGTTATGCCTTCCTGATCAAAAATAAGCGCGTCGCCGGCAAACAGATCCTCCGTTATGGCAAAACTGCCGTTGTGAAGCTGTACAGGCAGTAATTCCTCCGTTATGACGCCTCTGTCGTTTATTCGCAGACTGTACAGCTCCGCCTCGGGATTCACACCGTATAATCTGACTCTCTGGCCTGTCCTGCCAGTCTTCTGTCCTGCCCTCTCCGGCGGACAGGCAAAGGCCGCATGGCCTCCCAGGGAAAAGTACATGGGCTTATCTCCGGTATTTGTCACCGACCACTTTTCCAGGATGCCGTCCTCCTGCAAGGTGTAGGATATTTCCAGCACAAAGGAAAAAGGATATTTTTCCTTGGTGGCATCGGTATCCCTTATACGGAAACGGATGACGTCCTCCTTCCGCTCCGCTACGTCGTACTCCACCCGCTGTCCGAATCCATGCTTTTCCGCCGGGTAAACCCGTCCCTCATAGAGGAACTGCCCGTTCTCCAGTTTTCCTATGAACGGAAAGAGAAAGGGGGCCGTCTTCCCCCAGTAGGCAGGGTCCCCGCTCCACATGTGTTCCAGTTCCAGCTTCTTGTCCCAGACGGATTTGATCTCCGCGCCCATGCTCTCCAGTACTACCTTGAATCTGTCGTTTTCCAGTGTATATTTCATGTCCGTTCCCGATCCTCCATTTCATCAGATTATTATGCTGTCCTTTATATTCCGCCCGCTCCCGCCGCTTCGGACCTGCCGGTCTACTCCACCAGCTCCAACAGCTGCCGCTTCACCTCCGCGGAGGACTGTAATATCTTCTCGTTGGAGGAGTTGATCTGCGCGGACACCGCCGCCAGCTCCTCCGTCTTTTCGTTGATGCCGCCAACCACCTCCGCCAGATACCGGGCCTGGCTCTGTACCTGAGATATGGCCTCCAGAATCTTGGCCTGAGTGTCGCTGCTGCGGGACGCTGTCGCTTTGGAATCTGATGCCAGCTTGTTGATCTCTCCCGCCACCACCGCGAAGCCCTTGCCCGCCTCACCGGCCCGGGCCGCCTCGATGGAGGCGTTCAGCGCCAGCAGATTGGTCTGAGTGGCAACGGAGACCACCTGGTCGTTGTTGGCCGTCAGTTCCTGAATGAGCGCGTTGATGCTGAGCATGGAATCATTCAGGCCGCTACAGAAATTCGCCACCTCCAGCACATTATCCGATATCACCTGGCACTCTCTGGCGTTGGTCTCATTGCCCTGCGCCATTTCATCCACCGCCTGATAGACCATGTCAAAGCGCTTGTTGATCTCATCAATGGTCTCCACAATCTTCTGATGCTGCCGGGCAATACGCTCCTTTTCCGTCTCCACCTGCCCGGCCAGAGCCAGCGCGTTGTTCTTCTCCGTCTCCACCAGATCTTTGAGATAATGGATGCAGTTGCCCTTATAATTAAAGCCGTTATAGATGGCCACGGCCATCTCCTCACAGGTCCGGTACCCGCAGCAGGAGCAGTTGATCCTGCGGGAAGACGGCGTATCCTTCCCCATCTCCATATAGATGGCATTTAACTCCGTCTGGCTGGGTATTTTCGCCTGGCACTGTGCAGACTTGTCCGTGTACTCGCACAGATAGTCCTCCAGCTTCAAATGGGAGAACTGCCGGTTCAGCGCTCTCAGCCTCTGGGCCGGTTTCAGACGCCGCGACCAGGTGCTCCTGAAATCATTGTTCTTGCTGGCCGCCTTGATCCGCATCATCTCCATCAGCACATCATCGGTGGCATTGTCCGCCTTCTCCGTGCCGGTGCCGTACAGACATCCCTGGGCGCAGTTCAGCGCGTCAATAAACAGATAGGGCGTACCGTTCTCCGCTATACGCTTTTTGTTCTGTTCCAGATAGTGATACATATGGCTCTCGCCTTCACACTGCCGGATATAGGCATCCTCACCCAGAAACCAATACACATTTTCCTTCAGTCCGCCGGGGGTGGGGTAGATGGAGCCCAGTCCGTACTCAATCTCATCCTTGCAGGAGGGACCGGAAATATGATGGCATCGCACATACTTCATCAGATGATCAAAAGTCACATTGTACGAGATCAGCCCCTTGCCCCTCACGGACTCGATCTCATCCTTTTTAGCTATACAGGGGCTGATAAAGGCCAGCTTGTCCTGCACCTTCATCTCCTTGCGCACATACACCGCGGCACACATCATGGGACTCTGCACCGGCATCAGTCTGGGCAGCAGCTGGGGCAGATAGTGTTCGATATAATTCACCACCGCCGGGCAGGGCTGGGAAATGCCGCCCAGGAAATGGTATTTATCTATGTAATTCAGATAAGCCCAGGTGGTGATATCCGCTCCAAAGGACACGCTGATCATCCGATTGACACCCATGGCTTTCAGACCGCCCAGCACACTTCCGTACTCTCTGGGATAATTGGCCAGAAACGCGGGGGCGATCAGGATGGAGATCCGCTCTCCCCGCTGCAATGCCTTAAAAAAGTCCTCCGTGTCATCCACATATTCCCGGGCACCGTGTTCGCAGGCGTCAAAACAGGCGCCGCAGGCCACGCATTTCGACCCGTCCACTTCGATGATGTTCCGTCCGTCCGTCTCCTGCCGGGCCACCATGGCCCCCATGCAGCTACAGACTCCGATACACTTATTGCACCCCACGCAATTATCATTGGTCCTTACCAAACCGTCCCTTGTCATATACCCTCCTTGCGCATGTGGCAGATGGCCTGCTCTGTTGCTCCAATGAATGCCGGGAACACTGTCCCGGACATTTTGCCCTGCGGTTAGATATCTCCCTCTTTGCAGATCCAGAAATATAAGAATCAAGGCTTAGAATCTTAAAAAAATTATATCACATTCAAAGCTCGATTTCACTATATAACTTTCAAAAGTATCAATGAATTTTTCAAACTGTTTTCGCTGGATTTGAATACGGTTGCCGTTCATAATCACCCACCCGGCAGCCGGGTTTTCTTCC
>CAJUAB010000038.1 GCA_910583845.1 uncultured Acetatifactor sp.
GGAAAGTTCGTGGTATGGGCCAGGGAGTTCATGAAGGCTTCCACGGGCCAGGAGAAAATGGACGCCGTGGTCAAGGAACTGTACAAGATCGCAGAGGAAAAGGGCATAAGCGTCACAGAAAACCAGCTGAAAGCCATTGCCCAGGCGGCATATGAAGCCATGAAGGCAGGGGAGAAGGAGGCAGCCCCCCAGATCACCCAGTTAGAGGCAGTAAAAGAAGCTGTACAGGCCCCTGTGGTGAACGTATTCACGGGAAGCGCCCAGGCAGACCGCAGGCAGGCGGTGGCAACGGACAACGTGCCGGAAGGTGCCCTGGAAGACAACCCGGACGGGACCGTCAATGTATATGGTGATGATGGGCAGAAAGTGGGGACATTGGACAAAGAAACGGCTGATCAGTTATCTGTGGGCGTGGAAGTGGTAGTGGAAAGCGAATAAAAGCCCGCCAGACGTGCCCAGGAAGTCCCAGGACAGAACAAAAGCCCGCAGGTGGTATATTTTACCGTCTGCGGGCTTTCTGCCGTTCCTGAGGCAAATGAGGCGCTTTCACGCTTCCTGTAATTCATTCCATACATGCGTCCCCAGTTCTTTCATGGCTTCCGGGTTTTCCTTCACGAACATTGCGAAAAGAAAGGTTAAAAATTGAGATTTTGTATTTTGCCATTCTTCCGGGGTCATGTCCGGGTCCTGGGCCAGTTTCATTTCAAGAAGTTTCTTTGTGATCTCCTGCCCTTCCGGGGTATTCAGCGCCGTTCTTTCCGCTTCCGTAACCTTTTCTACAAAGTCGTTGAAATTATTTGCAATCATGTTCATTCTCCCTTCTTTTTGTGGTGATGGGGGCGGTAGCGCCGCCCCCCCCTTGCGGCTTATAAGTGTGTGGCCATTCCTGTGGTAGCTGTGAAGATACCTTGTAACATATCGCAGTAGACGCCTTTTTCCAGTCTGACTTCCTGGGTTTTGTCTTCCGTCCAGGCGTATGTCTTTTTATTCAAGCGTCCCGGCGTGAAGCGGAAGAACCGCATTGTATAAGTGTCGTCCGGGTCCAGGGTGATGTATAAGCGGTTCGCCCGGCTGCTGTTTTTGGGAAGCGTCATTCTCAATGTGTTTCCGTCTGCAAGCAGGTGATTTGCCCCGGTCATTGCTAAAAATTTGTTTCCGCCCAGCTGATCAAGAATTGTTTTTGCGATTTCCATTTTGTTTCCGTCCTTTCCTTTACCTTATAAGAGTATTATATACTTACGGAAGTATATTTTCAATAGGCAAATTGTACAAAGTTACGGAAGTATATTTGTGCAATACTTATACTTCCGTAACAAAAAATAATGTGCTATACTGTAGAAAACGGCATGGAGGGAAAACTATGGAAAGCGAAGGAAGAAAGTACCCTACACCCAGGGGGGCGGCGGCCACAAGGGCGAAAAATAAACATAGGGGGAAGAATTATGACCGGGGGGAACTTGTCCTGCCCAAAGGAATGAAAGCCAGGGTACAGGAGGCGGCCCAGGCGCAAGGGCAATCTTTTAATGCTTATGTTGAACAGGCGATCAAGGAGAGATACCAGAGGGACACAGGCCAGGAAATGACCTGGGAGAGGGAAACGGAAGCAGTGGCGGAAAATTAAAGCAATGCGAAGAACCCAGGAGGCAGCAGGCTTCCGGGGTTCTTTTAGTGTTGTACTAACTTGACATTACCCACGGGCAATCTGGACAGCAGAACCAGTGAGAAAGTGATTGATCTGCTGAAAATGACCGCCGAAAAATTCCGTCAGACCATTGTGATGATCACCCATAACCCGGAGATTGCGCAGAAAGCGGATGTAAGAATCCGTATCGAGGACGGCAGGATTGTGTGAGATTTTTTCCAGAAAAGAGGACAATATGAACAGCAGAAAAATAACCGGTAAAATGATATCGTTCATGACAAGGCAGAGCCTGAAAACCAGTCGTATGCGCAATATCTTTGTGATGATCACCATCGCTCTGGCGTCGGCTCTGCTCACAGGGATACTCTCCTTCGCCGTGGGACGCCAGGAGCAGAACAGAAGAGAGCTGGCCCACAGGCAGCAGGTGGTCTATTACAATCTGACAGAGGAGCAGGCAAAGGCACTGGAGGAGGATGAGCGGATCTCCAGCAAGATCCGGGTAAAGACAGGGGTGCCCACAGAGATGGAGAACTTTCATCTTATGCCCTGTTATGTCAGCGAGATGTCCGACGAGATCCGGGTGGGGCAGATGGAGAGCGGAGAGCTGCCCGTCAGGGACGACGAGGTGGCCGTATGCGGCGCCATGCTCCGGAAGATGGGTCTGGAAGGCGGAGTGGGAAGCAGTGTGACCTTCTCCTTTTACGATGGCAGCAGGGAAACTTTTACGGTCTCCGGTATCCTTGCGGGGAGTGACGGGACCAAACAGTATCCCGTGTTTTTCTCCGGCGGTTACGCGCAGCAGGGAAGCCAGCTGGCGGGCCAGCCCTGGGAAGTGTACGCGAAGCTGAGAGACGTGTCCTATATGTCGGCGCAGGAGTGCAGAGAGCTCATGTACAGAATCGGCCAGGAACAAAAAGTGGAGCGCAAAAATGTAAGCCCCTCCAAAGCATTTTTGGACTCCCTCTCTCCGGACACGCAGATGGTGACGCTGTGCGCGCTGGTTGGGGCGGTGATTCTGCTGGCCTGCGTTCTGGTCATCTACGGGGTGTTTTACCTCTCTGTCATCGGCAGAATCCATCAGTTCGGTCAGCTTCGCACCATCGGTATGACCAGAAAACAGTTGCGTAATATGGTCTCCAAAGAGGGAGGCATACTGTTTCTCCGCTCTGCCCCCATCGGCATGATTGTGGGGACCGCGGTGGGATATGGCCTGACCCCGGGCGGTTTTGACGCCGTCCACATGCTGACGGTTCTGATCGCGGTTTTCGTCGTGATTTATATCATCACCCTGCTCTCCGTGCGAAAGCCTGCCCGGATCGCGGCGGCGGTGTCGCCCATGGAAGCGCTGCGCTATCTGCCGCAGGACGAAATGAAGCAGGCCGCGGGCAGGAAGCTGTGCCGGGGGCTGACGCCCCTGGGGATCGCCGTCATGAATTTTTCCAAAAACCGAAAGAAAGCAGCCATCACCATGCTGTCTCTGGGCCTGGGCGGGGTTCTCTTTATGACGGCGGCCACGTATATGTCTTCCTTCAACCGAGAGAATTTCCCCAGACAGGGGTACTTCCGCAATGCGGAATTTCATATCTATTACACCCCGGCGGCAACGGAACTCAGTGAAAACGGCATCGGCGGCCTACAGGCCCGCATGCCCATGGGAGAAGAGACGGTTGCAGCCATCTCGGCCCTGGAGGGTGTAAAAAATGTGGAACAGATCAAGTATCTTGGAGTGCGCTACGACATTCCCCGGCGGGATGAATATGGCAGCAACGACCGGATTTATCCCATGACCGCACAGGAAACGCAGCGGATCGGAGAATATCTGGAGGAAGGCAGCGCGGACTATGACAAGCTGATGAGCGGCGACTATATCCTGGCCGCGGGCAACAATGTGGTACAGGAAATCTATGGATGGAAGTTCGAGACGGGCGATCGGATTACCCTGCACTATTTTGACGGCGACGGGACCTCGGACAGGGAAGTCACGATTCTGGGGATTGTCAGCGACCGTTTCCTGCTGGAAAACAACGGACTGGACGGCTGGTTTATGATGCCCGAACAGGCAATTCTGGATCTGGTGCAGTATGAAAGCCTGAACAGTGACCTGTTGGTTTCCGTGGAAGAGGACCGGGAATCCGCAGTGGGGGAGGCGCTGGAACAGATGGTGGCGGAGAGAGCGGAGCTGGGTCTGGAGACGCTGGCGGAGCGCCGGGCGGCCTACTCCCGGAACGCCGATCAGATGTTCGGAGCCATCAGCGGACTGGCGATATTTATTATGCTGTTCAGCATTCTGAGTATGATGAACACACTGATCACCAATATTGTCACCCGAAGACAGGAACTGGCCATGCTGGAATCCATCGGCATGGGCCGGGCGCAGATCCGGAGGATGCTGTTGGGGGAGAGCCTGCTGATGGTGTTGTCCGCGGTGGGGATCACCATGACTCTGGGCACGCTCTGCGGATATGTTCTCAGCGATATGCTGTATCAGGCGGGCGCTTTCTATATGGCGTTCCGATTCCCCGGCACCCTCTCCCTGTTGTATGTGGGTGTGCTGACGATGGTGCCCGTTCTCATCACATTCATTCTCCTGCGCCGATTTGCGCAGGACGCGCTGGTGGAGCGGCTCAGAGCAGCGGAGAACGGATGAGTACGCGGCTGCCTGACATTGCCCGCGCAGAACCGTTTCCCGGGACTGTAGGATTTGTCCGTCTTCTGTCCGGACAGCGGACAGGAGACGGATGAAAAGTTCCTTCTTTTCTCACGCATTTTTCGTTTTTCTGTTGCATGTTCGGGTTCATTTCTGTTATTCTTATATCAGGTTACATAAGCGGTGGGATATCCCCCTTTTGGGGATCTGCCACGGAATATTTTTGTGTGAGACGGGAAAGAAGCAGGGAACGGACGAGGGATGAAAACGGGCAGAAAACATTTTTATATTACAATTGCCATGACGCTGGCAGCGCTGATTTTTTTGTCGGCATATATGATGACGACGTTTTATCGCAATGCCAGAAAGGATGCCCTGGCCATCGGCGCAAGCACCATGGCCCAGGAAAAAGAGCAGGCGGAACGCTATTTGAACAGGGCGCTGGACATTATTCAGATCACGTCCATGGAGATCGAATATCTGCTGCAAAAGGACGCGGATTCGGCTGTAATCCTGGATTTTCTGGAAAATGAGTCGGCGTACTACACCAATTCCGTGGACAGGAATTTTACCGGGGTGTACGGCTGGATCGGCGGGGAATATCTGGATGGGATCGGCTGGGTGCCGGACGCCGATTATGTGCCCACAGAAAGGGTATGGTATACGGATGCCGTCAAAGCGGACGGGCAGCCCGCCATGATATCGCCCTATCTGGACGCGCAGACGGGCACTATTATGATCTCCATCAGCAGGCTGCTGTACGATGGGGAGAGCGTTATTTCCCTGGACATTTCCATGGATACGCTGCAAAGGCTTACGGAACTGATCAACCTGAACGGTCATGGCTACGGATTTATCATTGACAGAAGCGGATTTGTGGTAGCGCATTCCGATGCGGCGGAAAAGGGAAAGGAATACGGCCAGGACGAGGAAAAGAGCGAATTGGTGGACAAAGTGGCGGCATCCGCCGGCGCGAGCTTTGATATGGAAGTGGACGGGGAGAAAATCACCGTTTTTTCGGATACCATACTGAATGACTGGTACGTGGTTATGGTGGTGGACAACGAAGGTCTGTATGCCGACATCAGCATGATTATGGTGCAGAGCGTCTGCATGTGTCTGGTGGTGTTCGGGGTCATTGTGCTGTTCTGTTTTGTGGAGATGAGGAGGACGGACCGCTATCTGGTCAAGCTGCAGGAGAGCCGCGAGGAGCTTAAGCAGCTCAACGATACCATTATGCAGGTGCTGGCCAAGACCATAGACGCCAAGGATAAATATACCAGGGGACATTCGGTGCGGGTTGCCAACTACAGCCGCGAGATTGCCAGAAGAATGGGAAAGAGCGAGAGGGATCAGGAGAAAATCTACAGAGCGGCTCTGCTGCATGATGTGGGAAAGATCAGGATACCCGATGACATTATCAACAAGCCCGGCAAACTGACGGAGGAAGAGTATGCCTTTATCAAGCTCCATCCTGTTTCAGGATATCATATACTGAAATCCTTCACCAAAGACCAGATGATTGCCACCGGGGCGAAGTTCCATCATGAGCGCTATGACGGGAAGGGTTATCCCAACGGGCTTGTGGGGGAAAACACGCCGGAGCACGCGAGAATTATCGGTGTGGCGGATGCCTATGACGCCATGGCCTCCAACAGAAGTTATCGAAAGGCCCTGCCGCAGGAAGTGATCCGGGACGAATTGCTGGCGGGGAAGGGGACGCAGTTTGACCCCCGGATCGTGGAAGTCATGATAAAGATGATGGATGAGGATAAAGAGTACCGCATGCGCCAGTCCGATGACCAACATAAGACGGTGCTGGCGGTGGATGACGAGGAGATCAGCGTGGAGATGCTGGGACATATATTTGAGGCACAGCCGGTCTACCGATTCCTCAGTGCGGCCAGCGGGGAGGAGGCGCTTTCGCTGCTGAGAGAAGAACGTGTGGACCTGGTGCTGCTGGACCTGGAAATGCCGGGCATGAAGGGATTGGAAGTTTTCAGACATATCAAGGAAATCCGCGACATTCCCGTAGTGTTCATGACGGCGACAAAGGATCTGGCTACCATGGAGAAAGCCAGGGAAATGGGGGTTGAGGATTATATCACAAAACCCTTTATGCCCCAGATCCTGCTGGAGACCGTGTACGGCGCGCTGAACTGGGAGGATTAGGGCTCCGGCAGGCGTGTGTGGGTACATAAGGAGGCTCTATGCGCGTGAGAGAACTGATTGACGCGATACGGAGAAGACCCGGGGCATTTCTGAAGGAAGAAAAGATAGAGTATGTATTTTACTTCCTGTTTGGATATTGCGGCGCATGCCATGACCGGGAATCCCCGGAAGACCACCTGGACAGCAGGTTTTGCTGTTGGTTTGGCAGATGGCTTCTGTTATGGATTGAGGACAATATCGACAGCGGGTATGTCCCCCGATCAATTTTCTGGTATGAGGATATTCAATTTATCGCGCGGAACGAAGGGGATGAAATGGCGGTATTTTATGATTTATGCGGGAAATTCTTTGACGACTACGCAAACCGGCAGGGATATTTTTCCTGGAGAGATAAATCAGATCCGGGGGATGGGGACGGCAGGCGGCAGGTATAAAACGGCATTACAGGAAAGGGGCGTATGAGGAGCGGCATGAGAACAATTCGTGTGACGGGTAAGGGGCAGATCCGGTTAAGGCCCGATACCACAAAAATTACGATGACATTGGAAGGGCTTGATCCCGAATACAGCGGAGCGCTTAGGCATTCGGCGCAGGATACGGAGTGCCTGCGGGAGATTCTCGCGGATTTGGGATTTGAACGGTCAGAGCTTAAGACTTTGAACTTCAAGGTGGATGCGGAGTATGAGGGATATAATGAGGACGGCCTTTATAAGCAGAGATTTCTGGGATATAAGTTTCTGCATTATATGAAAGTGGAGTTTGAGGCGGACAACGAACGGCTTGGAAGGATATTGTACGCGCTTGCGCACTGCCCGGTGAACCCCAAATTGAAACTCAGCTATACAGTAAAGGATCAGGAAACGGCCAAAAATGAACTTCTGGGAAAGGCGGTGTCAGACGCCGGGAAAAAGGCGGTCATTCTGGCTGAGGCCGCGGGTGTGGAGTTGAAAGAGATCCAGAGCATTGACTATTCGTGGGGAGAGATGGATTTTGAGACCCGCCCCATGAGTCGCGAAATACTGGCAAAGAACGGGATGGATAACCGGGCGGCCCCATTAAGCGCAAGTTATGATGTGAACATTGAACCGGAGGATATCGAGGTCTCGGATACCGTCACAATGATATGGGAAATCCGGTAGGTCAGAGGAAGTGTTGTTGACAATCTGCTGCTTTTGGTGTATCGTTAAAACACGACGATACACTTGGGACGAAATAAACATACTTGTCGAATATAGGATTATTTTCTTCTCCAAGACGGAAAAGGGGAGAAACAATCAGTGGCAGAGGAACCAACGGTATGACATACATAGAAAAGCACAAATCGGAAACCAGCGTGTTTCGCGATCCGATTCACGGGTTAATAAAGGTATATCCATGGGAACGAGTTCTCATTGATACGAAGGAGTTCCAGCGTCTTAGAAGAATTCATCAATTAAGTATGACGTATTTAGTTTATCATGGCGCGGAGCACACAAGATTTGGACACAGTATTGGGGTGATGCACGTATCCGGACGGGTGATGGATCATCTCAGGAATTTCCCCCCACTTGATAAATTAAGCGATGAGGAGTTTTTTGAGAAGAGGGCCCTGGTGCGTATGGCGGCGTTGCTCCATGATATAGGACATGGCTGCTACTCACATGTGGGAGAAGGGGAAAACAGCATATATCCTAAATTGATAGATCCAATCAGCGGTGAGCCTGTTTCGGGACATGAAGCATATACCCGCTGCATTATTAAGGAACGTCTCTCATCAGTTATTGAGTCATTCTGGCCCAGGGAACAATACCAGATGGTAGAACAGATCCTCCTGATTCTTGGGCAAAGCACGAATGATCCGACATACCGGTTCTTTGACGATATTATCAGCGGACAGCTTGATTGTGATAAAATGGACTACCTCCTGCGCGACAGCCATTACTGTGGAGTGGAGTATGGGATGTATGATTTGGAAAAGCTGATTCATTCCATGAGAGTTGCGCAGATTGAGGGAAATCATGTACTGGCCATTGATCAAAGCGGAATCCAGGTGGTTGAGGAATTTGTTCTGGCCCGTTACTGGATGTTCATTCAGGTATATTTTCATAAGGACAGGCGACTGTTTGACTACTATCTGAGTTCCTTTATGAGGGAGTATCTGACTCTTGAAGAGGACAAGACAGGGCAATATCCAAATGATCTGGATCAATACCTGAAGCTGGATGACAGTAAAATTGATTGTAAAATCCAGCACTATGCGGGACTGCATTCAGACATAACCACGAGAAGGATTCATGATTTTGCAAGCAGACTTTTTTGCAGAAAGCATCACAAGGTGGTATTTAATCCGGCTCATGTACATTATGATCTGAAGAGCGGCGATGAGGAGGAAGCATATAAACGGCTGTATTTTGTGACGAAACATATCAAGGATTCCCAAAAGGACACCGATGATTTGCGCATTTATGTCGATTTGGCGGCTGGCTCTACCGCCAGACATATGTTTAATATAAGGTTCTATAATGACGAACAAAATCCGGATCTGCAGTCTGAGGAGGAATCGTATAAACAGTTGCCCGCTATCCCGGTAGTTTCAAAACATGATGATATTGTACGCCCTATTCAGTACTATTCCTTTGCGCTGCGCAGCATTTCCGATCGGAAAATCGGTATTTTGCGTATCTACGCAGAAGATGAGATTGCGGAAGAGACACGGGATCAGTGTCAGCAATTATTTTCCACTGAATTTACCAATCGAATGAAAAAGATAAAACAAATGCAGGCGGAATTGGACGCAACCCGAAAAAAAGAGGAAGAACTGAAAGCCGAACTGAACAAAATGAAAGAAGATACCTGCTGATATATTTCCAGTTCATTATTTATGGAGAAAACGGGATATACTAGTACTCCATCCGGCCGGAAGCTGAGCTCCCGTTCGGATGGCGCGCCGGTTTTCCGCGGTGCGAAACCAGAAAGTTGATTATACAGGCGGCGCAAATGTCAAGTGGGGCTTTGCCAGTAACAAAAAAGGTTTGCCTTATTTCTTTTTCAATGATAGAATAGAGTATCTGGGAGGTGCTTTATGGAATTACAATCGTTCATGATTCGGCTGGTGGACAAAAGTGGAGGCGAGATTTCGGGACGTGTCAGATTACAAAAATTAATTTATTTTTGCAAAGCCCTGGGGGCCGACATTAATCCCAATTATAAGCTATATGTATACGGGCCGTTTAGCCAGCAGGTGGCTGATACTTTACAGGATTGTGTAGTAGAAGATATTTTGGTGGAAAAAAATGGGCTGATTCAGAGAGGAATAGAGTTTGGAAATTATTTAGAATCGGATACCAACACAAAGGATTTGTCCATGAAAATACTGGAGGATGTGTTGGCGCTCTGCAAGCCTCTGACTACCAGGCAATTGGAAATAGACGCGACTACATTTTTTATTGACAGGCAGCAGAAGATTCTTTTCCGATGTGATGATCGGGATGTTGTGATTGAAAAAGTCAATCGCGCCAAGGGAAATCGCTTTACAATGGAGGAAATTGAGGAATCCTATCAGCGGGTGGTCCAGAAGTGCTTTCCGTTGATGGAAAAATATGCATGTGCCCGGTAATAGCTTACATTGATTATAAAAAATAATTTCACCTGTGGGGAGAAGGCCTCACAGGTGAAATTATTTTTTATTATAAAGATCAAAGCGGAATCGGAAGCCTGTCACAGGCATGATTCTTTACGCTGTCTCTCTCCGGAACACATACCAGTACGGCTCTTCGCCGCCAAAGGTGTAATCTCCGCTCTTCCACTGGATCAGCAGATAGGCCGTGCCCTGATATTCACAAAAGCGGTACATGCTGGCGGTGCATGCGGAATTGCAGATCACATTGCCCGTCACCCAGCGCCATACTTCGGGTCCGTCGGTATAGGGCTTCCTGTCATTTACATTGCGGAAGGTATTGCGCATCTCTCCCTCCGGCAGAAACAGGGCCCTGCGCCAGAACAGGGCATCATGGGGGAAGGCGGGATTGGGTCTGCCGGGGATGAAATCTTCCGGGCGGCGCACCAGATCGCACACCAGCCAGGCGCCAAGGACCCGCGGGTCATCGGCGGGTGCCTGGGGGATGGGGTCCCGCCTTCGGATTTCCTGACGGGAATAGCGTCTGTGGTCTGTTTGCCGCAGCACCCAGCACTCCGGTTTTCCGCCATAGAGCAGATAGGTCTGAAAGCGCATCTCGATAAACATATAGGTTTCGCCGTCTATTTCCTCAATCGTGTAGGCGCTGCGGCTCTGCTGTTTGGGATAGCCAAAGGAGGCCAGGAGATATCCCTTGGTCCAGCCAAAGCACCAGTACCACTCCCCCTCCGGCAGAAAGTATAATTCCCGGATGGACTGGGCATCGGGCTGGGTCTTGGGATGCCCCGGCAGGAACTGCTCCCTGCTTGGCAGCACGTCCACCAATTCCCAGCGTCCTATGACACGTTCGTCATTTTCAAAATTCACCGGGATATCATCGTTCCGAGGCTCTTGCGGAGCGGCGGAGAGCCGGCAGACGGGAATTTTGATCTCCACGATCCCGTCCTCATAGATAATCTGGTACGTGGGGCCGGTGATCTGGCAGTGCTGTTCCTCCAGATGCTGCCGCAGCGCCGCCACGGCCTGGTCATACTCATCCTGCCCGCAGATCAGGCAGGCCGTCTCATCGGGGAAACAGACGGTGGTTTCCCGGATGGGGGACATAAATGGCAGATCCCCGGGCAGCTTTCCGGTCAATTCCACGCCCAGGCCCATATCATAGCTGCCGCCGCGATACTCCGTCTCATAGTCAATCAGGACGGTTCTGCCTCCCTGAATTTCCAGGGGCACGATATTCCGCAGAGCCGTCAGCGCCTGGCACGGCAGGGAACGGTCAGGCAGCAGCAGCCTGGCGCAGGCGATGGTTATTTTTTCACTTTTCCGTATTACAATATTGTACATATTTTTTTCCTCCTTTATGGCGACAGAGAGCCTGCGGAGCGTGGAAATGCTTTGGCGCGTCCTGGTCAGAAGCGCGTCCAGTTCCCGCTGTTTGTCCGCCAGCAGCCTCAGAAGCTCCTGCCCGGGCAGCTTCTGCCCGGCCCTGATCTCATCCAGAGTAAATCCCAGCTCTTTCATGGCCAGAATACGATAGCAGTCCGAGAGCTGCGCGGCGCTGTAATAACGGTATCCTGTGAGCGAGTCGATTTTTTCCGGACACAGAAGGCCCTCGCTGTCATAGTAACGCAGAGTCTTCACCGGAATATTACATAATTTGGACAATTCACCGATTTTGTACATAGGCATATACCTCTCTTAACGAAGGGAGCGGCGCGCGGGAAGGAACTGTCCCGGCATTACGGCGGTTATGGTTTGCAAAGCGCTTTGCAACTTTATATATATCATTCCAGCAGGGGGGAGAGTCAAGCCCTTTTATCATTGATTTTCATAAAACAAACGGATATACTGTATAGGAAGAAAGAATATTAGCCGATTGCGAAACCCTGTTCGCAAGTGACGAGGCTGGTCAATATATACAAAAACGGGCTCCAATGCAGTGGCAAGTCGCCCTTATTTTGTATATATTGACCATCCTCTGTTTCCAGAAAGCGAGTTTTGCAATCATCTAAAGAAAAAATATAATGGCAGGGAGCAGACCAGTGGAAAAAACGAATCAGAAAATAAAACGAATAAACAAAAACAGCACAGGGGGAGGTTTGTGGCTGATGTGGGCCCTCACGGCTCTGTACGGCGCTGCCTGCCTGTATCTGTACTACATGCAGTCCGTCCAGCCGCTGGATTATAACAACCGCTGCTTTCAGTCGGATCTGCCCTACCATATCAGCATGATCGTGGAGGACGGCTGGTATTACAGTTTTACCGCCTATGTCTATCAGGCGCTGTACGTTCTGTGTGGGAAGAGCACGGTGGGAATCGCTGTGTTTCTGGCGGCAGTGACAGTGGCCTCTCTGCTGCTGACGGAACTGCTGCTGCGCCGCATGGCGGATTTACAGGACAGAAACTGGGCTACCATGGCGGCGGCGCTGATACTGAATCTGATGATGCCCTTTTATCTGAAATGGGCGGGCAGTTACCGGTATGTGAGTTATCAGTCCGGCAATCTGTGGCACAATTCCACCTATCTGTGCATGCGGCTGCTGGCGCTGGCGGCGCTTTTGTATTACCGGAAGCTGGAAGAGGGATACCGGGAGAAAATAACGGTGAAGCAATGGGTGATCTTTGCCCTGCTCCTGGTGATATGTACCGGTGTCAAGCCCAGTTTTCTGACAGTTTTTGCCCCGGCGCTGGCCCTGAAACTCCTGTGGGACCTGTTTCATGGGACGCGCTTTACGCAGGTGTTTCTGCTGGGCGCGGCGGTGCTCCCCGCCTGCGGCGTAGTGCTGTGGCAGAATAGGGTATTGTTCGGGGCGGATACAGGCAATGGCATGACTTTCGACCCCTGGTATACGTTTTCCCTGCATGCCGACAGGCCCAAGCTGGCGGTGCTTTGCTCCCTGGCTTTCCCGCTGGCGGTGCTGGGGGCCAGCCTCCTGGCGGTGAACGTCCCGGGAGAGGGCAGGCGGCCGGAGGACAAGCGCCGGCATCGCCTTGACAGCACATATCTGTTCAGCCTGTTGATGGCCCTGGTGGGTTTTGCCGAAGCGCTCTGTCTGGTGGAGACAGGCGGACGGTCCAGAGACGGCAATTTTCTGTGGGGTTATCTGTTTGCCATTTTCTGGCTTCAGGCGGTGAGCCTGGTCAAATGGCTGTCCCTGCGGAATGTGGACATCATGCTGCTGGCCATGGGGGAAAATCCCATGGGGCGCGTCCGGCTTAGGCTGATCCGCACCGCCTATATTCTGGCGGGATTGGTGCTGCTTTACCAGCTCTGGTGCGGAGGATATTTTTTCTTTCGGCTGCTGGGAGGAGAGACTTATTTTATGATGGGATAAGCCCGGGTATAGCGTTTCGAACGCGGAACAGCACAATAACGCGGGCACAGCGGGAATCTGATGCCCAAATCTAACAAAATCTTTCAGAAAAATTAAGATTTAGACAGTGGACAAAAAAAAGAAATCGAGATACAATAGGGAAGGTAAAAGGAACACCCAGAACTAAGAATAAGAAAGGAATTGATACGGATGAAAAAAATAAAGCTATTGACTGCTGTTTTGCTGACTTCCTGTGTGCTGGCGGGATGTGGAGGACCGGGAGAGCAGCCTGGGGGAACCACTCCTTCTTCGGACCCCCTGGCTTTACCTATTGACGGGAGCACGGCCCCCGTGGAATCACAGGAGCCGGACAACGCCGGAGAGCCCGGGGAACCGGAGGGGTCCGCGGCTTCCACTACAACCATCGGGACCAGGACGGTAGTGGACGGCAGGATGCAGAGTTATCTGACCGGTGAGTGGAAGGACGAGGCGGTGGCGCGCCGCCGCAGCATGGCAGTGATGATCCCCAACAATAAGCCCGCCCTGCCGCAGTACGGCATTTCCCAGGCCAGCATTATCTATGAGGCGCCGGTGGAGGGACGAGTCACTCGTCTGATGGCGTTTTTTGAAGATTATGACAACCTGGACCACATCGGCCCTCTGCGCAGCAGCCGTGACTATTTTGTGTTTGAGGCCATGGGCCTGGATGCCATCTACTGTAACTGGGGTCTGGCAATTCCCTATGTGGAGGATCTGCTGGCCAGTGACCAGGTGGACAATATCAGCACGACAGTGGCCGGTATACATAATGGTTCCGACGAGGCTTTTGACAGACTCGAAAGACCCGGATACTCAAAAGAGTTCAGGGGATATATGTTTATCGACGGCTATAATAAGGCTGTGGAACGCCACGGTTACGCCAAAGAGTATGATGCCGGATATCAGGGCGCATTCCTTTTTGCCAATGACGGTCATCGTGCGGAGTACAGCGACAAGGCCGATGCGGTGAAGATCTATCCCGGCGGCAACAACAGCAATTCCAGCGGATATGGCAACGGACGTCCCTGGTTTGAGTACAACGCGGAGGACGGCCTCTACTATCGTTACCAGTATGACGGCAAGCAGATAGACGAGATGAACAACGAGCAGGTCACTGTCAGCAATGTGGTGTTCAAGGTCTGTGACGGTCTGGTGAGAGACAGCAATGACTATCTGTTCTTTACGACTTATGGCAACAATGAGGCATATGTGTTTACCAACGGCAAGGTGATCAAAGGCACCTGGTCCCGTGACAATGTGGATGAGCCCACGCGTTACTTCGACGAGAGCGGCAATGAGATCGTGTTGAATCAGGGTAAAACCTGGGTGTGCAATATCTGGTCCGATTACAAGGACTGCATGACTTGGGAATAAGGAATTTACAGCAAAATCCGGAGCTGTGGGGAAGTAACCCCGCGGCTCTTTTTTTGCGGATATGGAATGTCCCTGGTTTTTCCGGCCTGTAGGACACGCACCATTGCGTTGCCATTATGGGTGGTGGATGGACTGCATTGGAGTGCGGATTGTGATGCCATGGCAAAAATAAAGCGATTTTTGCGCAATTTCGCAAAAATCCAGCAGATTGCGCTGTGTTTTTGTGCTAAAATGAGAGACATAAGGAGTTCAATCAGGGGGCTTTCTGGAGGAGATACCCCTGGGAGCCATTATGCAGCGACATTGGAGCCATAAGGAGGGAGCAATGAAAACAGCCGGTAAAAAAATAAACAGTGAGTTGATCCTGCACGGCAATATGACGCATGCGATTCTGTCGCTGGCGATACCGGTGGTGATCAACAGTTTTCTACAGACCATGTATAACCTGACGGATACATATTGGCTGGGACGGATCGGGACGGCGCAGCTGGCGGCGATCAATCTGGTGACACCGGTTCAGAATATTATCATCAATTTCGGCAGCGGCATCACAGTGGCCGGTTCGGTGCTGGTGACACAGTATATAGGGGCGGGAAAGAAGGAGGAGGCAGTGAAGATGGCGAATCAGATTTTTGCGGCGGCCATGCTCTTTGCCATGGTATGCACCTCCGTATGTTTTCTGGCCACCCCTGGGATTGTGACCTGGCTGGGGGCGGACGCGGAGACTTACCGGCACAGTCTGATGTATCTGCGGATCGTGATATGGGATATGCCTTTTCTGTTTGTGGTCAATCTGTTTTCCGCCATCCACCAGGCCCAGGGGGATACGGTGCGTCCCATGTTCCTGAATCTCAGCGGCATTTTGTTGAATCTGATTCTGGACCCTCTGCTGATCATGAAGCTGGGACTGGGGGCCGGAGGGGCTGCCGCCGCCACCCTGTTTTCCAAGATCGTTCCGGCCGCTATAGCTCTGTTTCTGCTCACCAGGCCGGAAAAGG
The DNA here is from genome assembly GCA_910583845.1 of uncultured Acetatifactor sp. Classification (GTDB taxonomy): domain Bacteria; phylum Bacillota; class Clostridia; order Lachnospirales; family Lachnospiraceae; genus Acetatifactor. The sequence continues at coordinate 15,797 of CAJUAB010000038.1, forward strand.
AGATCCGCATTGACCGGAAGTATATGGGCTTTGAGAGGGAGAAGCTGAAATTGATTCTGAAGATCGGGCTGCCCTCCGCCATCGGCGGCAGCACTATGCAGCTGGGTTTTCTGCTCATGAGCCGCAATGTGTACGCTTACGGCACCGGAGCCATGGCGGCCTATGGCATCGGGAACAAGATCAACAGTATGATCACTCTGCCCAGCAACGGTGTGGGATCGGCCACCGCTACCATTGTGGGGCAGAATATGGGCGCGAGTCAGCAGGAGCGGGCGGAGCAGGGTTACAGGATTTCCAGACGCATTTGTGTTGTGTTTTTATTTATAAGTGGTATGATATTGTCAAGGAAGCCGATTTCCACCGCCATAGTCAGCATATTCAGCGATGACCCGGAGGTGATCGCCATGGCGGCGGATTTTTTGCGTATTATGGCTTTCTGGTGCTTTACAAACGGAGTGTACAATACCTCCATGGGGCTGTTTCAGGGGACGGGGCACACGGAAGTCACCATGGCGGTGGATGCCGCCAGACTGTGGGTGTTTCGTTTTCTGACCCTGTGGGTGTGCGGAGACTTGCTCCAGATGGGTGTGCGCAGTGTGTGGTACTCTGTGGTGGTCAGTAACGGGATCTCCGCGGTGATCTTCTGCCTGCTGTACCGCCTGGGCATCTGGAAAAAGGCCAGGATCAGGCTGCGGCCGGAGGTGGACGATGAAGGCGGGATACAGGAGCGAAAAAAAGAGGCATAGAGCCATAAAAATTTATGGTATATGGGTGTTGGCGGTGGTGCTTGTGAATCTGGCGGCGGGCGTGATTCCGGGGCTGGGGGACTGGTATATCCGACATGTTTTTCCCCTGTGGGTCAACACCTATGGCCGCGTAATGGATTTATTCCCTTTTTCGGTGGGGGAATGGATGCTGGCCCTGGGCGTGGCTCTGGTGTGTGTGGCGCTGGCTCTGGGGCTGGTGCTGCTGATCAGGGGGGCGGCGGCGCTGGCGGGAGGCCGCGCCGCCCGGACATCTCCTGTATGCCCCATTTGGATCAGGCGTTACTATATCTTCTTTGCCTGGACGCTGCTTGCCGTATGTACCGTTATGACGCTGAACTGTTCTCTGCTGTATCAGGCCAGCACTTTCTCGGAACAATATTTTCCTGATGCCAGAGAGACCCATACATTGGATGAACTCATAGAGCTCCGCAATCTGGTGGTGGAACGCTGCAATGCTCTGGCCGAGGAGATGGAACGGGACGAGGAAGGCGCTGTGGTATATGGCGGCAGTGCCCGGGATATGCAGGAGACCGCCATCAGAGCCATGAGGCAGCTGGGCCGCAGCTATGGGCAGCTGGACGGCTATTATCCCCATCCCAAGCCCTTCGCGGCCTCGGATTTTTTCTGCCAGCAGTATATGCAGGGATATTATTTCCCTTTTTCGATGGAGGCAAATTATAATGATGTAATGTATATCATGAATAAACCCAACACCTTTTGCCATGAACTGGCTCATCTGCGGGGATATATCTATGAGGATGAGGCTAATTTTATCAGTTTTCTGGCGTGTGTCCGGTCCGGCGACCCTCTGTTCGAATACAGCGGGTATCTGTCCGTTCTGAATTATCTGGACAACGATTTTTATAAAGCCGTGGGGGAGGACAGGGAGGCATATCTGGCCCAGTCCCATATTTCTCCGGCGGTGCGCGCGGATAATATCTTTGTGACAGACCGGGAGTGGGAGCGGATCAACGGCAAGGCCCTTATTGACACGGAGACAGTGGACCAGGTGTCGGACGTGCTGCGGGACACCAGCCTCAAGGCTTTTGGGATCAGCGATGGGGTTCTCAGCTACAGCCGGGTAGTGCAACTGCTGTTGGAATGGTATTATGGGTAAGGTGCTCCCTTTTCGGAATTGCGCTTCCATGGAAATGTGTACAAATCTATATTGCAGACAGCAGGCAAATATTGTATAATCAGTATAGAAATCGGTATTTACAGGAGGAATGTCCTATGAAAAGTACCGGACTTCTGTTTTTGGGAATTGCATGGATTTTTGGATCGCCTGTATGGTTTCTTATCAATAAAAATACAGCCATGGGCCTTATATGGCTATGTGGAGGAATTATTGAGGTAAGTATCGCATTGATAAGATGCAATAGGGAGAAAAAAGCAGGAAATCCGCAGGAAGGCTTTCCCGAAAAGGGAGTATAATGCTTCAGCCTAAGCACATGTGTCCAGGAAGTGTGTTCTTATGAAAATGATAGATCCCATAAAAAATGTATTGAAGCGGGGAGCGGAATCGGCAAAATATAAATACAGTCTGATTATCAGTCTGATCGGCCTGGTGCATGTATGCCTGGTGGTCCTTTTCAGCTTTTTGCGGGTTCCTCCCATGGTGTTGATCAATATCGGCAGTGTGATGATCTACATAACCTGTCTCGTGGCGATTCGCCATGACGGGGACATGCGGGCGGTGTTCTACGCCACTTATCTGGAGATTATAGCCCAGTCCTTCGCTGCCACCGTCTGCATCGGCTGGCGCTTCGGCTTTCCGCAGTATGTCATTGCCCTGGTCCCCTTTGGTTATTATATGTGCCATGCGCTGATGGAGGATCAGCGCAGATATACCATCGCCACCATACTAGGCTTGACAGCTTTTGGCTCCTTTGTCAGCTGTAGGCTGCTTTCCATGTATTTTGGTCCCCTGTATCAGCTGGATGTCCCGGAGGCCGTGGAGCTGGGGATCTATATTTTCAATACCTTTTGCAATTTCAGCTTTCTGTTCATTGTTACGGCGATTTTCCTTGTGGAAATGCAGACAGCCACGGTTCGGTTACAGGAGCAAAATGCAATATTGGATACCATGGCCAGCATTGATCCGCTGACCGGCCTGTACAATCGCCGCAGTATGCACCATTTTTTAAACGACGCGCAAAATTCCGGGGAGGACGCTCCTTTTTGTCTGGTTATGTGTGATATTGACGATTTCAAGAAGATCAATGACACCTATGGACATGACACCGGGGATCTGGTACTGCGGGAGATCGCGCGAATCGCCAGGGAACATGTGGAGAAGCACGGTTATGCCTGCCGCTGGGGCGGGGAAGAGATGCTGCTGATTCTTAAGGGGGATGTGGAGCAGGCCCGCCGGATCGCGGAAGACATCCGGCAGGAGGTGAATGGCTTTGCCTTCGCGGCGAAAGGGCAGACCATGCACTGTTCCATCACCATCGGCGTGGCCCTGCACCGGGGCGGTTATTCCATTGATCACACCATTACCCGGGCGGACGACAATCTGTACTACGGCAAGCGCAACGGCAAAAACAGGGTGGTGTCGGATCTGGAACTGAACACCATATAACCTGTTTTTTGCCACAAAATAGAAAAAAATGAAAAAAGCTCTTGACAATTCTGTTCAGGGCATGTAAAATATACAATGTTGTGACAGGTAAGCGATTGTCGCCTTTGTGTGCGGGTGTAGTTCAATGGTAGAACACCAGCCTTCCAAGCTGGATACGTGGGTTCGATTCCCATCACCCGCTTTTATAACTTCATACTTGATGCATATGCGCGAGTGGCTCAGCGGTGGAGCACCTCCTTGCCAAGGAGGGGGTCGCGGGTTCGATTCCCGTCTCGCGCTCTCCTTTACTTTATCCCCGGCAGCTATGCCGGGATTTTTTTGTGGCGGCATCGCCACTAGAGCGTAAACTTTAACGCGCCCCGCATATATCCCAGGTACTGCTCGTACTTGTCCGCATAGGACAGGATATAGCTGTTCTCTGTGGTCGCTATGTCACTGTGTCCCAGAAGATCGGAGATCGCCCTGGTGGGTACACCGTTGTCATGCAGCATGGTTGCAAAGGTCTTCCTGATCAGGTGGGTATTGAAATACCGCACGTCACAGAGCTTGCACAGTTTCCGCAGGGTACGGTCCAGGGACTTGACTTTTATGGTATCCTGGCCGTCATAGCACAGATAGGGAGTGTCATACCCGCATTCGCTGTGCCGGTCCCGGATCATCTGGAGGATCAGTTTTACTTCCGGCACCAGCGGGATCTCCCGCACGGAATAAACCGTCTTGGTGGAGTCCACCACCCGGTAAACCATTACCCCCAGTTTTGAACCGTCCTCACTGCGCTCATAGTACTTACTTTCCGTCTTATAGATCTTCACAACATTCCGCTCCAGATCGAAATCGTCAAAGGTGAGGCTGGCCAGTTCCCCCACACGCAGGCCGAGGTAGAAATGCATGCAGAGGAGCAGGCTGGTGTTATACTTCACCGGATATATATGGCCGTTCAGGACGCAGTCCAGGATATGCTCCACAACCTGCATGGGAATGGCGTTCTCCTTATCCCTTTTCACCTCCAGCTTTTCCATGGGAATATTCCGCTTGATCATCTCCCAGTCGTGTAGGGGCACTCCGCCCCTGCCGATATCCCGCATATATACCAGGGGGCTCTTCATGACCTGCATTACCTTGGCGAACTCCTTGAGGGTCATATGCGGGTACGAATATATGATCCAGTGCAGGATTTTGATAATATCGCCGTCTGATATGGAGGATATGGGCATCTCCAGCACTTTGGCATTGGCGAAATATTTATTGAATGTCACTTCTATACGGTCTATGGACTGCTTTTTCTTAACGCAGTTCATCTTCATGACAAACCACTCCCTGTATGCCTCCAGGAAGGATATTTCCTCATATTCTTGTGCATCTATAATCCCTTTTTCCAGGCCGATGCTGAGCCATTCCCGTTCTGTCATTTCTTTCCCCTCCTGATCCGGCGCAGTCTGCGGCTGGGACTGGAAACACTGTCCACGCCCGGAGTATTCTGTCCGCGAAGCTCCAGGATCTCCCTGGCCGTGAGCATCTGTCCCATCTGGGCGCCCTTTTGCAGTTTTTCGACAGTTGCCAAAGTGTCATAACCGTTAAACATCTTATCCGTGATAAAGAAAGCCCTGCGGTAAAGCGGTTTGACCAGCAGGGCGTCTCCAGCAGCCTCCAACTGGTCGGCATTATAGCCTGTCTGGACCATCACGCGCCATACCTTGCGGCAATGCACACATTCCTGGGTCACAGCCCGGAGCAGGGCGTCCGTCAATTTGAATTTCTGGCTTGTATAATAAAAATTCATATGATAGTGCCGACAGGTTATCAAGGTGTTAAGCGTATCCATATCAAAGCCGTTCTTGTACTCCCTGCTGTTCAACTGGCTGCTGGCCTCATCAATAAATATAACAGTAACCGTGAGAGTGTCATGATCTGAATCAATCCCTTTGTTATGCGCGGCCCTGGCAGTTATGTCGTTCAGGGCATGAAGCGGTACATAAGATATCCCGATAAACTCCACGTTCGACAGGACTTCAATCTTCTGGGTCACCATTTTGCGGCGCGCCGGGTCATAAACAGGCTTATTATTATACCTGTGATACAGCCGGGTGATGTGCTCAGTGGCGGACAGGGTCTTGCCGCCGCCGAAATGGGCAAAATAGCAGACCAGACGCCCGGTAGGACAGTTGTTCCAACGTCTGTATCTGATATACTGAAACAGATCCTTGACGGAATAATAAAAAACCTTGCAGGGATGGAGCAGAAGCGTCCTGATAACATGGCTACAGAGAAAAAATCCTGCAAGAATCAATACAATAATCAGCATCATATCATCTGCCCACCTTCCCTAATTTAGCGCAGCACCAGAAAAACACCTTGGCCAGACCGCCGACCAGAGCGGCGGCAATGGAGACAGACCCGATCCAGACAAACAGATCCGGAAATGTTTTTGGCGCGGAGCCGAAAAGCCCTAAATCCCTCAAAATCTCATTTACCAGTTCAGCCATGAAAAACCTCCTTTTACAATGCCCCAGATGAACGCCACGGTGGCCAGGACGGCTATAATCAGCAGCAGTCCCTCGCTGACGGAATATTCTTCCAGGGGTTTGTCCCAGATTGTATAGACTGTTTCCGCAGAAACAGAACTGTCTGTAATGTCTGTGTCCGCTGCCTGGGACAGCGGTATGATATATATGTTCGGCGGCATGCTGCCGTTTCCGGCGGATAAACCATCGCCTCCGCTGACAGACAGTGCCTGGTCTGTCATCCTGCTGAAGACGTTGTCACCGCCGCTGACAGACAGGAGGCCGGCCAGATCCCCATAGTCAAATACATAATCAGTCATCAAAAATCCTCCTTATGGCATACAAAATGATCTCAGCCACGGTTGTAAAAATCAGAATCCCCCAGAAAGAGAAGGTGAAACCGTACACTGTGATCTCCCGGCTCATGCCGTCCACTATAATCGAAAAAAACCTTGCCAAAAAGTCCAAACCCATACACCCCCTATTTTATAAACGCTTTAACAACGCCCACAACGCACATGGCGGCTATGGACGATATAATGAGGGACACGCATTCCTCCGGAAGAAAAGTAAACGCCGCCCCCAGGAAGTCACCGAAGCCCTGGCCCAGCGCGGTCAGTCCGGAAAGGACATCCAGGACGGATGTAAGAAACTTCCCCAGAAGATCCACCAAGCCGCCCAGCAGCTTAAGGATGAAATCCAGCAGGGAGGCCACGCCTTTAATAAACGCTTCTATGCCATCCCCTATATGCCACCAGTCATCAGGATTTTCATCATCACCTGATCCATCACCTCCGCCATAATTATTCGTGACATTGGTTATGTAATTGTTCACGATATTGTTGACGGTTGACTCATTAACCTCGCTGCTGTTATCAATGGTGTTCTGGATATTCTGGTGGGAATAATTCGTACTGGTGTTGCTGTAATATGACCCGGTAAATTCCACGGAGTTATCCGTGCCGGAGTCATAGGCAGAGTAGGCGTTGGAGTAATAAATATCACTTTTGCCAAAGTTATGATTTTTCAAAGTATCCAAAGATTTCCAGACACGTATAGATCTGCCGTCAATTGTTATGGGCATAAAAAAATATAATCTGTCAACCCCGCTCTTCAGATAATCAGTGAAAGTACCCCCAGAAGTATACCTGGTTGCAGAGAGAGATGAACCCGCTGAAAAATCAATAGGTTCCATTTCATCACGAAAAACAGTAATACCGAACTGGGCAGAAGACCATGATTTATTGATATAAGTAAACTGCACTCCGCTGGAAAATAAAGAACCTACAAAATATGGATTGTCCAATAATCCGAGATAAAGGCCGGAATATTGGTACGAACATAACAGCACCATATCAGCAGACAATGTTTTTGCGGATGCAACCAGAGAACTGTATTGCTGCGGGTACTGAAAAGACGATGGAAGAAGATCCTCCGCCTTAAATGTCTTTATTAAGTAGTACCCCTCATACTCCTCTATAAAAGACTCCGCCGCCTGCCGGACCATGTTGACCAATTCCGATTTCAGCTTATATTTCGCCAGCTTGTTATTCCCTATGCTTTCCACGACGTTGCTTTCCTGATCGGTTACAAACGACAGCAGAAATTTTCTGAACAGGCTTTCGCGGGTAAGCAGGTTATAGTAGTCCGTCAGAATCTTGCTCTCCTGCACGGCGCAGAACCGGGCAAACCGGAGGGTGAGCTGCATCATTTTCAGGCCGTCATGCTGTGTCGGATCTGACGCCGCGGATGCCACATATTCAACGAAGTCGCTGACTGTGGTTATTGTGGTATCTGCGTCATTCATCAATATCTGTATATCGCTGCTTACGCTTGACCACCAGTACTGCAGAAACTCCCTGATTTTAGAAGGGGACATACTCATGCCGGCTTTATTGAGGGCCATGTCCATGATCTTGACTATGTTGACCTCATCCGCCGCTCCAGATCCCAGCAGAGGGATATCGGCAACAGCGCGGCCGGAAGCGTATGCCTGCGTGGCGGACGCGGGAAACAGGACGGCGAGGGAGAGCAGGACGGCCAGTGCGTATGCTGTTACGCGTTTGACTGCTGTTTGACTACGCATTTTCATTCCTCCATAAATTCCTGAAAATGTCCCGGCAGCGGACAGCCACCGGGACAGACAGATGAAACATTAACCTTTAGCCGCATTGCGGACTTTCTCAAAAATAGCAAGCCCGATGCCGACAAAGCCCGAAGCGATCAGGAACAGGTACACGGGGTTGTCCACCATATACGTGAGCATGTCGCCGGACAGCTTCATGACGCTGGACACGCCGCCCAGGATTTTCTCCATGGAACTGACGCCAGCATCACTTGACAATACTGCATTCCACATAAAATACCTCCTCTCCACCCTGTCAGGGTTATTGATCTATACCAATGGCCATGATATACAAGTGAATCAGTGCAGTAACTTGTGGCGACATCGCCACTACTTCTTGTTCACTACAGTGAACGATTCCGGCTTACCGTAACGGTTGAAATTGACATCAATCTCACAGGGAAACGACAAAGCCATCACCTGGCCGTACAATTCCGAGCGGATATTGAAAAAGATCCTCTCCGCCATCAGGCCTTCTACGTTATCGCCCATGTGGGTACAAAACAGGTGGACGCCCACCACCGGCTCCTGGGAGCCAGCAGGCGTAAAATCCAGCTTACGCCTTCCGATAGCAATCATTCTTTCCATTTTTCTCTTCTCCTTTTCTTCTCTTAGATGACTGGTTTATAGTTACTATCTGAACGCCCGTACAGGGCGGTTCATACTTCAAGGGATTCATCATAGGGGGCCAGGCCGTTTATAACTTCAACAGCCCCCTCCAGAGTCCGGGAAAATCCAAAACATACTTTAGAATATCTTACGTCGCCATAGCAGTAAAAACCGATCCCGGACTCATTCTGATAGACTTCTATATGTATGTTGTCAATAACCTTGCCCAACAGATTCAGACAAAGAGGGTCCAGACAGACAAACTTTTCACTGGGTAATGGAAGATGCATTTTTTATACCTCCTATTCTTTTACTTTACGTGGTATCACCTGGCCACAAAATAAACAGCTTTCAATTACCTGGACCTGCATAGACTGACTGGTCATGTCCTTCCACAAACCTGTCCTTATGAGTCGCGTATATAATTTCCAACGCTTCCCTGGCAGACTGGTACAGGGAATCCAGCTCATCCCTGGAGTTCACCATGCACATCATGCAGAGGTTCTCATTAATCACCTCTTCCTCAAGCCTGATTCCGGACATCTCAAGATCTGTAAGATTTCTTGCTGACATAAAAGTAACCACCTCACTTTCTTTTATTTATCTACTCAGCATCAGACTAAAGAGAAATGTGCCGCACATGAGGATCTGACAGACGCTTGACAATGTGCCGCCGATATGGGATAATTTGCTTCAAAGTCTGTGGTAAGAGTGTTGCGGCTCTCACCGCAGGATGTTTGGGTAAAAAATTAGTACTTGTAACTTTCCACTAATATATTTTTATTAGTGGAACAAAGATTTTGTAATTAAAAGAATAGCACTATAGTGCGAATATGTCAACACATATTTTCACTATATTGCGAATTTTGGTGAAATTAATGAATACCATAGGTGAAAGATTAAAGCATTGGAGAAAAGAAAAAGGTCTAACACTAACAGAAATATCAGTAAAAACAGGATTAAGTACTGGTGGATTATCTGCATATGAGAGAGATGAGAAGCAAATTGGAAGTAAAACACTTCTCGCACTTTGGAGAGAATATAATATAAATATATCATGGATTCTAACAGGAGAAATGGAACATGCGGAACTGGCTCCAGAAGAACAATATCTAATAGACGTATACCGCAGAGTTGATGATCGGGGAAAACGCAGTATTCTAACAACTATACAAAGGGAAGATCAGGAGACGGGACCATCAACTTCTGGGACTGGGTTCACAAACATAAATAGCTGATTTTCTTTCCAAACACTTTTAATTTTTTGCTGACTTACTACTGAGAGCGTGGCAATACCTAAGCGAAAGGGAGATAATTATATGATGGCGACAACACACAGACTGGGCGGTATTGCCATGGGAGCCGTCACGGCAGCACTGCTCCATACAAATACGGCAGATACCATGATCCTGATCACCGGAGCACTCATAGGAAGTATTTCCCCGATATAGACAACAAAAAAAGCACAATCAGCCGCAAAATGCCCATCACGGCACTTGTGGTATCCGCCGGAAGGCATCTCATCAATGCCGTGACTTCTTCTTTCCCGAAAGAGCAGAAGCGGTATGTTAAACTTCTGATCGGGCACAGAGGTTTTACACATTCCCTTATCGGGAGCACAATCTTACCAGTAATTGTTATTTTCATCGGTCTGTTACTCAAATTGGGGTCAAGACACCTACTGCTGGCAAGTCTGGGTATATTCAGCGGTTGCCTGAGCCATTTGTTTCTGGACATGCTTTCTGGGGGAGTGCCCCTGTTCATGCCCTTTTCAACGGATCTGCTGATTATTGCCAGAATCAAAACAGGCAGCTCCATAGAAGGACTCTTCCGGATGTGTCTGGCCCTTATTTTACTTTTTTTCCTAATTGGGAAATAGCTGGTCTTCTCCACTGCTATTTTAATTTTCCTATTGACTTCCAAACAAGGGAATGATATATTGAACATGGAGAGAAAAATGTTTGCATGCAGTCACAAGCAGCAAGAAAACCCCGGGAGGCCATTCCCGGGGTTTTCTCTGTTGCTGTGCTGGCTGTTGTCTAATCTTCTCCATCCAGCCACTTGCATATGTAATATGCTATTACAGATGCTACGATGGAGAGTACAAAATCAAAAAATGTTTGCATTGCAGTCACCTCCTTCCTGCTGGAAAGAGTCAACAGCAGAATCATTATAGCACACACAAGCTCATAATCCCAGCATTACTTTTACCCCGTGCGCATATCCTTTATTTTTGGTCATATTGTATATTCATTCCAACTCTTATGACTCAGATCCGTGCCCCTGGCAGACATATACCAGGGCATTTTGCACAATTTTTCCTTCCTTTTGGGAAAATTGAGCCTCTGGTCTCAATTTTTCTCCGGGGAGCCTCAGGTCTCCCCTGCGCCCTCCGGTTGCCCTTTGTCCCTTCGGTAGACTTAGGGGTGGGCCCCTAAGTACCCCCTCTCCAAGTTCCGCTTTCTATACACAAATTTCTTTTACGGCCTGTTTGGTCTTCTGAATACTTCACGTCTGGCCGGATCAGCTTAAAGATAAAAAATATAAGACATGGGAGAGATTAGATCAGCAAGGGAGGGCAACCGTTGCCCTCCCTCAATCAGATCCACTCAATGGCCCAGGTTATTAACACCCTCCCCGGGCGCAAAAAACAATGCAATAAACTTGACATTAATGCGGCAAGGATGTGATGTGAGTCCCCCCCAAACCCCCCGAGGGGGGCTTTTGCAGGCTCTACACTATAGGCAGGGCTATTTTCTAAAGCTGGATTTACGCCTGAAAATTTCATTGTGGGTATCTGACTGTATGCTTTACTTTTCCGGCATGATACGTTTTCCGCCAAGCAGCACTCCTTTTTCTCCATCCTCTCTGTGTGTCTCCCATATACCTGTCCCCGTGCCATGCTTTCCATCAGCATATCATCCGTTCCCATAAAATCAAGGGCCGTAAAATTTTTTTTATATACGCTTCGCATAAAAAACTTTTTACTAAAACCAGAAATTTTTTTATAAACACTCCGTATAAAAAATTTTCTGGTTTTTCCCTTGATTTTCTGCTCTCTCCTGATAAGCCGATTCCAAGCACACCACGAAGACAGATATACGGGATCTACCCATAGAGAAAGGAGGAAAAAGAAGCACTGCCAGACGAAAAACTCAGTTATAAAGCTCCCACTCGGAGCAGAGACCAGGATCATTTTTCAGGCCGCCAGGCCGGAGAGGAGAACAGGATGACATTAAATGGAACCAGCATGGATTTATTAGGACAGCTTCACACCATATGGGAGGACTACAGGGAATATATGAGACATAAATCGGGCAGTGAATACACATCCCCGATAAATGACGAGTGTCTGTTACAAATAGCTCTGGAGGATGAGATCAGCAAGATGCAATCCCTGATGAAAAAGAGCAGAAACAACAATATTTAAAAAAGAGGGGGGTTAGTCCCCCTCTTCCACTTGATCTGTTGAATATACTTCTTTCAGACGGAATACATACTTCCGATCTTCGCAGTAAAGCAGCTCCAGCATGGAATTAAATATTGGCGGATCTAGTTCTATTAGTTTTCCCTCAGAGTCATAAATAAAGACTGAAACCTCGCCAACAGACTTGCGGCTTTTTACATAAGAAGACCTGGCAGCTCCATGTAGCCCGAAGCAGTAATCAAAAGAAAATTCCTTTGACCTGTCTTTTCGTGGCGATGTCGCCACTTTCAACTCTTCTTTTAGATCCGCTGCCGTCACGCCCTTAGAAATACGTTGCACAATGTCTCTGGCCTCTACGGCATTCGTAAAGCCCTTTACAACTTTTTTTATCTCCCGGAGCTGCTTGATTGTCATATCCGGCCTGCATAATACGCGCTGGCTAGGCGACATATTACACATTTCTACAAGCTGGGAGAAAGAAAAATCTTTCCACCTGTCAGAAAGAAACATTTTTGGAGGCGTAGAGATCAGAGCGCCGGAACAACAGGAATCCGATATAGCGGCAAAATTCTCATATACACGTATATAACGGTAGACATTGGATTTATCCATGCCCAGGTTGGCTTCCGCAAATTCCTCTATATTGGGGAACCCAAAATCCTTATAGTACTCATAGCGCAGCATCTCGGCCAGGTGGAAGCCCAAACGGATGAAGCTCTTGCGGATATCATTCATATCCGCAAGAATATACTTGACCGATCCCCTGGCGGCTTCCCGCTCCGGGCCCGGGTCACACATGCCATACTTAATATTTAAATCCTTTTCACTGGTTATCATACTTACATTATCCTGCATAAAGCACTTCACACTCCTTTGCACACGCCCAAGACAATCAGACACAAATAATACGCATAACTTACCATAATTGAAATCATCATTTTTTCATAAATCCCTAAAGAAATTATTTTCCAGACCATATACAAAACCAGAAAATAAACAATGGAAAGACAGATAACCCCGATGCCAGGAAACATTACCTCACACCTCCAAACATATCATCAATATAGTCCAGGTCTTCGCCTGAAAGTTTTACAAAGCCGTCCTCATCCACGTCCATGCGGAAAGACTGCTGGAGGGGATTAGAGATCTTGGAGAAGAACCGGTTAGTGTCCTGAATCCCTGAGTCACGGCGGTGGTGGAGGTAATCATCCACGGAATTATAATCCGTCACTACTCCGCCTGTCCCGAATACCCGGACCTTATGTATCCGCCGCAGGAACGCCTGCCAGGTGACAGGGTCATCTCGCTGATAACCTGCGTACTGCTGCTCTAGGGGTACATTGGACAGAATATACACTTTAGTAAAGCAGGCTGTTTTCTGGCGGTACCGGGAACGGAGAGTAGCGGGATAGCCCGTGATCCAGTTGAGCATCAGCGGGAGGACGAACATGCCGGAGTGGAAATCATCAAACACAACCACATCCTGCCCGGAGTAGGTATCCCAGGGATTTTTGGGGTCGAAGATCCGATACACATCAGAGTAATTGGGATACAGCGCATATACGCCGGAGGTTTTCCCAGTGCCCGGGTCGCCCTGCCAGTACTCCACGGACACGTCCCGCAGCATGTTTTTGAATTTTTCTTCTTTCAGAATCTCCCTGGTGGCGTCGATCTTGTCCAGCTTGTCCAGGTAAAAGGGGTTTTCTTCCAGGATCTGGTAGTTGGTTTTTCCGTCCTTGATCATGTCATACAACGCGGCCAGGTCATTCCTGGCCCCCTGGGTCTCCACCGGGCAGAGGCCGGATTCCTCAAATGTGTCCGGGAGATTGGTCTCCGACTTGTGGCTGTCCTTATACCGTCCGTCCTTGCGGATATAGTCACGGGCCTGCGAAACCGTGCCGCGCATGGGAATGATAACCGTGTGCGGGAGTTTTCTGCAAAGGGTGGACCATCTGGACGCAGATGTGCGGTACAGGGCCAGATGGATGTGGTAGGTATGTGTCTTATTCCCGATCTCATCGCACATGCACCAGTAAGCCAGTCCCTTCATGTTATTCAGGATTTCCCGGATTTTCTGGTGGTCATACCCCCACTTGTCCGGGTTGTTTACTGTAACCATCCATTTCCGGGACTGTACATCCGTCTTTGGTTCAAATTCCTGTAGGTCAAAATTATCGTTTTCCAACTCAAACCTCCTGCTCTGCGACAAAAAGCCATTTTGCGAAGGCCGAAAATCGCAAATTTTCCCGATAAAATCGGACAGAAACACTATTTGCGACATGCGACAGAAGTGCGCTAAGGGTAATATAAGCCTTAGCGCACCCTTGACAGCAGGAACCCACGGCCACAGCGGCCCGCCGCCAGGGGCGTGCCCGCTTCGCTGGCGGCACGCCCCTAACAGCAGGCTACCATGGCCGCCCCTGCTGTAAAGGGACCGCTCCGCTTGCGCTTTTTGAGCTGAATATGAGACACGCCAGTGGGAACGGGTTCGATTCCCGTCTCGCGCTCTCCTTTACTTTATCCCCGGCAGCTATGCCGGGATTTTTTTGTGGCGGCATCGCCACTAGAGCGTAAACTTTAACGCGCCCCGCATATATCCCAGGTACTGCTCGTACTTGTCCGCATAGGACAGGATATAGCTGTTCTCTGTGGTCGCTATGTCACTGTGTCCCAGAAGATCGGAGATCGCCCTGGTGGGTACACCGTTGTCATGCAGCATGGTTGCAAAGGTCTTCCTGATCAGGTGGGTATTGAAATACCGCACGTCACAGAGCTTGCACAGTTTCCGCAGGGTACGGTCCAGGGACTTGACTTTTATGGTATCCTGGCCGTCATAGCACAGATAGGGAGTGTCATACCCGCATTCGCTGTGCCGGTCCCGGATCATCTGGAGGATCAGTTTTACTTCCGGCACCAGCGGGATCTCCCGCACGGAATAAACCGTCTTGGTGGAGTCCACCACCCGGTAAACCATTACCCCCAGTTTTGAACCGTCCTCACTGCGCTCATAGTACTTACTTTCCGTCTTATAGATCTTCACAACATTCCGCTCCAGATCGAAATCGTCAAAGGTGAGGCTGGCCAGTTCCCCCACACGCAGGCCGAGGTAGAAATGCATGCAGAGGAGCAGGCTGGTGTTATACTTCACCGGATATATATGGCCGTTCAGGACGCAGTCCAGGATATGCTCCACAACCTGCATGGGAATGGCGTTCTCCTTATCCCTTTTCACCTCCAGCTTTTCCATGGGGATATTCCGCTAAATGTGCCGCACATGAGGATCTGACAGACGCTTGACAATGTGCCGCCGATATGGGATAATTTGCTTCAAAATCTGTGGTGAGAGTATTGCGGCCCTCACCGAATTCTGAAAAATCTTATTAAATAAGTTTGAACACAGTCAAAAATATTTAACTAACCAGTCACATTATAAGCTAAACATTTTTGACTTTCAAGACAAAGCTCAAAAAATTTAACTAAAAAAGCAGGAAAATCGAAAATATGAGATTTTATGATCAATATGAGAGAATATGTAATAAAAAAGGAATCGAACCATGTTCACAGTCAGCGGCAGAAATGTTTAGCGTAACTCGTGCAACCATATCACAGTGGAATAGTAGAAACAAAGCACCTAAAGGCGAAACAGTACGAATTATTGCAGATGCGCTTGAAGTATCTGCGGACTATCTACTAGGCCGAACCAACGATCCAACCGATTACACTAACAAGCATTTTATGACAGAAACGAAAGAAATAATACCTGCTCTAACACCAGAAGAACAGTACATAATAGATGTATACCGCAAAACTGATGACAGAGGTAAACGCAGTATTTTAACTACTATACAGAGAGAAGATCAGGAGACGGAACCATCAACTTCTGGGACTGGGTTCGCAAACATAAATAGCTGATTTTCTTTCCAAACACTTTTATTTTTTTGTTGACTTACTACTGAGAGAGTGGCAATACCTAAGCGAAAGGGAGATAATTATATGATGGCGACAACACACAGACTGGGCGGTATTGCCATGGGAGCCGTCACGGCAGCACTGCTCCATACAAATACGGCAGATACCATGATCCTGATCACCGGAGCACTCATAGGAAGTATTTCCCCGATATAGACAACAAAAAAAGCACAATCAGCCGCAAAATGCCCATCACGGCACTTGTGGTATCCGCCGGAAGGCATCTCATCAATGCCGTGACTTCTTCTTTCCCGAAAGAGCAGAAGCGGTATGTTAAACTTCTGATCGGGCACAGAGGTTTTACACATTCCCTTATCGGGAGCACAATCTTACCAGTAATTGTTATTTTCATCGGTCTGTTACTCAAATTGGGGTCAAGACACCTACTGCTGGCAAGTCTGGGTATATTCAGCGGTTGCCTGAGCCATTTGTTTCTGGACATGCTTTCTGGGGGAGTGCCCCTGTTCATGCCCTTTTCAACGGATCTGCTGATTATTGCCAGAATCAAAACAGGCAGCTCCATAGAAGGACTCTTCCGGATGTGTCTGGCCCTTATTTTACTTTTTTCCCTGATTGGGAAATAGCTGGTCTTCTCCACTGCTATTTTAATTTTCCTATTGACTTACTGCCGAGAGAATGATATATTGATTTTGGAGAGAAGAACATTTGCGTATTGTTACAAACAGCAAGAAACCCCTGGGAGGGCTATTCCCAGGGGTTTCTCTGTTGCTGGGCTGACTGTTGCTACTTCTTCCCATCCAGCCACTTGCATATGTAATATGCTATTACAGATGCTATGATGGAAAGCACTAAATCGAAGAACACTTGCATATTGTTCACCTCCTTCCTGCTGGAAAGAGTCAACAGCAAGGTCATTGTAGCACACACAATCTCATAATCCCAGCATTATTTTTCACCTCACATGCATATTCCCTGTTTTCGGTCATATTGTATATTCATTCCAACTCTTATGACTCCGATCCGTGCCCTTGGCAGACATATACCAAAGCATTTCGCACAATTTTTCCTTCCTTTTGGGAAAATTGAGCCTCTGGTCACAATTTTTCTCCGGGGAGCCTCAGGTCTCCCCTGTGCCCTCCGGTTGCCCTTTGTCCCTTCGGTAGACTTAGGGGAGGGCCCCTAAGTACCCCCTCTCCAAGCTCCGCTTTCTATACACAAATTTCTTTTACGGCCTGTTTGGTCTTCTGAATGATATTTCCTCATATTCTTGTGCATCTATAATCCCTTTTTCCAGGCCGATGCTGAGCCATTCCCGTTCTGTCATTTCTTCCCCCTCCTGATCCGGATTCCGGACATCTCAAGATCTCTAAGATTTCTTGCCGACATTAAAGTAACCACCTCACTTTCTTTTATTTATCTACTCAGCATCAGACTAAAGAGAAATGTACCTGGTCTTCTCCACTGCTATTTTGATTTTCCTATTGACCTACTGGTGAGAGAATGATATATTGAGCATGGAGAGAGAAAAAGGCTGCATATTGAAACACAACAGCAAGAAAACCCCAGGAGCGCAATTCCTGGGGGTTTCTCTGTTACTGGGCTGGCTGTTGATTAATCGTCTCCATCCAGCCACTAGCATATATAATATGCTATTACAGATGCTATGATGGAGAATATAAAGTCAAAGAAGTTTTGCATAACATTCACCTCCTTCCTGCCGAAAAGAGTCAACAGCAAAATCATTATAGTGCACGCCTTATTGCAACCATAGCATATATTTTACTGCTCTTGCATAACCTGTTCTTTTGGTCAGCAAGGATGTAATGTAATTCCCCACCAAACTCCCCGAGGGGGGCTTTTGCAGGCTCTAAACTATAGGCAGGGTCATTTTTTAAAGCTGGATTTACGTCTGAAATATTCATAAGTAATTTCTATTCACTGGGAGGAAACATGTGACAGAATTGCGCTAAGGGTAATATAGGCTTTAGCGCGCGTTTGAAAAATCAATCCCGCCATCTGCCGTCGTAAACCGCGTCCCCACATTTGACGGAAAGCGTTTTTCGAACATGCTCCAGCGCACCCTTGACAGCAGGAACCCGCGGCCACGGCGGCTGTCGCCAGGGGTGTGCCCGCTTTGCTGGCGGCTCGCCCCTAACAGCAGGCTGCCATGGCCGCCCCTGCTGTAAAGGGACTGCTCCGCTTGCACTTCTTTGAGCTGAATATGAGACACGCCAGTGGGAACCGGGTTCGATTCCCGTCCAGCGCCTGAAAAGTCCCCGGAAGGCTGTTTCCAGGGGCTCTTTTTGTTTTCAGGCAGGCAATCTCCGGATTTTCATAGTCGTTTCGTGCAACCACATATGAAATCCCGGGTGAGAGGTAATTTTTTCATAAGCCCTGACGATAAGTATAATACAAATACTTTTGGCCAAAGCATTTGTAAACTATTATATAGTCACCACGGATGGTACTGTTATGGGGATACGGAGATCCTTGTGTCGTGCCGTCCTTTTTTTGCCTATGCGCGCGGAGCGCATCGCCGGTAAGCGCAAGCCGGACGGAAATCATGGAAGTGCGGGCAGAGAAGTGAACTGGAAACGAGGGGCGTTTGCGAATACAATCAAGTGCGATAGGAATGGATTCCGCCAGAAGCTACAAGGCTTCGAGAACAGGCTATAACCGTTTTGTACTAAAGGATTATGTGCAGGGCGGGATGAATACCGGCACCGGCGTGGCCGGACAGCAGCTGGGAATGGGAAATATGAAGGGGCAGACTGCCCAGGGAGGCAGCGGCGGGGACGAAAAACAGAGCCGTATGATTTCCACGGGCGGCATGATGGATCTGCGGGAGCGGGTGGAAAGCATGATGAACGCAGGCAGAGTGCATCTGCGCGGCGGTTCTGAAAATGCGGTGGGCAAGCTGCGCAATTATACCATGCGGTATATCTTTATGCTGCTTTTTGGAGACGACAGGACCCGCAACTTTATGGGAGAAGATGAAAGCCTTACCGAGGGCGACGGTCAGGAGGGACAGGGGAATCAGAACGGTCAGAATAACCAGAACGGCAATGCGACTTTGCAGTTTTTGCCCTTTGATATGAAAACGCTGTCCTATGGTGTGGAGGAGTATTATTCGGAACAGGAAAATACCCTGTTTTCCTCCGTGGGTACCGTGCGGACGGCAGACGGCAGAGAGATCAGCTTTCATGTGGATCTGAGCATGAGTAGGAGTTTCACGCAGTATTACAGGAGAGAGCTGAACCTGGCGTCGTTGCAGAAGACCTGTGATCCCCTGGTTATCAATTTTGACGCGGGCAATGTCTCCCTGAGCGACCAGAAGTTCAGGTTTGACATAGACGCGGACGGCCAGGAGGACAATGTCTCCATGCTGGGCGCGGGCAGCGGATATCTGGCGCTGGATAAGAACGGAGACGGCATTATCAACGATGGCAGCGAGCTTTTCGGACCCCAGAGCGGAAACGGTTTTCAGGACCTGTCCGCCTACGATGAGGACGGAAACGGTTGGATTGACGAAAACGACAGCATCTGGTCCAAGCTGAAAATCTGGTGCAAGAACCCCGATGGCACGGACAGTCTTTACACCCTGGGGGAAAAGGGTGTGGGAGCCATCTGCCTGCAGAATACCGCGACGGATTTTTCCCTGAAGGGCAGCGGCGGGCAGGACAACGGCTATATACGCAATACGGGCATTTTTCTCTATGAGAACGGAAATGTGGGCACCGTGCAGCACCTGGATCTGGTGCAATAGAGTTGACAATATCTTTACATAAAAACACTTTCTGTCTGTTTCGGACAGAAAGTGTTTTTATGTTGTAGCGTTTTGTGTAAATACATGGTATACATGGTGAGGGCACGACAAAAAAATGCAGTGAGGGGGTGATGAGGGTGACCGGAAACAGACATCACAAGGATGGAACCGCGAAAGCAGACAGCGCGTTGTCTGTCATAACCGCATACTCTGATACGGTATACCGCCTGGCTTACGCCATGATGAAAAACCGGAGTGACGCGGACGATATTTATCAGGAAGTTTTTCTGCGGTATATCCGGCGGGAGCCGGTATTTCAGAGTCCGGAGCACGCAAGGGCCTGGATGCTTCGGGTCACGGCCAATTGCTGCAGGAATCACTGGAAATCCCCCTGGGCGGACGGACGCATGGAACCGTTGGAGAAACGGGACGGGAGTGGAAATATGTATGACGGACCGGGAGAGCGGGATCTGAGGGCAAGGGGCAGCGCGGACGGGCCGGAGGGGGACCCGGCGAGATTGGCGCAGGAGGGCTGGCGGAGAGAGCAGCTGCGCGCCGGAATCGGGGAACTGCCGGAAAAATACCGGCTGGTGATGCATTTATATTATTACGAGGAGATGTCCACGGAGGAGATCGCCAGGCTCCTTCGCCGACGGACCTCCACGGTCCGCACACAGCTTGTCCGGGCCAGGGAGCGGCTTCGGGGCATCCTGGAAAAGCGAGGTTTTGGCAGGGCGGCAGATTTCTGGTAAAGAGTCCGGCTTTGGGGGGCGAAACCAGGGCAGGGGAAAGAAGGTCGTTATGAAAACATTCAGACAGTTATATCAGGAAAGTTTTGATGAAATACACCCGGACAGAGGACTTCTGGAGGATATGCTGGAAGACGCCCGGACAGAGAAGGCGCGATGGATACAGTATGCGCTGCTGCGACCGGTCGCGACATTTCTGTTGGGAGCGATTCTGTTGTTCGGATGTACTTCCGCGCTCGCCTCCAACGTGGGTTTTGTTTATGGGATCATAGAAAGGATGTCGCCGGAACTGGCGGATCTGTTTGTACCGGTGAGTGAATCCAGCACCAGGGCGGGGATCTGTATGGAGGTGGAGGCGGTTTACCTGGAGGATGGGGACAAATCGGCCAGAGTGCTCATCTCCTTCAGGGACACTCTGGCGGAACGGATACAGGGGCCGCTGGACTTATATGACAGTTATGGAATGACCAGCGTCAACAGCCTGGACGCGTCATGGGTCACAGGAGGATGCAGTTACGCGGGGTATGACGAGGAGACGGGCAAGGCATATTTTGAGATTCAACTCAGCTCGGATGTACCCTATGAGCGCAGTAAGCTGACATTCCGGGTGCGGCAGCTGCTGCTGCGGCAGGAGAGGGAGGAAAAAGAGATTTCTCTGGAAGATCACGTGCCTGGAATGCCCGAAAAACCTGTCAGCCTCAGCGGAGGGGGAAGGGCGGACTGGGGCAGATATCAGGAGCTGACAGGGCTTGAAATGGAGGAACCCGGGCAGGGTTTGGGGGAAAACAATATCAGAAACCCGGAGAATATGCCGGATGATCCCCGGCCTGCCGTCAAGGTGCTGGATGGGATACCCGTATCAGAATGCGCAGCGGATGATTTTACGGTAACAGGGCTGGTTTACCGGGATAATCTGATCCGCCTGCAAATCTGCCAGGGGGAGTTTGCCCGCTCGTTCCGGTATGTGATTCCGTATCTGAAACTACCGGACGGCAGTGAAAGGATTTATTGGTACAGTAATTTCTGGCAGGAGAAGCAGGGGGATGAGAGTCTGGCGTTCAGTGAGTTTTATCTGCCCTGCACACCGGAGGAACTGGAAGGGGCCAGCCTTTGGGGAGAGTTTTACCGGATGGAAGATTCTGTGGAAGGGAACTGGAAGGTGACGTTCCGGGTGGAGGAGAAAAAAGAGCCGGATGCCGTGCCGAACTGAAATCTGTTGTGCAAACAGCCGCCGCCTCTCATGGAGAGGCGGCAGTCTTGGAATCGGTTTATTTCCGGCAAATAAATATACCTGCGGACTTGTGAATAAACATGGCTCCTTCGCGGTCCAGCTTATCCTGTATCGTTTTCAGCAGTTCTTTCCCTCTCTGCTCCAGAATCAGGGGAGCATTGCCGGGAAAGGAATAGATATAGTCATAGAGGGCCTGGGGATCATCCACAATCAGATCATTGTCCTGATCCTGACGCTGCACATGGGCGAAGTGCTTTGCCAGCTGAGGCGCGGCGTTTTCCAGGTGAAAGGCCCCGGTCAGATTCTGAAAGGGCATCTCGATCCGGGGATCAAAATCGATGACAAGCTGGTGCAGCTCCTGCATGTGTGTGTCCCCCACAGTGGTGCAGCAGAAGGTGCCCTCCGGTTTCAAGGCCCGGGCGATGGCGTCCAGACAGGCATCCCGGCGTTCCACATGATACAGCATATGGTTGGCGACAATGCGGTCACAGGAGGCCGGGGGAAGTTCCAGAGTATTGGCGTCCAGCACCCGATACTCCAGACGAATCTGCCGGGCCTCCAGCTCCTTCTCATAGGGGGCCAGGTTCTGGCGGGTCTGCTCCAGCATTTCTCTGGAGCGGTCCGTGAGGATCAGCCGCAGCCCTTCCGGCAGCAGGCGGGCGCACTCCGTCCAGAGCAGTCCCGTGCCGCAGCCCAGCTCCAGAACGGTCTCCCCGGGTTGCAGCCCCAGCCGCTCGTAGACCCAGGCCATCCATCCCTGGGAACTGGTGGAATAGGTGTGGATATTGATCCGGCGTTTCAAATTGTCGGGGTTCTGATACTGCTCCAGCACTTTTTCATCGCTTGTCAGCAGATTCAGGCAGCGCACCAGCACCTGCCACTTGTCCTCCCGATTGCTCTGCTGTGCCAGCTCTATGGTGGAAATCAGCAGCTCCAGTTGTTTTTTCTTTTCCAGCAGGAGGCTTTTCTGCTGAGCCAGAATCGCCTCCTGGTCCAGGGCATCCGCCTCCTGAGCGGCGATCAGCTGCTGAATCTGTTCCAGGGAAAATCCCAGGTATTTCAACATCATAATCCGCTGCAACAGGGTCAGAGAACTCCGGTCATAGTACCGGTAGCCTGTCTCCGAGTGGGATACCGGGGGCAGGAGCCCCTTGGTGTCATAATAGCGCACTGTTCGCAGGGATACCCCGGCGATCCGGGCGATTTCTCCTGCTGTATAGTATTGGTTGTCCATAGTTTACCTCCTGATTTTAGGTTCCGTATCCGCTTTGCCGGTACCGTTTTTACGCGGGGCGGTTCTGATCCGCTCCGGCCGCCGGAAATTTTCCGGCACAGAAAAAGCGGCTACAGCTGTAATCGGCGCATCAATGCGTGTTCTCAGATATCTGTATCTTTATCATACAGGATGACGTTAGGTAACGGTCAAGAGAAAAATCCTTTCATTTTCAGAAAAGCAGGAAATTGTTTTATTAGAAGTCTTCATGGCAAAGTATCAATTTAGAGCATAACAGGGAGGTTATATGGGGCATAGGGACAGGTTTGTCAGGAAAGCAGAGGCATTTATTTTAACAACTTTGTCTCTTGAAATTTATGAGAAAGTATATTATTATAAAAATAAATTCTATAGGAAAAGTGCAAGACAAGGAGGCGATGCTGTTATTAAAAAATGGCATATAAGCGGAGCCGTGGTAACTATGCTATGCTTGGATGCTATTACGGGATATGGTTTTTATTCACATAGCGCCACAAATGGGACGGCAAACGAGACAGATTGCCAAATTGTTTCAGGTTCCTCTAGAGGAGGAAATATAGCGGAGGTTATTGGCGATCTGAGTTCGGAGTCGGAGCATATAGTGGAATCTAATGAAAGCATATCGGATATCAGAATGATCTGCAAAGATGATGACAATAGTATTTATCAGATTGAAGTCATTATAAAAGCGAATGGCCGTCCAGGTGATATCGATGAGATGGCTATTAAAGAGCGTTTTGCTGAATGTGCTG
Organism: uncultured Acetatifactor sp.; assembly: GCA_910583845.1. Taxonomy (GTDB): domain Bacteria; phylum Bacillota; class Clostridia; order Lachnospirales; family Lachnospiraceae; genus Acetatifactor. The sequence goes on from CAJUAB010000038.1 coordinate 39,490, forward strand.
GAATATTGGAAGATGATGTTCTGATTTCGTATGAGTTATCCGCAAAAGCAGGAGATAAGTAGGCAGGTTTGATACGAGTAAATTTGTTGATGAAGAAAAAGGTAAGTCTTTTAATTGCTGGCTTTGTGACCTTATTTGCAATGGGCACAGCTGCTTATGCGAAAACGGAAGATGATAAAACGGCTGTGCCAATTCTGCAAAACGAAAGTTATATTACGATTATACGGGCTTCGGGAGAGGTCGAAATATACCCTTTGGATGGAGAATTTTTGGAGATGCGCCGGACAGTAAAAACCCGACTTATCTTAAAACTGTGTTAGGCATTGGCTGCAAGTTCAGTGCTGACAGTATGGGGAAGTGATATGTCGCTTATAGCTTTCCTGCCTGTTTTTGGGTAAAAAAGTAGCGCTAAATCTGTAATAGGTTTACCCGCGTTTTTGTGATAATTAAATAGTTTACAATCAATAAATTCTAATTTTGATAAGACATAATGTATAACTGATGAGTTTTATCATACCTTAGTTTTCTTATCAAAAATCGGCTCTTTCACATAAGCTATAATATCATCATAAATAGCTCTGTAACCGTCCTCGTTTATATGCAAACCCTCTATGGTATATTCTGCCTTGAGCCTGCCTTGTTCGTCCATAAGATTTTTGTTTATATTAATATACCGTTGGCTATGCTTTTCCGCAAGTTTTTTTACCTCTACGTTAGCAATGCGGATTTTCTCATTATTTCGTATTTTCAAACATTCTTTCATATTTTCAGCAGCAGCTTCATAGTTCACTGGATAATATGCCATAAGATAAATTATTGTTTCGGGCAACCTTGCTTCAATTTCGGAAATTATTTTATCATAGTTTTCCATAAGTTCTGAAATTGGAATACGACTGTCACTAAGATCGTTTGTACCGATATTTATAAAGATTTTCGATGGTTTCAAATCTATTGCACAAACGTTGATAACCTCCAGCAGCTCTTGTGACACAAATCCGCCAATTCCTCGATTATAAACTATCATGCTATCGTTATGTTCTTCCAGTAGTTTGTTTATTGGGAACATCTCCATAAGCGATGAACCTGTAAAAACGGTTTGTCCGTATTTGACGGTTTTATTTTCCTCGCGGTAACGTAGTATTTTCTTTTGCTTATCATTCATTCTATTTTTCCTCCACATATTGATTATTTACTCAAATTTCAATTTGTTGCTATCAACGACATTGAAATTATAGCACACAACCGACTGGATCACAATGATATATCCTGCGTCTTTGACTTCTCCTTTCTCTGTTCTGTCGGAGGTATCGTCTGTTCTATACAACGCTTGACGGTTTCAGCTTCAGCAACTTTCTCTTTCAGACTCCGCATTTCCCGATAAAGGCGATCTTTCTGTGCGGTTACTTCTCAAGAAATGGCGCGGTATCACTGTCAAAAGCGGCGGCTAAAGGAGGTAGCCGCCATGAAGCACATACCCTATTGACAAAATACCACGGTCATTGACACATCCCCAAAAGCCCGCCCCATAATTATTCACCCTATTACATTTTACTGTTCACCTCCCCGTTTGAAAATGTTTACACGGTTCTATCAGTCAGCCAAAATAATTCATAAAATGTAATCGAGAAAATTTTGTGTTCTTTATGAAATCTTCAAAAACATCAGCTATCCTTTTCCCATAATCAAAAGAAAGGACAGTACAGACTATGGAAATGATTTTGAAAACAACAAACCTTTGCAAATCTTTCAGCGGACACACGGCTGTAAACAACATATCGCTGAACATTGAAAGAAATTCCGTCTATGGATTATTGGGACCGAACGGTGCCGGGAAATCTACGACGCTCAAAATGATTACGGGCATTTTGAAACCGACCTCTGGGAATATTGAATTTGACGGTCACTCATGGAAACGCAGCGACTTAAACCATATAGGAGCGTTGATTGAAATGCCGCCGCTTTATGAAAATTTGACCGCCTATGAAAATCTGAAAGTAAGGACTACTATTTTAGGACTGACAGATAAGCGGATTGACGAAGTGCTGCAAATCGTTCGACTGACGGAAACAGGCAAGAAAAGAGCCGGACAGTTTTCTCTTGGTATGAAACAGCGTCTTGGAATTGCGGTTGCATTACTAAACAACCCGAAACTGCTCATACTTGATGAACCAACCAACGGGCTTGACCCGATTGGGATTGAAGAACTTAGAGAGCTTATTTGTTCTTTTCCGGCCAAAGGTATTACGGTTATCCTGTCCAGCCACATTCTTTCAGAAGTGCAGCAGATAGCCGACCATATCGGCATTATCGCGGGTGGCGTTCTTGGATATGAGGGAAAATTGAACGCAAACGAAAATTTGGAACAGCTTTTTATGGAAGTTGTAAAAAGCAATCACAGGGAGGGTTAAGGCATGGACTATCTACAATCAGAACATTTGAAATTCAAGAGAACAATATCGAACAAACTGATTTTCATTGTTCCACTGATTACAGCTATTTTTGCGTGGCTTATGGGTGGATTTATGGGGTATCAGTACATGACGCTTTACTGGTGGTATGCGTTCCTGCTTCCGGGAGCAATCGCAATTTTGTGTTCTTTGTCACACAGAAAAGAAGAAAACGCCGGGAAATACTATTCGGTATTTTCTATGCCTGTAAACCTTTCTGGATTTGAATTTGCCAAGGGCATTATCTTAGTCGAAAAAATGCTTGTTTCAGCAATATTTTTAGCATTGCTTATCTCTATCAGTAATATCATTTCCCCGGCAACGGCAGTATATTCTGTTTTACACAGCATTGCAGGAAGTATCGGGATTATCCTTGCGTCTGTCTGGCAAATCCCTTTGTGCCTGTATTTAGCACGCAAAACGGGAATGTTTGTGCCGATTGTGTTAAATACAATACTTGGGATTGTTCTATCTACTGCTACCGGATTAGGAAATACAATAGTATGGTGGTTTGTACCGTATTGTTGGGCGGCAAAACTGGCAGAGCCGCTTATGGGAATTGAAACGAACGGAACTTATGCGGGGAATTGTGGATTTTCTATATCCATTATGATTTCCATTGCGTTGTCAATACTCTTGTTTCTTATTTTATCCTATGCCGACGCAAAGAATTTTTCCAAAGGGAGGTAGACGGAAATGGGTTTTATTTATGCGGTTCGTTCTGAACAGGAAAAAACGAAGCATACACCGTTTTGGGCCATTCATTTTTGTATACCTGTTATCGGGGCATTGTTATTTCTTGTTTACTATTTCCAGTATGGCAGCACAGCAGATAGTAAAAAGCTCAAAATGATATTGGAAATTACGACAACGTTTTTTCCATTGCTGATAAGCGTTATTGTCGGTCTGAATGTTGCACTGGAAGAAAAGGCTTCACACTTCCAAACGCTGCTTGCTGTACCGAACCGACACAAAAATATGCTTGCAAAATTAACTTATCTTTATGGTTCGGGGGTATTGGCATTATTCTTTCTGTTCCTGCTGTTTGTGATTGGCATACATCTTTTTGGAATGGCTGATACAGTGCAGCTTGGAATGCTGATCGGAGCCGCCGCAGGGATGGCCTTCTGTAATTTGATAATATACATCTTGCACCTGTTCCTTAGCTTCAAATTTGGATTAGGGTTATCCCTGTTTTGGGGCGTGTTTGAAAGTCTGCAATGTATCTTATATAGCAATGTCGAGCTAAAAGGCATAGCGAGGTATATTCCCTTTTCATGGTCTATGAATTGGGTAAAGGATATTCTAAGCCGACAAATTTTCGACTATGGAACGGAAAAAATAGGGATTGCAGCAATAACGACAGGCGGCTTGCTGCTGACCTTATTATGGTTTTCTCATTGGGAAGGACGGAAAAATTATGAATA
>CAJUAB010000039.1 GCA_910583845.1 uncultured Acetatifactor sp.
TAAAAGCCCCTTATAGGGGCAATGCAAGCCACCGGCTAAGCCGGTGGTCTTGACTACTGCCAAAAAAGATATGGGGGTAAGTAGATTGAAGAAGTTGAAAGAAAGATTGAAAAGAGGGCTTGCCACAATGATGGCGGCGGCAGCCATTGTTTCCGTCCTTCCGTCCATGAACGTGTCGGCGGCATCGGAGACAGCTAAGATTACCTTTGCGTACTGCCATGACGGGGCAAGCAACACCATCAAATGATACAATATCACTCCATGTCATATTTCCGTTATTTTTTCCATTTAAGTTGCCTCCTTATTTCTCTTTGATTATGCATTAAATCCTTGCGTATAAGGTGTCAACTAAAGTGATACAACATTAGATGGGGAAACGCCATATTCTTTACAGAGCTGGGATTGTGTCTTGTCATTCTGGTGGAGTGAGACGAGGGATTTTTTAAAACCTTCATCGTATTTAGCGTAGTTGTTTGTTGCCATAAGAGCCTCCTTTTGGTGAATAAGTTGTCAAATTTTGTCGATTGATTTGCATGGAAAAAGAGAGATTGGTGATGTAAAATGAATATATAATATTGAGGATTTTCGATGTATTTCAAAGTTTGTTGACAAAAATAGCAACCTGGAAAGAAAAGCGTATGCCCTCCTGTCGGATTATTATTGGTGTGAAAATGCCCTGGACGGCCAGAGGGTTCGCGAAAAGACCTTCCAAAAACTACTTTTGTTGGAAGCAAAGCTGTTGTCGGCACTGGTATTTGGGGTTCACGTATTTGTGGAATACGAAACTCTTTCGGTTCTTTTTGGGGATCAAAGCATGTCCATAGTTTGGGCAGTGCAGTTTCATGGAAGTGAAGCGGCTGTCCTTTGGGGAGAATCTGGCACCGCATACTTCACATAGAACCTGCCTTTTGGAGCTGTTGTTTTTGTAGAGATATGGTATGACGCATCACGGCGTGGATAGATGCAGTCCTGAGGAATATCACATTCAGAACGGTAGTTCACGGGTCTGATTTTCTTCCTGTGGCGTTCTTCAATATACAAGATGAACTCCTTATAAGTCCAGTCCTGACGGAAGTCAGTAATAAGGGGCAGTTGGGCCTGTCTTGGACTTTTGGCATTTTGGGGAATGGGAGTCATCAAGAGCCCACCGTTTAACCGGGACATATCTGCAGATAAAGTTGATCAGCCAGCAGTTTTGCTGGTAAAGAGATTGAATCAGAGAGAGTAAATAGGATATAATATCCATAAGCAATGATTTTCCTTTCAGTGTTTGTGGGTTGGTAATAGTAGTTACACAAAAAAGGGAGGCCATTGCTTTTTTCTGAAAAGCAGAATACTCTTTAAAACTATAAGATTTGTAATAAAAAGCATAGAGGTAGATTTGACACAACCAATACGACACGAAAGGACGAAAAAATGAATGACGAATATTCTGTTTCAATTTCTTTCCAAAAAATATGTGCGGGAGACTTTCAAGCCAGTACAAAGTACCGGGAAAATTCTATTGCGTTTTGCCTGGGGGTTTTTCTTCGGCACCAGCTTTGGATATTGCTTGATGACGGACAGTTTATAAGTGGCATTATGACAAGCGTTTCTTTCGATTTTATTGGAATTAATGGACATACATATAGTTTCACGGAGTGTAGCCGCTGGCTTCGTGGATGTGAGGTTGGTGTTGTTATTGGCGTGGAACCAGATAATGAATTGATTCAGATTATACCAGGCAGATATTATGGAATAGACCATAGGAAAATTGTTTATACAAATCTTGGCAAGCAAAGGTTTGTTGATTGGGATAGTTTTACGATAAGTGCGGGGGCGCTGGAAGATGTACAGGATGCAAGGGAATATCCGGTTTTATATGGATTAAACGGAGAGACGGTGGATATTTACTGTGTAGGTGCACCGAATGCGAAGATATATTTTGGCAGCTTGGAAAAGTATTATAAAAATGTTGGAGCGGGACTTATCATGCATAATCAGAATAACGGTTTGTCTGGTGTACTTTCTTTACGTTTTGCCGCAGAGGATTTAATGAATGTTATGCCTAAAGAACTGGACACGTTTTCTTATCATTATGAGGTATCCTATTCAATGGGATTTCTGGTAGACGGTTCCCCAAAGGCTATGAATATATATAAGCTTCGGGATGTTCCACTGCGGTGGGATGATTTATCTGATCCTTTGCAGCCGCTTTATGACCGTATGAAAGAGGCTGCCAGTCAGTGGAATGCTTCAACGGAAATTCTTACGTTAGAGCCTTTGCCGGAAGATAGCCGCTATGGTATTCTTTTTTTCTATAAACAGGAATTCGATTATATTAAACTACATTGTTTATACAAAAACAAGATATATGGGGAACTTACTTCTGTGGAAGAGAAGATGGTACAGTTGGCTGTCATCCCGCACACAGAGGAGAACCGTTTCTCTATGGAAACATTAAATACGATAGAATATGTGTACCTTGTCATTTTTGATATGGATAATCAAATACAGATAGCTGCTGCGTATGAAAAGAAAGAAGTCTGGATGATTCAGCTGGAAGGGGAACATCTGCTAATTGTGCGTGCGCCATGGTATAGAGAGCAGGCTGAATTAGAACGACCAGAAAGTTCAGAGGATGCATTGCCCACATCGCAAATGGACTATAATGAGGTTTTTGTCTGCCGTCTTCCTGACATTATAAAGTCAGGAGAAGTGTATGCCATACTGCATCATTATACCAAATACGATAAGATAGTTTATTTTCATAGCATCTATGACCCGAAGAAAAAGGCTGAGCAGGCCAGGCAGTGCACGGTGGCGAGAGTCGAACAGGGCAAAGCAAGTTTTTTGTGGGATGGAGAGGAAAACGCGACAGAGTTTCCCCCTGTATTGAATACTTATAAAAACCTGTATGTTGTCCGGATTATGCCGGAAGTGCGGATGGGAATTCAAGGCGCACCATTTGTTGCAGGAGCAGTTCATATTGTCAGGGCAATTCCTCGTAAAGGCTGTCAGCGTCTTGATATTAAGGGAAATTCCATGTGGGTATATGGTATGGAAAATGAAAGCATTATTCAACTGGGCGTGTTGCCAGAGAACCAGAAGTTGCCAGCCTTTATAGAAGGGGAGACTTTGCTTGTGATTGACAAAAGAGGTCAGCACACGGTTGTTTTTCACAATGAGGATCCGTTTATCCCTGGTGAACAGGATATTGTATATCGATTTGGCCTTCTGACGGATTTGTTCAAAGGGGTGGATGATGCTGAATTGACAGGAGGCTGTTTAAATCATTGCATCTATTTTGATATTGCGAATATGGGAGAACAGGTTAGAAATATCATCCAGACTACTCCTCAACGTATCTTGCTGCAATATGCCTGCACGGATGGAAAAATCATTGTGGAGCGTGTTTTGCCGGAATCTGTTTGGGATATTCCCTGGCAGAAAGGAACGGTCACAGACTGTACGAGCTCTGCCGCAGAATCAGTAATTACTGTAGATAATAGAATCTGCCATTATCGATCTATTGTGACAGACGGGTATGTTAATAGCGCCATAAAAAGTGGTACGTTGATGAATGATTCTGTTTATGTGAAAAAGATTAGTTGCCCAGATTGGCAAGATAGAGAGGCACCGCAACTTATGGAAATTGCTCCATTGATTCATTGTGAGCAAGAAAAGGCGGCTATTTTATATGATAACAATCGGAAGCAGTATTATGCATGTCGTTATAATTTGTCAACAAATATATTGGGTACTATTCGGAGGGTTCTCTATGGTTCAGAAAGGGCACTTGCAGACGCAGTTGGGCAGCATGTGCATATTCTGTTCCGGCCCTATGGGGACGGTAGTCAGGAATTGATTGCCGTATTGCCTTTGGAAGGAGAGAAGGAACCGGATGATATGCGGATGCCCTTGAATGTGTCTGAGTCACAGCCCACCAAGTTGTCCAAACTCAGCCTTATGGTTCACCAGCAAGCAGAAAAAACAGGCATTGGTTTTTTTATGCTCCAAAATGCGGCGGGCAAGCGACGATATCAGGAGATTTTGTCTGCAATTTACACGCAGCAGAGTTCGGACAGTCAGAGATTCTTTGGGTTAGAGAGTATTATCCTCTCCGAAAATTCGGAGGATTTGGCAGTTGCGGCGAAACTCCTGGAAAATCCGGAGGCGCGGTTACATGCTCATTTGATTATTCAGGATAAATTTCCGCTCAATATACATAGCCTGCTTCGTCGTGCTATGCGGCATCGTATAGCAGAGGTTGTACAGAGTGGAAGTTATCTGGTTGGTGAGTTTATTGCATATATGTTGGCTATCCTTGATAGCGATACCACACCTGAGCAACGCGCCAGGGATTTGTTTGTTTACTTTATGCCAGTATTTCAACAGCGATATAATATGCAGGAGAACGCTTTGTTTAATATCAGGCAGCCTTCCTTTTCCTCAGAAAAAGATGTTCTGGAGCAGGAATTCGTAGTGAAGCTGCGGGAATGGTTTTGCGCTGATTTGTTCATGGCGGATGCTTCTGCACTGCTTGCACAGATAGTTGCTCTGGATGATACATCTTTTGAGTATCTTTTTGATATAACTTCAGATGCGTTTTCTAGAAAAATCAGGGAAGTCCTTTTGTTAAGCTGTAGGGCATCAGAAAGCGCTTTGGATATGGACAGCCTCCTGGTAGTATTGAGAAGAGAGCGGGGGAGGTATTTTGAGTGGAAAAGGAAATGTCAGCATTTATTGAATGTGTTTACCCAGAGGGATGATGCCAACAAGATCTGTACCAATATCGCAGAGCGACAACAAGAGATGTTTGATGAGAGCTTTTTAGCGCTTTTAGACAATGATGATCGAGAAAATGTACGTGAAATTTTAAAAATCTGTCAGAATGTGAAAAGAAGCCTTAAGGGAAAGTATGCGCAAAAGATGCTACTACTGGAGGAAGCAGAGAAAAGTATCAGCAGGCAGAAATTGCGGATCTCCCAACATCCGACTCTGATTATGATTGAACTGTTTCATAACAATGGTCTGTTGGAGCGCGTCCATGAGGAGATTCTCCAGACAATCAATGAGATATGTCAGAGCGCAGACACTTTGCCGGATGTGCGCTGTAGGTGCGATTATCCTATTCTTGTTCCCGATCAGTCTAACTTTGCGTTGCTCTTGGAAAACGGAGAAAAAGGTGACGAAGCACATCGACCAATACGGAATCCGGTTGTCAGTCTTATATCCAAGGGCGGAATCAGTGAGGATGATATTGTGCATGAGTTAAAACCTGCTAAAAATGAGTTAATATCCGGAAGCCATGAAACTATCACTGTGAAAATTGCATCGGAAGATTTGGATGTTGGCACAATTATCCGAATTGGTTATACGGTTAATTACCAATACCTTGAAAGAGTTTCGTTTGATGAGTCTCATACCTATATGATCCCACTTTGGACAAACAGTGCAGTGGAAGGCGAGATAACGCTTCATGTGGAAGAGATACCGGATCGTTTGCGTAGTGATAAGAAAAGTGCTCCTAACCCCTACAGTAGTATGGTGAACAGTTCACTCACAGCGGATAATAAAATGTATTTTGGCCGCAAGGATGAACAGAACGAATTGATGAAATATCTCATGGACGGGCAGAAGGGTTTGGCAGGTGGAAAGACAGTGATTGTATATGGGCAAAAGCAGTGTGGAAAAACAAGCTTTATTAACAGAATTCGAAAGGAACTGGAAAGCAGTCCCCGGGCGTTTGTCTTATACTATAATGATATATATTATAATATATGTAGAAACTCAGTGGATGCGTTGGCTGTTTTTATGCAGAAGTTCTATGGGGATTTACTGGAGAAACTCGTGGAAAAACTACAGCAGTGCGAGAATCAGGATTTGCATGCTATTGCGGAAGATTGCGATGATTATTTTCGACTGTTTGACGATGATTTACTACATGAATATCTGGAAGAGAAGACGAGATTATTTTTCCGTCTGATTAAGGATATACAAAATATAGGTAGTGGACAATACAAAATTGTTTTGATTATGGATGAATTTACAAGATTTTGTAATATTATATGGAATTGCAGCGATTTACATCCGGAGTACAAAAGAATTCCAGAGTTTCTTCGTTCCTTTTCCGAAATGGGATTTGTACAGATTGTGGTTGGCCACAATTCAATGATGCAGACATTGGGAGAGTTGAATATACTAAATCGGACGGCACAGATTGCAAAGGTGATGCAACTCTCTGCGCTGAAAGATGAAGATGCTGAGAAAATGATTTTAGAGCCCATGAAAGAGATATTTGGATTCGATATATATATCACAGAATCTGGAAAGGCGGCTATCCGGAAATTAATGGTATTGTCGGGATGTGTTCCCAATTATCTGGTGTATCTCTGTGACAAGATGTTTCGATATTATCAATTAGAAAAGAAGCCTCAGATAAATGAGCAGGATGTGAACGGAATGTTGGAGAAGTTTGCAGCGGCTGATCTGACAGACAACTACAAGTATCTGTTTGATCCGCTTCTGGCAGAGGATTATGATACGGGAGATACCAGAGGGGATATTGAAAGGTATCTCATACATATTGCACGTTTAGCAGAGCATAGCGATGGCTATAAATGCGCGATTAACCATCCATGTGGAGAGCTTGGAGAAGAAAGGAGTAAGTCGATTCAAAATATGCTGATATTGCGGAGGGTTCTCACTGCCGAGGATGGAAAGATTTGGATTAATGTCGGTCTTTTTAGAGAGCATGTGAAGATGCGTTATGGAGAATGAGAAAGGGGAAATGCGTTGATGGAACAACTTTTTATTGGACGGAAGCAAGAATTGGATAATTTGGAAAGCAATATTTTTGTTAGAGAACCCAGCAAGGAGTATTCGATGAGAAGTGCGTCACTGGTTGGCCCTATGGGTATCGGAAAAAGTACACTTCTTAACGAGGCAATAGGACGTTTTGAACAAAGCGATCATCCGGGAGTCCATCTTTTTCAAAGAAGGCTTAGGCCAAGGGAAGTGTTTACGGTTTTACTGAAGGATCTGGTGCAACAGTTTGCTGAAAAATTGACGAAGGAAGTTCTACAAGATATTCAAGGTTCAAAAAATGGTTTGTTGCAAACAATAACGGGTATCTATGCCTGGTTTTCCGAGAATGAAGAAAAGATTATCTGCAATTCAAGTAATGATAAGATTTTGAAGGCCGTATCAAAAAAGTTTGAGGAATTGCTTAAGGCCTATGCGTCTTTTGAACAACACATTATTCTGGTTATCAACGAGTTTGACCATGCTAAGGACATGCATCAAGAAAATGGAAGAAATGCTTCAATCTTCTCATTTTTTTATGGACTTTCTTCAAAGAACCAGGAGAAAAATCTGAAACTGAACCTTCTTCTTGTATGTGAACGGAGGCCGCAATTTTTGGCAGCTTCAAGTGGATCAATATTTGAGGTAGCATTTTCACCTATTGTGCTCCACAACTTTAATGAAGAGGAGATGGATGAGTATTTTCAAAGTTTTGCCAAGTTGCCATGCGGCAGACTGGAAAACACTATTCAAAATGAAATTTTAAAGTATTGCGGTCGTTTTCCGCAGTTATTAATGGATTTGCGAAACCAGATATCCCACCAGGGCTGCCAGAGTATAAAGGAGCAGGATATAAAGCGGTTTGCGGAGAGGCAGGAAAGAAACGGGTTGTACCATCATTTTTGTAGCTTGATGGAGAGTCAATGGGTGGATTTTGGAAGGCATGTATCTGACATGGTTGCATTTCGTCAGTATTTCATAGAACGGAGGCAGGATTCGGTTTATAGTTCGTATATGGGAGATCTTTATAGTCATGGGTTAGTAGATAGACTGAAAAATGGAAAGTATGTGCCGTTGACCGAGTTAGATACAGAATCATCGGAGTATTCTTTGCTTGCTTATATCAGTGCAAACTTTCCGGGGAGTATGTTTTCGACTCTCGATTCCAGCAGGAAGCCGGCACTGGCTTCAGAAGGAGGAGCGTGTGGGAGCGAGCCAGCAGCAGGGAAAGCCTCATGGCTTCACCTTTCAGACTTGCATGTATTTCAGGAAGCAGATACGGATTTTATGCTGACGGAATATAGAGAATTGGCAGAAAACATACATCCTCAATTTCTTATTGTCACAGGGGATTTTCGCCATAAGAAACAGAATCCTGACTTTTCTAATGCTATGAAATTTCTGGAAGAAATTTTGAAAATATTTGACATCAAAAAAGAGAATGTAATTCTTGTTCCGGGGAATCATGATGCAGACGATTCTACAACGGAGAGAGAAGAAGCAATTAAAGAAATTACGGAAAACGATTCTGATTATAATAGATATTCAAAGCATGTGTGCGGACCGCATTCTTTGTACAGTAATTTTTATGAATATAACAAGTTCGTAGAGAAATTTTACGAAGGCTTTGATGTGAGGGATAAACGGGTAACTGATCCCAGTGGAACCTTTCATTTGGTCTGGAATAAGCAGTTGAATGTACTTTGTGCCAATACTGCGTTAATCAGCAATGGGGAAAAAGAACATAAGCAAATTGTGGATATCAACTCATTGGTGGGATTTAAAATTGATACCCAATATCCAACAATTATGATTGGACATCACAGCATAAAAGCATTATATGAAGAATTTCAATCAAGAGTGAGTAATTTATTCAAAAATGACAAAATTAGCGCCTATCTGCATGGTGATATCCATCGGTTTAATGCAGGCTCAATATCTCCGATTGATGAAACAACGCTTCCAGTGCCCAGCATTGCCTGTGGCAAGTCTGCTCCGCAATCCGGCGATGACGCTTCTGAAATAGGGGCTATCTTTTATGAATGGCGGCAGGACAATCAGGTATATGTGAAATTTTATCAATGGAAAAACAGGAAGCTTCGGGAGAAGAATGACTATCAACCTAAGATAAATATGGATTATTCTTTTCCGATGCGTTGTTAAGTGCCTGCTAATTATTTAAAATGGTATAAGAGGGATAAGCATGATTGCAAGAACCTCTTGTTCCTCCCAATGTGTTATCTGTATAGGAGTTGTGTGGAGCTTGGATTGAAGACTATTTGGTTTGAAGAGGTTGGGGAAAGATTTCAAACCAAATGCAAACTGATGTTAGGCCATTTATAAAAAAATCAGTGATCATTTTCCTATAATGTGTTAAATAAGGGACTGGAAATTCAATTAAGAAGGGAGAATTTATATATGAATAAAGAAACATTTTCATTTGAGTTGGTAGATAAGGATAAACCAGAGGTTGTTATTAAGAACTCTTTACAACAAATTGATGAAGCGACACGAGGATATGTAAGCGGAAAAAGTGAAAAATATGATGGACAAATATGAAATTAGCCGTGGCACATTATCTTATCCTGTCACGATAGAAATGAATGATAGCTTGGCAGTTGAATACTCAGGTGGTCAAATGAGAGATGTGTTTTGGATTGAATCTATGAAGGATTTAGAAGAGCTGATGGCTAGAGTTATTTATTCTGATACAATGGAATCTCTTCTTCAGAAACTTATAAATGAATCACTTAGGCAGGAAATTAAAAAAGAGAGTGTTGCAATGTTATAATACGAGAGATTTTAGCAAAAATAAAATCTTTCGGTGTGTGACCGCATCCGTTGATAGAGCACTCGGCTGTTAACCGAGTTGTTGTAGGTTCGAGCCCTGCTCGGGGAGCGGTAGCAGTAGCTACAGAAGCCCGTAAACATCAGCGTTTGCGGGCTTTTTGCAACAGTATCGCAGGTAATGTGCTGACGGAGCAGAGAGGGAGGAAAAGTTCCTGAAAGCACGGAAAGCAATTTTCAAAAAACGAGATGTGATATTATGTAAACATGAAAATCAATACAGTAACGGAGTACTTTGCGGAAGTAAAAAACAACGTAAGGGTGTATGTTAGCTTTGAAACAAGGTATTATAATAGAAATTTCTATGTTGGTGTCTTATAATAGATATGGTAAATAATAAGGAATGATAGGGCGGTAGAACTTTGCAAAAGATAGTCAGAAATATGATAAAATGTAACCACTGTGGAGATATTATCACATCGACATATCGCCATGAATTTGTAACTTGCAGTTGTGGGTGCTGTTCTGTTGATGGTGGAACAGACTATTTAAGAAGAGGGGTTATAAACTCAGCCGACGATTTTACAGATTTAAGTATCTTTGATGGGGATGAAAAAAGTCTTTGACTTACCCTTTTCGCAATGTTAAATTTGAATGAATTATGCATCCTAAAGATTGACATAATATATATCATGGTATATACTAAAAATGGAAGAAGGAGGTGTATGGAGATGATGACTGCAAAAATATTTGAAAACGGAAGAAGTCAGGCGGTCAGATTGCCAAAGGAGTGCCGTTTTAGCGGCGAGGAAGTAGCGGTAAATAAAATTGGCGATATTGTCATGCTGATGCCCAAAGAAAACAAATGGTTGGGCTTTTTAAACAGTTTGAATCTTTTTTCTGAAGACTTCATGAACGATGGGCGTAGGGACAATATTCTGCAGGATCGCGAGCAACTATGAAATACATGTTGGATACAAATATATGCATTTATGCCATAAAGCATAAAACGGAGACAGTGATCAAAAATTTTCTTTCGCATGTGCCAGAGGAAATATGTATTTCGGCAGTTACTTATGCAGAGTTGATGTATGGCGTGGAAAAGAGTATGGCGATTGAGAAAAATAGATTAGCGTTATCTTTATTCCTGTCGCCGCTTACGATCTTGGAATTTCAGGCATCGGCGGCAGAGGAGTATGGAAAGGTCAGGGCAGAGTTGGAGAGCAAGGGGATGCCAATAGGCCCCATGGATTTATTGATCGCGGGACATGCAAGATCAGAAGGGGTCATTCTTGTGACAAACAATACAAGAGAATTTGGCCGAGTGGAAAGACTTGTGGTGGAAGACTGGACGAAAGAGCAGGCAGGGAAATGTTAGCCGAAAATAAGCAGGGCTTGAGCTGGGTGGCGGGATTTTGGCCTGCCAAGTGTTGTAGGATGCGGTGGGCCAGACTGGAAAAAGCGTTCTATCAAGAGGGGCGTTTTTTATTGAAACAACCAGATACGGCAAATAGACGGTGGAAGGGTATCTCCTGGAAACCGTTTTTTTGTTGTCCAAAATAGAATAAAGGGACACTGGATATTTGTGGACTATTCCGGATAGCTTTTTCCCGCAGAGACTACTATGAGCAGAACATGACCACGGAGCGGTTCGAGGACTTTGACGGGGAGCGCTGGATCATGCCGGAGGCCACAGCCCTGCGCTACCCCACGCTCTCCAGGCTGAACCTAGAGCTGGCGGAAGCCGTGGATGCCATCATCACTGAGGACGCCAGCCGGACCACGGCGGGGAACGGGACGGTCACTTTTCGTGCCCGCTCATACAATCGTCAATCAGCTGCATGGTCTCTTTTGGGAGCTACAACGCTTTCAGCTGCATGGTCTCTTTCGGAAGCTACAACGCTTTCAGCTGCATGGTCTCTTTCGGGAGCTACAGCGCTTTCAGTCGGTCAATATACGGATCGACAGCACTGAGTGCTGCCGGATAGTCCTCGTCCTGCTCTGTGACATCGTTCATGACGCTGTTCATCCGCAACGCCATCCGCTTGTACAATATCCTTTTCTTGTGGTTGGTGTATGTTTACTATGAACCGGGAGAAATGCAACTGCAAAGTAGAAATGCCGGAACCCCTCTTTTTCCTGTACAATCAGAAGAAAACCGTATGGGAGGAACAATCATGAGGGAACACCAGATTTTTGGATACGTCCGTGTATCCGCAAAGGATCAGAACATAGACCGCCAGATGGACGCACTGGAGCCGCTTGGGATTCCGAAACGGAACCTGTATATTGATAAACAGAGCGGGAAAGATTTTGACCGCCCGGCATGGAGGCGGCTGGTAAAACGCATAAGGCCCGGCGACCTGATCTGTGTCAAGTCCATCGACCGCCTGGGCCGGGATTACCAGGAGATCATAGAGCAGTGGCGCATGATTACGAAGGACAGGCAGGTGGACATCCGGGTGATGGACATGCCCCTTTTGGATACTACCTATGGCAAGGATCTGCTGGGAACCTTTATTGCGGACCTGACCCTACAGGTACTTTCCTTTGCGGCCCAGCTGGAGCGGGAGAACATCCGCCAGCGCCAGGCGGAGGGGATCGCCTCAGCCAAAGCCCGCGGCGTCCGGTTCGGCAGGAAGAAGAAGGAGCTGCCAGAGGACTTTGATATATGGTTTGCCCGCTGGCGCAGTGGGGAGATCACGGGGAAACAGATGGCGGACCACTGCGGCATGGAGATCTCTGTGCTCTACCGTAAGCTGCGGGAGGCAGGAGTTGCCTTGGACTGAGCCGGGAACAGCCGGACAGATGGCCTGGGCATCCTGACTGTGGGAAGGGTCAGCCGTGCCCACAGCCGGGCAGATGATCCATGCCGTCTCAGGAAAGCCGCAGGTACACGGAGGATGAGAATACGGTATCCGCCGCCTCAAAACGGCACCCGCCGCCGTATTTCTCCGCAATGGAGCGGACGGACAAAAGCCCGATGCCGCCGCCCGGTTTCCCGGAGAGGAAACCGCCCTCCGGCGTCCTGCTGATGCTGGCGTACCGGTTATCCATGACGATGGTGAGGATTCCGTCCGAAAGCCTGCCCCGCATACGGATAAAGGGCGCGTCCGCCCCGGCGCAGGCCGTCACCGCATTCTCCAGCAGGTTCCCGATCACAATGCAGAGCGCATGAGCCGGGACACTGCCGGTATCCTTCGGGATCTCCAATCGGATGGAGCAGTCCGCGATGCCGAATCTGGATGCCATGTCCAGATAGTAGAGAGCCACCGCATTGACGGTCTCATTCCGGCAGACGGCAGGGCGGTTATCCACTGTAGATGGCGCGGCTAGGGCATCCAGATAGGCTGCCGCTGCGTGTGTCTCTCCCTTTTCCAGCAGCCCGCGCAGGGCGGCTATGTGATGTCGGAAGTCATGGCGCTGCTGTTTTTCCTGCAGAGCGGTTTCCGTAATCCGGCGGTAATGCTCCTTCTGCATCCCGGCCTGCTTTTCCAGAAGGGACAGCTCCTTTTCCAGCCTGTGATTCTCCTCCAGCAGCACCAGCGTATCGGCCATGAAATACCCACATTGTATGCTGACCATTGTCACAAAGATCAGGACGCCTACCTGGAAGAAAAAGGATTTCTGCACATCCAGCCCAAGCAGATAGTAATTCGCCACTTCCAGCAGGGCGAACAGGGCCAGGACCGCCATGGGCCAAAGGAGCCTGCGCGCCATCCGGTTTCCGTACCGGATGCTCTCCCAGAGGGCCGACCCAGCCAGGATGCAGAGGCAGGCGGGGGTCAGGACATGGAACAGGTACATGCTCCTTGACAGGGACATGACGCCAAAAAGCTGCAGCGCCGCCGCCCCGCCCACGCAGAGGATCATGAAAGCGCACAAAGCCTTAAGAAACGGCTCGGCATGGGGGCGCAGCACCACCAGGACAAAGCGCAGGAGCGGGATCGCTAAGGTGAACAGCCCCAGAAAGGCCATCAGGTACAAAAGGGGTGTATTTTCTATAAGCAGCCCTGTCAGGTTGCACTCCCCGAAGGACCATGCGCCGGTACACAGGGAGAACAGCCCCAGCCAGAAAAAGGCCGTCCCCGAACTGCCGAAGCGGAGGAAGATCAGGGAGACCAGAGCCATGATCAGCCCCAGCGCCAGAAGGAACACGGAAAAAAACAGGGAGAAGCCCATTTCCGAGAACAGTCCTGCCACGATCTGGGCCGGACTCCCCAGCAGGAGGGGATGGAGCGCGGCGGCGTCCCGCTGGGACGGGGAAAGGTACTCCAGCGTGAGCGCTACCTCATGGCCGGTCTCCGGCAGGGGTACCAGCGCCGTTTTTGTGGGCGGGTCCAGCAGGAATGCCGGATAGTCCCCGTCCTGCCCGTATGCAAAGATCAGCTGCCCGTCCGCATAAAGCCTCACGGGTGTGTAGACGGTCTTGAGATACAGGTAATCCCCCGGCTCCGGACAGATCCGGGCGGTCAGCGTCAGGGGTGTGCGGGGGGAAGGGCAGGAAAAGGTTTCGGGCAGCCGTATCTCTGCCCCGTCCATGCGCCAGTCGGAAACAGTCTCCACACCGTCATGTGTGTTCCTTTCCGGCCGGAACAGGAATACCCCACCGAGCAGCAGCGCGGTGAGCGCCAAAAAGAGCAGGGACAGCGCTGCTGTAATAGACCGCCGTGCTTTCTGTATCCTCATAGCCCGGCCCCCTTTCTGGCCTGGGCGAACAGCCAGTCCTCCCAGGCGTTCTTTGCCTTTTTCAGAAGATCCCGCCGGATATAGACACTCTGCCCGTCCTTCATGCAAAATACCAGCAGTCCCTGGTCGATGCCCACCACATGGGAGAGGTTTGCCAGATAGCTCTTATGGCTGCGGAAGAAGGGGAACCCGGCAAGCTGTGGCTCCAGCTCGTCCAGCCGTCCCTTTGCCTGTTTGGTGCCGCCGCCCTCAAACCAGAACAGCAGATAATGTGCCCGCTGTTCCACAAGGACAAGGCGGTTTACCGGCAGCGACAGCTTTTTTTCTTGCAGGACCACCTCCACGGCTGCCTGCTCCCGCCACTGTGCGGCAAGGGCGATGGCGCTGTCCATATCCTCTTTTGTCACGGGCTTTTCGATGTACTTTGCCACTTTCAGGCGGTAGCCGTCCAGGGCGTGGTCCTGGCTGGAGGTGACAAAGGCCACCGGCAGCTCCGGCTCCTGCTCCCGCAGCCGCCGCACGGCCTCCACCCCGGAGATTCCGTCCATGTAGATATCCATGAACACCATGTCAAACCGTCCCGGCCGGTAATCCGCAAGGAACGCCTCACCGTTTTCAAAGGCAGTGACGCGGACCGGGACCGCCGCCGCCTGAGCCAGATCCATCAGACGTTCCATTTCTTCTTTATCGTCTTCGCAGAGCGCGAGCTTTAATTCTTCCATGCGAAATCCCTCCCTGTTTCTGAACAGTATAGGGCATGATCACAGAAATGTCAATTTGTCAAGTACGAGTTTTGAACAGAGCCGTGCATTTTTGGTACTGGAAAAAAAGATTAAAACTCATAAAATAGATTAAACAGGCATGCGCGGGTGATTTTCAGGCCCGCAGGAGTATCCGTCCGGAGAAGGATTGCGATCCGGCAGGGCAGGCGTATTGTCAGGGCCAGGTAAAGGAAATTTTTGGCGAGTGGTTAAAAGTAGGCTCAAAACCACAGCTTTCAGGACTAGAATACAGTCAAAACAGCAGAAAAAAACAAAAAAATGCATAAAAAAAGCGAGTGGTTTTGAGCCTACTTTGTGCAAAACAGGGAGTGATACATATATGAAAAATAAAGAAAAACAGAACACAGGGCAGAAAACGCCTGCATTTGTATCGGCGCCGTCCATCCCGCGTCTGGCTCCCCCGGAACTGAGGGCAGCCATGTGCTTTGATGATAGCAAACTTTATGTCGTTCTCTGCGGCAGCCTGCCCACTTTGCTGGCGAACCTGCCGCGGATGTCTTTCTTTTCTCCGGCAGATGACCACGAATGTACGGTGATGTTTACACCCGACCCTTTTATCGGAGACAACATAAGGCTGAATGAGATATGCCGTGATGGATGAACTGTTTTCAAAAAGCAGTTGTGGATAAAGGAATTGAGAGAACAAATCAAGCAATATGTTGAGTGCAAGGAGGGAGAAGTTATATGAAACGCAGAATTTTAAGTGTCATAATGGCGCTGGTCCTGTGTGTGGGTCTGTACCCCACAGGGGCGCTGGCAGAAGGAGCTGTATCAGGTTCCTGCACTCACCACACGGAGCATACCCCGGACTGTGGCTACATGGAAGCGGAACCGGGGGCGGAGTGTACCCATGAGCATACGGAGGACTGTTATAAAACCGTGGAGGACTGTATCCACAAACATTCAGAAAGCTGCTATCCGGCGGACAATGCATCGGAAAGTGAGGCAACGCCCGCTGACGCAGAGGAAAAACAGCCCACAGAATGCAGCCATTCCTGTAGTGAGGGCAGCGGATGTATCACAAAGGAGCTGGACTGCCATCATGAGCATGACGAATCCTGTGGCTACCGGGAAGCGGCGGAGGGAAGCCCATGCACCTTCGTGTGTGAGATATGCAAGGGTGGAACAGACGAAGTACCGGAGGATAGTACGGACGATAATGAGATAAATGACGGAGATTCCGAAAATCCGGGAACAGAAAACGGAGATGAAGTAAAAGAACCGGATGACGGGCAGGAGGAATGTATCTGTGAGGAACGATGCACAGAAGACAACGGCAACGGTGGTTGCCGTATCAACACAGACTGCCCGGTCTGCGGCGCAGAGGATGCCAGCCTGTCAGACTGCAAGGGGAAGGATGCAGAAGAAAGCACGGAAGATACGGAAGAAAACACAGACCAGCAGGAAGATACCGGCATCTGCAAGCACCATCAGGAACATGACGATGCCTGCGGCTACCAGCCGGAATCGGAGGACAGCGAAGGCAGTCCGTGTACTTATGAGTGCCATATCTGCCCTGTTGAAGAACTGATTGCCGCCCTGCCGGATAAAGTGACGGAGGATGTACGGGCGCAACTTGATAAGATACTTGCGCTTTTTGCGGAGCTGACAGAGGACGAACAGGAGCAGATCGACCTGTCCCGCTGTTATGAGCTGCAAGAGGCACTGGACGGGTCCAACGCCCCCGCCCCGGTAACGGAATCTGTCGAATATCAAGAAGCGTCCTGGGACGGCAGCCAAGTGACCTATGAGAGCAAGACCGAAAGCTGTACCCTCGTTGAAAACAGCACCGAGGCAATAGAATGGACTGCGGGCTGGTACGCGGTCAGCGGCTCCGTCACCATTTCCGAACCCGTCACCGTCAGCGGCGAAGTACGCCTGATCCTGACGGACGGCTGCACCTTAAACGCGGAAAAGGGCATCGTTGTGACCACCGGCAACAGCCTGACCATCTACGCCCAAGAGCGCGGCGCCGGTACGCTGAATGCCACCGGCACTGGTTTCGTTGTTGTAGGTTTTGAGCATTGTGCCAGCGCAGGCATCGGCGGCGGCACCGAAACTCTTGATGGCGGCAGCATCACCATTCACGGCGGCGTAATTAACGCCACCGGCGGCTCCAGCGGCTCCAACGGCTACGGCGGCGCGGGCATCGGCGGTGGTGCCTCTTACTCTGAAAACGGCGTCAACAGCGGCACCGTCACGATTTATGGCGGCGCGATTACCGCCAACAGCGGCGAAGGGAGTGTCACTGGCGCAGGTATTGGCGGTGGCGGAAATGGTATGGATGGCGGTTCCGTAGGTAATATCACCATCTACGGCGGCAATGTCACGGCAACGTCTCGTGGAATTCAATCTGGTGGCGCGGGCATCGGCGGTGGCGGCGGCAGCAATTACTATGCGGCCGGCAACGGCACCGTCACCATCAGCGGCGGCATTGTTACCGCTGTTGGTGGCAAATGTGCCGCGGGCATTGGCGGCGGCGGTGGGTATCAAGTCACTTCTTCCTTTGGTAGTATTAATATCACCGGAGGCATCGGTGACGTCACCATTACCGGCGGCATTGTGGACGCCATAGGCGGCGCAGCGGACTCCAGCGGCGACTATGCGGGCGCTCCCATCGGCAACGGCGGTAATGCCACCGGCATAGCGACCGTCAACAAAACCACCGGCATTGTGTTTGAGAACGGCGTGGGGACGGTCTGTGGCAACGTGACCTTTAACGGCAGCTACGAAGTCCCCGCGGGCTACTCCCTGCACATCCTCGCTGGGAACAGCCTGTCCGGGAGCGGTACTTTGACCGGCGGCGGGAGGTTTACCACCGACTTGTCGGAGGAGATCATTTCTGTCCCGCAGGACTGGCACTATACCGGGGAGGATTTAACGGATCAGATCAAGGGCGCAGTCAGCCTGAACGGAGAAGTGACCATCTGCGAAAAGACATTCTCTGCCGATACAGACGGCTGGACACTGAGCGTAGAAAAGGTGTCCGAGTTGGAGTATACCGTTAAATATACCCACTCTGAAAAGGGCACTCTCTCGAAAACTGTCACCATAGCCAAAGGACAGCCCTCTCTGTCCGATGCCGCAGCTTATAAAGCGGACGGCACGACACCTGCCACTACCTTTGGCGTTGGCGAAACGATCATCATAAAGGCCACCCCCGCCCTTCCGGTCAACCCCGCCATGTTCGCGGCCAGCTTCACCGCACCGGGCGCGGGCCAAATGGCGGTTTACTATGGGGAAGAACAAATTTCGGCCCCCTCCACTGTGGAGAACGGTGTCCACACTATGACAGTAGATACCAATAATTTGCCGCCAGAGGCACTGAATAAGGTAATCGCCCTCAAAGTGAAATACATTGAGAGCGATCATGCGTCTGGCGCGGATACCGAAGTGAAGGTTACTGTCACCGCCGTTGCGAAGGTGGAAAAGGACGGCGCTACCACCCTTGTGGATAAGACGGCATTTCTAAATGCGTTCAAGGATAGCGCAAATAACGGCGTGACGATTACGATGCTGAACAATGTGGAGCTGACGAAGGATGAGAGTATCACTTTGTATTGCAGCTGTACTTTGGATTTGAACGGTCATACTATCAGTCAACCTGACATAACTCCTTCTACAGTTTCCATCGGGAGAGGTACGGTTACGATCAAGGACAGCGGGACCGGCGGAGAAATTCGGAGCGGCAACATTGCAATCGGAGTAAGTTTTGGAACTGTATCCATAGAAAGCGGGACTGTTTCAGGTTCTTATGTAGGTGTGCAGGTCACAGGGGGGAGCGTAAACATTTCTGGTACTGCGGTTATCTCAGGGGGTAATAACGTAGGATTGTTAGTGGAGAGAAACGGAACAGCAGTCCTCTCCGGCGGAACCTTCACTGGAAGAATGGCAATAGAAGTAAATAACGGTGCGTCTGTCACATTGAAAGAGCTGCTTGCACAAGGATATGCCTATCATAGAAATGATCTGCCCATTACAAAAGCAGAAGGATGGGTGGATAGTAGCACCTGGGGGGAAGTATCACTTGATACAAAAGCCAATCTGGCTGGCCCAGTGACAGTGAAGCAGTGCGAGCACACTGGCGAGGGTGTTTGCACATACACTCATACTTCCGGCACCACCACCCACCAGAAAACCTGCCTTGCCTGCGGCAATAAGTGGGATGAAGAAAATTGCAGCTTTGGTGAAAACGGAAAATGCGCCTGTGAAGCTGTGCTGGCGGTGGCGCTGAAAGACAATACGGAGCTGACCTACACCGGCGAGGCGCAGACACCGGAAGTCAATGTCACAGTGGACGGAATAGTGTTGGTGGCGGAAAAGTATCAGCTCAGTTACGACAACAACATCAACGCCGGAAATACGGCAAAAGTGACCGTCACTGGCACAACGTTCACCGGCACCTTCACGCTGCCCTTCACAATTAAACCGGCCACGCCTACGCTTGCATGGGAAAGCACTACACAAGAACTGACCTACACCGGCAACGAGGCGATGATTACTGCACCCAAAGCCACAGGGCTGAACGACATTCAACTTGACATCACCCACGACACAGGCCCCTGCCGTTTTTCCTATGCAGCGCAGGGCGACAGCACCTTTACGAATGGCCTGCCCATCAACGCCGGGACTTACACCATCAAGGCCAGCATCGCGGCAAAGGGCAATTATGCCGCCGCTGACAGCACAAATACACTGACGCTGACCATCAATAAGGCACCGGGGACACTGACGGTTCCTGAAACACAGATCAGCAGGAAATATGGCGATGCGGCGTTTTCGTTAAACTGCTCCACAAACGGGGATGGCAGAATATCCCATAAATCCTCCAAAGAGGATGTGGCTTCAGTTTCGGCAGACGGCACGGTGCTGATAACAGGGGCGGGAACTGCCGTGATTACGGTTTCCCTTGAGGAAGGTGCAAATTACAGTGCCGCTGGAGACAGAACAATAACCGTCTATGTGGACAAAAAAGACGGTTATACGGTGGAGACTTTAAACAGGAGCTACCTGTATTCCAGGGAGAACACGGACAGCATTGACCTTGCAGCGCTGCTCCCCAAAGACTGTGGTACTGTAGCTTACGGGCCACCGCAGTATCGAAAGGACTGGGTATACAGTACAGCCCCTGCCGTTACGGATGGGAAGCTGTCCTACACACTGGGAACCGGAAACATAAACGATGAGGACAGCATTACCGTCACCGTGACTACACGGAATTATGCGGATATCACCATCACCATAAAGGCCAAGCTGACCGACCGGATACCTGTGGAACTGAAAGAGGGCACGGAAGTAACCCTGGCAGGCAATACCCTCATTTATGGGGAGAGTCTGTCAAAGCTGGAATTCAACAATGCCGTCTTTGTGGATGGCGATGGGAACACAGTGGAAGGCAACCTTGCATGGAAAGACGCTGCAGCCAGGCCAAATGCAGGAACCGCAAGTGCAATATGGGTGTTTACCCCCACTGATCAAACGTATGCTTCCGTAGAAGGGATGGCAGCAATCACGGTAAACAAGGCAGTCCCGGCTGTATCCGCAGCCCCCACAGTGGCGGGCAGGGTATATGACCCTTTGCGGGTATTGGAAAAGGGCGACTTGTCCGGCGGCGCGGTAGGCGGCGTGGACGGAATGGAGCTGACGGGCGAGTGGAGCTGGCAGAGCGCAGATATTGTCATTGTCCCGACTGTGAATAACAGCGGATATGTGGCAGTCTTTACACCGACAGATATAACGAACTATGAAACCGTCACCAGGACCATCACGGTGGCAGTGGAAAAAGCAACGCCGTACATCGCCGTGATCCCTGTAGCGGCGGGGATCACCTATGGGGAGACATTAAAGGATTCCTCCCTGACAGGAGGAATCGTACAGTACGGCAACGGCGCAGGGCAGGCAGGAAACGGCGACGGGAGCACCACTGCGGTATCTGGGACATTCACCTGGAAGGAGCCTTCCGTAAAGCCCGCAGTGGCTGACAGCAACATGACAGAGTATACGGTAATATTTATGCCTTCCGATACGGCAGATTATAATCCCGCGGAAACAAAGGTAAAACTGACTGTAAATAAGGCACAGAATGCACCGAATATGCCGGGCAGTGCGATGGATGTATCGAACAGTATTGAAAAAGCAGGGGACGTACCGCTGCCGGAAGGCTGGGAGTGGCAGACATCTGATAAAGACATAGCCCTTGAAGCAGGGGTGGCGGTAAATGCCGTGGCAGTTTATACCGGGGCTGACAAAGGCAACTATGAGCAGGAAACGGTAACGGTTGCGATCACAAGGTCGGCCTGTGACCATACGGCAGGGGATGTCCTTTATACCGGCGCAGGCGAAAGGGCGCCCACCTGTAGGGCGGACGGACTGGGACACAGGGAATGCACCAAATGCGGCGCCGTGACGGAATCAGGGGTCGTGGTAAAGGCGCTGGGGCATATCGGCGGGACGGCAACCTGTTCCAGCCGTGCGGTCTGCACCCGCTGCGGGCAGCCTTATGGCGGTACGGACGGCAACATCCATGGCAGTACGCAGGTGCGCGGGAGCAGGGCGGCAACCTGCACGGCAGGCGGCTATACCGGGGACAGCTACTGTAAGGACTGCGGCGCGAAGACGAAAGCAGGCAGCGCGACACCGGCATTAGGGCATAACTATACAAACACGGTGACCAAAGAACCAACCACAGGCAGCGAAGGCATACGGACCTATACCTGCACCCGCTGCGGACATAAGTTTACGGAGAGCATACCGAAACTGCCGGAGGAAACACACCGTCATTCCTATACGGAGAGCGTGACGAAGCAGCCCAACTGCACGGACACCGGGGTACGGACCCATGCCTGCTCCTGCGGTGACAGCTATACTGAAACCATAGCGGCGCTGGGGCATCATTATCAGAGCAGCGAGACAAGGAAACCTACCGCCACGGCGGAGGGAGTCATGACTTACACCTGTGACCGCTGCGGGCACAGCTACACAAGGCCGATAGAGAAGCTGCCGGGAGAAGGCACAACAGATCCGGGGACCGGACAGCCGGGAGAGACAGAACCGGGAGGCGGCAATGCGGAAGAAACCACGCCTAAACCTGGCAGGCCGTTCATCAAAGGAGAGGACGGCAAGACAGGCTGGGACGTGATCCGTGCCGAGGAAGAAAAGGCACAGGAAGGCAGCTTCATCAACGTGGATATGAACGGCTCTGTGGTGGTTCCGGGAGATATTTTTGACAGCATTAAGGGAAGGGACATCGTCATCACCTTCGACATGGGCAGCGGCATCCTCTGGAGCGTGGACGGAAAGAGCATTACAACGGATAAAGCGGGCGACATAGATTTTTCCGTAAAGACGGGCGTGGATACCGTACCGGTGGATATTATCAACAATGCCACCGGGGAGAGATACAGTATCCAGATCAGCCTCGCCTATGAAGGGGAGTTCGGCTTTACGGCAGCGCTTTCCATAAATCTTGGCAAAGAGAACGCCGGATATACGGCAAGCCTGTATTATTATAACGAAAGCACCGGGGAGCTTGAATTTATCTGTGCGGATGAGATATCGGCAGACGGCACGGTATCCCTTGCCTTTACCCATGCGTCCGATTATGTGATTGCGATAGAGGGGGAACAGGAAGAAGAAAGCAGTAATGCCACAGGGCCTGTACAGCCGGAATCACCGGACACAAACGGCACCGGGGCGACAGAAGAAAGTCCCCAGACGGGGCAGGTATGGAGGCCGTGGTGGATTGTGGCGGTCGGCCTGCTGGTGATCGTCATGGGAATCGGCGTATTCTTTGTGGTAAAGAAAAAACAGGAGACAGACAGTTAAAAACCGGCCGCAGGGAAGTTCCCTGCGGTACGGTAAAACAGAAAAAAACGGGAGGGAATATCTAAGGCTTTATGGAGCATGCGGTGAGCGGGAATGTCTATGCGGGGACAGCCATGAGCCGCCGCGCCGTTTAGCAGATGGGCGGGACCCTGAAACCCGGCGCTGCGGGCCATGTGGACTGCGGGCTTGGCAAGGTGACCATGCAGGGAGGCAACAGCATCATTGAGCCGACCAAGGAGATCGGTTTTCAGGACTATGGCGGGAAGAAATATTAGGAGATAACCTGGGGGGAGGTTCCTTTGCAGGTACAGTACTCACCGGGAACAGAGGCACCGGCTGAGAAGAATGTCTACTGTGATTCCATCAAAGTGTATGATCTTATTCAACATTTCTCTCAGCTTGGTATCCGGTACAGTCGGCCGGCTCTCATTAAAATACTTTGACACACTCAACTGCGAAATATTATTTGGAAGCTGATCTATTGACAATACGATGGTAAACAATTACAATGGATAACAAAGAAGGGGATCATAATGGATTCCCGTGAATTGCGGGAGGGATGTGTCAAAGAGTAGACGGCGCTATCGCGGAAAGGGAGCACAGCTATGGGATTCTGTCCTTATTTACGTGGCAAAAAATGTACAATTCTCGGTCAGGAGCGCACTTTTTTCCAAAGAATGTTTTCATGCTCTTTATCATGCTCGCTATATCAATATGAAATTCAGAAAAGAAAAGCCAACGGGACTGTTCAACATGAGGATTCTCATGAGGATTCCCATGATGACAATGGCGGTTGGGATCTTGAGAGTCATTGCGACAACGGAACAAGTCATCATGACGATTATTACTGTTGATTAAGGGAAGAAAGATGCAGGAAAGGCGACATATAAGTATTCTGGTATTGCCCACAGACGCGTGTAATATGCATTGCTCCTATTGCTTTCATGCCCCTCATCATACAGATGAAAAGAAAATGGATATTCGGATGGTAAGAAAACTTTATGAGGCGGCCGCCGCTGATTATACCGATGTCCATCTCATCTGGCATGGCGGTGAACCGTTGTTAATGGGGGCAGATTTTTATCGCGAGGCGATCGGGATGCAGAAGGAATATCCGGCAACACAGTTTAAAAACAGCATGCAAAGTAATATATCCTTGATTACAGAAGACATTGCGGATTGTATCAAGGATTGTCATATAAAAATGGGCTCCTCATTTGATGGGGTCAGAAATGAGATTCTTCGCGGGAACACGGATCTTATCATGAGAAACGGGGAAGTTCTGAAATGCCACGGCATTCAGTGCGGTTTTATCATGGTGTTGTCTGCAAAAAACATAGACACATTGATAGAAAGCTATGAGCTGTTCAAAAGGCTTGGCACAGGCTTTTCGATGAATCCGTATATCGGAGGAAACGGGTCTGACAGTAAGCGCTTTTCTCTTGACGCAGAGCATACGATCGGGAAGCTGATAGATTTTTTTGAGTATTGGATACAGGATACTTTTTGCAATATATCGGTTACGAATTTTGAACGTATCCTTTTATTTATCAGTAAAGGACAGAAAAATGTTTGTAAATACAGTTCCTGCATGGGGAGGTGGATGGCCGTAAGACATGACGGCAGACTGATGCCCTGCAACCGATATTTTCCATTGGAATATTCCTACGGAAATCTTAGCGATTATACACATTTGTCGGAGGCTTTCTTGAGTAAGGGATTCAAAAAGCTGATTTCGCAGTCTGTGATCAGAAGGAATAAGTGTAAGCAATGTGAGATATATGATTTCTGCGAGGGCGGATGCAATCATGTGGCATATCATGAAAATGGAATCAGCAATAACGGAGGCAGGAGCTGTCAAATATTGCGGGAAGTATTTCCGTATATACAGAAAAGATTTTTACAGATTCAGCATGAAGGAAATTATGAGCGTTATAACCCGGTTCTTCTGAAGTTTGCCAGATGACAGGGCATGAAATGGCGGCATACGCCCATTGGCCGCGCTGTCCGGATAACCGGACGGCGCGGCCAATGTGTGTCGTGAAAAGAACAGGCGGATACGGGCGCTCATCTCAGAACCTGTCTGATTTCCAGCGTAGTTTGGTCAAGCAGCACACAGTCCGCATATTTTCCGATATCCAGACTTCCCACCTGATTGTGGATGCCGATGGAGCGTGCGGGGTTGATGGTGGCGCATGTGACGGCTGTCTCCAGGGAAATTCCCATGGAGACGGCCTGCCTGACGCACTGCATGAGATTGGAGACGGAGCCTGCGATCGTGCCGTCCGCAAGTTTTGCGCGCGGGCCGGATACATGCACATTGAGCCCGCCCAGATCATAATTGCCGTCCGGCATGCCGGCAGCGCGCATACTGTCACTGATAAAGATGACCCGGTCCTCTCCGTAGAGCCGCAGCAGTCCCTTTACCATGGCGGGATGTACATGTATGCCGTCGCAGATGACCTCGGCCATGACATTTTCCGCCACATATCCGGCCCCCACGGGTCCCGGCGCGCGGTGCGACAGAGGCGGCATGGCATTGCAGGTGTGGGTCAGATGATCCGCCCCCAGTTCAATGGCCCGGGACGCGGTGTCGTAATCACAGGCTGTATGGCCGATGGACACATGCACTCCCCTGCGGACGGCCTCCGGGATGAACGACATCGCGGGGACGATCTCGGGGGCAACGGTGATCAGCTTCACCAGCCCCCGGGATTCATCCAGAAGCATGTCCAGAAGCTCTACAGAGGGTGGAACAATATATGCGGGATTCTGAGCTCCCTTCTTCTCCGGGGCAATGAAGGGCCCCTCCAGGTGAATCCCCATCAGGCGGGCACCGGCGGGATGATCGGCGGCATCCGCCCGGTACTGCGCGGCGCTTTGGCAGATCCGCGTCAGGCGGTCTTTGTCCAGTGTCATGGTGGCGGGGCAGATGGAAGTGACGCCGTTTGCCAGTTCATATTCCGCGATGGCGGCGACGGCCTCGGGTCTTCCGTCGCACAGGTCGTATCCCATGGCTCCGTGGAAATGGATATCCACCAGCCCGGGAATCACATAACAGCCCCCGGCGTCTATGACATCGCCTCCCGCCGTCTCCGCGAACAGTCCGTCCCTTATATAGAGCGTATCCTCCACAAATCCTTCTTTTCCCCGAAAAATCAGTCCGTTTCTGATAATCATTTTTACCTCTTTCCGCATACCGCAGGCTGTGCCTGCGGTATTGCACCGCTTCTTCCTTTCCGGATCTGTCACAGCGGCAGATCCGCCAGCGCCTCCTCATCTGCCACCAGCGTAACGTCCGGATGCATCTGGAGAATGGATGCCGGTACCTGGGGAGTGACCGGTCCCCGGAAAGCCCGGGCCACAATGTCCGCCTTGCCGGAACCGCTGACGATGATCAGAATCTTGCGGGCCTTAAGAATGGTCCCTATTCCCATGGTATAAGCCTGGGTGGGAACCTGCCCGATCTGCTCAAAGAAGCGCGCGTTTGCCTGGATGGTACTCTCGGACAGATCTACAGGATGGGTTTCTTTCTCAAAGATCGGCCCCGGCTCGTTAAAGCCAATGTGGCCATTGTTCCCCAGTCCCAACAGTTGTAGGTCAATGCCGCCCAGTCCGCGTATGATCTCCTCGTAGGTCTGGCAGGCCAGAGCGCCGTCCGGTTCCATGCCGTCCGGCACAAAGGTGTGATCCTGCCGGATGTTGATATGCCGGAACAGGCGGTGATCCATGAAATAGCGGTAGCTCTGCTCATTTTCCGCAGGCAGTCCCCGGTACTCGTCCAGATTGACCGTGGAGACGCGGGAGAAGTCCAGATCCCCCCGGTTATATCTGTCGATCAGCCGGGCATAGACGCCCAGCGGTGTGGAACCGGTGGCCAGACCCAGCACGCAGTCCGGCTTCAGGATGATCTGGGCGGCAAGGATGTCCGCGGCCCTGCGGCTCATTTCCTCATAGTCTTTTGCTCTTATGATATTCATTGATTCCTCCTTTTGGACAGTGACCGTTTTCGCCCCTATCTTATCAGCAATCCCGCGCCTTTACAAGGGGTCCGGGGGAGAAGGACAAAATGGGATAAGAAAGAACAAATATGACAATTCCGCCTTTGGGACGGGTCGGATATACTTAGTCTTACAGTAAACAACAACCGGTCAAGGGAGGATGTTATGAGATACGGATATTTTGACAATGCGCGCAGGGAGTATGTGATCGAGAAAGTGGATCTGCCCACATCGTGGACCAACTATCTCGGTGTGGAGGACATGGCGTCCGTAGTCAATCACACGGCGGGAGGCTATTCGTTTTACAGAAGTCCTGAGTATCACAGGATCAGCCGTTTTCGCGGCAACAGTGTTCCGATGGACCGTCCGGGCTACTATATTTATATCAGGGACAACGCGGATGGGGATTATTACAGCATCTCCTGGCAGCCGACAGCCAAGCCTTTATCGGAGGCGGCTTACCGCTGCCGCCACGGTATGTCCTATACGGTCTATGAGTGCCGCTACAGGGGGCTGGAGGCGTCTCAGACCATGTTCATCCCCCGGGGGGAAAATGTGCTGCTGTGGGATGTGCGGATCAAAAACACGGGAGAGAGGGCCCGTGACATCAGCCTGTTCTCCTATCTGGAGTTTTCTTTTCACTCCATCCATATTGACAATCAGAATTTCCAGATGAGTCTTTATTGCGCAGGCAGTTCCTATGAGGATGGCATTATAGAGGAAGATCTGTTCTACGAGCCGGATGGTTATCAATATTTTACGGCCAGCTTTGAACCGGACGGTTTTGACTGTATGAGGGACGCGTTCCTGGGACTCTATCACACGGAGAGCGATCCGGCGGCGGTAGTCCGGGGAAAATGCGGCGGTTCTTTTGAAAAGGGCGGAAATCACTGCGGCAGCCTGCAAAAAAATCTGACGCTGATGCCGGGGGAGGAGGCGCGCCTGATCTATATGCTGGGAGAGGGGAACCGGGCAGCGGGCCGGAGAATGCGGGAAAAGTTCAGCGATCCGCAGCAGGTGGATCTCGCCTTCGGGGATCTTCAACGTTATTGGGAGGATAAATGCGCGAAGCTCCAGATCAAAACGCCGCACGAGGGCATGAATACGCTCATTAACACATGGACGCTGTATCAGTCCGAGATCAATGTGATGTTTTCAAGATTTGCGTCCTTTATCGAGGTGGGAGGACGCACGGGGCTGGGGTACCGGGATACGGCGCAGGATGCCATGACCATCCCCCACTCCAATCCGGAAAAATGCAGGCAGCGCATCCGGGAACTGATGAACGGTCTGGTCTCCCAGGGATACGGACTGCATCTGTTTGATCCGGCGTGGTTTGTCAAAACCGGGGAAAAGGGCGATGGGTTCAAGTCTCCCACGGTGATCCCGATATCCGAGAAGGATCGCATTCACGGGCCGCAGGACGCCTGCGCGGACGACGCGCTGTGGCTGGTGACCGCCGTGGTGGAATACATCAAGGAGACGGGAGAGCTGGACTTCGCGGAGGAAATACTTCCCTACGCGGACGGAAAACAGGGAACGGTGTATGAGCATTTAAAGGCGATCCTGGACTTTTCTGCCCGGCAGGTGGGAGCGGACGGCGTATGCAAGGGCCTGCGCGCGGACTGGAACGATTGTCTGAATCTGGGCGGGGGAGAGAGCGCTATGGTATCTTTTCTGCACTACTGGGCGCTGTCTCATTTCCTCACATTGGCACGGCGTCTGGGACGCGGGGAAGATGTGGAGCATTATTCACAGATGGCGGAGCGTGTCAGAAAGGTGTGCGATGATGTGCTGTGGGATGAGGAGTGGTATATCCGGGGCATCACGAAAAGCGGCAGAAGGATCGGAACCATGCGGGATGAGGAGGGCAGAGTGCATCTGGAGTCCAATGTCTGGGCCGTGCTCTCCGGCGCGGCCCGGGGCGAGAGGGCCGTCAAGGCGATGGACGCTGTAGACCGGTATCTGTATACGCCCTACGGGCTGTTGCTGAATACGCCGGCGTATACAAAGCCGGACCCGGATATCGGATTTATCACAAAGGTATATCCGGGGCTGAAAGAGAATGCCGCGATTTTCTCCCATCCGAATCCCTGGGCCTGGGCGGCGGAGTGCAGGCTGGGCCGCGGCGGGATGGCGATGAAATATTATGACGCTCTGTGCCCCTACAATCAGAATGACCGGATCGAGATCCGGGAGGCGGAGCCGTATTCCTACTGCCAGTTCGTGGTGGGCAAAGAGCACACGGCGTTCGGCAGGGCGCGCCATCCGTTTATGACCGGGTCCGGCGGCTGGGCTTATTTTTCGGCCACCCGGTATATGCTGGGTGTACGGCCTGACTATGACGCGCTGGAGGTTGATCCCTGCATTCCGGCAGACTGGAAGGAGTTTGACATAACCAGAGAATGGCGGGGCAGCCGCTATCACATCCATGTGGACAACGGGGCGGGCGTGGAGCACGGCGTCCGGGAGATCTGGCTGGACGGCGAGCGGGTGGAGAAGATACCGGCATACAGGGACTGCGGCGAGCACAGGGTAACGGTCATTATGGGAGGGTAAGGCTTTGGGCTGACAGCGTTTTTCAAACACGCAAAAGGAGCGTCACGAAGGGAGAACGGCATGATAAAATTTGGAACCGGCGGCTGGAGAGCCGTCATCGGAGATGAATTTACAAAAGTGAATATACAGCGTCTGGCAAAGGCGCTGTGCGACAAGATGAAGGATGAGGACGCGGCCGGAAAGGGTATCGTGCTGGGATATGACCGGCGATTTCTCTCCAAGGAGGCCATGCAGTGGGCCGGGATGGTGTTCGCGGCGGAGGGGGTCACCGCATATCTGATTAACAAGTCATCGCCCACACCGCTGGTCATGTTCTATGTGATGCGGCATCAGTTTCCCTATGGCCTGATGGTCACAGCCAGCCACAATCCGGCAATCTACAACGGCATCAAGGTATTTACGGCCGGAGGGCGTGACGCGGATGAGACGCAGACGCGGGAGATCGAAAGGTATCTGGGAGAGATCAGAGAGCCGGTGCCGGAGATGGAGTATGACAGAGCCAAAGAAAAGGGGCTGATCCAGGAAATCTATCCCCTCAATGAATACCTGGACAGTATCATGGACGCAGTCAATATGGAGGCCATCCGGGAGAGCGGCCTGCGGGTGGCGCTGGACCCCATGTACGGCGTCAGTGAGACATCACTGCGGGTGATCCTGCAGACGGCCAGATGCGAGGTGGCGACAATCCATGACCGCCATGACACACTGTTCGGAGGGCATCTGCCCTCGCCGTCCGCCGCGACGCTGCGCTCTTTACAGAATTACGTGATGGACGGGCATTACGATATCGGGATCGCCACGGACGGCGACGCGGACCGCATCGGGATCATTGACGATACCGGACGTTTTCTGCATCCCAATGAGATTCTGGTGCTGCTGTACTATTATCTGGAGAAACATAAGGGGTGGAGCGGACCGGCCGTGCGCAATATCTGCACCACCCATGTGCTGGACCGGGTGGCGGAGAGCTTCGGGGAGAAATGCTACGAAGTTCCGGTGGGATTCAAACATATCTCCGCTAAGATGAACGAGACGGACGCCCTGATCGGCGGGGAATCGTCGGGAGGCCTGACCGTGCGGGGACATATCCGTGGCAAGGACGGGATCTACGCGGCCATGCTGCTGGTGGAGATGATCGCGGTCACGGAAAAGAAACTTTCCGGGATCATCCGGGATCTGGAGGAAGAGTACGGACCGATCTATATGGAGGAGCGGGATTATCATTTCAATCAGGAGAAAAAAGAACAGATCCGGAAACTCCTGCTGGAGGAAAAAGAGCTTCCCAGACTTCCCTATGAGATTGATCATGTCTCCTATCTGGACGGAAGCAAGGTTTATTTTAAGGACGGGGGCTGGGTGATTGCTCGTTTTTCCGGGACGGAACCGCTCCTGCGCATTTTCTGCGAGAGAAGCCGTCCGGATGAGGCAAAGAATATATGCGAGCGGTACGAGGCCTTTTTAGGTCTGTAACGCTATGAAAAAGCCGGTATATATGGTACAATACTTTTATGAGAAAACAAATGATACCCCTACGTAAAATCCTGCTGGTTGTATTTGTGAGCGCATGGCTGATTCCCATCGCGTTCCTTTCCTGGTTTATTTTTCATGATTATCAGAAAGCGTATCTTGAGAAGACAGGCCATCTGATCCGCAATTCCGTGGAGGTGTCGGGAGCGGCTCTGGCGGCGGATATCGACGAGGCGATCCGCAAGATATGGAAGCCCAGCTATGAGGGCGTCTGGGAGAGCGAGTATCGGCGCTATAAGATGGGCATCAAAAGCCGGAATGAGTATCTGACGGCGCTCAGGGCCTCTCTGACCTCCAGATACTATATGGACGGACAGATGGCGCGATACGCGCTCTACCTGCCGGGGGATGAAATGCCCAGCTGTTACGCGGGGAAAAACGGCTATTCCTGGGAGAATTATATCGAGATGGCGCAGCCCCTGGCGCATAACATATCGGAAAAAAACGGCAGCAGCGTGGAGATTCATGTGGTGGACAATCAGGTCTATCTGATCCGCAATCTCTATACGGCGAAGGAGGACGAAAAGTACGCGACGCTGGTACTGGGACTGGACGGACGCAGGCTCCTGGAGGAGCTTCCGGTGGATAACCCGCAGGATATCCGGGTGGCGTTCGGGGGAGAAGAATATCTGACGCTGACAGGAGAGCGGGAGAGGGATGAAGAACTGGAAAAATTATATGGGAAGCTCAGACAGACGGCGGGGCAGGCCGACAGAACCGCGCAGATTTTTCAGGCGGCCCACGGGAATTATGTGGGCTATCTGTACAGCTGTCACTGCGATGATTATGACATGACGGTGTTCTACTCTCTGCCCCGGCGGGAGTTAAATGTGGGAATTGACCGGCTGAATATCACGCTGGCGGTCATTCTGTGCTGCATGGTTCCCTTTGTGTTTTTTACCGGCTATATCCTGACGGTCCATATCAGCCGGCCCATGGGGGAACTGATGAATGGGGCGAAGCGTCTGGAGGATGGTGAGTTTGGCTATACCGTGGACCGGAATTACGCGAAAAACATGGATTTTCTGAGTCTGGTGGATTCCTTCAACGCCATGTCCGGCAGGGTGGAATATTATTTCAACACGGTCTATAAGGAGAAACTGGCCACAAAGGACGCGCAGCTCGCGGCATTGCAGGCGCAGATCAACCCGCACTTTCTGAACAATACGCTGGAGATGATGAACTGGCAGGCGCGGATGAACGGAGATCTTGAGACAAGCCGTATGATCGAGGCGCTGGGGATTGTGCTGGATTTCAGCATGAGCCGCAACAATGACCGGACCGTCTGCCTGAAGGAGGAGCTTCGGTGCGCGGATGCGTTCCTCTATATTATGTCCATGCGTTTCGGACAGCGTCTGAAAGTGGAAAAACTTGTGGATGCCGCTCTGTATTCATTGCAGGTGCCGCAGCTCACGCTCCAGCCTCTTCTGGAAAATGCCATCAAGCACGGAATCGAAAAGATCGGTTCCGGCACAATCTGGGTAAATATATATGATCAGCAGCAGACGGTCTGTATAGATGTAATCAATACCTCCCGGCAGCTGGGAGAGCAGGAGATCGCGCATATCAACGGGATCATAAAGGGAGAGCGTGAAATCGACCGCTCAAAGCCCGGGGCGCACAAGTCCATCGGCATCTACAATGTGAACCGGCGGGTGCAGCTGATCTATGGCGAGAAGTATGGGCTGAGCGTATTTCTGGAGGGCGGCAATCATTTCGTCTCCAGAATCACCATGCCCTTGCCGGAGGAGCCGGGCCAGAGAGAGTCGAAGGGACTTTACCCTATAGAGCCATCACGCAGCGACTGACAAGGTAAAGTGTCGAAGACGCACGAGAGGAATATTCATGAGTGCGTTATCTCATGAATGTTCCTCTCCGATGAATGCGCCGAAGGGACTTTACCCTATAGAGCCATCACGCAGCGACTGACAAGGTAAAGTGTCGAAGACGCACGAGAGGAATATTCATGAGTGCGTTATCTCATGAATATTCCTCTCCCATGAGTGCGTCGAAGAGACTTTACCCTTTAGAGCCGTCGCGCAGCGACTTTAATTAGGAGGAAATCCGATGTATAAGGTGATATTGATAGACGATGAGCCGATTATCGTGCAGGGGCTTGCCCGGAGCGTACCCTGGGAAAAATACGGCTGCCAGGTGGTGGATACCGCGGGGGACGGCCTGGAGGGGAAAAGGCTGATCGAGAAACATGCGCCGGACATGGTCTTTCTGGACATCTGCATGCCGCAGATGGACGGACTGGCCATGGTGGCGGCGCTGCATTCTCAGTATCGGGATCTACAGATCACGATCCTCACGGGATTCCGGGACTTTGACTACGCGAAACAGGCGCTGAACCTGGGGGTGGCCCGATACCTGCTCAAGCCCTCCAATATGGAAGAGATCGAGGAGGCGATCCGCTATATGGCCTCCAGAGTGCCGGACCGGGAGGAGGACGGGCAGGAGGCTCCGGCGGAGCATGAGAATGTGGCGGGCAATTTTATCGTGCGCAACGCGCTGGCCTACATCGCGGAGAATTATAAAGAAAAGCTCCTGCTCTCGGATGTGGCGGAGAAGACCTATGTGAGCCAGTGGCATCTGAGTAAGCTGCTGAACAAGGAGACCGGCCAGAATTTCTCGGAGATCCTGAACGGGGTGCGGATCGACAAGGCGAAGGAACTGATGAAGGACCCGTCCCTGCGCATCGGGGATGTGGCCGAGCAGGTGGGATTTCTGGACCTGGCCCATTTCTCCAGAGTGTTCAAGAAGCTCAACGGCATGTCTGCCAACGAATATCGGAACCGGCAGCGGGAAGACTGAAAAGGCTTGTACAATTTGTACAGCCTTTTTTGTTTTGGCTTGTCTTTTATAACAATTTCAGCCAAAAAACAACAACCTCATGCCGTGACTTCTGTGCAAGTAAAGGATACAATAGAGACAACAAAGGAAATACAAAAGCAAGTTTATGAAGGAGGCATTATGAAAGGGAAAACGAAAAAGACACTGCTGCTATTGTCCATGGTATTACCCGGCGCGCTCTGGTTTTTCCTGCTGCGCTATATTCCGATGGCAGGGATCGTGCTTGCGTTCAAGGAATACAAGGTCTACATAAAGAATCCGGGGTTCTGGAACAACCTGATCCACAGCAAGTGGGTGGGGCTGAAAAATTTTCAGTTTATCTTTGCCACAAAGGACTCCTGGGTCTATGTGAGGAACACGCTGCTCTACAACATCTTCTGGATCGTCCTGGGACTGGTGCTGGCGGTGACGCTGGCGATCATCCTGAGTGAGATCACCCAGAAGCGGGTGGCGAAGGTCTACCAGACTTTTATGTTTTTTCCCTATTTCTTAAGCTGGGTGGTGGCAAGCTATTTCGTGCTCGCGTTTCTGGACCCTACGAGAGGCCTTCTGACACACTGGCAGGCCGCGGGAGGGGGCGAGGTGATCAACTGGTATCATGAGCCCAAATACTGGCCGGTGATCCTCACGATCTGCAACATCTGGAAGACAACG
This sequence comes from uncultured Acetatifactor sp., assembly GCA_910583845.1. GTDB lineage: Bacteria > Bacillota > Clostridia > Lachnospirales > Lachnospiraceae > Acetatifactor. The sequence continues at coordinate 34,466 of CAJUAB010000039.1, forward strand.
GGATATTCCTGTGTGCTGTATCTGGCGGCGATCACCGGGATCGACGGGACCCAGTACGAGGCGGCGGCCATTGACGGCGCCAGCAAATGGCAGCAGATCCGATATGTGACGCTGCCCCATCTGCGGACCATGATCGCCATTCTGTTTATCATGAATGTGGGAAACATCGTGAAAGCGGACTTCGGACTGTTCTACAGTGTGCCCATGAACTCCGGTTCCCTGTTCTCCACCACGGGCGTTATCGATACCTATGTCTATCGGACCATGACGGCGACGAACAATATCGGCATGAGCACTGCGGCGGGGCTCCTGCAGCAGCTGGTAGGCTTTGTGTGCATTATGGCGGCCAACAAGATAGTGACAAAGATTGACGAGGACAGCGCGCTGTTCTAAAGGAGGCATTCTATGAAAAACCAAAAAAGACCTGTAAATGCCGTGAGCAGACCGGCGGAAGCATTGATGCACCTGATCCTGGCCCTGTTTTGTTTCGCCTGTATCCTGCCGTTTGTGTTTGTGGTGATTATCTCCTTCTCCTCACAGGAGAGCATCCGGGAGCTGGGATTCTCCTTTGTGCCGAAATCCTGGGGGCTGGACGCATATAACTATGTGGCGAAGCTGGGGCAGCAGCTGTGGGTCTCCTATTTCAACAGTTTCTTTATCACCATAGTGGGGACGCTGTGTACCCTGCTTGTGACGGGGCTCTACTCATACGCGCTGTACCGCAAGGATTTCAAATACCGCAGGTTTTTCACATTTTTCTGCTTTTTCACGATGATCTTTGGCGGCGGCTTGGCCCCGACCTATGTGATCTGCAAGCAGTTTCTGGGACTGTCCGACAGCTATGCGGCGGTCATCGTCCCGATGCTGCTCAATCCGTTCAATATCATCGTTATGCGGACTTTTTTCCAGAGTTCCATCCCGGGGGATCTGATCGACGCGGCGGCCATCGACGGGAGCGGCGAGTATCACACGCTGTTCCGGATCGTGGTTCCCATCGCCAAACCGGGCATCGCCACGGTGGGTCTGCTGTCGGCGCTGGCTTACTGGAACGAGTGGTTCATCCCCATGCTGTATATCCGGGACGCCAGATATATCCCCCTGCAATATCTGTTGCAGGAGATGCAGTCGAAAGTGGATTTTCTGGCAAAAAACAGCTCGGTGCTGGGCGCGGAGGCGGCAGCGGTCAGAGCCAATCTCCCCTCTGACACGCTGAGAATGGCGCTGGTGGTGCTGATCGTGATCCCGATCGCTTTCGCCTACCCTTTCTTCCAGCGATACATTATATCGGGGCTGACGATCGGCTCCGTGAAGGGATGAAAAATAGAATCCGGTAGATGCGGCAAAGGCCGTCTACATATACTATTCACTGACAAATTTCACAGTTAAAAGGAGGATTGTTATGAAGAAGAAAGTTTTATCCGGTATTCTGGTGTCGGCTATGATTTTATCTCTGGCAGCGTGCGGTTCTGAACCTGCGGGAGGCGGCACATCCGGCACGGCAGGGGGCGGCAGCACAGCGGCAGACAGCGGCGGTACGTCCGGTGCGGCGGGGGGCGGCAGCACAGCGGGAGGCAGCGGCGGCGCGTCCGATGGAGCGGGAGACAGCGGCAGCGCTTCCGGGCTTGAGCCGGTTACGCTCACCATGTACTTCGGCGGCTGTGACAGCGTGACGGACGACACGCAGGCCATGGAAGCGGTGAACGCGTATCTGCAGGAAAAGATCAATGTGACGTTGGAACCCATCTGGGGATCGTGGAGCGACCTGGATCAGAACATCTCCCTGTCCTTACAGGGCGGAGACAATGTGGACATCTATTTTACCTGCGCCTGGAGCTCCAACGAGTACAATAAGTTTGCCAGAGACGGCTACTGGGTGCGCCTGGACAACGAGGGCAACAATCTGATCGAAAAGTACGCTTCTGACCTGTGGAGCACACTTCCGGAGGTCCTGAGACAGGGCGCGGCCATTGAGGGAGCGGACGGTTACGGCGTGTACGCTGTGCCGGGCTATAAAGATATCGCGACCCAGAACTGCTGGGATATCAATGTTCCGCTGCTGGAGAAATACGGCTATACGGTGGAGGATATTAAGAATACGGACTATTACGGATTCGGAGAGATCCTGGAGACAGTAAAGAAAGGAGAGGGCGGTGACTTTTATCCGCTGTTGGTGGAAGGCGCGGTGCTGGAGCGCATGGTGACCAACTCCATTATTGTGACCGGTGACAGCGGTACCGGCAACTTTATGTCATACTATCTGGACCCTGAAGATGTTTCCAGACCGGGCAGTCTGGGCGTGAAGCTCGTGAACAAGTTTTCTACTGACGAGTTCATGAGATTCGCGGAGCAGACAAGAGAATATTTCAACGCGGGTTACATTGATCCCGCCTGCGCCAATACCGAACAGGCCAACGATATCCGCACCCAGAAACAGCTTTCCGGACAGTATCTGATCGGAACACAGTCCTATTCTCTGGGCTATGAACTGGTGGCCTCCGATGAGAGAAAATTTGAGGTGGCGATGGTTCCCTGCACGGACGCGTATGTGGATACCACCTCTTCTCAGGGGGCGATGATGGCAATCTCCACGGTGTCCAAGAATCCGGAGCGCGCGATGATGTTCCTGAATCTGCTGAATACGGACCCGAAGCTGATGACTATGTTGAACTATGGTGTGGAAGGCGTTCACTATAACCTGAAAGACGGTCTGGTGGAGTTCACGGAGGAGAGAGCGCAGTACCAGCCCTGGACGAACGGCATGGGCAATGTCACGATTCTGCCGCCCACCGTGGCGCAGGGAGCCGACTTCTGGGACGGTTTCAAGGCATACTACGGGCAGGCCAAGGAGATCCCTCTGTTGGGATACTCTTATAACAGCGAGAATATGCAGACCCAGATGGGAACTGTGGCCAATGTTGTAGCGGAATACCTGCTGCCGCTGTGTACAGGAGCGGTGGAACCGGCCGACAAGCTGCCGGAGTTCCTGGACAAGCTCGAACAGGCGGGCATCAACGAGGTGTTAAGCGATGCCAACGCCCAGCTGGAGGCGTTCATGCAGGCAAAGGGAGAATAAGAGATGATTGTACGCAGAATCACGGCCGGGGAGAGGAGGCGCGCGGAGGAGATTTTCTCCATCGCCTTTGAGACTCCCTGGCAGGAGGAAGCGTACCCGACGGAGAAATACGCGGCATTTACGGAAGATGGCGAGACGATGACCAGCTGCCTGTCCGTCTTACCGTTCCCCGCCTTTTTTGACGGGGCGACGGTAAAGATGGCGGGGATCGGAGGGGTGTCGTCTCTTCCGCAGTACCGGAGAACCGGCGGGATACGCGGCTGTTTTGAAAAGATGCTCCCGGATCTGTACAGGGAGGGATATATGCTGTCCATGCTCTATCCCTTTTCGACAAATTATTATCGTCAGTTTGGGTATGAGGTATGGGCCAGAGGGGCAAGGTACGAACTGGATCTGTCTTATATCCCCAGGTTGCCCCGCCAGGGACGGTTCCTGCTGGCGGACAGCTCGAACCGGGAAAAGGCTTTGGAGGACATCCAGATGCTGACCGGGGAGTGGGAGAGGCGCTACAACGGCATGGTGGAGCTGACAGAGCGGGAATATGCCTTTGTGACGGAGGCGGACCCGTACCGCAAACAGGAGTTTGTCTATCTTTATTATAACGCCCGGGGAGCACCGGCGGGGTATATGGTGTGCCGCAGGGAGCGGGACGGGCAGGAACAGCGTGTGGTGTGCTCCCGCTTTGTATTCCGGGACAGGGAGGGCATCGAGGGTCTGCTCACACTGGCAAAGTCCATGCAGGCGGATCACAGGAGCATTGTCTTTACGCTGCCCGCCTCGCTCCGCATTGATCCGCTGATAGACGAGTGGTCCATGGGCGCTTACCGGCGCGGCGACACAAGCCTGGGAATGGCCCGCGTTGTAAATGTGGAGGCGGCGCTGAAAGCGGCACGCTTCCGGGGGAGCGGCCGACTGTCCATAGAGATAACAGACAGGCAGATCGCGGAGAACAACGGCGTGTTCACCGTATGTTTCCAGGACGGGAGAGCGGTATCCGTTGCCGGGAATACCGGGAAAAAGGCGTTAATCCGTATGGAGATCCCGGAGTTTTCCCGGTTCCTCACAGGGGCGGCCGACGTATCCGCGCTTCTGTACAGCCGCAGGGTATCCGGGTTTTCGCAGGAGGATCTGGGGCTGCTGGGACAGGTATTTTATGAAAAACCCTGCTTTTTGACGGAGTATTTTTAGGGACGGCGTGGAAGAAACAGGAAAGGGCATTGGCGGACACTGGTCAATGCCCTTTGTCAAAGAAATGATCTATTTCTCGCTTCACGGACTCCGCGGGAAGGGATTTGGAGAGATAACCTTCGGGCCGGAGCGTAATTGCTTTTCTGACGCTTTCCCTGTCCACTCTGCATGTCAGAAAGATCACGGGAATATCCGTAAGATCCTTCTCGGAACGGATCATTTCCAGCATCTGGCTTCCGCTGCATACAGGCATTTCATAGTCCAGCAGGATCAGGTCCGGACGGTTCAGGGTGATGCTTCTGATGGCGGCCAGGCCGGAATTTGCCGTCAACACCTCATAGTCGTCCTCCAGCAGATCCTGCATCGCTTTTCGGATAAAGTCCGAGTCATCCACTACCAGGATTCTCTTTTTCGGGAGCGCCGCTTTTTTTTCGGCCCATGTGCTGCATAGCTGTTCCCCGGTTCCGGAGGTGGTCATGCAATACGCGAAGTATCCTCTGCCGGTGTCAAACAGGAGACTGAACTGCGGACTCTCCTGGTCGTACCTTTTATGAAATTGTTCGTAGGTCAACAGCTGTTCTCCCGCTAATTCACATTGTTCCAGCGACGAAAAATGCAGTTTGACCCGTTCCACAAGCTGTTTCGCGGCGTATCTGGCCACATTGGACAACATTGTGTCCATAGCCTCTGATCTTGTGTCTGCGATCTTGCCGATGGTACTCCCGATCAATTCTCTCTCGAACAGTAGGAAAAATTCCCATTTTTTCTTGTCTCTGTCACAGTAGAGCAGACGGCAATAGATTCCGTCTCCGAATTTTTCTCCGGCATAGCAATTGCTGACCAGCTGTGAATCCAGCTGAAACATGCTGCGCAGCAGACTGGCGATGGTCTGCCCCATCACCGCCTGTTCTTCCTCCGGCAGCAGTTTTTCCCAGTGCTTCATGGGTTCTCCGCTCACAATCATGCGATCTTCGATCAATGTATGTCCGATCAGCCAGCCGGCGCAAACGCCAAGGAAATGGTGAATGGAGGTTTCAGAATAATCTGTCAGTTCCAATTCATGCTCAAGGGCGGGAAGCATCCTCTCACGGAAATCCTTATGGATGCGCCGATGTGTCTCCAGTCCCGGGTAGCGGATGGAGGCCATGTAGGCTTCCTCATCCGTGAAATGTTCAATAGCATGTTCTCTGAAATATTTGATCGCCTCCTGACAGGCAAAGTGACTTTTTTTCTCTCTTCGGCCAATGTCAAACAATTTATTGAGAATGCTGAAGAGCTTTCTGTGTTCTTTGTCGATAATGTCCACTCCCACATTATACCGTTTATCCCACATCAGACGATATCCCATTTGAGTTCCTCCCTGTAATCATTCCTTCCTGTATTGAGGCGCTGACTTGGCCCCGCATAGATCCGATGGAAAGTTCCCTGTTTTTTATAATATATTCCCTGTTCCTCCAGAACGTGACAGATTATCATTTTTTTCTACAAATTCCACGCTCCAGGGGAACGTGTCCCGTAAGCCATCCGGTCCTGATCGTGACCGAATGATCCGCAGGTATTATCCGGACATGATTTTGAGCCGAAATAACATCTGGAACAACTTTCCGCCATCGGGCTGACGGGGAAAGCGATTTTTAAAATGCGTTCCGGCGAAGGAGGGAATCAGATGAACCGGAAAGAGATCAGAGCAGTTTACACGGATGGAACCGTCCGGGTCTATCAGGCATACTCGGCGGATATTGCCGCAGAGGCTGTGAAACGGGGTACTTTTGGCCCGAAATTCAAAATGGACAGGATGACCTGGATAAAGCCTTCTTTTTTATGGATGATGTATCGAAGCGGGTGGGGGACGAAGGAGAATCAGGAACATATTCTTGCCATGGATATCTCTCGTGATTCGTTTGAATTTCTGGTCAGAAACGCTGTTTTATCAAGCTATGATGAGACAGTCTGCAAAAACCGGGAGGAGTGGAGGGAACGCGTCCGGCACTCGGATATACGATGTCAGTGGGACCCGGAGCGGGATATTCACGGCCGCGCTTTGGAGGATCGCTCCATACAGATCGGCATCAGGGGAGAGTGGGTGAAAAAATATGTAAATGAGTGGATCGTCCGGCTGACGGATATTACAGAGTATGTCTGTTCATTGAGAAAAAAGAAAGACATGGGGCAGGATATCTCCGGATTGCTGCCGGATGAAAAGGTATACTGCTTTTTGGATGACCGCCAGGCGGATGAGACAATCTGATAAAAAACAGGGATGAGGAGAAACGCGATGAAGATCAGAGGGAACAGGCTTATAACAATGCTTTTGCTGTGCCTCACATGGACAGGCTGCTCCTCCCGGCAGGCAAATCCGCTGGTACAGGCGGAGACAAGCATACAGGAGGAGGTTCTGCCGGGAAGTGAGACAAAGCAGGAAGCGCAGACAAATCCGCCGCAGGGACCGGACTTTGAGGACTTGCTCCTCCAGACGCCGGAGCCGCTTTCCGGGGAAGGGGAGATGCCTGTGTCTACCGCTGAACCGGCGGATACAGGCTTTGATTTTACGATATGCTTCGCCGGGGATATCAATCTGGATGAAAACTGGTATACAACCCGTTTTTTAAACGAGCAGCCCGGCGGTATTTATGACTGTATTTCACAGGAACTGGTGGAAGTGATGCGGGCGGCGGACATCATGTGCCTGAACAATGAGTTTACTTACAGCACGGGCGGCGCGCCTCTGCCGGGAAAAGCATATACCTTCCGGGCGGACCCGGCGCGAGTGGAGGTGCTGGGGCAGCTGGGGGTGGACGCTGTGACGCTGGCCAATAATCATGTTTACGATTATGGGGAGGAAGCCTTATTGGATACGTTCACGGTACTGGAGGAAGCGGAGGTGCCCTATTTCGGTGCGGGACGCACCCTGGAGGAGGCCATGAAGCCCCTGTATCTGGAGGTGGAGGGGAAAACCGTGGCGCTGGTGGCGGCATCCCGGGCGGAGAAAAACAAGATGACGCCCCAGGCCACGGATACGCAGCCGGGGATTCTGCGGTGCTATGACACGGAATTATTTTTGCAGGCCATCCGGGAGGGGAAGGCCAACGCGGATTTTTGCATTGCCTTTGTCCATTGGGGGACGGAATACAGTTATGAACTGGAGCAGGTGCAGCTGGACACGGGAAGAGATTATCTGGACGCGGGGGCGGACGCGGTGATCGGCGCTCACAGCCATTGTCTGCAGGGAATGGAATATTATGACGGGAAACCGATCATCTACAGCCTGGGAAATTATTGGTTCAATGAGAAGACCCTGGACACCATGCTCCTGCAATTGCGCTTTTCAGGTGATGACGCAGGGACACAGCTGGAGGTACAGGTGGTTCCGGCAGTGCAGTCGGGGTGCAGGACAACCTTTGTGCCGGAGGAGGATGGGCAGAGAAGAATATATGATTTTCTGGAGAGTATATCCGTCAATGTGGAAATCTCGGATCAGGGAATCGTCACGGAGACCGGGTGACGGGAAAAACGGAAGAGTGTACAGATTATCTGCGGAATGAGAAAATATTTACAGAATATACTGCAAATAGCTTTGCGGATGGTTAATATTCTGAAAATTATGCCGATATTCTTATTAAGAAATCAAAGGAAATGAAAAATATACAGCAAAGGAGGGATTATCGCAGAGGGAAGAATTTCCAGTCTCAAGGTGTATCCGGTTCAGGTAGTTTCCAGGGTTTCCAGAACCAGACGGGAGAATGGCAGTTCCAGGCAGCGTCAGCCCGAGGCTCCCAGGACGGCGGCATTTACAGCTGCTCTGGAGGAGGCGATCGCGGAGAGGCGTCCTCAGGACTGCTATACCGTCACCTACAACGCGGGCCGAACATTGCAGACATTTTATTACCGGCCATCCAGGGAATATACTTTTTAACCGGCGAAAGGGAGCGCTTGACGTCTGCTGACGGAGGCGCTCCCTTTTCAGGACGACAGAGAAGAATAAAGGAGAAGAATAAAAGGAAGAATAAAAATGAAAAAAGTGAAAAAACCCTCTTGCCAAACACTTGTGAGTATGCTATTATATAACTCGTTGAAGCGACATATATAGCATATAGCTGTGATTCGGCTCCATGGTCAAGCGGTTAAGACATCGCCCTTTCACGGCGG
>CAJUAB010000040.1 GCA_910583845.1 uncultured Acetatifactor sp.
GAGAGCGATTGCAGAAAGTAAGATGGCTGGATCAGGACTGCAACAAATGCGGCAGGCAGTTAAACAGCTGGGATGCCCGGTTATCGAAAACCCTGGCGTACAAATACCCGTGCTGTGAATCCTGTATTGCCGGGGAATATGATATGTCGGCGGAAAAGCTGCGGGACCGCATGGAAAACTATTTTGGGATGCGTCCCTGCCAGGGATTGTGAGGAGGAACAAAATGAGAGAAAAAGAACATGAGGAATACAATGCTTTGACAAAACGGCTGCTGGAGGAAGGTTACAGCGCAGAGCACCATCCAGACTATGTAAGGGTTGACGTACCCATGTGGCAGGAAAAGACCCTTGATAATTATGATGGGGGCTTTACCTATGAAAGATGGTGGATATTTGAGCAGACCTTTAAGACGCCCTGCGGCCTGCAGTGCAAAGGGCTCCAGTGCCACAGCAACATGAGCTACATGGGGATTGAGTGAACTTTTGAAAATGATATGGCTACCATACACTGCCCTTATGAAAAGAAAGAATGTAAACTGAAACATGAATATCTTCAGGAGCATGGCGTACTCCGGTATGAGTGCGAAGTCCACATGACGGAGGAAGAATACTGTTATGAGGGGAGTGTGGAGCATATCCTGAAACTGCATGATGATGAGATACGGAGGCAGGAGGTCAGTTTCGGGCTGCAGAAGAAAGGACGTGTCTGCCGGGAGCATATGCGGTTCAACCGGGATACGCTGGAATGGGAGATGAACTATGACCCTTATGACTGCGGACGGAACAGGTGTGCAGGGATGTGCCCGGTCCTGGGGCATGAGCTGGATAAGAAAAGGGGAAATGTATTTTATGATGTAAAAATTTCCTATCTCAGAAATGACTTAAACGGCACGCTGTTTGAAGGACAGGTGGACACCCGGATCATCAAAGGGAAAAAGCTCTTTGACCATCCGGTGAGCATGGATATCTGTAAGATATGCGCCAGGCTCTGCCAGGACAGGATAAAGGAGAAAGTGCGGAACCACTATTTTACGGAACTCTTTTTCTCCGAATACCACGGCCGGTATTTTTCCTTTGAGATCCAGAACGTCCGTGCAGAGCGCAGGGAGAGCCGGGATCTGATGCAGGACCTGGAGGATATCCGGAACGGAATCCAGATCGTGCATGCTTCCGATATGGAAAAACGGGATTCAGAGAATAAAAGGGAGAGACGGCGGCAGTCACGGGAGTCCGCAGTCAGGCGCCTGGAAAAGAAACTGCTGGAGAACGGATATGAGAGCCTGGAGGAATACAGCACAGACCGGCGCCATGCAGACAAATGGCTGGGGCCGGAGAGGATAGCGGAACTGGAACAGATGCGCCAGCTAAAAGAAAAGGAGAAAAAAGAGCAGCCGGTACAGCTCTCACTGTTTGATCTGGAAGTTTCATAAGATATAGGAAAGCTTCACAGGATGTGGTGTATTTCATTGGATATTTTTCATGTGTGAAACAATTTGAAAATACTATATATAGTATTGATGCCTTGACTAAATCAATATCTTGTGCTAAAATGTCCTTGTAATTGATTTTTGTGCGTACCCGTATGGGAAATGCAGTCCGTTCAGACTGTATGCGGAATATCTTCCGCATTGCACACGCTGTTAAGTTTGTATTTTTGTGCCAGTAGTACCATTATGCCCTTTGGCTGGTGGTGTACTGGCTTTTTTTATGTTAAGGGATCACTTTCCCTTTGGGAGCGGGAATGACTTTGGTCCATGGAAATCCATGGACGCCAGGGATTTGGCAGATGGTCATTCCCGCTTTTTTTATGCACACGGGCACATAAGGAAATTAGCAGCTTCGCTGCATATGCCCGGCGCACGAGCAGGAGAGAAGGACATTCCCCTGCTCGATTTATGCTGTTGCCCAAACGCCGATCAGGGCTTTGAGGATAAAACATTTCAGAAAGGCAGGTAGAAAGAATGAGTACAAGGAAGAAACAGGCCGGCAGGAGCTGGCAGAAACAGGCGGCGGGATACCCCTTCAGGGATACCGCTGCACAGAAAGCAGACAGCCAGTACTGGAAGAACTGTACCACGATCCGGACAGTAAACTTCACGCACAGGGCCAGAAGGGGGGCGTGACCATGCCCGATACGAACATGGAAAGAGAAAGGCACAATCCGCAGGTGCTTGTGGATACGGAAAACCTTACCCGGGAAGAATGGCTGGACTGGCGGCGCCGCGGGATTGGCGGCAGTGACGTCTCTGCCATCATAGGGATCTCCCCTTTCCGTACCGCGCGGGATATCTACTATGACAAGCTGGGTATTGCGGCGGTGGAGGAAGATGAGGGAAACTGGGTGGCTATGGAAATGGGCCATCTCCTGGAAGATCTTGTGGCAAAGATCTTTGAGCGCAGAACGGGGCTTGACATCTATCAGATCAAGAAGATGTTCCGGCATCCCCTTTATCCGTTCATGCTGGCAGACGTGGATTACTTCATCACCATGCCGGACGGGACGAAAGCCATCCTGGAGATCAAGACCACCAACTACAACGCAAAAGACCTCTGGTGGAAGGACGGCAGGGAGACCGTGCCGGCCTACTATGAGGCACAGGGCAGGCATTACATGGCCGTGATGGATATTGACCGTGTATTTTTCTGCTGTCTGTACGGCAACACGGAGGATGAGACCATTATCCGGGAGATACACAGGGACATGGCCTATGAGGAAGAGATGGTATTTCTGGAACAGGAATTCTGGGACAGCCATGTGCAGAAACAGGTCCCGCCGCCCTACCTGGAGGACGGGGATGTGATCCTCGCAAGCGCCAGGCAGTATTGCGGCCGGGCAGATAAAAATGCGGAAACAGTTGTCCTTAATGGAGCGATGCCATCCACATTGAAGCGTTACATGCAGCTCCAGGAGCAGAAGAAACAGTCGGATACTTATTCAAAAAAACTGGAGGCCGATATCCAGAGGCTGAAAGCAATCATGGCTGCGGAAATGGGAACAAGCTGTAAGGCCGTCTGCGATATGGGCGGAAACCATTATACAGTGACGTATAACCCTGTCCGGAAACCAATCATTGGTAAGGATAACCTGGTCCGTCTGAAACTGCTGCATCCTGAAATATATGAGGAGTTTGTAACAATGCTGGAGTTCCGGACTTTCCATGTAAAGGTCAGTTCCGTGGATGCCGCCTGAAAACAAAGAAAATGTCAGAGAAAGGGAAAGGTGAAAATGAAAAGAAAAACATGGATACTGGGGGGCATGGCGGGATTCCTTATGCTTCTCCTGATAAGGGATGCATCCCGGCTGATACGCATGGGATGTTATCTGGTACTGTATCCCCTGCTGGGCGCTGCCCTGGCAGCCATTGCGGGCCTGCTTGTGTTATGGCTTTTATGGAGGTGAAAGAATGGGTATTATAGCAACGTATGACGGGAAGATCTTCCACAACCCGTCAAACAAATTCTGCATTGTCATTGTAAAGACCGCAGATACGTCCGTCCCGGAACAGGCACGGGATAAGAGACGGTATAAGGACCACCTGATCCGTTTCACCGCCGTGGGTTATGAGATCCCCATGACGGATGCCGTGGAGCTGGAACTGGACGGGGAATGGGTAAACGGGAAATACGGCATGCAGTTCCAGGTGGAGCAGTGGCGTGAGATCGTACCAAAAACAAGGGAAGGCGTACTGAGTTACCTTGGCTCCGGCCTTATCAAAGGGATCGGGGAGAAAACCGCCGCTGAAATTGTGGCAAAGTTCGGCACCAATACGCTGGATGTACTGGAAAAGCACCCGGAACGGCTTTTAGAAGTCCGGGGCATAACGGAAAACAAACTGGAAGACATCCGGGCTTCTTTTGCGGAGAGCCGGGCGCTGCGGGATATCATGACGCTTCTTGCGCCCTTTAAGCTGACGCCGAAGACAGCGCTTAAAATCTACCAGCATTTCGGGCCGGCCTGTCTGGATATCCTGAAAAAAAGCCCCTTTGAGCTTTGCCAGATGCCGGGCTTTGGGTTCCGGCGTGTGGATGCCATTGTAAGGAAGACCGATAACCGTCCCCGTGACCCCATGCGGATCAGGGGCGCGCTCTACTGCACACTGGACGAGGCGAAAGGGAAACAGGGACACCTGTTCCTGGGAAGGGAAGAGCTGCGCAGGGCAGCGTTTAAGATGCTGAATGAAAAGATCCCGCTTCCGGAAATGCGTGTGCGCCCGGAGGAAGTGGAGCAGGAACTGGACGCCATGATCTTAAACGGCTCTGTGGTCTCCATGAGGGACAGCATCTACCATCCGGGTGCCTTTGCACAGGAGGATGAGACTGCCAGCCGGGTCGCAAGGATGCTGGCGGAGGAAAGGCCGCCGGTGAAGGACATTTCAACCGTCATTGAGACAGTCAGGGCGGAGCAGGGGCTTCGGACTTCCGGGAAACAGGAATCCGCAGTCCGGACGGCATTTCTTTATAACCTGTCCGTGATCACCGGTTCGCCGGGCACGGGCAAGACGACCGTGCTGAAGATTATTTTGGAGGTTTACCGCAGGATTTATCCAGATGGGAAGATTGTCCTGATGGCGCCTACGGGCCGTGCAAGCCGCAGGATGGCGGAAAGCACCGGGTTTGACGGGGCATGTACCATGCACAGCGGGCTCGGCCTTGTCAGTGAAGAGGACGAGGGCAGCCGGACGAAAAAGCAGGACAGCCTGGATGCGGACCTGGTCATTGTGGACGAGTTTTCCATGGTGGATATGTGGCTTGCGGGCAAATTCTTTTCCGCACTGAAGAAGGGGTGTGAATTTCCGTAGAAAACAAGGGTAATGGCAACCATTGAACCCTTATAATCCCTTAAAGTCCCTTACATGGTGAGAAATCCCATGATTTGGGGCTTTTTTGACCTTAAGGATGCGAGAATAAACTTTACAGATAAGTAAGCGATTTAATGGCAACTTGAAAAGAAAAATTAAAGCCAAAAAGTCATGTGAGAGATTATTAGAGAGTTTAATAGATAATGTTCAATGATTTTCAAATATCTTTCAAAAAACAAAGGAAAAAATTCTTCATTTGTTGAATTTATGCGGTTTAACAATCTTTCAAATGTTATTTGAAAGATCGTTAAAAAGAGTTAATTTGAAAGCAAATTGATAGAGACGATAATGGCAACCATAAATGGCAACTAAAGTCAGTGCCATTTATGGCGCAATGCATTGAGAATTTTTGTTTTATAATTGGTTACAAATGGATTATTTGTCCTTGGATGAGGACTCCATTTGCGCTTTATATAATTCCGCGGTTTTTCCTAATATAATATTTTTCTCTACATCAGGTAAAGCATTATAATAGGCTAGAAGTTGTTTGGTAGAAAATTCTTCTCCACTGTTATCGGGATATTTTGGTTCTTCGCCAGTAAGCAAATAACCAGGTGTAACGCCAAAATATTTAGAAATCGTAATAATAAGAGACGAGGGGGGATCTGTTTTTCTGCTTTTCCATCCACTTATTGTTTGTTTTGGTATGCCAGTTGATTGACAAAAATCTTTTTGGGATACACCTTTTGCATCAAGCAGAGCAAAAAAACGCTCGTTTATAGTCATATTGCACCTCCAAAATCCTCAAAAAAAGAAGAATTGTCCTCAAATACTAATTGACAGGTCCTCAAATGAGGAATATAATCAAAATGTACCACTTATACATGACCGATTATAGCATGAAAAAAAGCATGATGCAATGGGATGAAAAGGAGGCGAACACGGGTTGAAGGAAAGTAAGGTAAAAACTCTTAATGAGTTCAGGCTCTGGGTGAAGATCCGGCTGGTAGAAGAAGAGATCTCCCAGAATGAACTGGCAAAGCAAATGGGGATACCCCATGCCAGAATAAGTGAAGCCACACATGGGAAGCCAACTGGGAGGAAGTATGTTATCCCGATTATAGAAAGACTGGGGGGTAAAGCGGAAGATTTTGAAGAGTTTTTAAAAGCTATTTAAGGATGCTAGATTAGAAAGGATAAAAGAATGGGTGATTTGAAAGTATTTGAAAATCAGGAGTTTGGCAGGGTACGGTCAGTTACTATTGCCGGTGAGCCATGGTTTGTTGGAAAAGATATAGCTGTCTTCAAATATGGCTGAGTGTTTTGCAAGGACGGCAGAGGCTATGACCAGGGCAGCGGACCGCATGGAGCGGTCTATGGAAAAGCTGTTTCAGATGCAGGAGTGCCAATCATCACAAAATATAAAGGCCGGAACAGGAGCAAGGGAAAACGTGGTCTGAAACGGTACATGCAAACTGGAAACTTTCCCAGCAGAACTGAGGGAGCAGGTGGATCAGATGTTTGGGCAGATGCTGGAGCAGCGGGCGCTGAATTTCAGCATGGTTTCCCGCTATTGTACAGTCAGCGGCTTTCCGATCAGTCAGCCAGCAGTTAAAGTTTATTTCAAAAAATATTTTGCATATAGAGAATCAGAAGAAGAGGATAATCGCGAGGAGGGAAGCCTGTGAAACCAGAATGGAAGGTAAGCAGTCAGTATATTGGCGGGGAAAAGATGTATATAGCAATGAGGATACTTGATACTTCACAGCCACAGCATGGTGGAAATGTGGAAACCAGAGGGGAATACAGCACCGACCAGAATGCGGTGCAGGCGTTGGTGGATATGTTGAATGCAGAAACATAATGGGGTATCACGCTGATCCGGGATATCTTGTAATACATATAGTCGAAACGGGGTTTCAGCCCCGTCATGCAGGGTTGGCCTCCTGCATCTGACGATGACAGGCTGAAAGGAGAGAGCATGGGAGAGAAAGAACGGTTACTGGAGTATTTTAAAAGGCTGACGCAGGCGGAAAAGGACGCTATTGTTGGAAAAGCGGCAGAATTGTGCCAGGACAAGGAGGTATTCGCATACCCTCCGCTGAACAAGCGAGAATTCCTGGCAACAGAGCTCGGATCGAAGATGGCAAACATCATCGTGGAATGGGATCAGGTCATGCATGACTACTATGGAGGGCTGGTGGCCTGGGAAAACAATCCAGGGCTGGAGAAGAAATTTATCCAGTGTTTGGCGCAATGGGAAGTATGCCAGATAGTAATGAGGCAGTTCTATGGGAATGAGTACCACTTCACCCGCACAGATGAATACTTTGGGATATGTACCGAGGATGGAAGCGACTGGCTGGTGAAGGTATTCCGAGGGCCAGCTACAGGGAGCACCTTGGCCCCGGAATACATAACAGATATTTTGTCTCCTGCAAATACTGACAATTGGAGGTCATGTTACGGGGAAGATGTGATGCCTAAAGCTGTCAATATCACAAAAAAGAAATTTGTCCCTCAGGGAAATTCCCGTCACGCACTTTGTAAAAAGCTGGAAAGAGAAGCAACCAGTGACGCGGCAGAGATTGATGAATATTATGAGGGCATTATAAACAGTAAGCTCCCTGCCAGAACTGGGATGGAGAAAGCAATACAGGGGCTCACTCTAAAAGATGCCGGAGTTGTTCTTGTCATGATCGGCATGGAACATCCGGCATCAAGGGTGGTTTATAAGTATCTTGTGGACCAGAAGCTGAAACAGTATGACGGCAGCCGCTGCTATCTGTTAAATTGGTGGAGATGCATACCGTCAGATAAAAGTCTCCACTCGGAATGTCTGGATACTATAAATACTGAAGAACTGCAAATTACATATCATGCGAATGGATCGGAGATTCGTCAAGCCCTAAAAAATCTCCGATGTCAATGCCAGCAGTCTGAATGAGCCGTTCCCGAAGGTAATCGTGGTATACGGAGAGCGTTGTTAATGTTCTGTACCGTAAATAATCCTGTAGATATACAGCATCATATAGCTTTTTGTTTGATGTGCATGCTTCTTCGATTTTGGAAACGGATAATGGGTGCTGTTTCATCATATCGCGAATTACTGACTCATAGTGATGATCGGCCCGCTCAAGGAATTCTTCAAATGTCATTTAGTTACACCTCCTTTTTACGGAGATTGTACCATAAAAATAATCATTAATCCAGCCGAAACGGGGCATACCGCCCCGTCATGCAGGGATGGCCTCCTGCATCTGATGATGGCAGGCTGAAAGGCGGTGATGGGATGGGGCAGATGCTGACTGCGAAGCAGGTGGCGGAAGTCAGGGGGTGCAGTTGTCAATATATTAAAAAAATTATAAAGGACGGCAAGCTGGAAGCCAGGGAGACGGTAAACAGCAGAAACAGGAAAACCTACCTGGTTCCCCTGGAGGCCCTGGACGAGGAATTACAGCAGAAATGGTATCAGATGGCAGCCGCCAGCCCCCCGGAGGGTCTGGATCAGGCGCTGCCAGTCCGGGAGGGCAGGGCGGTGGACGAATTCTCGGAGGCGGAGAGGCAGGAGATCGACTTCTGGACCGGCTTGGTGGAACAGTGGCAGCAGTACCGGAGAAAGCCGGGCGCGGCCAGCAAGGCGGAGGTGGATGAAAAATTTGTTACCTTCTGCGGCCTGGAGTATCCCGACCGGCAGATTTCCATAGACATCCTGTACAGGAAATGGAAAGCGGTCAGGGAGAAGGACCTGTCCGGGCTGGTGGACAAGCGGGGCAAGTGGAAGAAGGGGACCAGCAGCATAGACGAGACGATTTGGCAGGCATTCCTGTATTACTACCTTGACCAGAGCCAGCACCCGATCCAGAAGTGTCTGGACTATACCAAGATGTGGGCCCGGGAGATGCGCCCCGACCTCTACCCGGATATCCCCAGCTACTCGGCGTTTTACCGGAGGATCAACAATGACCTGACGGAAGGGGTGAAGGTGCTGGGAAGGGAAGGGCACAAGGCATTTAATGACCGGTGTGCCCCGTATATAAGGCGGATCTACGAAGACATCTCCAGCAACGAGTGGTGGATTGCCGACAACCATACCTTTGACGTGATGGTGCGGGATAAATCCGGCAAGATCCACCGGCCATACCTGACGGCGTTCCTGGATGCCAGAAGCGGGATCTTTACGGGCTATTACATAACATACAACCCGTGCTCGGAGGCCACGCTGGTGGCGCTCAGAAGGGGCATCTTAAAGCACGGCATCCCGGAAAATATTTACGTGGATAACGGACGGGAATTCCTCACTTCCGATATAGGAGGGCTGGGGCATCGCAAAAAGAAAGCAAAGGGTGGGGAGGAAGTTTTTGAACCGCCGGGTGTCTTCAAGCGTCTGGGCATCCACATGACCAACGCCATTGTACGGAATGCCAAGGCAAAGATCATAGAGCGCCGGTTCCTGGATGTGAAGAACGACCTTTCCAGGCTGTTTGAAACTTATACAGGGGGAACTGTGGTGGAGAAGCCGGAACGGCTCAAATATGTCTTAAAAAAGGGCCAGGTATATTCGGACGAGGAGTTTGAGGAATATGTGGAAATGGTACTGGAATGGTATTTCAACATGGAGCCCTACAACGGGGCGGTAGAGGAGGATAAGGGTAAAACCAAAATGGATGTTTTTAACGAATATCTTACAAGGAAACGGACAGCATCCGCCGATGAGCTGAACCTGATGCTGATGAGAAGTTCCAGGCCGAAGAAGGTCACACAGAGAGGCGTATACCTGGATATCAACGGCGGGAGGATTGACTACTGGAATGATGACTTTATATCCCTGTACCTGGATAAGCAGGTATATTTCAGGTACGATCCGGATGACCTCAGCTCTGTGAGGATCTATGACCTAGAAGATCGGTATGTGATGACAGTTCCGGCGGACAATGAAGCAGTCCTCTCCTATAATGCCGGAAAAGAAGATGTCAAGACGGCCATGGCGAAGACCCGGCGGCTGGAGCGTCTCACACGGGAATATAAGGAGAACATCATCCTGGCGGAAGCGGACAGGATTACGGCCATGGAACTGGTGCTTAAGGAGGCGGAGAGGAACAAGGCGGAATATAAGGGGAAAGCAAACCCCACGATACTGGAGATCCAGAGGGCGGAAGAGGAACCGCTGTATAAGAAAGCGGCAGGCGGTGCCGACCTGGATGTCATGAACAGGAATGCGGCCAGGAAAAAGGAGGTAAAGGATGGGCAGACAGTATGATGCAGGTTTACAGGAGCGGGTGGAGCGGTATCTGAAGGAGAACGGTCTTAGCCAGGCCAAGGCGGCCCCGGTGATGGGTCTTAGCCAGGCGGTGCTGAGCGCATACCGCAACAGCAAGTATGACAAGGGCGACATAGCAGCGGTGGAGAAGAAGCTGAAGGAATTCTTCCAGATCCAGGATGAACGCCAGGAGAGCAGCCAGCGGGCGGAGGCGTTGCGGGGCAAGGCCGAAGACGGCTATATTCAAACAAGCATTTCCGAGGGGGCCTACAAATCGATCCGGTACTGCCAGCTGGAGAAAGGGATCGTGGTTATAGACGGCGACGCCGGGATCGGCAAGACCAAGGCGGCGGCCAAGTTTTACAAGGACAACCCCAACACCACTGTCTATGTGAAAGTGTCCCCCAGCACCGGTTCCACCAGGAGCCTTTTGAAGCTGATCGCCAGGGCGCTGTCCATGCAGGACAACCTCCGGACGGAGGATCTGTCAGCCGCCATCCAGGAGAAGCTGCGGCAGACGGACAAGGTCCTCATCATTGACGAGGCGCAGAACCTGAAATTCCTGACGCTGGAGGAGATCCGGGGCTGGGTGGATGAGGATGTCATGACTGGGAAGCCCGGCATCGGGATCGTGCTGATCGGGAACGTGGAGGTCTACAACAAGATGCTGGGGAAGCAGGAGGCCATCTTCGCACAGCAGTTTAACCGGACCAGGCTACACAGCCGCTACCGGACCCAGGACGTCACGAGGGAAGATGTGGAGATGTTCTTCCCGGCTCTGAAGGAGAAGGGGATGCGGCGGGAGCTGGATTACCTTCTCAGTATCAGCCACAGCAAGTGGGGGATCAGGGGCATGGTAAATGTGTTCAACAACGCTGTCAACAATGAGGACATTTCTCTTGCAGGGCTTGAGCGGATGGCAGGGACCATGGGGCTGCTGTTTGTCTGACTGCCTGCAAGGGGAAGCAGACTTATGGCCGGAAAATTTTATAAGGGGGTGCAGCCCCCTCCTAATGCAGCCGCCAGCCAGGCGATGGTCACAAGCCCATGGAAATGCAGAGTGGGAGAGGAGGATGGAAGATGCAGGCAGTAAAAAAGGTTACAAGGAGCGGTGGCGTCACAGTCCCCAGGGGGATGCGTCAGGAGACGGGCCTTTTGCCGGGGGTGCCGGTGGACCTGGTGTCCGACGGGGAAGGGATACATATCAGGAAGCATGTCCCGGCCTGTCAGCTCTGCGGATCAGTGGACGGCGTGAAGACAGTATGCGGCATAGAGATATGCCGGGAGTGTGCCGGGAAGATTTTTGACACATTGGGGAGGTATTTGGCTGATGGCGAGAATGGATGAGATCAGGGAGAAGACGGACAGACTGGTGGAGCTTACGGCCCAGAAGGACCAGATCCAGGCGGAACTGGACGGCATCAAGGCATGGTTTGAAAATGTCGCCACGGAAGACCTGAAGGATACCAAGAACAAAACGGCGGAATACTGGGGCAGCAGCAATGCCAGGGTAGTTGTAGGGAACAGCGAGACCGTGAAGCCGGTTTCCATGGAAATGGTCAGAAGGCTCCTGAACACCGTCTATACAGATTTTGTCACGGAAAAAACCAGCTGTATCCTGCTGGCACCGGCAAAAAGGCTTTTCTCAATCGCCTGCCTTGGGAAATATACAGAGGGTACGCTGGACGCGACTGTTGCAGCAATCACGGGGGACAAAAAGCTCCAGGCGACGCTCCGTAAGAAGTTGAAAGGCAAATACGAGAAGGATATGGGGACGCTGATGAAGCTGGCCGGGCTTCCGGAGCAGGAGGCCAGCGACTGGGCCTATCTCGTGTCAGAGGTAGTTAATTGGGAGTGGATGCTGCAGGTCCTGAAATCCGCGGGCTGGGAGGGGACGCCGCAGGAAGCGGTTGATGTGATTAATGCTGCGGTAATTGTTGATGAGACCATCAAGGTAGCGGTGGAGGCGGAAGCGAGGCAGTAGCCGGGAAGGAGGACGTATGAAAGCGATAGAGCAGTTTCAGGTCAGGAAGATATACGCCATCGGCCATGCCCTTGGCATTGTGGGTTCCGGAACAGGGGAGGACGAACTGCACGTTCTGCTTGCCGGCGTGGCTGGGAAAAGTTCCGTGAAAGCATTGACGTATAAAGAAGCCGACACGGTGATTGCCCGGCTGGAGGGACTCCAGGGGAAAGCGGTTCCCAAGGCTGCGGGAAGACGGTTCCATAAATACGAGGAGAGGCCGGGCGGGATTACCATCGCCCAGCAGAAGAAGGTGTGGGCCCTCATGTACGAACTCAAAAAATACGATGAAGTGGAAAATGATGTGCCTCTGGGAGACCGGCTCTGCAAGATCATTAAGAAGGAGCTGAAAATCAACACAACAGCGAAAGATCCGTTTGCATGGCTTGGTTTTACGCAGGGGAACAGGCTGATCGAGACATTGAAGGGATATGTTGCAAGCGCGGCAGGGAAAGGCGGGAATGGATCTGCCGGACAGCGTACAGGCTGAAAACCCGGGGAAGAGCGGAAAGGATGGTGTGTGTTGGATGGCGCTTACACTGGATGATTTTAAGGAAGAACAGAGGCGGATCGCGGAGACCGTTGGAGTGGAAGCATATCTGAAACTGACAAGGGTATTCGGGGGCACCAATATATACATAGCCAAGGCGGAAGAGGTCGTAAAGAGGGCTGACAGGGACCGGAAAATCCGGGAGGAGTTTGACGGCAGCAATTACGCGCAGCTGGCGCTTAAATATGGACTGACGGAGGTCTGGATCAGGAACATAGTGCATGACAAGGCGGTTGAGATTAAAAGAAGGCCTGTGGAAGGCCAGATGGAACTCTCCGAGTTTTTGCTATAAAAAGAGTAAAGTGCTTTATATGTACGGGTTTAGGAAAAAAAGATACACTTGCAATAACCGCAAGTGTATCTTTTTTTGAGGGGGCAGGGATATGGAAGAATGGATAATTACAACCGCCATTACCATGGGGATCGGCGTCATCGCGTATTTTTTGAAGCGGACCATGAATCAGGTGGACAGGCAGGGAGACAGGATATCGCGGGTGGAGAATGAGCGGATCGACAAGGCGGACCTGAAGGAAATTACCGAGGAACTGAAGAAGGACATCCGGCAGATCCGGGAGGATTACACCCCCAGGGATGCCCACCAGAAGGATTTTGACGAGTGCCGGAAGGACATAAAGGAGATCCGGTCGGTCTATCTGACGAAGGAGGACTTCATTCGGGAAATGGGCAAGCTGGACCGCAAGATGGATCAGATGGACCAGCGTCTGGACTGCAAGCTGGACCAGATGCTGGAAATCATGATGAAATCCACTTAGTTCAGACAGTGGCGGCGTTGGAAACGAATAAAAACATTAAATCAGCAGCTGGAACGGATGGCCAGCAGGCAGGGAAACGGAGGGTATGACCATGAACAGGGACGAGATGATGAAACAGATCCGGGCGGATGCTTTTCCCAAGAACAATGGATCGGTGCTCAGCTGCATCAATCTGTTGGACCGGATAGGATTTTCGGCGCTTGAGCAGGTAAGGGCAGGGGTGTGTAACTGGGGGATTGAAAAAGCGGAGTTTCTGGATTGCGTACATTTTTTGCAGCAGTCTGGGTATATCGAAACACGCACGATTGACGGCAAGGTTATGGGGGCGGATCTGGCGGACTATGGATACAGGGAAATTGAAGCCAGGGTATCGGAGAAAGGTATCCGGCTTATGCAGGGCAGCATAAGCGATGAGTGTGTGAGGGTATGAGCGAGGACAGGCGCAGACGCAGCACCGGCAAGGTGGACCGGCTGCCGCCGGAACTGAAAGACACCGTGGAACAGATGCTGCTGACCGGCTGCACATACAGGGAGATCGTGGCATTCCTCAAGGAAAACGGTGAGGAGATGTCGCAGATGGCGGTCTGTACCTACGCCAGGAAGTACCTGGCCACCGTGGAAATGATAAGCGTGGCCCAGAATAACTTCTCCATGCTGATGGACGAGATGAACCGCTATCCTGATCTGGATACATCGGAGGCGCTGATCCGGCTGGCCAGCCACCATGTGCTGAACGCGCTGACCAACCTGGACGAGGAACAGATGAAGGAGGTCCCGGTGGATAAGCTGATCCGGCAGACCAACGCGCTGATCCGCGCGGGTGCCTACAAGAAGCGGATCGATATGCAGACCAGGGAAAGCTATGAGGCCGGATTGGAGTCGGTCAAGAGCCTTGTGTTCGAGGCCATGGCCAAAGAGAACCCGCAGTTGTACCGACAGGTCAGCGAGTATCTGAACAAGAAAAAGAAGGAAGGGATGGAGGGCTGATGCCATGTGGTATGTGATCCAGGTTCTTACCGGCAGCGAGGTCGCCATTGCGGAGAAACTGAACCGGCAGGGAGTCCGGGCCCTTGTCCCACGGGAAAACCGGCTGATCCGCAGCGGTGGTGAATGGAAACAAAAGGAATATATCCTGTTTCCCGGCTATGTGTTTCTGGAAATGGTTTATAACGCGGGAAATTATTACAAGGTAAGGGGGCTGCCGGGAGTGATCCGCTTTCTGGGGGACGGCGGGCCGTCAAGGCTCTCGTATCTGGAAGCCGAGTGGATCATGCTGCTGTCCGGGAAGGAGAACCGGCCCATTGAGCCCACCGTCGTGCGGCAGGAGGCAGACGGCAGCATGAAGGTAGTGAGTGGTGTCTTGGAGAAACTGGCCCCCCGTGTTATCCGCTATGACAGGCGCGGCAGGAAAGCCACCTTCGAGATCACGATCTGCAACGAGAAGAGGGAAGTCCGACTAAGCATCCGGCTGGATGGGGAGTCCCTGAACGTGGGGGCGGGTGAAAAGCCTCCGGAAGGGTTTTCGCCTGGCCGGACAGAAGAAAATCCCATGGATGCGGGCACTGATGAAAAGAATGCCGCGGGGGACGCGGCAGAGCGGGCATTGCAGGAAGCCGACCTGACTGCGGATGGTTGATTCGTCCCGGCGCGGGAGGGCG
Source organism: uncultured Acetatifactor sp. (assembly GCA_910583845.1). GTDB lineage: Bacteria > Bacillota > Clostridia > Lachnospirales > Lachnospiraceae > Acetatifactor. Next base: position 15,063 of record CAJUAB010000040.1, read on the forward strand.
GCGGACATAAGAGAGGGAACTGGGCAGGAGATGGACCTGGCCGGGTGGCGAAGCCCGGCTTTGGGACATGTTCCCGGCAGTTCCCTTTTATGCATGCCCAGATACCGTTCAAAACAGCGCAGAATACGTTCAAATTCGTTTAAAAGTACGAAGGGGGGCAAGAATCCATGGCCGTGTTTAAAAGCCTTAAACGGGGCGGTACGGGTCCTGTCTGACGGGAAAGCGGGTGAGGGAGATCAGAAAAGGAAAAAGCAGCAGCATACAGGCTCTGATCGGCGCGTTGGCCGAGGCTGAAAGCAGGATGCATTATGATGACAGGACAGAGGATTTGAACGAACTGGAAAGCCTGTTGAAAGCATCCCTGTACAAAGACGGTTCCCCAGAGCGTGAGAGGATACGGCAGGATTACGAAGCAGGCCTGCCGGTGACGGGCCCAGGGGGCATCCGCCAGCGCCTTGGGGCGATCGACCTGGAGTTTTTTGGAAGGGCATACTTCCCGCATTATTTTTCCAAGCCGTCGCCGGAGTTCCACCGGGAACTGGATGATATCTGGCAGCGGGGCGTCCTGAAGGGGGAGGCCCCGCTGACGCAGGGGCAGGTTAAGAAAATCAGCAGGATGGCGGGGGTGAAGCGGGTAGTGGCGGCCCCTCGCGGGCACGCCAAGTCCACAAGCCTTACCTTCAAGGGGACGATCCACTCCATCGTGTATGGATATAAGCACTACCCCATCATTATATCTGACAGTTCCGACCAGGCGGAGGGCTTCCTGGAAAACATACGCGTGGAATTTGAGGAAAACGAGGCGCTCCGGGAGGATTTCGGGAATCTCGTGGGCAAGGTCTGGAGAAGCAACGTGCTGCTCACCAGCACTAACATCAAAGTGGAGGCCATCGGCTCCGGAAAGAAGATCCGGGGGCGGAAGCACAGGAACTGGAGGCCGGATCTGCTGCTGCTGGATGACATTGAAAATGACGAGAATGTCCGTACCCCCGAACAGAGGGCCAAGCTGGAAAGCTGGTTTCTGAAAGCCGTGTCGAAGGCCGGTGATGACTACACGGACATGATCTATATCGGGACGCTGCTGCATTATGACAGCCTACTGGCCAAGACGCTGAAAAATCCCGGATACAGGGCTGTTAAATATAGGGCGGTCATCTCCTTTTCAAAAGAAGACAGTCTCTGGAAAAAGTGGGAGGATATTTTCACAGACCTTTCAAATGAGGATCGAGAGGCGGATGCCAGGAAGTTTTTTGAACAAAACCGGCAGAAGATGCTGGAGGGCACAAAAGTGTTATGGCCAGAAAAGCTGTCTTATTATGACCTGATGGTTATGCGGGTGACAGATGGGGAGGCCTCCTTCAATTCCGAGGAACAGAATGAGCCGATCAATCCGGAAGACTGCATATTTAACCCGGAGTGGTTTAAGTATTACAACGAGGCGGAGACAGACTTCAAGGACCGAAACTTTTTATTTTTCGGTTTTGTGGACCCGTCCCTTGGAAAGAGCAGGCACAGTGACTTCTCCGCGATTATCACCATGGCCAAACACAAGGTATCCGGATATATGTATGTGGTGGATGCCGACATTGAGCGGCGGCACCCGGATAAGATTATCGCGGATGTGCTGGAAAAGGAAAAACTTCTGCGCCGGGAGTATGGCAGGGGTTATAAGAAATTCGGGGCGGAGACGGTACAGTTCCAGTGGTTTTTGAAGGAGGAACTGGCGAAAGCATCGGCAAGGGCGGGATTATATCTGCCCATTGAAGAGGTTCCGCAAAGCAGTGACAAGACCATGCGTATCCAGACGTTGCAGCCGGATGTGAAAAACCATTATATCCTGTTCAACAAGCGACATAAGATTCTGATGGAGCAGATGGAGCACTTCCCGATGGGGGCACATGACGATGGTCCGGACGCGCTGGAAGGATGCCGCACACTAGCCAAAAAGATTAAGAAGTTCAGGATAATGAGCAAAAAGGAATTGGGATTATAGGGAGGCCGGGTATGGCGGTTATTTACATGGACAGGGATTCCATAAAAAGTCTGACGGAAAAGGATATTCGGGATATGATCGACAAGAACGCCGTGGACATCAAATTCGGGCGTTTGTATGATTACTATATTGGAAAACATAAGATCCTTCAGGAAAAAAAGCGTGATGCCGCGGCTCCCAACAACCGTCTGGTCCACAATATGGCGCGGTATATCACGGATACGGCCACAGGCTACTTCGTGGGGCAGCCTGTGGTCTACAGCTCTCCTGACGAAGAGTTCCTGCGAATCATACAGGATATCTTTAATTATAATGACGAACAGGACCATAACATGGAAATGGCAAAGAACTGCAGCATCGGCGGAAGCTGCTTTGAAATGCTTTACATGGATGAGGACGCGAAGATCCGGCTGGCAAGAATTCCGGCGCAATGCGGGATCATGATTTATGAGTCTGACAGCGGTTTTTCCGACCCCATGGTTTTCATACGGACAATCGAATCCCGGGACAAAAACGATAATGTGATCCGGAAAGTGGAGTTTTGGGACGCCTGCCGGGTGATGCGCTTCAGATCTTTTAACGGGGGTGAGCTGATCCTGGAAGCGGCCCAGGACCATTACTGGCAGGATGTGCCGTTTGTGGAATACATCAACAATGAAGAAAGGCTGGGAGATTTCGAGGGAGTTATTACCGAGATCGACGCCTACAACAAGGTCCAGAGCAATACCGCCAACTATTTTGAATACAATGATGACGCCATTTTAAAGGTCATGAGACTGGGAGATGTGGAAAGCGAGGATATCCGGGAGATGAAGGAAAACGGGGCCATTATCCTGGAAGACGGCGGCGACGTGGCGTGGCTGCTAAAACAGGTTGACGATACAGCCCTGGAAAATTACAAGAACAGGCTCAGGGAGGACATCCATACCATGGCCAACGTACCGCATATGTGCGATGACTCTTTTGGTGGAAATCTTTCCGGAGTGGCCATCTCCTACAAGCTGTGGGGATTGGAACAGATGTGTGCCATCAAGGAACGGAAGTTCAAAAAGGGCTTGCAGCGCAGGATGGAACTGATCACAAATATGCTGAATGTAATGGGGTATCATTTTGACTACCGGGCCATTGTCCCGAAGTTCAGGCGCAACAAGCCGCAGAACATTCTGGAGATGGCGCAGGTCATCACGACACTGGCAAATGATCTGTCCCGGGAGACCAGGCTGCAAATGCTTCCCACGGTGGAGAATGTGCAGGAGGAGCTGGCGAAGCTGGAGGAGGAAAAGAAGCAGGACCAGGAGGCGTTTGGAGTCTATGAGAACCTTGCCAGGGCTTTCCAGTCTGCGGAGCGGGAGGAGGCAGGGGATGAGCCAGCGGGAACGCAATGAGTGGATTGAGAAGGCCAAACAGAGGGCGCTGGACAATGCCAGGGAAACGGACGGCTATGTCAGGGATATTATGGTGCTGTATGATGAAACGGCCAACCAGCTGGAGACGGAAATAAATGCCATGTTCCAGAAATACGCGGGGGAGAACGGTCTGACACAGGCTGAGGCTTCGAAGCTGCTGACGGGAAGCGAGTACAGCAGATGGCGGCAGGGCATGGACGCGTATGTCGCACAGGCAGGGGGAGATTCGCGTGTGCTGCTGGAACTGAATACCCTGTCCGCAAAATCACAGATCAGCAGGAAAGAGCAGCTGCTGGCCAATATTTACCGGGAAATGATCACGCTTTCCGGGGAGACCGAGACAAAGCTGACAGATCTCCTGGGGGATATGTTCAAGACCAATTATTACAGGGGCTGTTATGATATCCAGTCCATGCTGGGAGTTGGATTTCCCGTGGCAAAGGTAGACGCGGGGCTGCTGAAGAGCATTCTGGAATATCCCTGGTCGGGAAAGAATTATTCCCAGGCAGTATGGGAGAACACGGACAGGCTGGCGGCCCTGGCCCGGCGGGAGATCACCCTTGGGTTCATGTCCGGGGCGGGCGTCCGGGAAATGGCCAGAGAGATTGACGGCATTATGGAGAAAGGGCGTTATGCGGCGGAGAGACTTGTCCGGACAGAGTGCAGTTATTTTGCCAACCAGGGAGAATTGGAATCATACCGGGAACTTGGGATTGAGGAATATACATATATTGGCGGCGGATGTGACATTTGTATGGAGATAAACGGCAGTACTTTCCGTATGGATGAGGGGCAGCCGGGAGTGAACATGCCCCCGATGCACCCAAACTGCAAATGCACGATCAGGGCAAAAGCAGGGCTGGATCTGTTTAAGAACAGGGATGATGCCAATCCACTGAAAGACAGCCCCAGGTTTGAAGAGTGGAAACAGCGCTATGTGGAGGATGGAGGCCTCAGAGCCGCAGTCGGGAACCCGTCTGACGGCGTTGAGATGCATGAGGGAAAGAAATTCCTGGAGAAGATTGACGCTGGGGACGGCAGTCTGGTACAATCTAAATTGAGCGAGTATACGGAGCAGATCGCGAAGGATAATGAGAAAGAGAACGCGGTCTGCGTCACCCGGAATGGAAATGTTTATCAATGCTATGGCACTGCGGACCATGTATATCCTGATTACGATCTTGGAGATGGACTTGCAGGGGCGTATGTTACCCATAATCATCCGACCGCTGAAACACATTATTCCTTTAGCGACGCGGACATTTCCCTGTTCATGGAGTACAGACTTCCGCAGCTTACAGGAGTGGATGATAAATTTATTTATATAATCCGAAGAACGGACAGCACAACATGTGCTGACAGAAGCGCCCTGATTCATGCATATAAGGGTGAAAATTATGCGGCTTTCATAAATGAGGTCATGAATAACGCTGCAGATGTAGATATTGATGAATATGATTTCATTGTAAGGAGGCTGGCGGATCAGTATGGTTTTGAGTATGAAAGAAAGAAACGATAAAAAGGCATGGGCCGCTTATGAAAAAGAGGCAAAAAAGCTGATGAAAAAAACCATGAAGAAAAGAGAGCAGATATCCGCCAGACATGCGAATGACCCGCCAGCTAAAGGACTGGGGCTTACAGCGGAAGACAGAGAGGCACGACGGCTTACACAGTGGTATAGGGAAGAACTTATAAAGCTGCAAATCAAGCATGGCATAAAATAGGCATCCGAAAGGGTGCTTATTTCATTGCATAAATTTACCGTGCAAACACTGGTCAAAATTATTTTTGGCGGAAGCTGTTTGCAGCACTATAAAAATGAAGGAGGAAAAAGAGATGGATGAACAGGAAAACACAGCTCAGGAGACCGGACAGGACGCGCAGGAAGCAGCGGCACAGGGACAGCACAGCGGGGACTCTGATGCCGGGAAAATGAGCGCGGTGCAGAGGTTTATGAACGGGCTCTTTGGTACAGGGAAAGATGCCGGTTCGGAGGAAGCGCGGGATAAGGATGGAAATGGGACCGGGGAGCAGGGAGGAGGGAATGAAGGCAAAAGCTATACCCAAGCAGATTTGGATTCTGCAATTTCCGCCGCAAGAAAACAGTGGGAGGACGAGACCGCGGAGGCAGAAAGGCGCAGGAGAATGTCTCCGGAAGAACGGACTGCGGAAGACCAGAAGAAAAAGGACGCGCGGATCGCTGATCTGGAAGGACAACTGCTTAAGAAGGAACTGCGGGAGGAAGCGGTCAGGGCGCTGGAGAAGGAGGGTTATTCCCCTGGATTGGCGGAAATGCTGGATTATTCCAGCAGAGAGAGGATGGAGGAAACCCTGAAGGCCACAACTCAGATCTTTAAGGACAGCCTTGCGGGAGCCGTGCAGGCCAGGCTTAAAGGCAGGACCCCGGAGGGGCTTGGAAGGGCGGCTACATCTGAGAACCTGCTGAGAGACCAGATCGCAAGGAACATCAGAGGTATTTAAATTCGGTTTAAGGAGGATAAGGTAAGATGAACAATATCGAGACAGCCGCCATCATCCAGAGCGAGCTGGACAAGGCCGCCGTGGAGCAGTCCACATCCGGCTGGATGGAGGTAAACGAGAAACTGGTCAAGTATAACGGGGGCAGTGAGGTCAAGATTCCGAATGTCAGCATGGACGGACTGGCGGACTATGACCTGACGAACGGTTTTACCAGCGGGGACATAACGTTCAAGTACCAGACCAAGGAGATGACCCAGGACAGGGGGCGCTCTTTCAGCTTTGATGAAAACACGGTAGATGAGACAAACTTTGCCCTGACCGCGGCAACTGTGATGGGTGAATTCCAGAGAACCAGAGTTGTCCCTGAGATCGACGCATACCGGTACAGCAAGATTGCGGCAGACTGTATTGCGAAAAACAGGGCATCCGGTGGCTATGTGCCGGAAGAGGCAACAATCCTGTCAAAGTTGTACTATGACATTGCCGCCATCCAGAATATAGTCGGTGAGAATGTCCCGCTGGTCATCACTATTGACCGCATGGCGGCCGCCATACTTTCTATGAGTGAAAGGCTTTCCAAAAAGCTGGACGTGACTGATTTTAAGCAGGGAGACGTGACATTAAAGGTCAAAAGCCTGGATGGAATACATCCCCTGATTCCAGTGGGATCGGATAGGCTGAAGACGGCATACCTGTTCAGGGATGGCAAGACAGAGGGACAGAAGGAAGGAGGATTTGCCCCGGCTGCCGGGTGCAAGAGTATCAACTGGATTATTACTCCCAGGAACGCCCCGATCGCGGTGTCCAAGACGGACAAGACCAGGATTTTTGATCCGGAGACAAACCAGAAAGCAAGAGCATGGGCCATGGACTACCGTAAGTTCCATGACCTGTGGATCACTGACCAGAAGGTAATGCAGTGCTTTGTCAATTTGAAGGAAGCGCTGGCATAACCCCTGCGGAGGAGGAATGGAGTATGGATAGGATTTTCTTATATAGGGGCAATGTGGTGAGGGAGGCCGTTTCCGAGGAGGCGGCAAAAAGCCTGGAGACAAAAGGGTTTGTCCGCGTGGGCGCGTCCGCAGCAGGCCGGGAGGTATCTGATGCGGATGCGCTGGAAGAGGCGGTATCCGCCTTAAAGACACAGCTGGCCATGGCAGCGGAGGCAATTGCCGTTGCTGAAGAAGAGCGCCAGGAGTCGGAAAACAGGGCAAGAGAGGCCGAGGAGAAACGGGCGGAGGCTGTCGGAGAGGCAGAAGCCCTGAGGGAGGAACTGGCTGGGACCAGAAAGAGACTGGAGGCGGCAGAGAGGGAAACTAAGTCTCTGGCCCTGGAGCTGGATAGAACCAGGGAACAGCTGGAGGCGGCGGTGAGGAAAAACAAAGCCGCGTCCGGAAAAGAAAAGAAGCAGGAGGCGGCGGATGACTGAGCGGCAGGAAAAGGAACTGGTGGCTGAGCTCATGGACAGTATGAAACTCCCTGAGAGCCAGGAGCGGACGGCCAGAAGATATATTGGCCGGGCTGTGGACAAAATATTAATATATTGTAACCGCGAGGACCTGCCGGACCGGCTGATGAACACAGTGGTCCAGATCGCGGAGGATATGATGCGGTCCGACCGGATTGTGGAGGAAGAGAAAGAGGTGGCGGGCATTACTCGTGGGGATACCGCCATATCCTATCATACTGGGAATGAGAATAGACAGGCTGCCATTGACTTTATGAAAAACTACGAAAAAACCCTGAACCATTTTAAGAAAATGAACCTGCCGAAGGAAAAAAGAGATGACTGAGGCGGACATCCTGGCGATGACCTATGAAGACAGAGTGACTGTTTACAGGCCCTATAAGGATATCCTGCCGAGTGGGGAAAGCGTCTTTAAAAGCGGCCTGGAGGGAAAAGTAGTTTATGAAGAAGCAGAGTGCGCCCTGTCCAGCCATGCGGGAGGACAGCTGCGGCAGTCAAATTCCACCGCGGAAGCGGAAACTACCTTTTGTCTTTTCACAAGACCGGAGATTGCTATCCAGGCAAATGACTTTCTGGAGATCATGCATCTGGGAGAACGGATCTGCGCGGTTGCAGGATTCCCTGACCGCAAGAAGTCCCATAATAACGTGCCGGTCAGAAAGGAAAAGGATATTGTCTGAAACGGATTACAGGTTCGATGGTCTGGATAAATGGGAGAAGTGCCTGGCTGAAATAATCGAGAGTCGGTATCCGGAAGAGTTCCGGCGGATGGTCATCGACTTGGCCGGGCAGCTGGAGGGAAGGGTGAAGGAGAAAACGCCTGTGGATACTTCCCGGCTGAGGAATGCATGGAGGATTGGAGATATCCGTAAGCGCGGATCGGAGTATTACATAGAGGTCTGCAACAACGTGGAATACGCGGAGCCTGTTGAATATGGCCACAGGAAAAAAGGCGGCAGCGGTCTTGTCCCAGGCGCGCATATGATGGAACTGTCCTTACAGGAGGTACAGAAAAATCTTCCCGGATATTTAAGGGAGTGGATGGCCAATTTCCTTGAGACACATGAAATATAGGTATGGAGGGGAGGCATTATATGGAGAATGCGCTGATCCAGATCAAGAATTCCCTGATCGGGCTCCTGAAGCGGTTTGACCCGGGCACGGATGTATTTTTTGATGAAATCAAGAGCACGGACGAAGGGCATGGCATGAACAGGCACAGAACCTATTATTTTGTGGAGATGATCCCAAACGTCAATGAAACGGTAGACAGGTTCATGACAGATATAGGGGTTTTGGTGGATGTTGCGTACCACGAGGAGCATGAAAGCAACACCGCCTATTTAATGAAAGCAGCGCAGCTGGACGGCATCATCCGTCCGGTTTTTTCTTTTGGGGACCGTCACATAACGGTTCCGGAAACCAGCAGCAAGGTGATTGACCATGTATTACATTGCTGCTTCACCATCTCGTTCCGGCAGGCCAGGGAGACAACTGCCGCATTCCAGGAGATGGGAGAACTGGAAATAACAGCGAAAGAAGGAGGATAAGTAGTATGGCATTGGGACTGCCGGGCTTTTCCCTGATATTCAGCGGAAAAGCCGTAAGCGCTATTGAGCGGAGCGCGAGAGGGATTGTGGCATGTGTGCTGAAAGATGACCATGAGGCGGGCAGGAAGATCAATATATATAAAAGGGTGGACGAGGTAGATTTTGAGAACTGGGACGAGAAGAATTACGACTATCTGAAGCTGGTTTTCGCGGGGACGCCATCCTGCGTGATTGCTCTCCGCCAGTCAAGGACAGAGGAGGGATACAACGAGTCCTTAAAGAGGCTCAAGGGCATGAAATGGAATTATATCTGTATTCCGGAACTGGAAAAAGCGGATATGGCCGTCCTGTCCGCATGGATCAAGCAGTGCCGCAATGAAGAGCGAAAGACATTCAAGGCTGTCATGGCCCATTGCGCGGGAGACCATGAGGGCATTATCAATCTTACCACGGAAAATATCACCTCCACTCTCACAGGAAAAAAGCACACTGCAGCAGAGTACTGCGCCAGGATCGCAGGTGTGTTGGCCGGGCTGTCCCTGGCAAGGAGCAGCACTTATTTTATCCTGGATGATATTTCTGAAGCGGAGGTGCCGGACGACCCGGATGAGCGCGTCAATGACGGGGAGCTGGTGATCGTCTTTGACGGAAAGCGGTATAAGATCGGGAGGGGGATCAACAGCCTGGTCTCATTCACCAGCGAGAAGCCGAAGGATGTGCGCTTCATCAAGATCGTGGAGGGAATGGACCTGTATATGGATGATATCCGCGAAACCTTTGAGGACAGCTATGTGGGGAAGGTTATTAATGACTATGACGGCAAGCAGATGTTTGTCTCCGGAATTGGCGCGTACCACAAGGGCCTCCTGGGAGATGTGTTGGACCGTACCTATGACAATACAGTCTCGGTGGATGTGGAGGCTCAGCGCGCTTATCTGGAAAGCATGGGAACGGATACCAGCGATATGGACGACATCAAGGTGGCGATGGCCAACACCGGCACAAAAGTGTTTCTGACCAGCAACATTAAGTTTGTAAACGCCATGGAGGATATGACCATGCGCGTCAATATGTGAAAGGAGGACAAGCGTGGGGGATACGGTCAGAGGAAACCAGACCCTTTCCGGCACCTGGGGAGAAATGTGGGTTGACGGGGAGAGGATCTTTGAGTTTTCGAAAATCGAATTGAAGGTCAGCGCCAACCGAGAGGATGTGCAGATCGGCCTTGACGTGGACAGCAAGATTACTGGCCTCAAGGGAGAGGGCTCATACACGGTGAAAAAGGTATATACCAGGGCAAAAAAGATTCTGGAAAACTGGAAGAAGGGGCAGGATGTGCGGTGCAGTATTATCGCGAAGCTCCAGGACCCGGACGCAGTGGGTGGCCAGGTGGAGCGTTGGTCATGCGACAACGTATGGCACAATGAACTGCCGGTGGTCAATTGGGAAAAGGGCGGCATCATTGAGGAGGAGACCTCCATCGGCTTCACGCCGTCGGATTTACAGAATCTGGACGCAATTTCTTAAGAATTCAGCATTACTACTTGCGCAAAGGGACTCCGATTTTGGGTTATCCGGGACAGGCCCCTTGCTTGATACAGGTGGCAGAATGGAGACGGGAATGAGCAGGAGGAAAGCATTATGACTGAAATGGATAAAAAAAGTGTGTTTCAGGATTTTACGGAGAAGGCCGTGCAGCGTCTGAAAGAAAAGAAAGCCAGGAAGACGGAGACGCTTTATGTGCCCAGCCTGGATGAGAATATTAAAATCCAGAGTCTCATCTATCCGGAGATTGTGGAATGTATGGAGATCGAGGACGAGAACGACCCTAACGCGGCGGATAAGTATTCCATATATCTGGCCGTGGTGGAGCCGGATCTGAAAGCTGTGGCAGTGAAACTGAAGGAGAGGGGGGAAATCAAGCAATACCTGGAGGTGGTGGATATCTTCGACATGGGCGAGATCTCGGAAATCGCGATGGAGGTCATGAAGCTGTCAGGGGTAACCGGAAACAGAAAGGTGACGGTGGTTGAGGAATTAAAAAACTAATCGCCCAGGACGCTGACGGCTATTTTTTACATTATTACACGCAGAAGGGTTTCCAGCTGGAATACCTTATGGGGCTTGGGACAGCGGAGAAATGCTTTTACATGGCCTCCATGCTGAAAGCCCTGGAAGACCGTGAGGGAACCCTTGCCAGATGGGAGGCGGTTATTTGAGCGTCATCGGAAGCATCAGCATCAGGGATAATGCTACCGCTGTGCTGAAAGCAATTCGGAATGAGCAAACCGCTTTCAGGCAGGATGTGGTAAAGACAAAGGGCGAACTGAAAGCGACCTGGGAAAAACAATATAAAGCCAGGCTGGAGACCACGGCCGCGGCAAAAAAAGCCAAGGAACTGAGAAGCAGGCTGGACCCGCTCCGTAAGAAGCTGGTGGTGGCAATGGCTGTCAAGGACCTTGTGTCTGATAAGGTAAAGGCCGTTACCAGAAAAATAAGAAATGTAAGCAAAATGGTAGCCAGGCCGGTTGTAAACGTGGTCGTCAAAGGGGCACAGCTTTTATCCGGCATTGGAAAGGGGATTGCGGGTGCCGCCAAGACAGCCGCAATCGGAATCGGCGCGGTGGGGGCGGCGGGAGCGGCCGCCTTAAAAGCGATATTCAGCGGCAGCGAGGACCTGGCCAGAGCGCAGATCGCCGCTGAAACAAAGCTGGAGGCTGTGCTTGGCAATGTCGCCAGCATTCAGGAACGCGGGGCAGGAGCTGCCCAGGCGGCGAAACAGAAACTGATGGGTGTCGCAAGCGAACTCCAGGGAATCGGTGTTATCGGGGACGAAGTGACACTGGCCGGTATGCAGCAGCTCGCGACCTTCCAGCTGTCAGATAAGGAAATCAGCATCCTTGCGGGCGGGATGACAGACCTCCTTGCCCAGCAGAAGGGGCTGAACGCTTCACAGGAGGATGCAGTCGGCATCGCCAACATGATCGGAAAGGCCATGACCGGCCAGGCCAGCGCTCTATCCAGAGTGGGGATTACCTTTGACGAGGCACAGAAAAAGGCTCTGGAGACCGGAACAGCTGAAGAAAGGGCGGCAGTGCTGGCGCAAATCCTTAAGCAGAATGTGGGCGGTGTCAACCAGGCTCTGGCCGAGACGGACCAGGGCAAGATCCAGCAGATGGCCAATGCCTACGGGGATATGAAGGAAGAGGTCGGAAAGCTGGCTCTTTCCATGAAAGCAAAGCTGGCCACGGTCGTGATGAAAAATATCCCGACTATCCAGAAACTGGGCACCACAATGATATCCACAATCTCAAAGTTCGCGGATAAGGCAATGCCTGTGATGGACAGCCTTATATCCAATGTAACTCCGGCGATCGAGGGGATGCTTTCAGGCATTGGGGACATAGCGGACAGACTGATTCCGGTAGCTGGAGAAATTTTCAAAGGGCTGAAGGGCAGCGCGGCCGCAGCAGCACCGGTTATCGCAAGCCTCCTGAGCGGCTTCCAGGAGATGCAGCCGCAGCTGAGTTCCTTTGCGGGTACAATCTTTGCCACGGTGCAACAGGTGGCAACAGCGGCGGTTCCGGTAATCTCAAGTATTATTTCTACAATCCAGACAGTACTGCCGGCGGTGATACCGGTGCTGGAGACAGTAGTTTCCACAGTAGGCAGCGTGATCAGCACGGCTGCTCCGATCATATCCGGCATGGTGACGGGGATTGGGACGGTGATTTCTACACTTGCGCCTATATTTCAGACTATTTTCAGTGAAATAGGGGAAAAAGTTGGCAGCGTGGTTTCTTTTGTAGGCGAACGCATGGGTTTTATCCAGGGCATTATCGAGACGGTAGCCCCTCTGATCGGAGACATTATAAGCACGGCGTGGGGCGTCATTTCTCCTGTGATTGACATTGCGATCAGTGTATTTGAGATACTGTTTGGAATTGTACAGAAGGTATTTCCCGGAATCCAGAAAGTCATTGAGACTGTTTGGAACGTAATCAAGCCTCTGGTGGAGGGGATCGGGAAGGTTGTGGGAAAGATCGCAGGATGGTTTGGCAGTGTGGCGGATGCCATCAATGGATCTGATACAGAAGACTCTGCCGGTGTGGGAACCAATGCCCGGGGAGACAATAACTGGAAAGGCGGCCTGACATGGGTCGGGGAAGAGGGGCCCGAACTGGTAGACCTGCCAAGAGGTTCCCGCATACTGCCCCATAAGGAGAGCGTGGCGCTGGCGGCAGGAGGAGCGGCGAAGAAAAACGGAATAGCAAAAGGCCCGGCGGCAAACGTGGTGCAGAATATCCTTCTGTCCGGAGGCAGGGCAGACATGTCGCCGGATAAAGGGATGGTAACTGAAATCACGGATATTTTGAAAGGAATTCTTTCCAGACTCCAGGACAGGAATGAAAGGAATCCACATTTGCGGCATGAAGGACCAAAGGGGGGAGGACTGGCTGACAGCAGCCCGCAGATTATCATCCAGAAGCTGGCGGACAGGATAGAGGTCAGAGAGGAAGGCGATATTGATGAAGTCGCGGACCAGGTGGCAAAAAAATTCCTGGAAGTAGTGGACAACATGGGGTAGGAGATGGACAGGTGAAGGACAGGGTAATTGAATTAAGCGTTAATAACCGGCAGGAATATATTGAACTGCCGGTGAATCCGGCAACGGTTGAATTCACGGAAAAACAGTTGAATCAGACCATTACTCTTTTAAATATAGGGGAGGCGAATCTGAAGGGCGGGCGTGGACTGAAATATACAAAATTTACAGGATTTTTTCCTTCATCAAAATCCCCGTTTTATAAGTTTGCGAAAAGACTGCCATATGAATATATATCGCTGCTGGAGGAATGGAAGATGGGCGGGGCCATTGTACGGGTAATCATTTCTGACATGAAAATAAACCTTGCCATGCTGATTGATGAACTTAACTACTCTATGAAGGAGGGCGACAAAGATATTTATTATGCCCTATCCCTTTCGGAGTACAGAACTTTGAATGTCCCGTCCGTACAGACCGCCACAAGGGTGCGCTCCAATGGCCTGATGGAGAGACCGGCGGAAGCGGGGCAGGCCAGGGCGCATACGGTTGTAAAAGGTGATACTCTGTGGGGAATTGCAAAGCGGAACTATGGTTCCGGCACACAGTACACAAAGATTTACGGGGCTAACAGTGGGATCATTGAAGCAAGCGCAAAAAAGCATGGAAAAGCCAGCTCTGATAATGGACACTGGATATATCCGGGTGATGTATACGCCCTTCCGGTATAGGTACAAGGCGGTGAAAATATGAAGTTGCTTACAGGGGGCAAAGATCTTAGCGAACTGATCGAAACGATTACATGGTCCGGGGATACCAGGCAGGTGGCCCGGACAATCAAGTTTACAATAGCCAAGAATAAGAAAGATAGAAATTTTCCATTAGTGGTAATTGATGAAGGAGATGAAGTCATTCTGCAGGATAATGCCGGAAAGAATGTTTTCGGAGGCATTATTTTTGACATTGATAAGGCGGCTTCTTCAAAGGTGGAGACTTATCTGGCGTATGATCTGATGTTCTATATCAATCATTCTGATGTAAACCGGCTGTTTGAAGGAACTCCGGAAGCGATTGCATCTGAGATATGCAGTGAGCTTGGTATTGAGACCGGAACAATGGCGGCCACAGGAGTTCAGGTCTCGATGCCATGCTTTGGAAAAAAGGCTTATGATGCTATTATGATGGCTTATACGGCAGCGGCTAGAAAAAGTGGCAGCAAGTATATCCCCCTGATGACGGATATTAACAAGATCAGCGTGGTGGAAAAGGGAGAACTCTGTGGGGCGGTTCTGACAGGTAATTACAATCTGATAGACGCCAACTATAAAAGCACCCTTCAAAACCTTGTCAACAGGGTTTTGATAGCTGATAAAAACAACAACGTTATTAAAATGGTGGAGGACACGGCATCCATTCAAAAATATGGACTGGTGCAGAAGGTGCTGAAACAAAATGACAGTGAGGATGCCACGGCGCAGGCCCGGAAAATGTTAGTGACAACAGAAGCGTCTGCCAATGTATCCGGAGTCCCGAATGATTTCCGGGCGGTGTCTGGATATTCAATCATTGTGCAGGAGGCGGACACCGGACTGTATGGACAGTTTTATATTGAAAGCGATACGCACACCTTTACCTGTGGAAAGGCGCAGATGGACCTGACCCTGGCCTTTGAAAACCTGATGGATGAGAAGGAAATAGAGACAGATCAAAGCTGACGGAGGTACTCGGATGGCTACAAACAGAAACATTGTGGACCTGGTGAAAGCGATCAGGAATGGAATCGGCGGGAGCGCTGGAGGCGTGGATGGTATTTACATGGCAAAAGTGTCCTCTGTAGAGCCGCTGACGATTCAGATGTATAATGTGTCAATTACCAAAAACATCTTTATTAATCCGGCATTGATTTTGGAAGCCTCCGACAGGGGTGACAAAATGGGAAATGTTTTTCAATATCCTGCTGAAACGTCCGAGACATACCAGTTCCTGAAAGAATTCCATGAAAAATATGTGCTGAAAAAAGGCGATACGGTCATAGTCTGCGTAGATGGGGCCACTTTTTATATTGCGGGAAAGGCGGTCAGGACATGAGTGTATTTCCTTTTATTGATTCCGGGAAAACAGACTCAAACACCATAGAGGAATTGCCTCTGTTAAAAGAATATGCCTATGACTTTGAAAACAATGAACTTCTGCTGGGCAAAAATGGGTGTACCTACATGGTAGAAGGAAACGAGGCGCTCCGCATCTGGATACTGAAGGCACTGTCAACCGAGAGATTTCATTATACGGCGTATTCATTTGCTTTCGGATGTGAATGGCAGGACCGGCTGGTCGGCCATTCGATGAACGTGGAGGTCCTGAAACTGGAGGTTGAAAGATTCATAGTGGAGGCACTGATGGTAAATCCGTATATACAGAGACTGGACAACTTCAAATTTGAGGATTTACAGGCAGGGCTGAATGTAACGTTTGACTGTACAAGCATTTACGGAACCGATACGATTCTGGTGCCAATCAGGGAGGTGAGAATCTGATGGACTTTAGCGCGCAGGGAATACTGGAAAGGATGAGGGAGTCATTAAAAAACGAGGATACGCGTATAGAAGGGAGCTTTACCATGGACAACCTCCAAGCGGTGGCGGAGGAACTGGCCCGTTTCAACGCCATGCGGATCGTGCCGCTGATGGCAGAGCTGGAAGACAGGGAGGAGGATATGGGGACCAGCGGGAATGAAAGGCACTATGTGCGTTGGGCAAAAGAGGCTGTTGACACGGCAGGAAACAGGATCGTTGGAAATGCCAGGGTCATGTCTCCCAGAGATGGCACAGGCTTTATATCTATCGCCATTATAACCGTCAATGTGGGAAGTCCTACAGAGGAAGAGATCCAGATAGTTCAGGCGTATATTGACAGCATGCGGCCAGTGGGTGCGGCCCCCATTGTCTCCGCTGCTGAGAATGTTCCAGTCAGGATTAAGGGAATAGTGGGAAGAGAGCCGGGATATACAGCGGAGACCGTAAAAGGCAATATAAGGAGGGAATTGGCGGAATATCTTTCAAGAATAGCGTTCCAGCCAGCCAGCGCCGAACTGAACTATTTTAAGGTCAATCAGATAATCAGCAATACAGAGGGGGTACGGGAGATTAAAAGCCTTACTGTGAATGACCGCATGGATTCCCTCACGGCAGACTATAATAAATATTTTTCATTGGAGGAGTTACAGATCCATGTCCTTGAATAATGAACAAATGCTTCCAGACAGAGTACGCGGCATGAGGCAGATGAGTGATCTGTTACAGGCAGAGGACCTTGTGCTGGCTGAAATGGAGAGTATGCTTGAAATATTATGGGCGCAGGCCTCATCCATCCATGAGGAACTGGTAAATGAAAAATGGCTGGAGAAACGGATACAGGAGATTGCCGGAGGCAGTGTTGATGTGGAAAAAAAGAGTAATATGCTTTTGGTGGAGATCCTGATAAACAAAGGAAGCCTGGCAGATATTGGATCGAAAGCGGAAGCAGTTATGGCTTTTCTGGATAAATGGCTCCCGGCCCATCTTGCATACAACATAATATACGAAAAACTGTTGAGCGCCGTGGATCGACATGCAGGCATTTGGCAGGATGATGAGATAATAGTATTAAGGCAGGTGAAACTTTAAAAGTAATACTTCCATATACTGATTGGCGCAAGTTCATGGGCTGTGTCCATATATGCGGATAAAGAAAGTGTGAAAGCAGAATTTTCATCATTATTTGCACTGTAAGCCAAAAACGGAGAAATGGAGGACAACTATGAGTTTTGGTGGACTGATACTGACGAATGCGGGAAGGAACGAGTTGATAAGGGCTGAACTGGGAGAGAAATTCAGTCTTACCCATGTGGCGCTGGGTGAGGGAATCTATAACGGTTCGTACACGTCCATAAGCGGCCTTGCAGGGGAAGTAATGAGAATCCCCATTACAAGAGTATCCAGGACCGATGAGGGAGTAATGCTGGAATGCGATTTCAACAGTCAGGATGCTCCCAGGGGATTCTCCTTAAGGGAGATCGGGATAATCGCAAATGGGGCATTGTGCTACTATGACAACGCACAGAATGACGCGGAATATATTGATCCTGAAACCAATGTTCTTGTGAAGCAGAAACGAATGCGCTTTATTCTGATGATATCTCCTAAAATTGAGGTAGAAATTAAGATTGCAAGCTCACTGTACGCACTTGAGGAGGATCTTGAGAGTGTAATACAGGATCTTGGCACCAAAGCCAGCCAGGCGGAGGTTGACGGCCATACAGGCAACAGCACCATCCACATCACGGCCTCTGAGCGCCAGTCGTGGAATGACAGACAGACAACGACGGGGGACACAAAGGATAACACAGTCTCCTTTACCAGCGGGGACGCGGCCAATCCTGGCGGGTGGACGGAGGTGGAGCTGATCGCGTCTGGGGAAAAGCAGGGCAGTCTGTGGAGGAAGGTATCTCTGTTTGCAAAGAATATAAGGTATCTGTGGAAGCTGCTGGGAAGCACATCCTTGGCAGGGATCGGGAACGGGACGGTGACTGGGGCTATCAGAGCGCTGAATACGGGTTTGGATACTGTCGTACCGACTAACGTACAGGCGTATGTGGATGCCCATAAGGCTGATCTCCGTGGTGCAACAGGCCCGCAGGGGCCAAAGGGAGATACCGGTGCAACGGGCCCGCAGGGGCCACGGGGTTATACCGGTGCCACCGGCCCCCAGGGCCCCAAGGGTGATATTGGAGCAACAGGCCCGCAGGGACCAAAGGGGGATACCGGCGCAATGGGCGCACAGGGACCACGGGGCTATACCGGTGCCACCGGCCCGCAGGGCCCCAAGGGGGATACTGGAGCTACAGGCCCGCAAGGCCCCAAGGGTAATACAGGCGCAACAGGCCCGCAGGGACCATCGGGATCACCCTGGGGCGGTGGCACATTTAGTGGAAACGTCACGGTGCCGTATAACGTACAGGCCCGTTTCGGTGCTGATAATTCTGCTTGGCGGGTATATTCACCCGCAGCACAAAAATTTTTTTTGATCCCTCAGGAGGGGGATCGTTTCGGATTGGCTTATGGCGTTACGGACAATATTTGGACATTGTGCCCGACGGTACAAACAGGTACCACGCATTTGGGTACTGGAACCTATAGGTGGGGGCAAATTTACAGCACCGTCAGCGCTATATCCACATCTGACCGTGAGCAGAAAAAAGATATAACTCCCCTACCCGAGAAGTATATGGAATTTTTTGCTTTGTTGCAGCCTACAATCTACCGTTTCAAAAATGGCTCCAGCGGGCGCATCCATATTGGATTCATCTCCCAGGATGTAGAAGCTGCCATGGCGCAGAGTGGATTGTCAGATCTGGATTTTGAAGGATTTTGTAAAGACAAAAAGCAGCAGACCGTACAGCGCAGGAGTACCCGGCAGATGCTGGATGACCTTGGACAACCGCTAATGGATGAAAATGGTAATTTCATTACGGAGGAATATGAATACACTGCCTATGAAGACGAGCTGGACGGCGAAGGCAATCCTGTTTATATCTACTCGCTGAGATACGAGGAATTTATCGCGCTTAACACAGCGGTAATCCAACGGCAGCAACAGATGATTACCGACCTGGAGCGGCGTCTGGAAATTCTGGAGCAATAACGCATATGAACATCAGAAATAATCTGATGCTGATATGTGTTATTTTTTTGAGATATATTACAAGAAGGAGGCAGGCATATGTGGACGAGAGATAGCCCCTATAATCGGAACCGAAATATCTATAAAAGGTAGCTGAAATATGACAATAGGTAAAGAAGGAGATTTCTATGAAAGATAGGGACTGGATTGAATGGGCAAAGAGAGCGGGAGTCAGGGCAGGTAAGACAGTGGCGCAGGCAGCAATAGCTGGGATTGGTACAGCGATGGCAATGGGACAGGTGGATTGGAAATATGTAGTATCATCATCTCTATTAGCAGGGATTTTGTCGGTGTTGATGTCTGTGACGGGACTACCGGAATTGGAGGAGAGATAATGATGATCAAAAGGCGGTATCAACAGAGAAACGGCGCATATACCTGCGGACGGAAGATTAATGTAAAAGGAATAATGCTGCACAGTTATGGTTGTCCACAACCTGATCCTAATGTGCTTGCTGAAAAGTGGGACAACCCTAATGCATCGGCATGTGTCCACGTTCATATTGGCATGGAGAATGCAATTTTGACTTTACCCTGCGATATTGAGGCAGGTAAAGCAGCAAGAGCCTGGCATGCAGGGAAAGGAAAGAAAGGATCAGGGAACGATACATATTTAGCAGCAGAAATGACAGAGCCAGCGACCATCAAGTATATTGGTGGATCTAACTGGATTGAGTTGGGAGATGGCTCCAACACCAAAGCCCATGTTCTTTCTACATACAAAAACGCCGTTGAGTTATTTGCTCAGTGGTGCAGATTTCATAGGCTTGATCCATTAGCGGATGGTGTCATTTTATCCCATAGAGAGGCGTGTAGCCGTGGAATAGCATCTAATCACGGGGATGTGGAGCATATCTGGAATCAGTTTGGCCTAACCATGGCACAGTTTCGGCAGGATGTAAAAAATACTATGAATGGTATATGCATAGATTCTGGCGGATCTGTAATGGTAACGGATACATCCAATCAGGAGGTCAAGTCTTTGGATGGCTTTGTAACCGTGATTTATTCTGGAAAAGATGGACTAAACATTCGTTCGGCACCTGATTACAATGCAAAAATAGTTGCAGTCGCTGATGAAGGTGACGAACATACTGTCATCGGAATATCAAAGGATGAGAAATGGTACAAGCTGGATGCAAACATGTACATATCTGCGGTGCCTGATTATGTGCGATTTAGAGCTACTTCTGCGCAGAAAGCATCCACTACAGGCACTGGATACTATCGTGTCCGCCAGACTTGGGATAATCCGGGGAGCCAGATCGGAGCTTTTAAGGCTAAAGAGAACGCCATAGAGCTGTGTAAGCAGAACAGTGGCTATAAAGTTTACGATCAATCAGGGAAAGAAGTCTATCCTTGTATAACCAAGAAGACAGTTCCGTTTACCGTACAGATCAAGAATGGGGAGCTGAGAATCCGAAGAGGTCCTGGTACCAGCTTTGACTATCACAAGAAGAACGGCCAGCCAGTATATACTGGAAAAGGTAAATTTACCATCGTTAAGATTGCAGAAGGCGTTGGAGCGAAAATGTGGGGGCTGCTTAAGTCCTATGCAGGCAAAGAAGATGGGTGGATTCCGTTGGATGATAATTTTGTGTAACTTATAGGACTGTCAAGAGGCGTTTGAAAAGAGTTTAAAAACTTTCCAAACGCCTCTTTTAATTTTTCAAGAAAAGTAGTTTTTACATTTTGTTCGAAAAAAAATTGTATTTTATCCGCAAAGCTACAAGGGGGCGAAGACCGTCCTGGTGGGAGACCCGGACCAGCTGCCCAGCGTAGGCG
>CAJUAB010000041.1 GCA_910583845.1 uncultured Acetatifactor sp.
TAAAAGGCTGTCCTTTCTTCACGCCCTGAATATGATACTTCACTTAAGAATTATATCATAACAAAAGGAAATAGACAAATTTTTTATTTCCTGCGCATATAAGCAGACATCTCTGCATAAACATAAATAGTGGGCCGAAAATCTGTAAAAACCACCAACAATTATTAAAAAAGGATTAATATTTTGTGAAAAACATACATTTTTGGAATACTTTGTGTTATACTGATCTGAGTAAGAACAGCTTTGTAGAGCTAGAAGGAGTACATATGGAACTGCGAGTGGATAATGATGACGGAATCGACAGCTGGAAGGAGGTAAATCTGGTTTATAACGCGGCGCTGAAACAAGTGGAGACCAAGATCGAAATCCTGAATGACGAGTTTCAGCATGTACACCGCTACAATCCCATCGAGCATATAAAGGCGAGGATCAAGACGCCGGAGAGCATTGTCAAGAAGCTGAAACGCCACGGCTATGAGTCTACCATTGACAATATGGTAAAACATATCAACGACATTGCAGGCATCCGGATTATCTGTTCCTTTACCTCCGACATATATCGGATTGCGGAGATGCTGAGACAGCAGAAGGATATTCAGGTGGTTGCGATCAAGGACTACATCACATACCCGAAGGCCAGCGGCTACAAGAGTTATCATATGATTGTCACCGTGCCGGTATATCTGTCGGACCGCATCGTGGATACCAAGGTGGAGATTCAGATCCGCACAGTCGCCATGGATTTCTGGGCAAGTCTGGAGCATAAGATTCACTACAAGTTTGAGGGGGATGCTCCTGAACATATCAAGAGCGAACTGGTGGAATGCGCCAAGCTGGTTTCGGACCTTGATATCAGGATGCTTTCATTGAATGAGGAAATTCTGGCGATAAGTCAGGCAAAGAATGCGCAGATGATGTAGCCTGTGCCGCGTGTGGCCAGCGGGAACCGTTAAAATGAGGAGTGCCCAGACACCTTGCGGCGTCTGGGCTATTATGAAAAAATTAGCAATTATGCGGTATTGGTAAGTCGTTTGACTTGAGAATAGTATACTGATTAAATATGAACAAACTGTGAACGCAATGTAAAGCTTTGATGAATCTTACAAAAAGGCCATGACGATAAAGGGAAAAATATACATTATGCATAATTATAGGGTCCATCAAATATTTCCTGTCAGACTGTGTCATTTTTTCAGTTGTAATGTTATAGAAACAATGATAAAATAAAGAAAAGTTTTGCATTCAGAGAGGGTCGGAGGAAAATCAATGGATACATTTATCGACAAACTGGCACAGCGCCTTACGGCGCAGGAGATGATCAAGGCAAACAGCGCGGCGGACGCGGAAGAATACCATAAGGTGCAGGAGCAGGTAAAGCAGTATGAGGCCTGTCTGGACGAGATGCAGAATATCAGCACAAGTATTGTGGCCGCGCTGGGCAGGCTGGAGCATGCCGAGGAGATCTCCGCGGAAATGGTGGATCGGCTGGAACATGCCAGCGTGGCGTCCGCGTCGGTAATCGAGCGCCTGGAGGGAGCGACCCAGTCCGCACTCCAGGCGGTCAGCCGCATGGAGCAGATGCAGGCCATTTCCGCTGAACTCACGGAACTGGCGGACAAGCTGGAGCATGCGGGAGTGGCATCCGCCGCCGCCTCGGAGAGAATAGACCAGGTGGTAGGCACCGGGATTGAGCAGCTGGAACATGCGGGAGTGGCGGCGGCCGCCGCTTCGGAAAAGATCGACCGGGTGGTGAGCGCCGGCATTGAGAAGCTACAGCATGCGGAAGTGAATACGGACGGCATCAATGAACTGGTGAGGACCAGTATCGGCAAAATCAGAGAGGTGCAGCAGGACAACGACAGCATCCAGACGCTGCTCCGGGACAGTGCCAACAGCCAGAATGAGACCATCAGCGATTTTGTGCATAAGGAAAATGTCAAAGTATACCGCAATGTGCAGGCGGTAGTGGTGGAGGAGGCAGCCAAACAGACAGAGAATCTGGAAAAGGTCAGCAAGACCGGCGCGGGCAGGATGGGAGTGATTCTGGGGATCTCCGCCGTGGCATTGGCGGCTTCGCTGGGATCGTTGATCTTCCAGATTCTGGCCTATCTGCATGTCATCTGACAGAGGATGCCGCGTCGGAGGGAGACGGCATTCCGGCGGGGAAAGGTGAAAGCCACGTATATATCTTTCAGGCAGAGAGCGGTCAAGTCATATGACATGGCCGCTCTCTGCCTGAAAAAAGGGTATGTGGAACGCAGTTCAATACCGAATAGAACGGAGTACAAAAAGTGAAAAAACAAAAGCAGATATCAGGTTCGATTTTCTTTCTGTTCAGGCTGTCCTGGTCGTGGAATCCGGCATATCTTATGCTCCTGTTGTGTAGTGTCATCATAAATATTCTACAGCCTTTCCCAACAATTCTTTTTCCGGCATGGATCGTACATTCTCTGCTGGAGGGCGGAACCTTTGGGGAAGCCCTTCTGCCGGTACTGGGGCTGGCGGGCAGCGTCTTTCTTCTGACCATATTGAATACCTGGATCTTCAAAAAACGGACATTGCTGCAGAGCGGCTTCAAGGATTATCTGAATTACAGAATATCCGAAAAGCAGCAGCATCTCTCTCTGGAAAAAATGGAAAGCGTTGAGGTGAAAGAGCTCCTGATCAGGGCGGACAACGCCGTCAGTGGAAACATCAGCTATGCCGCCCGGTCTTTGGGCGGAGACAGGGGGGTGGATGCCATAGGGACGGAAACGGTCAACCTTATTTCTGGCGCGGTAAAAGCAGTGGTGCTTGCGGCATCCTTGCTGTGGCTTGGCTTTGTACCGGCGCTGCTCATCATGACAGTGCTGGTTTTTCATGTATTTGGGGGAAGCAGGGAAAAACGCGCAAATTATGAAGAACGTGTAAAAACCACCCCTTATCGGAACAAGAACCAGTATGTTACAAATGTGATGATTGATTTCAGGTTTGCCAAGGAGGTCCGCCTCTATGGGCTGCAAGATTTTTTGCTGGGGCAGTTTCTGCGGAACAAAGAGCATTTTTATGCTGCCAGAAACGAGGCGAAACCGGCATTTTATTTCTCGCATATGCTGGGCATTCTGGGGGAGCTGACGCAGACGGCGGCGGTTTATGGATGCCTGGTGGCTCGGGTGCTCCAGGGAAGTATGACGCTGGGAGGATTTACAGGATATGCGGCGGCGCTTCATAATCTTTCCGATACATTGGTTTCCATGGTCCGGTCTTACCTGAATTTTAACTTGTTTGGAGAGTATTTTATTGATTTTAAGAAGGCTATGGAGATGGAGGAAGAAACGGAAGTTTTGGAGAGGGCTTTCGCGGAGGGGCATGTGCCGGGGCACACGATCTGTTTCCGGGAGGTCTCTTTTACCTATCCGGGTATGAAAACGAAGGCCTTGGACAGGGTGTCTGTGGAGATTCCCTTACAGGGCAGCATTTCCATAGTGGGCCGGAACGGTTCGGGTAAGTCAACGCTGATCAAGCTGCTTTTGAGGCTGTATCAGCCCGACGAGGGCAGGATCTATCTGGACGGTGTGGACATCTGGACAATTCCGCTGGAAAAGTACAGGCAGCAGGTGACGGCAGTTTTTCAGGATTATTATATTTTTGCGCTGAACATCAGGGAAAACATAACGGCTACAGGGCGGCGGGATGAGGAGGTCTGGGAGGCGCTGAGAAAGGCGGGCGTGGAGAGCACGGTCCAAAGGCTTCCTGAAAAGCTGGATACTCCCTTGTTTCGCAACTATCACACCGATGGAGTGGATCTGTCAGGCGGAGAAAAGCAAAAGCTGGCTATCGCCAGAATGCTATACAAGGACAGTGCCGTTATGATACTGGATGAGCCTACCGCGGCGCTTGATCCGCGTTCAGAGTTGGAAATCTATGAGCAGGTTCACAGAATGGCAAAGGAAAAAACCATTTTGTACATCTCCCATCGGATGTCAAGCTGTCATTTTTCCGATATCATTTTGGTGATGGAGGAGGGCCGGATAGAGGAACAGGGGACACATGCCAGGCTGATGGAGAACAGGCAGTTGTACTACCAGATGTACCAGGCTCAGGCTGAAATGTACAAAGGAGGCGAGGCGGTATGAGGAGGCAATTGTCAGGTATCGGAAAATCTTTCGGGATCGCGTGGGACGCGGATAAAATATATCCCTTTCTGCTGCTGACGCGGGCTTTGGCCGCGTCCGTCGCCCCTCTGTACGTCTCGGTCTGCGTGAGCCGCCTGATCAGCGCTCTGGCGGGGGAGAGACGGCTGGACTCCATGATCTGGATTCTCTTCCTGCTGCTATCCGGTATTTTGCTGCTGAGGGGGTTGGAGGCGTGGCTTGAGTGGCAGTGTTCTTACCGGTATATGCGTATGCAGGATGCCTTTACCGTGAAAAACAGTATGAAGGCTATGAAGATGGAATATCCGGCAACAGAGAGCGCGGAGGTCGCGGATTTATATGTCAACGCGTGGAAAGCGAATATGTCGCCCGGAGCGATTCTGGAACAAACCTTCTCCATAATGGGCGGAGCGGTACAGATTCTGGGCTGTATAGGGATTATTCTGCGCCTGGGTTCTGTTTTGCTGGGCATTGTGGCAGTATTTATAACGCTGTACTGCCTTTTGGATTACCGGATGGGGATCAGACGGAGAAAATACGAGATGGAAGTTGTGCCGCTGACCCGGGCCATTCAATATACGCGCCAGTGTATGGGGGATAGTTCCTGCGCGAAGGACGTCCGTCTGTATTATCCCAGATCCTTTTTCCCGGACAGGCTTGCCCGGTATCAGGAACAGAAAATCGAGAAAGAGGAGTCCCGAGAACTCTACTGCGGGCGATTGTTGTCGCTGCAGGCCGTCCTGCAGATGTTACAGACTCTCGCAATGTACGCGGTGCTGATTTACCGATTTCTACAAGATGCAATTGAGATCGGTTATTTTTCTCTGACTGTTTCCTCTATTGGAATTTTTATGGGAGCGGTAAAAAAGATTTCGGCAGCCTGGAATGAGATTATAAAGAATGTTGCTTATCTGGACTATCTGGAACGTTTTCGCAGTCTTCCCGAAGGGTCTGACGGAGAAAAAGAGCTGTCGGGAGAAATGATGAATATAGAGTTCAGGGATGTCTGGTTCCGCTATCCCGGTGCGGAAAAGTATTCGCTGGAGTCTGTGAATGTAACCCTTAACAGGGGGGAAATTATGACGATTGTGGGGGAAAACGGTTCCGGCAAGACAACGTTTGTAAAGCTGCTTCTGGGACTGTACAGGCCTACCAGAGGGGAAATTCTGCTGAACGGCGTAAATATGGACAGGTATTCCGATTCGGAATACAGGAAGATTTTTGCGCCTGTATTTCAGGATTACCGGCTGTTTGCCTACACCATAAGAGAGAACCTTGTGTTTGACGGCATGTATCACAGAGAGGATGCGGAAGCCCTTCTGGCGGAGCTGGGGCTGGATCGGAAAATCAACAGTCTGCCCCATGGGGTTGAGCAGTATGTGGGAAAGGGCTATGAGAAGAGCGGAGTGGAATTTTCGGGAGGGGAGAGTCAGAAACTCGCCATTGCGAGAGCGTTGCTGAAGGGCAGCGTCTGCGTGGTGCTGGATGAGCCTAC
The DNA here is from genome assembly GCA_910583845.1 of uncultured Acetatifactor sp. Lineage (GTDB taxonomy): Bacteria > Bacillota > Clostridia > Lachnospirales > Lachnospiraceae > Acetatifactor. The sequence continues at coordinate 5,629 of CAJUAB010000041.1, forward strand.
GGCAGCGCTGGACCCTATTGCCGAGACGGAGCTTTACAGGCAGATCAACAGACTGGCCGGAGACAAATCCTGCGTGTTTATCACGCATCGGCTGGCCGGTGTCCGTCTCAGCAGCCGGATCTTGTTTTTTGAAGACGGGCATATTGTGGAACAGGGAAGCTGTCAGGAGCTTTTGGAAAAGGAAGGGAAGTTCTATGCATTTTATCAATTGCAGGCCCGGATGTATTAGACAGATTTCATAGAGTTTGGCAATCGTCCAACTGCGAATTATGTGAAAGGAGGAGCCATTCAGGTATTTCTGAGTGGCAGGATAACGATGGAGAAAGAATTGTGGAAACCGGGAAATATGCTGTACCCGCTGCCGGTGGTCATGGTCAGCGTGACGGACGGGGAGGGACATGACAACATTATTACGGTGGCCTGGGCGGGCACGGTATGCAGCGATCCTCCCATGCTGTCCATCTCCGTGCGGCCCCAGCGGTATTCCTACGGCATGCTTCAGAAGACGGGAGAATTTGTCATCAATCTGGTGACGGAAAAGCTGGTATACGCCACGGATTTCTGCGGCGTGAAAAGCGGCAGAGACACGGATAAATTTGACAGGATGAAGCTGACAAAGCAGCCTGCCGATCAGGTGAAGGCTCCCCTGATTGGTGAGAGTCCGGTGAATCTGGAGTGCAGAGTGCGCCAGGTGATCCCGCTGGGAACCCATGACCTGTTCCTGGCCCAGGTGGTGGCGGTTCACGCGGACCGGCAGTACATGGACGGAAAGGGCAAATTCCATCTGGAGCAGGCCGGTCCGGTGGTGTACTCCCATGGGGACTATCTGGCCACGGGAAAAAAGCTGGGCACTTTCGGATATAGTGTCAGGAAGAGACAGAGTTAGAGCTGGAGGGGGCGTCCAGGAGACTTCCCCTTTTTATAATATCTTTGCCGTACTTGCCGCGCAGGCCGTCCAGCGCTTTGTCCAGACGCTGCTGCTTTTCCCTGTCAGGGAGGGAGGGGGCGGCTCCGGAAACCGGGTCTTTTGCAGTGGAGGGTCGGTAGTCAAAAAGGCTCAGCTGTACCGGCTCCGTCTCCGGCACCAGTTTGGAGGTACGGATACCCAGCAGGCGAATGGGCCTCCCGTCCCACAGCTCGTCAAAGAGCTGGCAGGCAGTCTCATAGATGGTCTGGGAGGAAGCGGTGGGCGTGTGCAGCTGCGTCTGATGGGACACAGACTGGAAAGTGGCGTATTTGATTTCCGTACTGACCATACCGGCCAGTTCGCCGGAGGCCCGAAGCCTTCCGGCCACGGATTCCGCCAGGGACAGAAGGACAGGCCGGGCATCCTCCCGGGTCAACGCGTCCCTCTGCATGGTGGTGGAGTTGCCCACTCCCTTCATTTTTACCGGCTTTGGCGTGAGATCGGACTCGTCTATTCCGTTGGCATATTGCCACAGGGTGATCCCGTGACTTTTCAGATGGGCTTCCAGTATATCCTGCCGGGCATTGGCCAGGTCGCCTATGGTCAATATGCCCAGCTTGCGCAGGGTCTCCACACTGGACTGACCGCAGAGAAACAGGGAGGATACGGGCAGAGGCCACATTTTGTCAGGGATTTCCCGGACATAAAGGGTATGGACCAGGTCGGGTTTTTTAAAATCCGAGGCCATCTTGGCCAGCACTTTGCGGTCAGAGATGCCCACATTGACCGTAAAACCCAAAGTATCGCGCACCAGGTCCTTGATCTGCCGGGCCGCCTCTTCGGGGGCGGTATATTTTTTTGCGATAGGGGTATAATCCATATAGCATTCGTCAATACTGACCTGTTCGATATCAGGGCAGATATCGGATAATAGCTGCATCAGCTCCTGGCTGCGCCTGTGATACATGGCATGGTCCGGCGCTGCCATCACCAGGCCCGGACATTTGCGCAGGGCGTTTACCACGGGTTCGCCGGTGGTGATCCCATAGGCTTTGGCGGGAAGGGACTTGGCCAGCACCACGCCGTGGCGCTTGGCCATATCCCCTCCCACTATGGACGGAATCAGGCGCAGATCCGTCTCATTTCCCTCCTGCAGCAGGGAGAGCGCGGTCCAGCTCAGAAAAGCGGAATTGACATCGATATGAAAAAATATGCGTTCCTCCATGGGCTGTTCTCCTTTTGCATAGCGTCTTCAGACGGGGAAACCCTTACTCCGGGAAGCCTGACTGCTGACAGATGCCTTATTTCTTAAGATTAGTATACACCGGCCAAGAAGTTCTTTACAACTAAAATCAAAGTTGGTATGATATAGAAAGTCGTGATACCGCTGGAGAAAACAAGAGGCTTTACATGAAAATTACAAAATATGGAAAATCTTTGAAGTGTACATATATAAAATGGAATTTGCTGATACTGTTTATATGCCTGCTGTCTATGCAGGGTTTTGTAAAACTGGAGAGCACAGGGGACAATCTTTTCCACATTTTTATAAACGGCGCCCGGATGGGCAGTGTGGCGCGGCCGGAGGACGCGGAAAAGATGCTGTGGGACGCCAGGAGGGAGATTGCCGCATCCTCTGAGGACCTGGTGCTGATGGACGTGGAGATGACTTATGTGGGCGAGGAGATCATGTACGGTTATGTGGATGATCCCCTGGAGGTCTATGACAATGTCCTCCAGGCGCTTCGGGCCGGTATAAGGGAGACAGGCGTCAGCTCCTATACCTTGAAAATGGATGAGTACATGGTCAATCTGGCCTCTGTGGAGGACATGGAGCAATTGCTGCAGGCGGTAGTCAGTAAATATGACAGCGAGGCAAAATTCGGTGTGGATATTGTGCAGGATGAAAACCGGCTGTTCAGTGTGCTCACGGTCAATGTAGTGGACAGGCAGAGGCAGTCCAGGGAGCAGGAGGAACTGCGGCAGCAGGAGGAGCAGCCTTTCCCGCAGGCCGGCATCCGGGCGCGGATGACGGAGCTTTTTGCCCTGGACGAGGAAAAAGAAGACAAGGACTTCGGGGATTATGACCTGGGAATTGAATCCATGAACTTTGCGGAGAAGGTGGAGATTGTGGAGTCATATCTGCCCCAGAGCCAGCTGCAGCCCCTGGATGAGGCCATTGCGGAACTGACCATGGAGGAGGAGACTGTGGGAACCTACGAGGTACAGCGCGGGGACACGCTCTCGGAAATTGCCATAAAGGTCAATATCCCCATGGATGATATTGTTGCCATGAATGACAGTCTGGAGACCATCAACACCACGATCCGGGCCGGCCAGGAGCTGATTATCACGGTTCCCGAGCCGAAGGTATCCGTGGAACGTCAGGAAGTCAATTACTATGAAGAGATTTACGACGCGCCGGTGGAATATATCGACAGGGATGACTGGTACACCACCCAGACCCATGTGATCCAGCAGCCTCACGCCGGAGTCCGGAAGGTTGTGGCGCAGGAGAATTATGAGAATGATAAGCTGACGGAGCGGGAGATTCTGAAGGAAGAACTGGTGGTGGAGGCTGTGGCCAAGATTGTGGAGCGAGGTACCAAAGTGCCGCCCACTTATATCAAACCCATCTCCGGCGGGCGCGCGTCCTCAGGATTTGGCAGGAGAAAGGCGCCGACCAAGGGAGCCAGCACCTATCACAAGGGCCAGGACTGGGCTACACCTGTGGGCACCACTGTGGTGGCGTCCTGCGGCGGGCGGGTAGTGAAGGCAGGATGGGGCAGCGGCTACGGTTATGTGGTCTATATTGACCACGAGGACGGCCGGCAGACCCGGTATGCTCATCTGTCCAAAATTCTGGTGAAGGTGGGCGACTATGTCAAGCAGGGGCAGAGAATAGCGCTCAGCGGCAATACAGGCATTTCGTCAGGCCCTCATGTGCATTTTGAGATCCTGATCGGGGGCAAGCAGGTGAATCCTCTGAAATATTTGAATTAGTGCCGGCGGCCCCCTGAACAGGGGGTGGAACTCCGAAGAACGAACGTTCCGTTTTACAAATGGAATTTTTATGGTATAATGTCCTTATTCTTTTCGGGAAAAGGCCATAGCCGATTCTTATCCTTTCCGGAAAAGGATCGGGTGTCCCTGACGCGGGAAACTTTGCTGTGGTTTAGCTTTTGGTTATTTAATTTGCGATAATAAGTCTTTTATATAAATCTGTATGAGGTAAACAAAATGGAACAATACGCAATCAAAGGCGGTAATCCATTGGTAGGCGAGGTAGAGATAGGAGGGGCCAAAAATGCGGCGCTTCCTATTCTTGCTGCCTCCGTGATGACTGATGAGACCGTATATATAGACAATCTGCCGGATGTAAGGGATATCAATGTGCTTTTGAAGGCCATGCAGGGAATCGGTGTGCTGGAAAAGCGCACCGACAGGCACAGCATTACGCTGAATGCCGCCCAGATCAGCAGTCTGGTGGTGGAGGACGAAAATATCAAGAAGATCAGGGCTTCCTACTATCTGCTGGGTGCTCTGTTGGGCAAGTACCGGCAGGCGGAAGTGGCGCTGCCCGGCGGCTGTGATATCGGCTGCAGGGCCATTGACCAGCATATCAAGGGATTCAAGGCGCTGGGGGCCGAGGTGTGGATCGAGCACGGCCTGATCAAAACCAGGGCGGATAAGCTGGTGGGGAGTCATATCTATATGGACTGCGTCAGTGTGGGAGCCACCATCAATGTGATGATGGCGGCGTCCATGGCGGAGGGGCAGACCACCATAGAGAACGCGGCAAAGGAGCCTCATGTGGTGGATCTGGCGAATTTCCTGAACAGCATGGGGGCCAGAATCAAAGGAGCCGGTACGGATGTAATCAGGATCAAGGGTGTGAGCAGGCTCCATGGCTCAGAATATACCATCATTCCGGATCAGATCGAGGCGGGGACCTTTATGTTCGCGGCGGCGCTTACCAAGGGGGATATCACGGTGAAAAACGTGATTCCAAAGCATCTGGAATCCATCTCGGCCAAACTGCTTGAGATTGGCTGTGAGATCAAGGAGTCCGATGACGCCATGCGCGTGGTCTGTTCCAAACCTCTGCGGCACACACATGTGAAGACTTTGCCATATCCGGGTTTCCCCACGGATATGCAGCCGCAGATCACGGTGGCCCTGGGATTGTCCACAGGCACCAGCATTGTCACGGATACTGTTTTCGAAAATCGTTTCAAATATGTAGATGAGCTGACCCGTATGGGGGCCGATATCAAGGTGGAAGGCACCACGGCCATTATCAACGGGGTCGGGCGGTATACCGGCGCCAGTCTGTCCGCGCCGGACCTGCGGGCCGGTGCGGCCCTGGTGGTGGCGGGACTGGCGGCGGAAGGATTCACTACGGTGGATGAAATTCATTATATTGCCAGGGGTTATGAGGATTTCCATCTGAAGCTCCAGGCGCTTGGGGCACAGATTGAACTTGTAAATTCCGACAGGGAGATCCAGAAATTTAAGTTGAAAGTGGGTTGACAAACGCGCCGGTTTGGTGTATTGTGTCAATATAAAGAAATTGCATAGATTTTTCTCTTATTCAGAGTGGTGGAGATACATAGGATCTGTGAAGCCACGGCAACCCCGGAGACGGAAGGTGCCAACCTGAGCGAGTAGTACTTGAACAATAAGAGGATAAGAACCAGAGATTCGAGTCCGCTTTTTGTGAGCGGACTTTTTGTTTTCTGGAAAATGTGGAACTGAACACCGGATTTTCCCGGAAGCCATGGATTTATACCCGGATGCAGGGGCATCCGGATGTAAATCGCCGTCTCCGTGCGCTTACGGGGAAAGAGACAGCAATAAGGAGGTTTATATGGAAAAACGTTTGTTTACATCGGAATCTGTGACGGAGGGACATCCCGACAAGATCTGTGACGCCGTGTCCGACGCGGTGCTGGACGCGCTGATGGAGCAGGACCCTTACAGCCGTGTGGCCTGCGAGACCTGTACCAACACCGGCTTCGTGCTGGTGATGGGAGAGATCACCACAAAGGCCAATATTGATATTGCGGGGATTGTGCGCAGGACTGTCACAGAGATCGGCTATGACTCTTCGGAAAAGGGCTTCGACGGCAACACATGCGCGGTGATGGTGGCTCTGGACAAGCAGTCGACCGATATCGCCATGGGCGTAGATCAGGCGCTGGAAGCCAAGATACAGGGGGCGGAGGGCCAGATGGACGATGCCCTGCTGGATGCCATCGGTGCGGGCGATCAGGGTATGATGTTCGGCTATGCCACCAACGAGACACCGGAATATATGCCCTACCCCATCTCCCTGGCCCACAGGCTGACCAGACAGCTGACCAAGGTGCGCAAGGACGGCACACTGCCCTACCTTCGTCCCGACGGCAAGAGCCAGGTATCCGTGGAGTATGATGAAAACGGCAGACCTTTCCGCCTGGAGGCTGTGGTGCTCTCCACCCAGCATGACGAGAAAGTGACCCAGGAGCAGATTCACGCCGATATCAAAAAGTATGTGTTTGATCCGGTTCTGCCCGGCGACATGGTGGACGGAGAAACCAAGTTCTATATCAATCCCACGGGACGCTTTGTCATCGGCGGCCCCAACGGCGACAGCGGCCTTACCGGGCGGAAGATCATTGTGGATACATATGGCGGATATGCCCGCCACGGCGGCGGCGCTTTTTCCGGCAAGGACTGCACGAAGGTGGACAGGAGCGCGGCCTACGCGGCCAGATATGTAGCCAAGAACATTGTGGCGGCCGGGCTGGCGGACAAATGTGAGATTCAGCTCTCCTACGCCATCGGCGTAGCGCATCCCACTTCCGTGATGGCGGACACCTTCGGAACCGGGAAGCTCCCGGACGAGAAGCTGGTGGAGATCATCCGGGAGAACTTTGACCTGCGTCCGGCGGGCATTATCAAGATGTTGGATCTGCGCAGACCCATCTACCGCCAGACTGCGGCGTACGGACATTTTGGCCGGGATGATCTGAATCTTTCCTGGGAACAGCTGGACAGAGTGGATGTTTTGAAAAAATATCTGTGACAATAACAGAAGCGGAAAATGAGCCGGTTTGTACGACGGCTCATTTTTGCTGTGTCATGAAAGCGGGGGTATTATAAGCTGCTGACCGCAGGGCTGGGGCTGGGTCTTTGGCTGGGTCTTTGGCTGGGGATTTGCCTAGGGCAAATCCCGGGACAAAGCCTGGGGCATAGCCCGGGGTAAAGCCAGGGGCATAGCCGGGGCTATGCCCCTGTGCCCGAAAGACAGTTCCGGCTTGTACAGCGCTTTTTTTGATGGTAGAATAAAAAAAGAAGATTATGGATTTCACACAGGTAAGCAGGAGTACTGCGGATAAGGAGAAAAGGGATCTATGGCATTTGCGCATCTGCATGTCCACACGGAATATTCCCTGCTGGACGGTTCCAACAAGATTAAAGAGTATGTGAGGCGGGTAAAAGAACTGGGCATGGACAGCGCGGCCATCACGGACCACGGTGTTATGTACGGGGTGCTGGAATTTTACCGGGAGGCCAAGGCGGCGGGGATCAATCCCGTCATCGGCTGTGAGGTCTATGTGGCGCCGGGCTCACGCTTTGACAAGGAACTCACGGGCGGTGAGGACAGGTACTATCATCTGGTGCTGCTGGCGGAGAATAATACAGGCTATGCCAATCTGATGAAGATTGTCAGCAGGGGCTTTACGGAAGGGTATTATTATAAGCCCCGGGTGGACATGGAGGTGCTGCGGCAATATCACGAGGGCCTGATCGCCCTGTCCGCCTGCCTGGCCGGGGAGGTGCAGCGCAATATTTCCAAGGGTCTTCTGGACGAGGCCAGGAAAAGCGCCAGGAAATATGAGGAATGCTTCGGCAGGGGGAACTATTTTCTGGAGATGCAGGATCACGGTATCCCGGAACAGAGACGGGTCAACATGGAACTGATGAACATGAGCCGTGAGCTGGAGATTCCGCTGGTGGTCACCAACGATGTGCATTATACCTATGAGACCGATGTGGAGGCCCATGACATCCTGCTGTGTCTGCAGACGGGCAAGAAGCTGGCGGATGAGGACCGTATGCGCTATGAGGGCGGCCAGTACTTTGTCAAGAGCGAGGAGGAGATGAAGGGGCTGTTCTCCTACGCCTGGGAAGCGGTGGAAAACACCCAGCGGATTGCGGACAGGTGCCATGTGGAGATCGAGTTTGGCGTCCGCAAACTCCCCCGCTATGAGGTGCCGGAGGGCTATGACTCCTGGGGCTATCTGCAAAAACTGTGCGGCGAAGGGCTCAGAGAGCGTTACGGGGACGGCTCCTTGATGGCGGGAGACACGGGGATGACTCTGCAAGAGCGGCTGGACTATGAACTGGACGTGATCCACAGTATGGGATTTGTGGATTACTTCCTGATCGTGTGGGACTTCATTCATTATGCCAAGAAAAACGGTATCCCCGTGGGACCGGGGCGGGGCAGCGCCGCGGGCAGCATCGTATCCTACTGTCTGCGGATCACGGATATCGATCCCATCCGCTACAATCTGCTGTTTGAGCGTTTCCTGAATCCGGAGCGGGTGTCCATGCCGGATATAGACATTGACTTCTGCCCTAACGGAAGACAGGATGTGATTGATTATGTAAGCCGGAAATACGGTCCGGAAAAAGTGGTGCAGATCGTGACCTTTGGCACACTGGGAGCCAAGGGGGTAATCCGGGATGTGGGCCGGGTCATGGATCTGCCCTATGCCTATGTGGACGGCATCGCCAAGCTGGTGCCGGGGGATCTCAATATCACGTTGGATCAGGCGCTGGAAAAAAGTCCGGAGCTGGGCAAGCAGTACCGGGAAGAAGAGCAGGTCCACAAGCTGATTGACATGTGCAGGCGTCTGGAGGGGCTGCCCCGCAACACCGGTATGCACGCCGCCGGGGTGGTGATCTGCCCGGAGGCCGCGGACGAGTTCGTCCCCCTGTCCAGGGGCGGCGATGGCTCCATCACCACCCAGTACACCAAGGACCCGCTGGAGGAGCTGGGCCTTTTGAAGATGGACTTCCTGGGCCTGCGGAATCTGACGGTGATCCGGGACGCAGTGAATTTCGTGGAACAGACCAGAGGCATCCGGCTGGACATGGAGCATATTGACTTCAACGATTCCAAGGTGCTCTCCTACATCGGCACGGGCAGGACCGAGGGGATTTTTCAGCTGGAGAGCGGCGGGATGAAGAGCTTCATGAAGGAACTGCGTCCCCAGAATTTTGAAGATATTGTGGCCGGTATCTCTCTGTACCGCCCCGGCCCCATGGATTTTATTCCCAAGTACATCAAGGGCAAAAACAACGGCGGCGAGACCAGCTACGCCTGTCCCCAGCTGGAGCCGATTCTGAAAAATACCTACGGCTGCATGGTCTATCAGGAACAGGTCATGCAGATCGTGCGGGACCTGGGGGGGTATACCATGGGGCGGAGCGATCTGGTGCGCCGCGCCATGAGCAAAAAGAAGCATTCCGTCATGGAGAAGGAACGGGCCAACTTTGTGTATGGCAACGACGAGGAGGGAGTGCCCGGCTGCGTATCCAAGGGCATTGACGAGAAAACCGCCAACCGGATTTTTGACGAAATGATGGATTTTGCCAACTATGCTTTCAACAAATCCCATGCGGCCTGTTATGCGGTGGTGACATTGCAGACGACGTGGCTGAAATACTACTACCCGGTGGAGTTTATGGCGGCGCTGCTCACATCGGTGATCGACAATCCGGGGAAGGTCTCTGAGTATATCCTGGCCAGCCGGAATATGGGCATCAAGATTCTGCCGCCGGATATCAATCAGGGAGAGGCGGGATTCTCCGTGGACGGCGGCAATATACGGTATGCCCTTACGGCCATCAAGAGCGTGGGAAGGCCGATTATCGACGCCATCGTGGAGGAGAGGCGGCTGCGGGGGCCCTACACCAATCTGAAAGACTTTATAACCAGAGTCGCGGACAAGGATGTGAACAAACGGGCCATAGAGAACTTTATCAAAGCCGGAGCCCTGGACAGCCTGGGGGGAACCAGGAAACAGTGTATGAGCGTATATGTGCAGATTCTGGATCGGATCGTGAAGGACAAGAAGAACAACCTGGCAGGGCAGATCACCCTGTTTGACATCGCGTCCGAGGAAGACAGGGAGGCGTATGAGGTCCGTATGCCGGATGTGGGCGAGTACCCCAGAGAGATGATGTTCGCCTTTGAAAAGGAGGTGCTGGGCATCTATGTCAGCGGCCATCCCCTGGAGGAGTACCAGGAGCTGCTGCAAAAATATGCCACCCGAAAAAGCAGTGATTTTGTGCTGGACGAGGAGACGGGCCAGGTGGCGGTGCCGGACAGGGTCCCGGCGGTGATCGGAGGGATGATCGCGGAGAAGACCATCAAGTATACCCGAAACAATCAGGTCATGGCCTTTGTGAGCCTGGAGGACCTGGTGGGCAGTGTGGAGGTGGTGATTTTTCCCAGAGACTATGAACAGTATTCCTCCCTGCTGACGGAGGATGCCAAACTCTTTATCCGGGGACGGACCTCCGTGGAGGAGGATAAGGACGCCAAGCTGATCTGCGAACAGATTGTCAGCTTTGAGGAGGCCGCCGGGGGAGGAGAACTGTTCCCGGGACGGGGCGGCCGTTCCTTTTCAGGCGGCAGCAGAGAAAGCGGGGCCCGGCAGAGCCGTCAGCAGCAGGCCCGGGACGGACGTCAGCCCGAAACGCAAGCGGCTCCCGGAGGAGAAAACGGGCCGGGCCGGGAACAGCCAAGAGCCAGCATCAGCAGCATGCCGGAGGGGTTGTGGATACAGTTTCCTACGATGGAGGCGTACCAGCAGGCACAGCAGAAACTTTTTGAGGCCACCGCGGACTCGGACGGGCAGGATCATCTGGTGATCTATATCAAGAATCCCAGGGCCGTGAAAATTCTGCCGGACAATCGCTGCGTACACGCGGACGAGGAGTTAAAGCGGCGTCTGGGTTCGATTTTCGGGGAAGAAAATGTTAAAATCCTGACAAAACCTATTGAAAACCGAAAAGAAATGCATTAGAATAAGGTGATTGCCAATGAGCGGAGAATTTACGGACGCCGGAGCGGCCGGAAATTGCTCCGGGAGAAAAGCATTGGCAGAGAGATTGCGGAACTATAAACAGCAAGCTGTCTGCCAATGAGCGGAGAATTTACGGAGGCCAGAGCGGCCGGAAATTGCTCCGGGAGAAAAGCATTGGCAGAGAGATTGCGGAACTGTAATAAGGAGGAGAGTGCATCGTGGAGAAAGAATTGAAGACAATTGGCGTGTTGACCAGCGGCGGAGACGCCCCCGGAATGAATGCGGCCATTCGTGCGGTGGTGCGTACAGCGATTGCGAGGGGCCTTAAGGTTAAGGGAATCAAGAAGGGCTATAACGGCCTGTTGAATGAAGAAATAATAGATATGCAGGGCAAGGATGTGTCGGATATCATCCAGAGAGGCGGCACTATACTGGGAACGGCCCGCTGTATGGAATTCAAGACTCCCGAGGGACAGCAGAAGGGGGCGGAAATCTGCCGGAAGCATGGAATAGACGGCATTGTGGTCATCGGCGGCGACGGCTCCTACAGAGGGGCCCAGAAGCTGGCGCGTCTGGGCATCAACACGGTAGGTCTGCCCGGCACCATCGATCTGGATATCTCCTGCACGGATTACACCATCGGATTTGACACGGCGATCAACACAGCCATGCAGGCCATCGACAAGGTCAAGGATACCTCCTCCTCTCATGAGCGTTGCAGCATTATTGAGGTGATGGGCCGCAACGCGGGGTATATCGCGCTGTGGTGCGGTGTCGCCAACGGTGCCGAGGATATTCTGCTTCCCGAGAAATATGACTATAACGAGCAGGCTATCATCAACAATATTATCGCCAGCCGCAAAAAAGGGAAAATTCATCACCTGATTATCAACGCGGAGGGCATCGGGCATTCCAACTCCATGGCCAGGCGGATCGAGGCGGCCACCGGCATAGAGACCCGCGCGACGGTGCTGGGCTACATGCAGCGGGGGGGCAACCCCACCTGTAAGGACCGTTTTTATGCCTCCATCATGGGCGCTTACGCGGTGGATATCCTGTTACAGGGAAAGACCAACAGGGTTGTGGGTTATCGGCACGGCGAGTTCGTGGACTTCGATATTGAAGAGGCCCTGAATATGCAGAAGGGGATTGATCCCTATCAGTATGAGATCTCCAAGCTGTTATAATACAGACGGCACACAGCTGTTATACCGCCGCAAAGGCCAGTATAGCAGCTGTTTTATTCATGAGAGAAACTGCCGCGGAGCGCGGACTTCAGGAATGAAAAGAAGATATGGGAGAACAGGCGATGATCACAAGTGCGTCCAATCAGAGAGTAAAACAGATTGTACAATGGCAGACCAGGGCGAAAGCGCGCAGGGAGGATGACATATTTCTGGCGGAGGGGCCCAAAATGTATGAGGAAGCGCCCCGGGAACTGATTCGGGAGGTATACCTGACGGATACTTTTTTGAGGAACCTGAGAGGCCGCCGGGAGCATGCTGCCATTAATATAGAAGAAAAGCTGGAGTCCACCGGATACGAACTGGTTTCTGAGGAGGTTTTTGCCCGTATGTCGGACACACGGACACCCCAGGGAATTCTGGCCGTGCTGAAAAGGCCGGTCTATGAACTGGAGCAGATGCTGGACACAGACCGGCCGCTGTTAGTGCTGCTGGAGGATCTACAGGACCCGGGGAACCTGGGAACAATCCTCCGGACAGGAGAAGGAGCAGGAATAACGGGTGTTATCATGTCTGAAATAACAGTTGATATCTTTAATCCAAAGACCATCAGATCCACTATGGGGTCTATCTACCGGGTTCCCTTTCTATATGTGGAGAACCTGGCAGAAACCATTGAAGCGCTGCGAAAAAAGGGGATCAGGGTCTATGCCGCCCATCTGCGGGGGCAAGATTACTATAGCGGATTTTCCTTTACGGAGGGGACTGCTTTTTTAATTGGCAATGAGGCCAGCGGGCTGCGCAGGGAGACGGCGGATCTGGCGGACAACTATCTGAAAATTCCCATGGAGGGACAGGTGGAATCCCTGAATGCCGCCATTGCGGCTTCCCTGCTGGTCTACGAGGCTCACAGGCAGCGGAATATGTGAGAGTCTTCTTTTTTGTCACATATTCCGTCACTTATGGAAAGCGTTTGACAATTGACGAACGGAACTCAAAACAGAAAGGATCTAATATGCAGACAAAAAAAATCGGATTTATAGGATTGGGCAATATGGCGACGGCGATGATTGGCGGTATGCTGCAAAAGGGAGTGGTTGCCCCGGAAAACCTTATCGGTTCCGCCCGCACGGCGGCTACCTGCAGGCGCGTGGCCGAGCAGTACGGCATCACCACTTATCCGTCCAATGTGGAGGTGGCGGCGCAGGCGGACATTCTGTTTCTGGCGGTAAAACCCCAGTTTTTCCGGGAGGTGATCGGGGAGATCCGGGATACAGTGCCTTCCGGCAGCCTGATTGTAAGTATCGCGGCGGGCAAGACTCTGGAAGAGATTGCCGGGCTGTTCGGCGGAGAGCGGAAAATCCTGCGCTGCATGCCCAATACCCCGGCGCTGGTGCTGGAGGGCTGCACCGGCGTGTGCGCCAGTGAAACGGTGAGCGGGGAGGAGACGGAGGAGGTACTGACGTTGCTGCGCAGTTTTGGAGTGGCAGAGAGTGTGCCGGAGCGTCTGATGGACGCGGTGGTGGGTGTCAGCGGCAGTTCCCCCGCCTATGTGTTTCTGTTTCTGGAGGCCCTGGCCGACGGGGCGGTGGCGGCGGGTATGCCCCGCCGTCAGGCATATACCTTTGCCGCCCAGGCCGTGCTGGGCAGCGCGAAGCTGATGCTGGAGACGGAGAAGCACCCGGGAGAATTGAAGGACATGGTCTGTTCCCCGGGGGGAACCACGATCCAGGCTGTGAAAGTACTGGAAGAAAAGGGGCTGCGGGCGGCGGTGATGGACGCCATGGAGGCCTGCATAGAGAAATCCAGAAATATGTGACACTTTGGAGCTTGTCTGCATATGCCCGAAGAATCTCCATGCAGCGTAATCGGATGACATGCGCAGGGCGTATTTTTCTTTGCCGTTTCCCATCGGGCAGCGTTCCCCACAGGAAAGCCCTGCCTGATCGGAAGTATAAAAACCCAGGTTTTCCGCGCGCATGTACGATGGTATACAGCAGCATGGCGTCGGCTCAGGACGGCGCGATCAGAGGTTTTCTGCGGGCATGTATGATGGTTTACGGAGTAGATCGATACGGACGAATGCGGCAGGAACCCAGTTCCACCGAGTGCATGTACCATGGCATACATGAGGCCTGTCGCGATAGAAAGAAATTTTCTGATTCGAATGGAGGCCGGGGTATATAGGGAAAAATTTCTCTCCAGTACCCTGCATAAGGCTTTTAAAGCTGATCAAACAGACTTTTTTCCACATAACGGGGTATATACAGAAAAAATGATCTTCCAGATCCACTTTTTTAGGGTAAGCGGGGTACAGGCAGAAAATTTTTCTGTATATACCCCGTTTTCTCATTGAAACAGGGTATATAGGGAGGGGTTTTCGGTGAAACGGGGTATTGTGGAACCATTATTTTATATATACCCTGCTTCTCCGGAATTGTATGCAGATTCTGTCCATTGGAGCAGGGCTTGCCATGGGGGGACCTGTTTTCATACACATGGCGGCAGGATTCACGCTTGTGGCTGGGCGAAATAGCGGATTCAGGGGATGCAGGCAAAAATATTTTCCAGAGTGTGTCTGAAAAATGCTTTCCGTAAGATGCGCGTTACAGTTTGTGGGAGATTCGTGCCAAATGGTGCCCCATAGCGAACGCTGTAACCTGAACCGGGCACAGATATCACGCAAAGCGGGGCGTACAGATGGCGGGAATCTGCGCGGAATCTGATGCGAGAGGGAAGTCCGTAATGGGGGGGTTGACAAAACCGTCAGATTCTGCTATATTTGCCTTGTAACAAAATTAACAATATTGTAATAATTTAGTTAAGAAAGGGAAAGAATTATTACAAAATTGGTTGGAGGTAAAGGAAATGGCAAAAGGCAAAAGGCTGTCTGCTTTCCTGGCCGGGGTGCTGCTGATGGGCGCGCTGGCGGGTAACGTGGACATGACCGTGGAAGCTGGCAGCAATTCAGATTACCTGAATTCACTGAGCGGAGGAATGGCGGCGCTCCTGGATTCCAACACGGGGAATGCGGAAGAGCTGATCAGCACCACTCAGAAAAGCCTCGACCTGAAAGCGGCGCAGGAAGAGGAACAATGCACATTGGTGATGGCCAATGTGAGAAACGCTCTGAATGTCAGGGCGGATGCCAGCGAAGATGCGGAAAAAGTAGGAATGATATACAAGGACTGCGGCGGCACCATTCTGGAGCGGGCGGAGGGCTGGACGAAAATTCAGTCCGGAGACCTGGTGGGATGGGCCAAAGACGAGTATCTGCTGTTCGACGAGGAGGCCATGGAACTGGCCGCGGACGTGGGGATCACCACGGCCACCGTGGATGCGGAGATGCTGAAAGTCCGCACAGAGCCCGATAAGGACGCGGATTTTTACGGAGTTCTGGCCAAAAATGAGATTGTGGAGGTCATGAACACCGACGAGGAAGGATGGACATGTATCAATTTTGAGGGAGAGGACGGCTATGTGTCCTCCGAATATATCACCATTGATTTCAAGATTGACTTTGGCGAGACCATGGAAGCCATCAAAGAGCGGGAAGAGGCTGAGAAAGAGGCGAAGCGCCACAAAAATTACGGCGAATTTACCACCGATGCGGATACCACGCTGCTGCTGGCGGCGCTGATTCAGTGCGAGGCCGGCGGCGAGAGCTATGAAGGCCAGCTGGCGGTGGGTGCGGTGGTCATGAACCGCGTAAGGAGCGGCGCGTACCCCAACACCATCCATGGCGTTATCTATGCGTCCGGCCAGTTTACTCCGGCCCAGAGCGGCAAGGTAAACAGGGTATATGAGTCGGGCAAGATCAAGGAAAGCTGTATTCAGGCGGCACAGGAGGCGCTGTCCGGCGTTTCCAATGTGGGCGACCTGACTCACTTCCGCAGGAACAACGGCCGTGAAGGTCTGGTAATCGGCAATCATGTATTTTATTAAATAGCTGCGTAAAAAGCACGATGGATTCGTCTATCGTGCTTTTTTCACGGGCAGGGAACGGTCCGATTTCCACATAAAGGGATTGCGAAGCGGGCGGGAGTGTAGTATATTATTAGTAAGCTCGATAACAGGGGAAGAAAAGAGCAGTAAAGGAGAGTGCGTATGCAAGAGGTTATTTTTTGGCTGGTTCTGCTGATTATATGCATCGGTATTGAAGTGGCCACTCTGGGTCTGACTACCATCTGGTTTGCGGGGGGAGCCCTGGTGGCCATCTTCGCGGCGGTAGTGGGGGCGCCGATCTGGTTACAGGCGATCATCTTTATCCTGGTATCTCTGGTGCTGCTTTTCTTTACCAGACCCATTGCCGTCAAGTACTTTAACAAGGACCGTGTGAAAACCAATGTGGAAAGCATGGTTGGGCGTCAGGCCATCGTGATCAGCGAGATTGACAACCTACAGGGCATAGGACAGGTAACGGTGGCAGGTCAGGAATGGAGTGCCAGAAGCGCCGATGAGCAGGCAAAAATCGCTGTGGGAGCAGTGGTAGCCGTAGTGGCTGTCAACGGGGTCAAACTGATTGTCCGGGATATCTCCCGCCAGCAGCTTATGGGAAACGGCGCGCAGGCCGCTGAAGCGGCGGATGTCAAGTAGGCAGAAGGAGGAAGAAAAGATGCCGGCATTAATTTATGTTCTAATTGTGTTAGTCATATTGATTTTATGTATTTTTGTATCCTGTATCAAGATTGTGCCTCAGGCGCAGGCGTATGTGATGGAGCGTCTGGGCGCTTATCAGGGGACCTGGTCAGTGGGCTTTCACGTAAAAACGCCTTTTCTGGACCGGGTGGCCAGGAGGGTCAATCTTAAGGAGCAGGTAGCGGATTTCCCGCCTCAGCCCGTGATTACCAAGGACAATGTGACCATGAGGATCGACACGGTGGTGTTCTATCAGATCACGGACCCCAAGCTGTTTACCTACGGTGTGGAGAATCCCATGATGGCCATCGAGAATCTCACGGCCACTACGCTGCGTAATATCATCGGTGATCTGGAACTGGATCAGACGCTGACCAGCCGTGAGACCATCAATACCAAGATGCGGGCGGCCCTGGATATCGCCACAGACCCCTGGGGTATCAAGGTAAACCGTGTGGAGCTTAAGAATATCATTCCTCCCGCGGAAATTCAGAATGCCATGGAGAAGCAGATGAAGGCGGAGCGTGAGAGACGTGAGGCCGTCACCCGCGCAGAGGGCGAGAAAAAGGCCAAGATTCTGGAGGCCGAGGGTGCCAAGGAGTCGGCCATTCTGCGCGCGGAGGCCGATAAGCAGTCCGCGATCCTGCGCGCGGAGGCACAGAAGGAGAAGATGATCCGTGAGGCAGAAGGTGAAGCGGAGGCTATTCTGAAAGTACAGCAGGCCAATGCGGAAGGGATCAGGCTGCTGAAGGATGCGGGAGCCGATGAGGCAGTGCTCAAGATCAAGAGCCTGGAGGCTTTCGAGAAGGTGGCGGACGGTCAGGCGACTACGATTTTATTGCCCTCGGAGTTACAGGGCATTGCCAGCATGGCAGCGGCGTTCAGGACAGCCAGCCAGAACCCGCAGGCATAACAGAATGGATTTATGAGTACAGAGCCCTTGCGGGGCGGGGAGTTTATGACAGCGGAATCCCCGCCCTGCGGGGCTCTGTTGTGTCAAAAACTCCCACCTCCGATTTCAACAACAGCCTTGAAATGGGAAACGGTTCTTGATATTGTCAGTTTGAAAAATTGAGTTCTGGGGGCATCAGAAATGGCACATGAGGATCTGGAAGAGCTTTTGAATCAATATAATTGGGATGATGGATTTGATATACCAAAAGCGATTTTGGACAATCCTCATTGCGATTTGGCATTGGCATTAAAAGTTTTTTATCTTGCCGACGGATTTGCTTATTTGGATGGGTTAGCGGAAAAAAGCGGATTAAGCGAATGGAAACAGTTTATCGATTCTCTTTACAACCATATTGTGGGCCACAAATATAAAGTAAGCGGCAGACCATATGAGATACCGCTTTCTAAAGTTCAAAAGTACAAATGCAGGAAAAAACAAGTGCCGGAGATTTTTTTAACAGATTTATAACTTTCGGTTTATGGGGTGATGTTCCAGAATGTCTCATCGCCCGCTCCGTCATTTCGACAATGGGGAATTCCAAAAGCGTTTCCGTGCCTTTCCGTGGCACGAAAGATCCCCCTCTTGAAAAGTGGCGGAAAATGCAGTATAGTTATAACAAATACTTATTTTGCGTGGAAGGGCATGGGCGGATGCCGGCGGGAATTGTCCGGAACGCGCGCCTGCCGTATGCGGAAAGAGGGAGAGATGGATTTAAAGGGACGGGATTTTTTGAAGCTGTTGGATTATAGCGCCGAGGAGATTCTGTATCTGCTGGATCTGGCGGCGGAACTGAAAGAGAAGAAGAAGCAGGGTGTTCTGGTGGACCGTCTGAGGGGGAAAAATGTGGCTCTCATTTTTGAGAAGACCAGCACCAGAACCCGCTGTGCCTTTGAGGTGGCGGCGCATGACCTGGGGATGGGAACCACTTATCTGGACCCCAGCGGGTCCCAGATCGGAAAGAAGGAGAGTATCGCGGATACGGCCAGGGTGTTGTCCGGCATGTTCGAGGGCATCGAGTACAGAGGATATGGGCAGGAGATTGTGGAAGAGCTGGCAAAATATTCCGGAGTGCCTGTCTGGAACGGCCTGACCAATGAGTTTCATCCCACGCAGATGCTGGCGGACGCGCTGACGATCCGGGAGCATTTCGGATATCTGAAGGGAATAAGGCTCACCTATATGGGGGATGCCAGATACAATACGGGTAACTCATTGATGGTATTGTGCGCTAAGACAGGAATGCATTTTACCGCCTGTACCAGCGCAAAGTATTTCCCGGCGGAGGAACTGGTGCGGCAGTGTAAGGAGATAGCGGCGGGCAGCGGCGGCAGCGTCACGCTGACGGAGGATGTGGAGACCGGCACAAGAGGGGCGGATGTAATCAGCACCGACGTGTGGGTGAGCATGGGCGAGCCCGACGAAATATGGGCGGAACGCATTGCCGATTTAAAGGATTATCAGGTGAACAGGAAAGTTATGGAAAACGCGGGGGCCCAGGCGGTCTTTATGCACTGCCTGCCCGCTTTCCATGATCTGAAAACCCGGATTGGCGCGGAGGTGGGAGAGAAATTCGGCGTTACGGAGATGGAGGTGACGGATGAGGTGTTTTCCTCCGGGCAGTCTCTGGTGTTTGAGGAGGCTGAGAACCGTATGCATACCATCAAGGCCGTGATGGCCGCTACTCTGGGCTGGAGTGACAGATAGATGAAGGCGGAGATACTGGCATTGCTCCGGGAGAGCGATGATTACATCTCCGGACAGGAGCTGTGCAGCCGTTTCGGAGTGACCCGCTCGGCCGTATGGAAGGCTGTGGGACAGTTAAAAAAAGAGGGCTATGAGATAGAGGCGGTGCAGAACCGGGGCTATAAGCTGGTGGGAGCGGAGGTCTACGGGGAGAACGAGCTGCGCAGCCGCATTCACACCGCCTGGGCGGGAGCGGAGCTGCATTTTTATCGGACCACCGGTTCCACCAATCTGTTGGCCAAGCAGGCCGGGGAGGGGGATGCTCCCCACGGCGCGCTGTTTGTGGCGGACGAGCAGACTGCGGGGCGGGGCAGGCGGGGCAGAAGCTGGCAGTCGCCGCAGGGGGCCAATATCTATTTTACCATATTGATGCGTCCTGACTTCGCGCCGGAGAGGGCCTCTATGCTTACGCTGGTGATGGCCCACAGCGTGGCCTGCGCCATCCGCAGACTCACGGGCATGGAAGCGGGCATCAAGTGGCCCAACGACGTGCTGCTGGAGGACAAAAAAGTCTGTGGCATTCTCACCGAGATGAGCGTGGAGCGGGAATATATCCATTACGTGGTCTGCGGTGTGGGCATCAATGTGGCTTCTCAGGAGTTTCCGGAAGAAATCCGTGATAGGGCCACCTCCGTAGAGGCGGTTTATGGACAGGCGGTCTCCAAGGGGGCGCTGCTGCAATATGTAATGGAGGCCTTTGAGCGGGACTATGACGCGTTTGTGGCGGCCGGGGACCTGACGCCTCTGCTGGAGGGATACAATAAACTGCTTGTGAACAGGGGCCGCAAAGTGCGGGTGCTGGACCCCAGGGGAGAGTGGGAGGGCACCGCCGGAGGAATCAATTCCAGGGGAGAGCTGCTGGTGGAGAACGCCGCAGGTGAAATACAGGCGATTTACGCAGGGGAAGTGTCGGTCAGAGGAATTTATGGATATGTGTGACGCCGTATAGCGGAGCCGGCAGTAATGCGGCGCAATCAGCCATGTGGGTATCCGTCACAAGAGGAAGGAAAACAATGGAACAGGAACGGGTGGTGCTCTGCGGCGCCAACGCCTATGAGCGGAAGTATTATTTCAATCAGGCATTCAAGGGGATTCCACAATCCATTCAGGAGGAACTGCATATTATCTGTGTGCTGTTCACCGAGGAGGCAGGGGGCGTATTTACCATCGTTTTTGAGCCTGACGGCTCGGTATCTATGGAGACCAACGCGGATGACGATGATTTTTATTATGATGAGATCAGCAGCGGTCTGCTGGTGTCGGAAATCCGCAGGAAGCGCCGGGAACTGCTGGAATCACTGAGCTTGTACTACAGAGTGTTTATTCTCGGGGAAGACTTGTCGGAAGCGCCGGAAGCCTGAACCGCATATCCGGAGTACGGGCAGGCGCGGCGGTACAGGACAGATTACAGGGCCCGCGGCGATGGGCAGATGGGAGGCTAAGAATGATCTTAGTAGTAGATGTGGGCAATACCAATATAACCTGTGGTATTTACGGTGAGCGGGAGATGAAGGCCACATTCCGCATGACCACCAAGACCATCAGAACTTCCGACGAATACGGTGTAATGATGACGCAGATGCTGGCGGCCAGAGGAGTCAAGGCCCAGTCCATCGAGGGCATGGCGGTGGCCAGCGTTGTGCCGGATGTAATGCATTCCCTGATGGGAGGGATTACCCGCTATGTGACCGACCAGGTACTGACTGTGGGGCCGGGTATTAAGACGGGGATCAGGATTGCCACCGAGGACCCCAGAAGTATAGGCGCGGACAGAATTGTGGATGCCGTGGCGGCCTATGAGAGATATGGGGGGCCGGTGCTGGTGATTGATTTCAACACGGCTACCACCTATGACTATGTGACGGGACAGGGGCATTTTGCGGCGGGTATTACAGCCCCCGGCATCCGGATCAGCTCGGAGGCCCTGTGGAAGGAGACGGCCAAGCTGCCCAACATAGAAATCAGAAAGCCCAAGTCCATTCTGGCCCAGGAGACTATCAGCAGTATGCAGGCGGGGCTGGTATACGGACAGATCGGCCAGACAGAGTATATCATCAATAAGGTGAAGGAAGAGACGGGCATTCCGGATATGAAGGTGGTTGCCACCGGCGGTCTGGGAAGGCTGATTGCGGAGGAGACGGATGCCATTGATTTTTACGACCCTTATCTGACGCTGGACGGGCTGCGGATTATTTATGAGAAAAACAGAGGAAAAGCATGAACGCATTACAGATAGGGGATGTGACCCTGGACAACAATGTAATCTTGGCTCCCATGGCAGGTGTGACAGACCTGCCATTTCGCATATTGTGCAAGGAGCAGGGCGCGGGGCTGATCTGTATGGAGATGGTCAGCGCCAAGGCGATCTATTATCAGAACAAAAACACGGAGAAGCTCCTGGAAATCCATCCGGAGGAAATGCCGGTATCCTTGCAGCTGTTTGGATCTGACCCGGAAATCATCCGGGAGATGGCTAAGAGAATAGAGGAAAGGCCCTTTGCCATTCTGGATCTGAATATGGGATGCCCGGTGCCCAAGGTGGTAAACAACGGAGAGGGGTCGGCTCTGATGAAGAACCCCAGGCTGGTGGAAAAGATTCTGACCGGACTGGTGAAGGCCATCCGCAAGCCGGTGACAGTGAAGATCCGCAAAGGCTTTGACGAGGAGCATGTGAACGCCGTGGAAATCGCCCGCATTGCGGAGGCCTGCGGCGTGGCGGCGGTGGCGGTGCATGGCCGCACCAGGCAGCAGTACTACAGTGGCAGAGCGGACTGGGATATCATCGCGGCGGTGAAAGACGCGGTGAAGATTCCGGTGATCGGTAACGGGGATGTGACGGATGCCGCCGCGGCAAAGGAGATGCTGAGGCAGACGGGCTGTGACGGAGTCATGATCGGCAGGGCGGCCCAGGGCAATCCATGGATTTTCCGGGAGGTGAAAGCCTATCTGGAGACCGGCGTAATGCCGCCCGGACCGGACATGCGTGAGGTACGGGAACTGGTGCGCCGTCATGCGGCATTGCAGCTGCAATACAAGGGGGAATATACGGCGGTGAGGGAGATGCGCAAGCATCTGGCCTGGTATACGGCGGGATATCCTCATTCCGCCCGTTTTCGGCGGACCATCAATACCATGGAGACCATGGAGGAGCTGCTTTCTGGACTGGAAGAGATATTTGCGGACCCGGAGGACAACAGTTCCTCATCTCTCACCGTGCGCGGCGCGGATCAAACACATGGTACATTGCCGAAAGCGCATGGATGATCGGGCGACAGCGATGCCGGACAGGAAGGTCAGACGGATGGTGCAGCCAAGGGAAGCCAGGCATTTTCAGAATGTATATTTTGGATGCTTACCACATAAATTATGGCATGGAACATGTGGTATATCTGATGGTTAAAAAAGGAAACAGAGGAAACAGGGAACCGGTGGCGGTGGAGTGCCTGCGGCTGGGACAGACGCGTCTGAGCCGGGTGACGCTGCTGGAAGCCTATCTGGAAGCCTGGGGGCAGCCTTCTCATGTATGCGGCGTGATATGGGACAAGATAAAGGAGTGCTGTCTTGAGGAGAGCAGGCGCGGAGAAAACGGGGCTTCGGAGTCTCCTGGAACAGAGGAAAACCGGGAGGTTTCCTCCTTATCTCAGACGGAACCGGGACCCCGGGCCGAGTCCGCGGTATATCCGAATACGGAAGGGGCGGAGCAGGAAGGTCCGAATCCCGTTTCGTGTAACCTGGCGGGAAAATCCCACAGGATTTATGCGGAGAAAAGCGCGGATGAGGGACGGACATATTCCGGGTCCAACCACAGGGCGGGACAACCGGTGATCTGCGGGGAGGAGGCGGGGCTGCGGGAACTGCACAGATATTTTCCGGATTACCAGGTGTGGGACAGGAGTTTTCAGGGATATCTGCAAAGGCATGCTATGGCGGGAGAATGGCTGCGGGTCTGGCGTGTCCCTGTCTTTGACCAATACGGCGGGGCTGATCAGTTACGGATTCTGTTTGACAATGTGGAAGGCTGGCGTCAGTTTTCTCAGATTCTGGTGCTGGGGCATGATCCGGGTCTGGCGGACTGGCTGCCCGGACTGGCCAGGAGAGTCAGAGGCATTGACTTCTACCTGGAGTATGAGCCCAGGGGAATGGAGGAGATCCGGGAGTGGATTTTCGAAGAGTACGGGCTGGTGACGCAGTGGCGCATACTGGAGAGCCGGACACAGGAGACAGCGGGGGAAGGAGAGCAGGAGAATGGGGAGGTGACGGGGAAAAGGATTTCCTACCCGGGGCTGGGCCAGTATCTGCGCAGTTACGAGGTGCCCTGCCTGGTGCTGGATTTCACCGATGCGGCGGATGTCAATGTGACAGGCCTTAAGCCGGGCAGCATGTGGTGGGACATGGGGGCCAGGGAGGAGAAGAGGCACCTTCTGGAGGACCGGCCCCTGGGGGTGCGATATGTTTCCATGAAGACCCTGTGGAGGGACCTGGTTACAGCAAGTGGTACTTGACACTACTTGGAAAATTCAGTATAATACGGGTTGCTAAACGGGAAGACAGGGTGTTGCTGTAAATAAAAGAAGGAAGGGTATTGTAGAATGCAGGAAAAGAAAAACATTTTGACCTATGAAGGTCTGAAAAAGTACGAGGAAGAGCTTCATGAGCTGAAGGTGGTGAAACGTCAGGAAGTAGCGCAGAAGATCAAGGAGGCGAGAGAGCAGGGGGACCTGTCCGAGAATGCCGAGTACGATGCTGCCAAGGACGAGCAGAGAGATATCGAGGCCCGCATTGAGGAACTGGAGAAAATCCTGAAGAACGCGGAGGTAGTGGTCGAGGAAGAGGTGGATCTGGACAAGATCAGCATCGGCTGCCGGGTCAAGCTGTTGGATATCGAGTACAGCGAGGAATTGGAGTACAAGATTGTGGGGTCCACCGAGGCCAACAGCCTGAAAGGGAAAATTTCCAATGAGAGTCCCGTGGGCAAGGCGCTGCTTGGCAGGAAGATGGGTGACACTGTGGAGGTGGAAACCCAGGCAGGCACATTTGCTTACAAGGTGCTGGAGATTCAGAGAAGTAACTGACTGTAAACGCGGCCGTTATGCGGGAATCCATCTCAGAAAAACGGCGGCGGAAGGAAAATATAGGAGACGGACAAGTGGCAGAACAGAACAATCAGACAAAGCAGGAACAGCAGCAGGATATCGGCCAGTTGCTGAAGGTGAGACGGGAAAAGCTGGCTAATCTGCAGGAGGCAGGCAAGGACCCTTTTCAGATCACCAAATATGATGTGACGCACCACAGCACGGAGATCAGGGAGCATTATGAGGAGTTGGAAGGCAAAACCGTGCGGATCGCGGGGCGTGTGATGTCCAAGCGGATTATGGGGAAGGCTTCTTTCTGCAATATTCAGGATTTGCCCGGCAATATTCAGTGCTACGTGGCCCGTGACAGCATTGGCGAGGAGGCATACGCAGACTTTAAAAAGTATGATGTGGGTGATATCGTGGGCATCGAGGGGGAAGTATTCACCACCAGGACAGGGGAAATTTCGGTACATGCCGCCTGTGTGACACTGCTGGCCAAGAGCCTGCAGATTCTGCCGGAGAAGTATCACGGACTGACCAACACGGATATACGCTATCGCCAGAGATACACGGATCTGATTATGAATCCGGAGGTGAAAGACACCTTTATCAGGCGTTCCAGGATCATCAAGGAGATCCGCAATTTCCTGGACGGCAGAGGCTTCATGGAGGTGGAGACCCCCATGCTGGTGCCGAACGCGGGCGGCGCGGCGGCCCGGCCTTTTGAGACTCATTACAATGCGCTGGACGAGGACGTGAAGCTGCGCATTTCCCTGGAGCTGTATCTGAAAAGACTGATTGTGGGCGGTCTGGAGCGCGTCTATGAGATTGGACGGGTGTTCCGCAACGAGGGTGTGGATACCCGCCATAACCCGGAGTTTACCCTGATGGAACTGTATCAGGCTTACACGGACTATGAGGGCATGATGGAACTTACAGAGAGCATGTTCCGCTATCTGGCGCAGACTGTGTGCGGCACCACCGTCATCACCTACAATGGCATGGAGATCGACTTTGGGAAGCCTTTTGAACGGATCACCATGCATGAGTGCATCCGGAAGTATGCGGGAGTGGATTTTGACAATGTGGAGGGGGATGAGGCGGCCAAGGCTCTTGCAGATCAGCATCATATCGCGTATGAGGCCCGCCACACGAAAGGCGATATCATCAATCTTTTCTTTGAAGAGTACTGTGAAAAGAATCTGGTGCAGCCCACGTTTGTGATGGACCATCCGCTGGCCATCTCGCCCCTGACCAAGAAGAAGCCGGGAGATCCGGAGAAGGTGGAGCGGTTTGAGCTTTTTATCAACACATGGGAGATGTGCAACGCCTATTCCGAGTTAAATGACCCGCTGGACCAGAGAGAGCGTTTTGCCGCCCAGGACGCGGCCTTCGCCGCCGGAGACGAGGAGGCCAACCACACGGATGAGGATTTCCTGAACGCCCTGGAGATCGGTATGCCTCCCACCGGCGGGATCGGTTATGGGATAGACCGGCTGGTGATGCTGCTCACCGACAGCCCGGCCATCAGGGATGTGCTGCTGTTCCCGACAATGCGGAACGTGGAGAAGTAGAATCCGGTATTTAGGCGGACTTGAGGATGATTTCCTTTGTGCGGGAGACAGGTTTTGTATCAATTTTGTGCTAAATGATAAAAGATTTTTGCAGAGACTAGGAAGATTTTTGGAAAGAGAGACGTGGAAAAAGTCTTATGTATACACTATATAGGCGTGTGTATCCTTAGACAAATGCAATAAGGTTTTATAGTAGAACTCCGGCGGAATACGTCGGAGTTCTTTTTAAATTGGGTGCGTATGTAGGTGCGCGCATTAGAAACCAGATGCGCTCATGGCTGTTTGGCATCATGTGTAAGGAAGCGTTCTGATGAAATCTGATATGTCTTCCTTTTCGGGATCAAATACCTGCCGTCAAGTACCAAGGCGCATAGCCGTCGGGCATGGATATATTTAGGATATGATTCTTTCCTATGTGCAGTAGCTTCTGGGTTTGTTTTCTTGTCAATAAGTCTGAGGAGTTTTCCAACATAAACGATTTCTGCCTTTCAAGTGTTTTTATGGAATTGTTGATTTTATATGGCTTTAACCGGATTTCATTGGTTGAATTTAGCTCTGCCAGAAAGACGCAGGGTTATTGGAGTATGGCATATCGAATTGTTAAGCAAGAAGTACATTGCAATTCCTGGGAAGAACGGTGGCTGATTGTAGGAAACAACATTCAAAATGTAGATGCTGGCTTGTAGAAATCATGGGAAAGAAAGGATAGGAGAAAAATGGAAATAATAACAATTCAATTTAGCAATTCTATGTTGTACGACAGACTGCATACGCTTTCTGTGGAATATAGTGTATCTGTCGATTTACTGATCAACCTGGCAGTGAAACGTCTGCTCGATGATGTGGAGGTTGTCAGGGATTTGCGGAGCGGAGAGATAAGATTAGAATGACGATTTGTTGTCCTCCTCATCAAAATGTGAAAAGATAGTGCGCAGTACTTTAATAGCCAGCTGTTTGCGCTCTAAGGGCTGGTTATCTGTAATCTGTCTGAACTGGGCCAGGATATTGGAGTCGTTGTCTGATACAGAATCAGCCAGCATGTAATCGACAGTGACTCCGAGCCTGTTCACTAGCCTTACCAGCGTATCCAGCGTAAGACTGCGCTCGCCTCGCTCAATGGCGCCCATGTAGGTATCTGATATATCGATTGCCTCCGCAAGTTCAGCCTGCGTAAGGTTTAATTTTTTGCGTTCTTCGAGTATCCGTTTCCCTAGCCTCTTGTAATCCATGTAATTACCTCCTTAGCTTCTATTTTATGTAGAATAAATTAATACTTGAAACATCTATAAGGGGTAAATATATTGACTAAATGGGGTATATGTGGTATAGTGAAAAAAGATTTAAAAATATTATCTAAGGAGGCAAAAAGATTATGGCACCACGTTTTAAACCAGTTTGTCAATATTGCGGAAAAGTAGGAACGACCAGAGCACCTGGTACACCTAGCGGCGGTACCCCTAATCAGACACCAGTAGTCCAAGGAACGTGTCCGTCATCGCCAACTGGTAAACATGCACCTCGTTGGGAACGTGCATAAATTTAAGGGAAACATCTGATTCAGGACAATAAGAATGGATCATTTATCCAAAAGGCATATTGTCCTAGTCAGATGTTTTACTGTAGTGAGGAACTACTTTAATGAAAAGATATTTACAAGCGAAATCAATATAAAACAGAATAATTTAAAAATAAGCTGGATTATATGTGATGTAAGCGTATCAGTGCAGCTTATAATATGTGGGGGTGGGGTTGTGTTTATAATGATACTTGCAGCATTGATTTATATATGTCTGCCATGGTACTTTCAAACAACTGTATGGGTGGTAAATCTATTTATGCCAGATCCCATACCGTTTTTAGATGAAATAATCATGTTTGTGCCCATAGCTTACAAGATAAAGAGAATTTTTGACTTATCAGAGTTTCTTAGAAAATATGGTAAGATTCTGGCAATTATGCTGGGTGTTGGGGTGGTTGTTTTTATTCTGTGTCTTATATTTTTCTGATAGTTATTGATTGAAATGGATCAAAAAGTTTGATGTTATCCGGCAAATCTTTGATAATGGGAGGAGAACGATATGGGCAAAGCGAATTGCAGAGATACGAAGATATGTATTTTTTGTAATATGTGGATGGGAACACCGCCGGATACGAACTATGCAACCGGAATGTCAAAGTTTACTAACAAAAGAGGTATGTGTAAGAACGATGGAGAGATGCACACTCCGGAGGATTTATGCAGTTATTTTAATAAAAAACTTATGTATCAATAGAAAAAGTAAGATATAAGTATGCAGAGAACATAATGCAGAGAAAGAATATTATTATGGAGGAGAGAGCGTTATGAATAAAAGAGAAAAGAAGGTAGTTATAATAAAGAATTATATCGGAAATATCAGCGGTAACTGGCCTGCATATTCATATGGTATGATTCCCGCAGTGAAAGCAGCGAATGCCTGTAGTACATATGCCGGTGCAGTACAGCCCAAAGATGTATTCGGTTTGGTTGATACTTCAATTTCTGGTAACGGGAAAAAGGGGCTATTGTTTACTGAGTATTATATTTACTACAACAATGGATTGTGGGGAAATCAAGGAAAGGTGTCTTATAAGCAAGTCAATGAAAGTGGAACAATACCGTCTGCTTTATTTGATGCGGATTATAATAGACAGGCATTAATTGAATTGGTAAGCGCCTTAGCGTATATTGAAGGTGGAACTGTTCAAGCGACTATCAATAACCTGGAAAAAACGATTGTTGGAGCTACAGACAAAGTACAGTCTGTATCTGGTACAATAAGCAAGGCCGCCGATTTTGTAAATGCTTTGGCAGATTTGTTTGGTGGCGAAAATGGAACAACGGAGAAATGAATATGGTAAAAAAACGAGCTATTGTAATTAAGAATGTTTTGGATCAAAATGGATGCAATTATGATGTAGAGAAAAAAGGGGGACAGATTACTTTTTCTCTGGAAGATAAATATAATAAATTGACATCGAACTGTCAAACTCATTTTATCATAACAATTAACCGCCGTGGAATTTCTGTATGTGGAGTATTGGCAACATATATTCCAGAAGACTATAGGCTGGCAGTATCGCAGTTATTGTCACTTTTGAACAAGGACCTGAAAGAAGAGACAGAAAGTAACGATGAGATCATGTTTGATATAGATGTCAGGGAAGGTGTTGTCGGAATACGTTGCATGCAAACTTTTGCAATGTGGAGATGTCCTAATGAGTTGGATGTTGCAGCAATAATAAGTTTGCCCATATGCCTTATGGATGGATGCGGCGGAGCAATACTGGCAGTAGCAAATGGAGAGAAAACGGCAGAAGAGGCTTATGAGGATATAGCAAATGCGGATTTTAGTTCTGTAGGTGTGGGGCTCCTCAAAAATATATAGGTCACAAACTCGTTTTGCTGTAAGCATAATAAGAAGAATCTTTGGTAAGAACTATATATAATCAGAGCAAGTAGATTTTTTCAGGAAGCATATTGGAAGATGATTCTCTGGAAAATATTTGCAGACAGCTTCTTACTTTTGTGGTACAATTTAGGCGAAATGTGATATACCCCGAGTTTGCCACATGGAGAGACAGAAATGGAGTCCTGATGGACTCCATTTCCC
>CAJUAB010000042.1 GCA_910583845.1 uncultured Acetatifactor sp.
TCCAAACAAACACGGAAACTCTTATACTATCACGCAAAACTCGGATACTATCACGAAAACTCCCGACTTTTGCGTGATAGTATAATTTTGCCCCAATCGCCATCCTATCAGCGGCGTACTAAACACAAAAAAGCGGGGTCCACCAACCACCGTGATGAACCCCACCAAGCCTAAAAACCTTTGATTTTAAGCCATTCTTCAATACTTTCGCCTGCGAGTACCCCAATTTCTATGGCATTATTTGGAAATTGCCGCCTGCGCCGCAGCCAATCTGGCAATAGGCACACGGAACGGCGAGCAGGACACGTAGTCCAGGCCGATCTTATGGCAGAACTCCACGGAGGAAGGATCGCCGCCGTGCTCGCCGCAGATACCTACATGCAGCTTCGGATTCACGGGCTTGCCCAACTTGATGGACATCTCCATCAGCTTGCCGACGCCGGTCTGATCCAGCTTCGCAAAGGGATCATTCTCCAGAATCTTGGTGTCATAGTAAGCATTCAGGAACTTGCCCGCATCGTCACGGGAGAAGCCAAAGGTCATCTGGGTCAGATCGTTGGTGCCAAAGCAGAAGAAATCCGCCTCCTTGGCAATCTCGTCCGCGGTGAGAGCCGCACGGGGAATCTCGATCATGGTACCCACTTCGTACTCCAGCGAAACACCAGCTGCAGCAATTTCAGCATCAGCGGTATCAACCACTACCTTCTTGACAAACTTAAGCTCCTTCACCTCGCAGATCAGAGGAATCATGATCTCGGGCTTTACATTCCAGTCGGGATGAGCCTTCTTCACATTGATAGCCGCACGGATGACAGCCTTGGTCTGCATTCTGGCAATCTCAGGATAGGTTACAGCCAGACGGCAGCCTCTGTGGCCCATCATAGGGTTGAACTCATGCAGAGATGCAATAAAGTTCTTGATGTCCTCCACGGACCTGCCCTGTGCTTCAGCCAGCTTCTCGATGTCAGCCTCCTCAGTGGGAACAAACTCATGCAGAGGCGGATCAAGGAAACGGATGGTAACCGGGTTGCCCTCCAGAGCCTCATACAGCGCCTCAAAATCGCCCTGCTGATAAGGCAGGATCTTCTCCAGCGCCGCCTCTCTCTCCTCCGCGGTATCGGAACAGATCATCTCACGGAATGCGGCAATTCTGTCCTCTTCAAAGAACATATGCTCCGTACGGCACAGGCCGATACCCTCGGCACCCAGCTCACGGGCCTTCCGGGCATCCGCGGGAGTATCCGCATTGGTGCGGACTTTCAGAGTCCTGAACTTGTCCGCCCAGGCCATAACACGTCCAAAAGTACCTGCGATCGTAGCGTCCACGGTGGCAATCTGACCTGCGTAGATGTTACCGGTGGTTCCGTCGATGGAGATGTAGTCTCCCTCATGGAACTCCTGACCGGCCAGTGTAAACTTCTTATTCTCCTCATCCATGGCGATATCGCCGCAGCCGGATACACAGCAGGTACCCATTCCACGGGCAACCACCGCCGCATGAGAAGTCATGCCGCCGCGCACGGTCAGAATACCCTGAGCGGCCTTCATTCCGGTAATATCCTCGGGAGAAGTCTCCAGACGGACCAGAACCACCTTCTCGCCTCTTGCGTTCCAGTTCTCCGCGTCCTCGGCGGTAAATACCACCTTGCCGCAGGCAGCGCCGGGAGACGCGCCCAGGCCCTTGCCCAGAGGAGTGGCCGCTTTCAGAGCGGCGGCATCAAACTGAGGATGCAGCAGCGTGTCCAGATTACGGGGATCAATCATAGCCACGGCCTCCGCCTCGGTCTTGTGTCCCTCGTCTACCAGGTCACACGCGATCTGCAAAGCTGCCTGCGCGGTTCTCTTGCCGTTACGGCACTGCAGCATGTACAGCTTCTTGTTCTCAACGGTGAACTCCATATCCTGCATATCATGATAGTGGTTCTCCAGAATTTCACATACCTTGATGAACTCCGCATAGGCCTCGGGGAACTCCTGCTCCATCTGCGCGATGGGCATGGGGGTGCGAACACCGGCAACCACATCCTCGCCCTGGGCGTTCTTCAGGAACTCACCCATCAGCTTCTTCTCGCCGGTAGCCGGATCACGGGTAAAGGCAACGCCTGTGCCGGACTGATCGTTCAGGTTGCCGAATACCATGGGCATAACATTTACAGCAGTACCCCAGGAATAAGGGATATCGTTGTCACGGCGATATACATTTGCACGAGGGTTGTCCCAGGAGCGGAAAACAGCCTCAATAGCCAGTTTCAACTGTTCCACGGGATCGGAAGGGAAATCCTTGCCCAGCTGATTCTTGTACTCGGCCTTGAACTGCTCCGCCAGAGTCTTCAGATCCGCCGCGGTCAGATCCACGTCATACTTAACGCCCTTCTCCTCTTTCATCTTGTCGATGAGCTGCTCAAAATACTTCTTGCCGACCTCCATAACCACATCGGAGAACATCTGGATGAAACGTCTGTAAGAATCGTATACGAAGCGCTCAAACGCAGGATCGGGGTTGCCTGCGATCATGGCCGCAACCACCTCGTCATTCAGGCCCAGATTCAGAATGGTATCCATCATACCGGGCATGGAAGCTCTTGCACCGGAGCGGACAGAAACCAGCAGAGGATTCTTCAGATCACCGAATTTCTTGCCATTGATCTTCTCCATCTCCGCAACACCGTCCATAGCCTGTGCCATGATCTCGTCATTGATCTTGCGGCCATCCTCATAGTATTGTGTACAGGCCTCTGTGGTGATCGTGAAGCCCTGCGGAACGGGAAGTCCGATGCTTGTCATCTCAGCCAGATTAGCGCCCTTGCCGCCGAGAAGATTGCGCATGGTCATGTCGCCTTCCGCAAACGAATAAACCCATTTCTTCATGTTTGTCTTTCTCCCTTTTCTAAAGATTAATTGATTTCGCAACTTCCATTCTATCAATTTGACAAAAAAATATCAAGGACTTTAAAATAATTCTTTTTTCTGCCAATCACTTTCGTCTATTGTACTTAAAATACCCTCTTTTATCATTTCTGAAATTGGTAAAATTATACAAAATTGTAAGCATTTACAATTTAATTTCTTATACCAGGCACAAAAAAACCGGATAAGGACTTGCATTTTCCGGGAATTTCAGTAAAATAGGAAGAAGTGTAACTTGGGAATGATATACCGTAGGTTCCGGACCGCCCCTGTGATCCGGCCGCTTCCGGAACAAAATACTCTGCGGGATTCTATTTTTTTCAGAAAGGCTTGAAATATGATCAGTGCAAACAATGTAACTTACCGGGTGGGCAAAAAAGCCCTGTTTGAAGATGTGAATATCAAGTTCACGGAAGGCAACTGCTACGGCCTCATCGGTGCCAACGGCGCCGGAAAATCCACCTTTTTAAAAATCCTCTCCGGTGCCCTGGATACCACCAACGGAGACATCGTCATTTCCCCCGGACAGCGCCTGTCCGTGCTGGAGCAGGACCACTTCAAATATGACGATTATGTGGTTATGGATACCGTCATTATGGGCAATGAGCGCCTGTATCAGATTATGAAGGAAAAGGACGCCATCTATGCCAAGGAGGATTTCTCCGACGAGGACGGCATCCGTGCCAGCGAACTGGAAGCGGAATTTGCGGAGATGGACGGCTGGGAAGCTGAGTCAAACGCCGCCATGCTGCTCAACGGCCTGGGCATTGACACGGAACACCACTACTCCCTGATGAGGGATCTGGAGAGCAACATCAAAGTCAAGGTGCTGCTGGCAAAGGCTCTCTTTGGCAACCCGGATATCCTGCTGCTGGATGAGCCCACCAACCATCTGGATCTGGATGCCATCGCCTGGCTGGAGGAATTTCTGATCAACTTTGAAAATACCGTCATCGTGGTCTCCCATGACCGCTACTTCCTGAACAAGGTCTGCACCCACACCGCTGATATTGACTATGGCAAGATACAGTTGTACGCAGGCAACTACGACTTCTGGTACGAGTCCAGCCAGCTGCTGATCAAGCAGATGAAGGAAGCAAATAAGAAAAAAGAAGAAAAAATCAAGGAGTTGCAGGAATTCATTTCCCGCTTCTCCGCCAACGCCAGTAAGTCCAAGCAGGCAACGTCCCGCAAAAGGGCTCTGGAGAAAATTGAGCTGGATGAGATCAAACCCTCCAGCAGAAAATATCCCTATATCGACTTCCGCCCCGACCGCGAGATCGGCAACGAAGTACTCTGTGTGGAGCATCTCTCCAAGACCATAGGGGGAGAAAAGGTACTGGATGATATTTCCTTCATCATGGGCCATGAGGACAAGATCGCTTTTGTGGGCAGCAATGAGATCGCCAAGACCACCCTGTTCCAGATCCTGGCCGGGGAAATGGAGCCGGACGAAGGCAGCTACAAATGGGGGGTCACCACCTCTCAGGCTTATTTTCCCAAAGACAATACGGCGGAATTTGACAATGACCTCACGATCGCGGACTGGCTCACCGGCTACTCCCCTGTAAAGGACGTGACTTATGTGCGGGGCTTTCTGGGACGTATGCTCTTCGCGGGCGAAGACGGCGTAAAAAAAGTCAGGATACTCTCCGGCGGCGAAAAGGTGCGTTGCCTTTTGTCCAAAATGATGATCAGCGGAGCCAACTGTCTGATCTTTGACGAGCCCACAAACCATCTGGACATGGAGTCCATCACCGCCCTGAACAACGGAGTCATCAAATTCCCGGGCGTGGTACTGTTCTCCTGCCATGACCATCAGTTCGTACAGACCACCGCCAACCGGATCATGGAAATCCTGCCCGGCGGCAAGCTGATCGACAAGATCACTACCTATGACGAGTACCTGGCCAGCGATGAGATGGCACGAAAGCGCACGGTCTTCACGGCCAGCCGCGAGGAAGATGAGCTTTGATATTTCCGTCAGAGCATGTCCCGACGGCGCCGCAGCAATGTAAAGGAGCAGACTCATGGTCGATTTGCATGTACATTCCACCCGTTCCGACGGAACCTTTACCCCTGCACGGCTGGTGGAGTATGCCATAGAAAAAAGGCTGTCCGCCTTCGCGCTGACAGATCACGATACGGTGGACGGCCTGGAGGAGGCCATCAGCCATGCGGCAGAGCTGCGTCTGCGGTCTTCCGGAAATCCTCCTGTCCCGGAGGTGATTCCCGGCATTGAGCTTTCCAGCGAATATCAGGGGAAGGACATACATGTGGTGGGACTCTATATAGACTGGCACAATGCAGGGTTTCAGGAATATCTCCGCGGATTTGTGGTCTCCCGGGACATCCGCAATGAAAAGATGTGTGCGCTTTTACAGGAAGTCGGCATGGACATCTCCTATGAGAAGCTGCGGGAGGCTTTCCCGGATTCGGTGATCACCAGAGCCCACTATGCCAGATACATGCTGGCGCACGGCTATATCGGGAGCATGGCGGAGGCCTTTGAGCGCTATGTGGGGGATCACTGCCCCTGCTACGTGCCCAGGGAAAAGGTTACGCCTGCCCAGGCTGTGACGCTGATCCGGGAAGCGGACGGCATTCCCGTTCTGGCCCATCCCATCCTCTACCATATGAGCGACGCCAGGCTGGACAATCTGGTCAGCGAGTTAAAGGACGCGGGGCTCATGGGCATTGAAGCCCTGTACAGCACCTATCATTCCTGCGATGAGCGCCAGATCTGCGGACTTGCGAAAAAATATGATCTCCTGCTCAGCGGCGGCTCGGATTTCCATGGAGATAACAAACCCGGTCTGGATCTGGGAACGGGCTACGGCCAACTCATTGTGCCGGATGAGATCCTGGAGAATATCCGGAAAGCCCACCGTTCGCTCAAAGCTCCGCCGCGAAGCTGAACCCACGTTTCGCGACACACTGTCGTTATGAACAACAGGATTTCAGCCTGTGGACAAAGCATCTCCGGTGCAAGCATACCGGAGCGTGTCTGAAAAATGCCTCCGGGCCGCCTGGCCTGCACATGAGAGGAATCGACTGATCCATCACTCACCACAAGAGCCTGCCGCAGCTATTGCGGCAGGCTCTCTGTCTCCTGTTTCAGCCTATCCTTCAGATCTCCTCCGTCTTGGGCTCCTCCGCCGGTTCTGCCTGTGCGGCCGTCTCTTCCACGGGGGCGGCAGGTTCCACCGGTTCGGCAGGCTCCACAGCCTCAGCGGGCTCCTCGGTCACTTCTGTAACCTCGCCCTCATCCACTACCTCTTCGGGCTCGGGCTCAGGCAGCTTGGCCCCGCAATAGGAGCAGAACGCCGCGGAATAACTTACTTCCTTGCCGCAGTCCGGGCATTCCTGTTTGCCTTTCAGCCTGCGGACTTCTCTTTTCAGATGACCGATCTCCTCCACCGCGGCATCAATAGCGGCAAACTTCTCAGCCACCTCCTCCGGAGCGTCTTCCTTCTGGCTCTCATACACATACTTGCCAAGCTCAATGTAAGCGCTCTTGACCGTTTCCTCTTTCTCGGCAATCTGGCCTGTCAGCTTGGCGATCTCCGCGATCTCCTTGGCTCTCTTGGTCACATCCTTGCCCTTGCTGCTGATTGTGTTGCTCACTTTGTTAAAAAAATCCATACTTTTCTCCTCCTTACCCGGGTTCCGCATCTGAGCAGACAGTGCCAGATACTGTTTTAGGTTTCTGAGGTACCAGTATATTACACTAGCCCTCTATAATCAGGTATCTGCCGTCGCCAATGTCGAAAACCTCATCTGCTTCCAGAATCTCGTCCTCGTCGGCGCCATCCAGATCCAGCCCCTCCTCTTCAAAGAAATTCAAAACATCTTTCCTGCTGTCAACTACCACAGCCATGCATTCCTCCAGGAACCCCTCGGCCTCTTCCAGGCTATCCGCCACCTTCTCAGGAAACAACTGCAGCTGATTATCCAGGAAGCACTGTAATACCGCATCATCAAACTCATGCATAAATATATCCTCCTACAGATCAACGTGAGTATAAAAGAAGTTCGCTTCTTGCCCTTATCATATCGCCTTTGGTGTTCACCGTCAAGTATTTACGGGGAAATCTCCCCAGGGATTTCCATTCCCGGCAGGTCCGCCTTCCGCCCGCAGCGCTTTCAGTTCCTGATACAGCCTGGCGACAGGCAGACCCACCACATTGCTGTAATCCCCCTCTATCGCTTTTACAAAACGGCTGCCAAGTCCCTGTATGCCATAGGCCCCTGCCTTATCCATCGGTTCTCCTGTGGAGATATACCAGCTGATTTCTTCCTCTGTCACAGGATAGAACCACACCTGCGTACATTCATGGAAAATGTGCCGATCTGTCTTTCCGCGGCTGTGATAATACAGTGCCACGCCAGTGTATACCTGATGCTGTCTGCCGGACAGCCGTCCCAGCATCTCCGCCGCCTCTTTCCCGCCGTCGGGTTTCCCCAGAATCTGCCCGTCCGCGGCCACCACGGTGTCAGCCCCTATGACCAGCAGTTCCTCTCGGCCGTCCCAGAACCGCTCTTCCCGCCGGGAATGATCTTTTTCGGTCTCCCGCATATCTGCCCCTTGCCCGGAGGCTTCCCGCAGGAGTCTTTGCAGCACGTCCCAGGCCTTCTGGGAAGACAGCTCCTCCACCACTCTGGCGGGTTCGCTTTCCGTGACCTGTTCCTCCACGCCGCTGACCAGCACCGTATACTTAAGCCCCAGTCCTGTCAGAAGTTCCCGCCGCCTGGGGGACCCTGATGCCAATACAATCTTCATGTGTGTCCTTCCTGTTTTTTGCCTCTATACTTCTGTATAATATTATATGACATATAGTATTGATGCTGAACATACTATACGACATATAATATGCTTTGTCAATCCCTATTTTGATAAAAGATTATTAAAAAAATCTAAAGATCGCTATTTGGCGTGATGCTTGAAAGAATGATGAACCCGAACTGTTCGAAAGGAAGAAACCGTTTCAGGTGTTTGCGAAACCCTGCCCCAAGTGGCAGGAATGGACAATATATACAAAAACAGCCTGGACTGGACTGTTCAAAACCAAAAACGGAAATCAGGGTGTACTCTCTTCTCGTGTACATGATCAAAAATGTCCGTTTTCCCATGGGCGTATGTGGAATATTCTGTTCCGGACAGAGGCCGGGGTATATATAAAAAAATTACTTCCCAATACCCTGCCCGGAGTCCCTGGGGGCAAAAAGCAGCTTTTTTCCAGCATATCAGGGTATATACAGAAAAAATATGTGCCAGTACCCCGCTGATCGCAAAAAAGTGGATATGGAGCGACAATTTTTCTGTATATACCCTGTTTAACCATACAAACTGAGCAAAAAGGGGAGAACTTACGAAACGGCGGGGTACTGCGGAACAATTATTTTATATATACCCTGCTGGATCAAATGATGATCAAAATATAGCGGCCTGCGCGGGGGGAGGGGCTGCGACAAACCGCAACTGTATGCCCTGAGGAAATCGCTGCCGGATTTGGACAGAGCCTGCCACTGATTCAGGTACGCTTCAGCGATGCGTCTCCGGCACAAAACGCCGCCCCCCGCTCTCCGGTTCCCCGGCTGCCTCCATGGCCTCCCGCTTCGCCTCCGCACAAAAATATTCCTGGGAGATAAACCGCTCCTTTCCTCTCTTGTCCACTTTCGCGTAAGTACCGTCCGGCTGTAAGATCTGGGCCTTGACATTGTCCCGCAGCTGGGCACTCAGGATATCCCGCAGCTTCTCCTTCAGTTCCGGCTCCTCCACGGGGAACAGGATCTCCACCCGCCGTTCCAGGTTACGGGGCATCCAGTCCGCGCTGCCGCAGTAAATCTCCTCATTTTCCCCGTTCAGAAAATAGAATATCCTGCTGTGTTCCAGGAAATTGCCCACAATGGACCGCACCGTGATATTTTCGCTGACATCCGGAATCCCGGTTTGCAGACAGCAGATTCCCCGGACAATCAGATCGATCCGCACTCCCGCGCAGCTGGCTTCATACAAAGCCGCAATCACATCCTTGTCGCACAGGGAATTCATCTTTGCGATAATATGCGCCTCCTTGCCCGCTCTGGCATAGTCCGCCTCCCTGCCGATCAGATGCAGGAAACGGTCTTTCAGCCACAGAGGGGCCAGGGACAGCTTGTTCCATCCCAAGGGCTCCGAATAGCCGCTGAGCATATTGAACACCGCTGTGGCATCTTCTCCGATCATCTCATTGCAGGTGAGCAGCCCCACATCCGTGTACAGCCTGGCAGTGGCATCGTTGTAATTGCCTGTGCCCAGATGCACATACCTGCGGATGCCGTCCTCCTCCCGGCGCACCACCAGCGTAATCTTGCTGTGGGTTTTCAGTCCCACCAGGCCATAGATCACATGGCAGCCCGCCTTCTCCAGCATCTTGGCCCAGACAATATTGTTCTCCTCGTCAAAACGGGCCTTAAGCTCCACCAGCACGGAGACCTGCTTACCGTTTTCCGCCGCCTGGGCCAGCGCCGCTATGATGGGGGAATGGCCGCTGACCCGGTACAGAGTCTGTTTGATCGCCAGCACCTGAGGGTCCCGGGCCGCCTGACGTATGAAATCCACCACCGGCGTAAAGGTCTGATACGGGTGATGCAGCAAAATATCTCCCTCTCTGATTTTGGCAAAGATGTCACAGCCAGAAGGCAGCCGGGGCACCTGCTGGGGTTCATACCCCGGTGTTTTCAGCCTCTCAAAGCCTTCCAGCCCATACATTTTCATCAAAAAAGTCAGATCCAGAGGTCCGTCTATGAGATAGAGATTCTGCTCTCCCATATGCAGTTCTTTCCGGATAATCTTAAGAAGACGCCTGTCGATATCACTTTCCACCTCAAGACGGATCACCTCGCCCCACTGTCTCTTTTTCAGCTGCTTTTCGATCTCTTTGAGCAGATCTGCCGCCTCATCCTCCTCTATGCTCAGATCCGCGTTGCGCATAATGCGGAAAGGATGAGCGCAGATCACATTATAATTCAGGAACAGCTTATGGATGTTCCGCTCGATGACCTCCTCCAGAAGAATCACTTTCAGGGGGCCTTCCCCGTCCTCCGTTGTCTCTCTGGGCAGCTGGATGATCCGCGGCAGTACGCTGGGGACCTGCACCGTGGCAAACTCCAGGACCTCCGGTTTGTGCTTTTTCTCCACCAGCGCGCCGATATTCAGGGATTTGTTTCGGATCAGCGGAAAAGGCCGGGAGGAATCCACCGCCATGGGAGTCAGCACCGGATATACATTCTCCTCAAAATACCGGTCAATATAGGCTCCCTCTTCCCGGGTCAGGAGTTCGTGCTGACGGATCACCAGAAGCCCTTCCTTCTCCAGAAGAGGAAGCAGGCTTCGGTTGTAGGTTGAGTACTGGAGATTGACCAGTTCATGAATCGCCTGATCTATTTTTTCCAATTGTTCCTGAGCGGTCATTCCGGCAATGTCCTTTTTGCTGTAACCCGCGTTCACCATGTCTTTCAGCGACGCCACCCGCACCATGAAAAACTCATCCAGATTGGACGCGGTAATGCTCAGAAATTTCAGTCTCTCAAACAGCGGATTAGTCTTATCCCTCGCCTCGCTGAGTACCCGGTGGTTGAAAAGAATCCAGCTCAGTTCCCGGTTATAATAATATTTGGGATTCGTAAAATCTGTCTCTGCCATAACTAACGCCTCCATATATAGTTCCGCCGCTTCCCCCGTGGCGCTGATCCGGTGACACACTTCCGGCCCCTCCGGCGTCCGGAATTGCGTCAGCGCGCCACTGGAGAATCGGCTGTTATAGTTCCGCCGCTTCCCCCGTGGCGCTGATCCGGTGACACATTTCCGGCCGCTCCGGCGTCCGGAAATGCGTCAGCGCGCCACTGGAGAATCGGCTGTTTGTTTTGCCCGTCTTCTACATAGGCTTCTTCTGCTTGATAACCGGCTGAACGCTGAAAACCTCCTGAAAGAAATCAGCCCTGTCCTCAAAAATCCCCCGCTCCAGCGTGATATCCTCCGGCGTCTCCACCATCAGCACCAGCTGATCCTCCTTCAGAGTCGCCTTGACGCCTTTCAGCTTTTGCTTGTGGCTCCGGTCCAGGGCGTTGGCAATCCGCAGGATGGCCGTCAGCTTGGCCACCGTCAGGTAAGCGTTCTCAGTAAGGGCGGTTCCGGACGCTTTCATCTGATCATAATAAATGAAAGGCGTATGATTGAAACGCACCACGCTGGCCACTGTCTCCCGCTCCACATGAGACAGGCCGATCATCTCCGTGGCCATGATGATCTGATAGGAGGTCTCTCCGATATTCACCATGCTGATATATTTCCCGCAGTCGTGGAGCATGGCGGCCAGCTGTAGGTACAGCCGCTCCCGCTTTCCCATGCCGTGTACCTTTTTCATACTGTCAAAAATGGTCAGCGTGATGTTCTCCAGCGTCTCCGCCCGCTTGCGGCTGCCCTGGTAGCGTTTGCTGATGTTCATGGCACATGCCAGAATATCCCGGTTAAAATCATGCCCGCTGGACAGCAGCCGGTTCTGCTGGGCATACTCATAGGCCATACCGTCGCTGAGTGTCACGCCGGGCGCCCAGATCTGCTGCGCTCCCGTGAGTTTCATGATCCGTTTCATGATGCAGGCGCTGATAAAAGTCAGATTGACCGCTTCCTCCGGAAGATCCAGCATACGCACGATCTCCGCCATGGGCCTGGTGCGCAGCTGCTGGACGAACTGCTCGTAGTCCCCCAGATTGACCAGCTCGTTTTTCCGTCCCGCGCTGGCCGCTTTTTTGCCTACCCACACCGACAGATAATCATCCACCACAATGATCGTCCTGATTTCCCGGTCTTTCAGATACAGCTTTTTATAGGTGGCCAGCTGGGCGCTGACAATCTCGTCAATCAGCACCTCCCTCTGACTGCTGCGGGTGTTCATATGGTGCAGCAGTTCCTGGAGACGCAGTACGCCGAGCCGCAGGTTCTGCGTGGAAACCAGCGTATCGTTGTCAAAGAGGGAAATCTGGATGCTGCCTCCGCCGATGTCCACGATGGCCGTCCCCTCCCCGATCACAGACTGAAAGATTTCCCCCCGGAAAGCGATGGCCTTGTAGTCCAGAAAGCGCTGCTCCGAATTGCTCAGCACCTCCACCTTGATGCCTGTGCGCTGGCGTATCTGATCCAGCACAATATCCGTATTCTTGATCTCCCGGATGGCGCTGGTTCCGTAAGCCCTGTAACTGGTCACCTTATAGGAATCCAGGATCTGCGCGAACTCTGACAGCACCCGGCACAGCTCGTCCATTTTTTCATGGCTGATCTTGCCGCTGCCGTAGGACTCGCTGCCCAGATCCACCCTCTGCCGGATATGCTCGATGACTTTTCCCTGGCTTTTTCCGGAAAATTCAAAAATCTTCATGGAAAGCTCAAAGCTCCCCACATCTATCGCTGCAAATGTTTTTACGGCCACTTTTTTCTCCTTTTACACATA
Source organism: uncultured Acetatifactor sp. (assembly GCA_910583845.1). Taxonomy (GTDB): domain Bacteria; phylum Bacillota; class Clostridia; order Lachnospirales; family Lachnospiraceae; genus Acetatifactor. Next base: position 12,399 of record CAJUAB010000042.1, read on the forward strand.
CAATCGTTTGCCGATTGCGAAACCCTGTCCGCAAGTGACAAGGATGGTCAATATATACAAGAACGGGCTCGGAAGCAAATTTGCTTTGCAAATGAACTTCAGCTGTTTCCATCTCCCTTTATAACTGCATCCCCAGAATGTAGTCGATAAACTGCTGGGCGCTTCGACCGGAAAGGCCGCTGTGAGCCAGTTCCCATTTGCCTGCCTCGGCCAGCAGCTGCTGCCGCTCCATCTTCACCCCGCAGCGCTCCGCCAGCGTGATGACGATATTCTGAAACTCCCTGGGAGTGGGAGAGCCAAAATAAATCGTGACGCCGAACCGGTACACCAAAGACAGCTTCTCCTGCACCGTGTCGCTGGTGTGCATGTCCTGCCGGATCTCCTCCTTGTCGCTGAAATTCTCCCGGATCAGGTGCCGCCGGTTGGAGGTGGCGTAAATCAGGATGTTCTCCGGCTTTTTCTCCAGTCCCCCCTCGATGACGGCTTTCAGGTATTTGTACTCCGTCTCATGCTCCTCAAAACTCAGATCATCCATATAAATGATAAATTTGTAATTCCTGTTTTTGATCTGGCTGATACATTCCTGCAAATCCCGGAACTGGTGCTTGTAAATCTCAATAATCCGCAGGCCCCGGTCATAGTAGGCATTGGCAATGGCCTTGATGCAGGAGGATTTGCCTGTGCCCGCGTCTCCGAAAAGCAGACAGTTGTTGGCCTTGCGTCCCGCCACAAAGGCCTCCGTATTGTCCACCAGCTTTTGCTTGGGAATTTCATAGCCCACCAGGTCCTCCAGACGCACATGGGCAATGTTCAGAATGGGACGGATTTCCACATGCCCCTGCTCGTCGCGGCACACTCTGAACGACTTGTGCAGACCGAATCTGCCCACGCCGTACTCCTTATAAAACTGGGTCAGGGTATCCTTCATCTCCCCGGCCGTGGCGTCATGGCAGAAACGTTCCGCAAGTTCGCAGATCCGGGCACAGATCCGCGTGTTATAGACCTTGCTCTCCTGACGGCTGCTGACATAGTCCTCCACCAGCGCCCACTCCGGAACATTAAGGAGTTCTGTCATCGGAGCGAAATCATAGTCATAGAATTCCTTGAAAATCCCGATATCATGCAAGGCGGCCTGATTGATTGTCCCCTCTATATTTCCCCGGATCTCACAGCCGCAGCTGTAACTGTTCTCATTGTTCACCAACAGATTGGCCAGATAGCAGTGCCACAGATTTCCGTGAAAACCGTAATTGCCCGCCTGCTCGATCAGACCGTGAATACACTGATACAGCAGCGCCGCCAGATCCTCCCGATTATAATATGCATCGTCATAATGCTTCATGAGCCAGGTCACATCGAAAAGGAGCTTCTCCCCTTCCGGATTCCTGTATACAATTAACTCCTGTTCCCTCATACCTGCCCTCTCTCCCGCAAAGTATCCCTCCGCCCGGGCTTTGGGAAATTGCGCCTCTTTATGTATTTCTTTCCCGCCGTTGTACCGATTCCATTCTGTGCAGCAGGCCCCTCCGGGCTCCCGTTGGCCTGCGTTGTTGTTGCCGGAAAGCGAATCCGCCGGCCTCGTCTCCGTCCTGCCGATGAAACCGGGAATCTGCATGGCGCGGTACGACAGCCTCAGTAATTTCCCAGAATCTTCATGTTCCGGGCCTCGTCCCGCAGTCCCCGCAGCGCGTTCTTCACGGCGCTGTCCGCCAGATTTCCCTCAAAATCAATGAAAAAGCGATACTCCCAGCTGCGGTCCTCGATGGGCCTGCTCTCAATCCTGCACAGATTCAGATTGTTGTAGATAAAATGGGACAGCATATGATACAGCGAGCCGCTCTGATGGGGCAGTTCGAAACAGATGCTGACCTTCCCCGCGTCCTTCCTGAAAATCTTCTGGTTGGTCACAATGATAAACCGGGTGGAATTGTCCTTCTCCTGATTGATGCCCTCACACAGCACATTAAGCCCATAAACTTTCGCCGCGTACTCGCTGGCGATGGCGGCCTGGGAACGGTCTCCCTCGTCAGCCACTTTTCTGGCGGCAAAGGCATTGTTCTGCATACTGATCTGCCTCCAGTCATGCCCGGCCAGGAAACGGCTGCTCTGCATCAGCGACTGCGGATGGCTGTACACGGTCCGGATATCCTCCAACTCCGCCCCCGGCACCCCCAGCAGGCAATGGTTGATCTGCAAAATCTGCTCCCCCACGATATAATTTTCAAACTCCACCAGCAGATCGTATATCTCGCTGACAATACCCGCGGTACTGTTCTCAATGGGCAGCACCGCGAAGTCCGCTCTTCCCTCGTCAATGGCGCTCATGGCGTCCCGGAACGTATCCACGTGAAGGCTCTGTATCCGTTCCCCGAAATACTGTGTCATGGCTGCCTGAGAATAAGCCCCCTCCGCCCCCTGGAACACCACTCTGGCCTCTTTGGTATCCAGCTCTCCCACTTCGATAAAGGGAAGCCTGCCCATGCTGCCGTGCCGCGCCAGCAGCTGATACTGGAGTTTGCGGCTCATGGACATGATCTGCTCAAACAGCTCCTCCACGCCGTGGCTGTTGAAATCATTATGCGTCAGAGACTTGACTTTTGCCAGCTTCTCCATCTCCCGCTGCCGGTCAAACACCTTCTTGCCCGTCTCGATCTTATACGCCGCCACCTGGCCGCAGATTTCCATCCGCTGCTCATACAGGCTGACGATCTGCCGGTCTATGTCATCGATTTGCCCCCGCAGTTCCAATAAATCCATATTTTTTCCTCCGTCTGTGTATACACGAGTCTCCCGTTCCGAAGCGTTCCGGCCCCGCGGAAGCCATATCAGATTTATATTACTCCAAAACCCCCTTGATCGCAAGACCAACTATATGATATATTCTATAGAAAGAGATTTTTACCGCAAGGAGGTCTGTTTCGCATGTCGAAAAAAGCAAAATATATCCTGATCATAACAGTGCTCGTTGCCCTGTTTGCCGCCCTGATTCTGGCAGGCTGGTACTTTGGCCGGATACCCCCGAATCCCCCCGGCACGGTGGGGAACACCGCGGGCAACATCAACAATGCCGGCCTGTTCTGCGAGTCCGAGGGCATGGTATACTTTTCCAATCCCCGGGACGGCGGCAGCCTCTACTCCATGACCGTGGACGAACAGAATATCACCAAGCTGGGCAATTCCACAGTCCGCAACATCCTGGCCGGCGGAAATTACCTGTATTATTTCCAGACCACCGCCTCCGGGGAGAGCGGACTTGGCTATGTCCGCAGCCGCAATTCCTTCAACCGCTGCCTGAAATCCGGCAAAGACGCCACCTCCATGGTAACGGATGTGGTGGTATCCGGGCAGCTTGTGGGCGATTACCTGTATCTGCTCACCGCCGGAGACCCCACTCCCGTCTTTTACAAGATGAAGACGGACAGAAGCGACAAACAGGTCCTGGCTGAGTATCAGGTAAATCCGGCCTGCGCCCGGGACGGCGTCATCTATTACAACGGCACACAGAGCAACCACTATCTCTACACCTTAAGCACCAACGGAGATACCGTGTCGGAGCTGTGGGAGGGCAACCTCTGGTATCCCTGCCTGGACGGCAGCTATATCTATTATCTGGACGTGGCCAACGACTACCGCCTGTGCCGGTACGATCTGAACCAGCAGGTGATCCAGGTCCTGACCAACGACCGTGTGGACTGCTTTAATGTAGGGGGCGGCTTCGTCTACTACCAGCGCAATTCCGCCACCTCCCCGGCGCTGATGATGATGGGGGCGGACGGCTCCAACCCCACCGTGGTAGCCGAGGGCAATTACACCAACATCAATATGACCTCCCGGTATGTATACTTCCAGGAGTTTGGAGAGGACAGCTCCCTCTACCACTGTCCGCTGGGAGGAAGCGGTTATAATGCCTTTTAAGTCACCTCCCTGCCGCGTTTCCGCAGCGGGAGCGCTCTTGGGATAAACCGACAAAAAAACTGCGGGGCGCAGATACAGGCCCCGCAGTTTTTTGTCTGGGAAATCCATCCGCTTCCCCATGCTGAAATCATTCTATTGTGCCAATGGGCAGATCAGGACCTGTCTTCCTTTGGATACCGCCATATAGAGAGCGTCCGCCTGTCCCAAGGCTCCCTCCGGTACCTGGAATATCAGTTCGCCCGTCTGGGATTCTCCCGGCTGCACTGTGTCTTTTCCAAAGAGGCCGAAATTGCTGATCTCCTGATTGATACAATCATAGTATGTTTCATTTCCAAAGTCTATCATGTAGATTGACACATCCTCCCACGCGTCAAAAGAAGAGGTGATGAAGGTGTCCTGCTGATTCCCCCGGTTGGTAAGCGTGAACTGCGCTTTTACAAAGCGGCAGCCCGCGTCCGGCGTATAGCTGGACAGCTTCGTCTCAAACGCGTCCACGGTCTCGCTGCCGTGATAGGTAACCTCCCATGGCCCGATCAGAAGGGTTTCCTCCCTGGCGAACTCTTCCCTGTCACCGATATGATCCACCAGGAAGGCATAGGCTTCCGGATCGTTGACATGACTGTAAATATAGTACAGAATGTCCGCGTCCGTCTCCTCGGGATAGCGCGGCGCGTTGTCGGAACCGTTGGAAAAAATCCCCGTCGCGGACTCCTCCAGCACATTTCCCAGGTGCCTTAAGAATCTGCCCGTGCCCGCCTCATACAGATCGACGGATGTGGTGGAGTGGACCTCCCTCACATCCGAGGCCTCCCCATTGTCATAATAGTAATAATCCCCATATTCATACGCGGGTGTCAGGACAAGATAGTAGTCCGCCTCCTCCAGGGATGCCGGACACTCCTGCTCTGGAAGGTTGAGCATAAAATCGCCTATAAGCCGCAGAGGCCCCGGGGAATGAGGGAATTCGTCCGCCTGGGGATTGCGGTACAGAGCAATCAGCTTCTTGCCCTCCGTCACAATCTCCTCCGAAGTTTCTTCTCCCCCCGGCTCCTGTAAGGTTAGTTCCTCCCCGATCTCAATCATCAGCTCCGTGCTCAGAAAGTCCTCCCCTGTGATGTCGGAAGGTCCCACATACACCGCCTGGTCCGTCCCGGACTGCGCCATGGGCAGGATCACATCCCGCAGATACCCGATATATTTCACCGCGTCATCCACACTGTCCACATGAGCTTCGTTGTAAAAAAACACCGTGTTCCATTTGCTGCTGATCCAGCTGTCAAAATAGCCGGAGGCGATCAGTTCGTCGCCTGTCTTAAGCAGGTTCACCGGATTATCCTCGATCCAGCCGTCCAGCTCCTGCCGTAAGCCATACTGGAAGCTGCTGTCCTCGGGAATGTCCAGAAGTTTGACCAGGATTTCCCCGTCCAGCTCCTTCGCCGCGTCAAGCATGGGACAGAAAAAGATCTCAAAATGACTGACCTCGTCCAGAGATTTCCAGAAGTTCTCCTCATCCGTGAGCACCTTCGCGAAAAAAGCGTCCACATAGGGCGAGCTCACCGAGTATTCATCCTTCCCGTATTCCGTGGCGCACAACAGGGCCGCTGCCCTGAACTGCTGGCTCAACGTGCTCTCCGCGCTTTCCGCCTCGCTCTTTAACGCCTCCACGTCCAGTCCCCCCGCATTCTCCGCCACATACTCGTCCAGCTTCGTCGAGTAGCTTATGGCCTCCCAGCAGGTCTCCGCATAAGTCTTCGGCTCCTCTCCGCAGCCTGTCAGGCACAGCGCCAGAATGCCCGCAGCCATCCACATTTTTCTCTTCATAAACTTTCTCCTCTCTTGCTATCATCATACATAGGCAACTGCAAAACCCTGTTTAATAATTATGAATAACTTTTGTTTTCCTTGCACTGGCCACCTTATCGACTATTTTTTCCACCGCCACGGCCAGCACCAGCATAAGCACCGACGAGACCACAAGAACTCCCAGCTGTACAAGAAAATACAGATTTTTGTTCTGTTCATCCCGCTCTTCGGATACCATCATCAGGATAGCTCTCTCGTCCAACCCGTATTCCCGGATGTAGGGAGCCATAGCCTCCTTTTCGTTGGCCGTCATGGATTCCTTACAGCCCAGCGGAAGCTGTACCCGCCCCGTCATCCTGTATTTCCAGTAATAGGCATCCTCCAGCCAGGCCAGCACATAGTTTCCGTCCGGCAGCGCCACAAGATAACAACGGTTATAATAAGACCGGTCTGTGAGGTAGGGGCTGGTTTCAAAACTCTTGCGGTATCTGATCACCGCTCCCTGCCTGCGGCTTGAATGCACCGTCAGTTCCACGCCGCCTCTCAATCGATAGAAATCCAGCGGAATCAGAGAGTCCGTCTCAAAGGTAATGTACTCCTTTCCTCCCAGTTCATCGGACCCCTCTATCTTCTTATACCACCCAAGCGCCTCATATTCTTCCTTCGTATGTACCACGGGGATTCCCTCCCCCGCCGGATAACCGGCCATCTGCCCATAATCATATTCCAGCCGGTCAAGATCCGCCTGGCTCACCTTGTCGCAAAACAGATCCAGGATCAGATTGGCCGGAAACACGCACAGCGAAAAATAGATATCCGCCATAAACAATACGGCTCCCAGAAATGGCAGCACTTTTTTTACGATTTTTCCCAAGGCTTTTTCCTCCCTCTCTTTTTCATAGTTCAAATCCTTGCTTTCCACGAACACTCTCCGGCGCACACTATCCTCCGGCGGAAAAAATTTCCTTCATCCCCTCCGTCATTTGCAGTTCGCCGTCCTCGCACACAAACAGCGCCTCCGCGCCATAATTTTCCGCCAGAGCCATTCCTCTCTCCGGCCCCAGCACAAAGCAGGCAGTGGACAGAGCATCCGCCAGCAGCCCGCCGTCACAGAGGACGGTGACGCTGCACAGTCCGCTACGGGCGGGATACCCGGTGGCCGGATCAAGAATATGGTGATAGCGCACCCCGTCCACCATCACGTACCGCTCGTAATCCCCGGAGGTGGAGACATACTGTTCACCGGTCAGAGACAGTACACCCAGGTAATTTCCCTCTTCGCGGGGATGTATAACCGCCACCTTCCAGGGACTGCCGTCCGGCTTTTCTCCATAAGTCACCACACTGCCCCCCACCGTCACCACGGCCCCGGTGATCTGGGGCTGGCTGTGCAAATACGCGCTGACGCGGTCACAGGCAATGCCTTTTCCCACAGCTCCCAGATCCAGCTGCATTCCCGCGGGAAGGATCATCCCATCCCCCGCAAAACGCACCCGTTCATAGCCGCGTTCCTCCAGGGCGGAGCGGATCTGATCCGTTGACGGGATGGAAATCCCTTCCCCCTCCCCCTCCGCCGCCAGGCCGTCCATATTCCACAGACGGCTGAGTCTGCCCAGCGTAACATCCAAAGCGCCGCCGCTGTCCGCGGAGATCCGCCAGATCCGCTCCAGAATCTCCCTCATGGAGGGAGAGAGCGCCACCTGCACGTCTCCCTGCCGTGGGAGATCTCCCCCATCGCCGGGCTGATTTTCCGTCCCGGTGCCGGGCTGATCTCCGGCCCCAACCTCGCTCTGATCTCCCGTCCTGGTGCCGGGCTGATCAATATCCCCCGCAGAGGCCAGGGCATTGATCTTTGCCACTTCCGATCCTTCCATCCTCCAGGAAAGCTCCTGCCGCTCCAAATCCGCCAGGAGCCCCATGACAGAGCTGCTCTCGGCATCCTCCGCCTCTTCGTTCCCATAATCCCCTCCGCTCCCCTGCCGTACATACAGGGTCTGCGTCACTATGGTCCCCATGGCTATATCCACTGCGGACTGCTGCCGGACCGGAGCGGCGCCGCAGCCGCACACCAGGAATACCAATACCGGCAGAACCGCCCCAATCGGGATTCGCGCTTCTCTGCTTCTCCAAATATTCCGCTTCATTTTCCATTTACTTTCTGATATACTGTTATCTGTAAATCTGACAGGCCATTGACCATGGCCGACTCTGAACAGGCTCCCCACAGAAGGATGCCGCCCCGCTCCCGGCTTGGACCGGTCCGGCAGATATTGCGGCGAACTTCTGTAAGGGCCAAGGCTCATCCCGGGCAATCCCATAATCCGCTTTCCGGATACCGGGAATGGGCGATCCAGACAAAATAAGGGCGACTCGCCCACTATGAAAGGAGTCCGGATGAACACCTTGTACAAACGGGCCTGCCTGCTGGCGGGCGGTCTCGCCGCGCTGCTGGTGATCTGCACATCCGCCCTGTGGCTGCGGCAACGCGGCGCTCAGAGTGCCGCTTACACCGCCTGCATCTATCAGAACGGACAGCTGTTGCGTTCCATCCCCCTTGACCAGGTGACAGAAAGCTACCGCTTCACCATAGAAGCCGACAACGGGGGATATAATATTGTGGAAGTCTCCCCGGCCGGGATCTCCATTGCCCAGGCGGACTGCCCGGATCAGATCTGCGTCCTGCAAGGCCGCATCTCCGACTCCCTGCTGCCCATCACCTGTCTTCCCCACAGACTGGTGATTGAACTGAAGCCCTGCGCCCCTGCCTCCACAGCCCCTTCCCCGGATGCCGTTGCCTACTGACAAAGGCAGAGACCTACGGGGAAAGATCAGGAAAGGAGAACCCATGCATACACGCAAACTCACGGCTCTGGCCCTGTTCACCGCCCTGGCGCTGGCCATATATTCTGTGGAAAATCTGCTGCCTCCCGCAGTCCCCCTTCCAGGCGTCAAGCTGGGACTCGCCAATATCATCACCCTGCTGGTACTCCATCTCTATGATGCCAGAGATGCGGCTCTGGTGCTGCTGGCCCGGGTCCTGTTGTCCTCGCTGCTCTTCGGCCAGGCCATGAGTCTGCTGTACAGTCTCTGCGGCGGACTGCTCTGCTTTGCGGCCATGACGCTTGCCAGCCGCCTGCTGCACAGACGCTTTCCCGAATTGACCAGCATTCTGGGAGGCATTTTTCACAATATCGGACAGCTGCTGGCAGCGCTGCTGATCACGGCGGTGCCCGGTGTTCTGGTCTATCTGCCCTATCTTCTGATCAGCGGCATCGTCACCGGACTTTTCACCGGGCTCTGCGCCCGCTTTGCCCTCCGCCTTCTGCGGCGGCTCCTGCCCTCCGGATAGACGCGTATCTTTGGATGTCCTATGCCGGACGTATCGCTTTATCCGGAAGCCAGCCGGGCGTACAGCTGTCCCATGGTCAGCCCCAGCACCGGGTGCCGCACCCAGGGCGCGATCTCCGCCATGGGCCCCAGCACAAAATCCCGGTTCTGCATGTCCACATGGGGAATAATCAGTTCCTCAGACTCCATCACCAGATCGTCATACAGCAGGATATCCAGATCCAGTGTGCGGGGGCCCCAGTGTACCTCCCGCTTCCGGTCCGCGCTCTGTTCCACTTCATGCAGATATTCCAGCAATTCCCGGGGCGTGAGCAGCGTTTCGATCTCCATGACTCCGTTCAGGAAATCCTCCTGCTCCACCCCTCCATAAGGTTTTGTCTGCTGCCAGGAGGATACCTTTTTCAGCCGGAACTCCTTCCGCCGTCGCATGGCGTTCACACCCATCTGCAGATATTTCTTCCGGTCGCCCATGTTGGAGCCCAGGGCCACATACACCCGGTGCCAGCCCCGGTGAATTCTGACGGATACGCTCCCGAAGGGCAGCCCGATGGGAGCCTGAGGCTTGCGTATCTCCACATCCGCCGCCCATACCAGCGGATATTGCAGCAGAATCTGCTCCGCCACCGTTTCGGCCACCGTCTCAATCAGGTCATACTGGTGTTCCTGCATCCATTTTGTCACCAGATGGCAGACCTCCCCATAATGGGTGGACAGAGTCAGCTCATCCTTCTGTCCGGCCCCGCGGGTATCCGTATACAACACCAGGTTCACATAAAAGTGCTGTCCTTTTTCCTTCTCCTCCGGGAAGACCCCATGATGGGCATAGACATCCAGATCGTCAATACGGATCTCATCCCACGCTTTCTGTTGTCGCATTCTTACTCCTTTCCCGCATAGCAAATACGCAGCCACCTGCGAAAAACGTTTCACCATCGCCTGCTATCCGGCATCATGCGTCCGCCGGGCCGTTCACAGTCCGCAGGAAATCCTCAAAAATCCGCTCCCTGTCCCTGGCCGTCTCAAAATACCGCAGGCCGTATTTCAGACATTGTTCTTTCATCAGCCTGCTCTGTTCCACGATGTACACGGCCCCTTCCCTGAGTTCCTCGTCGGACTTGTAAAAAGTATAGTCCTTCTCCGTATCGTATTTCTTCTGGATTGCAAACCGTTCCTCCGGCGTAACGTCGGAGGTAATGAAATAATATATTTCACAGTTTGCGCCATAGATGTACTTCATATAGTCCTCCGGCAGGAGCTGATACATATCCAATACCATACCGGGCTCAAATTCATCATATTCGGCGCTGTCCAGCATCGCCCGGACAAACGGCGCCATTTTACCGCTGATCACATGAAGCGTATCCATGGAAGACAAACCGGCGTAGGTGTTCACACCGGTTTCCGGAAAACACTTTTCAAATCCCGCTATAATGGAATCCATGCTGATATGCTGATAGCCATACCGGGCCGCGAGCCGGTGGGAAACGGTGCTCTTCCCTGCCCGCGGCACACCCGCCACAATTATATTGTTTTTCATATGGCTTCTCACCTCCCCTGCTTTGAGCTGCCTGGCCGCTTGCGGAACTTTTCCCCCAGGCGACGGAATATTTGTCAGAAAAGGTCCCCGAATCCCCCTGGACCGGTGGGCCTGCGCTCCCGCAGAATCGCCTGGGTCATCCGAATGGCGCGCACATTCTCTTTCACATCGTGGACCCGCACAAATGTGCAGCCTTTCAAAACCCCCATCACGGTGGTCGCCAATGTGCCCTCCAGCCGCTGCGTCACCGGCAGATCCAGCGTCAGGCCCACCACCGACTTACGGCTGGTCCCCAATAACACCGGATATCCCAGCTCCCCCAGGCACTCCAGATGATGGATGATTCTCAGATTCTGCTCATAGCTTTTGGCAAAACCCACGCCGGGGTCCAGTATGATCCTGTCCTCTCCGATGCCTGCCTGCCGGGCCAGCTCCACCGATTCCGCCAGGTCGGCTTTCACGTCCTCCAGAAAGTTGCCATAGCCATATTTGTCCGCATGGTGCTGCCCCCTGGCGGCAGAATCGCTCCCGCCGCCCGAAACGGCATTGCTGCTGCCTGCTCCCGCGGCGTCCGCTTCCTGCCCCGCCGCTCTGCGGTTGTGCATCAGGCAGCAGGCCGCATCATGCTCCGCGATCACCCGGGCCATCCCCGCGTCCCACTTCAATCCCCAGATGTCATTGACCAGATCCGCCCCCGCCCGGATTCCCGCCTCCGCCACCTGGCTCTTGTAGGTATCCAGCGAAACAGGCACGTCAAAACGGGCCTTCACCGCCTCGATACAGGGAAGCACCCGCTCCAGCTCCTCTTCCGCCGGCATGCTGTAGTCGGACCCCGGTCTGGTGGACTCCCCGCCGATATCCAGAATATCCATCCCCTCCGCCAGCATCTCCTCCACATGCCAAAGCGCCCGGTCCATGCGGTTCCATTTTCCTCCGTCCGAAAAGGAATCCGGGGTCACATTCAGAATGCCCATTACGTATACCCCGTTTTTCACGTCAAACTCTCTGCTGCCTATTCTCATATGCCTTCCTGTGCCTTCCCGCAACCTGCTCTCTACCAATAAAGATGATGATTTTTCTTTTCTTCCTTCCAGCTGCACTGCCCGCTGGCCATACAGGCGAAGCAGGCCCTGCTGGCCTTGTCCGCCCTGTACAGCACTCCGGCCAGATCCCGCCTGCTCCCGCTCTCACCGTCCCGGTGCAGCAAAATGGCCTCTGTGATCCTGTGGATTTCTTCCGGAGCATACCCGCAATCCGCCAGAATATCCGGCGCGATCCGGGCGCTGGCGATCTCGTGAGGGATGCCTGTATGATACTGCTCATGCCTTCCGATATCGTGCAGCAGCGCTGCCCCATAAATCATATCCTGGGGAAGTTCCAGCCCCTCCTGTAAATTGATAATCATGGCAATCCGGGCCACATCCAGAAAATGTGCCATATCGTGACGGCAGAATATCCGCTCTTTTTCCGCCGTTCCGTTTTCCCGCATATGCCATAAAAATGCCTCATGCCGCAAAATCCTGTTCACCCGTTCCATCCATCCCGTCTCCCCATGGCCGGATGCCGTCCCGTTTCGGAAGCACACGGCCGACTCTTCACAGGCGCATCATGCGGTACACCTGTTCCTGCAACGCCTCGTCCGCAAATGCCCCCCTCACCGCCACGGTTACTGTGTTGCTGCCGGGCTTTTTAATCCCCCGCATGGTCATGCACATATGCTCCGCCTCCAGAATCACCATGACGCCCCCGGGCTGCAAATGCTCCATTATGGCATCCGCGATCTGCCCCGTCATCTGCTCCTGAATCTGGAGTCTGCGGGCATACACCTCCACCGTCCGGGCCAGCTTGCTCAGTCCCGCCACCTTGCCCCGGGGCAGATAGGCGATATGGGCCCTGCCATAAAAGGGCATCAGATGATGCTCGCAGGTGGAGTAAAAGGTGATATCCTTCTCCAGTACAATGCCCGCGCTGTCCGCGGTAAACACTTTGGACAGATGCTCCCCGGCACTTTCCTCCATGCCTCCAAAAATCTCCTCATACATCCGGGCCACCCGGTCCGGGGTGTCCTTCAGCCCCTCCCGGGAGGGGTCCTCGCCAATCCCTTCCAGCAGAAGCCTCACACCCTGCTTTATCTTCTCCTGATCCATCAGATCCACCAATCCTTTCCGGTGATAGACTGTTGCCCCATCTATCGCCCGTTCCAAGATGATCCGCCGCGCCGGATAACGCCGCTTAATCTCTCATCTGCCCTTATGGGCGGCGGTTTTTCGGTTCCTCTCCTCCATAATATCCATCAGGCCGCCCAGATAGGACAGGGAGCCGAAGGCCAGAATCACATCCTCCCTGTCCGCCAGCAGATGACTGATTTCCACCGCCTCCTCCAGACTGTCCACAGCGGTCACCCGGGGATGCACCTTGGCCACCTCCCGGGCCAGCTCATAACTGCTCATGGCCCGTGGATTATCCGGCGGCGCCACGGTGAGAATCTGATCCGCGTAGCGGGCTGTAAGTTCAATGATCTTCTCATAATCCTTGTCCTTCAATATTCCCATTATAAAGATAATCCGCCTGTTTGTAAAATAAAATTCTATCGACTCCGCCAATTTTTTCGCGGCATCCTCATTGTGGGCCCCGTCCGCCACAAACAGCGGCCTGCGGCCAAGAACCGTAAAACGCCCCGGCCACCGGGTATCCAAAAGCCCCTGCCGCAGGGCCTTCTCCGATATATCAAAGCCGCGCTCCCCAAGCGCCCGGCACACTTCGACAGCCAGCACCGCATTGCCGATCTGATACCTGCCCGCCAGGCTGATCTCCAGGTCTTTCATGCCGCCATAGTCAAAACGCTGCCTCTCCAGGCCATAGCGCACCCGCACGGCCTTCTCTCCGTCCGCCACCGTCAGGGGAACCCCCAGACGCAGCGCCTGCGCCCGAATTACCTCCATGGCCTCCGGCTCCTGCGCCGCGGACACCGCGCAGCACCCCGGCTTCAATATCCCTGCTTTCTCCCCTGCGATTGCCCCCAGCGTATCGCCCAGATACTGCATATGATCCATACTGACGGATGTCAAAGCCGCCACAAGGGTATTGCCGATCACATTGGTGGCGTCCAGCCTTCCCCCCATACCGGTCTCCATCACCACCAGATCGCAGTCTTTCCGTCTGAAATATAAAAAACCAAGAGCTGTCTCCACCTCAAAAGCCGTGGGATGGGGCAGTCCTTCCCCTGTCATGGTGTCGCACACCCGGCGCAGCTCCTCCGCCAGAGAGCACAGGTCCTTCTGGGTGATCATCCGGCCGTCTAACTGAAACCTCTCCCGGTAATCCCGCACCGCAGGCGAAATGTATCGCCCCACCCTGTATCCGGCGCAGCGGGCCACCGTGGACACATAGGCCAGCACGGACCCCTTGCCGTTGGTACCCGCGATATGGACAAAACGCAGACCGTCCTGAGGATTGCCCAGCCGCCGACAGAGTTCCCTGATGGAGTCGAGTCCCGGCACAATGCCATAATTTTTTAAAGAATCCATATAATCCAGCGCTTCCTGATATTTCATCCCGGCCTCCCTCGCATGCTCAGCGGCCGCCTGCCGCCCCGCTTCAATTCCTGTATTTCTTTCCTGTCGTTTTCTGTTCCGATTCCCTTTTATATCTTCTGTCCGTTCTGATTATGATTTCTGTCTCCTATTTTCTGTCAGCTTCCGCTCTGATTCCCATTCTCATTTCCGGTTCAGGTCTTCTGGCAGATTTCCGCTTTGATTCCCATTCTCATTCCCGGTTCAGGTCTTCTGCCGACTTTCCGCTCTGAACCCGGCTTCATTTCCCCTGTGCCATATGACCATCTTTAATCATCCACAGAAAATTCCATTTACCGGATAATCTATTTGAAAAGCGGTCATACTAGCATTACAGCGCACACTTGAGCTGATATGCAGCTTTGTAAGGAAAACGGCGCAAGGTCCGCAGGCAGATGGAGCTGCTTCGCCTTCACATAGCCGGATCTGGCAGGTTCATGCGGGCTGGTCCCGGATTGTGCGTTGCAGGGCCGGGGTTTGTCTGAAAATGCCATCTGCCATATGGGCGTCACAGTTTTCCCGCGGCAGATGGCGGAAATGATTTTCCGGCCACGCTCCGGCTGCCAATATACGAAAGCCGCCCTTCGCGCACTTGCCGCTTTCGGAAAGGAACGGTATCTTTCATGCACAAATTTTTGAACAACTTCGTCCGCTGCGGTATACTGGGCTGGTGCCTGGAAATCGTCTTTACCGCCATAAACAAAATCCGCCGCAGGGAGTTTTCCCTCCAGGGCAATACCTCCGTGTGGATGTTTCCCATCTACGGCTGCGCGTCCCTGCTGGCTCCCATATTCCGCTTTATGAGAAACAAGCCTTTGATTGTCCGGGGACTGACATACATGTCCATGATCTTCTCCATGGAGTTCATCAGCGGTACAATGCTGAAACGCAAGTCCCTCTGCCCCTGGGACTACAGCCGCTCCAAGTGGAACATCGGCCAGGTAATCCGTCTGGACTTCGCTCCCTATTGGTTCGGGGCCGGACTGCTGTTTGAAAAGCTCCTGACAAAGCCGGAGGAGGGATGAGGACCGCACCGGTTCCCATCCTCTCTTTTCACGATAAGAAATCCACGCTCCCCGGGTTCTGTCGTCATGAAAAAGAAGCAGAATCTTCCTGTCCGGACATTCTGCTTCTCCAGCTTATACCGCATACGCTGAAATCAATTTCTCCATATAGATTGCTTCCTGTTCTCACTGCGCGTCATTCAGATCGTCCATATCCCCGGAGCCGATGTCAAGCGTGTTCACCGTGCGTCTCTTCATACGGGCCTTCTCAGACATCTCCAGAATGAAATCCTTCACCGCTCTGGAATTTTTAATATGAATCAGTTCCAGTCTGGGATCTGTGGTATCTCCGGTAAAGCATATCACGCTGCCCAGGCCAAACAGCTTCTCGCCCAGAGTGGCCGTCAGCTGCACATCCTGAACCTTATACATATAGCAGTCATTCTCCACCGTCTTAAGCAGTCCCGTGTTCGTGGTGATCATATCCTCTCTGATGGTATACTTGGTAAAAGTAAAGGGCAGGCCAAAAAACAGCCAGCGTTTTCTCTCCACAAATTCCATATGCCTCGTCCTCCCTGTATTGCGTTCATAATCTGCCATTCCATTTACAATATACTCGAAAAGTTGCGGAAATGCAATAGATTAGTCTCTTTTTTATGTAGACTCCTGTTCGCAACTGCGTCATGAAGCACACAAAAACCCTTTGCATCCTTCCCCGTATTGTGCTAAGATAAACAATAGAATTCGTGCTTGCATGAATAAAATGTTCCGATATCTCCGTGGACACGGAGCCAAAAAACAGGAGGTAGATTTATGAACGCCAGAGAATGTATCATGGGCCGCAGAAGTATCCGTTCCTACACCGACCAGCCCGTCCCTCACGAACTGATTGACGAAGTGGTGGAAGCCGCGTCCTACGCACCCAGCTGGAAGCACACGCAGATCGTCAGGTATATTGCGGTGGAGGGAAGCCTCAAGGCAGAGGTTGCAAAATGTACCTCCGGCTATGCAGGCAATGGGGTCATCATCGACCAGGCCCCCATGGCCATCGTCGTAACCATCATCAAGAACCGCAGCGGTTTTGAGCGCGACGGTTCCTATTCTACCCATCGCGGCGACGGCTGGCAGATGTATGATGCCGGAGTTGCCAGCGAGGCTTTCTGTCTGGCCGCCTATGACAAGGGGCTTGGCACCGTTATCATGGGCATTATTGACGATGATAAGATTGCCGCTCTGTTAAACGTCCCCCAGGACAGAGAAGTGGTAGCCGTTATCCCTGTGGGTTATCCCGCGGAAGCCCCCGTTGCCCCCAGGCGCAAGCCCGTAGCGGAACTGGTCACTTATATGTCCTGATTCGAAAAGTCGAAGAGTTCTCTCTTCGGCTTTTCTTTCGTGCCTGCCATGAAAACGGACATTTCTTGATCATAAACGGATGCCGAAGAGATTTCACTCTTCATAGCTGCCGCATAGCGACGGCGCAAAAACAATGAAATCCACATTCCGCAAGGATTTTATTGTCATTAAGTGATTGCAAAACTCGTCACTCGCGGACAGGGTTTCGCAATCGCTAATTATTGTCATAAGTCAAAGGAGATCAAAAGATCTCCGATAGGAGGATTTTATATGAGACATCTTATGAACCCCCTGGATTTTACCACCCAGGAGCTGGACAGACTCTTCGACCTGGCCGGCGACATTGAACACAATATGGCGAAATACGCCCACGCCTGTGACGGGAAAATTCTGGCTACCTGCTTTTACGAGCCCAGCACCAGGACACGTCTGAGCTTTGAGTCCGCCATGACCCGCCTGGGCGGCAGGGTCATCGGCTTTTCCGATGCAGGCTCCTCCTCCGCCTCCAAGGGTGAGAGCGTATCCGACACCATCCGGGTAGTCTCCTGCTACGCCGATATCTGTGCCATGCGTCATCCCAAGGAGGGCGCGCCCATGGTGGCCATGGAGCACTCCCGGATTCCGGTAATCAACGCCGGGGACGGCGGCCACCAGCATCCCACCCAGACCCTGACGGATCTGCTGACCATCCGCAGCCTGAAAGGTTCCCTGGGCGGTTTCACCATAGGACTGTGCGGCGACCTGAAATTCGGCCGCACGGCACACTCCCTGATCCACGCTCTCATGCGCTATGAGGATATCCGCTTTCTCTTTATCTCACCGGAGGAGCTGAGGGTGCCCGACTACATCACCGAGATCCTGAAAGACAAAAAAATCCCCTATGAGGAAATCACCAGCTTAGAGGACGCCATGCCCCGTCTGGACCTGCTGTATATGACCCGTGTACAGAAAGAACGATTCTTCAACGAGGAAGACTATATCCGTCTGAAAGACTTCTATATTCTGGACACGTCCAAGATGGAGCTGGCCAGGCCGGACATGCTGGTGCTCCATCCCCTGCCCAGAGTCAACGAGATCTCGGTGGAAGTGGACAGCGACCCCAGAGCCGCTTATTTCAGGCAGGCCCAGTACGGCGTCTATGTACGCATGGCGCTGATTCTCACACTACTGGAGCTGGTGTAAGCCGGGCCTTGGGGGAATCCGCGGAACTCATCATATCAGCGGATTCCAACATGGCACTCTGATGCAAGTCCGGACGCCCAAAGCGGACGCACTTGCATCACCAGGCTGTGGGCCTTGTTGGAATCCGCGGAACTCATCATATCAGCGGATTCCAACATGGCACTCTGATGCAAGTCCGGACGCCCAAAGCGGACGCACTTGCATCACCAGGCTGTGGGCCATGTTGGAATCCGCGGAACTTAAAATAAGGAGAATATCATGTTAAATGTTGGAAAAATCGAAGAGGGCTTTGTGCTGGATCACATCAAAGCCGGAAAGAGCCTGTCCATCTATGACCATCTGGGGCTGGACAAGCTGGACTGCACCGTAGCCATAATCAAAAACGCCCGCAGCAACAAGATGGGCAAAAAAGATATCCTGAAAGTCGAATGTGATATCAATATGCTGGACCTGGATGTGCTGGCCTATATCGACCACAATATCACCGTCAATGTCATCAAAGACGGAGAGATCGTGGATAAAAAAGACCTGGTGCTGCCCCGGCAGATCAGAAACGTGATTCACTGCCACAACCCCCGCTGCATCACTTCCATAGAGCAGGAATTGCCCCATATCTTCTACCTGGCCGACCCTGCCAGGGAAATATACCGCTGCAAATACTGTGAAGAGAAATACACCGAACATTCCAAGAAAAGAAAATAGACATCAGCAGGCGAGGTTCTGCCGACACAGCGAAAGAACCTCGCCTGCTATACTCACGAGCGATAAAACCGGCCACCAGTTTATAGCACCTGTCGCTCGTGAGTCGGGTGACTTGGCAAATTTCAGCGACCGTCAGTATAAGCTAAGTGCCCCTGCTCCCGTTCTGACCGTCAACCGATATCCGGCTCGTCACAGAAGCTGATCCTGCCGGAGCTCTTCCCCTCGGTCTCAAAGACGATGATCTCATTCTGGCCCTGGCGCAGCAGAGGCGCGGGTATGTAGAGCCTTTTCTGGGGACCGATCTCCCAATATCTTCCTATATGGAAGCCGTTCACAAACACACAGCCCTTACCCCAACCCGGCAGTTCCAGAAAAGTATCCCCCTTCTCCTCCACCCACAGCTCAAACCGGTAAAAGGCGGGCAGGCCCTCCTCATACCCCCGGGTATAATCCAGTCTGTCCAGGTTGTCAAGAGGCAGACAATACTGCCGCCAGCCATGGTGCATATGCCCGTTGATCTGAACGCAGCCGTCGATCCCCTTTCTTTGCTCCTCCATCCGGGGACCGAAATTCACCCGCCCCATATTTTCCACCAGGATGCGCAGACATTCGCCCGGCTCCGCGTCAGTCTCCAGCTCCCATTCCTGCAGAAGTTCTCTGTCATAGAGATTCAGCAGACGCTTTTCGCCCAGAAAAACATTGGCCCTGTCGTTGGCCTTGTGCAGCCGTATTTTCTCCAGCCTGCGCTCGTTGGCGATCTCCGATTCGTAGAGAATATATCCGTAACTCTGCCCCAGTCTCTCCATGGACTGCGTGTACGAATTGCATACCGGCGTGGAAATATCCCCCAGAGCCTGAAACAGCCCTACCTTTTCCTTCACCGTCACATTGCCATAGGCTTTCTTCACAATCTCCGTACTCAACTTCACCTGGGGAACCGTCGTATGCTTTCCGATGATTTTCTTATAGACCTCATACTTTTCCGTAAAGTCCCCCGCCTCCGTCAGAACCGCGTCATAGTCATAGGAAGTCACATCCGGCGTCAGCTCGTCATAATAGTTGGAGCCATTCATAAAGCCGAAATTGGTCCCCCCGATAAACATATACACATTCACATGTCCCGTATCCAGCATCTCCGCCAGATCCGCCGCGCTCTGCTCAAGATTGCCCTTCATGTGTCCGCCGTTTCCCCAGTGGTCAAACCAGCCCACCCAGAACTCCGCACACATCAGCGGGCCTCCCTCCACATGCTTCTTCATGATGCCAAAGCGTTCTCTGGTATGGGAGCCGAAATTGCCGGTGGGAAGGGCCCCCTCCACCTTTCCGCCCTCTATGCTCTCGTCCGTGGGGCCGTCCGAAGTGATCAGCGGAACCGTAATTCCCCCCGCCCGCAGCAGATCCCGCATCTGCTCCATATACTTTCTGTCATTTCCGAAGTATCCGTACTCGTTTTCCACCTGCATGAGAATCACATTGCCGCCCTCCGTGATCTGCAAGGGCCTTAAAAGAGGCAGCAACACTTTATAATAGTCCCGCACATGATCCATAAAAGCGGAATCGCTGACCCGCAGCCTCACCTCGTCCCCCGCCAGCAGCCAGCCCGGCAGTCCGCCGAACTCCCACTCCGCGCAGATATAAGGAGACGGTCTCAGAATCACATACAGTCCCAGCTCCCCGGCCAGCCTTACAAACTCTGCCACATCGCACATGCCGTCAAAAACAAATCTTCCCTTTTCCGGCTCATGCATATTCCAGGGGATGTAGGTCTCCACCGTGTTCATCCCCAGACCTTTCAGTTTTTCCAGCCGGTCCCTCCAGTACTCCGGGACAATCCTGAAATAATGGATGCTCCCGGAAATAATCTGAAACGGCTTTCCGTTCAGGTAAAATGTATCTTTCACTTCAAAGGTACTCATGTCCATCTCCTTCTCAAACAGAGTTTCATTTTCTTCCGCCTTTTCTCTACGGGCTGTCTCAAACACACATTGAAGAAACTGTTGTATCTGGATCATGTTCCCACAGCGTTCATCGGCATAAACGACTCCGCCGTGGGAGTCATGAACTGTATTCCAGAGCAGAGGCTCTGGATTCCTGACGGCATATTTCTGTAATCATAAGCAGGAAAAACTGCCTTACGCTCTCATCAGGCCATCCACACTCAGAACCACGCCGGTGATATAGGAAGCCTTTTCCGAGGCCAGGAACACAAAGGCATTGGCAATATCCTCCGGCTGCCCCAGACGGCGCAGAGGGATGCGGGCGATCATGGGATCAATCACTTCTTTGGGCACCGCCTTCATCATATCCGTCTCCGTGATGCCGGGAGCCACCGCGTTCACCCGTATGCCCTTGGGCCCCAGTTCCCTGGCCAGGGAGAGGGTAAAACCGTTTACGGCAAACTTGGAGGTGGGATAAGCCACGCCGCTGGGCTGTCCCGATATGCTGACCATGGAGGAGGTGTTGAGAATCACGCCGCTTCCCTTCTCTTCCATGATATCACAGGCCGCCCGGGAGCAGTTGAAGGTGCCCTTCACGTTCAGATCCATCACCTTGTCAAAGGTTTCCTCCGTGTATCCGGAGAAAGGCGTACTCTCGGAAATGCCCGCATTATTCACCAGAATGTCCAGGCCTCCATACTGCCGGGCTACTCTGTCAAAGGCCTCCTTCACCTCCGCGTATACACAGAGATTAGGCCAGATCCCCTCCACTTTCCCTTGGGGAAACTCCTCCTTAAGCCGGGCCACGGCCTTGTCCGCCGTCTCCTGCCTGCTGGCGCACAGCACCACCGCCGCCCCCTCCTGCAAAAAAGCCCTCACTGTGGCGAAACCGATTCCCCGGCTCCCGCCTGTCACAATTGCTACCTTGTCTTTCAATTCCATAACACCCTCCTTGTTTTTACTAATAGTATTGTCCGGAATAAGGTCATTATATCATGTATGTCCCCGCTTTGCCAGAGAGGCGGGAAAGATTTTCCCGTTGCGTCCGGCCCCCCGATGGAGTAATATGAGAAAGACATTGTAAGAGATTTGTAAGAAACACCACCGGAAAATTGTAATAAATGTATTCTATACTGGCAGCAGCTCGAAAGATAAGGCTTGTGCTTTTTCAAAGCAGCCTGCAAAGCGTTTCAGGCATGACCCGACAGGGCATGGGATGGGATCGCGGAAAGGAAAGGACATGGGGGATTGTGTACTGGTTGTGGACGATGACAGAGAGATTGTAAAGGCCATCGGCATTCTGCTGGAGGGGGAGGGCTATGAAGTTCTGAAAGCCTACGACGGGCTGCAGGCTCTGGACATCCTCGCCGCCAGGCCGGTGCGTCTGGTTCTCATCGATGTAATGATGCCAAAGCTGGACGGCCTCTCGGCAGTAATGCGCATCCGGGAAAAGCAGAATATCCCCATCATCGTCCTCTCCGCCAAGAGCGAAGACACCGACAAGGTGCTGGGACTGTCCATGGGCGCGGACGACTATGTGTCCAAACCCTACAACCCCCAGGAGCTGGCAGCCCGGGTGAAAAGCCAGCTGCGCCGCTATACGCTGTTGGGCGATATCCATACGGGAAACTGCGCGGGCGAGCTCCGGAACGGAAGGCTTTTGTACCGCACAGAGGAAAAAACCCTCTACGCCGACGGGGAGCCCGTAAAGCTGACCGCCACGGAGACCGGCATCATGGACCTGTTGATGCGCAATCCGGGAAGAGTCTTCCCCGCCGAAGAGATTTACCGCCGGGTGTGGGGCGAGGACGCGTTTGCCTCGGAAAACACCGTCATGGTGCATATCCGGCGCATCCGGGAAAAAGTGGAGCTGAATCCAAAAGAGCCAGAATATATAAAGGTGGTGTGGGGCATTGGATACAAAATGGAAAAACAGGAAAAAA
>CAJUAB010000043.1 GCA_910583845.1 uncultured Acetatifactor sp.
CTTATTCCGGGTACAATGGGGTGAAAGGGGTTACAAGATGCCTGTGCTACACCCACCTGCGCCGCGCTTTTGTGGAGGCGCTGCCCAAAGACATCCATGACCCAAAAGTTTCCAAACCTGCGGAAACAGTCGTTCGCCTGAATAAGCTGTTTGAGCTGGAAAAGGAACTGGACGGTCTTGCCCCGGAACAAAAGAAAAAGGAACGGCTTGGCCGCGAGAAACCGCTTATCGAGGCTTTCTGGTCATGGGCAGAGATAAGCTCTGCCGGAGAACTGCCAAAGTCAAAGCTCCATACAGCTTTCCAGTATGCCCTGAACAATCGGCAGGAGTTCTTTAACTATCTTGAGGATGGGAACTGTTCCATCAGCAATTCCCTTGCGTTATTCTCACGATATTTTTATCCTCATCTTTTCTGGGATGCGGCTTAAAATCTGCAGTTTTTCAACAAAAGATATGGATAATAATTCCAAAGTTCTTGATAATGGAATCACCAAATATCAAGGAGGTGGTTCCAATGGAACAATACAAATCGAACGTCGCAGCTGTCATGGGATTTCTGAAATCCGAGGGTTTCAGTGCCTCAACAATCAGTCTGCACAAGCGT
This sequence comes from uncultured Acetatifactor sp., assembly GCA_910583845.1. Lineage (GTDB taxonomy): Bacteria > Bacillota > Clostridia > Lachnospirales > Lachnospiraceae > Acetatifactor. The sequence goes on from CAJUAB010000043.1 coordinate 605, forward strand.
TGCTATCAGGAATTAGAAGAATTCCTGGGGGCGACAAATCAACTCTATTCCACCTACACGGCCTGCCAATGGATAGAGCACAATCAAGCGTCCTGGGATTACAGGAAATATACCGGCTACAAACACTGTATCCAGCAGTTGGAAGATGTCTGTCATGACGGGCATATCTCATCGGATCATCTTTGCTTCCGAAAGCCCCCGTATGACTTGCTTGCTTCCGGATTCAAGGGGATTCTTGATTCCTTCATAAGCGATTGTGATTATGGGGCAGATGATCGTTATCGCATATCCTGCGCAAGATTCCTGCTGTATCTGCAGGGGAAGGGCGTAAGTTCAATCAAAAGCCTTGACTACGAACTGCTCATGAAATTTCATGAGGAAGACCATCACGTCTCTCAAAAATCGAAAGATGTGTATGAAGATCTGATCCGCGTATTTCTCAGGCATCTGGCATCAAACAACAAGTGTTCATTCGGCCTTTCACTTGCGCTTAACAAGCTTCTCATTCCGCAGATCATAAGGATTCCTGATGAGGAAATGGAGGACTATCCAGTTTCAGATGTTCCTCTGTTGGTATGGGATGAGGTCTTGCGTTTTCTTTCCAGGATGGAGGATGTCAGATACGGAAATACCGTATTAAAAAGCTCGAAACATATCCTGACGCTGCTGTATATCTTTCTGGACATGCACCAGACCGGCATAAATGAAACGCTGATATGGCGCTGGTTTCATAAGGTAAAGCCCCTGCTCGGCACGAGTTGGAAACAGCACCGCCGCACCATCTGCCAATTCCTCATTTTTCTGGACACCGGAATGGTCACGACGGAATCCACGGGAAATCCAAGTGAATCCGATTCCGTGGAAATGCTTCCCGCCTGGGAGAAAGAAGCGCTTTCCGGCTATCTTGCGCTTTTAAAACGCGAGGGCTGGCAGCCATCAACCATCTCCATGCAGAAATCAAGCAATCTCAGGTTCTGCAGATACCTTGACGGCATCGGCATCCAAAGCTTCAAGGAAGTCACGCCGGAGATTCTCAAGGAATTCAACCTGCAGGACGAACACGGGACTGCGGAAGGGAAAGCTGCCTATAACTGCCGTATCCGCAGCTTCATCCTATATCTTTATGAACAGGGGCTTGTGGATGACCCGTATCTGTACAAAGCACTTCCGACACTGGCCGCACCAAGGACCTCTATTGTGAAGGCGCTCTCAAAAGAAGAAGCTGCATCTATCTGGGCGGTTGACACCGCTACGCTCTCTCCAAAAGGGCTCCGGGATTATGCCATCGTCTGCATCGGGCTTTCAATGGGGTTCCGGGCCTTTGACATTATCTCGCTCCGTTTCGCTGATGTAGACTGGAGACAGAGGAGCATCCGCATCATACAGAAGAAAACCGGCAAGGCACTCACAATGCCTATGCCTGTAAAGACAGGAAACATACTGTTCTGTTACATACGGGATGGCAGGCCAAAGAGTGATTCGCCGTATATATTCATCCGGCATGAAGCTCCGTATGACGGAGTGGGGCGAAATGTATGCAGGAATGCGTTAAGCCGGTTTATAGCGCCGCATGATGGGAAGGAATGCGGCTTCCACATCGTAAGGAAGACGTTTGCCACACATCTGCTCTCAGGCAGCGTCAACGTCGAGCGGATCTCCGATTCGCTTGGCCATTCTACCAATGGAACCGTTTACAAATACCTTTCTTTGGACGAGGAACATATGTGTATGTGCCCGCTGTCACTGGCAGACGCAGGCATTCCCTACAAAGGAGGCGCCTTCCATGCATAAGGATTACGAATACAAAAGCGTTTTTTCAGAAAGTATCACGGACTATATCTCGTCGCGCCGGAAGGCAGGATTCCTGTTTGACAACCCGGCATACTGGCTATACCGCTTCGATCAGTTCTGCTGTAGCAATAAAATACAGGAACGTGCCATCTCAAAGCAGCTTTTTGAAACGTGGGCATCAAAAAATGAACCAGAGACAAAAACCACCCAGTGCAACCGCCTTGAAGCCCTGCGAAACTTCAGCATCTACCTCAATACAGTCGGGATTCCCTCTTACATCCCGGCAAACCTGCCAAGGCCGGAAAAGACCGTGCCGTACCTGATGACGGACAGTGACATCAAGGAATTTTTTGAGCAGGTCGACCTTTATGACACGCGCACCACGAAAGACTCGTTCAAGCGGATGGCACAGGAATACAGAGTCCTGTTCCGCCTGATATACTGCTGCGGCCTCCGCAATAATGAGGCGTGTTCCCTGAAAACCGCAAACATAAACCTTGCTGAGGGAAGCATATCTGTTTATCAGTCCAAAGGCCGCAAGGACAGGATCGTATATTTATCAGATGACCTCTGTCTTTTGTGTTCGGATTATCTGTATTGGCTTCATAACCAGCTCGGTTTGACTCCGGAATGGGCTTTCCCGGGAAAAGATCCTAAAAGCCACATCCCGAAGACTTCCGTGGACAGGAAATTTAATGAATTTTGGAACGCAACGGAATCTTCTGCGTCCTGTGATAAAAAACCTACGGTCCACTGCCTCCGGCATGCATATGTGATAAAACGGATGAATTCATGGATGGACGGGGATGTGCCGCTCCATGTAATGATGCCTTATCTCAGCAGCTTTCTTGGACACAAAGGACCGATAGAGACCTACTATTACTATCATCAGGTTGAGGACGCCTTCCGCACGATAAAACGCAAAGATGCTGCCTCATCCCGCGTGATTCCGGAGGTGCGACATGAAGACTAAAGATTTCGACAGGCTGTTCTTCTCCAGGACACATGAATTCCTTGATGAATATCTGGCCTCGCAATGCAGCCGCAGCCCGTATACCGTCAAGGCCTACAGGGACGCCCTTACGGTTTTCAGGCGGTATGTTGTATCAATGGGCCTGTCTTTGAAGTCATTTGGCTTTGAGGACTGCACCAGGGATTTTTTATTGGGTTTCATGGAGCATCTCCAGAAATCCGGATATGAAAAATCATCCTGCAATCAGCGTCTCGCTGCAATAAAGTCTTATATGTGGTATGTGGCAGACGGCGACATCACCTGGCAGCAAAACGCGTTAATGGTGTCGAGGGTGCCTTTTCTCAGGAACCCTGAAAAAGAAAGGGAAATCCTGAGCGAGGAGTGTCTGAGGGCTCTTTTCTCCGCACCCGGGAACAGCAGGCGCGGAATACGGGACTCCACCATAATGATAACTCTCTATGATTCTGCAATCCGCCTTAGCGAGCTGCTCAGCCTGAAGGTGTCCGATGTGAACCTCCAAAAAGGTTCCCCGTATCTTCGCATTCATGGAAAAGGCGATAAGGACCGTATCGTGTCTGTTTCTGACAATGCAGTCGGGCATCTCGAAAACTATATACGACTGTACCACGGGCCGGGCTCGCCTGGGACAAAGAATCTTTTTTATAGCGTCATCCATGGACAGGCACAGATGATGTCACCGGGAAATGTGGGACGTATCATCAACAAGTATGCGGATCAGATCAGAAACGAACATCCGGATCTTCCTGACAAGGTTCACCCGCATATGTTCCGCCGCACGAGGGCGACGAACCTGTACCAGAACAATATCGAACTGGAACTGGTCTCAAGGATACTCGGTCATGCTTCAACCCAGACCACAAGGATTTATGCCAAGCCTTCTCTTGAGATGCTCAAGGATGCCATGGACAGGAGTAATCCGGAGCTGAATGCCGAGGAGCCATTGTGGCCTGACGATGAAGATGAGTTTGCCAGAATCTGCGGGCTGAGATAAAATGTTATCCTCATCTTTGTCATGGAGAACCGTAGTTTTTAAGTCGGCTTCTGATAAAGATGAGGATAAAAATATCGTGAGAATAAGGCGGCTTATCTTCATATGTGAATAACTTGCGGAGAACTGTATCCGCCCGTTTGTGATCGGTCGGAAGAACTGGCTGTTTGCGGGAAGTCCGAAGGGTGCTGCCGCAAGTGCAGGAATCTACACTTTGGTCGAGACAGCGAAAGCCAATGGACTGGATGCAATGAAATATATCCTGTCAGATATGCCGGGGAGTACATTTCATGAAAATCCGGAATATCTGGATGACTATCTGCCATGGAATTCCATGGTACAGGAACGTTGTCGATGACCGTTTCCCTTTTAGTATAGAGGGGCGGTGGTTATTTTTCTAACCACTATCTTATTTGACGCTTACTTTTCAAGAGCATAATTCAACAGTTCCTTGTCCATTTCAATCCACACTCCCGCAAGGGGAGTGACTCGTGACGACCGCCGCCGTGAAGCAAATGGTTTTATTTCAATCCACACTCCCGCAAGGGGAGTGACACTCCGCCGTCGCGCTCCCTTCCTTGTATTCGCTATTTCAATCCACACTCCCGCAAGGGGAGTGACTCCGGACTGCAAACATTTTTCAAAGGCGAAGGGCGGATTTCAATCCACACTCCCGCAAGGGGAGTGACGGTTTTGCGTCCTTATTTTTGATTCTGGCAGTTTTGGATTTCAATCCACACTCCCGCAAGGGGAGTGACCCGCATCCATCTCCCTGACAGTATCTTTCTTTGTTATTTCAATCCACACTCCCGCAAGGGGAGTGACAGTGCTACATGTGGTAATCGCGGATACATCGCATATTTCAATCCACACTCCCGCAAGGGGAGTGACATTTGTGGAGCTCTGTGAGTACGCCATGGGGGATATTTCAATCCACACTCCCGCAAGGGGAGTGACGCGGCTCAGATGAAACACGAATCATGTATTATTTGCATTTCAATCCACACTCCCGCAAGGGGAGTGACGGATGAAAAGTTTACATTTATGGGACAGTCTGAGCAATTTCAATCCACACTCCCGCAAGGGGAGTGACGCGGCGGAAGTTATAACGCAATGCGGCATCTGGATTTCAATCCACACTCCCACAAGGGGAGTGACCCGTCCCCATATTAAGAGGGTTGTTCTCGATCTGCTATTTCAATCCACACTCCCGCAAGGGGAGTGACTGTGCAAGGCATTAAGCTGTATGTGACGTTTGAATTTCAATCCACACTCCCGCAAGGGGAGTGACGCGCGCCTCCCGGCGTCCTGGCCATCCCTGTTCAGTAATTTCAATCCACACTCCCGCAAGGGGAGTGACATAATACTGGTACACATCCACTCAAACCTTCTGTATTTCAATCCACACTCCCGCAAGGGGAGTGACGCATTTTTGAAGAAAGTGTGCGATAATATAATCATTTCAATCCACACTCCCGCAAGGGGAGTGACAATGTTATCTTTATCGCTACTTTGGGAGTAAATTTCATTTCAATCCACACTCCCGCAAGGGGAGTGACCAAACACAATCGCTTTTTCATCCGATAAGGTGTATTTCAATCCACACTCCCGCAAGGGGAGTGACGCTTTCATCCGAACATATTACATACGGAGATGCTTTATTTCAATCCACACTCCCGCAAGGGGAGTGACGGCTGGATGGCCTGGATACAGATGTTTCAAATTTATTTCAATCCACACTCCCGCAAGGGGAGTGACGACACACAGGATATGGACTGTTTTGGGTTCTCGATTATTTCAATCCACACTCCCGCAAGGGGAGTGACAGACTGATCCTGCAAAAGATTAAGGAGCGGCATAAGATTTCAATCCACACTCCCGCAAGGGGAGTGACGCGGCTTATGTCATTAGTGCCCTGTCTGATGCAATTTCAATCCACACTCCCGCAAGGGGAGTGACTGGTTTTGTTCATCCGTGAGGTCAAAGTAGGATATTTCAATCCACACTCCCGCAAGGGGAGTGACCTGGGTCAGTTTGGGGGCGCTGATATGGTTTTGCAATTTCAATCCACACTCCCGCAAGGGGAGTGACCGCTTCTTCACTCGCTGCCACTTTGTGGCTTTTGTAATTTCAATCCACACTCCCGCAAGGGGAGTGACCCGGCTGTCCTTCGGAGAGACAAAGAAGGATGTTCAATTTCAATCCACACTCCCGCAAGGGGAGTGACGATAGTGCCTATCCTGTTAGGCGGTGGGCTACAGATTTCAATCCACACTCCCGCAAGGGGAGTGACCAGATCAGACGTAGTACCTGCGCTGACTGGCAAGATTTCAATCCACACTCCCGCAAGGGGAGTGACACCCAGCAGGCGTCTTAAGCGGATGCGCAGGGGATTTCAATCCACACTCCCGCAAGGGGAGTGACTTTCATAGTCGGTGTGTAGCCTGCAAGTATGGCAATTTCAATCCACACTCCCGCAAGGGGAGTGACGCATCATGATGTAAGCACATGCTTTCCACTCATCATTTCAATCCACACTCCCGCAAGGGGAGTGACATTGCCGCACTTTTTACTTTACCGTTGGGCAAACGATTTCAATCCACACTCCCGCAAGGGGAGTGACGTTGCCATATTGCACCTCGCTTTTTACTTTCTACAATTTCAATCCACACTCCCGCAAGGGGAGTGACGCGGCAGCGATGAGGATGAAGACGGCGATGAGTGGATTTCAATCCACACTCCCGCAAGGGGAGTGACCTTGCACCGCTTGCTCCGCTTCTTTTAAATTTTTATTTCAATCCACACTCCCGCAAGGGGAGTGACGGTATATAAATTCTTCAACGGGTTGTTTGGTTGAATTTCAATCCACACTCCCGCAAGGGGAGTGACACCGTAAGCATGTTGCAGTGCTGCCGCTTCAAAAATTTCAATCCACACTCCCGCAAGGGGAGTGACTGTATAGCGGCAATGAAATCCGGGAATTTCAGTTGTGATTTCAATCCACACTCCCGCAAGGGGAGTGACTATGGTTACAGGATTATTGGCAATCAGCTGCGATATTTCAATCCACACTCCCGCAAGGGGAGTGACACGCACCTTGTAAATGGCGTTTATATCGCCCATGTAATTTCAATCCACACTCCCGCAAGGGGAGTGACTCAATGATGAGATTTTAATTTATGATCATACAGATTTCAATCCACACTCCCGCAAGGGGAGTGACCTGATCGTCCTAATGATAGCAGGGCCATTACAATCATTTCAATCCACACTCCCGCAAGGGGAGTGACCGTATCGATCACGGTTGTCCCCCGCAAATTATAAAATTTCAATCCACACTCCCGCAAGGGGAGTGACCCTGTTCCCTTCATAATCCTCCTTTTTTTATTTCAATCCACACTCCCGCAAGGGGAGTGACGTTGTTTAATCATGGTTATACATGGTGCTCGTCATTTCAATCCACACTCCCGCAAGGGGAGTGACCTGGAGGAAAGTAATATGGCATTAGAACCGGAAAATTTCAATCCACACTCCCGCAAGGGGAGTGACATATACTCATCCTGTCTGACTCATCGGAGCAGGCGATTTCAATCCACACTCCCGCAAGGGGAGTGACGGAAGCCCGGCTCATCTTGGAGGCTGACCAGATTATTTCAATCCACACTCCCGCAAGGGGAGTGACATTTTATCAAATACGCTTCGCCCATTAAAAGGCAATTTCAATCCACACTCCCGCAAGGGGAGTGACGTTGTTTAATCATGGTTATACATGGTGTTCAGCACGATTTCAATCCACACTCCCGCAAGGGGAGTGACGGCCCCCAGAATTGTGTTTTTGTGCCCCAACGGAATTTCAATCCACACTCCCGCAAGGGGAGTGACGTTATTCGTACAAGGTTAAATTTGTTTGTAGATGAATTTCAATCCACACTCCCGCAAGGGGAGTGACGATATACATATTCAAAGATGTGTATCCTTTTTTTTTATTTCAATCCACACTCCCGCAAGGGGAGTGACGCACAATTAATTTCCTGAAACCCGGGGAGAAAGTGATTTCAATCCACACTCCCGCAAGGGGAGTGACTGGATGATGATGCTGCTGATCTTGTCGAAAATCAATTTCAATCCACACTCCCGCAAGGGGAGTGACGATGGCTATCCTGTGGAGTTCCCGGCCCGCTATCTATTTCAATCCACACTCCCGCAAGGGGAGTGACCTCCTATGGATTCCATAAGCCCCTCCTTTCTGGAATTTCAATCCACACTCCCGCAAGGGGAGTGACACTGCAGTATGCAATCTCTGCGCCGGACTGATCGATTTCAATCCACACTCCCGCAAGGGGAGTGACACCCATGCGTCAGGCGGCAGAACAGAAACGGTGGATTTCAATCCACACTCCCGCAAGGGGAGTGACCAAGCAAAACTTTTTATCACCAACAATAAGAGCCATTTCAATCCACACTCCCGCAAGGGGAGTGACCCTATGAAGTCAACATCTATTTCAAATTATTTTCAATTTCAATCCACACTCCCGCAAGGGGAGTGACCGTATACTCAGGTGCACGGAAAGCTCCGTCTTCCATTTCAATCCACACTCCCGCAAGGGGAGTGACGATGCCATACTGGCCGTCTGCCTCCTCGACATAGATTTCAATCCACACTCCCGCAAGGGGAGTGACATTCCCAGCGTTATCCATATCCATTCCCGGTATATATTTCAATCCACACTCCCGCAAGGGGAGTGACTCTGGGAAAAAGCGGTATATGGCGCGTGTGGATGATATTTCAATCCACACTCCCGCAAGGGGAGTGACTTTCTGTCCCTATGTGTTCATACGCTTATTTCAGATTTCAATCCACACTCCCGCAAGGGGAGTGACTTATTGTGATCATACGCCTATCCTGTGTAAAGATGATTTCAATCCACACTCCCGCAAGGGGAGTGACCCAGATGAACAACCACTGCGACGGGAAGGACATTAATTTCAATCCACACTCCCGCAAGGGGAGTGACCCTGGCCTGCTGCCTCCCTGCCGTCATATGATGGCATTTCAATCCACACTCCCGCAAGGGGAGTGACCTGGATGGGACTGGTTTTTCCGCGGCATGGAATTTATTTCAATCCACACTCCCGCAAGGGGAGTGACCCAGAGGGCATTTGAGAGGAAATATTCCCACGGATTTCAATCCACACTCCCGCAAGGGGAGTGACGATACAGGCCATTAACGTGGCGGCGCTGACAGAATTTCAATCCACACTCCCGCAAGGGGAGTGACGTGCTGCAGTCAGTACAATCTGGAACAGATGAGAATTTCAATCCACACTCCCGCAAGGGGAGTGACTCTGTCCCCCCTCGCTGGCCATCATTCCCAGATATGATTTCAATCCACACTCCCGCAAGGGGAGTGACAATTTATAGTTTATCTGGTTGATTTCATGCGGATCATTTCAATCCACACTCCCGCAAGGGGAGTGACATTGTTATTCCTTTAGAGTTGGCAGACATGATACATTTCAATCCACACTCCCGCAAGGGGAGTGACCCATGACCTGCAAAGAGTGTGGATGCATTTGTGGAATTTCAATCCACACTCCCGCAAGGGGAGTGACTGGAGGCATACAGGAGCGAGAGGCAGGAAATCGAAATTTCAATCCACACTCCCGCAAGGGGAGTGACACTGTGGCGGCGGCTGTGGCCCAGGCTGTAGTCGATTTCAATCCACACTCCCGCAAGGGGAGTGACGCCGACAGGCACATGGTTCTCCCGCAGGGATCTAGCATTTCAATCCACACTCCCGCAAGGGGAGTGACGTTTACGCAATCCCGCAATTTGTAGCAGGTAAAGATTTCAATCCACACTCCCGCAAGGGGAGTGACTGCAATAATTCACATAACAACTCATTCTCTCAGCAAAAAATTATACATATCTGACAACTCCACACCCCTTCCTAATCCCGTTCACCTCATTTTGCCTCTTACTCGACACATTTCTCAGTGCGAAACTCCCCTGCAAAACATGTCCGCTTGGCATTCGCACAATCTAAAAAACAATAGGAGCCTCCAGATCCTGCACTTTCCTGTTCCCAAAGTATTCAATGCGGTTACGATATGCATTCCCCATACGGTAAAACCGCAGGCTGTCCTCATCCTCATTGATCAGCTTCAACAGACTGTTTTTAAAGGAAACGAACTGAGCCTCATCCATAATGCATTCAAACACCGAATTTTGAACACGCTGTCCATAATTCTGACATTGTTTCGCAACCTTACGCAGCCTGGCCCGCCCCGCAGACGTTTCTGTGGAAACATCATAAGTGACAACAATCAACATATAATTCACCTCCACAACATTTTCCGCTTAATGAAAGATGCCCCCTTTATTTCCACAAAAAAGGCGGATATCCGTCAAGATCTCCCCGTACAAACCGTGCCAGCAGCAAAGCCTGTACATAGGGGACAAGCCCCCATTCAATGTTCTCCTGCAAAAACGGATGCGTCAGCTTTTCCGCCTTTTTACTCTGCCAAAGAGACAGAAATTTTTTTCTTCCCGCCTCGTTAAGAAAAACTGCCCCGTTCTCCTTCTCCTCAAAGTCGGAGCAATCCACCATCTTCTTATTAATACAGGACAGGACAAACCGATCCGCGTAGGGAGCCCTGAGTTCTTCCACCAAATCCAGTGCCAAAGAGCAGCGCCCCGGCCGATCCGTGTGCATAAATCCCGCATAAGGGTCCAACCCCACTGTCTCCAGAGCTGCCGCGCACATACCTGTCAAAAGGGAATACGCAAACGAAAGCAAAGCATTCACCTTGTCCAATGGAGGCCGCCTGTTTCTGGTTTCAAAATGAAACTCCTCCTTTTGCTGTAAGATCAACTGATCAAATTGGGAAAAATAATGGGAAGCCGCCTCCCCCTCATTTCCCCGCAATATTTCTATGGTATCTGCCTCTCTCGCTTTCTGAAGCGACTCCTTAAGCTGTTCAGAGACAGCAATCAGCCTCTCCGTCTCCAGCCTTTCCGCATAGTCCCGTATAGCTCTGTTGATCACGCTCCTCTGGTTGTATATTTTCCCGATCATGAAGTTCCGGGCAATCTCCAAAGCCTGGCCCCCGTTATCCGCCATTCGGTATTGTGTTCTTCTCAGCAGGATGTTACCGTATGCTTTCCCCGTCACTTTAGCCCGGAATCTGCCGGATGTTGACAAAAATGTCATTGAAATGTTGTCGGCGGCGCATTTCTCCATCAAGGCAGGACTTGCCCCTGCATAGCCACATGTCACAATCGCCTCCAGATTGTGCAGCGGCAGCCTGCCTATTTCCTTTTTACTTTGAGAGATAATCACATTCTCCCCGTCCAGTGACAGATAATATTCACTGGACGTAATATACAGCGTATTCAGCAATTTCCTCATATTTACCTCTTTGCGCATACCTGCAGTTGGCGGGTCAACTGCCACTTTGCCTGCGGTATGGCTTCAATCCGTATTTGAAATGTTGCACCTTCAGGATTTTATTGGCAGCGTCCCAAGACCAACTCCGGCCATACCCCGAAATGGTACCGGTCTTCCATGGATTGCGCTTTTTGCCTGTCTGATCCCGACATTGAATTTGATATAGGCCGTCTTGCGCAGAAATAGTTCCATATAAAAATAGAAAGAAGCCCCAGCGTGTCTGAAAAATGCTTTCCGTCAGATGTACGTCACAATTAGCGGAAAATCCTGACCAAATGATGCCGCATAACAGAGTATGTAACCTGAATCTGGCCCAAATATCACGCAAATACAGGGATGCCGTTTACCGTGGCTGGCAGGAATGGTTTTCCGTCACGCTCCGGGGTATCCGGGACGTACCGATGCCAGGTAATATTTCGACGGAGACGCAGGCATATCGACCGGAAATCCTGACAACACAGTGGTGTGTGCCAGACGGGCCGGGAGTTCCCTTTCTGATCGAACGGAGTTCCAGACTCAGCCGCATTCCAGATGCCCGGAAATATACTGTGCCACGTTCTTCCCGCTCTCCAGCTTTGGCAGACAGATTTCCCGCAGAGAGCATGCCTCACATTTTTTGGTTTTCTTCACCCTGGGCGTATACCCTCTCGCATACAGCTGATGCATCTCCTCAAGCAACTTCCTGCACTCGTCTCGCAGAGCATCGGTAATCTCCACATATTCCCGTCTGCGGGTTTCTCCATAAAACAGGCAGGCCTGCGGTATCTCAGTCAAAAACATTTCCTCCAGGCAAAATACCTGGGCTGTCAGCTGCATTCTGTCCTCATCCGTGATTTTCGCTTTGCCACGTTTGTACTCCACCGGATACAGGATATACCTGCCCTCCTGCCGGGGCAGAAAGATTCCCTCTTCCGCCCGGACAAACTCCACCACGTCACATGTCCCGCTGATACCCAGCGCCCTGGAATGCACCGGCATTCCCCGGGAGGTAATCACATTTTTTCTTTTCTCCCTGGAATACCCGTCATGCACTCTCTCATGAAAAAGGCTGCCTTTGACGGTAAGCACATTTTCCTCCCACTGCTGCTCGATATGGATCAATGCCCATTGCCGCCTGCAAAACGTAAAATGCTGCAATCCCGCAAGCTGTAAAAAATCCTCTTCCCTATACTCAGATTCCATCGTAGATCTCCACTTTCAGTTCCGGCATCTCCGTCACGGATATCTCAAAATCCTCCTGGCTCCTGGGAATTTCAACCCCGGATTTTTTGCGCACTTGCAGACTCCTGTGTACCTTGGCGGATGAATACTGGCCCAGGAAACAATTATGTCTCCACCAGATGACTTTGCACACCTCCATGCTGCCGTCAGGTCTGGCGGAAGAAGCGTCATTTTCAAACAAAGTCAGCAGAATCTGCCGGATCACTTCCGCATCCTCGTCCGAAAATCCCGTCTTTTCCGCCAGCTGGTGGTTGATGCTTCCATAGGTGACATACATGCCAAAATCAACCCTGTGTTTCATACCCATGGTGTCCGAAGATTTCTTTTCGCCGGGCTCGCCGTTGACGCTCTTGGTAATCTGCATGGAAGAAATATCAATAGGCTCCACACTCACCGCTGTCTGTATGGACACAGGTCCTCTCACCCCCACTGACACGCCGTCCCCCTCTGTTCCCTTTCCCTCCTTGTCCTTGCTCTTGAAGGCAAATACCTGGCCAAAGGTACGCACATCCATCCATTTTTCGCAGGCCGCCGCCGCATATTTCTCCTTGTCCTTTCCCGCCGCTTTCAGTTCCGGCGCGGCCCCCGCCCTCTCGCTGAGACTCCTGATGCCGTCCACATTCCTCTCGTCTGACTGTACAAACACCGGATGCCCCAGATCCATCATCCGATTGCGGATTTTCCTCTTCAGGCATACATCCGATACCTCCCCAAAACCGTCATAAGTCTCTCTGGGCCTGTTCCCGTTTAAGGGATCTCCGTTGGGGTTTGCATTCTTCACACTGAACACCACTGCAAAATCAATTTTATTTGTAAATTCGCTCATATCTTTACCATCCTTTCACCGTTATACAAGATGTGCATTTTTTAAGTTCTTTTTGTATCATTTTCCGATTAACGCAGGTTCGCGTTTATCCCCCGGTCTTTCCGTGCCCGGTCAGACCAGCCTCAGAACGATGTCATTTCGGGCGCAGTATCGTCGTTACGGGCCTGCCCCCTGTCCCCCGTCTCCCCCTGTTTTCTGGAAGAACTGCGGTACTCTATAAGCTGACTGCTATACCCTTGCAGAAAAGTGGGCTCCAGCTTGTCCTTTCGCTCCAGATCCAGTCTATCCGTCAGTTCATCGATTCTGTTTATATAAAAACGCTTTCCGGCATTCCCCAGTTTCATCACATACGGCTGCAACTGTTTCCGTATGGTATTCCAGGTTTCCACCGGATATCTCTGGAATCGCACAAAATATTTCTCCGCCGCCGTATTCCGAAACCCTTCCTTATTACCGCCGCTCCCCATAGCCAGGGCGCTTCTCTCCAGCATCTCCGCCGTAGCCAGCAGCTGCCCGAAGATATAACTCCGGTCGGTGCTCTCCGCATGTAAACCCATACCTTGTTCCTCCTTACTGTCTCCTCTTTCTATCTGCCATTTTCTCAGCAGGGCACACGCAATTGCCACAGCCCTGTTCCACTCCCCATACTTCTCATAGCGCCAAGGATTTACCGCCTGCCCCAGGGCGGACAGCACTATGTCATAGGGCAGTCGGCGGCCCTCCACGACGCAGGGCACCATCCGCTCCCGCATGCTTTTATTCAGCTTCGCGTTTTTTTCTCCCGCCACCAGTTTTACAATCTCGATCAACGAGGGGGACCAGGGGACAAAAGCCTGTGCCTCATTTGACCAGTTCAGCCAGCAGGTCTCCGTTTTCCACCTGGCCACGTTCTGAATATACTGCTTTGCCCCGTACTTCTGATAAAAAGGAACAGACAACCGGCCTGTGGTAGCCGCCTCCACCCCCATGACCATGACGCCATCCCTGTCTTTGGGTGCCTGCCTTGCTCCCCAGACGGCTTTCCTGATCCAGTCCGAATACGCCGCGTCCGTAAAAATCTCCGGTTCCTCCTCCCAGTCCGACGAAAAAAAGGGGTTGGGCAAATCGGGATTTTCTATGGACCAGACCACAAAAACCTGTTCTCCCATTTTCAGGCTCGCCTGCCTGGCAATCAGCCAGCGCAGAGCGCTGTGCGCCTTCTGAGAGATCTCATAGCTCACGGAAGCTACCTGGCCGCTGTCATAAAACCGCCCTTTGAAAGTCAGCACCCCGGAGGCGTCGTTGGCGGAAATCAGCTTAGCCTTGTCGGCAGTATTCCGTATTTTTGCCGGGTGTTTCTCGGAGCAGGGCACGGTCCCGCCACAGACATAACACAATTCCCTGCTGCCCTGTCTGGACAGATAATATTTTACATAGCTCTCAAATACCTGCCGGTCACGGTACAGCCTGCTCTCCGGCCGCCCCTGAATCTCCACCGCGAAGCGCACAAACCAGTTCTCCAATGCCACGCCCTGCTGCTTTTCCGCAAGGAGCTTTCCGTCCTCAAGGGTGAAAAAACCCGCTTCCTGTAAATCTCCCATAAGCCTGCGCTCCCGCAGGTATTCATAGACGCTCCGGATCTGGGGCAAGCCGTGTTCCGACTCCGCCCAGGCCCCCAGCTGCTCAATATAGCGCACAAATTTATCCGCGTTGCTTCCCGCCACAAAATCTCCGTAATCCCCGGCGACATATTCCAGCTTGTCGCACAGCGGATGGGGGAAAACGGCCTTCCCGCTTCTGCTGCCGGAATCTTCCGTGACAGGGATCACCGTGACCGCATCCTCCTTTTCCACCCGGCTGGCCCGGGAAAAATGCCCTTCCTCATCCAAAACCACCTCCAGCTGGGCATTCTGGGTCAGATGAGCCACGGGCAAAAGCAAAGGGTCACTTTTGCAGGCCTCATAGGTCAGATACAGATCATTCAGCCAACTCATCCAGCGCACCTCCCCCCGCAAAAGTCACATTTTGTCTGTCCAGGCTGAATGCTTTCGGCTTTCGATCCGAAAGAATCCTTCGCATGTCACAATCCTCCGGGGCAGGGAAGGTGATCACGCCTCTCTTCATCACCGGACGGAAAAACCTGGCCGTCAGCTTATTCTTCTCCTCCTGCCGCACCGCCTCGTCAGGGTAGGTGAACCCATGGAACATCACTCCCAGCGGGAACTCCTCCACCTGGTCATATGCGCCCTGTCCGTCATCAAACGCACAGGGCTCCACATAACCCTGGCATTCTCTGGTGCCCAGAAAAATGTCCCTCCTGCCGCCTTTTTCCAGCGCCCGCCTGGCAATAAAATAATGCTTGTTTTCATTTCGGTCTCCCGCCAGGTCGGGCCGGTTCTCATTCCAGACAAAATGCGCCTGTACCCGATACTCCACATCCGCCAGATAAGTGTAGATCGACAGAGTGTTGCCTCCGCCATAGTCGATGGGCCGTACAGCCTGGGACTGGGAATGAATGGGCTTCATGACCCGCACTCTGTCTATCACCCAGATCAGCGTAGGCTTCCAGTACACGCTTTCCAGCACACCTTTCAGCGCCTGGTAGGTGGGAACCTGATATGTAAATTTTTCCCCTCCCATCTTGCTGACAGGGTCCGTAAAAAGCGCCCGACGCCCTGTCAGCGCAAATGTAATGCTGTTCTCTTTTTCCATGCTCCTCCTCTCCAGAGTACCGCATGCCCTCCTTATACGCACAATCCCGGCGGGCCTGATAATCCCCCTTTTCAGGCATCCCGCCCTGGCCGTGCGCTCTTCGGACACATGCCGTTTTAAGTTTCCTCTCCGCTTATATAGACCGTCCATGACATCTTGCTGTATGCATTTCCTCCTGCTTTCTTTCTCCTGCCAGACCCGAAAAATGGCGGCCCGGGAAGACAATCCGGCGATTGCGTTTGCCTGATTGCGAAACAGATTACAGCCCTTGCTCAGAACATCCGGATCGGCATATTGCTGCTGATTTCCCCGGTAATCCCGGCTTTTTCGTCATAGTACATCTCATTCAGGACATACATTCCCATTCTGTCCTCCCATTGTATGGCCCCCTTTCCCAGCTTCTCGATCTCATAAATTTGCAGATTCACCACATATTGCTGCGCTTCCTTTAACAGTCTTCTGACCTGCCTGTACTGTGTGCAGCCGGATTTCCCAATTCTCTGTAATTCCTCCCAGATCTCCTTCCCCCGGCCCCTGGGCACAAAGACGGAATTTCCTCCCTCCTCTATGACGCTGAAAAGATCCGCCGCCGTTTTAAAGGCCTGATTCAGCGCTTTCGTTTCATATCCATGGTTCATATAGCCGGACTTGACCAACTCGCTGTTATCCGACAGTAAATGATACAGAGAGCTGCCGTTTTCCCGGGAGACGGGATATATCATCTCCTCCTTTCTCTCCCAGAAATAATAGGAAAAATAAGTATGGATCGCCTTCTCGGACAGCAGTTCCCTGTCAGATTCCGCCAACAGTCTTTCGGATGAGGCGGCCCCCACACGGATATCTCTCAGCCGGGACAGGGATTCCAGCTCCCGGCAGGGATTGACGATATAGGTGGGTTCCACGCCCCGCAGCCCCTCTCTGTTGCATCTCCCCGCCGCCTGCACGATGGAGTCCATTCCCGCCAGAGATCGGATCACGCAGGAAAAATCAAAATCAATACCGGCCTCAATCAGGGAGGTGCTGACCACGATGATTTTCTCTCCGCCTTTCAGCGCCCTGCGGATTTCTTCTATGATGCTTTTCCGGTGCGCCGCGTACAGCTTTGTGGACAGATAATACACTTGAAATGCCTCTCCCGCCCGCTTCTTCACCTCCCCATATAAAGCCAGCGCACAGTCCCTGGTGTTCATAATCGCCAGCGCATTACCGCGCTCTATCGCTTTTTCCCAAACAAAATCCGCCAGTTCCTCCCGGGTATATCCCCCTTTTTTCAGACAGGGGATGATCTGTACCCGCCGGAAAAGCTCTCCCGCCTCCGCAGGAAGCCTCGCTAGGGCCGCGGGCTCCGCCATCCTGACAGGATATACCGGCTTTTCCGTCTCCCCCAGCAGGGGCTGGGTGGCAGTACACAGAACACAGGTGCAATTGCAAAACTGCGCCAGATAGTTGAGCAGACTGTTAAACAGGGCGATATGCTTTACCGGCAGGGTCTGCACCTCGTCGAAAATCAGTACCGCATTCTGGAACTGATGGGCCGGGCGCAGATTCCTGGTGCCCCGGGCGAAAAAAGTATTCAGGAAGCGCACCATAGTGGTCAGAACCACAGGTTCCGCCATCCTCTGGGCCCAGAAATCTCCGTCATCAGACAGTTCTTCCACTCCCCCCTTCCCCCTCTTATATTCCGCCTGGGAATGAAGTTCCAGAATCCCGTTTTCCACCCGTTCGTCGGTGCCCTCCAGGCCTTCGGCCCCCAGCGCGCTCCTGATACTCCGGGCCGTCTGATCGATGACGGACAGATAGGGAATAATATAGAATATCCTCTCCTTCCCCTGCCGTATACAATGGGTCAGGGCGAAACGGGTCACAGCCAGCGTTTTTCCGGCCCCTGTGGGACAGGACAGGGTATAGATCCCACTCTTTCTGGCCCCTGCTTCCTTACACTGGTCAGAGATGTAATTTCTCCATTTATTGATGGGCTTGGAGGATTGGTTCATTTTTTCTAATCTCTTCTCCAGATTGCGAAGATAATAGGCAAACAATCCCTCGCTGGATTGATTCTCTGAAATTTCCCCATTCCCGGAGAAGTCGATATCCGGCTGCACAGGCCGGGGGCTTTCCCGGCGGTCCCTATCCTCCGGTTCGCCTTTCATGAGAGACGCAAAGTCTCCCTGCCCCCCGCTGGTGGCGCTGTCCAGCCAGTCCGCGTCAATCAGAGCCGACAGCAGCATTTTCTCCGCCATGCCCAGAAAAAATCCCATCTCTTTGGAGCCTCTTGCACAACGCTTCATTTTGTTTACCAATTGCTCCGCTTCCTCACAGGCCTGCCCCAGTAGTAACTCAAAATCTCCTCTGGGCAGGATCTCCTCCCAAAAATACGCCTCTATCTCCGCAATCTCCTCCTCCTCACATTGCAGCCTGGCTTTGTATCCATCCACAAGCTGAGGGGATATATTGTCCGGCAGCGCCGCGTGGTGGGAGAAAACAGCCTCACATATGGCCTGCAGCGCAAAACTCCTGTAAGCGTTATCCGGCTTGCCACCGGCTCTGTATAGCAGTACCGCCCCGCCGGAGGCATGTCCCCCTTTCTGCCCGGGGTCCGGCAGCCCGGCCCGTATGGCCTCCATCCTGTCCTGAAAAGCCCGCCCGGCCTTGCCCGCGTCGTGCAGAATGCCCGCCAGATACCCCATGGCCGGACAACCCGCCTTTCGCATATACTCTCTGCACAGAGCAGCGGTATGCATTAAATGCTCCTTTAAATCCTGTATCACCACTTCGTCTTTTGTTTGCATTACGTGTGCAATCTTTTGTTTCACTTGAGATGCCTCCCTATTTTCTTATGTAAACAGACGATTGCAAAACTCCCCTTCAATACAGAGAAATCGGGCAATATGACAAAATAAGCTGACTTGCTAATGCATGAAGTTTATTTGCAAAACAAGCGTGCTGGAAAGTGCTTTCCCTCAGATGTGCATTACAATTTGTGGGATAATGGAGCCAAAGACGGACGCATAGCGGGATATGGTACCTGAATTTGGCCCAAACATCACGCAAATGTGGGGACACGGTTTATCGCAACAGATAGCGGGAATGGTTTTTCAG
The DNA here is from genome assembly GCA_910583845.1 of uncultured Acetatifactor sp. GTDB lineage: Bacteria > Bacillota > Clostridia > Lachnospirales > Lachnospiraceae > Acetatifactor. The sequence continues at coordinate 19,666 of CAJUAB010000043.1, forward strand.
ACACGCTCTAATACTCCATCCGGCCAGCTTTTGCACTATAGCTGCATACAGCCCGGCAAATTTGATCCGTGCATCCTGCGCGTTACCCCTTTCTCCATTACGCCGGATCGTCCGCCCATGAACCTGCTGATGAAAGCTGTCCAAATCCGGCAGGGCATATATAAAAAAATTGTGCCGCCGTACCCTGCTGTTTCGCAAGCTCTCCCCTTTTTGCGCAGTTTGTACGGTGAGGCAGGGTATATACGGAAAAATTGTGCGTCAGTACCCCGCTGATCGCAAAAAACGGGGTGTGGAGCGACAATTTTTCTGTATATACCCTGATATGCGGAAAAAAACCTGTTTTTCTGCCCCCAAGGACTCCGGGCAGGGTACTGGGAAGTAATTTTTTTATATATACCCCGGCTTCTGTCCGGAACAGAGTATTCCGTATACATCCGTGGGAAAACTGACATTTTCGATCATACACACGAGAAAAGGATACATCAGGACCAGTCCGGACCTGTTTGGGGCAGGGTATAAAACAAAAGGGATTTCAGTAGTGAAGGTTGTTAATCATAGCCTTTGCCTCCCATTTGATATGTGTGTAATAAAAAGGATTTTCATTATATAGCGTTGTGTGAGTAGAAAGTATATATTTCACGTGTACTGTTTTTTCGTATCGACATTATTTTCATGTTTCACTATACCATATTCATTATAAATAATCAACAAAAATAGTCTCATTAACGGTGAAATAGTATAAGATAAATTAGCGCAACTACATGAACATACCGTCAAGTGATTATTTTTGCCTTTCATGTCTTACCTATTTGTCACCATACCGGCCCCCATTCCTTGCCTCATCATTGAGAAGCAGGCATTTACATCATACCCGGAAATATGAAAGAGTTAATCTGTCAGTTCCGGCTGTGGATTGCAATATTAAGAATGGCATAAAAAATGATGCTCAAAATGTTTTACCCCCTCGTTTCCCGAGGGGGTAAAATACTCTGAAGCTATTTTCTGTTGCTTTCCTTAAGCCTGTTCGAAAAACATTTTGCTTTGTTCATTTGCTTACCGGGCAGCGGCAGGAAGCAGGAAAAATCTATACCCTAATCATTCCCCAGTTCCATCAATCTGAAATAATGCGCTATATCCTCCACGCGGGGATGCAGCCTGAACGGGGCGCCGCAGCATCCGCAGTGCCATTTTTCCTGGTCTTCAAACAGGTATTTTACACCGCTTTTGCAGGTTTTGTTGACACGATTCTGACAACCGCTGTCGCTGTAGCGGAACATTTCCACAATCCTCTCCGGACATTCGTCCAGATACTCCAGACAGTTTGCCGCGTTTCGGATTCTCAGTTCCAGATACAGATTTCCTCTGTCGGAAGTCAGGGCATACGCATAGACCTTGGAGGCCCCCCTGTAATATCGTATGGAAGGTCCCTCGTTGGAATCCCCCTTTTTCCTTGTATACCCCTGGCCTGTCAACTGCCGGTCCATCGTGAGAATCACCGCTCTGTCCGCCTCGCTGTGCATCTTATCAGCCACATAGTCACAGCCTGCCGCCAGCGTACATGTATGCATGTCCTCGGCCAGCATTTTATAATTCCATCCGATAAACCCATTGCTGAATAAACTCATGTTGGAAAAACTGTTTTTTACATCCTGCATCTGCGTGTTTCGAACCTTTTTTGCCATGAGTGACAGAACTGTCACAATGTTCGGATGATCCGGATATTCCACCTCCAGGAAGCTCCCGGAAGACAGGCGGTCATTCTTTATCCCGGAAAACACAAATCCATCATTCTCCAGTGCCTTTAACAGGGAACCTGTCTTTTTCGCCCGGTTGATCTCTGCGATTTCCGCCGTATCCGCAATAAATCGGTTATCCCTGAAATCCCCGCAGGCAAACAGGCAGAGCAGAAAATAAAACAGATTCCAGGGCGCGGATCTGGCCTCCCGGGCCTGCTTTGAAAAGTAGTCATACTCTCCTGTCTTATACAGGGGCAGACCAAAGGCCTCCGGCGTCTCCGCCATATGGGAATACATTTCCCAAAACATCCGGCCGATCTCCCTGAACGCGCTCTCAAACTCCTCCTGTGTCAGAGTCTGTAAAAAATCGGCATGAATCACCAGTTGATCGGGTATATCCACCAGCTCATTGCGGCGGATCAACGCCCATTCACTTACCAGATAGAGTTCCTTCTCCATTTTATTCCCCCTGTTTCGTGTTCCTCATGTATCCGGCGGGATCAGTGATATCTCCCTGTCCCCTTTCCCGTATCTTGATGGGCACAAAAATCTCCATCTGGTCATATCCCAGGGCCTGTCTGATTTCTCCCGTGGGATTGACCATATGGCCCATGGTTCTGTGCCCGGGGCGCTGGTCCAGCTCAAATCCGCTCCCCGCAACCCACTCCTGTATGCCCTCGTAGATTCGGCCTCCAATGTCATCATCTCCGTCCACCGACATGGCGGAGGCGTACAGTCCCCCCTCAAATGTAATCAGTTTATAGGGAGCCGTGTCTTCCTCCGTGACGCCGTCCCTGACCGCCCAGATCCACTCGGCTCTCCCGTCCTCCTCAAACCACAGAAAGTCCGGTGCGCCGTACATCATGTCCCTGACTAAATGATTGTGCTCTTCCTGCCATTGCTGAAAAGCTCCCATCACATGATCAATACTGTCCAGACCGGAAGTAAAGGCCCTGAACGGATTGATCTGAATAATGCTGATTTCGGGATTCCTCTTCATTTTATCCGTCACATCCAGCAGACGGTTTATCCTGGAGGAATTGCCCCGATAGGAAATATTCTCAATACTGCTCTCTATTTTTGCCGCCTTTTCATATAACATTCTCACATCGGTATCCCGTCTGAAATCCGATTGCCTGATCAGACCGATAAACTCCGTCAGGATTTCTTTCAGTTCCTGGAGCAGCGCCGTCTCACTGTCTATGTCCGCCACTTTTTTCCCCAGAATTTCCAGCACGGCCTCCGACCCCGGCGCCTGAAATATCCGCTGTATATCCTTGATAGAAATATGCAGCCTGCGCAGAATCAGAATCTGTTCCAGACGCTTCACAGCCTTTTGGTCATACAGCCTGTATGCGTAATCACTGCTCCGCATACTGTTCAACAATCCCATATCCTCGTAGTACCGCAATGTGCGGGCTGAAATATCATATTTTGAGGATATTTCCCTTATTTTGATCAATTCCTCCATAGCAGCCTCCCTTTCTTAATTCCATATATAGTATAAACGCTTCCCCAACGGCAGAGTCAAGAGGCAGGCATAGTCTTCACAGCATGCCTGTCAAGTGGCAGAAACAGCGCTTCAAAAAAATCGCTGTCTCTGCTATAATATATCTATCGCTGAATTCATTCCACTTGAAGCAAAGGAGAGACTGTATGGCATCCCGGATCATCCACCTGGCAATCACTGACAAGCTGATGCAAAAGCATTCTTTCAAAGACAGAAACCGTTTAAAGCTGGGGACTATCCTGCCGGACGCCGCCGCTCCGGGACGTACCACAGAGGACAGCCATTTAAAGATCAAAATCTGCGGCGGCACAAAGAAAACCTATGACCTTACCCATTACCGCAATCAATTTGGCCGGCTGATGCAGGAAGATGATCTGTACCTGGGTTTTTATCTGCACCTGGTGCAGGATATTCTGTTCCGCCATTTCATGTATGAGCTGCATGGATGGGACTCAAAGACGCCGGGCCATGTGGACAGACTGCACAATGACTACGCGCTGATCAATTCTTATGTGATCCGCAAATACCGCATAAGCCAGGACATCCGGCTTCCGGAAAACCTTGGGCAGGAAGCGCTCTTTCAGATTTATCCCTTTGGCATCCGGGATTTCCTGGCGGATATGGGAAACGACTTCCTGCCTTATCACCAGGGAGAAATATTTTTCTTCACGGAGGAGATGGCGGACACATATATACAGATGGCCGCCGATGCCTGTGACATGGAAATACAGGCTCTCCGGGCCGGTAAACCCGGCATGGACGAGTACGTCAGGGCCTGGAAGAACAAGCCTGTAAGCCTGCTGGAGACCACATTGAACACCCGGGATCTGGGAGGCTACCGGGTCCCGGGCAACGCCTATACCCGAATGGACGCGGTGCTGCGAAGCGATGTGCAGCTCTACCCCAATGAAAGGGATATTGCCTGTTTACAGAATCATCGGATCACCGATATTATCGACCTGCGGGGAGAGGCCGCCGTCTGCAAAGCTCCCAGCGGCTTTGCCCATCAGGCCGGTTTTCACTACCATCATGTGCCCATCGACGCAGGGAGCGGAATCCCGGAAAGCCTGGAAGCGGTTCCCCGCAGCTATATGGAAATTGCCGCCGACGCTCATATGCCCCAGGTATTCCGGCTGATTGCGTCGGCGGAGGGCGGCGTCATGGTCAACTGCCAGGCGGGCAAGGACCGCACCGGCGTGGTCAGCGCCTTGCTGCTCATGCTGTGCGGCGTCAGCGAGGACGACCTCCTATACGACTATCTGCTGACAAAGGAATGCAGCGGGGAGCGCTTTCGGAAAATCCACCAGAATTTCCCGGAGCTGGACATGAATATAGTGATTCCCCATGAGAAAAATATGAGAAGGTTTCTGGAACTGTTCCGGGAGCGCTATCAGGATATCCGGCGTTATTTTGCGGAGATCGGCATCTCCGATGAGGAACGGGTCCGGATACGCCAAAAACTTTGCAGCCTGTCGAGACAAGAAATGGAAGGAAATATATGACAGAACGGTTTGAATATGATGAAATACTCCATGAACTCCCTGAAAAAGGCGGCGCATACGTAATATTCCCCTGGGATATCAAAGAGAAATTCGGCAGAGGCCGAATCAGGGTACACGCAGAGTTTGACGGACAGCCCTACGACGGCAGTATCGTGAATATGGGAATTAAAAACCCGGACGGAAGCATATGCTACATCATCGGCGTTCTGAAATCCATCCGTCAGCAGATCAGGAAAAAGGACGGTGACACGGTTCATGTGGTTATTGAGCTTAAGTCATCGTCTGCCCCTTCCTGATCCCCGGACTCCTTCCCTGGATTCTGCTGTGTCCTACAGTTTTCTGACGGGAAAGAACATATAATTTTTTCCCGTCCGGGGGCAGGTAAAATCGTGGACTGCCCCCGCCAGCGAAATACCGTTTTCCTCCAGGTATTGAAGCGTCCTTGAAAAAGTGTCTTCCTTTTCCTGCTCCACATAAATATACTCATAACCGGGAATAATCCATTTCGTCCACCCCTCGGGCGCTTCCGCGTCATCATTGCATTCCACTCCCGCAAGATACAATCCTCTGCAAAAATCCTCCCACGGGGCAAAGGAGCGGGAAAAATCGGACATGGCCCCCCATATTCCCACCAACTGACCGTCCTCGTCCTTTTTAGCCAGGGGCCGGACTTCCTCAAAGTGGGAATTCGCGTCATTCCACAGCTTCTGTATAAATCCCTCCCCTTCCGAAGTTGACCCTTCTTTTCCGATTACGGTAAAAGACTTCTTTTCACATCTTTGTAATTTCATAGGATACCTCCTGGCTTCTGTTTTTTGACGGGAATCCATATTTCCGCATAATATTCGGGATCGTCTGTTCCTTTGGGGTACTTGTCCACCTCGTCGTACATCTCCACGCAGTACCCTGCCGCAAATTCATATTGCGATGCCGGGAGCCACTCGGAAAATATTTTCCGGTTGGTATTTTGCAGTGAATCCGTCAAGGCCCCTTCGCAGGGAAATACCGCCCAGGTGAAAGCGGGTATGGTCATACCCACACAGCCCTCGGGGATGCCTGCGGAAGAATCGTATAAATCCGCAATCAAATACTCAAACTTACCTTTCCCCTGCCCGGCCGGAGTCTCCCCGTCATGCAGCGCGGCACCATACAGACCGGACTTTCCGCTTTTCTCTCCTGTCCGCAAATCAATATTGATACCGAACATTCCGCTGACGGGTTTGTTCTTTTCCCCGGAAAAGTACTCCTCCCAGAACAGTGGGATAGCCTGCCTGGCATTGTCATAACCAAATTCCCTCGCCACGCCGACAACGGTAAAGGAGGCCTTTGACTCGATTCTGTAATCCATAATATACCCGCCGCTCAGGGAGATGGACAGCTTCAGCGGCGCAAAGGTCTTTATCGCAGCCTGCTCTCTGCGCACGGCCAGGGGAGTGTGCCCGTGAAACCTGGAAAAAGCCTTGCTGAAACTGTCAGGAGAATCATACCCGTATTTCATTGCGAGTTCTGTGACGGAAATGCCGCTGGTGATCAGTTCTTCTCCTGCCAGCGCCATCCTCCGGTTCCTGAGATATTCCGTCATGGAATACCCGCACAACAAACTGAAACCTTTGTGAAAATAAAAAGGGGAGACATGCACATACGCCGCCACATCATATACGCTGATATCCTCCATTATATGACCTTCCATATACTGAACCGCATCGCCTATTACCCTGGACCATTCCATTGTTTTCGCCTCACTGTCACAACATCATTATACTCCCTTTCATGTGTTTTGTCCCGACATTGTTTGCTCTTTTTTGTCTGAAGGGCTCTCACCGCAATCCATACCCACAGGCTCCGCTTTCCTTCCCAGGCCGCCATCAGGCCTTCCCCGACATCCGCCCCTGCCTTTAAACGGCCTTTTTTTCCGCATTGTTTTCATAGTACTGCGACTGGGCCGTATAGAGCGCATGGTACAGCCCCTCCTGATCCGCCATCAGTTCCCCGTGGCTTCCCCGCTGCACCAGCTGTCCCTGGTCAAACACCACAATATCATCGCAGAACCGGCAGGAGGAAAGCCTGTGGCTGATATAGATGGCCGTCTTGCCCTCCACCATCTGATCAAAGGCGGAATATACCTCGTATTCCGCCACCGGGTCCAGGGCCGCCGTGGGTTCGTCCAGCAGAATGAACGGAGAATCCTTGTACAATGCTCTGGCAATGGCGATTTTCTGCCGCTCGCCCCCCGAGAAGATTATGCCGGCCTCGTCATACTTCTTGCCGATCAAGGTCTCAATCCCCTCCGGCAGTTCCGCCAGCCGCTCTCCAAAACCGGCCCGCACAAGGCAGTCTTGCACTATAGCGCTGTCATACTCATCCCCTGCCGCCACATTCTCCGCGATGGAGTAATCAAACAGGGAAAAATCCTGAAACACCACGGAAAAGAGGCGCATATACTCACAATAATTATACTTGCGGATATCCACGCCATTCAGGTAGATTACCCCCTCCGTGGGTTCGTACAACCGGGTGAGCAGTTTGATCATGGTGGTTTTTCCCGAACCGTTTTTTCCCACCACCGCCAGGCGCTCCCCGATCCGCAGTTTCAGGGAAAAGTGGCGCAGCGCGTACTCTTCCCGTCCGGGATATCGGAAAGACACGTCGCGAAATTCCACCTCATACTCGTTGTCGCTGCGTTTTTCCACCGGCAGAGTCCCCTCATAAAAGCTCCCTTTAATATCCAGAAACTCAAACATGGTGCTCTGTCTGCGGGCCACCAGAATAAAAGCCTGGGCATCGTGCAGCATATTCTGGACGGAATTGGTAAGCCGCTCAAAACAGGCCACATACAGGATCAGCATACCCGCCGCCATGCCTCCCCCCGCCGCAATCAGGGTGAGAAACAGATAGCAGACGCCCCGGACGCCCGCGTTCAGGACATTGACGATCAGCTCCCGGCGGCCGCTGGCGCCCGCCACCAGATTGTCCTTGTGCCTCAGGAACTCCCGGCCATGGACGAAAGTGTATTCTTTCAGCAGATCCTCCGCCTCATACAGTTTCACATCCTTGCGGTTCTCCATGGAAATCCCGTCGTACACCGCATAGTACCACATCAGATTGGTATCCTCGGGTTTGTCATTGGTCCACAGGGCCATATATTCCGTGATTTTTTTCCCGAAAAAATGCTCCCCCACCCCGTTGCACAGAATGGCCAGCACAAGGACCACAAAAAACACCCCTGTCAGGCCGTTTTTACGGGCCAGCAGCTCCCGCAGCACGGGGATCAGCATTCCCACCGCGAAAACCGCGTTAAAGGCCTGATAGCAGAGCTTTTCAAGATTGTCAAAGCCCCCGTATATTCCGCTCCCCCAGCGGTTGTCCTCCTCCATGCGGCTGTACAGTTTGTTCACATAGGGACTGTCCAGATCCGGAAAATTCATCTCCATATTTTTAATCGCCATCCTGGCGTCCAGAAGCTCCCAGGAATGGCTCTTGATCACCTCGCTCTGGTTCGAGAGCTTCCCCGTGAGAAGATACAGAACCAAAGTGGCCAGCATCCACAGCAGCACCCGGGGAATCAGTACGCCCGCATCGGTCCCCTGCTGTAGTCCGTTCAGTACCATTGTAGAGATGTAAATTGCGATATATCCTACGGAAACGCTGCAAAACTGCTTTATAACGGTGACCGCGATAAAAGTGGGGGCCAACAGATGAATCTCCCGCAGCAGCCGCGAGATCACGGCTCTCTTCTCCCGAAAAGTCAGTTTTTCCGTAATATCCTTACTGTTCACATGCAGAGCGCTCTTTTCCGTCACGTCGCCGCCATCCTCGTTTAACCTCTGCTCTTTTGCAGTGTCCCTGTTCTTCTCATTCACAGCAAGCCTCCTCTCCCATCCGGTTTTCCTCCGTCTGATTGTAATAGTAGCTCTGCAATTCATACAGTCGGGCATAGGCCCCGCCCGCCTGCAACAGTTCCTCGTGGCTCCCCTGTTCTATGATCCGTCCGTCCTGCAAAAACAGTATCCAGTCCGAAAACTGGGTGCTGGCCAGCCGGTGGGAAATAAACAGCGCCGTCCTGTCCTGGCACAGACTCTGATAGGACTCGTAAACCTCCTGCTCCGCCAGCGGGTCCAGGGCCGCCGTGGGTTCGTCCAGAAGCAGGACCGGCGCGTCCTTGTACAGCGCTCTCGCCAGCAGAAATTTCTGTTCCTGGCCCCCCGACAGATAAATCCCGTCCTCCACAAGCCGGTCCGTCATATAGCTGTCCAAAGTAATCCCCCGCCGGGAAAAATCTTCATCAAGCCCCGCCAGGCCAAGCACCTCCCTGACTCTTTTCCTGTCCACGTCCCGCTGGGGTCTCAGGGCGATATTTTCACCGATGGTGGCAGGCAGAACCATAATATCCTGAAACACGGCGCTGTAGAGACGGTAAATATCCCTTTTTCTGAGTCTGGTAATGTCCACGCCATTGAGCAGAATCTTCCCTTTCGTGGGCTCATACATCCCCATCATCAGTTTCAGAAGCGTACTCTTTCCCGCCCCGTTGAGCCCCACCAGCGCCACATGCTCCCCTTTCCGGATATGGAAGCTCAGATCGGAAATCACTTCCTTCTCACTTCCCTGATAGGCAAAGCTGACATGCTCAAAGGTAATCTCCACTCCCTTGTCCAGATCCGGCAGACCACATTCCCCGCTGTCTGCGTCTTCCGCCGGAATATCCAGAAAGGAGCGCAGATCATTCATTTTTACATTGGCGGTCTTCAGCATGCTCATCTGGTCCACCAGTCCGGTAACCCAGGCCGAAAATCCTGTGATCGCCCCGAAATACAGCATAAAATCGCCCATTCCAATCTTTCCCTGCACGGTCTGTATGATCAGATAGGCATAGGCAAATCCGTCTCTGAGAAAATTCAGACCGCAGCTTACCAGATGTGTCTCATATTCTTTCCGGCGGCGGAGCTGCAAGATTTTCCTCTCTTCCCCCTGGAATCTCCGGATCTGTCCCGTCAGCCAGTTCTTCATGTTATAGACCCGCACATCCTTGCCCGTCCGGCTGTCCCCACACTCCCCGACGGTGTAGTACAGCCGCTTCTCCGCCACGGCGTACTCGTCCCTGGTTTGCTCGTAACATACATTCTCCCTGTGCCGGAAAAAATACGTCACCAGAGATGTCAGAAGCAGCAGCACAATCACCATGACATGCAGCTGCGCCAGTATGCCTGAGTACAGAAAAAAACAGGCCGCCGCGGTGAGCAATTTCGGAATCTGGTCAAAAAACACGGAAGTGCCGCTGGCGTCCCCGCTGCGCACGGAGTTGATGGCCCGCCGATACAGTTTGTAGAACTCCCCGTCCTCCGCATAGGAATATTTACATTGCAGGGATACCAGAAACAGCCTCTGGATAAAAAACGTGTTTCTGCACTCATTGTGATGGTAGTAGGCCCTTTTCGACAGATAGCCGTGAATCCCCTGCAAGATCAGCAGACAGCCCACCAGGCCGCCCAGGACCCGCAGCACCTGCGCAGCCTGCGCTCTTTGAAGCAGCAAATCCACCGCCACCTTGGGCAGATAGATTCCAAACAGCGGCAGCGCCGTCCCCGTCACGGTAGTGATCCCCAGAAACACCAGAATCCTTTTGTCCCACCGCCAGCTCTCCTTCGCCAGAAACCATGCGTTTTGCACTATATGGTCGTCTCTCTGTCTGATTTCGTCCATCAAATCGCCTCCTGCTTTTGAAAGTATGATGCTCCTGTATGCCCCATCCCCGGACATCTGTTACCGGAATTCTAACACGACCATCCACCAAGCAGAAAAAAAGTGCACAAAAGGTTCTCTTTTGCGCACGAACAGTTTTCCTATGACAGCGGCAACATAATCTCGGTGGCAAAAACCCCTTCCTCATGCTGCCTGTTTAAAAACCCGTTGTATTTCTTCACAGTTCTGTCAATCCGCATTAATCCGAAACCGTGATTTCCCCGCTTGGTCGACAGATGTAGGACGGATTTTGCGGACATTCAAAATAAAAAAGAATGTGGAGGTAA
>CAJUAB010000044.1 GCA_910583845.1 uncultured Acetatifactor sp.
TGCGTCCCCGCATTTCATTCCCGCCATCTATGCGTCCCCGCATTTCATTCCCGCCTTCTGTGCGTCCCCGCATTTCATTCCCGCCTTCTGTGCGTCCCCGCATTTGCGTGATATTGGTACCAAATGCAGGTATCATAAACCCGCTATGCGTCCGTCTTTGGCCCGAATCTCCCACAAATTATGACTTACATTTGACGGAAAGCATTTTCCAGACACGCTCCGGTGTTCCATCCGGCTGGCTTTCGGACTATAACATACAACCTGACCAATTTGATCCGTGCGTCCTGCGTCTTGCACTTTCCACATTACGCCTGATTATCCACACACAAACCTGCTGATGGAAGATGTCAAAATCCGGCAGCGATTTTCTCGGGGCATCCATTTGCGGTTTGTCGCAGACATCCCCGCGCGGGACGGCATATTTTGATCATCCTTTGATCGGCAGGGTATATATAAAATAATTGTTCCGCAGTACCCCGCCGTTTCGCAAATTCTCCCCTTTTGCTCAGTTTGTATGGTTAAACAGGGTATATACAGAAAAATTACCGCTCCATACCCTCTTTTTAGCGATCAGCGGGGTATTGACATATAATTTTTCTGTATATACCCTGATATGAGGGAAAAAATCTGTTTTTCCGCCCCCAGGGACTCTGGGCAGGGTATGGGGAAGTAATTTTTTTATATATACCCCGGCCTCTGTCCGGAACAGAATATTCCGTATACGTCCATGGGAAAACAGACATTTTTATTAACACACCCAGGAAGAGAATACATCCGGATTTCCGTTTTGGGTTTTGACCAGTCCGGACCTGTCTGGGACGCTATGTGTCCTTCATTTGGCCCAAATCTCCCACAAATTGTGGCGTACATCTGACAGAAAGCATTTTTCAGACACGCTCTGGTGTGGAACAGTTTCCGCCCTATTCCACAATTCTCACCACCATATTATCCTGCAAATCCATGGAGGTTGTCAATATGATCTGTGTCTCCTCCGACAGAGAGGCGGATTCGACGGCGGCATAGCGGCTGTTTTTGTCCATCACATCCACATAGAGGACAGCGGCATGCCACTCCACCCCCAGAATGCCATTCTGTTGCCGCAGGATATAGACAAAATCACTGTCGTTTGCATCCTGGTGAAGGGCGGACAGGGGAATTACCAGGCTGTAATTCTCCGACTGCCAGGTACTTTCCAGCGTGACCTGCTGCCCCAGTTCCATCCCCTGCTGTGTCACATCCAGCCAGATCAGGACACTGCCGTCCTCCTGGGGTTCCAGATACCCGATCACCCCCTCCCTGCTTTGTTTCCCGCCGCTGACCGTCTCATATTTCATCTGCATCCGGGTGCCCTGAGACACATATTGCGCCTGCTCCTTATCCAGTCTGGCCTGGATGAGCCGCTGACCATCGTCCGGGGTGTAGAGCAGCTGCGCCGTATCCGGGGTGCGCTGCCCGATCTCCACGCACAGCTGTGTGATTCTGCCCCCTTCCCGGGCATAGAGCCAGCCGTCTGTCTCTATCAGTTCCTGCAAATTCTGAATTTCCCCCTCCAGATATGCCAATTCCAGACCGGCCAGGTCCGCCGCTGCCTGATATCCCCCCTCCTGGGCCGCCTGGGCGTCTTCCACATCGCGCAGGGCCGCCTGCAGGCCGTCCGCATATTCTATATGAGCGTCCTGAGCCGCCAGAAACGCCGCGCGCACCGCCTGTTCCTGCTGGTTCACCCGCTCCCGCAGCTGCGAGACCGCGGCCTCACGCTCCGCGCACTGCTGACTGAGGGCCGCTATATCGGCCGCCGTTTCTCCATGATCCCCGCCGCTGACCGATACCGCCCCGCTCCCCGTCTGCCCGGAGCTTTGGGCGGCCTGCTCCTTTCTGGCCTGCTCCAGGCTTTTTCTGGTCTGCTCCAGATCTTTCCGGGCCTGCTCCAGCTCTTTTTGCAGCTGGTCCAGCTCTGCCTGAGCCCGGCTCAGTTCCGCCCCGGCCCGGTTTGTCTGTAGTTCCCCTGTTCTTTTCGCCCTCTCGTAATCCTCCATGGCCCGGGACAGGTTTTCATCGCCGGTCTGCCTGCTTTGCGCGGTCTGGCTCTCCCTCTCCCGCTGCTGAAACTGCTGTCTTTGCCGCTCCAGTTCTTTTTCGGTCAGTATCCGCTTAAGATCTTCCACATCCAGCTGCAGCAGTGCCTCCCCTTCCTGAAAGCTGTCTCCTTTTCTCACCGGTATGGATGCCACGCGCAGGCCCGCAGGGGCATAGATCCCATATTCCTGCCCGGTCTCCACGGCTCCCTGCGCAGACACAGGATGATACAGGGACATCTCTCTGGGGGCGGTGGTTGTCACCCGGGGGAGCCTCGCGGTATAAATTCCCTTCGTCACCAGACTGCATATCAACATCAAAAATAAGAAAATGAAAAAACCTGCGACGACCGCTTTCCTCTTTTTATCCATCTCTGTCCTCTTTCTATTTATAGTCGCTGCGCGACGGCTCTGAAGGGTAAAGTCCCTTCGGTGCTTTCCCCGGAGAGGAACATTCTCTCATTACTGCTTTCGTGAATGTTCCTCTCTCGCCCCTTCGCGACTTTCCCTGGCTGTAGTCGCTGCGCGACGGCTCTAAAGGCTAAAGTCCCTTCGCTGCTTTCCCCGGCCCTCTCGGGTAAAGTCCCTTCGGTGCCGTCTCACATTTTCAGGCCTGATGTGACGATCCCCTGCTCCAGCGCGTCGTGGAATATGGCAAAGACAAACAGGGAGACCGTCAGCGTGATCATGCTGGCCGCGCAGGCATAGCCCGCCTGATCCATGGCGATCTCCGGCAGATACAGGGACAGCGGCCAAAGGGATTTATCCTGTAAAAAGGCAAGCGGCTCTTCCATCATGTTCCAGCTCTCCAGAAAACTTAAAATCATGGCCGCCAGAATACCGCTCTGGGCCACCGGCAGTCCCACCCGCACAAAACTCTGCAACTCACCGGCCCCGTCCACCCGGGCCGCCTCCAGAAGTTCCGCAGGGATTGCCGCAAAGCTCCGGTAGATCAGAAACACCGGGAAAGTGGAAAATATGGCAGGCAGAACCACCGCCCACCGGGTATCCATCAGACCGGCATCCTGCAATACCAGATATTTGGACAGCATGGTCACCTGAAAGGGCAGCAGCATCAGAATCACATACAGAGAAAACAACACATTTCTTCCCCTAAACCGGTACACGGCAAAGGCCCAGGCCGCCGGGACGGCCACCACCAGCTGACCCGCCAGAATCCCCGCCGTCATCCCCACAGAATTCCAGAACAGCCTGAAAAAGGCAGGCGAGAAAAACAGCAGCCGTTTATAATGCTCCAGCGTGGGATAGTCCGGTATCCAGCGCCAGACGATATACTCCTGTGTATCCCGCAGATAGCAGGCCGTCCGCTGCTCCCACTCCAGGCTGTCCGCCAGAGAGCCGCTGACCAGCATCAGCACCGGCAGACAGATTCCCGCTCCAAGGGCTGTAAAAAATCCTCCCGCCAGCCACTTGCGTATATCTTTTCGCATCACACAATTCCTCCTGATCAAATCGCCTCGCCATAGTTCCGTTCCCTTATTCCCCGGTTCTGTCCCACAGCCTCTGTAACAGCAGGGACAGGGCTCCCAGCGCCAGCGCCATCAGTATGGCTCCCGCCGCCAGCTTATCCATATCCAGCCGTGTATACCAGTTCTGAAACAGATGCTGCAATAAGTATATATCCTGCTGGGGATAGGCGCCGCTGACCAGATATGCCTCCCGAAAGGATTTAAAGGCATTCAGCGTGGAAAGTACCGTAATGGTATAAGCGCTCCCCTTAAGGTTCGGCAAAATGATCCGGAAAAAGCAGCGTATCCGCCCCGCTCCGTCCACCCGGGCCGCCTCCGTGTACTCCGTGGGAATGGCTTTCAGTCCCGCCAGCCACAGCACCATGGTATATCCCAGATTCTTCCATACATAGCTTCCCACCAATATGATCAGGGCCGTCCTCTCTCCCATGAAATCCACATGCGTTCCCAGCCAGGCATTCAGAAAACCCTGCCGGGCAAAGAGCAGCCTCCACACCAGCACCACCGTAGCCGCAGGAATTGCCATGGGCAGCAGATACAAAGCCTTGAACCGCTCCAGCTTCGGCACCCGGCAGACCATCAGCGCCAGCAGCAGGCTTACCGTCAAAAGCAGCGGCAGGCAGAGCGCCAGGAAGCGCAGCGTGTTGCCCGCCGCCAGCCGGAAGGCTTCATTCGTAAGCACACTGTGAAAATTCGCGAGACCCACCCACTGTCCGGACATGGCTGTGGCAAAGGAGCGCCGCAGCACGTCCAGGGTGGGGAGCAACACCAGATAGCCCACCCCCAGCAGACTGGGAGCCAGGAACCACAGTCCCCGGCTCTCGCCCCTCTTCTTCCCGGATTTACTCATCCCTCTTTTCATTACAGTTCCTATCCGCCCGACATACCGGGCATTATTCCATGAACAGTCATCACTCCGCCAGATAGAGAGCCACTTTATTCTCAATGGCTTTCACGGCATCCTCCACGGTCTGATCCCCGGTCAGTGCTTTCTGCCCCTCCTCTATCACGGCATCGTAAACCCGGATGTCACACTGACTGACGCCCTGGCATGTCTCCATCATCTGTCTGAGCGCTTCCATGGCTTCCCGGGAGGGTGTGCTCACATCTATCATATGTTCATTGCCGTTTATATCCTCAAAACTCATGGCAGCCGAAAAACCTTCTTCCTGCTCTTTGGCCGCCTGGGCCTCCAGCGCGTCCCAGTTGGTGGAACCGCCATACATGTAACTGTCCTCCACAAACCGGCTGGACAGCATATACGCAACCAGCTCCAGCGCCTGCTCCTTTACCCCGGAGGCTTCATTCACCGCCAGGATTCTGGAGGCCTGCCCCTGGAGCGGAGACTGTCCCGGCATGGGCACAAAATCCATTTCCTGCATTTTCAGGATTTCTGCCACGGTGCCATAGCCTCCTATCGTAGAGAGATTATTATCCAGCATCCCCACGGCGTATGGCTGGCAAAAATACATGGCATTACTCAGCTGATAGCCCGCCTCCATCTGTGTTACCGGTTTCCCGTTCACATACATCTGCATATTTTCCATGGACTCCGTTTCTCTGGCGGTGAGCCCGGACAACTGAGCCTCATAAATCCGCTTGGATAACGTCAGAAATTCCTGTATGGCATCCCTGTTCACGCCGCCGCTCCCGTCCATCCAGCTGCCCGTGGAACCCATGGCCAGAAGTCTGAGCGCCGCATCCGCCCTGCAGAATCCAAACAGCGAGCCCTCCGGCCGGGAGGCCCTGGCCTCCTCCGCCAGCTGAGCCAGCTGGGCCAGACTGGAAAGATTCTGTATTTTGTCCCTCTCTCCCATCAGCACGGGCATGGACACGGACATGGGCATGGCATACTGCCCTCCGTCCCTCTCGTAAGATGCCCGTACTGCATCCATATAGCGTTCCCCCGTGCCGTCCAGAGTTGCCGTCAGATCCGCCAGCACCCCTTTTTCCACATATGTGTCATAGGGAAGTCCATCAAGCAGCAGCACATCCGGACCGTTGCCCGTAGCCAGTTCCGTGCTCAGGACTTTCATGGCATCCTCCCCGGTCATTCCCGTATCTTCACTCAGAGGATGCTCATAGGTGATATAGAAATCCGGATGTGCCTGCCCAAAGGCGCTGACTGCCCGCCGGATTTCTTCGTCCTCATACAGCCCCCACACACGCATAATATTCTCCGGCACCGAAGATACAGAAGGGTCATAGACATACTGCTTTAACTGTCCCCCGCTGTAGAGCACCCAGAATGCGTCTCCCAGCTGTATCATATTCACAAATCCCCTGAGGGGATCGCTCATGCTGCACAGGGAGCCATCGATCAGCTGTTCCATGGTACTGCCATAGAGAGTATGGTGGTATAGCCCCTTATCCGTCAGCACATACATGCCCCCATCCTCCGCCTGGGGCATGTAGAGCAGATAGGGCCGACTGTTTACGTCCCCGGAGGACCCCAGCCAGGGACCCAGAAACTCATTGAGCGCAGTGTCCTGCTCCGCCATTTTATTTTCCTCCAGATCATAGATCTGAAGTTCCGTTCCCTGAATCATCAGGTATTTTCCGCAGACCGTCAGATAATCGCATCTGTTTACCTCCGCCAGCACTTCCAGGCTGCCGTCCTGTCCGTTTACACGATAGACCCGGCTGCTGGAAGCCAGATAGAAGGTACCCTCCCTGTCACAGACCGCCGTATGGATGAAGTCGTCACCGGTCAGTCCCAGGGGAAAGCTGCTGCCGTCCGCAAGATACAGATTGTGAAAATAGCTACAGGAATCATAATCCGTATTCCCCTCCTCGTCCCGGGAAAACTCTATATACCCCGCTATGGCGTCCCCTGCCGGCCCCAGCAGAAAATAGCTGTCCGTGCCCGCTTCGAGCCTCTCCTGCAATTTCTCCGGGACCTGACTGACCATCTGCCAGGTCTGTCCCTGATCCTGAAAGCGGTAGAGAGTTCCGTCCCAGGAAACAAGCTCCACACCGTCATCGGCAAGCCGCAGATCCCGCCCGCTTTCCACTTCTTCCGGCACAGCAATGTCCGACTCCATATAGCGCCCCATAGCCTGCTGGTCATTCTGACCGCTGCCCCTGCTCTGTTCTCCTGTGCTGCCCTGACTGCCCGACTGTCCTGTCTGACTGTTCTCTCCTGTGTCCGCGCTGGGGCCGCAGCCTGCCAGCAGCAGCGTTGCAGCCAGCATTGACGCCAATATTTTTTTCGTTCTCTTCCGCATAATTCTTTTTCTTCCTTTCTACGCGCAGCCCGCCAGAGTGTATCTGAAAATTGCGCCAGGCCCGGTGCGGAATCTCTCCGTCTTCCGTATCGCCCGGCAGACTGAGGTTCCTGTCTCCCGCACCTGTTCCGTGACTGCCCTTGCGGCCCGGTCCGGGCCGGAATCAAGGTTCGTCTGGCATGGCTTTGCTGTCTTTGATGGCTACAGTATAGCAGGCCATTCTCTAAACTGCCTCTAAGGGATCTCAAATTTTGCTCTATTTGTCTGCCGCCGGAACATGCGCGGAGAACATGATGACATCAAGGAATACCGGGCGTTTATGACCGCCCCGGAACATTGCATCGCTGACAAAACCGGCAGAATTTTACAGATTCTTAAAGATTATTTAGAGATAGCTGTGCTAATATATACAATAGAATCCACGCATGGATTCTATTGTCATGTATAATAGAATTCAGAAAGCAAAGGATTCTATTGTCATGTATAATAGAATCCGGAAAGCAGAGGACTCTATTATCATGTTTAATAGAATCCGGAAAGCAGAGGACTCTATTATCATATTTAATAGAATCCGGAAGAGGATGGGCAATATAGACAAATAAGAGCAGTCGAGCCCGTTTTGATCTATATTGATCAATTCCGTCACTCGCGGAAAGAGTTCCGCAATTGGCTAAATAAAAACATGCACGAAAGGATCTATCTGGGAATGCGCATTTTGCTGATCGAGGACGACGAAAAATTGAATGAGGCCCTCTGCTGCGCTCTGCGGCAGGAGGGGTATGAAGTGGACACCTGTCTGGACGGACAGGAGGGATTATATTATATGGAGACAGGCACGGCGGATCTGGTGCTGCTGGACCGGATGCTCCCCGGTTTGTCCGGCACACAGCTGCTGCAGACACGGCGCAGGGCCGGGGATACCACGCCCGTGCTGATGCTGACAGCCATGGGCACCCTGTCAGACCGGATCACAGGGCTGGACCAGGGGGCCGATGACTATCTGGTCAAGCCCTTTGCCATGGAAGAGCTGATGGCAAGAATCCGGAGCCTTTCCCGCCGGGGAGGCGGCTTTCATGTGATAAACGATGAACTGACCTGGGGAGATTTAAAGTTGTCGGAATCCTCCTGCCAGCTTCAGGGACCCGGCGGGGAATGCACCTTATCCCGCCGGGAATGCGGTCTTCTGTGCGCCCTGCTGCGCCATCCCGGTCAGACGCTGGGCCGCAGCCAGCTGCTTCTGAGCGTCTGGGGACCGGACACCGAGGTGGAGGACGGCAATCTGGATAACTACATCTTTTTTCTGCGCAGAAGGCTGCGCAGTCTGGATTCCCGGGTGAGTATCCAGACTGTCCGCGGAGTGGGCTACCGGCTGGAGGGAACATGCGGGACATAAAAAAAGGGCATTTTATCGGCGAACAGGATCTGTTCCGGGCGGTGCACCGCCGCCTTACTTTTCTGTGCGCCGCCATCACAATCTCTATCCTGTGTCTGTTTTCCTGCCTCTATCTCTATCTGGCGGAAAGAACGCTGCAGGACAACCATCTGAACGCCTTCCGCCAGGATATGAGCAATCTGTCCAGCAGCCTGGAGCAGCAGGCCGTGATTACCCATGTGTATCTGAGCGGCCTGGAACAGAACAGCGGCTATCAGATCTATCTGTGGGATCAGGGACTCCCCTTCCGCTTCAACGAAATGCCCTGGCATACCCTTTCCCCTGAGGTTCTCGACATGCTGCTGTCCCGGCTGCCATGGGCAAATGCCGGGGCTCTGACCCCCGATTCCCACACATCCTTTCATACGTCGAAGGGCGATTCTCTCTCCGGCCTGGGGGAAAACGGTGTCCGATTGTCCTCCCCGGAAGAACCCCTGCGTCTGCCCTCCGGCGAAAAGTGCTCTCCGCTGTCCTCTGGGGAAAACTGGGCGCTTCTGCGGCTGAATATCGGAAACGGTCAGGAGTATCAGATCTACCTGTCACAATTGTCCATTGGCCAGCCTTCCGCCGTCCAGCAGCTGACCGGCGAGAAGCTGACCGGCGTCACACTGCTGGTAGCCTCCCCCTCCGATTACCTGCGGGAGAAAATATGGCAGCAACGCCTGCGCTTTCTGCTGATCGATCTGGCCGGCATCCTGCTGCTGATCTTTTTTGCCGCCTTTTTTACCAGAAGAATGCTGCGGCCCCTGCGGGAGAGCCACGACCGTCAGATCCGCTTTGTGGCGGACGCCTCCCACGAGCTGCGCACTCCCCTGGCCGTAATCCGGGCCTGTATGCATGCCAGGCCCCCGGCCTACGAACAGACCGTGGATCAGGAATGTGCCCGTATGGGACGTTTAATCGAAGATCTGCTGACACTGAGCAGGCTGGAAACGGTCTGCGGACAGAGAAATCCGCTGCCGGAAAGGCAGGACGTGGATCTGGACACGCTGCTCCTGACGGTCTATGAGCAGATGGAACTGCTCTCTTCCCAGAAAAAAATCAGCCTGCGTCTACAGCTCCCCCCGGATTCCCTGCCCTCTGTGCAGGGTGACAGATACAAGCTGGAACAGCTTCTGACCATTCTGCTGCAAAATGCCCTGCATTACACGCCCGCCGGAGGCAAAGTGATCCTGTCCGCTGAGGTCCACACGCCGTCCGGAGCGGGAAACGCGGTCAAAAGCAGACTCCACGCTCTGAGCGAATCCCGCCGACAAAAAAAGCGCCGACATTTCGTCGGCGGCGTTGATGCAGTCTCTATCCGCGTCACAGACAACGGCCCCGGCATCTCCGATGCCGATAAGACACACATTTTTGAACGCTTCTATCGCGCCCAGCGCTCCCACACGGACCGCTCCCACTTTGGCCTGGGCCTGTGCATCGCCCGGGAGATCGCTCTGGCCCATGGGGGCAGTCTGACAGTGACGGACGCGGAAGGGGGCGGCGCTGTCTTCTGCCTCACTCTGAGATGCGGGGAAAATGCCTGACAACGCCGCCCTGCCACATTTATTGTATCTGCCGGTTTTCTATAATCCGGTCAATGATCCCGAATTCCAGCGCCTCCTGGACGGACATATAATTGTCCCTCTCGGTGGCCGCCGCGATTTCTTCCTCCGTCTTCCCCGTATTTTCAGCCATGATCCGGTTCAGTCTGCGCTTGCTGCGCTGAATATGATCCGATATAATGCGAATGTCCGTAGCCTGTCCCCCGACACCTCCCGAGATGGCAGGCTGGTGGATCATAATCTCCGCGTTGGGGAGCGCCATACGCTTTCCCCTGGCTCCCCCGGCCAGCAGAAACGCCCCGAAACTGGCGGCAAGCCCCAGACAGATAGTGGACACGTCACACCTGATATACTGCATGGTATCATAGATTGCCAGTCCCGCCGATATGGAGCCGCCGGGACTGTTGATATAAAGGCGGATCTCCTTCTCCGGGTCCTGGGCCTCCAGAAAAAGCATCTGGGCAATGACCAGGCTGGCTGAGTTGTCACTGACTTCCTCCCCCAAAAAGACAATCCGATCCGACAGCAATCGGGAATAAATATCATAACTCCGCTCACCCCTGTCGGTCTGCTCCACTACATAAGGTACCAGACTCATGCCGCCACCCCCTTCTCCAGAGGACAGCAGGCTCTCCGAAAACGCTGTCTGTTCCCCATGCACTCCACAATCCTGCCCTTGCCGCCTGTGCGCCTGTACTCCTGCGGCGTACACTGATATTCCCGGCGGAAAGCCTGGGTAAATGCCTGCTGAGAGCCATAGCCTGCATTGAAAGCGACTTCAATGATGGGCTGTCCGGACTGCGCCAGCTTTCTCGCCGCCTCCTGTAATCGCCTGCTCTGGATATATTTGTGGAGAGTCATGCCCGTACTTTCCTTAAAGGCCCTTGCCACATAATACCTGGAGTAATGAAGCGCCTCCGCGATTTCCTCCAGAGACAGTTCCTGGTCAAAATGCTTCTCGATATAGAAGATAATCTCTTCCGTCACAGATGCTTTTCCCATATATATTTCCTCCTGTCCAAGTACCCCTTTTCCCCGCCGATGCCCACAAAACTCCCGCCCCATGGGGACAACGCAACGCTTCTGTTGTCATAAGCCGCGGCCCCAGGGCCATAAAGCACCGAAATGGCGTTCTCACGCTCTCCGGGCGGATACTTTTCTCTCTATAGACAGGATACCATATGGGCGATCCTATTGTTTGCATAAAAATTGCCCTTTTTTTCATGCTATCTGCCGCGGTAAAACGCATCCCCGTCAGACACGCTCCAGAGCTCCCGCAATATCCTCCCGCATATCCAGCACCGCCGCCCGGGAAGCGTCCGCATAGTTAGCCGCGCCATACCGCGCGTATTTGTCCTGCTGATAGGCCGCGATAATCCCTCTGGAAGAATTGATGATGGCCCCCAGACCGTCCTCATTGAAGAAATGTACCAGATCCGCGCCCCTGCCGCCCTGCGCCCCGTATCCAGGCACCAGAATAAAAGCCTTGGGCATTACTTTCCGGAGAATCCTGCCCTGCTCCGGATAGGTGGCGCCCACCACGGCGCCCACATAGCTGTATCCGTCCCCCATGCACTCCTGTCCCCAGGCCGCCACCTGCTCTCCCACCAGCTCATAGACGGGTTTACCGTCCACCAGCCGGTCCTGCAGCTCGCCGCTGCTGGGGTTGGAGGTCTTGACCAGCACAAAGATCCCCTTCTTTTCCTCCTGACACACCCGGATAAATGGCTTCACGCCATCGGAACCCAGATAGGGATTCACCGTGATAAAATCCTCGTCAAAACCGTAACAGAATTTTTCTCCCACCTGCACCTTGCCCAGATGCCCCACCGCATAGGCTTCCGAGGTGGAGCCGATATCGCCTCTCTTCACATCACCGATGACCACCAGACCCTTTTCCCTGCAGTAATCCACTGTCTTCTTGAAAGCGATCATTCCGGGAACGCCGAACTGCTCATACATGGCAATCTGCGGTTTCACAGCGGGAATCAGATCATATATGGCGTCCACAATCCCCTTGTTGTACTGCCAGAGCGCCTCCGCCGCCCCCTCCAGGGTTTCCCCGTACTGCGCGTACGCATCCTTCTGGATCTGCTGCGGAATAAATTTCATCATGGGGTCCAGCCCCACCACAATGGGAGCTCCTGTCTGCCGGATTCTTGTTATCAATTGATTGATCATACGTTTACCACCCTCCTGCGTTTGTCAGCCGGACTGAAATATCACACCGGTACTGCCCTTCTCTGTTCGGCATACTTTTTAATGTTCGATGCGTTCACATACTTCTTGAAATCGCCGTCCTCCACCACCACCAGAGTGGGGGCCTGCATGACACCGTAACGCCTGGCCAGTTCCATATTCTCCTCCGCGTCGACGGACAGATATTTCACCCCTCTCAGGTACTCCCGGGCCATTTTGCAGTTGGGGCAGGTTCTGGTGGTAAAGAGATATTTTACGTCCTGCGGTGCCTGCACGTCCACCTTGAGTTCGTCCGCGAAGCTGGAGAGCGTCACCATGCCGCGCATGGGGCGTTTCAGCACAGATTTTTCCACATCGTATTCCGTGCGGTTCGCGTATTCCTGGAGCTTGCCGTCGTTCCAGTTCTGTACGGGGCGGTAATAGCCGGTTATACGGCTGTAAACCTCCGTCTTCTCCCCGCAGTGGGGACAGGTGAACTGCTCTCCCGCCAGGTAGCCGTGCTCCTTGCAGATCGAGTAAGTGGGAGAAATCGTATAATAAGGCAGCCTGTAATTCTCCGCAATCTTCCGCACCAGAGATGCCGCCGCCTTCCAGTCCGGCAGCTTCTCCCCCAGAAACGCGTGGAACACCGTACCCGAGGTATACAGCGTCTGAAGCTCATCCTGAATATCCAGGGCGTCAAAGATGTCCATGGTGTAATCCACCGGCAGATGGGAAGAATTGGTATAATAGGGCGTATCCCCCTGCCTGCCCGCAGTCCGGATGTCGGGCCATTTCTTCCGGTCATGCCTGGCCAGGCGGTAGGCGGTACTCTCCGCGGGAGTGGCCTCCAGATTGTACAGATCGCCGTACTGCTCCTGATAGTCAGACAGACGGCTGCGCATATGCCTGAGCACTTCCCTGGTAAACTCCTGTGTCCGCCGGTGGGACATATCCGCCCTGAGCCATCTTGCGTTAAGCCCCGCCTCGTTCATGCCGATCAGCCCGATAGTGGAAAAATGGTTGTCAAAAGTACCCAGATATCTCTTGGTATAGGGGTACAATCCCTCCTCCAGCAGCCTGGTGATCACCTCCCGCTTGATTTTCAGCGAGCGGGCCGCAATGTCCATCATATGGTCCAGCCTCTTGTAAAAATCCTCCTGATCGGCGGACAGATAGGCGATCCTGGGCATATTGATGGTCACCACGCCCACGCTGCCGGTGCTCTCCCCCGACCCGAAGAAACCGCCGGTCTTTTTCCGCAGTTCCCGCAGATCCAGACGCAGACGGCAGCACATGCTCCGCACGTCGCCGGGTTCCATGTCCGAGTTGATATAGTTGGAGAAATACGGCGTACCGTACTTTGCCGTCATCTCAAACAACAGCCGGTTGTTCTCCGTATCGGACCAGTCAAAGTCACGGGTGATGGAGTAGGTGGGGATGGGGTACTGGAAGCCCCTGCCGCTGGCGTCCCCCTCGATCATGGTCTCGATAAACGCCTTGTTGACCATGTCCATCTCCTTCTTACAGTCCTTGTACCGGAAATCCATCTCCCGGCCTCCCACGATGGCAGGCAGCTCCGCCAGATCCCCCGGCACGGTCCAGTCCAGGGTAATATTGGAAAAGGGCGCCT
The DNA here is from genome assembly GCA_910583845.1 of uncultured Acetatifactor sp. Taxonomy (GTDB): domain Bacteria; phylum Bacillota; class Clostridia; order Lachnospirales; family Lachnospiraceae; genus Acetatifactor. The sequence goes on from CAJUAB010000044.1 coordinate 13,580, forward strand.
GCGTCCCCCAGCGGCTGGGGGTGTTTACCCCGTAAATAAAGGCTTCTATACACTTTTTCACTTCCTCGTAGGAAAGGTTGTCCGCCTTCACAAAGGGCGCGAGGTATGTATCAAAGGAGGAAAAGGCCTGCGCGCCGGCCCACTCGTTCTGCATGATTCCCAGAAAGTTCACCATCTGGTTGCACAGCACGGACAAATGCCTGGCAGGGGCGGAAGTGATCTTGCCGGTAATCCCACCCAATCCCTCTTTGATCAGCTGTTTCAGAGACCAGCCCGCGCAGTAGCCCGTGAGCATGGACAGATCGTGAATATGGATGTCCGCGCTGCGATGCGCCTCCGCAATCTCCTCGTCATAGATCTCGGACAGCCAGTAATTGGCTGTCACCGCGCCGGAATTGCTCAGAATCAGTCCCCCCACGGAGTATGTCACCGTGGAGTTTTCCTTCACACGCCAGTCCTCCACCTTCACATAGCTGTTCACCACATCTTTGTAATCCAGAATCGTGGATTTCATGGCGCGCATCTTCTCCCGCTGCTTGCGGTACAGGATATAGGCCTTGGCCGCTTCCTCATACCCTGCCTGTCCCAGCACCTTCTCCACACTGTCCTGGATATCCTCCACACAGACCGCGCCGTCCCTGACCTTGGACTGAAAGTCTGCCGTCACCCGCAGCGCCAGCAAGTCCACAATATCATTGCTGTACTCCATCCGGGTGGCTGTAAAAGCCTTTAGTATGACATCTCTGATCCTGCTGAGTGTAAAATCCACTCTGGAACCGTCCCTTTTCATCACCTGAATCATGCAAATCTTCTCCCTTTCCATATTTAACCACGCATCCTATTCTATCATTCCGCGGACGATAAGTCAATCAATCCCCACCATATGTGGTATTTCCCCAGAGCGCGTCCCCCAATATTTGCCGCCGCAGATGGAGGGAAAATTTTTCATACACACTCTACCGGGTGGACAAAAAATCATACTCCCTTCTGGCAACCTGATCGTCGGGATAAGTCTTCAGATAGCTTTCCAAAAGCACCTGCGCCTGACGGTAGTCATGCAGATATTCATATGTCACGGCTTCGTTGAAAAGCAGAGACTGCATCACATCATTGCCCTCGATCTGCATCCCTGCCTGAAACGCGGCCAACGCCGCAGTGTAATTTCCTCTCGCCATCTCACACAGGCCCAGCTGATTGTAGATCCGGGCATCCGAGGTGTCTTTGGCCAGATAATTGTTGTACACGCTGGCAGCATAGTTGTAATCGCCCGTGGCCTCGTAAGACTTGCCCAGATACAGGGACGCCTCCGCGCCGCCCTGGTCCTTCGCCGCCTCCAGCGCCAGATAAGCCGATTGATACTCTTCCAGATAGAAGTACATCCTTCCCTTGTCATAGGCGCTCATCTGCTCTCCGCTGTCGTCCATGGCGGCGCGCAGATACACCTGCCCCATCTCCTTGTAGCCATAACTGTGCATCACCTCATAGATCTGGATCAGCCGGTCAAAATTCTTGCCATCCATGGCGATCACCTTGTCAAAATCCTCCTTGGCCCCCTCGTAATGATCCAGCCCCATGCGGGCATTGCCCCGCAGGAACAGCGCGTCCTCATTGGCAGGCTGCAAATCCAGAATGGCATTGTAGATCTCTTCAGCCTCCGAAAGTTTTCCCTCCTTCGTGTAGGCCGCCGCCAGGTAAAAGTTGATGTCATAGTCCACGTCTTCGATCCAGCCGTCGGAATACTCCAGAGCCTCCAGAAAAAATTCTGCCGCCTGGCTGTACTGTGTCAGCCCCATGTAGGCGATTCCCTCCGCCCTGGCCAGATTCTTCCCGTTCTCACCCGCCGCCCTGGCCAGGTCAAAATACTCTATAGCCTTTTGATAATCCAGAGCCTTCAGGGCCTCCATGCCCAGCGCCGTGTTCTCCCCGGCTTTTCCGCAGCCGCCCAGGAAAACCAGGCATCCCAGAAGCGCCAGCGCCGTCCGGATTCCCCTGGACAGTCTGCCCCTTTTCCCTTTGTACCCTGTCATTTTTACCTCTTTCCCGCATATCACCGGCAAAGCCTGCGATATTGCCTTAATCTTACCGCTTCCCCGTATACTTTTTTCCGCTCTTTTCCCGATACATGCTCTTATCCGCCTGTTGCAGACAATTCAGCAGCGGCACACACTGGTCGCAGCGGGCATAGCCGATGCTGGCAGAGAGCGCATAAGGTTTGTTCCCGCTTTCATTGAACCGTTCGATGCTTCTGCGGATAGCGGCAATCCGTGACTCTACAATCTCCTGGGACTGAACCGCCATGCAGATCTGGAACTCATCCCCCCCTGTGCGGGCGGCCACGCCCTTCTCTCCCTGTTCCTGCGCCAGGATCTCAGCCAGCGCCGTGAGAGCCGCGTCGCCCTCCAGATGCCCGAAATTGTCATTGATATATTTCAGGCCGTCCATATCCACACTGACCACATAGAAGCTCTCCCCCTTCTGCTTCAGACAGTTATAGCGCTTCTGCAGCACTTTCTCCATCTCCCGGCGGTTAGGAATCCCCGTCAGCTCGTCACGGGCATACTGCATACGCATTTCGTTGAGAGCCTGGTTCTCTTCATACATCTGTAGTTTGGCCAGGGCCATGGACATGCTGGAAATCCAGATCTGAAACTGATAGCGCAGATCATCCGGCCAGTCCGTGGTCAGTACCACATAGCCGAAGCAGTCATTTCCCTCGTGAAGAGGGGTGATATACAAAATCTCCCCCTCCCTGCGATAATCGGCAGGCAGAAGCTCGCTTCGGGGAAAGCGCTCCTCGTGGGGAGTATCCTCCGTCATACTCATAATATTGCGCAGCACCATGTGTTCCGTATACTGATTCATCATGGCCGCTTTTTCCTCCTGCCGCTCCTGCTCGTCGCACATGCAGATAAAGATCTGATGGAACCGGATGGTGCTTATGTACGCCCGTCCCGTATTCATCAGAGCCCGGAAAGTATCCGCGTTTTCCAGATCCACATACATGGCGTTTCCGTGATACAGGGCGCTTTGCAGCTGTTCCTTATAGTGGAACAGATTTCTCACCGCCTCCCTGTCAATACTCTGGGCACATCCGCAGGACCCCCGGTACTTGCTGACGATCTCCACTCTGCCGATGCCCTCCCCGGCATCCCGGCCCTGCCACAGATTCTCCAGCATCTGTACCGCCCGCCGTCCCATGTCCCGATAACTCACCTTGACCGTGGTCAGAGCGGGGATCGCTACCCTGGACTCCTGCACATCGTCAAAGCCTGACACACACACCTGGTCGGGTACGAGAATCCCCCTTTTATGCAGGGCGTCGCAGATGGATATAGCCATATAATCATTGGCGCACACAATCGCCTGGGGCAAAGGCCTGTCCTCCGTCCGGTCCGGGCCTTCCTCCAGGAACCAGTCCAGAGCCGCGTCTCCCATAGTCTTCCAGTAATTGCCGTAAAAAACCATATGCTCCGTCACAGGCAGCCCATGCTTTTCCATGGTATCCCGATAGGCCTTAAGCCGCAGCCGGGCATCCTCCATCTCCCGTTTTCCTGACATGAAACAGATCCGCTGAAAACCGTGCGCCTGAATAAAGTGCTCTACCATACCGCAAATGGGCTCGTAATTGTCCGCCAGGAGACTGTAAAACCGTTTGTCCTCCCGGCGCAGGCAGATAACCGGACAACTGCCCGTCTGTTGCAGCATCTCTGTCAGTTCCTCGTACATCCCTTCCACATTGAAGGTGTCTCCCGCCAGGATTACCCCGTCATAGCTGGCCAGATCCGGAATATGTATGATACTTTTCTCCCCATAGCATTGAAAAACATTGGAACTGTACGACCCGAAATTGTTGAAAATGTGCAGACTGTAGCCCTGCTTCTGAACTTCCGCGATGATTCCCCCGGCAACTTCCGTCTGATACTCAGCCGACACTTCCCCGACAAAAAACGCTATTTTTTTCATTCTGTCACCTATACTATATTGTCCTAAAGAAAATTTCCAATATCTCATGTCTATCATACTATTTTTTGGGGAAAATGTCCATTAAAAAAGAACCCCCGGCAGCCACATTTCTGTCCGAAGGGTTCTTCCCGTCTCAGGCTTTTCAAACGGGGGCCGTGCCCCGCAGTTTATCGGAGATATACGCGCAAACCTGGCTGCGCTCCATACCAAGCGCAATAGCAAGCTCACCGTAAAGGCTGTCCTCCGCCTGCTTGAAATACCGTCCATCCACCGCCGTCTCCTTCCGTCCGGCTTGCAGGCGCTTCTGTCTGCGCCCATAAATCGTCTTTATGACCCGCACCCACTCCGTGCTGTCATTGCTCCTCATACAACTGCGGTACTCCTGCTCCACCAGCTTCTCATTGGATATTTTCAGCGGCGGGATCTTCGGAATCTCTTCCACGAGCCGCTCCGCCTGCTCCCGGGTCAGCACTTCCCGCAGGGAGGCCGCATTCTCCACAGGCACATATACTGTGCTGGCCGTGATATACCGTGGTTTCAGAATATAATACAGCTTGGCCTTGTCCACACCGGATATGTCTAGCGTTGTAATGTCCTCAATCGTGCATACTCCCTTATTGCCACATACCACATACTGCCCCACACTGTACATACCTGCCTGCCTTTCTGTCAAAAATTTCGCATATTCACACACAAATTCTCTTTTCAGTTACAATTTATATTCTTTCTATATTTTAACATTTTTAATCATACATTGTCAGCAAAATTTCAGACTTTTTCATAACTTTGTGAAATATGTCGGCAAACAGCGGGACGGCCCTTGTATATTCTGTCTATGACTTTCTTCCTAAATCTGGTGAAAAAACAGGACGCCTGCCTTTCCGCAAGCGTCCTGTCTATGTAGTTCTGTTTAAATCTTAAACTGGGCAATCGTATCATGCAGCCGGTCCGCCACCTCATTCAGACTTCTGGCATTGCTGTCGATGCTCTCCATAATGGCGCTCATCTCCGTAGCCGATGCGGAAGTCTCCTCCGCGCTGGCCGCGTTCTCCTGGGCAATGGCCGTCAGATTCTGCACCACATCCACCACCTTGACTCTGGCCTGGTCCAGTTCTTCGGTTCTCTGGGCAATGGTCCTGATGCTCTCTATGGACTGGGTAATCCCCTCCTGCACATCTCCAAAAGCCCTCTCTGTCAGATTCACATTCTCATCCTGCTTTTCGATGACCGCCTTCACGTCCGCCATAGTCTGCACGGAGCGCTGGGTCTCCTGAATCAGCAGTTCAATAATTGCGGTGATCTGCTGGGCGGACTCGTTGGACTGCTCCGCAAGCCGCTGGATCTGTCCGGCCACAACCGCGAAGCCCCGGCCCTGCTCTCCGGCCCTGGCCGCCTCAATGGACGCGTTCAGTGACAGCAGATTGGTCTCCTCCGCAATATCCGTGATAATATCCACCGCCATCTTGATCTTCATGGCGGATTCGTTGGTCACATCCGTCTGTTTGGCAATCACGGCGATGGCATCCTTGGTCTGTTGGTTCACCTCGCCCAGCGCGTCCAGAATCTCCATGGCCTGTTCGCTGGCCCCCCGCATCTTCCGGGCATTCTCCCGCAGTTCCTCCACTTTCACGCCGGTCTCCTCAATCATGCCGCCCATGACAATGACCTGCTCCGTGGCGGTCTGTGTCTCCTGCGCCTGGCTGGTGGCCCCCTGCGCGATCTCATTGACCGCTTTCTCCACCTGTTCCACTGTGTTCAGGGTCTCATCCACACTCTGCGCCATGCTGCCCGCTGAGCCGTGAAGTTTCTCGCACTGCTCGTTGATGTCAGTGGTCACATGGGCCAGTTCCTGCTGCAGTGTGGAGATCGCTCTGTTCATGACGCCGGTCTCATCCTTACGGTTCCTGGTCAGCAGACTCTTTCCGGATTCCATCGCGGTGAAATCCAGATCCGCCAGCCGGGAGGCCTCCCTGGTCGTCCTCTCGATGGGTTTGACCAGTTTCAGCGCCACGATAAAACCGATTATATTGCACAGGAGCAGTACAATTACCCCGCCGATACAGCTGTTGACAGTCAGGGTCCTCACCGCCCGCAATATTTCTTTCTCATCTGTGGTCAGAACCAGAATGAAATTCACATCAGGATCTATATAGAAAGAAGCGTACTTGGTCACACCATTGAAGTTATAAATAATGACATCCGTCTCCGGCCTGCTTCCTCTGCCGATCTCACCCAGCAGCTGATTGACCGCGTCATTCTCCACCGGCTTTCCGATCTTATCCGCAGTGGGATGATAAATCATCATGCCTTCAGGGGACACAAGATACGCGTAACTGCTGTTCATGCCCCTGACCTTTACGCCGCTCAGATACCGCTCCAGCACCTGGGGCGTCATCACCGCTTCAACCCCCTGGGTGGCCACGCCCCTCTGCAGGCTTTCCCCCGTGATATATACCATATCCTCCATATAATTCTCCGTGATGTCCGTGAGACTGCCCCGGGCCAACGGCACGGCGGTGGCAATGCAGATCACCACGCTGGAAAGCACGGTGCCGAACACCAGCATCAGAATCTTGATCTTGATGGAATGAAAAAAGGAAACTCTGTTCTTCTGTTCTTTCATAGTCTGCTATACCCTCTCTGAATTTTATGTACTGCCAAACAATATCTTCATTGTACTACATTTTCAAAGCCCACACAAGAGATATTTATATTTTAATCCGGGTCCACTTTCCCTGCTTGAACCGTATGGAAGCGAACAGAAACCGGGACAGCTGGTCGGCCACCACGCCCATCCAGATCCCGGCGATGCCAAGCCGCAGCCCATAGCAGAAAAGCCAGGAACCCGCCGTGCGGACCACGGTGACGCTCACGGTGGAGGCGACAGCCGTATACAGCGTATCTCCCGCCCCTCTCAGACATCCCATATAGATCACCTGGGCAATCTGTAACAACACAATGAAAATGATGATCCGCATGATCCTCACACCGATGGCGATAATCTCCGCCTCCTCAAAAAACAGGCCGTAAAGCCATCCGCCTCCGAAAAAGTAAAACACTGCCAGCACCACGGAGATGCAGCCCCCCAGCATGCGGCAGATCGCCCCGTATTCCTTCGCCTTCTCAGGGTCCCGTGCCCCCAAGCTGTAACCGATCAGCGCCACCGCCGTAGCCTGCAGGCCGTCTCCGAAGGAGAAAGACAGGCTCATCACGTTCATCCCCACCTGATGGGCCGCCATGGCCGAAGTCCCCTGACTGGCCGCCATCAGGGAGGTCATCATGAAACCGATGCGCATCAGCAGCTGTTCCGCGAACACGCTGTAACCCACACGTACAATCTGTCTCATGGCTTCCAGCCCCGGCCGGATTTTCTTTTTCAGCATATAGGACAGGCTGACAAAATTGTCCTCCCTCCGCACGGACCAGAGGCTCATAAAGCTGGCCACCACCGTACCGGACACCGTGGCCAGCGCCGCTCCCCTGATGCCCAGGGCCGGAAAGCCCAGATGTCCCTGTATCAGCAGGTAATTCAGCAGGATATTGATGGTGTTGGATACCAGATTGGTACGCATGGTAATCTTTGTATTGCCCGCCCCTCTCTGGGCCGCGTTGACACCCATCTGTACGCAGTTGAATATCATGCCCCCCATAATAATCTGAAAGTACAGTACCGCCGGCGCGTGGGTATCCTGCTCAGAGCCGCACAGCCGGATAATGGGGTCCGCCAGGACCACGGCCAGAACGCTGACCAATACCGCCGACGCCAGAATAAAGACCAGAAATGTAGCCAGGATTCTGTTGGCCCCCTCCTTGTTACCCTCGCCCTTGCGCCGGGCTACCAGTGCGGAGATGGACACATTGGCGGCAAAAAATAAGGCCAGGCCCACCATTTTGGGCTGGGTGGTCAGGCCCACCGCCGCCACGGCGGAGGCCCCCAGCGAACTGACCATCAGCGAGTCCACAAGTCCCGCGAAAGCTGTAAAAAAGGACTCCAGCACCGCGGGCCAGGCCATACCCGCCGCTTTTTTCACATCTTCTCTTTCATAACGCAGTATTCTCATCTGTCTGTTTCCTCCCGGCCGGCACTTTTTCCTGTTATAAAATGACCTGACAGGCAGCGGGCCGGTCAGGTCGTCTTGTCTCTTATTCATTTTACAACGCTTTCCGGATGATGCCAAGCCCCAATGGATAAGGACCTGTGTGTACCGATATGGTAGCTCCGATCTGCAGCATCAGGATATCTTCCTCTTTCAGCCTGCCATCCAGCGCCTCCGCCACCTGACGGCGGTATTCCACCGCCTCCTCATAGTCATATCCATACCCCACCGCTATGCTGTAGCGGGTCACATCCTCGCCTGTCTCCTTCAAATAGGCCAGCAGCAGAGAAATGGTCTTATCCAGATTCTTGCGTCTGCTGCGCCCGACACCGCTGGGAAAAATTTCCCCCTGCTTCAGCGTAATCACCGGCTTGATGCCCAGCAGGCTTCCCGCCACGCTGCTCACCTTGCCAATGCGCCCTCCGTGCGCCAGATATTCCATATCGCCCACAGTGAAAAAAATCCTGCCTGTTCCCTTGATCTCCTCAATCTTCCGGACCGTCTCCTCACAGGTCATGCCGCTCTCCTGACATTTCACCGCTTCCAGCACCAGAATGCCCTGCAGCACCGTGTCCACGGTGGAGTCTATGACTTCGATCCGGGCCTTTGGCCTCTCCTCCCGGATCATCTGCATGGCGTTCATGGCCGACTGCAAAGAACCGCTGAACTTGGTCGTGATGCAGATACAGATCACAGGAATATTCTGCTCCACCCAGGGCATGAACGCATCCACATAATCCTGTGTGGAGGGCATGGAGGACTTGGGATACACTCCCTTTCGGTCCACCATCTGCTGATAGAAATCCCGGATGCCCATCTCCTCGATTTCCTTGAAATAATGGGTATCATCAAAGGACACATAAAACGGTACCACCGAGTACCCCTTCTGCTTTGCCCACTCGGGGGGCAGATCACATGAACCATCCGTTATGATATGAAATAGTTTACTCATAGAAAAAATGTCCTTCCTCAAAACTCTACATACTTCTTGAACCATATTTTCCCAAATATTCAATGTCCATTAGTAGTCTAACATGAATATTTCATTTTTGCAATAGGTATGTAATATTTTGTAGTGTCTGTATTTTTTCATGTAGTAATTAAAACTATTTCGTGAACTGCTCCTTGAACCACCTGCCCGTATCGGACAGTTCGCTGTCGCTCCAGTCACTGAGTTTGCCGCATCCGCTGCTGATCAGCGCCGCGGTTTCGTTCTTGTTGCTGACAGCCCAGGCCACATAACTCACATCATATCGGTCCAGCAGATCCACCCAGGCCAGGGCGGATTCCAAGTCAGCGGCACCGCCCCCGGAAGCGTCGCAGATACTGCACTCACTGACAAATACGGGTACGCCGTCCTTAAGCGCCTGCTCCAGATTCCCCCGCAGTTCGTCCTTATGAGTGGCCGCGTAAAAATGCAGTGTGTACATGATATTGTCATAGTCTTCTATGGGATCGGCGGCGGCCTCCCCGATCAGCTGGCTCCACTGAGGCGTCCCCACCAGAATGATGCCGTAGGGATCGTTGGCTCTGATCACAGGAATCACTTCCTGCGCATATTCCTTCACATCTTTCCAGGACACAGCTCCGTTGGGTTCATTGCAGATCTCATAGAGCACATTTCCGTACTCCGCATATTTCCCGGACATCTCGTCAAAGAAGGCAATGGCGTCCTCCCGGTGGATGTTGGGGTCTCCCTCTCCCAGCACATGCCAGTCGATGATCACATACATGCCCAGCTCGGAGGCATATTCCACGCCGTTGTCGATGAGCTCCTTCAGTTTTTCCTGATCTCCACCATTACTATATCCACCATATTCATCACTATACATGGCAAGTCGTATCACGTCCGCGTCCCACTCATTCCGGAAAGTGCGGAAAGACTCCCGGGATACATATTCCGGAAACCAGGCCAGGCCATGGGTGCTGACGCCGTGGAGCTGACAAGGCGTTCCCTCCTGATCCACCAGACTGCCGCTTTCCACCCGCAGCCTGCCATGACTGCCCACCGGCGTGTCCCCGGCCAGCGCATGGCCGCCCAGGCTGCCGCCAGCCTGGATATCCGGCCCCCGGTTTCCCTGACTCTGCGGTTCCCGGTCCGTCATATCCCGGTCTGCTCCCTCCTGATCCGGCACCTCCTGCCCCGCCGCTTCCTGTCCCGCGTCCCGGTCATTTTCTGTGTCAGATTCGCCCCCGAAAACGACTGTGAGCCTGCCTCCTGCCGTCTCCGCCTCCAGGGACGCTTCTGTCAGTTCCCAATCCTCTTTTGCCAGAATGATGAGGCCGATTCCCTCTGCCTTCGCGCATTCCCGGATCTCCGCATTGTAGTCCGCCGGAGTAATCACCAGAAGACCATCCTTTTCCTCCGTCCCACAGCACCAGTATGAATCCACCCTGCATCCGTCAAAATCCCGCACCGTGATCTCCCAATCCGTAATCTTCTGATCTGAATTATTTTCGATCACTGCCGTATACTGATAATAACAGCCCTCCTCACCGCTCCAACTGCCGTTTAGCTGAAAGACCAGGCTGACTGCCCCCTGTCCGTCCTCCCCGTTTTCCTGCGGACCGGATTGCCCGTTGTCTGCAGGTTCCGAAGCAGTCCCAGTACCCGGCTTCGAAGATGGATTCCACATCGGCTCTGATTCCATATCCCCTGAGGTCTCCTGCGCCGGCTCTGATTCCGTCTCCCCTGAGGTCTCCTGCGTCGGCTCTGATTCCGTCTCCCCTGAGGTCTCCTGCATCGGCTCTGATTCCGTCCCCCATGAAGTCTCCTGCGATGATTCCACCGAGCCCCCCGGTTCCTGTATTGTCTCCCGATTCTCCGAAGGAGATTCCGCCCCGGTCCCTGAGAGGGCAAAGTCCGCTCCGGTCTCTGCGGCCTGCCCCCCTTCCCCGCAGGAAATATATCCCAGAGCCCAGAGAAGCACCAGCACGATGACAGCCCCCAGCGCGATACCCGCCAGAAAACTCAGCGCCATATTGCGGGAATATTTCTGTTCATTCATCTCTCTCATAGTCTCCTCACATATTCATATCTTTCTGGGCGTTTGCAAAACGACTCTTTTCCGTAACTCGTGGAAAGAATTTAGCAATCGGCTATCATATCTTTCCGCCGCCGATCAATACTTCCTTCCCCCGGAAAGCGAAGCCGTACTTCCTGATCCGCTCCCCGGAAATCCCCCTGGCCTCCAGGGACGCCTGGTAGTTTTTCTCCTCGATCTGTCTCAGCGCCGCCCTCACCGTGTCAGACAGCTCCTCCTCCCCGGAAGCCTGCACCTTGAATTCCAGAATGACTGCGTCATCCCGCGCCTGGTCTCTGGGCTCCAGCATCACGTCATACCGGCCAAAGCCGCTCTCCCGGTTGGAGGTCACCGTATACCGGTCGGACAGCTCCACCATCAGGCCCAGCACAAAGCCGTGGTAAAAGCGCTCCGGCTCGCTGTAGGGTTTTCCTCCCGTGTCGAAATAGCTGAACATCTCCTGGGTGACCTTGTTCATGTAGGCGTTCATCGCCTCCACATCCCCCTGCAGCAGCGCCACAATAAAATTGCTGTAGCCGGACAGAGGGCTGTTGAACCATCCCCTCACCATGTTCCGGAACATGACCCGCACCTCGAAATTGGTCAATGTCAGCTCATAGTCCTCCCTCCAGTCCCCGTACTCTGTCATATACGCCTCATAGCTTTTGATCCGCAGATACCCGCTGGCCAGCAGGAAGCTCCATATTGCGTCATTTATCATGGACAGCTGGTTATACACGATCTGCTCATCCAGCTCCACCCGGATGCTCTCCCCCTTAAGCAATCGCTCAAAGGTCTTCTTGACATCCGCAGTTCCCTCCCGGAGCAGCTTGCCCACCAGTCTGTTGGAGCTGGTGTTGACCCAGTATTGCCCCACCTTTTTCTTATCCAGAAAATTCAGGATGGACCAGGGATTATAGATGTCCCTCCTGCTGCCGAAGGTGAAACCGTCATACCATTCCCTGACCTGCTGTTTCTGATCGGAAAGCCCGTACTCCTCCAGCGCCGCGAACACCTCCCCTTCCGTGAAGCCAAAGCTGTCCGCGTATTTCTCTGAGGTTGTGGTCACCACCTCCAGATTGTTCAGGTCGGAGAACATGGATTCCTTGCTCACCCTGGTTATCCCTGTCAGAATGGCCCTCTCCATGTAAGGGTTGGCCTTGAAGGCGGCGTTGAACAGCCCCCTGGTAAAAGCTACCAGTTCATCCCAGTACCCTTCGATATAGGCCTCCTGCATGGGCGTGTCATACTCATCCAGCAGGATGATCACTCTTTTTCCATAGTACCGCATCAGAAGATTCGACAAAAGGTTCAGGGAATTTGCCGCAGTATAGTCCTCCATATTTTCGGATACCTTATTAAACG
>CAJUAB010000045.1 GCA_910583845.1 uncultured Acetatifactor sp.
GCCTCAAATAACCTGAGAATGTTATTCTTTCTGCTGTTGTAGTTCCTATTATACACAACCCGATATATTTGTCAATCCGCAATCGGTCTCTATGGTAAAATTGCCGTGACAGGTTTTTCAAATATCTATAAATTACAAAAATATGATGGTGCAAATTAATTGTTATTAAAGAAATTATCCCTGCAATATCTGGCAGTACTCATAACTGCCCGCCTCCAGCATATGTACCGCGCCATCCGGCAGGGTCAGCCTGGTCTCTCCGGGCGTTGTCAACTGCACCCTGACTTCATCCCCTTCCACTTGCCAGGCTACCTTGATCTCTCCGGCTCTGCTGCGATAACTGCCCTCCGCATGGCCCAGCCGCCGGTCCGCGAAGGGACGCAGGCTGATCCTGGCATAGCCCGGTTCCAGGGGCTGGATGCCCAGAATATAGCGATAGTAGAACTCGCCCACGCTGCCGAAGGAATAATGGTTAAAAGATACCATATTGTTGCCGCTCATCTTGCTCTCGTTGACCGTTCCGTCAGGCCGCAGAGCGTCCCATCGCTCCCAGGTGGTGGTGGCTCCGCAGTTCACCTGATAGAGCCAGCCGGGACATTTTTCATTCAGCAGCAGATCAAAGGCCAGTTCGCTCTGCCCATGATCCGCCAGCAGGGGCAGCAGATGCTCTGTGGCGAAAAATCCGGTCTGCATTCCTTCCGCCCGCAGCTTTTCCACCAGCCTGTTAAAACAGGCGTCCCACAGATCCCCTTGCGGAATCACCATCCGCAGGGCCATGACATAGGCACCCTGATAGTCGTCTTTCATGGAACCGTCCTTTTTCACAAAGGCTTTCAGATAAGCCGCCGTGGTCTTCTCCCCCTGTCTCCGGTAACGTTCCTCGTCCTGCGGCCTGCCCAGCAGTCCGGCCGTATCCGCCAGAATCCGCAGGTCATTGACAATAAAGGCGTTGGACACCGGGCCATTGTGCATGGCCATATATTTTACGTCCTTGCCCGGAGCCAGCCAGTCCCCCAGGCTGGGGCTTACCCACAGGTCCTTTTTTCCCATAAGCCCCCTGCCCATATGACGGATCTCGCATTCCACATGCGTTTTCATGCTCTCATACTGTTCCTGTAGATAGCGGACGTTGCCAAACTGCTGCCACATCATCCAGGGCAGAATCGTCACCGCGTTCCCCCAGCCCAGCATACTCATAAAGCCTATGCCCTCCGGTCCCCGGGCAGGCACCACGGGAGCCACATAGCCCTCGGAATTGTCCATCTGGGTGTAGCGGATGTCCCGGAGGAATTTGGCCAGAAAGTCCTCGGTGTCGTAATTGTAGGCACCCGTGAGGGCAAACACATGCCCGTCGCCGGTGTAGCCCATGCGCTCGTCCCGCTGGGGACAGTCCGTGGGCACTTCCAGATAGTTGCTGCGCTGTCCCCACACCTGATTGCGGTACAGCTGCTCCACTTTGGGATTGCCGCAGGTAAAATATCCCGTGCGTTCCATCTGACTGTGGACGGCATAGGCGGTCAGCAGCCCCTCCCGGTACGACGTACCGGACAGTTCCACATAGCGAAAACCCATAAAGCTGAACCGGGGACGGTACTTTGGGGTCTCGGTTCCTTTATAATACACGGTTTCCGCCTTGGCCCCGCGCAGGTTGGCGGTGTAAAGGCCGCCGTCCTGATTCAGGATTTCCCCGTGGCGCAGTCTGAGCATGTCATCCTGCATATATGCCGGATCTATCTCCACAAAGCCCGCAAAGTTCTGGCCGAAATCAAGAATGGTCACGTCTCCCCGGCAAGCGGCTGATTTCACCGGAATTTCTTCCTGCACCTTCGTATACAGAATCCCGTCCTCCAGTACATCCGGAAGTTTACCGCTGTATTTTATGGGAACCCCCTTCCCCTCCGTCTCCGGACTCTGTGCGTGGTAGATTTCACCGTCATAGAGGCCCGCGTAATCGTAGGGACTCTCCAGCACGGTCACATTGCCGTCGCCGCTGGAAAAACGCAGGATTCCCTCCGCTGTCTCCGCCGTCAGAACCCAGGCCACCGCGGAATGCTCCCCGTAAATCTGACATTTATTGTCGAAGGTATACCGCCCGCAGTACCAGCCCTGCCCCAGATAAACCCGGAGCGTATGATCATGATCCCCCGCCTGAAGCATCCCTGTCACATCATAGGTCTGCACCTGGAGCAAATGAGGATAATACGTATAGCCGGGGGCAAACAGAATATCTCCCACCTTTTCCCCGTTCAGTTCCGCTTCGTATACTCCCAGAGCTGTAATGCACAGGCTGGCCCTTCTGACCTCCCCCACGGGGATATGCTGTAGAAATACATCCACCGCCCCCTCCACATAGGGGCGGTCCGCCTGGATAAATTGGGATCTCAGATGTTCATACATAACAAGGTCCTCCTTCTGTCCCTGTCAAAAGAATTTGTTCATAAATTCCGCGCTGCGCTCAAAGCTCTTTACAGGGCTTTTGTCGATCCAGTTGCGATGACTTTCCAGGATCACCGCCTCCACCCCCGCGGCCCTGGCTTTCTCGGCCAGCGCTGCAAGAGGCATGGCTCCGCAGCCCAGCTCCATGCTGTCGCTCTTTAAAATGGGCGTCATACAGGGTCCCGTCTGGCGGGTTCCTCGATCATTGATATGCCACAGTTTCATCCGGCCTCCCAGCGCGTCCATCACCGCCAGCGGATCGGCCCCGCAATCGGCGCACCAGTAGCTGTCAAACTCAAAGTTCACATTCTCCGGGTCTGTCTCCTCCAGCAGCAGCCGGTACGCGCTCTGTCCGGGAGCCACCTGTAGAAATTCACAATTATGGTTATGGTAAAGCAGCTCCACACCCTCCTTGCGCAGGGCCTTCCCGGCCCGGTTCAGCCTCCCGGCCAGTTCCCTGACCGCGTCTTTTTCCCCATAGGGAAAACGATACATTCCCGTGATGACGATTTTATCCGTACCAAAGAGTCCGGCCTCCCGCGCCACGGCCCCAGAGTCCCGCTCCACACTGCCCAGATCCTGGTGGATGGAAACTACCTTGAGGCCGCTGTCTCTGACCAGCCGCTGCCAGTCCAGCCTGCCGCCGCTCCCCACCGGCATTCCCGCGGCCCGTGTCATGAGCCTGACCATCATGGAGCTGGGATGGATCATAAATCCGCAAAGTTCGATTCCGTTGTAGCCGGCATCTTTCATCTTCCTCATAGTGTCCGCCGCCTGGGCCTCCCGGTTCATCACCGTCCCCAGCATAAATTGTTGCACCGCTTTTACAGGCATATTTTCACTCCTCACCTATCTGTTCCGTCTTTTCTGATCCCCTGCAAAACTCTGTTCAGCTGTCGGATGCTCTCTTCCTCTATATTGCCGGCCTGCTTAAGCAGACTGATCAGCGTCATGCGTCCTATCATCCGCTGCAATGCCGGATTGTCTTTTACGGACTCCGCCACATCCCCTCTGGACGCCGCCCCCCTGGCCATCATTTGTTCCACAATGGCTCCGGCCCGGGGATGGGCCCGCAGCTCCGACAGGGTATCGGACACGGAAAAGCAGGCAGGGTCAAACGCTTCCTGATCAAACCAGTTGACCACATCCTGTTTTTTCACAAAAATATAATCCGGATTTTCCTCTTCCGCCCTGCGGACCCGGATGCTGTGGCTCTGTCCCGCTGCCCGGGCTTCTATCACATGTCCATCCGTCTGCCCGCCGGATATGGGTACCCGGAAGCGGAATACCCGGCGCGCCTCCTGGGTGGCAAAAAGCCGGCCATCCACATACAGAGACACCCGGTCCGCGTTGGAATACACCTTGATCTCCGTCACATCCTCCGCCCGGTCCACGTACCTGCTGCCGCAGATATGGACCATGGGCTCCTTGTTCCAGGCCGCCTTGTAGAGATAAAAGGCATCCTTCTTCGTCTGTCGGTCAAAAGTCACCAGCCCCTTTTGGTTCTCCCCGTGTTTGCCGCCCTCATCCCTGCCGTCGGCGGCAAAGTCAAAGAGATTCCACACATGGGTGGCCCACAGCCAGGGACGCTGTTCGATCATCTCCAGCATATGTTCATGGTATACCGCCTGATAAGACTCACTGTAGTCCCCTTTTTCCGGCTTGCTGTTCTGGAAGCGGGGATTGGCGTCCGCGCCGTACTCGCTGAAGCCAATGGGCCTGTGGGGGTATTTGCTGTGATACTCATCAAAAAACGCCTCGTTCTGTTCCAGCTCGCCCAGATACCAGCCAAAGTACAGATTATAGCTGTTCACATCGGGGATCTCCAATATAGGACTGTCCGTCTCCAGCATAAACACATTGGCCATAGCGGTGGGACGGGTGGGGTCCAGCCTGTGACACAGGTCGTTCAACAGCCTGTGATTTTCCAGCAGATCCTGATTGACGGCGCTGGCGGCGGTGATCTCATTGCTGAGGCCCCATACCGCGATGGAGGGATGATTGTAACACTGTACCACCAGTTCCTCCATCTGTCGCAGAGTGTTCTCCCGTCCATTCTTCATGTGCATGGTGATATAGGGAATTTCCGCCCATACGATCATGCCGTTCTCATCGCACAGATCATAAAACTCCTGCGCGTGCTGATAATGTGCCAGACGAAGCGTATTGGCCCCCAGCTCCCGTACAATCTCCATATCCTGTCTGTGATGCTCCATCGTCAGCGCATTGCCCACGCCTTTTCGGTCCTGGTGGCGGCTTACGCCCCGCAGGGGATACGCGCGGCCGTTGAGTAGAAACCCCTTCTCCGCGTCGATCTCAAAGTGACGGCAGCCAAAACGGGCCGCTATTGTATCTCCGCTGTCCAGGGTGGCCGTGGCCGTATACAGATAGGGGTCCTCCACCCCATCCCAAAGATGAACATTCTCAATCGTAAATGTGGCCGTGGCGTGATTCCCCTCAGGACTGATCCGCTGGCTCAGGCTTTCTGATCCAGTGGGGACGTCTTCTCGGCGCTGGCTGTCCGCCGCAGTAGGGCCTTCCTCCCGGCGCTGGCTGTCCGCCGCAGTGGGGACGTCCTCCCGGCGCTGGCTGACGGCGGTCCTGCACTCCTGCCCTTGTCCGTTTATGGTTATGGTCACATCTCCGCTTCCCACCTGCCAGGTCTCTACGGTCACCCGGGCCGAGCCGGTACCCAGATCCACAACCGGAGTCACTTTGATTCCCGGCGCGCCGCAGCAGGCGAGATCAAAATGCGCTTCCGGCACCAGAATCAGCTTCACGTCCCGGTACAGTCCTCCGTAAAATGTAAAATCCGCTTTCTGGGGATAGACGGTGTCATTGTCACTGTTATCCACAGATATGGCCAGTTCATTGTGTTCCCGCAGATGCTTTGTCAGTTCCACGCGAAAGGTGGAATAGCCTCCCTGATGGGAGGCCAGATGCTTTCCGTTCAGGCTGACGTGGGCTGTCATGGCGGCGCCGCAAACCTCCAGATACACTCTGGTCCCTTCCTCCATGACGGGTTTGTCCAGACTGCGGGTATACAGGCAGACGCCCCGGGCGTAATCATTGCCCCCGTCCTGCCCGTCCACGGCATTCCAGGTGTGAGGCAACTGTACTTCCGCAGTCTGACCGTTTTGCGTAAAGACCCAGTTTTCATTCAAAGATATGATTTGTCTCATAATGACTCTCCTTTATACTTTACTGTCTGATCCGGCCGCCCTCCAAACAGGCTGAAACCGGAATATTGCCCCGAAAAAAACTTCCTGCTTATATCCGCTTACTGTATATGATATAATGACTTTATGCAAGGCAGAAAACGGCCGGATGGCCATCCAGATCCTGTGCGGGCCGCGCGCGGGATACCGTGCGTAAAATACCTTGTTTTTGACCCCGCTACCCCATCCCCCTGAAATCGGAGGTATCTTCTTATGGATATCGAACAGAACCTGGCGCTTTTTCAAGAACTGCTTTGCTGTGGCAATAGCATATATACCTGGCGCTATGATGCCGACGGGAACCTGCTCTCCTCGAACTGCCCTGAAGAATCTCTCTTCGGCAAGGCTTTCTCTCTGCTGGGCTGCCTGAAAAAGGCTTTACAGCTGGGAAAAGACGGCGGTCAGCCCCAGGTGGTGGGGACTGCCATGGGCCTTATCTGGGGCGTGGATTTCGTGTACCGGGAAGACGCGCTTGAAAGAATGTATGTCATCGGGCCCGCATTCTCCTACAGTATCTCCATGCAGGATATGGAAAACGGCTTCCGCCATTATGCCGGACAGGAGATCAGCCTCGCCTGGAAGCACCGGCTGATCAGCGCCTGCCGCAAGATTCCCATAGCGCAGAATATTCTTTTTCTCCGATATCTGCTGATGCTGCATTACTGTCTGACCGGGGAAAAGCTGGAGGCCAGCGACACCTTCGTCCAGCAGTCCTTTGCCGACGCAATACCCGCTCCGGCCAGGCGGAACCGCCAGCATGTGTGGCAGGCAGAGCGCGCATTGCTGGACATGGTGCGCAGCGGAAACCTGAACTACAAAGAGGCTCTGAATACCTCTCTGCTGATCAGCGCCGGGATTCCCGTGATGGGCCGTGACCCCCTGCGGCAGGCCAAAACCTCGGTAATCGTCTTCATCTCCATTGTATGCAGAGCGGCCATCGAGGGGGGCTTATCTCCGGAAACCGCATATTCTCTGGGAGACTCCTATATCCAATCAGCGGAGAACGCCCGCACCTACGATGAGATCAACGCGGTCCCCCTGCTCATGTATGACGACTTCATCCACAGAGTGCATAAGATCCGCCAGACTCCCGGGCTCTCCGCTCCTGTCGCGCAGTGCCGGGATTATATCGAGATGCATCCGGAGGAAAAAATCCGGGCCAAAGATCTGGCAGACCTGGCGGGCTATACGGAATATTATCTGACCCACAAATTTAAGGAGGAGACCGGCATCAGTGTCAGCGACTATGTGAAAAAAGCCAAGATCGACCAGGCTAAAATCCTGCTGCGCAACACCGATCTCTCCATTCAGGAGCTGTCCGACCGTTTCTGTTTCAGCAGCCGCAATTATTTCAGCAGAGTGTTTTCGGAGATGACCGGCTGCACCCCCATGGAATACCGGGAGCGGGGCGGCTGACCCGGCCCCGGTGCGCCCCTGTTTCCGGTCTGCCGTCCCGCCATCAAGGCGGCAGGCCCAGATGGATTTACTGCATGTTTTCCTCTATCACTTTGTGACGGAGTTCCTCTTTCCTGTCCGCAATCCGTTTCTGTACATTGACCATCTCTTCCTTGTCCAGCTTACAGAATTTCATAGCCAGGAGCGTACAGAGCCAGCCCAGGACCGGCAGTCCGAACTTCACGGCCATGGTCACCCAGAAGACGGCGGTGGTGCAGGCATCCCCGGGCTGGGGCATGGTGTGGGTGTAACCCACCAGAGCCACTGCTCCCGCCGCGATGGTGGCGCTGAAAGCAGTGATCAGCTTGTCAACCAGACTGTAGGTACCTGTCACCACGGCGGGCACATATCTGCCGCTGCGGTCCAGCTCATAGTCTATCGTGTCCGCCATAAAGGAGGTGTTGGCCGTGGTAATGCACATATTGGAGCCGTTCTGCGCCAGAGTCAACAGTACGTAGAGGATCATGGCCGGACTCATCATCACGGCGATCCGGCTGGTGTCAATCACCGCAAAGAACAACAGCGTGACCACGGAAATCGCCATGCTGACCCATGTCCATGTGACGATCGCCTTGCGGCTGCCATGCTTTCCGGCATATCTGGCTCCCACCACGGCAAAAAGGATGGAGGGGATCATACTCACCACTGTCAGCATCGTGGAAATTCCCATATTACCGATCACTATGCCGAACAGGAGTGTGGTGATCACGGACTGACTGGCCGTCTGCTGGGCAATTTTATCCGAGGCATTGGAGGCTATGTAACACTGCAGCGGGCGGTTATGCGCCAATATGTCCGCCATATCTTTCAGCTTCAACGGCTCTTTTTTCTTTCTCAGTCCGGAAAAGTACTCGGGTCTGTCAAATTCGGATACGCCGATACATACCAGCACCGTTCCCACCGCCCCCATGGCCAGACATACATAGCAGGCCGCGGACAGAAAGGCCTGGTTATATTCACCGCCAAACATGGGTAGCAGCGCCATATTCAGAACCATCATCATGATCATGGGCACCAGGTAATTGAACGCCGTGGTCCACACACCGATGGTTGGACGCTGCCGGGGATCATTGCTCATGATGGCAGGGATGGTCTGAGCCGTCATATTGGTGATCGTGTAGCCTATTACATATACAATGTACAGCAGGGTGAAAGTAATCCAGCCAAAGCCCCTGCTGGAAAACAGGCTGAACATGCCCAAAAGACCCACAGCCTCCACCAGAAAACCGGCTATCAGCAGTACGCGCAGTTTGCCGAAACGCGTATTGACCTTGTCATAGACAAAGGCCAGCATCGGGTCCGTGACTCCGTCCAGAATCCGGGTACAGGTCAGAATATAACCGATTGCGATGGTTGAGACTCCATAGCCGATGCTGGCGCTGTAACTGGCCAGATTGATGAGGGAATAGACGCTCATGCCTACCAGTCCGTTGCAGGCGTACAAAATAATCTGCCAGAGTTTCGCCCGGCGGTACGCAACACCGTCGATCTCACTGGCTGTTGGTTTCTTGGACATAATGTGCCCTCCTTTTTGTTGTTGCAATCTCCCCTTGGTATTTTCAATAGAAATTCTGTCCTGGCCAGCGGCTTTGCTGCCGCCCGCCCGGTTCCTGTGGGGAAATTGCTGTTTTCGGGTTCCTTATATCGTATAAACTGTTGTATTTTTGATTATAGCCTGTGTGGTGTTGCAGCTACAGATAAAAATTCTTGCAGATGTACAGAAATTCGTTGTATATATTTTAATACATGAATTTTTATACAGATTCGTGATTTTTTATTTTTCAACACCGCTCTGCCTGTCTTACAATCAGAGAAACGAGGCGTACAATATCCCAAAAAGGAGGCACATTCCATGGCATTTGAAAAAGGTTTTCTTATTGGCGCGGCTACCGCCGCCCATCAGGTGGAGGGAGGCAATATTCACAGTGACTATTGGGCGCAGGAACATATGAACCACACGGATTTTTCAGAGCCCAGCGGCGACGCGGTGGACCATTACAACCGTTACGCCGAGGATATCCGGCTGATGGCTGACGCGGGACTGAATGCCTACCGCTTTTCCATTGAGTGGGCAAGAATCGAACCGCAGGAGGGATGCTTTGACGAGGCGCAGATCGCTCACTACCGGGATGTGATCCGCACCTGCAAGGCTTACGGCATCGAACCCATTGTGACTCTGCTGCATTTTACCAGCCCCAGATGGCTGATCTCCAGAGGCGGATGGGAGTCCGATGAAACCCCCGGATATTTTGCCCGCTACACCCGCTATGTGATGGAGCACCTGGGCAGTGAGCTGCATTATGTCTGTACGATCAACGAGGCCAATATGGGGATTCAGGTGGCCGCCATCGCCAAACGGTACATGAGACAGATGATGGCAAAAATGCAGGCGGCAGGCGGCAATGGAGCCGGTAAGAACGATGATCATTCCGGGGATGGCACTGTACAGATGGGACTGAATCTGGAAAAAATGATGGCAAACCAGAAGGCTGCCGAAAAGGAACGCATGGAGATCTTCGGGGTCGCTAAGACCGAGTGCTTTACCAGCCCGCGGACACCCCACGGTGACGAGCTCGTCATGGAAGCCCACAGGGCGGCCAGAGCTGTGATCCGGGAAGTCGCCCCCCATGTGCGTCTGGGACTGACCCTGAGTCTGCACGATATCCAGGCCCAGCCCGGCGGAGAAGAGAACGCAAAGCGGGAATGGGCGGAGGAATTCACACATTATCTGCCTGCGCTGGAGGGAGATGACTTCCTGGGAGTGCAAAATTACACCCGCACCCGAACAGACGCTGATGGCACCATGCCCACCCCGGAGGGGGCAGAGCTCACGCAGATGGACTATGAGTACTATCCTCAGGCCCTGGAGCATGTGATCCGCAGAGTGGCGCAGGACTTCAAGGGGGATCTGATCGTTACGGAAAACGGCATTGCCACCGCGGACGATACCCGGCGGGTATCTTTTATTCAGGAGGCCCTGTCCGGCGTGGAGGCCTGTATCCTTGACGGGATTCCCGTGAAAGGCTATATGTATTGGAGTCTGATGGACAATTTTGAATGGCAGAAGGGTTACTCCATGACTTTCGGCCTGATCGCCGTGGACCGCGCCACACAGCAACGCAGCCCTAAACCCAGTCTGCATGTGCTGGGGGGATTTTGTAACACATCGCCCCGTGAAAACGGGCAGCATACACCGGGATATCATTCATCCGACATGCAGGCGCACATTGATGCATAGTCACCTATGCGGGCATAATACGTCACTTGCGTAAGGCTTTCCGCAAGTGGCTGGAGCAAACCGAAACCCAAAGGAGGACCACATGAAACAATATTTCTGTAATCCTGTCAATTTTACCTATCAGTATCAGTTCAACCAGAAGGGGGAGGGCTTTTCCTTAAACCGCGAGGCGGCTGATCCCTCCATGATCCTGTTCAAGGGAAAATATTATCTCTTTCCCAGTATGACCCGGGGCTTTCTGGTGAGCCGGGATCTGGTGAACTGGAAATTATGTGCTGTGGAAGGGCTTCCGGTATATGATTACGCCCCTGATGTACGGGCCGTAGGAGACTGGCTGTATTTCTGCGCCAGCCGCAGAGGGGAGATCTGTGATTTTTACCGCTCCCGGGACCCGGAAAACCAGGGGTTCGAACGCATTCCCGGCTCCTTTGATTTCTGGGACCCCAATATGTTCCTGGATGACGACGGCAGGATGTATTTCTACTGGGGCTGCAGCAACATAACCCCGATTTGGGGCGTGGAACTGAACCCGGCCACCATGCGCCGGATCGGGGAACCCGTGGCGCTGATTGAGAACCACAAGACCGAATACGGCTATGAGCGCACCGGGGAAAACCATTATTATGATCCCGGTAAGAGCCATATTATGCAGATTCTGAAGGAACAGATGGCAAAGGCCCTTGGCTGCGACCCCGGGGACATCACGGATGTCACCCCGGCCATTGAATCCACTCCGGAGCAGTATCGTGCCCTGCTGAAAGCGGCCCTGTCCGACAATCCCTATATCGAAGGAGCCTGGATGACAAAATATGAGGGCCGATATTACCTGCAATACGCCAGCCCCGGCGCCCAGTTCAACGTGTACAATGACAGCGTATATGTGGGGGACAGCCCTTTGGGGCCCTTTACAATCTGCCCGAATAATCCTTATTCCTACTCCCCCGGCGGTTTCTGCCCCGGCGCGGGCCACGGCTCCACTATGGAGGATCTGAAGGGCAACTGGTGGCATACCAGCACCATGCGGATTTCCGTGAACCACGAGTTTGAGCGCCGTGTGGGCATCTGGCCCGCAGGTTTTGACGCCGACGGAGAACTGTTCTGCAACCAGCGGTATGGAGATTGGCCCCAATGCGTCACGGGAGAGAGCCAGGACCCCTGGGCCACCCCCGAATGGATGCTCTTAAGTTATGGGAAAAGGACTGCTGCCAGCAGCCAGAAGAATCCCGCGGACAATGCCGTGGATGAGAATGTACAGACCTGGTGGAAGGCTGACGCCGGGGACGAGGTTCCCTGGCTGCAGGTGGATCTGGGAGAAGACTGCACCGTCAATGCCATACAGATCAACTTTGCCGATGATATGGGGCTGGTAGCCGGACTTCCCATGGGAGCGCGGCTGGTGGGAGAAGCAGGCCGGGGCCGTTATATCGAAGAACGCTCTTTTTGCACCGCCTGGCTGCTGGAAGCCAGCAGCGACGGTGAGAACTGGTTTGTACTGGAGGACAAGCGCAATGCCTGTACAGATCTGCCTCATGACCTGGTGGTGACAGCTGCGGGCATCAGCACCCGATATATCCGGCTGACTGTCACGGATACCGCTTATGACGCCCCCGCCTGCATCAGCGGACTACGGGTATTCGGCAGGGGCCATGGCGAAGTTCCGGCAAAGACTTCCCGTGTCAAAGCCCTGCGCAGGGACGGCATGACCATGCAGGTAAGCTGGCAGGGAAACGCCGTGGGTTACGAGGTGCTGTGGGGACACAGGCCGGAAAAGCTCTATCACAGCTATCGGGTATTTGCCAAAACAGATTTGGAGATACGGGCCCTGATGGCAGATGTGGAACACTATTATGTCCGGGTGGATGCCTTTAATGAGAATGGTATTACGATGGGGGATGTGATTTCTGTGGAAGGTTCGTGAGCGCGTATCGGGCCCTGCAAGTCCATTATATGGCAGATCGCCTGCCAGAGCCTTCATCATGCCTTGATGTCCTGGTTTTGCTGTTCTCCAGGCGGTTTACTTTCCCGGCATATTCACCGCAGATCATCCATACCGTCCAGCACCGCCCGGCATCCCAGATGATAAAAGTCCCGGTTGTCATATCCCCGGTAATCGGTCTCCAGACACCACAACAGCGCCAGATAGACATCATACCATCTGGCGCGACGCTTTTCCTCTCCGGTAAGCGCTTCTATCCCGT
Source organism: uncultured Acetatifactor sp. (assembly GCA_910583845.1). GTDB lineage: Bacteria > Bacillota > Clostridia > Lachnospirales > Lachnospiraceae > Acetatifactor. The sequence continues at coordinate 12,546 of CAJUAB010000045.1, forward strand.
ACCCCTCATAAAAAGCACTGCTACGCTCATAATTGCGGAATCCCACCTCCATCAGCGGATCTCCCCAAAGGCACCTCTCAAAATCAATGATCCCCTCAATCCTGTCATCCGCAATAAAGACATTTCCGGCCCAGATATCCCAGTGGACAAAGCGTGGTATATTTACCGCTTCCAATATGGTCCTGTCCCGTTCCAGCAATCTCAGCACCGCCCCTTCCTCCACCGGCATGACAATATCCTTGCGCCTGGCATCGGAAAAGGTATCCCGCATCATGTCCCGGAAAACCGCATACCAGTCCCCGCCCTGTCTGTCCGGCTGCCCATAATACCCAAACTTCTCTCCTGTGATCCGGTTAAGCTGCCGGGTATATCGGCCCAGCTGCCTGTAAATCTCTTCCTTCCGCTCCGGGGACAATGCATCCTGCACACTGGACAGACTCTGCCCCCGGAGCATTTCCATGAAAAAATATTCCCTGTCAATGATGCTTTTACTGTTGTCATAAAAGAGCACCCTGGGAACCGGCACCTCTCCACGGCTGGAAACCATGCCCATAGAGCTTACTTCGCTGAACATAATATTTTTTTCAAAAGTCATGATCTGAATCTCCGGGGATGGAGCGATCTTCAGTACCATATCCCGGTTTCTCAGACGAATCCGATAGGCGATATTAAAATATCCTTCTTTCAGTTCCCGGGCCTCCAGGGCTTTTTCACCGAAAGCCTTCCACACCATGCGGCTTATTTCCTCTTCTGTTACAGTTCCTTTTGTTATACTGTTTGGCATTGTTTTACTCCGCTTATCAAATGTAACATCTGTGGCTCCCAGGTTCGGTCTTGCGTCCCTGAGCATTCCCTTATTGTCTTCCTCAACCTGACCTCTCCTGATCACATTATAAGATCTGTGCATACGGGAATTGTCCATCAGTAGTCACTTTTGAGTTAATCGTATTAAATACGCCCCTTCATTCACGTAAACATCTTCGCGCTCATATCCCTCATTCATGATCGACGAAACCAAAGTATTTACGTCATCTCTGGTATGAGACGCAACAACATAGATCTCACCTGGCCAACGATCTCCATAGATTGAATCCACGTATTCCCGATATTCATCTTCATTTTTATCTCTGCACCAATCCATATAATTAACACGGTTTTCTGTCGTGTCACTATATTGGCGGCTCTGCCTTACATAATAAGCAAATCCTGAAACTGCTCCATAGTAAATTATTGTATCCGAGTTTGCCGCATCGACTTCATACCATGTATTTACCACTCCCCGGCAATCCTCCTTGTTCCAGTTATTCTGTAGTTTGGAGGCCCAGCCGAAATAGGAAAAACACAGTATAAAGCAACAGCAAAGTCCTGCATACAGTGCTTTTACTCCAAATCTTTCCGAAATATACCTGGTCAGCATTGATCCGAACTCAATTGCAATAGCGAAATTCAATACAATCCACAATGGAATAAAAAACAGATCATATCTGCTCCCAAAATTACCGTATGAATATATACCTGCTTTTACTGAAAAATAATACAGAATCCACGTCAGTATATTTGTTGCGGCAAATAACTTTACCACTCTTTTGCACGGCAGAATTACAACCATCAAAATCATAACCATAAGTATGACAAGAAGTATCACCACAGTCACATCACTACAGTATGACATAAAATTCCATTTAAACACAGTTCTCAGATCATAGAAAAAATCCTTGACAGCCTGTACCGAAAACAATATGCTCTTATAAGTTATTTCACCCGCTTGTTGACGGAGCATCTGTTTTTTCAGAAAAAAACAGTATAATGGCAATGCAGCCCCAATCAACGTAATTATATAAGCAACAATTATGGTCTTTATTGACTGACGATCCTTGAGTGTGATCAGATATAGAAGGGCCGTAAAAGCCATGGCGGCAACAGGAAATACAGCCCCATACTGACTATAAACCGGAATTACAGCAGAAATTGTAAAGCAAATAATACCTTTTTTGTCTGGCTTTTCAATCAGGCAAATCCAAAAATATATTGTCCAGAATAATGTCCCCAACATCAGACAATACTCAGCGCACTCTTGCCAATAGTAAGTCAGCTGGTAAACACATGAACTGAAAATTACTGCAAGCGCGGCAATGTATCCGTTTCCAATCTTTTGAATCGTCTTGTAAAGCGCTATCATCCCAGTAAATCCCATAACAACACCAAAAAAGCGAAACCACCACTCACTTTCGCTTATTTTCAGCCAAAAATACATAATAATATTATAAAGCGGCGGTTGATATGTAGAAATAATTCGTTGATACATATTCGCAGAACCGGATATTGCACTCTCATACGGCAAACTTCCCACCATGATTCTGGAATACCAATATTCTATGGTTTCGTCAAACCAGAGCGGTGCATTTGTCAATTTATATGTAGTCACCAATACGAAAAAGCAAAATGCCGCTCCACATAACAGGTTTTCCTTCTTTGCATGTACTTGGTTCATTTTATCAGCTTTCTCCTCTAAAACATTTTTAGTTCATTTTTTCCATGCTTTTCTTAAGCGCTTTAAAATCACCCAATGCCTTACAGCCTATCTTTACGATTTTGGGAATATTAATTGAGTTTACTCCCCCTTGTCTGGGCTTAAAACTAATTGTTTTAAAGGTTATTTTTTCATTGTAGTATGAAAAATATGTTGTCAGCATTATATTAGGAAGGTCGTAGTCTTCTGGAAGTCTCGAAAGATACTTTTTTATTGTATCTGCTCTCATCAGACGAAAAGGGGCATTTGCGTCAGGCACATTTACACCAAAATAAATTCTGAGCAGAAGACAGACAACCTTTTCGACAAAGGCCCGTGAAACGCCATCCCCTCTGATTTGACGATTCCCCAAAATAGCATCATATGAATTTCTATCGTTCCAAAATCCAATAAACTCGGCCGGATTTGTCTGTCCGTCTGAATCTGTTTGAAATACAAAATCTGCATTCTGGCTCAAGGCATAATTATATAGTGCAATCACTTTTGGCCCATGCTTTTTTCCTGTATGAGAAAGAACCTTCAATCTGGGGAGTTCAGTCTGAAGTTTCGACAAAATCTCATGTGTCTGATCAGAGCTCCCACTATCCGCCACTACCAGTCGTGAATGATCACTGGCAAAGGCAATACACGGATACCAAGCTCTTATAACTGCTTCGATATTTTCTTCTTCGTTATATGCCGGCATCACAATATATAATGTATCCATTCTTCCTCCTTGGTATGGATATCAGGAATGCAAATATAAACAAAGACAATCGTGGATTCACATAATATTCTGAGTACTTATGGTTTTTCATTTCTCGTCCTATGATTATATGCTGTTCATAATATGATTTTATTTAAATAAGCAGAAAATGTCAAGTAAATCCGATATTTCTGGCAATATTCATACTGTGCCAATCTCATTTACCTGTCACTCATTAACACCATATATCTTTTTCGCCGCCAGCACAATTACTGGCGGCGCTTGTCTCCTCTATGATGTTTCTATTTTATTTCGGACTTGTCCGTTCTCGATGAAATATATCTGAAATATTCTCATATATACGCTCGTCGTGTCTAATTACTCAGTAGACAGCCCTAAAATAGCCCGCCTTAACTCTATGGTTTTCCATTGCACCAACTATAACATACCCCATACCTGATTGCAACCAGTTTTCCTGTATCAGCTAAACACGGGTTTA
>CAJUAB010000046.1 GCA_910583845.1 uncultured Acetatifactor sp.
GGAAATGGAGTCCATCAGGACTCCATTTCTGTCTCTCCATGTGGCAAACTCGGGTATTAACATGAAAGAAAGTATTTTTCAAGCAAAAAAGGGACTTGTTTTACAAGCCCCCGATCTGCTCCTCATACCGGTTGAGAATAAATGTATTGAAAAACCTGTCTATGGAGCTTGCCTGCTTCATGCGATACCATAGTTCCTCAGGCACCTCCAGGTAACGATACCGCCTGCCATCCTTGTGAAACTGCACCTCCAGTAACATATTCTGGGCACTGTAGCCCATATAGACAATGTGAACGGCCGCCGTTCTGTTCATGCGCTCTCCTCCTCATAATGGATTTTCTTTCGCAGCTATCCGTATTTTCCGCGTAAACTGCGCGGAGGCGGCCTTCCTTCTTCACCGGCAAGCCTCTTTCCGTCAGTCATGGTCCGAAATTTCCTATGCATTCCCTGTTCCTTCCAAAGCAAACCGCGTCTGCACCTAATCCACTTCCTGATCTACCTTGCGGAACACGTCATCATCAAAGAAATCTGTCAACGACATTTCCAGGCCACAACATATCTTTGCCACCGTCTCTACCCCCGTATTCCGGGTAATCCCATATACAATGTTCTTCATGGTGGAAGGACTCATGCCAGCCAGCGTTGCAAGATGATTCACGGAGATTTGGTGTTTTTTACACAGCCCGTTGATTCTCTTCACTAACGCTTCCTGAGCCGTCATTCTGTTCTCCATCTATAACCCTACAATTTGCCCTGATCAGAATTGTATAAAATACTATTGAGGTATGTAGCCCGTATACGGGCTATTATAGGGTCCATGGAAAATATATTACCTGTTTCTATTCAATTTACAATAGATAAATTTCTTTATATACTGTTCTCCTTTATACTGCCGCTGCGATAGGCCTCCAGCAGCATACGCAGATCCTCAATCATCTCCTGTAGCGCTTTCCCGTTGTCCGTGTCGGAAATATTCGCCCGGCTTTGCAGCCTCTCCACCACATGGATCTCCGGAGTCTGGCCGGGTATTCCCGGAACAAAGGGCTTATGTTCCGCCAGGCTCAGGCCATGGGAATCATAGATCAGCGTGTAACCGGCAATCCCCGTGGCTCTCTGATATGCCTTGGAGATTCCCCCGTCAATCACAAACAGCTTGCCGTCCGCCTTCACCGGGCTCTCCCCGTCCTTGATCTTCACCGGCACATGCCCGTTGATAATATGCCCTCTGTCTTCATCCATGGAAAAATGCCGCAGAATCATGCGGCAGACCGCCGGTTTCTCCGAAAAAGCATAGTAATAGTTGTAATTTTCCTTACATAATTCCGGATCGTCAATAAAGTACTGTTCAAAAAAAGCCATTTTGTCTTTCCCATAGAGAGGGGACCGGGAACCGCACCACAAAAACCACATAAAGTCTTTGGCATACGTATCGTCCCCGGAAAAATACGCCCGGTTCACCAACACATTGATCTCGTCCAGCAGCGCCCGGCCGCGGCAGCTTTTCCCCTCTATCTCCACGCTTTCAAAACCGCCGTTTTCATCCATGGGGATACAGCCGTGGAACAGCAGATTGCCATTGCAGACCTGATACATGGAACCCTTGGACAACAGGAAACGAATATGCCGCCGCAGTTTCTCACTGTGCCGGAAGGAGTTGGTCAGTATCGTCATGAGCTCTTCCTCCGACTCCGACAGACGTGTGGGATCATCCGGGTCCACCGTGGGAAAACTGCCGTCCCGGAGACGGTAGATCCTCCCGCCGATCTCCACCCTCTGCCTTCGGAAGTCCACCCTGGAAAAAAGATCCCTCTCCTCCATCCGCCATTCCGGATGGGCCTGCATCAGCTGGGATTCCAGCTTCAGCTGAATCACCGCAATCGCCTTGTGCATCTGGGCGGCCAGCTGCCCGTCGATGGGATCATAGATATTGTCATCATAAGTATGGGGGGCATACAGCGCGCAGGGATCGCTCCCGTATACCTCCCCGGCGAACACGGCAAGGGCCCGCATATTCAGCCCGTAGCCATCCTCCAGCAGATCAAAATTATTGTATTTGATGGAAATCCTGATTACATTGGCGATCAGCGCCCTGTTGCCGGATACCGCCCCGATCCAGGAGATGTCATGGTTGCCCCACTGAATATCCACATCATGCATATCCATCAGTTCGTCCAGAATGATATCCGGCCTGGGCCCCCGGTCAAAAATATCCCCGATAATATGCAGCCTGTCAATGGCCAGCGCCTGAATCAGCTGGCACAGAGAGACAATGAATGTCTCCGCGATCCCCGTATCAATTATAGAGGCAATTATATTATCATAATAGTAGTCCTTATTCACATCCTCGGCCACATTGAGCAGTTCATCCACTATGTAGCACAGTTCCCGGGGAATCCGTTTCCGTACCCGGGAGCGGGTGTATTTGGCGGAGATAGCCTCACAGACCAGAATCAGCCGGTAGATTGTCAGCCTGCTCCACTCGTCGCTCAGTTCCCCCTCCTCCCGAAGCCGCTTGATTTCCCGCTCCGGATAATAGATCAGGCTGGCCAGGGCCTCCCGTTTGGAAGCTGACACGGCTTTCCCCAGCATCAGGTCAATCTTGTTCTTGATCATACCGGACGCGCTTTTCAGCATATGCAGAAAAGCCTCGTATTCCCCGTGAAGATCGCTGAAAAAATATTCCGTCCCCTTGGGCAGGCTTCTGATTGCCGAGAGATTGATAATCTCGCTGGCCGCGCTCTCTATTGAAGGAAACTTTTCCGCCAGCAGCCGTAAATATTTTTGATCCATAACCATTTCCTTTCTGTTTTGAAAGGCCGCAGGAGCCGGACAAAACTCTGTTTTTCTGTATTATACATGATATCCGGGACCGTTTCAAGGAGCATAGCGAAAAGCCGCGTAAACAGCGTTCCCCCGTGCTGCGCAGATTCGGCGCAAACAAAAAGGACGCTCTGTGTAAACGATCGTCCCAAGAGCGTCCCTCCTATATGATTTTCCCGCGCGTTCTCTCACGGTGATTCTACCGGTTCAAAACTGTCAGCCCCAGAAGCTGTACCTGCCGCCCATGGCCGCCAGCAGATTGCCGTTGGAGCCGTACTGGCTGGTGAGACTTTCCGCGCCTGCCCTGGCATTGTCAGAGACTCTTCCCGCCAGGAAGGATATCCTGGAGGTGAAATCGCCGGAGCTTCCCAGCACTTTCTCCAGTGTGTCCACATCCGCCGCTTTCAGCTTTTCGGAGTCCACAGTCATCTTTCCGTCCTTGGAGAGGCTGATGCCGATACTTGCCAGAGCCTCGCTGTGTCCGCCCGCGGTCTCCCGCAGCATCTGGGCATAATAATCGTTGAGAGATCCGGGAGTGGTCTGCAGAATTTTCAGCGCGTTATTATACTCCTGCGCCAGAGCCTGCGCCTCCTTGCAGAGTTCCTCCGTACTCTTGCTCTCCCGGGCTTTCTCATAAACAGAGTTTTCCCCCTTGGCCGCCAGGCTGTCGGCTCTCTTTTGCAGCTGCTCCGCGCTTTTCTCCAGCTTGTCGTAGTTGCTTTTCCGGCTCGTTCCTGCGGCTGCGACGTCCCGGCCCTTGTTCAGGGCTTTCACCAGATGATCATTGGAAGCCGTGTTATTCAGGTGGCTCAGAAGCGAACTGCTGTTGATGGGCAGACCTGTCTGCCTCGCCTTTTCATTTAACATTTGGGTAGTGATTCTCATAGGTTCTCCTTTCTGCATAGCATAAATCCTCAGCGATTGCGAAACCCTGTTTCTTTGTTTCCCCAGCGCAGAGCGGAAACACCTCCGCAATCACTTACTATATCGGGAAAAGCAGATCAGGCTTAACCTGTTTTGCACCAACCGCCCATGGGACTGCACAAATCTCCCACAGACTTCTCTGCATCTGTCTTTGAATCATTCCTCCAGAAAGCTCGTCTGATTATCCTTCATAGACCTGACCGCCCGGTCCGTAACTTTGTCCTCCGGGCCGATCTCCCCGCAAAGAAGCGGCGAATCCACCCGGCATCTCCCGGCATTCTCCGCCGCCTTTTCATGGCTGAAATTGGCGTAGCAATATTTACAGCCATTCAAGCAGGTATTATATGCACCCAAATCCACGCTCTCCAGACAGCCGCACTCCTTCCGCTGGTTTCGGTCCTTTCCCCCGGTCAGCCTGCATCCTGTAAGCCTTTCGATCAGTTTTCTGTCCACACAGCTCCCATGCCCGATGGCCTGGTCCAGAAACTCCGCCTGTTCCGCGCAGCTCTCGATCCGCAGACCATGCCTTTCCGCAATCCGGGCCATTTCTCCTGACAGCCACAGCATGTCGTCCCGGCCTGTCTCCCGGATGGAACATGCCGCCGCGCTGCGCCGGATTTTCGCGTACATATCCACAAAGCTGATCACCACCTTCCCGGTGTACGCCGCCAGTCGGTCGGCAATTTCCCCGAAGGCTTTCAGATGATACTCCGCCGTATATTTTTCATTCAGAAAGATGGGGTCATACCGCCATATGACCCGTTCCCTTCCGATTTTTTCCGACAGTTCCTGAAAGGCGGGAATCAGTATCCGCCTTTTGTCCGGGAGATTGGGCTCTATGTCCCGGCCATACCCTGTGAGGGTGAACTGAAAATAATAACTATACGCCCTCAGTTTCATCAGATGCGGCGTCAGACCCGCCGGGTTCTTGGTCCAGAACACGATGCAGTCCACCACCCGGGGGGATAAGTCGATTCTGCTGACCTGATGAGGATTCATGGGACTCCGCACACAGCATGTTCCTTCCTCAATTCTGCGCAGAAACCACTGTGCATAATAGTTCGGGATGTCCGTCCTTCTGCTCGCGCTCAGAATCATGGCTGATTCTCCTTCCTGATCCTTTTTTTCCTGAATTCCATAGCCGGTTACGAAACTCTTTCCGCAGCCGCCTACACTAATATACCATCTCAGGACGGACTTTGCATCTCCTTTCTTTTCTCCCCCGGAAGCTCTCTGAACAGCCTCCTGGCGCTCAGAGCAATGCCCAGTGACACCACCCCCGCGGACAATATCACCGCGAACTCCCGCCCCGGGCAGATCTCAAACAGTGCGCCATACAGGGCATTCCCCAGAGGCTGGGCACACATGGCCACAGTGAGCATGAGAGCAATCACCTTTCCCACCAGGTTCTGGGGCGTCTGCACCTGAACAAAGGACATGACCTGCACGGAAAATACGGTGGAAAATACCATGATCAGAAAACAACACACCGCCATAACCATATAGATGACCATTGCCGACGAGGAGAGTATTCCCGCGATTCCCATGGGAAACGCGCAGGAGGCGCTCACTATGAGAAGGACTCCCGATGCTTTTAAATTCAGTTTCCCGGCGAAGAGTCCTGCGCCAATGCCGCCGGAAAGTCCCCCCGCCGCCAGAGCTCCCTGGGCAAAGCCATACAGTCTGTTGGCCAGGCCTTCCTCCAGTTTCAGCACCTCCGTGACCATATAGGGAAGTCCTACAATAATCATGGCGGACAGAAACAGATTGATTCCGCAGAGCACCAGCAGAATCTTCCAGATCAAAGGTTGATCCCTCCGCATAAACCGAAGACTCTCCGCGAAATCCCCTTTTACCGTCTTCCATATGCCGCGGACAGAATCCTGCCTCACAGAGGGCATTTTAATGAAAAGTTCCATCACCGCCGACAGAAAAAAACAGGCACTACAGACCCACAGTACGGGCTTGAGCCCACAGGCACTGTAAAGGACACCTCCCAGGACCGGTCCCAGCAGAGAGGCAAAAGAGCTGATGGTCTGAATGACGGAATTGGCCTCCATAAACCTATCCGGGTTTATCAGCGCGGGGATACTGGCCTGTACAGCGGGTTGATACGCCCCTGCGATGCCATACAGAAGCATCAGAGTAACCGCCATCAGCAGGACCAGATTTCCTCCGCCCATCAGCAGGGAAAAGGCCGTGATGACTGCCGCCGTGAAAAAGTCCAGCGCCACCATGATATTCCGCTTGTTCACCCGGTCCGCCACAATGCCGCCTATGGGCGAAAGCAGGATGGCCGGAAGAAACGCGCAGGCCGTCACTGCCCCATACAGCGCGGAGGACCCCGTCCGGTTCAGCAGATACAGGGGCAGCGCGAACCGCACCGTGGCATTGCCAAACAGTGAAACAATCTGTCCAAGAACCACCAATGTAAAATCCTTTGAAAATAATTTCCTCTCCACTTCTCATACCTCCATTTCCTTGATTGCGTTTGTAAATATATATCGTGTCAGGCCTGGCACCGCCAGAAACAGCGCCGCCTGAAACATGTGAGACATGGCCCCGGCAATGTCCTTTGGCCGGCCGACAGACAGATTTGGTATGAAACACACTCTTGATCTGTCCGCATCATACCATATACATACCGCATGACGGTATGTATATGGTTTTAAAAGAATCTGCTCTGTTGAAGAGCAGATTTGAAACCACAAAATCACCTGTTTTTTTGGTAAGTAACCGCCAGTTCCCGCATTCTTTCCATTATCTCATCATCCACAATGTCAAGGCCAAAGCCTGCCATCATCTGTCGGAATACGCTGATTTTTCCACAGGTCCGGTCCACGGAATCCCCGAAAATCATGGGATTCATCCATATATTTGCAACCAGAATAATCAGTTCCGCCAATTCTCTGGGATGATCCGCAGAGATGGAGCCGTCTGCGATTCCCTCTTCAATAATGGGCTGGATATAGTCCGGAGCCGCCACGGCCATCGTCTCCTTGAAAAGGCTGTAAAGCAATCTGGGGTTGTTACCCAGGTCAGGAGCTGTGGTAAATACGTCCTCCTGCACCGGTCTGGCTACGGATTCCTTAAAAATCGCTTTCAGCTTCTCCTTACCGCTTATACCCGAACGGTCGCGTATCAGTCCCAACATTCTGTTGGACTCCTCCGTCATTCTGTCCATAACCGCGATTAAAATTTCTTCCTTGGAGCGAAAATGGTGATAGATCGCCCCCTTGCTCAGACCTCCCAGGTTATCAATGATATCCTGGATGGAGGTATATTCATAGCCCTTTTCCATGAACAGGCGACCGGCCACATCCAAGATCAGGCTGACCGTCTCCTCCGGGTGTTTGTTCCTTGCCATTGTGTATTCCCCCGTTTACATACCTTCGGTATGTATAATTTATCATACTGGCAGTACGTTTGTCAAGCCTAAAAGTCAAACGCATTCCCGAAGCCTTCATAAAACTTCACAAATAAGAGGAGAAAGCATTTTCCGGCAGGACATTTTAAACATTTTCAGGAAATCATTTTACCATGGCAAGTCCTACCCGCATCGGGCAGAATCTGAGCACCATTCCGGAAACTGCGCTGACCAGGCCGGCGATACGCCATTTACCATGCATAGTTTATAGAATTCTATCCATACTATTTCTGTGGTAATACTCCGGAAATAAGACTTTCAAAACCAATTGACGCAATCATCAGCTTGGCCAAAAATGGCAGAAAGAGATTATTATGGATCAGAAAAATCAGGAACAGCTACAGGCGCAGAAGAATCATGACCAATTCAACAGCATCACCCAAAAGACGACTCCTGAAAATCAGAATCAGACGCACAATGTCAGAAAAGAGGGCGTAAATCCGGTGAAGCAATAGAGAAAATAGAGATCGCACGACAAAAAAGAGCCACCGCCCGGTGACTCTTTTCCGGTATAGAACACTCTTCTGCCTCGCCTGCAACTCTCAGGGCCGGATGGTCTTCGTCCGTTGCCCGTAACCCCCTGTTCTGTCTCAGATTTCAAACTGCTCCATCAGCTCCACCATAGTCTTGACCTGGGTTCTCTGTTCCTGGCTGACCGCCGCTGTCTCCTCTGATGCCGCCGAGTTATTATCCACCGCCGAGGAAACCTGTTCAACTCTTTCGTTCACTCCGTTCATGCGTATGGTATCCTGCCTCAACATCTCCGCAATCTGCCCCATCTTCTGAGTTGCTTCCCGCGCCTCGTCCATCACTTCATTCATATTGGAGACTGTCTCGTCCGCAATGGTAATGCCCTTATCCATGGCTGTCACAGTCATTTGAATCAGCTCCGTGGTTTTTCCTGCGGCGCTTGCCGATTCATTTGCCAGATTCTTGACCTGCTCCGCCACAACCGCGAAGCCTTTTCCCGCTTCGCCCGCCCTGGCCGCCTCAATCGCCGCATTCAGCGCCAGAAGATTCGTCTGGGAAGCGATATCATCAATAGTTCCGATAATCGTGCTGATCTGTTCAGAGCATCTGCTGATCTCCTGGATTGCTTCTTTCAGATCCTGCATCTTCTGGTTTCCGCTGGCCAGCGTCATACCCGCCTTGGTAGCCATCGCGGCAGATTCCTCCGCGTCCTTAGTGTTGTTTTCCATGCTTTCCGTCATTTCTTCAAACACGATCCGAATCTCCGATACCTGTGTGGCCTGCTCGGTGCAGCCCTGGGCTATATCCTCCGCAGCATACGCCAGCTGCTCTGAACCGCTGTCGATCTGGGCAGAGACATCGCGGATTGTCAGCAGCGTCTCGCGCATTTTCTCACAGATCTTCAGAAACGACTCCTTGATGGTTATAAATTCGCCCACGTACTCCTGTTCCATCTCTATGTTATATTTGCCATTTCCCATCTGTTCGAGTATCTTGTTGATCTCTACGATCATGGCGTGAAGGTTCTTTTTCATGAAAGCAATGGCGCCAACCATCTTGCCCACTTCGCTCTCATCCACCTCCAGTTTCAACTCCGTGCGGAAATTACCTGCCGCAAGCGCCTCCATCTGTTCTGACACCTTCTGGATGGGCTCTAAGAGCTCTTTCTCCGTGAACCGGATAATCCTGGTAAACTGTGAAATGACATAGGCAAAGGAACCTGCGAACAGAATGCCAAAGAGATATTGTATCACTATAATAACCGTTTGCTTTCTCTGCTTCCGATCTGTGATGGTGCGTATCACTTCATCCGTCTGACGATTGATCTGTTCCACTACATTCCCGTACTCTTCACTGAATACACTCGCCTGTGCCGCCGCCTGGTCCCCCGCCTGCACCTTGGCAATGGCCTCTTCTTCCAATGGAACAAGCCCTTCCGACCATGCCGCGATCTGATTGAGAGCATTCCACTCATCCTCTGAAAGACTGCATTTTTTCAGGGTTTCAATAGCCTGTTCCCTGTTCTGGTCCACATTCAGTTCATGCATATAATCATCGCAGTACTCCTGTCTCCCCGTGGCCGCATAGGATTGGATATCGTAGGTGAGAATCCTGGACCCCAACCGGTACTGGTTTAACGCCGACACAGTATCGAGCTGCGCTATATGTATTCTTGAAGCGCCAATATTCAACACAATAAAGCATAGCAGTAACACTGCCCCAATACCCACTGCCAGGTGTGCCTGATGAACCAATTTCCTTAAAATCGCTGACTGACTCTTTTTTCCTGATACCTTCATTTCACTTTTTCCCATTTTCCCTCTCCATACGTTTTCCAGAACATGAACTGCTGCTCACCTGCGGTGTGCCTGATGAACCCGAGTGCCAATAAAAAGATAAATTCATTATAGCAGAATCTGCATGATATTTCCACTTTTTTATTTGTTATTTTGGCATTTCTGCTTATACAATTTTTGTCGCGTTTGTAAGTCTTGGGCATTTCCCCCAATATCGCCGCCCTGGCAAAGGAATTTCTGAGCATTCCTGCGTGGTTCCCGGTTTCCGGTACCAAGGGACAGACCGTATTGCGTCAGCATATTTCTTCTCCCTGCGCCAATGCTCCTGTGCGGCAAAGCAGTACACAGGAATTTGGCAGACAGCACCCCATTTTTCCATCATACAAGGGAAAACATGCTTTTTTTGTAAATGTTAAAATGCGTTGCTTGCGGCAACGGGCCGTTTAGCCTACAATAGTGGTGAAAATAGAAAGGAGGCTATCTTTAATGCTCAACGAAACTATCAAAGCAATCAGAAAGTCAAAAGGACTTTCACAACAAGAACTTGCTGTCAAGCTGAACGTCGTGCGACAGACAATTTCCAAATGGGAGCAGGGATTGTCGGTTCCCGATTCTGATCAGTTGATTTCTTTATCGGAAGCGTTTGAGACACCTGTAAGCACACTGCTGGGAGAAACTGTCAGCGAAACGGAGGCGGACACTTTAAAAGCCATTTCCGAAAAGCTGGAGGTTATAAACTTGCAGCTGGCCCAGAGGAAAACCACAAGAAGAGGAATAATTCATTGGTCGCTTATTTCGTTATGCGCAATCATAGTAATCGTTTTTTCAATCTTATTGACATTAGAAAGTTCTTACCTGGGGTGGAATTACAGTGATCCCGAAACCGCTGTTCTTGGAGTGGCATTTCACTCATTGGAATGGCTGTTTGTCAGATTCGCACCTATGGTTTTTATTGGTTCAGTCATGGGAATTCTCTTAACCAGAAAGAGAGAATAAAGCCATCCCTATTGGGACAAAGTCCGGAACAACGACCCACCGGGCGGCGCGACAGTGCGCCGCCCGTTCCAAAATCCCCGGCGTGTGCGCGCTGCCCTTATGCGGGGCAATCCCCCTGTATCGGCTACTGTATAAATAGAATACAAAAAAGGATAGCAAGAAAACAAAATAATTTATTTTAATAACGCATGTTGAAGCACAAAGCTACTAATATCATGTTCCTCTATGCTTTCTGATGAATGAAGTAATAGCTTACTTAAGTTCTCTGATTTAATAAGAAGCTTAGACAACAAATGCAAAGTGTTCAGTTGTTTTTCAGAAAGGGACTCAAACATTTGTGTGGCACTAATAATATTAAGGCTATTAATATATGTGTAATATTTTCCCAAAAGTCCAACAACACAATCCGATATTTGAACAAATGGATTACTTACTGAATTGACAAAACAAAAATTTTCAACCTTGCTATTTCCATTGTAAAACTCATATTTTTCAAATAATTCTTCAATTTTATACTCATTATCATAAACATGGTTTGCATATGGAAAAAGTCCAATTGGTCGAGAATAAAAAGAAAAATAATTATCAATGATTGTTCTCTCTGGGTTGCCTTGTAAAAAAGTTAGTTCACTTTGCTTCCGAGCAACTTTTAATCCTTGTCTAAGAATTTCAACATTAAACGGACATTCAACATAATCGTTATCAATGTAAGCAAGTATATGATTGTAAAATGGAGATATGTCTTCAAAAGCGATATTTGGATAATTACAGTCTATAAGTAGGGTATAAAAATCTTGATAGTGATTTCGTACTAACCTGTATAACTCATTTTTCATTTGAAAAATAAAGGGAACATATGCCGATTCATCTATACTATCAATTATATCAACAATTGTATAATATAAGTTATTCACGTTTGAACAATGAATATATAAATCGCTATCGTCAAGCCATTGCAGAAAATAGAATACCTTATCCTCATTAAGACATCCCAAAAAAGTTTTTGCCTTGTTACTTATATGCTTAAATTAATTTCTTTGGCTGATTTTTGTATGCGAATTTTGCTCTTTAATTTATCAAAATCAGCCAAAGGGTTATCTCCAAAGTGCATTACACCACCTAAAACAAAATCGCTATCTATGGGTGCATTAAAATCATCTTTGTTCAACCATAATTTGCGTATGTTATTTGACTCATCGTAGTAAAAAGTACACTTATTATCATCAAACTTTTTTAATTCACCTCTTATATCTTCAAAAGCATCACTGATTATGAACTTACGGAACATGCTTAAATCCATTTTATTACTCATAGTCATTCAATCTCTAATCTGTAATTTTAGAAATATTATACTGCTTAAAAGAAAGTAAATCAATTAAAAGGAGAAAACATTCTATGCAACTTATTATTGCAGAAAAGCCGAGCGTCGCGCAGACTATCGCCGCCGCGCTTGGCGTGACGGAAAAAAGGACGGATATATCGAGGGCGGGGGCTTCCTTGTTTCATGGTGTGTCGGTCACTTAATCGGGCTTGCGGAAGCTGCCGCCGACAAGGGGAAACAGTTTCAGACCTTAAAGGAGTTATGCACCGCGCCGACGTTTCCGAAACGGTAAATGCGTGTGAGGTTGGATAGTGCGGAGGGGTGACAAAACAAATACAAATAAGAAAGGGACTTCCTCAATCCTTAAAAGGCTATGACAGCAACGGTTATAGTCTTTTTTCATGCGGTAATTACCGTATGAAATGAACACCTATTTACACAAGCAGAGAAATACCCAACAACATTATTCCGCAATCCAATCTTCCGACAATTAACGGAAGAAAACTATATATCAGCACCGAAACCAATCAATCATATCAATCCATATCACAGGAGGGCAAAGACCATGAATAAAAAGCAGGAACAGCAGATTTTGGACTATTACAGCACCACAGACAAATATATCCATAGCAAGACACACTCTAATGCGCATCAGACCGTATTTACCAAAGAAAGCGACAAATACCAGTGGCTTGTGTTGGAGCAGAAAAGCCAGTGTGAAGTCGAGGTAAGGCAGACCGACAATCATGGAACAATCACAGCAAGGGATAATTACGAACTGACAGGAAATCTCCCTAAGTGCGTGGACGTGGAGCGTTTATGTGAGGGTGCAAATTTTCAGATATCTTTTAACGCTGATGAAATCAATCTAATCTATCAGTTTGGGGAGCAGAGCAAAGCGGAAACGTGCGCCAGTTTATCCGCTATTCTTCCGCAGGTAAAGGACAGCGACACAAAGCAGATTGTAAGCGACACATTGAAGAAATTAAATGCCCTGTCAGATGAAACGTGTGCGGAACTGACAGCCACCACCAAAAGACGGAAACTGACCAAGCGTGACCATTCCATAAAGACAAGGTTAGCCAAAGCAAAGGAGCAGGCAAAAAAGCTGACAGTTGCCGAGGGAAAACAGCACAGAACCCACAGCAAGGGAAAGGGGGATATGGTACTATGAAACTTTCACGATATGAGCAGGAAACGATTGTCAATTACAATGCAGGAG
>CAJUAB010000047.1 GCA_910583845.1 uncultured Acetatifactor sp.
TTTCTTATAGCTTAAGCATCTGGGGACTCACCGGCATAGCCGGTGGTTTATTTTTACTGTGGCACAACAAAAAGTGCCAAAACCTTACAAAATCAAGGCTTTGGCACTTCCTTTATATCGGAGTGGCGGGATTCGAACTCGCGACCTCCGCCTCCCTAAGACGGCGCTCTAACCAAGCTGAGCCACACCCCGTAACAAAAATTATTATAACTCGTCACTCCTCAAAAAGCAAGACTTTTTTGCAGAATTATATGCAAAAACCGATTTTTGTGTAAATACTCGCCATACCACCTGTAGTGGACATAATAATTGTATATTTTGCACATATATCCACTACAGACAGTTGCAAGATATGACTTCCGGAAACAGCGGATGGAAAATCAGTCCTTCCTCTCCAGCAGCCGCACAAGATAGTCCCATACACGCTGTGTGGAAGAAATACTCAGAGTTTCCTCCGTGGTGTGAATATCATACATATTGGGGCCGAAAGAGACACCGTCCATCTCCGGGATCTTGGATGCCAGAATACCGCACTCCAGTCCTGCGTGAATGGCTTCCACCCGGGGAGCCCTGCCATACATCTCCTCATACAGGGCAATCATCTTATTTCGCAGAGGGGAATCCACCCGATATGCCCAGCCCGGATAATCCCCGGTGATCTCGCAGCGCCCGCCGGCCAGGGCCGTCAACGCCTGCACCTTGTCAAGCAGCGCCTGCTTGCTGCTGTCCACACAGCTGCGCACGGAAAATTCCGCCGTCACCCTGCCGCCCTCCACTTTCAGAATCCCCAGGTTCAAAGAAGTCTCCACCAGCCCCTGTACATCGGCGCTCATGGCCTGGACACCGCAGGGGAGACTGTAGAGATAATTCACCGCCCGCTGTAAATCACTGCCTGTCAGGCATTTTGCGCTCCCTTTCCCCTGAAAGGAAATGGTGGCAAAAACACCCGGGTCCTTGGAGGCCAGCTCCCGCTTCAATGTCGCGTGATATTCCGCCACCAGCGCCATAAGCTGTTTTTCGTCTTCCTCCGCCGCCACAATCCGGGCGGTGGTCACTCTGGGAATCGCGTTATCCGCCAGACCGCCGTCGCAGCTGCAAAGTCCCATGGGGACGCTGCCTGCCAGTTTCCGCAAAAGTCTGGCCATCAGCAGATTGGAATTGCCCCTCTCCTTGTGGATCTCCGCCCCGGAATGACCGCCCTGCAAGCCGCCCACCGTCACTTCAAAGACCGTTCCGTCTCTGTCCTGACAGCTCTCCGACAGATCCAGCAGGCAATTGATCCTCGCTCCTCCCGCGCAGCTGGTCAGAAAGATCCCCTCCTCCTCGGAGTCCAGGTTCAGCAGCCGATGTCCCTGCAGCATGGACAGATCTATGGATCTTGCGCCGTCCATGCCCACTTCCTCGTCCACAGTGATCACCACCTCCAGACGGGGATGCCGCAATGTGTCATCATCCAGCAGAGCCAACGCATAAGCCACTGCTATGCCGTCGTCACCGCCCAGGCTGGTACCCTCCGCGTAGATTCTGTCCCCATCCACGGCCAGCTTAAGCGGCTCCCTGGTCATATCTACAGGATACTCCGGCTTATGCACTGCCACCATGTCCATATGCCCCTGTATAATCAGAGCGGGTTCCTGCTCATAACCGCTTGCGGCCTCTTTGATGATAATGATATTCCTGGATTCATCCTGAATACATTGTAACCCTCTCTGCCTGGCAAAGTCCGCCAGATAGTCGCTGATCGCCTCCACATTGCCCGAACCGTGAGGAATCTGCGCGATATGCTCAAAATATGCAAATACCTTCTCCGGCTTTATTTCCTTCAAGACACCCATGTCCCGTCGCCCTCCTTATGTTGTAATCCCTGCTTAACCCACCTTATATCCTGTTCCCCACACCACCTTGAGATATCTGGGTTCCTTGGGATTCTGCTCAATTTTCTCCCGGATATGACGGATGTGTACGGCAATGGTATTGTCCGCGCCGATGGCCTGCATGTGCCATATGGCCTCATAGATCTGCGTGATGGACAATACTCTTCCCCTCTCCTGCACCAGCAGCTTCAATATCTTATACTCAATGGGAGTCAGCCTTACCTCCTTATGGTCCACAAAAACCTGCCTGGTATTGTCATCAATCACCAGACCGTCCACCTGATAGATTTTGTCTATGTTGGCGCACATATTCACCAGCTGTGTGTATCTGCGCAGCTGAGACTTGATCCGGGCCAGCAGCTCCAGCGGGTTGCAGCCGCTCACCACATAGTCATCCGCCCCCGCGTTCAGCGCCAGAATCTTGCTGGTCTCATCGTCACGGGCGGAAACCACTATAATGGGCAGACTGCTCATCTGACGGATCTTCTGCAATGTCTCCAGCCCCTCCGTAATATCCTGGTCCTGATCCGACCATACCACGTCGGTTATCAGCAGGTGAACCTGCTGCGCCGCCATGATCTGGCGCAGCTGCTTCCTGCTCTCCGCCACCAGAAGCCGGATATTCTCTCCCCTTAAAAGCGGTCGCAGGGACGCTGTAATCCCGGTATTGTTATTGTAGATCACAACATTTTTGTCCATAAGTCTATCAGTCCTTCCTATTAAAAATTCCACATGACCCCTTCGGTCACACCCAGCCATGATGCATATCCTGACTTCTCCCAGTCCGGATACACATCCGTGCTCTCCAGGGGGCATGCTGTCCATAACTCCGCGTTATTCATTTTCAACATACACGCCCAGATCCATGGACTGTAGTACGTCATAGGCTTCCTCCTGGGTATACCCTCGGAAACCCACCAGCAAGTCCCGGCCATACAGGGAGATCGCGCACTCTATGTTGCCGACATCACTGCCGTCTATAATGTCAATCACTTTATAAGTATAGCCCTGAGAGGTGGTATAATTGCGCTCATTGACGGCCTCCCCCGCATAGGCGCTGGATGTGGCGTATGCCTGGTCCTCCCGATGGTCCAGCTGCATGATGGAGAAAAACCTCTCCTGCTTATCCAGTAAAGAGATATACAGCTGATTCTCCATCAGATGAATGCTTTGCGCCGTCACCTCTTCGCCCAGCAGCCCCAGATCCGGAACCGGCACTGTGACCGCGCCCTCCTCCAGCAAAGCGTCCAGCGAATCATACTCCTTTATCGCCATCTCGTATGCCGCACACTCCACTTCCGTCCCGGACACCTGCGCCGGCTGCTCCGCGGACAGCGCCATGGGCTGTATGTCTTCCACCGTCTCCTCCGTCGATCCGCTTTCCGTATCCCGCCACTTTTCACTTGTGATGGAAAATCCGTTGTCCCTCACCTGAATAAAACCGCTGCCGTAATTCATGGCCGTAACCACGCCGCTCAACATCAGAAACACTGCCGCCGCCGAAGCCGTGGACACAATCATGCGCCTCCTTTGGGCCTTTTGCAGCTTATGGTGATGAATCTCATCGGATATCTGCTCCACATCCAGACGAAAAGTCCCCACACGGTCCATTTCCCTCTTATACTCTTCTCTGAAGCTACGCAAAATCGTACTCCTCCCTCAGATTCTTTTTCAGAATCTCCCTGCCTCTTGTCAACTGGGAAGTCACCGTCGATACCTTCCGGTCCAGTATCATCGCGATCTCCTTCACAGACAGTTCCTCATAGTAGAACAGATGAATCACGTCCCGGTATGTGACAGGCAGCTTCCAGACTGCTTCCAACACAGCCCTCGCCCTCTCCTTGTCCAAAAATGTCTCCTCCGGGCTGCGCTCCCCTGTCTCCTGATCCTCCTGCGCCAGAAGCTGTTCCGGGTCAGGCATCTCACTGCGCCGACGATAAAAACTGCTGCGCCACACCTTGTGACAGGCGTTTAAAGTGACTCTGATCAGCCATGCCTTCTCATGCTCCTCATTTCCAAAATCTCTTGAAGCTCTGAAATACTGATAGAAAGTTTCCTGTACGATATCCTCCGCATCCGCCCTGTTCCCCATCCTGGCATATGCGATCTTGAAAAGCATATCGCTGTAGCTGTCAATCTTTTCCTGTAGCTTTTCCTGTATTCTAGTTGTGTCCTGTATCCTGATTGTATCCATCCAAGGCAACCTGCTTCTACTTAGTAATATCCCCTACGGGCTGATTTACTGCAACCAATTTTAAAAATTTTGTTGGGACAAAAGAATCCGGGCTCAGCAAAAATTCTTTTGTCCGGAAAATCCGTTGTCATTAAAAAAAGACCCACTAACTATAAGACAGTTTTGCGGGTCGATATGTTTCAAGATCATTGTGAGTTTTTTCAAGTTTTTTTATGCTTCATTTCTTCCACCACCTCCAGATCCTCCGGCTGGAATTTGCGGAAATGATTCAGCCCCGATATCAATATGGCAATACTGTTTTTTGTGGTGTCAAACACGCCCTCCTGGTACATGGTTGACAACAGCATTCCCAGAGGAACAGCAATGATCATACCGATCACGCCTCCCAGCTTATAGCCGATGAACAGCAGAAACAGAGTGGGAATCGGCGCTACTCCGATGGAATCCCCCACAATCTTGGGCTGAATGATCTGCCTGGCCAGCTGCCCTCCGCCCCATATAATCAGCAGACCGATGGCCATTTTGTAATCCCTGCTGAAAATTTTGATAATGGCCCAGGGAACCATCACCGTGCCCGTGCCAAAGAAAGGCAGCAGATCCAGAAAAGCGATACCCAGCGCAATCAGCAGCACATAGTCCACCCGCAGCACACTCAGACCCACTACCAGCAGCAGATACATCCAGATTTCAATTTTCAGCTGGGCCTTGAAATATCCGCCCACAGATTTCAGAATGCTTCTGCGGACCATATCATACCTGGACATGACAGAATCGGGAGTATATTTTCTGATCCAGCTGCCGATCTGATACCGGTCCGCCACAAAAAAGTAGGAGGCCAGCAGACACATGATGATGGCGATCAGAACGGAGGGCAGCTGTTTGGCAAAATTTCCCGCCGCCGTGATGGTGGGTGTGCCAATGCGTTCGAACAGTCCGGCCATGAACTCTCCCACCTGATTGCCCAGATTGGAGATGGTCTGCTGCGTATCCCGGGGGAGCTTTTCGAAGATTCCCTCCAGACTTTCCCCCACGCCGGACAAGTCCGCTTTCATGGAATCCCACATCTCCGGCAGCGCTCCCAGAAGCCCCATTCCCTCCTCAATCAGCTTGGAACCCACCAGATACAGCACCAGCACCACCAGCGCAATCACCACGATGATCACGAAAGCGCTGCCCCATTTCCGTTTCAGCTTTATTTTCTCTTCAAAAAAGCGTACCAGCGGACTGGCTATCATGGAAATGATTCCCGCAATCACAAAGGGCATGAACCATATGATCAGCCGCGGCAGCAGCAATACGACCAGCAGCAGTATGGTCACTGCCACCCCCAGATTAACCAGCGCCTTGAAGTATTTCCTCGATGATTTCATAAATATCCTCCCTGCCCTGCTTAGAGGCGGCAGAAAATGGAACGATGCGGACATCCTTTTCCGCCCTCAGCGTCTCTCTCAAAAGTTTCACCTGCCGCTGGACCTGGCTCCGGTTGATCTTATCCAGTTTGGTGGCAATGATGATGGGCTGATACCCCTGGTTCCTGATCCAGTCATACATAACGCAGTCGTTCTCCGAGGGTTTATGGCGGATGTCAAGCAGCAGGAACACGGCCCGAAGCTGCCGGGAACCGTGCAGATAGTTTTCGACCATCTTTCCCCATCCGGCCTTCACCTCCTCGCTTACCCTGGCATAGCCATAGCCCGGCAGATCCACAAAATATACGCTGTCATTGACATTATAGAAGTTGATGGTCTGTGTCTTGCCCGGCTGAGAGCTTGTGCGGGCCAGACTCTTCCGGTTCATCAGAGCATTGATCAGCGAGGACTTCCCCACATTGCTCTTTCCGGCAAAAGCCACTTCCGGTCTGCTGTTTTCAGGCAGCTTGCTGGTGACGCCGCACACCGTTTCCAGCGCTGCATTCTTTATAATCATATACGCTCCCATCGCCCGTTATTACGGGGGTATAAAATGACGCCGCACTTTTTACAGGCGGCGCCGGAAACTGTCTTCTACTGAGCTTTTTTTACAGGAATGCTTCTGGGGAAGGTCAACGGCTGGCTGGCGCCCTCCACGCAGTCTTTGGTGACCACACATCTGCCAATGGTATCGTCCGAGGGAATCTGATACATCAAATCCATCATCACACTCTCCATGATGGAACGCAGCCCCCTGGCCCCGGTCTTTCTCTCAAAGGCCTTATCCGCGATGGCCGCGATGGCATCCTCCTCA
The DNA here is from genome assembly GCA_910583845.1 of uncultured Acetatifactor sp. Lineage (GTDB taxonomy): Bacteria > Bacillota > Clostridia > Lachnospirales > Lachnospiraceae > Acetatifactor. The sequence goes on from CAJUAB010000047.1 coordinate 6,292, forward strand.
AATTGCAGGTCTACCTCATCAAACTCAAACAGCTTCTGATACTGCTTGATCAGAGCGCTCTTGGGTTCCTTGAGAATCCGTACCAGGGCCTCTCTGTCCAGGCCTTGCAGGGACACATTGATGGGCACACGGCCCACAAACTCCGGAATCAGGCCGAATTTCACCAGATCCTGGGGCGTTACCTCCTGTAGCAGTTCCCCGATCTCCTTGGTGGACTTTTGGCTCACCACCGTATTGAAACCGATGGATTTGCGGTCCAGCCTGGACTCCACGATCTTCTCCAGCCCGTCAAACGCGCCGCCGCAGATGAACAGGATATTGGTGGTGTCAATCTGGATCAGGTCCTGATGGGGATGCTTCCTGCCTCCCTGGGGCGGCACACTGGCTACCGTCCCCTCCACGATTTTCAGAAGGGCCTGCTGCACTCCCTCGCCGGACACATCCCGGGTGATGGATACATTCTCCCCCTTCTTGGTAATCTTGTCGATCTCATCAATATAGATTATGCCATACTGCGCCCTGTCCACGTCATAATCCGCCGCCTGTATCAGCTTAAGCAGAATGTTCTCCACATCCTCGCCCACATAGCCGGCCTCGGTGAGTGTGGTTGCATCCGCGATGGCAAAGGGCACATTTATGATCTTGGCCAGTGTCTGCGCAAGATAAGTCTTGCCCGAACCGGTGGGACCGATCATAATAATATTACTCTTTTGCAGCTCCACATCATTTGTATCCTTCGGTGCCGTCACCCGTTTATAATGGTTGTATACGGCCACTGACAGCACCTTTTTGGCCTGTTCCTGTCCAATCACATAATCGTCCAGGAATGCCTTGATTTCCTTTGGCTTCAGGAGTTTGATATCCTGTTCCTGCAGGACAGTTTCCTCTTCCTCCTCCAGCTCTTCCTCCAAAATATCCTCGCAGATCTCAACACACTCGTCGCATATATATACCCCTGCCGGTCCCGCGATCAGCTTTTTGACCTGATTCTGGGATTTATTGCAGAACGAGCATCTGATTTCGCCGTCAAAATTTTTACCTGCCATTCTTACATTTACCTCTTCCCGCGTACCCCAGGCAATCCCTGGGATATCGCATTTCCTCTATCTCCATCGCGGAAAGCCCAAGCGGCCTCCCGTGATCAAACACGGCGCAATAAGCACACGCTCCCCGGCTAGGAATTCTTTTCCCCTGTCTCAATCATGGTGTGAGAACTGAGTATCTTATCGATCAGGCCATATTCCAGAGCCTCTTCGGCGCTCTTCCAGTTGTCTCTCTCCGTGTCGGCACACACAGTTTCATAGTCCTTACCGGTGTTTTCCGCCAGCATACGGTTCAATTTCTCTTTCGTCTTCAGAATATGCTTCGCGGCAATCTCAATCTCCGTAGCCTGCCCCTGAGTCCCGCCCAGAGGCTGGTGAATCATGATCTCCGCGTTGGGCAGGGCGTAGCGCTTGCCCTTCGCGCCGCCTGCCAGCAGAAAAGCGCCCATGCTCGCCGCCATACCGATGCAGACCGTAGCCACATCGCATTTGATATACCGCATGGTGTCATAGATCGCCATGCCCGCTGTCACACTGCCGCCGGGACTGTTGATGTACAGATGGATATCCTTCTCCGGGTCCTCGGACTCCAGAAAGAGCAGCTGTGCTACCACAAGACTGGCCGTCACCTCGTTGACCTCTTCTCCCAGGAAAATGATCCGATCCTTTAACAGTCTGGAATAAATATCATAAGACCGCTCACCCTTGCTGGTCTGTTCAATGACATAAGGTACTAAACTCATATACGCCTCCTGTTTGCGTTCCGAATATTAAACATTTCTCACGTCTTCCCGACATATTGTATATCATGCCGGACGCAAGCACATTATACATTACTCGCTGTTTATTTACAATCGCAAAACAGAGGATTTCATAAAAAATTAATCAATCCTCTGTTTGTCCGCACGTTTCCTTCAGTTATAGAGCCTACTTTGCGTCTTCTGTCTCCTGCGCCGCGGTTTCCTCGGCGTTCTCCACCACGAACTCCACAGCCTTGTTCACGCAGATATCTTCCATCACCTGCTTTTTGCCGCCTTCGCCCAAAAGCTCTTTCACCTTGTCCACTTCCATCTTATAGCTCTCGGCCATCTTGGCTGCCTCGGCTTCAAACTCCTCCTCGGTGGCCTCCATATTTTCGGCGGCGGCCACAGCCTCCAGCACCAGACGGGACTGAATACGCTTCAGCGCCTGGGGCTTCACCTGCTCCAGAAGTGTCCTGGAGTCAGCACCGGTAAACTGCATATACTGCTCCATGGTCAGACCCTGCATCTGCAATCTCTGCGCAAAATCTTCCACCATCTGCCTCTGCTGCGTCTCCAGCATGGCATCGGGAATCTCCATCTGCGCGTCCTCAATGATGGCATTTATGACAGCCTCTTCCTTGGCGCTCTTAGCTGCCTCGGCCTTGCGCTCCGCTACCTTCTTTCTGGTGTCCTCTCTGTACTCGGCCAGCGTCTCAAACTCAGATACCTCCGCCGCGAACTCATCGTCCAGTTCGGGAAGCTCTTTTTCTTTGATCTCTTTTACGGTGCATTTGAACACTGCCGCCTTGCCGGCCAGTTCAGCCGCCTGGTAGTCCTCGGGGAAAGTGACGTTGACATCCGTCTCCTTGCCGATCTCAGCGCCGATCAGTGCTTCCTCAAAGCCGGGGATAAACGCACCGGAACCGATGGTCAGGGAGTGGTCCGTACCCTTGCCGCCCTCAAAGGCCACGCCGTCCACAAAGCCTTCAAAGTCAATGACGGTCATGTCCCCGTCTCTGACGGGCCTGTCCTCCACAGCAACAATCCTCGCGCTGTTCTCGCGCTCTCTGTTTATATCCGCGTCAATCTCTTCCTCCGTAACCTCCAGATCCGCAGCCGGCACCTTCACGCCCTTGTACGCCCCCAGGGTAACCTCCGGTTTCAGAGCAACCTCCGCGGTAAAGATAAAGGGCTTGCCCGCCTCGATCTGCACCACATTGATTTTGGGCTGAGACACCACCGCCTCCCCGCAGTTCTCCAGTTCCTTCTCATAGGCCTCGGGAATCAGCGCGTTGGCCGCGTCTTCATAAAATACTTCCTTGCCGTACATCTGCTCAATCAGCTTGCGGGGAGCCTTGCCCTTGCGGAAGCCGGGAATACTGATCCGATTTTTCTCTTTCTGGTAGGCGGCGTTGATGGCCTTCTCCAATTCCTCCGCAGGAACTTCGATGGTCAGCATGGCCATATTCTTTTCCAATTTTTCAACCTGTAAACTCATTTATCATTTCCTCCTTCATCGCCCCTGTATCTTCACATGCCAGCCACCAAGCGAACATGATCACAGTCATTTGAAGATTATACCATAAGACAGCCCGTGATGCAAATGTTTTTTACGTAATTCTACTCCCCTGTATGGGTATGGGTTGCCACCAACAGCGCGCTGTTTGCTCCGCAGCGGTGAATATAGCGTCTGGTCCGGCGGCGGCTCTCCTCATCCAGCCCTCCGTAGGGTTCATCCAGCAAAATCACATCGCCCCCTGCCGCCATGGCGCGGGCCACGGCCACCCGGCGCTTCATGCCGCCGCTGAGTTCCCGGCAGGGCCTGTCCAGTTCCTCCTGCGCCAGCAGCTGACAGAGATGCTCCCTGGACTTTTCCCTGTCCCCGGTCACCATGTCCACATTGACCAACGCGCTGTATTCCTCGCAGAGCCGGTCTTCCTGAAAAACCATGGAAATCCGGCTGCCATGACGCCTGATCCCGTCTGCCGCCATTTCCCCATCCGGTTTCTCCAATCCCGCAATCAGCCGAAGCAGCGTGGTTTTACCGCTCCCGGAAGGACTGCGGAAGAAGTAAGTCTTCCCTCTCTCATAGCGGGCCGTCACATCCCGCAGCACTTTTTTGCCGGAATAGCTCTTGCTCACATGAGACAACTCCAGCACCACCTGCGCCGTATCCTGCCCCTGTCCGCTTTCCTGACTGCGGGCTGTTTCCCGCGCCCCTGTGTTGCGCCCGCCATGGGACGCCGCCCCGCAGGCCCGGCACCGGGGCTCCCATCGCTGAAACCCCTGCCACACAGCCAGCACCGCCTTTTCGCAGAGCGCGCTGGCTAGGATCGTCACCGCCGTCCAGGCCAGTACGCCCGCCGTATCCAGATAAATTTTGGACAGATACAGCTGCTCCCCCACAGACAGGGCCGGGATGCCGATCACCTCCGCCGCCACGCCGGACTTCCAGCTCATGCCCGCGCAGATCCGGATGGCGCTGTCCAGATAAGGTTTCAGGGCGGGTCTGTAAATATAGAAAAAGCGGTTCCATGCCGGAATCCTGAGCACCTGCGCCATCTCCAGCAGACGCCGGTCCACATGCCGTATCCCCTCCAGCGTATTCACATAGATATTGGGAAGGACAATGCAAAAACTGACCGCGGTGGCCAGCACGCCGCTGCGCCACCAGATCAGGAAAAGCACCACAAAAGAAGCCACCGGAATGGCTTTCAGCAGCGACATAACGGGAGAAAGCACTTCCTCCACCAGGGAAAAGCGGCCGCTGGCGGCCGCCAGCAGGAGCCCCAGCGCAAACCCTGCGGTAAATCCTGTCCCGATCCGCAGCAGGGAGCTTCCCACTGTCAGCCAGAAGGTTCCTGTGGAGACCTGTTTCGCGAGAACTCCCAGTGTCTCCAGCGGCCCCACCAGCAGAATGCGGTTGTTCACCAGACTGGCGGCCAGCTGCCACACCAGAATCCAGAACGCCGCAATGATCACTTTTTTTCCATATTTTACTGAAACTTTTTTCATATCTCTTTTTCCGCCAGAGCGTGTCTGAAAAATGCTTTCTATTAGATGTGCAGATGTGCAGATGTGCGTCACCGTTTGTGGGAGATTGGTGCCAGATGACACCGCATAGCGGGCTATACTGCCCGAATCCGCATCCGGTGGTCAGGGGATATAATAAAAGTCCTCCCCCGGCAGAGCGCCGCCCACTGCCGCAGGGTCCTGCTCAAACAACACCTGTAGATACCCTGACAGGGCCTGCCGCATTTCCGCGCCGTCTATATAGGTAATATTACACCGGGAAATCGCCTGCCGCGCAATGGGTTCCTCTGCCACAATTCCCGCCGCCGTCACCAGTACGGCCCCCTGATCCGGGTCCTCCTGTATGGACAGGACGCTGGCGGCATGTTCCTCCAGAAAACGCCCCACCGCCTCCGGATACTCCTGCAAAAAGGCATTCCGCACCACCGTCACACCGGTGACCATACTGCTGCCGCCCTCCCCTTGGGCCAGCTCCCACTGTTCATTCAGATCCAGTGCCACGCCCAGCGCTTCGTTCCGGGCACAGGCCACGGTGACAAAGGGCTGGGGCAGCAGTCCGACAGCCTGGGGCTGCTCCGCCAGCAGCGCCGCCACTTCCGTGGCCTCGGAGCGGTACTCCAGCGTACATTCGGACAGGTCAATGCCATTTACCTTAAGCAGATATTGCAGCACATAGTCCGGGGTAGTTCCCCTGCCGGTGAGGTAGATGGTCCTGCCCCGCAGACTCTCCATACTGTCCACGGTATTGTCCCCGGACACCAGGTACAGTACCCCCAAAGTGTTAATGTCGATGACGGAGATCCCCCCTTCCGTCTTGTTGTACAGCACACTGGCCACATTGGCGGGAATCAGCGCAATATCCAGTTCCCCCTTGATCATCAGCGGCAGCAGCTCGTCCGCCGACACCGCCATGGTAAATGTATACTCCTGTGCCGCCTGCCCGTCCCGGGCCTGTTCCTGCAAAAAAACCAGCCCCATAGATGTGGGGCCTTTCAGACCGCCTACCCGCACAGCGTCAGGCTCCGCCTGCCGCCCGCACCCCGCAAGCATCCCCAACAGCAGTCCCGCTATCATCGCAAACATCCGTACCTTACCGGCCCTTCCCGATTGTCCCTTTTTTCTCATAATGATTTTCATTCCTTTCGCGCAAGATTAAGCACAGACGATTGTGAAACGTTCTCCGCAATTGTCTGAATATCCGGCAGGCCATTGTATCCCTGGCTTTCCTCCTGTCATCCGCAGCAGAATCCGCACTCCGCAGCAGTCTTTTCAGCTGCCTGCAAAACGCTCCGCGAAGGGATCTGGAAGCAAATTCGCTTCATTCGGCGGCTAGTCGCCCTGATATGGTTTATACAGCCACACTGTTTCAATAAGATTAGGGTGTAAAAAGGATATCCAGTCAAAATGGCTTGTGCAATTATTCCCAAAAATCAAAAGTCAAAGCACTCTGTAAGTGGCTATTGGCTACGGATTTTTGTGCAATATGACAGCGGATTTTTAAAATTTGTCATTTTGACACCTTAACTTCAATAAGGAAGTTTCACAATCAGATCCAGTATATTTCATATTCCTGGCAGAGTCAATATTCCGCACAAAATATCAGTGCTTTGAAAATTCATTCCCGCCACCTGTGCGTCCCCGCATTTCATTCCCGCCATCTATGCGTCCCCGCATTTCATTCCCGCC
>CAJUAB010000048.1 GCA_910583845.1 uncultured Acetatifactor sp.
AGCAGACAGAGAGATAAGAAGAATGGTTCAGTGTTCGGTTTTGAGGGTATGGGAGGAGAATCCGGGTATAGAAAGCAACAGTGATGTATATGATAAAAAGCAGGTTCAGTACCTGTTTTTTTTATTTGCGGCCAGTACTGCGGCGCGCATTTGATTTTAAATTCGCTCTATGCAAAGAATGGTAGTTGACATATACCCCGGAAGGGTATAATATATACCTATAGGGGGTATATGCCTCGGGAGGTAATCAGGATGTCAGACAAAGAGCAATGTGAACACTGCGGGAAAATGACCGACCGTTCTGCGGCGGAGCGTAAAAAGCTGATAAATCGTCTGAACCGCATAGAAGGACAGATCCGGGGAATCCGAGGGATGGTGGAGAAGGATGCCTACTGTACGGATATCCTCATACAATCGGCGGCGGTAAATGCGGCAGTGAATGCATTTAACAAAGATTTGATAGCGAGTCATATCCGTGGCTGTGTCGCCAGAGACATACGGGATGGCAGGGATGAAGTGATTGACGAGTTGGTAGCCACATTGCAGAAGCTCATGAAATAAAACGTAGTGATGAACACAGGACCGTGCCTTCTCTTTACGACACAGATTTCCTTACCTGCGGAGTACGTTTCACAATTGGCTATATAAAAATAATAGAAAGGAATGCGGAAAATTGTTATGAAACAATATACAGTAACCGGAATGAGCTGTGCGGCCTGTTCGGCGCGGGTGGAAAAGGCGGTCTCCGGAGTGCAGGGCGTCGCATCCTGTTCAGTGAGCCTGCTGACGAATTCCATGGGTGTGGAAGGGACTGCTTCAGCGGAAGCCGTTATAGAAGCGGTCCGGAATGCCGGATATGGAGCGGCCGTAAAAGGTGAAAACAGGAATCCGGACGCAGGGGCAGCTGCGGAGCAAGAGGCTTTGCGGGACAGGGAAACGCCGCTATTGAAGAAGAGATTGATTGCGTCCCTTGGCTTTTTGCTCATACTGATGTATTTTTCCATGGGGCATATGATGTGGGGATGGCCCTTGCCGTCTTTCTTTTCGGATAATCATGTGGCTGTGGGGTTGGTCCAGCTCTTGCTCACAGTGTCGGTCATGGTGATCAATCAGAAATTTTTTGTCAGCGGTTTTAAGAGCCTGGCACATCGGGCCCCCAATATGGACGCGCTGGTGGCCCTGGGCGCCACGGCGGCATTTGGCTACAGTACGTTTGCCCTGTTTGCCATGACGGACGCGTCTGTCAGGGGGGACGCGGAGGCGGTTATGGCTTATATGCATGAATTGTACTTTGAGTCCGCCGCTATGATTCTGGCGCTGATTACCCTGGGGAAAATGCTGGAGGCCCGGTCTAAGGGAAAAACTACGGACGCGCTGAAGGGATTGATGAAGCTGGCCCCGAAGACTGCCACAGTCCTGCGGGACGGGGCGGAGGTCACGGTTCCCGTGACCCAGGTGGCGAAGGGGGAATGCTTCGTGGTTCGCCCCGGAGAAAACATTCCGGTGGACGGTATTGTGCTGGAGGGAAACAGCGCGGTGGATGAAGGCGCGCTGACGGGGGAGAGTATTCCTGTTGACAAGGCTGCGGGAGACAGAATTTCCGCAGGCACGTTGAACCAGGCGGGCTTTATCCGCTGTGAGGCAGTGAGAGTCGGGGAGGATACCACGCTCTCCCAGATCATTCGCATGGTCAGTGACGCGGCGGCCACCAAGGCCCCCATTGCCAAGGTGGCGGACAGGGTTTCGGGGATCTTTGTTCCCACCGTAATCGTGATCGCCGCGATCACCGTGATTGCATGGCTTATTGTCGGGCAGACGGCGGGGTACGCTCTGGCCAGAGGCATATCGGTGCTGGTGATCAGCTGTCCCTGTGCGTTGGGCCTTGCCACCCCGGTTGCCATTATGGTGGGCAACGGAGTGGGAGCCAGGAACGGTATTCTGTTCAAAACCGCCGTATCGCTGGAGGAGACAGGAAAGACCCGGATTGTGGCGCTGGATAAGACGGGAACCATCACCCGGGGGGAACCGCGGGTAACGGATATCGTGCCCTTCCAGGGCTTTGACGGGGATATGCTTCTGCGGCTTGCCTATTCGCTGGAGAAAAAAAGCGAACACCCCCTGGCCAGGGCCGTCTGTCAGAGAGCGGAGCAGCAGGGGATGACGGCGGAGGAAGTGGCGGACTTCAAGGCGCTGCCGGGAAACGGACTCACGGCTTCCATACAGGGCACGGCGCTGTACGGCGGCAGCTATCCCTTTATCAGTGAACAGGTTTCCGTTTCCCGGGAGATGAAACGCAAGTCCGAACAGTTGTCGGAAGAGGGCAAAACGCCGCTGTTCTTTGCCCGCGGCGAAACGCTCTGCGGTATTATCGCAGTGGCGGATGTGATCAAGGAAGACAGTCCGGAAGCCATCAGCGAGATGCGTAATATGGGCATCCACGTGGTAATGCTGACCGGTGACAATGAGCGTACGGCCAGGGCCATCGGGGCTCAGGCCGGGGTGGATGAGGTAATCGCCGGTGTACTGCCCGACGGAAAAGAGAACGTGATCCGCAGACTCAGGGAAAAGGGCAGGGTCATCATGGTGGGGGACGGCATCAACGACGCGCCTGCGCTGACCAGCGCGGACATCGGCATTGCCATCGGAGCGGGAACGGACGTGGCCATTGACGCGGCGGATGTGGTGCTGATGAAGAGCAGGCTGTCGGACGTTCCGGCGGCGATCCGCTTAAGCCGTGCCACTTTGCGCAACATTCATGAGAATCTGTTCTGGGCGTTTATTTACAATATTGTCGGGATTCCTTTGGCTGCCGGAGTATTTATAAAGGCCTTTGGCTGGCAGCTGAATCCAATGTTCGGCGCGGCGGCCATGAGCCTTTCCAGCTTTTGCGTGGTCACCAACGCTCTGCGTCTGAATTTTTTCAAAATGCAGAGTTTGTCAAGGGAAGACAAAAATGTTCAGGGTGTGCGTCATGAAAGCGGCAATGACGGAATCGGGACTGAGCCGATTATCCCCGGTCAGACGGGGGATGATCCGGTCATAAATAAAACAGGAAAGGAGAAAAAAACCATGGAAAAGACATTGAAAATCGAGGGCATGATGTGCGGACATTGTGAAGCTCATGTAAAGAAAGCGTTGGAGGCGCTGGAGGGTGTGACCCAGGCCAATGTAAGTCATGAGACCGGTACCGCGGTGGTTGCGATGTCGGCGGATATTTCCGGGGAGATTCTGAGACAGACGGTTGCGGATCAGGGGTATAAGGTATTGGAGATTCTGTAAGTATCTGAATTAGATTGAGCGTGGAAAGAGAGGGGGATAAATCCGAAGATTTATCCCCCTCATTGACTTGCGGGACTTCGGTTCCGGAAACAGGGTCCGGGCCATTGCCTTTCCGATATAGCAGTCCGGCGGCGTGTGGGTTGACGGGGACAGGCGGATGGCTGTAAAATTGTGATACAGACTGTGCCCCACACCGGACAAAACATTTTCGGAGTACGCGGTGAGCGGAGGACAGAGGGATACTGCGGCATATTGTGCGGAAAAACGGTATATTCCAGGAGGCGGGTATGAAAATACTTTTGGTAGAAGACAACGAAGCGATTATCATGGGGCTGCAATATCTGCTGGAGCAGGAGGGATACGCCTGCCGGATCGCCAGACGCAGGCGGGAGGCGGAACGTATGGTGGCAGGGGAACCGCCGGACTTGATGCTGCTGGACATCGGCCTGCCGGACGGAGACGGTTATCAGTTGTGTGAGACCCTTCGCCGGCAATACACGTTTCCCGTTATTTTCCTGACGGCCAGAGAAGAGGAGGAGGACGTGGTCAGAGCCTTTGACCTGGGAGCGGATGACTACATCATCAAGCCGTTCCGCAACCGGGAACTGATCTCCCGGATTAAAAACGTGCTGCGACGGGGCAGCAAAGAGCGGGAAGTGCTCCGGTGCGGCGGGATTGCCCTGGAGGCGGAGAGCGGAAAAGTCTGGGTGAACGGGGAAGAGGTGACACTGACCAGGCTGGAATACCGGATTCTCAGCAGTATGATGGCCTGTCCGGGAAAACTTTTCACCAGGGATGAAATTCTGTCGGATATATGGGATCTTTCGGGGAATTTTGTAAATGACAACACTCTGTCCGTCACCATCAAGAGGCTGCGGGAGAAGCTGGGAGACACGGAGGGCAGGATCATCAGGACGGTCCGGGGCATGGGATATCGCATGGAGTGCCGCGGCACCTGAACTGTGCGGGAAAGAGAAGAGTATGAGACTGAAATGGAATGGGGAATTGAAAAAACTGATCCTCTGGCTGGGGTTGTTTCTGACGGCGGCTATTTTGCTGGCAAATTTCGGGCTTGCTTTTTTCCGGAACGGGATGCGCAGGGAATATACCATACTGGCGGCGGGGATTCTGGAGAATGTGCGACAGGCATATCCCCAGGTGCCGGAGGAGGAGCTGCTGGGGCTGCTGGACGCGCCGAAGTCCACGGGGGAGGGGCAGGCGATTCTGGAGAGGTACGGCCTTTTTACGCAATACGGCAGCCGGACGTTGGAGAGCCAGGAAAAGCGGCTGCTGCGTTTTCAGCTGGGCATGAACGCGTTTTTACTGCTGGTTCTCTTTCTGGGAATCCTGGCGATCACCGCATATTTACAGAAGCGGCAGCGGCGGATTGAGGAACTGCGGCAATATATGGAGAGACTGAGCGGGGGGATTTACAGCCTGGAACTGGATGAAAACTTCGATGACGAACTCAGCGGCCTGCGAAATGAGGTGTACCGGATCACCGTGCAGCTGCGGGAATCCGCCATCCTGGAGCAGAGGCGGCGACAGGCGCTGGCGGACTCGGTGGCCAATATTTCCCATCAGTTGAAGACGCCCATGACTTCCATGATGATTCTACTGGACAATCTGTCACAGAACGAAGAGATGGACCGGATTACCAGACACCGCTTCCTCTCTGAGGTCAGCAGACAGCTTACGGGGATGTCCTGGCTGATTGCCACCATGTTGAAGCTCTCGCGGCTGGAGGCCGGTGTGGTGGAATTACAGCGGACGCAGACGGCGGCGGAGAGGCTGGTGGAAAAATGTGTATCCCGGATGCAGACGGCGGCGGAGTGGAGGGAGGTCCGTATGGAGGTGGCGCTGCAGCCGGAAGTGACTCTGCATGTGGATGAGAACTGGACTGTGGAGGCAATCTGCAATATTGTCAAAAATGCCATCGAGCATAGCCCTGCGGGCGGCGTTGTACGGATTTCCGCCTCGGGGAACGAGATTTATTCCGAAATCCGGGTGGAGGACGAGGGCGTTGGAATATCCGGCGAAGAACGGGAGAAACTGTTTCAGCGGTTTTATCGGGGGAGCAACGCAGCGGAGGACAGCATCGGCATCGGCCTGGCGCTGGCCAGGGAGGTGGTGGAACAACAGCACGGGCATATCCAGGTGGATTCCCGGGAAGGGGAGGGGACGGTATTCTCTCTGAAATTTATGAGGTGAGAGGCGGAGACATCGGCCCGAAAGCGGCGGATGCGCCCGAAAATTGCCGGTCCGGGATGTGCGTCACAGATCTCCCGCAAAATCAGGCGCAGATGGAGGGAATTAATTTTCAGAATGTCACGGAAATGTCATTTCCATTTTTTATACTAAAGAAAAGACAGCCGACAGAGCGGTTATGGATGAAAAAGCAAAGGGATGGTGATGACATGGAGATTTTGCGGACGGAACATTTAATCAAAAGATACGGCAAGGGTGACAATGAGGTCCTGGCGGTGGACGATGTGTCTCTCTCTGTGGCCAAGGGGGAATTTGTGGCAGTGGTGGGCAGCTCCGGCAGCGGAAAGTCCACACTGATGCATATGCTGGGCGGTGTGGACCGTCCCACTTCCGGCAGGGTACTGATAGAGGACACCGATATCTACGGGATGGACGACGACAGGCTGGCCATATTCCGCAGGAGACAGGTGGGGCTGATCTATCAGTTTTATAATCTGATCCCGGTGCTGAATGTGGAGGAAAATATGACACTGCCCTGTGAACTGGACGGCAGGCAGCCGGACCCCGGAGTGGTGCGGGAACTGGCGTACACACTGGGACTGGAAAAACGTCTGGGGCATCTGCCCAATGAACTCTCCGGCGGACAGCAGCAGCGGGTGGCCATCGGAAGGGCGCTCATCACCAGACCGGCCATTCTGCTGGCGGACGAACCCACCGGCAATCTGGATTCCAGGGCCAGCGACGAGATCATGACGCTTCTTCGGGAGGCGAATCAGAAATATAAGCAGACCATTATCATGATTACCCACAATCCGGAGCTGGCCAAACAAGCCCATCGAGTGCTGACCATAGAGGACGGTCGTATCCAGGAAGGGAGGGCGGCGAGATGAATGTATTGCGGAAATGCTGTATGCGCTCTCTGAAAGAAAACCGTAAACGCACGCTGGTGACCATCGTGGGCGTGATCCTGGCCACGGCGCTGATCACGGGCGTAGCCAGTTTGGCCGTGAGTTTCCGGGCCAGTATGGTGGAATACGAAAAAAAGGAAAACGGGAACTGGCATTATTGCTTTCTGGGAGTGAAACCGGAGGATGTGAAGTATTTTGAGGGGAACAGGCACCTTGAAAAGATTGTGCTTAAGCGCTCCCTGGGATATGCCGTCCTGGAGGGCAGCCAGAATCCCGACAAGCCTTATCTTTTTCTCAGCGCCGTGGACGAAGAGGCCATGGACACGTACGGCCTTGTGCTTACGCAGGGGAGGATGCCGGAGAACGGATCGGAGCTGGTAATCAGCAGACATATTCATTATAACGCCATGGTGGACCTGCAAGTGGGGGACAGCATAACTCTGAATGTGGGGCGGAGAGTATCGGGAGAAGATCCGCTGCGTCAGAATCATCCCTATCTTTATGAAGAGGAAATGTTGACAGGGCAGGAGAGCAGAACCTACACCATCGTAGGTATTATCGAAAGGCCCAATTACAATGTGGAGGACCGCATCGCCCCGGGATATTCCGTTTTTACCCGGCTGGAAGATCCTATGGCGGGGCCGCTGGATCTTTATGTCAGCTACACGGACTGGGGACTGAAACATGTGGCTTTGGTGAACGAGGGATTGAAGGATCTGGCGGATTCAGTGGAGGATAATTACTATTTGCTGAAATGGATGCGCTTCTCCTTTAATTCCACAACCATGAATATGATCTATGCCATGGCGGCGGTGGCTCTGGCCGTCATCATTGTCACCAGCGTGTTTTGTATCCGCAACAGTTTTACCATCTCACTGACAGAGAAGATGAAGCTGTATGGAAGGCTGGCCTCAGTGGGAACCACCTCAAAGCAGCAGCGGAAGATCGTGTATTATGAGGCGAGATTCCTGGGAACGGTGGGTATTCCCATAGGTGTTCTCAGCGGGATACTGGCCTCTATGATTCTGGTGCGGTCCGTCAGCGGACTGATGGAGGATGCCTCGGATATTCCCCTGGTGTTTGGCATTTCCTGGGGGGCGGTGATTCTCTCCGCGGGGCTGGCGGCGGTCACCATCTTTTTCTCGGCATGGCAGTCGGCCAGACGCGCCGCCAGAATATCGCCCATCAGCGCCATCAGGGCCAATACAACGGTGAAGATCCAAAGGAGAGAACTGCGGTGCCCCCGCTGGATATCAGGACTTCTGGGCATAGGGGGCAAGGTGGCCTACAGGAATCTGCGGCGTGCCCGGGTGAAATACCGCGCCACGGTGGTTTCCATCGCGGTGGGCGTGGCGGTGTTTATCGGCATGAACACGTTTATGTACGCGGTCCAGTATACTACGGACATTTATTATAAAAATATGGATTATCAACTGCATGTATTCTGCTATGATACGGATGCCTATGAAAAGCTGCTGTCTCTTTCCCGGATGGAGGGAGTGGAAGAGGCGGAGATTGTGCAGTTCGGATATTTTACCGCTAAGCGGCAGTCCCTTCCTCTGACGGAGGACTATCTGAGATATTATTATGCGGAGGAAGAAACGGAGGAGACCGTGCGGGTGTACTCTCTCGGGGAGGAGGCTTATGCCCGGTATTGTGAACAGGTGGGCGTACCGGCAGATACGGACGGTGCTATAGTTCTGGCGGAATACGAGCTGGTCTCTTATGACGAAAGGGGCCGCAGGTATGAGATCAGCGGACCGGCGGCCAGGTTCCGTCCCGGGGATGTGATTGTGGGAAAGGGAAATGAGGAGCTTTCGGTGACGGTGGCAATGCAGACGGATCAAAAACCTCTGTTTATGAATAACCGGGTCTATTATGACGGGGTGATCCTGTTTGTGAGTGACGAATGGATGGAGAATCATCTGGAGGAACTGAGCCGAAGCAGGAATACGGTGGAGGCCTATCTGAGATGTGAGAATGCCTCCCGGGTGGAAGAGGACGTGCGGGGCGGCATGAGCCTGCTCAATTACTCCATCACCAACTACGAAGCCGAATACAGGTCCGAAAAGAGTATGCATATGCTGGTCTCCATCTTTCTGTATGGCTTTATCACGGTGGTGGCGCTGATTGGCATTACCAATGTTTTCAATACCATTACCACCAATATGGAACTGCGGGCACCGGAGTTTGCCATGCTGCGGGCGGTGGGGATGACCGGCAGGGAGTTTCGACGCCTGATCTGGCTGGAAAGTCTGTTTTACGGCGGAAAAGCGCTGTTCTTTGGCATTCCCCTGGGCGTGGTCATCTCTTATTGCTTTCACCTGGCCTTGAAACAGGGGATAGAGACAGCATATTTCTTTCCGTGGAAGGGCATCTGTATTTCCGTCATCGCCGTGGCGGCGCTGCTTTATGGGACCATGCGCTATTCCATGGGCAAGATCCGGAAAAACAATATTGTGGAGACCATACAGAATGAGAACCTATAGGCTGTATCCGTCTCTCATATGAAATGATAGTGGGCCAGGGCCTGGCGGATACCGCCCTGGCTGGCGGGGGCCGTCACATACTCCACCCGGTCAAAAAGGCTGGCAGGGGAGGCGTTCCCCATGGCGATGCTGTGGGGAACATAGGAGAGCATGGACAGATCATTGTTGCTGTCCCCCAGGGCATAGGCATCCTCCAGGGTCAGGCCGTAGTGATTCAGCACAAACCGGATGCCGGTGGCCTTGGAGCAGCCTCTGGGCACAAATTCACGAAACGTGCCCCCTCTGTCGATGCAGTCAAACCATTGGTCACTGACCTGGCGAAAAGCGGCCAGCTGGGATTCCTCCTGATACCAGATCACAAATTTGTCCGCGAAAAAATTGGGATTTTCCAGATCCTCCGGCATCCGATAGTGATGCTCCAGGAAAATCCGGTACTGGCGCACCGCTCCGGGATGGCGCAGGGGACGGCTTAAGTCAAAGGCGACCCGGGCGCGGGACTCAAAAAGGATGTCCACATCCGTTCTTCTGGCGGCATGCAGGATGCACATGATGGTGGCGTGGGTCTGGGGCACATAGAGCACATCCCTGCCGTCACAGTAGATATTGGTGCCGCAGCCGCACACATAACCGTCCCAGCCTATGCTGCGAAAACGGGGTTCCACATTCTGAAAACATCTGCCCGTATTGATAAACATCAGATGACCGTTTTCCCGGGCCCGGGCAATGGCCGCCGCCGCGTCCTCCGGCACCGAGCCGTCAATCTCGGAGGTCAGGGTTCCGTCTATATCAAAAAAAGCGATTTTTCGCATGATTACCTCCCGGGATATCTGTTTTCATCCCTCACAGCAGCTTTATGCCTGCGTATTGACAAGGGGCAGGATAAGGATTACGATGGTGTATATTGTATCTATGCCCGTTTATTCTATCACAGGTGTGGAAGTGAGACAAGACAGATTTGCGGGGAAGGGGCAGGGGGATCAGGAGACGTTTTGCTATCTGCCGCGCTGTCAACCGCAGGTTGAATTTGGGGAATTTTTGTGAATACGCCGTCATTGTCCTTTAGCGGGGGAGCTGTTAGAATGGATACAGTAAGAACAGGGAACAGCACAGGCTGGCGGGAGTAGGGAGAATCCGCGTCCAAAGGCATGACAGGGGCTGCGTTTGCCGGGAGAAGGCATGGAAAGACCTATTGCCGCCGAACATGGTTTTTCAGGAGGATGATATGAACACAGTAGGCGAGATGATCAAGAAAAGAAGGAAGATATTGAATTATACCCAACAGGAGTTGGCGGGGAAGTTAAGCATTTCCTCCCAGGCGGTTTCCAAGTGGGAGAATGGCGCGGCTTTGCCGGATCTGGGGCTGATGCCCCTGCTGGCGCAGACGTTGGAGACTACGGTGGACGGACTCCTGGGGTATCAGGGAGCGCCGGTGAGCAAGTATGACCAGCGATATCAGGGGGAGGATTTTTACTGGGGCCTGAATCCCAACCACTTATGCTATGAACTTATGAAGTTAAAGCCTCCTGTCAGGCCGTACAGAGTGCTGGAGATCGGCTGCGGAGAGGGGAAGGATGCCGTTTTTCTGGCCAGATGCGGCTATCAGGTAAGGGCATTTGACGAGTCCCAGGCAGGCATTGACAAGGCTCTGCTGCTGGCGGAAAAAAATGGTGTACATGTTGATTTTTTCAGAGCCAACGCATTGGATTATCGCATTGAGGATTCCTATGACATCATATACAGCAGCGGATTTTTTGACTATATTCCAGGCGATATGCGGGAGGAATTTACCGCCATGCTTAAGAAAAATACGGCGGTGGGAGGATTAAATGTGCTCAATGCCTTTGTGGATAAGCCATTTATGATAAAGAAAGAGGGGCAGCAGCGGACTCCGTGGAAATCCGGCGAGCTGTTCACCTGTTATTATGACTGGCTGTTCCATAAATGCGAGGAGGTCATATTTGACTGCAACAGCGGGGGTGTGCCGCACCAGCATTGTATGGACATACTGATTGCGCAGAAGCAGTGAGCCAATGGTATGACATGCTTCTGCGCAGGACTGATCCCGCGGGCGATATGCGGCTTACGACCTGTCCCGGGAGCGCGTTTGAAAAATGCTTTCCGCCCGACGCAATCCGTGACTGCACCGTGCATCATATCCCCACGGCGAAGATGGAAACCGTACATGGTCTGTCTTTTTTTGAAATGTCCGCGTTTTGTAACAATTCGGCCTGATTTTAAGAGATAACTTTCTCCGGCGCGGACATTTCTGTGACATTTGGAGTTTACAATAGTCCTGTCAACAGGCGGACAGCCTTGAAAGGAGCTTCTGAGCATGAGCATTTTGCAGACGAGCCTGCGGGCAACCTGGACAGCAAGACCAGTGCCATAGTAAAACGCATATCAAATCGAAAAAAATATCTTTATCGTTTTGACGATTGCACTTGCGGGTGCATTACGATCTGCCGTTGCCCTTTATGGGTTTGGAGTGCCGCAGGAAACAAAAAACTTTTTATTTTCACAAGTGTCAAACTTGGGATTATAACAGATCATTCGGAAAAATTAAATTCCACTGTTGAGAGGAAGAAGATTTGCAGAATTAAATTCCATATGGGGGTGGAATTTAATTTTGCAATTGAGAACTGAAAAAAATGTAAAAAAAATTTCCAAAAAGGTGTTGACAACAGAGAAAGTGTGTGGTAATCTAATAA
>CAJUAB010000049.1 GCA_910583845.1 uncultured Acetatifactor sp.
TAAAAGCCCCTTATAGGGGCAATGCAAGCCACCGGCTAAGCCGGTGGTCTTGACTGCGTCACCGGTCCGTACCGGGATGGGATGCATCCGACAGATCCTCTGTAAACCGGCGGCGCTTCCCCCCTGACTTCTGTTCACAGGCCGCCTCGTAAGGATGATTCTCATGGTATTTGCGGCATGACTCACAATCCCCATAACGGGGACATTTTACCCGCTTGCAGGGACAATTCTTCATGGATTATACCTCAAAATCCATGCAGCTTCTGACCGCTGTATAAGGTCTGACTTTGCCCTCCGCCACAGCCACATGCGCCGGATGGACCGCATAACCTTTCAGCGCCGCCTCGTCCACAAAGCTGGAATCCAGCATCAGATCCACATTGGAGCCTGACAGACCTTCCGTATACACTCTGATCTCCAGCAATCCCGGGATTACACCGAACAGTCCCTCCAGTCCGGCCTTGATCTCCGCTTTTACCGTCATCTTTTCCCCGATAGATAGTTCCTCCCTCAGCTTCCACAAAATAACATGTTTTACCATTCTACTCCCTCCTGAACTGACATCCTTGTATTTTTCCTGTGCTCCCGATCAGCAATGTTTTTCTTCCATTTGGGCCAGTTCCGTCTCTGCTTCCAGCATCCGCTCCAGCAGGCTTTCCTGATTCTTTTCCTCCGCATCTATGGATTCCTGCAGCTCCATAAGCCGGACGTAATCACTGCCCAGAGCCGGGTCCGCCAGCTGCAGCTGAAATTCGGCCAGCCTGGTCTCACTCTCGGACAGCTGCCGCTCATATTTCTCAAGCTGGCTCTTTAAACGGGAACGGATTTTTCCCGGATTATAATAGGTCTTTTGGTCAAACACATCCGTCAGGGTAGGAGCCGCTTTACCGGTCCCCCCCACGGCCTGATCCGGTCCGGTTGTGCTCTGCTGCCCGGCCTGAAACCGGCCTTTGCAGTCGGACTGCCCCGTCCGGTTTCCGTCCTCTGACAGGTCTTTGCGCCCGGACCGGCCTGTCTGTCCCGGCTGCCCGCCGGTCCCGGCCCGCGCCGGTCCGCGGCCGCCCACAAGACCGGCCGCCTCCTTCTGTTTCTGCGCCAGATACTCCTCATAACACATCTTGTATTGATATACACCCTCCCGGGAGAATTCCAAAATCCCCGTGGCAATCCGGCTGATAAAATACCGATCATGGGATACAAACAACACCGTGCCCGCGTATTCCCGCAGCATCAGTTCCAGCGCTTCCTTTCCGATGATGTCCATGTGATTGGTGGGTTCGTCCAAAATCAACAGATTGGGCCGGGTCTGCAACATCTTGCACAGGGACAGGCGTACTTTCTCTCCGCCGGAGAGCTGCCCCATAAGTTTCATCACATCCTCGCCGGAGAACAGAAAGCCTCCCAGGGCGCTGCGCACCTCCTCCCGCACATAGTGGGGGTACTCCTCCCAGAAATTATCCAGCACGGTCTGTCTGGGGTCCGCGTCATCCAACACCGCTTTCTGCTGATCAAAATACCCCCATTCCACATTCTGTCCGAATTTGTACTCCCCGCCCAGAGCGGGCAATTCCCCGATCAATGTTCTCAGCAATGTAGATTTTCCCTTGCCGTTCTCTCCGATGATTGCCAGACGCTCTTTCTTCTGCAAAAGAAAACTAACCTTCTCCAGTTCATGGTCGTATCCAATGGATAAATCCCTAGCCTGCACCACATTGGTGTAGCTCTCTATCCTGGGCTCATACCGGGCATGGAACGCCTTTGTGTCAAAGCGTCTGGGCTTTTCGATCTTCACCATATGTTCAATGACCATGCGCTTGGACCGGGTGGCCGCCACCTTGGAGGGCGTGTTCTTCCATTTCTCGATCCAGTCCGTCAGCCTCTGGATCTCTTTCTGCTGTTCCTCATAATCCTTTTCCTGCTTGACCAGATCCTCTTCCTTCTGCCGCATAAAAGCGGAATAATTGCCCACATATCGCCTGATCCTGTGATACTCAATCTCATAGGTCACATCTATGACCTTGTCCAGAAACATGCGGTCATGGGAAACGATGATCACCGCCTTGTCATACGTTTTCAGATAGCCCTCCAGCCACTCAATGGTAGGCAGGTCCAGGTGGTTGGTAGGCTCGTCCAGCAGCATGATATCCGGCCGCTCCAACAGCAGTTTGATAAAAGCCACCTTGGTCTGCTGCCCCCCTGAAAAACTGCCGATGGGACGCTGAAGATCCTCCAGGGCAAAACCAAAGCGCTGAAACATGATCTCCATATCCTGTCTCCAGGAATATCCCCGCAGGGCCTCCATCCTTCTCTGCAAACTGTCGTACTCTGCCAGAAGCCGGCTGTCGTCAGACTCCTTCATCAGCTCCTCCAACTCATTCATCCGCTTCTCACAGGCAAAGACAGGGCCGAATACTTTCCGGATCTCCTCCTCCACTGTCACTTCTTTTTCTTCGAAATTGATCTGGCGCAGGAAACCGATCTCCTGCTTTCCCGCCATAGTGATGCCACACTCCTCATCGCTGTCCGGATTATTCATCTGTATATCCCCCGCAATGAGTTTCAGCAGCGTGGTCTTGCCGCAGCCATTGCGGCCCACGACGGCGATTTTCTCCCTGTCGTGTACCTCAAAATTCACGTCTTCCAATATGGTATCCGCCCCGTACTGCACCAGGGCATGTCGTATCTGGTATCTCATAATTCTGTCTACTGTTCCCTTCTATATCCGAGTTCTGCCTCTCCTGCTCAGCGTTCGTCTCACGCCTTCACGGCCCAGCGCAGTTTTGTGGAACGGGCCCGGCCATTGGCCCTGCACTCCTCCGGGGTGGGACGTATCACCTTCTCCGAAATCTCCGCGAAAACATGCTGCCGGTAATATTCCTGGAACGCCTTTTTCACCAGCCTGTCCTCTCCCGAATGAAAGGTCAGTATGGCAACCCTTCCCCCCGCCGTCAAGGACCCGGGCAGTTTACGCAAAAACGCTTCCAACACCTCAAACTCATCGTTTACATCTATCCGCAGCGCCTGAAACACCCTCTGACAGGTTTTCTTCAAGAGTTCCCTTTTCTCTCCGTTCTCAGGCAGATAAGCCAAAGCGTTCTCAATTACCCTGCGCAAATCCGTTGTTGTGCGGATAACAGTCCCCTTTTTCCGCTGCCTGGCAATGGCCGCGGCAATCTCTCCGGCGTAGGGTTCATCCGCGTTCTCCGCCAACATTCCCTGAATTTCTTCCCGCCTCATCCGCTCCAGCCGCTTCCAGGCCGGAATGCCGTTCTCCGGGTCCAGCCGCAGATCCAGCACACCGTCCTCCTTGTAGGAAAATCCCCTCTCCGGATTGTCAATCTGCATGGAAGATACCCCCAGATCCGCCATCACAAACTGAAAGGGCCCATATTCCCGGGCCACCCTGTCAATATTGGCAAAATTCTCTCTGACCGCCGTAAAGATATCCTCGCCAAACCCTGCTTTTCGCAGACGCTCCCTCGTTCTGACCATCTCAGCGGAATCTACATCCAGCCCGTAGAGATGTCCTTTGCCCTCCAGGCAGGCAAGTATCCTCCTGGCGTGGCCGCCATAGCCCAAAGTGGCGTCCAGCCCTTTCTCCCCGGGTTCAATCCTCAGTATCTCCAGCACTTCTTCTACCATGATGGGGCGATGCATTCCCGCAGGGGTGCTTCCCTTGGCGATGACCCTGGCTACCGTGTCCGCATATTTTTCAGGATCATGCTCCTTATATTTTTCCGCGAAGGTTTTCGGGTGTGTGCCCGAATACCGCTTTCTCCTCTTATGCTCTTCCATGATCCACTCCTATCCTCCTCGCGGCAGGCACACAGAGCCTCCTTTTTGTCCCTGCTTGGGACAGAATCATATTCATTATACTAGGCTTTGCCCAATATATCCACTGTTTTCGAAAAAACCTTCCGAAATTCTTTGACATCCTTTACCAATCTGTCAAATCCTGTCTCGCTCCAGGTAAGTATTAAGCTCCTTAAGCATATGCCTGTAATTTTTCTTCTGATCCGCATAATATACGGCATTTTCTTCCGCAAACTGCCGCATCCATCCCTCCAGATCAACATCCTGCCTGTACGAATAGGCCACCATGGCAAGCAGCGACAGTCTGTTGTGCTTCTCCAACAGTCTGGAACCGGTCCGGATGGTTCTGGCTTCCAGATCCTTAAGAGTATCCAGGAACAGGCTCATGTCCTCCCGCAAATCCGCCGGATCTATTCCCACATTTTCGGCAATAAAATGTTCCTCCTCTGAGAGATCTCCGCCTGTCACCGCTTCCCTTCCCTCTTCGCCCACAAACTTCCGCATCCGATCACCAAGCATCTCCAGCCTGGCTTTGATAACCGCCTTGTCCCTTTCAAGTCCGTCAGGCAGATGCCCGTCCGCCTCCCCTCGCCGGAGGCGACTCTGGAAATCACTCAGAAACTCCGCATATTTCCCATCTCCGATCCCAAACGACGTGAATCTGTCAAACAATGTGAGGAAAAGAAAGGCATCTTTGCTGTTAAACATATTTCGAATCTCGTCTGTGACCACTCTCTCCAATCTGTGCAGATTATCTGCCAGCTTTTCAAACTCCTCTTTGACGGCATATTCATTCAGATAGGCGCACATCGCCTTCGTCTGTTTCTTCCAGTGATCCAGATGACCCGTACACATGACCGTCTCCACAATGACCCTTTCCACCACGCCCTTTACCTTTTCTGCCTCCGTAAAATTGCTGCAATCCAGAAAGAACCTGTACTCCGTCATATCACGGATATCCCCGGCAAAATGATCAATGTGAGTGAACGCTCTTTGGTTCGCGTTCATGGAAGTATGGTTGTTATATCTCTCGATCAGCCGGGAAATCCTTTGGTTGTCACAGTGCTTCTGTATGACCGTCTCAATCGGATACTCGTTGAATCTTTTCTTTAATTCCTCCGGCAGCCTGTCATAGGTCATATTCCGAATGTCAAAAGCCGCGTCTTCCCACACAATATGACCATCAACGTCAACAAGCACATTTCCCTCCCGGTCTCTAACTTTTTCCCTGTAAGGGATAACGGAATTTTCAACCGCTGATGTAATCTTATAATTGCCGTGCCTGTATTTTTTCAGGGCAGCCGTCCTCTGTACGCCGTCCACAATCCAGAGCCGCGAATTGTCCTCCTCCCCCAATATAATGGGCGGCATATAGTCGTCCATCAGTACCGTGACAATCAGCTCGTTCACCTGTTCGTTGCTCCACACAAACTGTCTCTGCACAGCCGCGTCATTGCGGATAACCAGATCCCTCACTTTGCTCAGATACAGTTCCACCGTATAAATCTGTCTCCGTTTCTCACTCATCCTGTCTGCCTCCAGTCCTCCGCCGCATTCACAGCAGCACCGAAACGTTTCTGTAAGAGTGTATTGCCACATTGCACTCCGCCAGCTGTTTTTCATTAATATGCAGCCGCGCCCTGATCTCCCGGGGAGAGTATCCCAATGCGCTCATTTCCAGCACCTTCTTCTGCAAACCGGAAAGCCTTTGCAGATATCCCAGCATTCTATTGCTGTATTCCTCCTCTTTTCCCAGCACTTCTGTCTCCACGTCAAAGCCGCCGGGAATCCCATCGCCCAGTGTTTCGTTCTCATCCTCATCCACAGGAGTGTCCAGAGAAACACACATTCTCTCCGCTCTGCGTTTTTCCCTGTTCCTTCTGGTAATCTCCGTTTTGACTCTGTTCAGAAGACAGGAATAGAGAAATCCTTCAAAATCCCCGCTGCCGTCATATCGCATGATAGCATATGTAAAAACCTCATTCGCCAAAGAGTAAAAGTCATCCGTGTCCGCATCCGAAAGACCTCCGAATTTAACCAGAATCCTGTCCACAAGTCCTCTGAGTCTCCTCGCGTTATTCTTATAATAAGCGTCTAACAATTCGTCCATGTCGCCTCCCCCGTTCCCTTGATTTAAATATGTCCACAACAGATTCCCAAACCTGCCGGGATTCCATTGTCAGAAACAACAGAATTCTCTTTCCGTCAGGATTCCGTTGTCTAAGATTATTGGTACTGACAATTATAGAACATGCGTTCTGATTTGTCAATACCATTTTTCGAACGCCAGTTCTTCATTTTTTGCAAAAAGTTCCTTGCCCAAAAGAGAAGTAAATGATAGAAGCATATAACATCACACAGCTCACTTGCTGTAACACAACCGCATATTCCCTCATGGCGTGTTTGCAAAATGCTCAGGAGCCCGGAAATGTGCCGTCAGCCCTGTATGCCACAGGGAATCCGCAAGACTTTGACTATTGAAGGAGGACAAATCGCAATGAACAAAACATACCGCCGCCTCGGAATTTCCGCCGCGGACCATTCAACCTTCGGAGGACTCATTTTCTTTTCCGATTTCAACACAAGCTGCCAGGGAAACGGATACGCCACAAGTTCCCGCATCGCCCGGCGCATAATGAGCGACCAGCTTTTCGACAGACAATGCGCGCGGAACATAGAGACCAGAAAACACAGTTCTGACACCCCAAAATAACGGACGCGGAAAATGAACGCGAAGAGGAGCAATATGCAGGAAAGAAAAAGCATAAAAAAGCAGGGAATGTACATTCCCACCATAGAGGCCAAGGATATTTACCTGTCGGCCCACTGCGCAGGGCAGCAGGCGAAGGAATACACCCTGAAACGCGAAGACGGAGAATATAATCTGAAAAAGTTCACACACAGTCTGGACTACAGCCTGGACCTGACAGCGCTGCTGGATATTTACCATAAGAAATACCGGAGGCAGGACTTTTCCTTCTGCGTGAAGAACCTTTCCTATACAGCGGAGGTAATCAATGTAACTTTCCGATATTCCGTAAAGGAATGGAACCAGATGGGCAGAAGCACTTTTATAAGATTTGGCTGCGACCCAGGTCATCTGGATTTCCGGGACTGTATCGCCAGAGACAGCGAGGGGGAGATTGCGGGGATACAGCTGGGCTGTCCGCCTCTCTCCCCCGTGCGGGATCTTCCCTCCTGTTTTGAAGCGTCGGACACGGGATACCGGCTCGTAAAATCTCCCGCCACCCTTCTGACCACCGCCGGACTGAGAACAGAGCTGTACACGGACGGTTTTCTCTGCGACGGCGTCCGATATTGCAGGATGAAAAGATCCTCCGGCTCCGCCCGCCAGGGCAAATGTCTGTTTGTTGATGAAAAGCTGTACAAGCCTCTCCTGCGATTCAGCTCGGGAGGCATTATGGTCCAAAAGGGACAGGAACTGGATCTGGCAGCATATGAAAGCTACATTTCCCTGCCTTCCAGCAGCATCATCGGCACACTCCCCATCCGACCCGAGAACATTCTGCTCATAGACGACTATCAGAGCGTGTTTCAGGAGGATGTGGTGGCGACCCGCGCCCGGGACGGACATCTTGTCACATCCGAGCAGCGCTGTGAGATCTCCAACAGTATCTGGGACGGGCAATCACTGATTGACGTCTCCCTGATGGGGGAATACGCCTCTTGTGGGATGGTGCTCCTCCGGAACCTGATGTTCAAGTCCTGTTGCTTTAACTGCAACATTCAGAAGTGGTTTCAGGACAACCACATCACGGAGCTCTCCCAGCTAAACGGCAGAACCAGGGCCTCCCGGATTGAGGATATCCGCCTGATCACCACTCCCAGCAGCGTCAAATACCTGAAATTTGACACCTGGGATCACTGGCTGGACCATCTGTATCCCGACTTCGGTGTGGTAAAGCACGATAAACAAACGCCCTTTTTCGGCGGCCGCCTGGTACAGACCCATTACCAGCTTCTGAACACATTGCAGCTTACAGAAGATGAAATGCGGATTTTTTTGCGGGAATCCCTGGAGTTTGCCCGGCTGCTGCGGGACAACCCGGCCGTGGTAAGACATTATGTCAAATGTCCCCTCCCTTCCGCGCCCGACCTTTTGGCCCATCCCGCGATGTCCAAAAACGAAGTTGTATACAACCTGCTGTGCGTAAATGATGCGTTTACCGAAACCAGGTATTATCGGGACTTTCTCATGGATCTGCTCCGTTCCTACTATAAGAATCTGAAAAAAGGCCATGTATTTGTAAACGGCAATTACTCCACGCTTCTGGGCAATCCGGTGGAAATGCTGCAACAGGCCATAGGGAAATTTGACGGAGTCAGCCAGCTGGGCGTGGGCAATATCCACAGCACACGCTTTGCCTGTGACCAACTCCTGCTGGGCTCCAGAAGCCCTCATGTGACAATGGGAAATATATGGCTGGCAAGAAACAGGAAAAGCCCCTTCATAGACCGTTATTGTAACCTGACCGACGAAATCATCTGCGTCAACTCCATTGGCGAGAACCTGCTGCAGCGGCTCAGCGGCGCGGACTTCGATTCCGATACCGTGCTTCTGACGGACAATGAGACCCTGATAGGGGCCGCCCGGCGCAATTATCATGTTTTCAAAACGCCCACCTCCCTGGTGACCGCCCGGAAGGTGAAACGGCGTTACACGCCGGAGGATCAGGCGGACCTGGACCAGAAGACTTCTGTCAACAAAATAGGTGAGATCATCAATCTGTCCCAGGAGCTGAACTCGCTTTTGTGGGACCGGATGTATCACGGGGAATCTTACGGGCAAGTCCGGGAGCTCTATCACGATATCTGCCAGCTGGACATCCTGTCCGGAATCGAGATCGACAAGGCAAAGAAGGAATTTGACATTGACGTATCCGGAGAGCTCCGGGCGCTTCGGCGCAAATATGACTGCAGTTTTCGGGAGGATGACGGAAGACGGAAAACACCCCACTTTTTCTCCCATATCTCCAGGCAGAAGGGATATTACAATCCCGAAAAAAGGCATTATGTCAAATTCCATACCTCCATGGATTACCTGCAGACCATCGTAAACGGATTCTGCGTCAAAAATCCTTACAGGAGAGACTGGCAGCCCTTTTCCTCCATATTGAACAGGTCGCTTTTCCGCACCTCCGGCGTCAACCGGGAGCAGCTTGACAGAATATATGGCATGTTTCACCGATATATAGCCGAGAAGAACGGAATCTACGGTTCCGATTCAACTAAGGAAGAAAAGAATGAGCAGGCCGGGCTGCTCTATCACAGCCTGGTCTATGATCTGGGACAGGAAAAGATCGGTTTTTCCACCCTGTACAAGCTGCTCAGCTCATTGGAGGATACGGAAAACCTTCCTGTCCGAAGCCTGCTTTTACAAACCCTGTTTCTGTGTAAGAATGAGAGCTTCCGGAAAGCCATTCTGGATTCCAGCGCCGACATACAATGGCTGACCCCCGGAGGGGAGGATGTCTCGCTGTTTGGAAAAAACTATAAAATTACAAAAAAAGGGCTCCATTCGGAAATATAGGTCTGTTTTCACCGCTCATATGAGCGTGAATTTCACGTTCCATAGGACAGACATCCAATGGGCGTATCGAAGTAAGAAGCGTGGATTCTATTGTTGGTGCAATATCATGGGCGTATCTACAGCTGTCAGCAGCGGTTGATTCGTCAGCGGCAGATATGCGGATAGAGGTGAATATGGAAAACCGTGAAGCCAGGAAATACTACAGCCAAAAAAATGTTATCAATGAGCTCCATCACAAGACCGGATACCCTGTAGACGACATCGCCAGAATCCTGAATTCTCTGGGCGATATGGTAAAGGATAAGTGCGGCGGTAATGACAGCTATGTGGAAATCAAGCTCTTTCCCGGTCTGAAGATCACTTCCAGACTGATTCCGCCCCAGGAATCCAAATCCAATCTGAATGTCTCGGAATGCGGCTTCATATTGAGCCTGAATGCCGCTTTCAGCGACTACTATAAACAGGAAATCCGTGATCTTCACAGAGACACGCCCCAACTGGCACTAAGGAGGTGATATATTTTGGAAAACGACGAGCTGAGAATCTATCGGGGAGAAGATTATACTGTCTCAAAGAACATTGTGATCCATCAGCCCACACTGGACGAAATCTGCCGCTACGGCGAGCAGGACTACTATTCCATGGTATACCAGCTGACGGCCACGCCCCAGCAGCTGAAAGTCCAATTGTGGGATATGGGTATAGACTATACCCACATTACGCCCTTTGAGCTGTTCTCCCATTTTCTTTATCGGCTTTACCCCCCGGAAAAAACTTCCATCCTGTTTGGAAATCTGGATTTTACAGAGTTCAGACTGCTGCAGCGCCGGGAGGACGACGCCCCGGTCCTGTGTCAGACCGTAGACGGAAGCCCCGTGATCATAGATGCCTTTACATATACCGTGATCACAGACTATCTGCGGCAGGTACACGGGATTTCCAAGGACGAGAGGCTCCCCGCCAACGAGGCTACCAAGATGATCCTCATCGAAGATGACCGGGCGGAAATGGAACAGTCCAAGGGCGCGGAGCACCATTCGCAGCTGAAAAATCTGATCTCCTCCATGGTGAACAGCGAGGGGTTCAAATACAACCACTCCCAGGTATGGGACATGAAAATCAACGCTTTTATGGATTCCGTAAAACGAATAACCCGGATCAAAAACGCAGAGCTGCTTCTGCAGTCCGGATATTCCGGCTACGGAATTTCCTTAAAAGATATAGACAAAAACCAAATTAACTGGCTGGGTGAACTTGACTGATCACCCGGCCCACCCAAAAAGGAGGACAAAAACATGAGCTTTAACCCCAACGAAC
>CAJUAB010000050.1 GCA_910583845.1 uncultured Acetatifactor sp.
CAATAGCCTTGTGCTGTAGATCCAGATATACATGACTGTAGATAGAGTTCATTTTGTCGCCTCCTGTCAAATAGTTGTGCCGCCGTCATGCGGCGGCCTCAAAGTAAAGTCTCTTCTGATCTTGAAACGGGTCACCCTTTCCTGCAATCCGACTTTGGCGATGGGAGAGCAGGTCATGGTGAGGATTTCTCCCGGTGAGCAGCCCCTTATGCAGGATCTGATGCCGCTTAAGCTGTTTTGCAGGGACAGGTCGCCGGAGGCGCTGCACAGGATTGTGAAGGCCGGGTACAGGTGCCCTGCCTCGTCGGATATATCCGTGTAGGTATAGCGGGGGGCGTCCGGTTCATCACAGCCGTCCCTGCCCTCAGCCGTTCATTTTCCGCCGCCGGGGACTGCGCTTTGAAGCGCAGCCCCCGGATGGTCTCCTCCTGCGGGAGAATGGTCCTTTGCAGGGTTTCGGGTTTTTTGTGTGTTCGCATAGTGTTTACCTCCGTTAGAATCTGTAGCTGTTTTTGGCCAGGCCGGCCTGTCCGAGAGCCCGGCCCAGGGTCATGTCCTGGACCATCCGCTCGAATTTGTTGTCCTTTTGCAGCTGTGTGACAAAGTCGTTGTAGTCGTTTACATGCTCTATGGTGATGTTGAGGTCGCCAAAGGTGGGTGCCGTACGCAGGGTGTTTGTCATGTTCGGGGGGCTGACCGGCGGCAGGGACTGGAAGGCGGGGATGAGGGGTACGGCGTCGGCCAGGCGCAGCCACATTTTGTCGGACAAAAATTCGGGGGAGTCCAGGAAGCCGTGGGTGCCGATTTCGCCCAGGGTCATACCGCTGTGGTATTGTTCCATCCAGTGTTGGTATCCGGCGTCTTCCGCCTGTCTCCCCAGGAGCCCCTGGTAAAAGTCCAGGATGGTGTCGGAGGGGGATTTGTTCAGGGCCAGGTATTCCGGGGAGCCCAGGAAGCCTTCCAGGATGTCCTGGACGGTGGCTCCGTCTGTGAGCCTGTGCAGCCAGAAGTCCATGCCGGCTTCGTCCGGCTGTCTGTGGAGGAGGCCCTGGTAGAGGCGGCCAATGAAGTTCCTGGCAGCGGTTTCGTCGGTGAGGGTGGTCTCCAGGCCGTAGTCGGTGAGGCCCAGGTCTCCCAGGGCAGCGGCGGCGCGGTAGAGTTTTTCGTTCAGTTCGCAGAGGCGCCGGAGCTGGAGGGCGGTGTTGGCGGCAATGTCGGCGCTGCCGTCCTGGCCGGTGGTCCAGGCGGACAGCAGGTCGTCGGAGGGGCGGTATCCCCATTTCCGGGCGGCGGCGTTGATGGTGTCCTGGATCTGCCGGGCGTTGGCGTCAGCGGAGGCGGTCATCTCCTGGAACAGGGTCTGTTCCTCCTGAGTCTGGCGGGTTATGAGTTCTTCGTATTCTTCAGCCAGGCGGTCCAGCAGTTCTGCCTGGTCGCTGTACCATTTGTCATAGGTGGTTTCTTCCAGGTCTCTTCGGGCTTCCTCCAGGTCTGTGCTGAGCTTTTGTATTCTGGCCTTGTTCTCTTCGGAATCATCGCCGGAGAGGGCGGAGAGCT
Organism: uncultured Acetatifactor sp.; assembly: GCA_910583845.1. GTDB lineage: Bacteria > Bacillota > Clostridia > Lachnospirales > Lachnospiraceae > Acetatifactor. Next base: position 1,558 of record CAJUAB010000050.1, read on the forward strand.
GTTTCTGGATGCCGGAGAGGTTCCGGGTCTTTTCCGCCAGGTTTTTCTGATACTGGTATTGGGATTTTTCGGTGTCCAGGAGTTCTTTTCTGGCGTCCGTCAGTTTCCGGAGGGCATCGGCCTGGGCCTGGTATCCTTTGCGGGCCAGGTCGGTGACGGCGCGGTATTCTTCCGAGGCGGCCCGGGCGGCAGCGCGGCAGGCGTCTGCCAGTTCGTATTGGCGCTGTTCCAGGGTGGTATTGTAGGGATCGTCTGCCAGTTCGGCGGTGATCCTGTCCAGCTCTGTCCGGTAGCGTCCGGCCAGCTCCAGCTGTGTGTAGTAATTCCGGGTGTGCAGTCCCGCCGCGGCGTTTCCGTTTTCGTTCAGGCTGCCGTCCTCGTCGTAGAGGCCGTCCTGGTCCAGCAGGTCCAGCAGGAAGTCCGCCTCGTCGTCCAGAGGGGTGAGGCTGTCCTTCAGCCGGTCGAATTTCTCCCAGTCCAGTTCCCGGATGGAGTTTTTGAGTTTCTGTATGTTGTTTTCCAGTTCCATGGCGGCGGAGGTGTTTTCGGCAAGGGCGGCCCGCATCTCCAGCCACTGGTCGGAGCCGGTCTCCATGCCCTTTCCGGCGGCGTCACTCATGTTCCGGCGCAGCTGCTCTGCCTGCTCTGTGAGGGAGCGCAGGCTGGCCTGGTCTTCCCGCAGCTGGCGTTCGTAGAGGCCGCGGCTGGCGGTGTGGCCCTGCAGTTCCAGGCGCAGGGTCATGGCGTCGATCAGGGATTTTCGTTGTTCCAGCCGGGTGAGGGCGTTTTCGAAGGGCCGCAGCAGGGCGTCGTATTCTTTTTGGGCCAGTTCATTCAGCTGGTTTTTGTATTCCTCCGTGGCGTTTTGGACCTCCAGGATCTCGTTGTACATGTCCCGCCAGGCCTGGCTGCCCGCCTCCAGATAGCCGCCGCCCGCGGCGTCGTCCAGGGCTTCCTCCAGTCTGGCGGCCCGCTGGGTGTTGTAGTCAAGGAGGGTCTGGGTCTGGGCGCGGAGCTTCCGGTAGAGGGAGGGGTCATCAGCCTTGAAGGTGTTGTTTTGCCGGGCGTTTAATCTGGCGATGGTTTTTTCGGTGGTGGCTATCAGTCCCTGGAAGTAGGTGTTGATGTTGTCGAATCTTTGCCTTGCCAGTTCCGACAGCTGGTTTTTCAGGTCTTCCACGGCTTCGGAGCACCGGGCGGCTTTGTCGTGCCAGGTCTCGTATTCTCTGATCCGGTCCGCCAGGGCCTGGTCGGTGATGGTCTCCAGCTGCAGGGTGCCGCTCTGGATTTTGTCTATGTATTCCCGGGGCAGCCCCACGGCGGCGGCTTCCCGCATGTAGCTTTCGCAGGCCTGCTGCTGGGCGGCGATGGCTTCCTTTGTCTTTTGCATGGACTGGGTGAGGCTGTGGTTTCGCAGGGTCCAGGAGAGGTAGGTGTTGCTGATTTTGTCTTTCAGGCGGTCCAGCGCGGAGGAGGTCGCGGAGATGAGTTTTTCTATCCAGTCGCGTTTTTCGGAGAAGGGCTCCGTGTCGGCGGCGGTTTGATCCGGCGAGTCCGGGGAGCTGTCCATTGTGCCGGGGGAGAACTCCAGGGAGTTTATGCTGTACAGGCGGAAGATTTTGTTGAGTTTGTCCAGGTATTCCTGGATTTTTTGGGATTCTTCCTCCATGGCTATGTATTCGGAGGAGTTCTGGACGTCGTAGGTCTCGCTGTAGGGGGTTCCCTGGATCTTGTACTGTCCGTCTTTGTCCAGGACCACTTCGTAGTACTGGCTCCACAGTCCGGCCATGCTGCCCAGGAGTTTCTGTTCCCCTGCCAGCTTTGCGGCCTGTACGTTTTTGAAGTTGCGCAGGTCCAGGCCGTATTCCTCGGCCAGCTGGCTCACCAGGTCGCTGTTGTCATCCAGGCACTGGCTGTAGAAGAGCTCGCTGGTGTACAGCTTGGCCCGGCCTGTTTCCTGGAAGACGTCCAGGTCCTGGGCGTACTGGCGGGAGAGGAGGTCGTAGAGCCCGGCTTCTGTCAGCAGTCCGGCGCAGTAGGCGTTCACGGCATCCTCCATCAGGGGGTATTGGTCGATGATGCGCTGGAGGGTGGCGGCGGAGACGGCGCCGGAGGATATTTCCTGCCGGAGGGCGCTCTGGAGGCTGTCTGTGGACTGGATGCCGGAGAGGAGGGGGGAGAGGGTCTGTATTTGTGTGGCGGTGCGGCCCACTTCGTCGGCGGTTTCTTTCAGGGTGTTCCGGAGGTCCTGGGGGATTTCTTTGCCCAGCGCGGAGAGGAGGTCGTCCAGAAGGGTCTGGGCCAGTCCGGCGGCAGCCTCCCGCAGGTTGTCCGTCTCACCGGCCAGCTGTGGGAACTGCTGGACCAGGTCCAGGGTGGCCGAGGGGGAAAGGGTGTTGTTTTCCTCCGCGGAGAGGGCGTCTGAGAGGGAGTTTATTCTGGACTGGAATTCGTCGATCAGGCGGCTTTGTTCTTCCGTGAGGGAGAAGGCGGGCGTGACCGGAAGGGACAGGGGTGTCTGCTGCTGGCGCAGCAGGGCCTGTAGTGTCCCGATGCCGGCGTTTCTGTCGAAATCCAGGCTGGCGAGGATCTTGATTTCCTGGTCGTCGAAGAAGCGCTGTATGGTGTCGGGGGTGAGGCGGTCCGTCTTGGCGCTCAGCAGTTCCAGGTCGGTCCCGATCCAGAGGCTGGGGTCCTTCAGGGTGACGGCGAAGCTGTTTATCATGTCTTTCATCTCGTCCGCCTTTGTTGAATAGATCTTCAGGTAATGTCTGGCGGCGTCTATTTCCCTTGCAGACAGGTATTCCGGATTGTCCAGAATACTTTGGAGGCTTTCTGCCTCAAGGGTGTACTGGCTGTATTTTTCCAGCAGATCGCCGTATGATGTTGACTGGAAGGATTTTGCGTAGGAATCAATATTTTTCAAAATATCGCCAGCCAACTTGTCCCAATAATTCCAGGCTTCTGATTCAGGGGCAGAGGCATTTCTCTCCCGGACCGCGTTTTTATAGTTTTGGTCCAGCATGCTGATTTCCTGGTATTGTATGCCTGCGTTGTCAAGCACACTTTCCGCGCCGTTGAAGTGGGCATAAATATTATTCAGGTCAGAGAGCACACTGGGAAGCAAGTTGCCCGCAAAAAGAAAGGAGAAGATTCTGTTTACTCCTTCTTCTCCAAATTCCCGGGATGCCTTTTTGACATAGGAATCGTCATCAAACCAGTCCGTTACTTTGTCCGGGTCTCCCAGCTTTTCCCTGACCAGCCTTGCCTGTTCGACTCTGAGCAGGCGTTCCTCCAGGTCGATCCGGTCTTGCAGGTATTCCAGCCGGTCCTGTTCGGCTTCTGTCAGGTTGTTTTTGCCGGAGAGCTTGTCCAGCTCCGCGTTGAGGCTCTGGAGGCTGGAGTTTATGCCGTTTATTTTTTCCTGGACTTCCTCAACGGTGACGTTCGCGGTATCCCAGGCGGAGATGACCTTTGAGACAGCCGCTGAGACGGCCAACATGAGGGCTGTGTTGCAGACTATGGAGAGCCCTTTCAGGGCTACCTGGCCGATCCTGGCCCCCAGGGTCATGCTGTTGAGGGACTGTATGTACATGTCCCATGTCAGCGCGCCGTTTTTGGTTGATTTGGCGCAGTTTATGATGGACTGGTCAACTCCTCTTACCTGTTCAGCGACGGCTTCGGGGGTCATGTTGGTGGTGTTAAAGATGTTTTGGAAATCTTTAAATTTATTTTGTAGATCTTGTGTAATGTTCACCGGATCATTTCTGGTGAACAATCCGGAAAATATGTTGTTTATAGATAGTTTTTTATTGTCTGTTCTGATAATCGTACTGGAAATATAAGAGCTACATGCATTTGTGGAGAATGCGTTTTATTGTGTTGGGGGATGGCAATTATAAATAGTATATGATATACTGTATCTATCATTAATTAAGGAGGATAAAATATATGGCTTTGATATCATGTCCGGAATGCAATAAGGAGGTCAGCGATAAGGCAGAGGTATGCATCCACTGTGGATATCCGCTGAGAAACACGATATGTATAATTAATGGAGATAAGTATGATTTATCCTTTGTATTTACAACGGCTAGTGCCAACCCTGAACATGATAAGATATTTAAAAAAGGATATATCATAAAGGCGACCGAGCAGAATGGATATGATATAGGGTCACTTAATGCGGGTGCATTAATGGACCAAATAATAAGTACTGGTATCATACCAAAATCTTTTGAACTGCCCTATCCAGAGTATGTAAAATATCTGAATTCCGTCATAACCTGCCCTACATGCAAATCAACCAATGTATCCAAAATCGGCGCAGGCGAGAGGGCGGCATCCGTCGGACTTTTTGGTATATTCAGCAAAAAGATCAACAAGACCTTCAAATGCAACAGCTGCGGATATACCTGGTAATGCCGCTTTTTCTACATAGTTGATATACTGTATCTATCATTAATTAAGGAGGATAAAATATATGGCTTTAATATCATGTCCGGAATGCAATAAGGAGGTCAGCGATAAGGCAGAGGTATGTGTTCATTGTGGATATCCGCTGAGAAACACTGTTTGTGTCATCAAAGGAGATAAATACGATCTGTCGTTTTTACTTATGAGATTAAGTGAGCATCCGGCTATAGATAGAGGAACCAAAATCGGAAAAATTCGTAGAGCAACCAAAGCCAATGGATATGATATAAACATGTTAAATACAACTACTCTTTTAGATCAAGTAATAGAAACTGGTGTTATACCCAAAGTTTTTGATCTGCCCTATCCAGAGTATGTTGAATATCTGAATTCCGCCATAACCTGCCCTACATGCAAATCAACCAATGTATCCAAAATCGGCGCAGGCGAGAGGGCGGCATCCGTCGGACTTTTTGGTATATTCAGCAAAAAGATCAACAAGACCTTCAAATGCAACAGCTGCGGATATACCTGGTAATGCCGCTTTTTCTACATAGTTGATATACTGTATCTATCATTAATTAAGGAGGATAAAATATATGGCTTTAATATCATGTCCGGAATGCAATAAGGAGGTCAGCGATAAGGCAGAGGTATGCATCCACTGTGGATATCCGCTGAGAAACACGATATGTATCATTAGGGGAGAAAAGTATGATTTATCCTTTGCATTTACAACGGCTAGTGCCAATCCTGAACATGACAAGATATTTAAAAAAGGATATATAAGGAAAGCAACACAAAAAAATGGGTATGATACAGGATCACGTAATTCAGGTGCATTAATGGATCAAATAATGCAAACCGGTGTTATACCCAAAACTTTTGAATGGCCATATCCCGAGGATATTATATATCTGAATTCCGCCATAACCTGCCCCACATGCAAATCAACCAATGTATCCAAAATCGGCGCAGGCGAGAGGGCGGCATCCGTCGGACTTTTTGGTATATTCAGCAAAAAGATCAACAAGACCTTCAAATGCAACAGCTGCGGATATACCTGGTAATGCCGCTTTATTCCATATAACTGCCTTTCCCCTTTCCTCCGTTTCTTCCACAAACGGCCAGGAGGAATCCGTGCTGGTTTTCAGAGTGCCAGCCCACCCAGTACCGAGCGCATCTTATCATGGCATCGTTTCAGATTCCCATGACCGGGAGTTGTCGCTGCAGTGAGGGCTTTTCTCAGAGAGAACTGTCCCTGCTGACCTATAGAGCGGCGCGTTGTCACGATCCCGCCGCGTCGCCGCGGTGGGAGAGTAGCGCCGGTGTACTATATTCCCAGCATATTGTCCCTTCGTTTACTGATCTGTATCCCATATCAGGCGGTAAGAAAACTTACGTATCCGTAAGGACACTTACCGCTGTCGGCATTTTCAGACAATCCTGAGCCTGAACATTTTAAGGCTACCGACGTTTTTGATACCGGCCAGCAGGCCGGCTCCCACTCCCAGGGTTCTCAGCAACCCCAGCTTTTCCGTCACACGGTCCAGAACTCCCAGAAAGGAATTGAGGATATCCACAACGGATTGCAGGTCCTTTTGCTGGAAGAGATTCTGGGCGATGCCTGTGCCCGCCTCGGACAGCCGGGCCAGCTTGTAATCCATGGTGTCCATGGCGGAGGCCATGGCCTGGCTGGCGCTGCCCGCGCTGCGCGCCATGGTGTCCATGGAGGCGCTGACGGTACCGAAATTACTCAGAATGGCGGCTCCGGCCTGGGCGTTGCCGCTGCCGAACAGCTGTCCCGATACCGCATTTTGGGTCTTCTGGTCCAGCCTGTCCCAGACACGGGAGATTTCTTCCAGATAGGTCATCAGATCCCTGCACTGTGTCCGGGAGTCATCCGTGAACAGGGAGATGCCCCTGCCGTTAAAGGTGGCATCCTTCGTCAGTTCCATGATCCGGATGTTGAGGTCGGTCAGTTCCGCGGACATTTTTCCGGTCTGTCTGTTGTATCCCTGCATATGTCCCGCGACAGTCTGCAAGGCATTGCCCACCAGAAGGGCATTGTCAATGTTTTCCTGCCCGGCTGCGAACAGGGCGATGTTCTGCTCCAGCGAGAACCCCGCTTCGGCCATGGCGGCTGCGGACTGTTCCAGTCCCTGGGCGATCTCCGTGTTGGAAATCCGGAAGCGGTCTGCCACTTCGTTTACCTTGCTGAGAACGCCGTCCAATACCTGGTCGGTGTCGACGCCGTATGCCTGTATGACGGCGGCCAGGGAGGAGAGGGCGGTTTCCGCGTCCATGCCGGGGGAGATGGCGGCGAACCGGGAGGAAAGCCCGGCCAGCTTCGCGGCCGCCTCCTGGGAGCTGACGCCCAGCTGCGTCCACGCGGCGGCCTGGTCGATGATCTGGGAGGTGGAAACCCCCAGCTGCCGGGCCATCTCATTGGAGGTCTCATAGAAAGCCTCCAGTTCCCGGGCCGTCATGCCGGTGGTCTGGCTCAGCCTGGTGAGGGCCGAGTCAAGGCTTAAGACGGAGGCGATGCCATCCACCGTCAGGGAGATGGCCTTTTCGATGATGTTGGAATCACCGAAATGCCTGTTCAGGGAGTTCAGGGCTGAACCGAGATCTTCCAGAATTTTGTCAGTTGTCATAGTGATCTCCTTTCACTTGTGATGTGGATAGGTGATTGTAAAACTCGCTTTCTGGAAACAGAGGATGGGCAATATATACAAAATAAGGGCGACTTGCCACTGCATTGGAGCCCGTTTTTGTATATATTGACCAGCCTCGTCACTTGCAGACAGGGTTTTGCAATTGTGTGGTGATGCGGATTCCTGATAAGGGAAAAGCCAGACCATATCCTCCGCCGCGTTTCCGCAGCGGAAGTGCGACCTGGGCATATCCCCTATTTCTTTTCGTCCGGCGAGTTCGTGGACGAACAGCTTTTTCAGCTCATCGGCATTCGCGCCGATATAGTCCACGCCCTTTTCTATCATGCGGTAAAGAGCCAGCTTTATCTTGATCTCCCTGGCCTTCATCCTATACCATCTGATCAGTGTGATCATATCAAGTCCTCCCGTATATTCTCATACAGATTATTTTATCAGCCTGCGGACACAGGGAAGAGAGATTTCTGTACTACAGCCTCATGCCCGTCCGTGTCGGCTCAAAAGTGTCAGTCTTCGGACACCAGAATGTCGAAGAGCTTGCTGTCGTCGGCAAAATATTCCTTGCTGA
>CAJUAB010000051.1 GCA_910583845.1 uncultured Acetatifactor sp.
TTATTAGATTACCACACACTTTCTCTGTTGTCAACACCTTTTTGGAAATTTTTTTACATTTTTTTCAGTCTTTTTTTCAGTCTCTTTTTTTCAGTCTCTTTTCAGTTTTCACAGAGAGAGGGCTGTAAACTCACTCATCAGGCTTTCTACGAATCGGGCAACCACATTATATTGATATATTTTGGTGAGCACTATACTTTCCCTGGTATACTCTACAATCTGCTGCCCTATCATGCCCAGTCCGAAGTACATGATCAGAACATACACAATCTGTAAGGTCAAAATCACTTCCAGCACGCCAAAGACCGCTCCAAAGATCTTATTGACTCCGTGGATCACCGGCAGCTTGGCAATCATTTTGGCGGAAAAGAGAACCACATTCAGAAGATGGTGTACTACACCCAGAAGGGCCATCAGCACCACTGCTATGATTACCCCCACCACCTCTTTCTCCATATAGCTGTGCAGCCCTTTGCTGATCAGCACAATCATAATCCCCATGACACAGAGCGTCACCAGGGAGACGATCTCCTTGACAATCCCTTTCTTATATCCGTCCGCAACCTTAAACAGCGCATATATCACCACCACAATCAACATAATATTCATTGGTTCTCCTCCTTAGCTATTTCAGCTGTATCGTATCTATGGAATCGTTTGTCAATATCAGATATCTGTAACTGTTTCCCTGGGGAATCATCACCCTGACAGATTTGTCAAATTCTCCCTGAAACTTGACCACCCCGCCAAAAGTGTGAACCAGACATTCCTGCTCATTGTATACCGTAAAACTGTCCTGCCCGAAAAAGAGCGAATCAAAGTCCTGGTTAAACAGATATTCTCCCACCTTCTCCCCGGTCCCCTGGTACACCTGTAATCTGTGCTGGGCTTCCGTGGAGTTGTTTCGCAGCAGCACCCCCACATAATTCTCATTACTGTACACAGCCTGAATCTCTTCTTCATACAGATGGATATTGGTCACCTGGGGTATCTGCGTACCGCTGAAAAACAGCAGTCTGTCGTCCCCCAGCGCGTAAGCCGTTCCGTTGGACATAAAACGGATGAGGGGAATGATCGTGTCGGGATAGGTATATCCGTTCACATAGTAATCACTCTTGCCTTCACCCACCTGACCAAAATTATAGAACGCAATCCTGGATTTTACCACTCCCGAGTCCACATAGACACAAGACAGCCCCAGAAGCTCCCCGTTGGGAGAGAGTGAGAATGCCACCGGATAGCCGCTCTGGTTCATGGTCGTCTGGATCTCATAGTAATCGTTTTTGCCCGGATCATAAATGTAGATCCATGTGATCCTTGTATCCGCTACCGCCACTGCCACCCGGCCTGTCTGGGCCACGGCGATACTGCGTATGGGCATGGTGGTGGAAATCTCCCCCAGCACCTTCTCCTGATCCAGTATATACACCTCTCGGCCATTGTAATCGCCTATCGCTGCCACATCCCCGCAGGTGGCAATGCACAGATCCTGCATTTCATAGGTCTGGTTCCACAGGACATTGCCCCTGGCATCCGTGCAGTGGGCACCGTCATTACTGTAGGTCAGAATATTGTTTCCCAGCGGAATGCTGGTCGTTCCGTTTACCACCGTCGTCTCAACAGTGTGAACCACCTCATAGGATGTATAGATGTGGTTCCTGTACTGTATTACCACCAGGACAATCAGCGCGATCAGGGCTGCGGCCACCAACGCGATCCGATACACATGGGACAGGCGGTAATGCCGGATTTTCTGCTGGTAATCAACCTGTCCCTTCTCCCGTTTTTCCCGCTTCTCCCTTTTCTCCTTTTCCCGATTAAAATACCGAATATCTGCCATCCTGTTCCCTCGCATGTACACCCTGCTCTTTTTCCAGTATGCCCTGCTCTTACGCGTCCGGCGCGTATTTCCGGAGCGTGTTTGAAAATCGCTTTCCCCGGGATATGCGTCACAGTCTGTGGAAGATTTGTGCCGGATTCAGGAGACGCAGCGGCCCGCGTTGCCTGTATTTGGCGCAAATATCCCGCAAATGCGGGGACGCGGTTTCCCGCGCGTTGCATTTCATAAAAAGACGCAGGACATTTTGCTCATTATAGCACACTTTTTTCTAGGGGAGTAGAATTTTTTGTCCGACCTGAATATTATCCGGGTTGGATATTCCGTTCAATTCACAGATCGCCCGCACATAGCTGTCATTTCCATACTGCCTGGTACTGATCCCGATCAGGGTATCTCCCGGCTGAATTACATAACTGGCCTGCTGCGCCTGCTGCTGGGCCTCGATCTCCGCGATGGAAGGCCCCTGGGTGGGAATCTCCTGCGGCTGCGCGTCCGCCGCGTTTTCCCCCGGCCCTGCGCCCGGGTTCAGTGACTCCACAGACTGTCCCCCCTGATTTTGCCCCGCCTCCTGGCCCTGGCTTTCTTCCTGACCTTGACCGCTTCCCTGTTCCGAGCCGGTTTTGTCTCCCTGGCTTTGTCCGTTTTCCTGTCCCGATATGGCTCCCTGTTCCGGACGATTCCCCTGCCCGTTTTCCTGCTCCGGGCCGCTTCCCTGTCCTGCATTCTGCGTCTGTCCGCTTTCCTGCCCTGTGTTCTGCACCTGTCCTGGGCTGCTTTCCCCTGCGTTCTGCCCGATGCCGCTCTCCCCCGTATTCTGCCCGGCTCCGGTCTCTCCCTGTCCGTTTTCCTCATTCTGCTGTGGCTGTCCCGTCACAGCCTGTCCCGACACTGCCGTGGCATCCCTGTTTTCCTGTAGTATGGCATCCGCCAGACTGTTCTCCGCCATCAACGTACCGGAGTTATGGATCTCTCCCGCGGCATCCTCCGGGGCGGAAGCATCTGTCTCCGGCTGGTCGTCCGTAAGCTGTGCCCACAGCTGTTTTGCCCGTTCCTCTATGGTCCCGTCCTCGCCGTCTCTGGTGACAGCCGCCACCCCGATCAGGCACAGCACCGCAAACACTGCCGCGGCGGACATCCGCATCATTTTCAAAGAGCTGGTCTGAGCGACGTTTTGGACATTTTTCCCGGTCTGCTTTTCAGGCTTGTCCGACACGATTTTTGTGTGGGCCGCAGGTGTTTTTTTCTGCCCGTACTGGCTGCGACGCTCTTCCTGTTTAGCCCTGGCCCGGTCGTATTTCTCCTGTCCGAACTGTTCCGGTTCATGCTCCTGCGGTTTATTTTCCACCATGTAGGCCAGCATACTGTCATTTTTTTCATAGAAGCAGGCATATCCTTTTATGTACCGGCAGGTATCCTGTTCCTGAATGTGCATGCCCTCCACCATCTCGCCGTCAAAAATATGGTAGCCCAGAAACACGTATTCCGGAAAATAGCGCTGGCGCAGCCGCTCCACTTCCTGGTTCTGAGCCTGGGATAAGTGGCGCACCTCCTTGCTGATGGAAAGAATCTGGCATGCCCCGTAGATAAAAAAATACGACAGACTCTGTTCCCTGGCATATCTGCCATACAGAGCGATGGTCAGTCCTTTTCCTTCCGCCTGCCTGCAGAGCTGCTTCATGTAAGAGACCACATAATCCTCCACATAGACCTTGCAGGTGCGGTCCGCTTCCCCGATTTGCGTAATATTTTTTGGTAATTCCATAAAAACACCTCCCACTCCTATGCTTTCCAGCCGATATCAGCTATAAATATAGCACGGGTATGAGAGGTATTTTAGCGTTCCTTGTCGTGTGGATTGAAAAACCCTTCGACATTTTTCTTATGATAAAAAACTATTCAAAGCGGTATACGGTGACAGAATCATACTCCCTGTCCCCGCCAAATACACAGGAAGGAAATTCCGGCCTGTGGATGCTGTCCGGATAGTACTGTGTCTCCAGGCACAGTCCGCTTCTCTTCTCATAAAAGGCGCCGTCCTTCCCGGCCTGGGGAGTGATACAGTTGCCCGCGTAGAACTGGACGCCGGGCAGTGTGGAGTAGACCGCCATGCGTCGGCCGCTCCCGGGAGCAGTCAGCTCGGCAATCTTGTGGAGATTGCCGTCCCAGCCATCCACCACCCAGTTATGATCATATCCCTGGGTCAGCAGCAGCTGCTCGAAATCCGCGCCAATCTCTTTTCCCACGGTCTTGGGAAGGGTAAAGTCCATCACCGTGCCCTCCACGGGAGCGATTTCCCCGGTGGGAATGGCTCCCGCCACCACAGGCGTATAATGGGAGGCAAAAAGCTGCAGCTGATGCCCCTCGATACTTCCCGCCTTATGACCGTTCAGATTAAAGTATGTATGATTGGTGGGATTGAGGATCGTATTTCTGTCACTGCTGCCGTGGTAGTGCAGGGTCAGGCCGTTTTCCTCATCCAGCGTATAGGTCAGCCGCAGCACTTTATTGCCGGGAAAGCCCATGTTGCCATCAGAATCCCTGATGGTAAAAGTGACGCCGTTGTCCTCCACCCGGGCATCCCACAGCTGCTTGTGGTACCCCAGATCCATGTGGCTGTGCAGATTGTTAGGACCGTCATTCACGTCCACACGGTACGCGGTGCCGTCAATCTCAAAGCCTGCCCCAGCGATGCGGTTGGCGCTGGGGCCGATGGTCGCGCCGAAAAAGCACCCGTTGTCCAGATAGCCCTCCGCACTGTCAAACCCCAGAACCACATCCTCCAGCCCGCCGTTCTGATCCGGCACATATAAATTGACCAGGATAGCTCCCAGATCGGTGATTTCCGCTTTCATGCCCTTTTGATTCTCCAGGGTATAGAGCGTCACTTCTCTTCCCTGTGCGTCAGATCCAAACTTCCTTTTTGATATAGTCATATCTTCCACCTCCTGTTCAGGGCCGCCTGCCTTGTCCTGGCTTTGCTCCGGCAGGGCTTCCCCTTCTCCCCTATATTTCCACACGTCCTTCCAACGCTCTCAGCAGCGTTACCTCGTCGATATACTCCAGATCTCCGCCCACCGGCACACCGCTGGCAATTCTGGTCACCCGGACGCCCGTGGGTTTGATCAGCTTACTGATATACATGGCCGTAGTCTCTCCCTCCAGACTGGAATTGGTGGCAATGATCACTTCCTCCACCTCTTTCTCCAGGCGGGATATCAGTTCCTTCAGTCTGATATCATTCGGTCCGATTCCCAGCATGGGAGAAATGGCGCCGTGCAGCACATGATAGACTCCCTCGTATTTGCCGGTCTTTTCATAAGCCGCCAGATCCCGGACATTCTCCACCACCATAATGATCCGGTGGTTGCGCTTCGCGTTGGCGCACACCGGACAGATCTCCCGGTCCGTCAGCGTGTAACACTCACTGCAATATCTGACATTCTCCTTTGCCTCCACAATGGTCTGGGCCAGACGGTTTACCTTGTCCTTGGGCATGTTGATCAGGTGGAACGCCAGACGCTGGGCAGATTTGCCGCCTATCCCCGGCAGAGCCGCCAGCTCCTCTATTAACTTATTGATATGACCGCTGTACAACTCCATCAGAACGGAAAACCTCCCAGGCCTCCGGTCATCTTGCCCATCAGGGCCTCATTGGCCTCATCCGCCTGCTTCAGGGCTTCATTGGCGGCCGCCACGATCAGGTCCTGCAGCATCTCGATATCCTCAGGGTCCACCACCTCTTCGGTGAGTTTCACCTTCAGTACTTCCTTTTTGCCGGATACCGTAACTTCCACGGCGCCGCCGCCGGCAGATGCCGTGAACTCCCTGGTCTCCAGTTCCTTCTGCCCTTCCTCCATCTGACGCTGCATGCGCTGCGCCTGCTTCATCAGATTATTCATATTGCCCGGCATCATACCGCCGGGATAGCCTCCACGTTTCGCCATGGGTTTGTTCCTCCTGCCTGAAATTCCGCATAAACTGCTGTTTTTACTCTTCTTCCTCAATCTCCATGTTGACGCCCGGTATTCCCTGGCGCAGGTCAAAATAGTTCTCCCGGGCCTCCTGCCGGTTTGCCGCCACCTGGATATTGACCTCTATTTTTTTGCCGGCGTAACCCGATATCAGGTTTTCCAATTGCTCTTTATTCTGGGGATGCTGGGTAAAATAATCCGACGGCACTCCGTCTTCAAGCACCAGCATCAGATGACCGTCCCCTCCCAGACTGGGAATGGCTTCTTTCAGATAGATCCGCATGGGATTCTCGGCCTGGCCCACAATGGCCGTCCAACGGCCCACCACCTCCCTCACATCATCGGGAATCGCCTGAGGCAGCTGCGGTCCGGGAGCGGAGCCTCCCCCCGCTGCGGGTGCCCCCGCCTGATCCGGGGCATACTGCGCCGGCAGAACGGCCACTCCCTTCTCCACCTTGTCCTCCACGTCCCGAATCCGCTCCAGCAGAGCGTCCTGGGAAGTCTCCATGCCGGGTCTGCACAGCTTGATCAGGGCAATCTCCACCATAATCCGTTTCTGGCTGGCATACCGGATCTGTCCGGACAGTTCGGAAAAGATGCGGATATAGCGGATAATGCGGTTCATGTCCACCATTTCCGCCTCTTCCTTCAGGCGCGCCAGATTGTCTGAGGACATGTCGATCACATCTTCCAGATTGTCCGAGGACTGCACCAGCATCAGATTCCGCAGGTACCAGGTGAAATCCGTCACAAACTGGGTCAGTTCCCTGCCCTGCATCACAATCTCCTCCAGCAGCTGCACACATCCCAGCACATTCTGATCCAGCACACAGCGCAGCAGGCGGCTGAACACTTCCGTGTCCACCGCCCCCAGCACATCCAGCACCTTGTCATAGGTCAGTTCGTCGCCCAGGTTAAAGGCAATGCACTGATCCAGCAGACTCAGGGCGTCCCGCATAGAGCCGTCCGCCGCCTTGGCGATATAGCGCAGCGCTTTCTCCTCCACCTGCACCTGCTCAGTCTCCGTCAGCTGCCGCATCCGCGCGGCAATCGTATCTATGGTAATGCGTTTGAAATCATAGCGCTGGCACCTGGAAAGTATGGTGACGGGCAGCTTGTGTACCTCCGTGGTGGCCAGGATAAAGATCACATAAGAAGGCGGCTCCTCCAGGGTCTTGAGCAGCGCGTTGAAGGCGCCTATGGACAGCATATGCACCTCATCGATGATGTAGACCTTGTACTTGCCCTCCGCAGGGGAGTAGGATACCTCCTCCACGATCTCTCTGATATTGTCCACGCCGTTGTTGGAGGCCGCGTCAATCTCAATCACATTCATGCTGGCTCCCGCCGCGATGGCCCGGCAGATCCGACATTCTCCGCAGGGCCCCTCCTGGGTGGGATTCTCACAGTTTACAGTCCGGGCCAGAATTTTGGCCACAGTGGTCTTACCTGTCCCCCGGGTGCCGGTAAACAGATAAGCATGACCGAGGCGGCCCGCCCGGATCTGATTTTTCAGCGTTGTCACAATGTGATCCTGCCCCTTCACATCCGCAAAGGTGTCGGGGCGGAACTTGCGGTATAATGCTGTGTATGACATCCTTTTAGTCTCCGAAGCTGATGCCCAGCAGCTTGGCCTCCTGCACGATGGTGGCATCCGGCGCGACCATCTTGAGTTTACCCGCCACTTCTTCCAGCGGCACCCGCACCACCTCCCGGTTTTTATAGCCCACCATAAAGCCATATTCACCGTCCAGGATCATCCTGCCCGCCTCCGCGCCCAGGCGGCTGGCAAACACCCGGTCATAAGGGCAGGGACTGCCGCCCCTCTGCATATGACCGGGCACGGTCACGCGGACCTCGCGCCCTGTCTTCTCCTGGATTTTCGCGGCCACCTCATAGGAGACGGAAGGGTAGGGATTCTTTTCCATCTTTTTCTTGTAATCCTTCTTGGAAAGTTTCGCGTCTTCCTTGGAGATCGCGCCCTCGGCCACCGCAATGATGGTAAAACGGCTGCCTTTTTTATCTCTCTCCTCAATCTTGTCGATCACCTTGTCAATGTCATAAGGAATCTCCGGCAGCAAAATAATATCCGCGCCGCCGGCCATACCGGCATTCAGCGTCAGCCATCCCACCTTATGGCCCATAACCTCCACGATAAACACCCTTCCATGGGAAGCGGCGGTGGTATGGATGCAGTCGATGGCGTCGGTGGCAATGTTGACGGCGCTCTGGAACCCGAATGTCATATCCGTGCCCCATAGATCATTGTCAATCGTCTTGGGCAGCGTCACCACATTCAGCCCCTCTTCACGAAGCAGGTTGGCCGTCTTGTGAGTGCCGTTCCCCCCCAGAATCACCAGGCAGTCCAGCTGTAGCTTATGGTAGGTCTGCTTCATGGCTTCCACCTTGTCCACGCCGTTTTCGTCCGGCTCATGGATTGTTTTGAAAGGAGTCCGGGAAGTGCCCAGAATCGTGCCGCCCTTTGTCAGAATGCCGGAAAAATCTCTGCCCGTCAGCATCTGAAAATTGCTGTATATGAGTCCCCTGTAACCGTCGAGGAACCCATAGATCTCCACCTTTTCCCTGGAATTTGCCAGAGTCTTCACAACGCCCCGCATAGCCGCGTTCAGCGCCTGGCAGTCGCCGCCGCTGGTCAGCATACCGATTCTCTTCATGTCCCATTCCTCCGTCTGATATTTTTTGTTTTACATCTTTCCCGCAGGCACCGGACCAATGTCCTCACCCGCCCGGCCTCGCTTATTATACCTTGAGCTCCTGCGCTTCGGCCCATTCTCTGTTCAAAAGAGCCATGCTCATTTTTTCCTGGTCCCCCTGCGCTTTAGCGCACACTTTGTTCAGCAGAGCCATGCTCATTTCCCTGGCCCCCGCCCTTCAGCGCACACTTTATTCAGCAGAACCATGCTCATTATACCCCAATTTTTTATATCAAACAAGCCTTTATGAAAAAATATCACTTGCCAAATGACTCATTCTATTATAAAATAGGTATCGTAGCGCAGGAAGCTGTATCGAAGCGGTCCTGACAGACCGCACGGGAGTTTGACAGCCTATCCTCAAAAAAATCCCGCCAATCCGCACCAGGCTT
>CAJUAB010000052.1 GCA_910583845.1 uncultured Acetatifactor sp.
CCGGCGGAGAAGAGCAGGGACGCGGACAACCGGAGGGGAATGCACCCGGCGGGGAAGGCCAGGAAGGCGCACCGGGGGAGCAGGAGGAAGCCCCGGCTGCCGCAGGAACCGGGAAGGGCAGACAGTATACGCCGCCGGGTAAGGGGAAGACAGCGGAAGGGAGACAGCGGGAGGAAAACTATCCGGAGGATCATCCGGCAGAGGAGGATATTTCCCGGGAGGATCAACCGGAGGAAGCAGGGCAGAGTGGAGAAGATTTCGCGTTCAGCCCTTGCGTCACGGAGCGCACTGCCGCTTTCCCGCAGGAGGGAAGAGGGGTGTACAGCACCAACGGTATACTGATAGATGTGGAGACGCAGGAGATTCTGGCGTGCCGGGACCCGTACCTGCGGATCAACCCGGCATCCATGACCAAGATTCTGACATTACTGGTGGCGGCAGAGCATGTGCAGGACTTGGAGGATACCTTTACCATGACTGCGGAGATTGCCGATTACGTGTATCGACATGATTGCAGCATAGCGGGTTTTGGCGTGGGTGAAAAGGTGACAGTGGAGGATCTGCTGTACGGCACCATCCTGCCCTCCGGCGCGGAGGCCGCTATGGCGCTGGCGGAATATGTGGCAGGTTCCCAGGAGGCTTTTGTGGAGATGATGAATCAGAAGCTGGAGCAGCTGGGATTGTCGGACAGCGCTCATTTTACCAACTGTGTGGGGCTGTATGATGAGAATCACTACTGCACCGTGTATGACATGGCGTTGATTCTCAAGGCGGCCACGGACAATGAACTGTGCCGCAGAGTCATGTCGGCCCGCAAGTATACAACTTCGGTGGTCACACAGGACTGGCCGGAAGGGATTTTGCTGTCCAATTGGTTTTTGCGGCGTATTGAAGACAAAGATACGCACGGAGAGGTGCTGTGTGCCAAGACAGGCTATGTGGATCAGTCCGGCAACTGCGCTGCCAGCCTGGCGGCCGACAGCGGGGGGCGGGAGTACATCTGCGTCACCACCGGCTCCATCAGCAGTTGGGCATGTATCTATGACCATGTGGAAATTTACCAGGCGTTTCTGCCGTCGGCGCAGGAGTAAAAGCCCTGCCGTAAAGACACGGGAGAACGTAAACCAGCGTATTTCCGGACCGCGCGGCGGGCCATATCCGGACGCTTGTCTGGAGTATCGGCCTGCCTGCGGCGGAAATACGCGGAACTAATAAAATGGAGGGTCCGGCGGAGAGGCCGGAGTATGGAACCATGCATCATGAATTGGAAAAACAGAGACGGCTGCGCGTCAGGCAGTTGGAACAGTGGAAAAAAGTGATCCTGGAGTATGTAATCATCACAGTGGCAACACTCCTTATGGTGGCGGGAGTACATTTTTTCAAATTTCCCAATCACTTTTCTTTTGGAGGAGTCACGGGTGTGGCCGTGGTGCTGGGAGAGGTGCTGAATTATTCGGCGGCTACCTACACCTTTATCATCAATATGGCCCTTCTGGTATTCGGCTTTATTTTTCTGGGAAAAGATTTTGGCGTCAAGACAGTTTACGTGAGCGTGCTGACTTCCGTGAGCCTGTCGGCCATGGAGAAGTGGTTTCCGCTGACGGCCCCGCTGACAGAGCAGCCGGTGCTGGAGCTGATCTTCGCCATATTTCTCCCGGCGCTGAGCGCGGCGATTCTGTTCAATATCGGGGCGTCGGGCGGCGGGACGGACATTCTGGCCATGATTCTGAAAAAATATACCTCCTTTTCCATCAGCGCGGCGCTGTTTCTGGTGGACTTTGTCATTGTACTGGCTTCCTGCTTTGTGTTTGACATACAGACGGGTCTTTTTTCCCTGACGGGGCTGCTGGCCAAGTCTCTGGTCATAGACAATGTGATTGAGAGCATCAATCTGTGCAAGGCATTTATGATTGTCTGTGACGATCCGGAACCAATCTGCCGATATATCTGTGAGGAACTGGGGCGCAGCGCCACTATATACCGGGCAGAGGGAGCCTACTCCCACCATGCCAAGATTATGATACTGACTGTGACCAAGCGCGGCCAGGCGGTGCAGCTGCGAAACTTCGTGCGCCGCAATCAGCCGGACTCCTTTATTACCATATTTAACTCCAGCGAGATTATCGGTAAGGGCTTTCGGGGTTTGTATTAATACTACGGCGCGTTTGCAAAATCATGCCCGCTAATCTGCCGCGGTAAACCGTATCCTCACATTGGCGTGATCTTTGTGCCAAATTCAGGTACCATAGCTCACTATGCGTCCGTCTTTGGCACAAAACTCCCACAAATCGTGACGCGCATCTGGCGGAAAGCATTTTTCGGACACGCGATAGTACTCTATCGGTTAGTAACAATACTTTACTGAAATCCCTTTAATTTTCTTTCCTGCCCCAAACAGATCCGGACGGATCAGAGCTGAAAACGGATATCCGGATGTATTCTCTTCTCGTGTGTATTGTCAAAATGTCCGTTTTCCCACGGACGTATACGGAATCCCCTGTTACAGACAGAGGCCGGGGTATATATAAAAAAATTGCTTCCCGGTACCCTGTCCGGAGTCCCTGGGAGCAGAAAAACGGATTTTTTTCCACCTATCAGGGTATATACAGAAAAATTGCCGCTCCATATCCTCTTTTTTGCGATCAGCGGGGTATTGACACACAATTTTTCTGTATATGCCCTGTTTCCCTGTATAAGTCAAGCAAAAAGGGGAGAGCTTGCGAAACAGCAGGGTATTGCGGAACAATTATTTTATATGTACCCTGCCGGATCAAATGATGATTCAAATGGGCCGATCTGCGCGGGGGTGCCTGGGTCAAACCGCAGCTGTACGCCCTGAGGAAATCGCTGCCGGAGTTGGACAGCTTCCGTCAGCAGGTTCGTGGGTGGAAAATCCGGCGGAATGTAAAAAGGGAAAGACGCAGGATGCACGGATCATATGGGCCGGGCTGCAAGCGGCTATAGTCCCAAAGCCGGCCGGACAGAGTACCGGTACTTTGTCCGGCCGGGAAACGGACTTCCGGCCGGATGGAGCGCCGGAGCGATTCCGTGCCTCTGAGGGTCCGGCGGGTGTCCGCGGCATTTCCCGGCGTGGGAAGCGCTCTGCCAGAAAGGGTGGCCCAGGAGCCTAAAGAACTGCGGACCATTGCCCGCGGCGCTGAACCTGGCGGACAGCATGCCTTGGGTTATTCCGCTGCGGAAAGATATTTTGTCAGAAATGCTATGGAAAAAGGGTGATGCATATGCTATACTGTGGTACGCGGAGCATCGGAAGAGAATCTGCGCGGTACTTGACAGAATTTGAAGAGCCACTGCGCAATAATCAGGAGGTAACGGATGGGAGACACACACAGAAAGGGATTGAATGCGGATTCAGTATGGAATGATCTGGAAAACTGTTGCAGGGGAGAGGCCCTGTGCGTTAAGTGCCAGGGAGAGTCCTGTATTATAGGTTTTGCCAGACAGTGTATCAGGAACTATCAGAGAGAGCCCCAAAAGGAGGTCCCAGGCGGCACGGAGCGTGTCCCTGTCATGGACTTTAAGGTGTTTGATGAGGAAGAACTGGAAAAGGCGATTGCGCATATTCTGAAAGAGTGTAAGGACTGTAAGGAGGATCACACGGAGAATTGTATCATCAATGTGATCAGAAACTGCTATGAAGTGGGACTGCTGGGGGACATACACCCCTATGAGGGCAGCGCACTGCAGTACCTGATGTTCCTTAAGGCAAACTTTCCTGACAGGGCGGCGCGGATTGCGGAAATCTATATGGAGAGTTAGAGCGTGTTTGAAAAATCATCAAGGCGAAAACGATAATATGGCAAAAGCTGACAGTCAGAAAGGATGTCCGGAAGCCGGAGGAGGACAAGCCAAAGCAGTCCGCAAAAAGGGGACCGGATTCCAGGGGCAGTCCGGCCGGTAAAACCGGGCGGGCACCAATCTGACAACCGGGAGGAAAAATGTACATAGCAAACGAGACAAGATACGAAAATATGATTTACAACCGATGTGGCAGGAGCGGACTGAAACTGCCGGCTCTTTCCCTTGGAATGTGGCACAATTTCGGGTCGGTCAATGAGATGGAGAATATGAAGAATATTCTTTTCAGGGCGTTTGACATCGGCATCACGCACTTTGATCTGGCCAACAACTATGGTCCCGCGTACGGAAGCGCGGAAGAGAATATGGGCAGGATTCTGAAATCCGACCTGATGCCTTATCGAAATGAAATGGTCATATCCACCAAGGCGGGATATGATATGTGGAAGGGACCCTATGGGGACGGAGGTTCCCGCAAATATCTGATGGCCAGTCTGGATGAAAGCCTTAAGCGGCTGGGGCTGGACTATGTGGATATCTTCTACCATCACAGGCCGGACCCTGATACACCTATGGAGGAGACCATGGCGGCGCTGGACCAGATTGTGCGGTCGGGCAAGGCGCTCTATGTGGGAATATCCAACTATAATCGGGAACAGACGGAAAAGGCATGCCGCATTCTGCGGGAGCAGAAGACCCCCTTCATCATCAATCAGGTCTCTTATTCCATGCTGAACCGATGGATTGAGACGGATGGGGTGAAGGAGTTTCTGCATGAACAGGGAATCGGATGTATTGCTTTCAGCCCGTTGGCCCAGGGGATTCTCACCGGTAAATACCTGAGAGGGATTCCTGCGGATTCCAGGGCGGGCGGCGGTAAAAGTCCCTTTCTCCGCGGCGGAGATATCTCCGACGAAAAACTGGAAAAAGTGAGGGCCTTACAGGAGATTGCGGACGAGCGGGGGCAATCCCTTGCGCAGATGGCGCTGGCCTGGATACTGCGGGATGGGAAAATAACCTCTGTGCTGATCGGCGCCAGCAGACCTGAACAGATCCGGGAAAACAGAAAGGCGCTGGATAATATCCGATTTTCTCAGGAGGAATGCGATCGGATTGACGGGATTCTGTCGTAAATTTATATAAGGAAACTCCGGTAAAACGGAAACTACAGATTGAGTCAAAGCCCCGCAGAAACTTCTGCGGGGCTTTGAAACACCACGAAAAGGTTGTCTTCGCAAAGCAAGAACCGGGCTGTCGGGAGACACATTATCCCTCGATGGGAATAAAATGCTTTTTTTCCTCTACGGCCACAGGCTGCTCCTTGGGAATGTGGAAGCTCAGAATACCGTTCTCATATCTGGGGTGAATATCCGCCTCTGTCACATGACTTCCTACATAGAAGCTACGGCTCATGCTTCCGGCATAACGCTCCCGTCTTACATAATTTCCGTTTTCCCCCTTTTCGTCCCTGTCAAGGCTTCTGGCGGCGCTGACGGTCAGATTGCCGTTTTCCAGCTGCATCTGAATCTCGTCTTTCTGGAAGCCGGGCAGATCAATATCCACCACATAGTCGGTAGCGGTCTCCTGGACATCCGTCTTCATCAGATTCTTGGCATTCTTCCCATACAGGGCCCTGTCGATATCCGGAAACGCGAAATCCTCCATAAGGCTGTCAAACAAATTCTCTCTGAAAATACTGGGCATCATCATAAGTCATTTCTCCTCTCATTCATTTTAGTGTATGCACTGTCGGCCAATCCGGAGTGCGTCCATCGGGAACCGGTGCTTATTTTAACTGTTCCCTTGTTCTAGATGTAATATAACACATAAATTAGCACTCGTCAAGCGGGAGTGCTAACAAAAACTGTGAACTTTTTGTGAATTCCCTATAAAGTATTCCCCGAACATGCGGTTTCATTCTGATCAGGCTGGTGGATGCGCAGCAAAAAACCCCGAACCTGAGCCATTGCTCAAGTCCGGGGTCTGGAGTTGGATGTAGCCAACTCCCAAAGGGGAGGATTAAGTATTACTCTTATCTTTGGTGCCATCAATGGAGGGGGTTCCAATGATAGTAGTAGTATGTCCGTCCTTTAAGGGTTTATACATGTATTTTGAAAAAATATTTCCGCCGTCTGCCGGAAAGGATTTTCAACCGCGCTCTGGTCCGTCATGGGAAGTATGAGAATCCTCCGGGGCGTCTCCGCCCAGATCCAGGTCGGCCATGGTATGTCTGCCGCGCAGTTTCCCGTACATCCATATATAGATCCATATCAACAGAGGGATGGCGATGGTACCTGCAAGGCAGGCCTGGAACAGCCGTCCGGAACTGTCCTGATCCAATATTGCCACTACCAGAGTTATCAGATACAGGGCGGCCAGCAGGATCACCCCGGCCAAAGCCACTGCCTGCCTGGAAGTAATTTTCTTTTTTGCGTTGGTTTTGTTGTGCTCGTTCATGGTGTATCCTCCTGTTGAAGCTCATTTGATCTTCCGGCCACTGCGCCGCCGCGCAGCATAAGGTGCCTTATATCCCCCAAAAGCAATAGACTGTCAGTATATACCACAGCTTCCGGGCATTCCGCACATGCTCTTATAAAAACATATTGCCATAGTTTGGCGGAGGATGCAACAGAAATGATCAAATGTGTGGATAATTTCAACCAGGCAGGTTTCGCGTGGCTGAATTGATCTGATGTCACCAACTAAAAAGGCGAATTTCACGTTTTTGTTGCGTTTGAGAAAAAATTGGTATATACTTATTACATACGAGAAAAATGCCGGAATTTATGCCGGGCAGAAAGGTATGGTTAAGTGTTATGGCATTGTTGGAAAAGTGGAGAGAAGTGGCATATAACGAGGAACTGGGCACAGAGAAGCTGAAACAATTGTGGAATGCTTATTTCCAGGAGGAGAGAGATATTTACGCGCAGCTTCTGAAGAATCCGGACGAGGAGGTTGCAGGCACGGTCAAGGAGCTCTCCGATCGATACGATGTATCCCTGATGACAATGACGGGCTTTTTAGACGGGATCAATGACAGTCTGGTGACGCCGAATCCCATTGAGGAGATGGAGGAGGATACGCCGGTCAGCCTGAAATTTGACAAGGAGTTGTTGTATAAAAATATGGTTGCGGCAGACGCGGACTGGCTGTACAACCTGGAGGAATGGAAGGACATTTTTGACGAGGACAAGCGCAAGGCGCTTTACAGAGAGCAGAAATCTTCCACTACGGTTGTGAAGGACGCCAAGGTATATCCTAATGATCCCTGTCCCTGCGGAAGCGGCAAGAAATATAAAAAATGCTGCGGCAGATAAGATATTTAGCAATAAATAGGAACAAGATAGCAAAAGTGCGGCTTGCAAAGCCTGTCTGAGAAATGATATAATAGAAAAGGCTTATCGGATCAAGGAAGGTCATAAGAATAGGAAACTATTCTTAAATAAATAAGAAAAGAGGAAGAGGCTATGCGTTTTTTCATTGATACCGCAAAGGTAGAAGACATTAAAAAAGCCAATGACATGGGAGTCATCTGTGGCGTTACCACCAATCCGTCCCTGATTGCCAAAGAGGGCAGGGTATTTGAGGAAGTTATCGCGGAGATCGCTTCCATCGTTGACGGCCCGATCAGCGGGGAAGTAAAGGCAACCACTGTGGACGCGGAGGGTATGATCGAGGAAGGCAGAGCTATTGCCAAGATCCATCCCAATATGGTTGTCAAGATTCCCATGACAACGGAAGGCCTTAAGGCCTGTAAGGCTTTGACGGCTGAGGGCATCAAGACTAATGTTACTTTGATCTTTTCCGCCAATCAGGCGCTGCTGGCTGCAAGGGCCGGCGCTACATATGTATCTCCTTTCCTGGGCCGTCTGGACGATATCAGCCAGAGAGGCGTTGACCTGATCAGGGAGATTGCCGATATCTTTGCCGTGTGCGATGTGGATACCCAGATCATTGCCGCGAGCGTACGCAATCCTGTTCATGTTACCGACTGCGCGCTGGCCGGCGCGGATATTGCCACTGTGCCTTATGCCGTGATCGAGCAGATGACCAAACATCCTCTGACCGATGCCGGGATCGCAAAATTCCAGGCTGACTACAAGGCGGTATTTGGGGAATAAAAAGCTGTGTTTTTGAGCCGGAGGCCGTTGCTTCCGGCTTTTTTTACAGCACTGTGCCGGAGCGGATTCGGCGTCAATTCATGAAAAAACTTCCATCATATTTTCAGGGAAGCAGCTAATACTAAAACCAAGATAAGCGATGACAAATCACTTTCATGGCACGGTCAGAAAGCGCCAGCGGAAAAGCCAGGATAAGTGAATGTCTCACTTATCTTGGATATAGATTGCAGACAGTAAGAAAAATGTATGGAGGTGAAAAAGAATGACAAGCAGAGCTAATAGAGTAGAAGTTCCCGAAGCTAAGGCAGCTATGGATCGTTTCAAGACCGAGGTTGCTTCCGAGCTGGGTGTAAACCTGAAAGAGGGTTACAATGGAGACCTGACCTCTAAGGAGGCTGGTTCCATCGGCGGCGAGATGGTTCGCCGGATGATCAAACAGCAGGAAGAGCAGATGAAGTAAGCTGCTCCGACGCGTGAAAATGGGGCTGCCGCATAATGCGGCAGCCTTTTTAATGTGGATTTTTTGCACAGAAAGGACTTCTGTTGTTGAAAATCCGAAATGAGTATGCTAAGACCCGAGTTTGCCACATGGAGAGACAGAAATGGAGTCCTGATGGACTCCATTTC
>CAJUAB010000053.1 GCA_910583845.1 uncultured Acetatifactor sp.
CAGGGGGTATTGGTCGATGATGCGCTGGAGGGTGGCGGCGGAGACGGCGCCGGAGAATATTTCCTGCCGGAGGGCGCTCTGGAGGTCGTGGACTGCTTTCAGGTCGGAAAAGGCATCTGACAGTGATTTGATGTCCAGCGCCGTCCTGCGGGCCTCATCCGCGATGGACTGCAGGGATTCCTTTAAGGAAGAGGGGATATCGTCACCCAGGGTTGTGTACAGGTTATCCAGCAGGGTGGAGATCAGGTCCTGAACCGCGGAGTCAAGATGGTCGGTTTTGTCATGTAATTCGGGAAATGTCTGGAGCAGGTCGGTGAACGATCCCGGGTCGGTTTTCCCTGACTGCAGGGAGGAGAGGGCGGAGGTAAGTTCGCCTATCCTGGACTGAAAGTCATCTATGGCTTTACTCTGGTTTTCAGTGAGTCCCGGCCAGTCCGGGCGGAGGTTATCCGCCTGGGCAAGCGCATCTTCATACATCTGTATGGCATGCTCCGCGTTCTTTGCACCGCGGGTTGCCGTAAGCCAGAGCTCAGCCTCGGACTGTGTGAAACGCTCTGTGTATTCGGCAAGAAGGGCGTATTCCCTGTGGTCTGATGTGCCGTGGTCATCTGAGATCAGGCGGACTGAATTGTATAATCTGTGAGCTGCCTCATCAATGCCGCCGAAACCGAAGGCGGTTTTGAATTCCCGTTCATCTTCCTGTAACGCGTCCGCAATGGAGCTGGCGTAGAGGTCAATGAGCTCCCGGGCTTCCTGCAGGGGCATGTCGCTGGTGTCTAAGCTGAACAGGCTGGATACAGCGTCCTTGACACCGGGGTTGTCTTTTATGATTTCCACAATGCTGGCAACGTAGCTGCCCACATCTTCGCGGGTGTCAAATCCGTCGGCTATGTTTTCACTTATGCTGTTTACGACAATGGAGGCGGCGTTTTTGGCCGATGCGTCCAGCGCGGCGTAATCTTCGTTGGTCATCAGGTACGCGTTTGCAAGTGTTTGGATTTCACGCAGTGAGGAATTGATCTCATTCTGGTATGTCTGGGCCAGTGCCTTGGCTTTCATAATTGCGCTTTTGAACTCTTCGTCTGTAGAGTCGGCGTTAATGTCCAATGCTTTTTTTAAATAGTGACTAAACCCCAGGACTTTTTCTGAATCACTCAGCTCCTGGCCGTCCTCAGATACCCCGTAATAGGCGGTCATAACAATATTTTTATACTGCTCCGCAGTCATCTCAGAGACAGCCTTCAGCAGGTCCAATGCCTCCCGGGTGGACAAACTTCCTCCTACATCATCGGCCCCCGGGTCAAATATCATGGAGAAAAAGCCGGTATTGTGGAGATTTTTCCAGTTTTTCACAATATCATCACTGTTGGAATTCTTACCGCCGGATATCAGAAGGGTATAGGCTTCCTGCTGCGCTTCTTTATATGCATCACGCAGCTGGTCCACATTGCCTTTCAGGGTCAGGATGGCATTGCCCTCCTCGGTATATCCGGCAACAAGATCGGGGAACATTTCCGCAATCTGATTGCATATACTGTGATATTCCTCCGTTTCTTTGGCGGCCAGGCTGTATATTTCCCCAAGACCGTTTACGCCTCTGGACAGTTCCTGGTACTTCTCTGCCATTTTCTCAACGGTATCGGCATTGCGGTTTGCCGTATTAAGTGTGGATTTGTATGTTGTCATCAGTTCGTTCACACGTTTCCGGCAGTTTTCGGCTGAGTGGACGAGGCTGTCCATGCCCTTGAGGAGCCAGCTGACCGCGACGGACAGGCCTGCCATAAAAAGCATGTTGAGGGAGGCGGAAAGGGCCTTGAATGCGATTTGCCCGGCCCTGGCGGTAAGAGTGGATTTCCGGATGGCTTCATTCTGGGAAAGCTGTTCCTCCCGGGCGGCCTTGGTTGCGTTCATCAGGCCCTGTACGGATTGGTTCTGCTGGTCGGTGGTGGTTACATATTTTTTAAATGCATCGTTGACGTTCGTGGAGGTTCTGAAGTAGTCTTCGAGGGTTTGCTCGCCGCTGAGTACAGAGGAATTAAAATTATTCAGCATCTCCTGGGCTTTTTCAAAGGATAATTCCGGTATAATCTCGCTGGCGGGTATCAGCTGCGACTTTTTAGAAAATACTTTGATCCCCTGAGCCCTTATTTCGTCAGACGTATGCCCTAAAAAGGCAGGTAAATTGTTTTTCTGTGTTAATATCGTACTGGTATTTGTGGAATATAAATTTAGATATACAATGCTCTTTTTTGCTGACGGTGTTGTATCAATCACTGTTATGTGATAAAATCAACATAAATAGAAGGAGGGAAATAACTATGCATAAATTCTGTTATTGTCCCAGATGTGGACATATGGGTTTTTCGTATGAAACGGAGGCCGAGCAATGCTCGATCTGTTCCAGGCGAGGTATGCGGGAAGCACCATCTGAGTATCAGCTGACTTGGGAGAATTGGCTGCATAACGAACAACAGTTCATGCAGAATCAGCAGCGCCTTCTGGATGAAGTAATTCGCAAGTCCTTTATATTTGATGCCGACCTTTACGACAGGAAGGACGAAATCCGTGAGGAGAATTCACGGAGGATGCAGGAGATTCTGGCGCGTGCAGAGGGACGCGACCAGGGGAATGCTTACGGCATCGAATGCCCATACTGTCATGCCACCAATGTAACAAGGATATCCGCAACAAAAAGGATGACCTCTACCTGGCTGTTCGGAGCAGGTTCCGGTACGCTGGGTAAACAATGGCACTGTACCCGCTGTAACAGTGATTTCTGATTTTCCTCCGTTTCTTCCACAAACGGCCAGGAGGAATCATAAATCACTGTTATGTGATAAAATCAATATAAATAGAAGGAGGGAAATAACTATGCGGATGCATGAAAAATTCTGTTATTGTCCCAGATGTGGACATATGGGGTTTTCGCTTTCAACGGAGGCCGAGCAATGCTCGATCTGTTCCAGGCGAGGTATGCGGGAAGCGCCACCGGAGTTTCAGCTGACTAGGGAGAATTATTTGCATAACAACCAACAGTTCATGCAGAACCGGCAGCGCCTTATAGATGAAGTAATCCGCAAGTCCTTTATATTTGATGCCGACCTTTACGACAGGAAGGACGAAATCCGTGAGGAGAATTCACGGAGGATGCAGGAGATTCTGGCGCGTGCAGAGGGACGCGACCAGGGGAATGCTTACGGCATCGAATGCCCATACTGTCATGCCACCAATGTAACAAGGATATCCGCAACAAAAAGGATGACCTCTACCTGGCTGTTCGGAGCAGGTTCCGGTACGCTGGGTAAACAATGGCACTGTACCCGCTGTAACAGTGATTTCTGATTTTCCTCCGTTTCTTCCACAAACGGCCAGGAGGAATCCGTGCTGGTTTTCAGAGTGCCAGCCCACCCAGTACCGAGCGCATCTTATCATGGCATCGTTTCAGATTCCCATGACCGGGAGTTGTCGCTGCAGTGAGGGCTTTTCTCAGAGAGAACTGTCCCTGCTGACCTATAGAGCGGCGCGTTGTCACGATCCCGCCGCGTCGCCGCGGTGGGAGAGTAGCGCCGGTGTACTATATTCCCAGCATATTGTCCCTTCGTTTACTGATATGTATCTCATACCAGGCGGTAAGAAAACTTATGTATCCATAAGAACATTTACCGCTGTCGGCATATTCAGAAAATCCTGAGCCTACACATTTTAAGGCTACCGACGTTTTTGAAGCTGGCCAGCAGGCCGCCCCCTACACTCAGAGTGCCCAGCAGTCCCAGCTTGTCTGTCACCCGGTCCAGAATCCCCAAGAAGGAATTGAAAACATCCAGAACAGATTTCATGTCTTCTCGCTGGAAGAGGTTCTGGGCGATGCCTGTGCCCGACTCGGACAGCCGGGCCAGTTTGTAATCCAGGTTATCCATGGCAGAGGCCATGGCCTGGCTGGCGCTGCCTGCGCTTTGCGACATGGCTTCGATGGAAGCGGACGCAGTATCAAAATTGCCCAGGATGGCGGCACCGGTGCTGGCGTTTCCGAACAGCAGGCTGGCTATGTCGTTCTGAGACTTCTGATCCAGCTTGTCCCAGATATGGGAGAGTTCTTCCAGATAGGCCATCAGGTCCCTGCACTGTGTCCGGGAGTCATCCGTGAACAGGGAGATGCCCCTGCCGCCGTTGACATTTTGAGTCAAATGGGAGATATGCAGGTTGAGATCAATCAATTCATCGGATAATCTTCCTGTCTGTGCGTCAAGTCCCTGCATATGCTGTGATACGGTTTGAAGAGCTTCGCTGACCAGCGGGGCATTATGTACGGTTTCCTGTCCGGCGGCGAACAGGGCGATGTTCTGCTCCAGCGAGAACCCTGCTTCGGCCATGGCGGCTGCGGACTGTTCCAGCCCTTGGGCGATCTCCGTGTTGGAAATCCGGAAGCGGTCCGCCACTTCGTTTACTTTGCTGAGAACGCCGTCCAATACCTGGTCGGTGTCGACGCCGTATGCCTGTATGACGGCGGCCAGGGAGGAGAGGGCGGTTTCCGCGTCCATGCCGGGGGAGATGGCGGCGAACCGGGAGGAAAGCCCGGCCAGCTTCGCGGCCGCCTCCTGGGAGCTGACGCCCAGCTGCGTCCACGCGGCGGCCTGGTCGATGATCTGGGAGGTGGAAACCCCCAGCTGCCGGGCCATCTCATTGGAGGTCTCATAGAAAGCCTCCAGTTCCCGGGCCGTCATGCCGGTGGTCTGGCTCAGCCTGGTGAGGGCCGAGTCAAGGCTTAAGACGGAGGCGATGCCATCCACCGTCAGGGAGATGGCCTTTTCGATGATGTTGGAATCACCGAAATGCCTGTTCAGGGAGTTCAGGGCTGAACCGAGATCTTCCAGAATTTTGTCAGTTGTCATAGTGATCTCCTTTCACTTGTGATGCGGATTCCTGATAATGGAAAAGTCAGGCCACATCCTCCGCCGCGTTTCCGCAGCGGAAGTGCGACCTGGGCATATTCCCTATTTCTTTTCGTCCGGCGCGTTGTGAAGCGCTCCGGCGAGTTCGTGGACGAACAGCTTTTTCAGCTCATCGGCATTCGCGCCGATATAGTCCACGCCCTTTTCTATCATGCGGTAAAGAGCCAGCTTTATCTTGATCTCCCTGGCCTTCATCCTATACCATCTGATCAGTGTGATCATATCAAGTCCTCCTAAAATCCGTTTATCAGTTTTTGTTTATACGTGTCATTGATCAGTTCCATGGACAGCTCCACTTCTCCGTTTTCCCGATTGTTTTCCTCCAGTATCTTCTCATACTTTTCATAGATATGGATGCAGTGCTGAAAACTGTCCTTGTTGCAGGGTCTGCCCTCTGAGAGCCTGGCGGCAAAATTGTTGATTTCCCAGCGCATATCGTCAATTTCCTTGTCAATAAAAAGCTGGGTAAGTCTTTTGATATTGCCGGATATTTCTTCGTCCCGCTGATCGGATCTTGCCATGTCTTTTTCGTGCCTCTCCTGCAACGCGGCCAGGTTCCGCGAGGTCTGCGCGACAAGGTCGTATTCCTCCCGACGCTTCCGCATCCATTTTGTCTCAAGGCCCAGCTGATTTACTGTCCATTCAAGGAGGGACCAAAGTGTTTTGGCTCCGCTCAGAAGGATAAACAGGGAGACAAGCAGGAAGGGAACATCAAGATCTGTCAGGCCAACAATTTCTTCCATGTCTTTTTTCCTTTAGTGATCTCACCGTCCGCTACGCAGTCATTCGCCCGCTGGAAGGCCTTGACGGCGGCGTCAAATTTCACGCCTGCGATTCCGTCCTCGGCTCCGCAGGGATATCCCGAGGCATTGAGATACCGCTGAATGTATTTTACAACGGCATGTCTGCGGTTCCTGTTTCTGGATATTGTGAGAGTTCTGGAGAGGGTTTCGGGACCTGCGATGCCGTCCGGTCTGGCTCCGATGGCGGACTGCACATCTCTGACAAACTGTGTCTTTGTGTAAGGTGTTTCAGAGGGAGCGGGAGGGGAGGCGATGTCGCTGTCGGGAATGGTTTTAAAGGAATCGGGAACGGTGACAGCCCACAGGTATTTTACCTGGCGGGCAAACAGCGCCCAGGTGCTCCGGGATCGGGCGGATGCCGTGGAGGCGGGGTCATTGATGTAAACAGTTCCGTCTTTATAGGCGTACAGCAGGATGAAATGACCGGAGCTTGTCCAGTTTCCTTTGCCCATGCAGGCGATTACCCAGTCGCCGCCTTTCAGGGCGTTTTGCGCTTCCGTGTGGGCGGCGGAAGAGGACTGCCCGTACAGGTTGGCGGTGTTCAGTCGCTTGCAGGCAATGCCGTAAGCGGCGAACTGGGGAATAAAATAGGTATAATAGGTTCCCTGCCCCAGCGCTTTATAGCCGTGGGCCATGGACCACTCGGCGGTGGTGACCGGGGTGATGCTTTGATCCTTCAATGTGGCGATGACCATCGCTGCCGCCGCAGGTCCGCATCCGGAGCTGCCGATGGTCCTGGACTCGCCACCCGCTGAATAGTTGTGCTTTTTCCAGCGGGGGTCGGTCTGAAGATAGTGGATGGGTCTGCTCATAGATTCCGGCCCTCCTGTCCGGACGCTGCCCGGGGCGATGCGTCCTCCATCTGCTTCACTGCCGATTCGATGAGAATGTCAATCTGCTCCCGGGTGATGACGGGGGTTTTGGAATTAAACATGCGGTCCAGAAAACCGGTCACATAGGCTTTCTTATCGTCGCCATGACCGGCCTCTTTCCAGAGCAGTTCCGCCGCCTTTACCGCCAGCGATGCCCATTCCCTGTACTGCTGCAGCTTGGCGGAATCCAGGTTTGCTTTCATCCATGGGACAAGGAAATAGGTGATGACCGCGCCGATTACGGGAATGATGCCCAGCAGGGCATTTGATATATTTTCGCTCATTTTCTGATCTCCTCTATGTTGTTTGATAAGTTTCTGACAGAAAAAAACTCTCCGGCAGCCCACGGCCGCAGGAGAGAAAACCTCTGCCCGACAGCCCGAAGCCGCAGGGGAGGTACATCATTCTGGCATTTCTGAGCCCCCGGGGAGGATGGTTCCTCCCCGTCCGCATTGGCTCAGTGTCAGTCCTCGGACACCAGAATGTCGAAGAGCTTGCTGTCGTCGGCAAAATATTCCTTGCTGA
>CAJUAB010000054.1 GCA_910583845.1 uncultured Acetatifactor sp.
GGGCTGCGCTTCAAAGCGCAGTCCCCGGCGGCGGAAAATGAACGGCTGAGGGCAGAGACTCTCTGCCGGGAATACCACCGGCTGATCGCCGGCATACAATCCCAGCGCGACCGGTACGCCTCGCTGGACAGAGACATGAAAAAAATGATCCACAAACTCAGAAAGGCGGTGAACCTTACATGATACTATCCGATTTCGAATGGTGCGGGCAGTCCGGCAGCCTGTTCGGGCTTCTGCCCTGCAATTTTGACACACCAGCCCAGGAGACCAATGAAAACGGCGCGAATCTGGAATTTGCCACCGTCCGCGCGCCGGGCTCGGACAGACACAGGCCCCTGTCCGGCAGATATACAGAAGCGCTGACGGGTACATTCCGGGTATGCAAAAACCCCAGGATTACCCCCTCCCCCTTTTTTGACACGGAGGATATACGTTTTTTCAACCGCTGGCTGAACCGCAGGGACGGCTATCATAAGTTCAAAATATGGTTAAAGGGTGAGAGCGGTTATCCGGACTACTATTTCAGAGCCTTTCTGAACCTGAAAAAACTGGAGCTTGGCGGGCGCGTGGCCGGTCTGGAGATCACCGTCACCACCGACTCCCCCTACGCCTGCTTCGAGCCCAGGACGGCTGTGATGAACCTGACCCCGGACGCCCCCCGCTATACCTACACGGATATATCCGACGAGGTGGGGCACCTGTACCCGACCTTCACAATCCTGTGCAGCGCCTCCGGCGACCTGTCCCTGCAAAACAGCTTAAGCGGCATCAAATCCTGCATAAGGGGCTGCTCACCGGGAGAAATCCTCACCATGGACTCGGAGCACAAAATCCTCTCCTCCAGCCTCAGAGGGGATGCCGTCATGAAATCCTTCAACTTCGGATGGCTGGATATCATGAACACATACGAAAACAGGCGGAATACTTATTCCGCCAATCTGCCCTGTACCGTCACCATGACCTACTCTCCCATCGCCAAAGTTGGATTGTAGGGAAAGGTGACAGCTCTTTATAATAAATAAGAGGAGGTTATCCATGAAAGATTTGAAACAGCCGGCACTCTATCTGTGCAGAAAAGATTTCAGCATAATCAACGATCTCTCCGGCTTTGTAAGTGAAGTGGAACTGAGTCTGCGGTTCAGCGATGCGGACGAATTGTCCTTTACCGTCCACAGAGAGATGGACCGGCGGATCAATCCCTGCTGGAACGATCTTGTCAATCTCAGACTCATCTATGTTCCCGAACTGAAGGAATACTTTGAAATAGAAGTAAACGAACAGGAGAGCCCGGATCAGGTCAAGCAGATCACCGCCCAAAGCCTCTGCGAATCCGAACTGTCCAACCTGAATGTCACCCTGGAGGTCAACACGGACCTGGACATAGCCGCCCCCGGCTATGTCCCCACCGTCCTGTACCGCCCGGACCAGCCTGCCGCCTCTCTGCTGCACCGCATATTGAAGGACAAGGCCCCCCACTACTCCATAGGACATGTGGACGATTCCCTGGCCTCCCTGCAGCGGACCTTTTCCATAGACAGCAACATCGACGACTTTCTGCGGCAGGAGCTGGCTCCGGAGATTGATGCCCATGTGGAATACAACACGGTCACAAGATCCATCTCCCTGTATGATATGCTGTCCGTCTGCGGGGACTGCGGCCACCGGGAAAGCTACTATGATGTCTGCCCCGTCTGCGGCAGCGCTAATGTCAAAAACGGCTTTGGTGAATGGACCAACGTATATCTGTCCGCAGACAATCTGGTCCAGGATATATCTCTGACCGCCGGGAAGGACCATATCAAGAACAGCTTCAAGGTCATCGGCGGCGATGATGTCATCACAAACCTCATTCCCGCCGTAAATCCAAACGGCACCGGATATCTCACAAAATTCTCGGCATTACAGTACGGCGATATGCCGGATGAACTGGCAGAAAAGTTGAAAGCCTACACGGCCCTGTGCGACAGCCGAAAAGAAGAATACCGGAAGATCACGCTGGAAATCTGTGAATGCCTGGACAAAATTCTCTATTACCAGTCCGGCATGATGCCGCCTGTGCCGTCACCGGAGACGGATGCCGCCGCGCAGCTTCATATAGCCACGGAGGCACTGAACGACCTGATGGCGGAAAAACAGGCCCCGAACACCATAGGCATCAGCGCTTTCGGCGCCTCCACCTCTGTCTCCACGGTAAACAAAGCGATTCTGTCCTATGTGGAGCAGCTGCTGAGTCCCGGCTATGAGGCGTCCGTCACCCCCTCCTCCTACACCTTTTCCGGCACCTGTGGAATCTGGCAGGGCATTTTGCATGTGCGTTCCGCCGCCCTCCAGGAGGACTGTGCCGCCAGCAGTCCCCTTACCCTGAAAATTGACGGCAATGCCATGGCCTATGTGACGCAGAAGCTCCGCAAAGTCCTGTCCGCAAGAGATCTGGAGGACCGGGATTACGATTTTTCCCTGTACAGTGTCGATGCGCTGCAGGGCTTTATAGACGCCTATGAAGCCTGTGAAAGCATCCTGGTGGATCACGGCGATGCCGGTAAGTCCCCGGGCTCTCCCCAGTATGCCCTCTATGAAAAATACCGGGAACGGAAAGCCGCCGCTGTGGCCCAGCAGAAAGGTAAGCAAAGCCTGGTGGAAGAATGGACCGAAAAAAAGGAACTGTGCGCGTCCCGGCAGAAAGCGATTCATGACGCCCTGGACCTGCAAAATTACCTGGGAGAGAAACTCTTCTTGCTATACTGCGCCTATCGCCGGGACGACAAATATGAAAACCGGAATTACATATCCGACGGCCTGTCCGACGCTGATCTGCTAAGGCGCGCCGAAAACCTGCTGGAGACAGCACAGCGGGAACTGGATGTCGCCTGTGAGAACCAGTACTCTCTCACCGCGTCCCTGGACAATCTCTTCCTGTTGGATGAATTTGCCCCTTTTCATGACAAATGCCGTCTGGGAAACTGGATCTATGCCCGGGTCAACGACTCCGTTTTCAGTCTGCGGCTCATCGAAATAGGCATCTCCTACGATGAGCCGGACAAAGTGACGGTACAGTTCTCCAACGTGCAAAAAGCCCACAGTCCCGCCGGGGATATAGGAAAGATCTTAAAGGAGGCAGGTTCTATTGCCGCCTCCTATCCGGCCACCGTCAAACAGCTCTCCGAAGATGCCAGGATTATCTCCCAGGTAAGCCAATGGGTTGACAAGGGGCTGGATGCCACCAACACAATGATCGCCAACTCCCCCGTCCAGAACACAGTATTGGATGAAAACGGCATATGGTGCAGGGGCTATGACGAGCTGACGGGAGAGTTTGAGCCCTTGCAGCTGCGAATTGTGAACTCCACCCTGGCAGTCACCGATGACAACTGGAAAACAGCCAGAGCCGCCATCGGCAGATACGCGCTGCAGGACCCCGTCACCGGAGAAATCCGATACGCCATGGGCGTCATCGGGGAAACCATCGTGGGAAAGCTTCTGCTGGGAGAAAAGCTGGGTATCTACAACAGCGGTCAGTCCATGACATTTGATCAGGACGGACTGTGCATCACCAACGGTCAGAATACCTTTTCGGTCAGACCGGGACGGGACTTTCTGTCTCTGACCAAATCAGGGCACAAACTGTTCTATGTGGACGACAACGGTATGCTGCATATCGGCGGCGACGGGGCCGGACTGGATCTGTCCCTCAACCGTTCCATAGGCACCATGAATGAGCAGATCGCCACCCTGTCAACCACTGTGAGCGGAATATCCGCAAAAGTGGAAAATGCGGTCAGCATCTCCACTTTTGAACAGACAGCCCGGGAAATAAACGCATCCATCAGATCCAAAGTGGACAGTGACAAGATCATCTCCAAAATCAATCTGTCTGAGGAAGGAGCGAGAATCAACGGCGAAAAAATCGAGCTGGAGGGTCTGGTACGATTCAGCAGTCTTGACGAAGGCTTACAGAAGGAGCTCACGGAGGCGAGCTCCAAAGCCGACGACGCAAAAGCAAAGACAGACGGCCTGGCCCGGGGAACCACGGTGATCGACGGCGGCTGTATTGAAACCGGCTCCGTCAATGCCGATCTGATCACCACAGGGACGCTGGATGCCCGAAAAGTCAATGTAATCAACGTTAAGGCCGCCAGCGTGGATGCCGAGGATATCACCGGCACCACCATCCGGGGAAAGAAAATCGTCGGCGGTTCCATAGAAGGCACCAGTCTAAACGGATGCGCCGGCTCCTTTACATCCGTATTTATACATAATAAGGATCATGTCGGAGACTTCCAATACGGCTCCATCTGCGGGCAGTTTACCAAATCTGACGGCACGGTAAAGCAGTATGAGGTAATGCGGGTCAATAACATGGAAAACCATTCCGACATGTTCGTGTATCAACCCATGTACTTTCAGAATGAAGCCGCGCAGCTGATCCTGCACGCCCACACCGGACTGCGGTTTGGCTCCATCATAAATTCCGACCACTCCCTGCTTCCGGCGTACATCAACACTTTGGGTGCCCCCGATTCCACCGGAAGGACAGGTATCCGTATGGGATTTCTGGACACCAATTTCAGCGATGGCCAGGTTCCCGGTCTGGAAGTCTATGACGATTACGACCTGACAACCCACTCCCATGCCATAACAGCAAAGGTATTCGGCAATCTGGAGGTCAGCGGCGTCATCGCGGACCAATCCTCCATAAAGTACAAGACCAATGTACAGCCCCTGACAGACCAGGAGGCGCTGAGGCTGCTGGACTATCATATCGTGTCTTTTGACTACAGGGACGGACGCCTCGGCAGACATGGCATGATTGCCGAGGATGCCGCCAAAATCTCAGAATACGCTGTTATAAAAGACACGAACGGCGAGCCGGACGCCATCTCCTATACAGCCTTTATCCCTGATCTCATCAGGCTTAATCAGCTCCTCTACACAGAGATCCAGGATCTGAAACAGCAGATACAGCAGCTGAAAGACGCTGATAAGTGAAAATCGACCGCTGTCCACAGCATATCCCTGAAAAGTATACTGCCCGCTCTTTGAGCGCCTGCTATAAAGACCTTTCAGGGTTATGCGAAACTTTTAAAACCGTCCGGCCAGGAACCGGTCGGCCAAGCCGTGAAAATGCACTTCGGAAACTTTCATGAGCGAGCTTTCGAATGAAGGTTCCGCTCATGAAGGTACACCAATGGGATTTTACCCTTTATAACTGTCGCGTAGCGGCAGCATAACAATATAGCAGGAGGCAATAAAATGAACTCTATCTACAGTCATGTATATCTGGATCTACAGCACAAGGCTATTGAACCTGTAACTCTGAAGCAATACGATTATGAAGCCAGATCTGTTCTCTTTCATATTACAGACAACGGCAGTCCCTATCTTTTGACCGACGACCTGCTGGCGGAAGTCAAAATCCATAAGCCTGACGGTACTAAGGTCATAGCCAGAGGCAATGTCCATGTGGGCAGCAATGAGATCACGGTCAATGTGAGCCGCCAGATGACCGCCGTCCATGGCGTGCTGCGCGCGGATATCACTCTTTTCAGGGAGGACAGACTGCTGTCCACCATGCCCTTTCACATATGTGTGGAAAAGTGTCCCATCCAGAACGGGGATATCGACAGCGCTGACGAATATACTCTCTTGGAGGATCTGATTGCGCTCACCCGGAAAAACGAGGCACAACGTCAGGCCAATGAGCAGTCACGGGTGCAGGAGGAACAGACGCGGACACAGAATGAACAGACCAGGAAGCAAAATGAACACACAAGGATACAGAATGAGCAGGCCAGGATACGGGATGAGCAGGCACGGACACAGAATGAGCAGGCCAGGATACGGGATGAGCAGACACGGACACGGGATGAGCAGACCCGGATACAGCAAGAACAGGCACGGACGCAGAATGAACAGAACAGGATACAGGAAGAGCAGGCCAGGAGGCAGCGGGAGGCAGATCAAAGGGAACGGATCAACACACTCGTTTCCGATGTCCGCAGCGTGGCCCGGGATACCGCGGACG
>CAJUAB010000055.1 GCA_910583845.1 uncultured Acetatifactor sp.
TTTAGCGGGAAATTGTTTTTGGCACTTGCGGCCGCGTAAGCGGCTTGGTACAATGGCCTTATTCATAGCGGGAAACGTCCGGATGGCCATGGATGCCGTGTGCGTTGGCACCCATGAAAAAATGCGTTTCATCATGGCAGGAAATGGCCGGATGGCCATCCATACCATGTGCGTTGACGCACATGAAAAATGCGTTATATCATAGCAGGAAAAGGCCGAATGGCCATCCATACCATGTGCGCTGGCGCACATGAAAAAATGCGTTATATCATGGCAGGAAAAGGCCGAATGGCCATCCATACCATGTGCGTTGGCGCACATGGTATTCTATGTTAGAACAGGTACAGGAAGGTTTGGATTATGCGAATAGCGGTTTGTGATGATGATGAAATGGAACTTACCCGCCTCTCCAGGCTGATTGGGGAATATCAGACAGGGCACGGAGCGGAACCGGTTTGTCGGCTGTATCATAATGGCACCGATTTTCTGTGTGATCTGAAAGCAGAACAATTTGATCTTGTTTTTCTGGATATTCTGATGCCGGGGGTAAGCGGTGTGCAGGTGGCGCAGGAATTGCGGGAAACAGACAAAAACGTAAAAATAGTCTTTATATCATCCTCCCCGGAATTTGCTCTGGAGAGTTACAGCGTGGGAGCGTATCACTATCTGATCAAACCTGTGGAGGGCGGTTCCCTTTTCCCTTTGCTCGACAGAGCGGAGAGTGAACTGTCAGGGCGGGAAGGCCGGGGATTTGTACTGAGAAATCGAAAGGGTATTGTCTGGATATCCTATGCAAATCTTGAATATGTGGAAGTAATCAACAAAAAGGTTTTTTTGCACATGGCGGACGGCGTGATTCATGAAGCTACCACAGCGTTGGCGGAATATGAGGGGAAATTGCTGGGCCGACCGGAATTTCTGAAAATTCATCGCTCCTACCTCATCAACTTACGTTATGTGAGAGAAATCGGGAGCAATTGTGTCCTGACAGGAAACGGCCACAGCATACCCATCGCACGGCAGAGGCGCAATGATGTACAGGAGGCTTATATGCGTTTTGTAAATCGGACGGAGGCTGATTCCGTGTTCCAGGCGCAGACGGCGGTGTT
Source organism: uncultured Acetatifactor sp. (assembly GCA_910583845.1). GTDB lineage: Bacteria > Bacillota > Clostridia > Lachnospirales > Lachnospiraceae > Acetatifactor. The sequence goes on from CAJUAB010000055.1 coordinate 1,110, forward strand.
TCAACAGCAGAAACGTACCGACGGCCCATGGCGGATTCTGCTGGTGGATGACGATGCCGGGGAACGGGGTTTCTGGGCAGGTATTCTCCGATTTCACGGCTGTGTCGTGCAATGTGCGGGAAATGGAGCGGAGGCTCTCGCGCTGGCGGCACAGGAATCATTTGACTGTGTGCTGCTGGATGTGATGATTCCCGGCGAAAACGGATTTTCCATATGTGAAAACCTCATGGTACAGACGCGCGCACCCATTATTTTTTTGAGCTGCCTGACAGAGCCGGACAGGCAGTTGGAGGGATTTGCGGCGGGCGGTATAGATTATATCACGAAGGATACTCCTCCCGAACTCTTCTGGGCCAAGGTGGAGACCCGCATCAAACTGGCGCAGTGTGACCGCACACAATTCCGCTATGGGCCGCTTCTGCTGGATCTGTCGGGACGCAGGGCTTTGATGGACGGGAGAGAACTGTCTCTGACTTCCGTTGAATTTGATCTGTTATGGCGTTTGTCAGAACAGGCGGAGCATATCTTTACAACGGAGGAGATCTTTGACCTGATCTGGAGCGGTCAGCCCTGGGATGGAGGACAGACTGTGCAGGTGCATATGTCCAGGCTCAGAAGAAAGCTGGAAAGGGCCTGGGAAAAACATCATTTCATCGAGACGGTCTGGGGACAGGGTTATCGTTTTGTACCGGTAACAGACTGAACTTTGCGCCAGGCTGGCTCAATGATGAAAGGCCGGGAGATGATTCTATGGGAAGGAGAGGGCGTATGAGACAGAAAAAAGCCTGGTGGCTGCCCTTGGTGGCGGTGGCTGTACTGATGCTCTTTTTTGCGTATCTCTTTTATGCGGACAATAAATATCAGACGCCGCCTCCCTATGGAAGATCCGGTATTCTGAATCTGAGTGAGAGGGATCTGCGCCGGGGAAGCCCTCTTTATCTGATTGACGGCTGGCTGCTCACGGATCAGCGGACAGAGGATCAGCCTACCTATATCGGTGAGTTTTCCAATCTCCAGAGAGGGGATCTGGCAGTTTCCCCTCATGGGTGGGCGCGGTATGAACTGACTCTGTGCTATGACGGGGCACCTTCCATTGTCTCTGTAATGTTTCCGCAGCTTTCTTTCCAATATACGATTTCCGTGGACGGCACACAGCTTACCCGGGGCATGGGGAACGGAAAAGCAGTTTTTCTGCTTACGGCGGGTAGTCATGTTTTAACGGTGGAGACAGTATCGGAAATGGGTTATTACAGCGGGATGTATTTTCCCCCGGCGCTGGGTCTGGATGAGACTCTTTCCCGGGTGAGCAGAGTACAGAGCTTTGCCTATGCTCTGGCTTTTTTTCTTCCGATTACACTGGCGGTGTTCACGGTTTTTCTATGGCGGGCGGAAAGGGGAATCAGCCGCTGTTTTGGGCTGCTGTGCTGTTGCTATGCCCTCTATATGTTCCGGTATTTTGTGTTCTGGTTTGCCATGCCAGGGGCGCAATATTGGTTTCTGGTACAGAGTATGGCGCTTTATTGTCTTTGCTTCTGCGTGGTCCGGCTCACCGCCCTGGCCGCCGGTGCCGTCTCAGGAAGGGCATGGCGGTGGATCAGAGCGGTCCTGCTGGCGCTTCCGGCGGCATTGCTGCTGTTGAGTCTGTCCATACCGGCAGTGCCATGGGCGGTATATGTCCACGGAAAACTGACAGACTTTTACTATATGTATACCTTTTTCGGCGCTGCCTTTTTCGCTGTGCGGGGAATAAAAGCCCGGAACTGGGAAAGTCGGTACACGCTGACCGGCTGTGTTGTGTTTGGAATGGGATTGTCCGCCAATCTTCTGTTTTCCAATCTTTTTGAACCGGTTTCCTTCTTTTGGCAGTTTGAATGGTGCGGTCTGCTGCTGGTGCTTCTGTTCGGGGCAATGATGGTCTCCCGCAGCCACCGCCTGCTGCGGGAGAATGACGCGCTTACCAATCATCTGGAGGAACAGGTGAAAAAGCGCACGGAAGAAGTCCGTCAGCTTTTGGAGGAACGGAAGGCGTTTTTTTCGGACATGGCACATGATCTGAAAGCGCCGGTATTTGCCACCCAGTCCTTTATCAGGGCCATCCGCGGAAGCGGTGTGGGAGTCGACGCGGAACTGCGGGGGTATCTGGATCAGGCGGAGGCCAAACAGTGGGAGATGGCCCGGCGTCTGCAAGGGCTTTCAGCCATCAACGCACTGGATAAAATAGAGGAAGAGCCGGTGAGAATATCCGTCTGTAAAATGCTTTCTGAAATCCATGCCGTCTACGGAGGGGAGGCCGAAGTGCAGTCGGTCTATCTTTCCGCAGATCAGCCAGAACATGACGCGTTTATTTTGGCGCAGCAGGGAAAGATAGACATACTCTTTGAAAATCTGATCTATAACGCGCTGAAAGCCACATCTCCGGGCGGGCGCATCACGGTATCGGCCCGGACCGGGGAGGGGAGGGTGCGGATCACGGTGGCAGATACCGGCCATGGTATTCCGGAGGAAGAGCTGCCTTTTATCTTCCGGCGGTTTTATGTGGGCGCAGGAAGCAGGGACACCGGCACCGGTCTGGGATTGTATATTGTACACAGCATTGTAGCGGAGCTGGGGGGCACTATCAGTGTTTGGTCCGCCGTGGGCAAAGGTACAAAATTTACTCTGGAATTTCCGGAGGAACATCTGTAAAGTCATTGGAGCGTGTTTGAAAAATGCTCCAGGGCTCAGCGCAGAGTGCTACGGTGCGGTTTGTGTCTGACATTGTAGCGCCATACGCCGGTGATACTGATACCTGCCGCTGCCAGCATGAAAGGAAGAATACGGTCTCTGCCCGTGGCTGCGTCATATTCAGGTTCTTTCTTCTGACCAGAGGAAGCAGAGGCATCGCCGGGTTTCTGATCCGAGTCCGGACCCTGCCCCTTTCCCGTATTGTCCGGCTTGTGAGGCGTATCCGGCGGCAGCACCGCTCCCGCATATTGTGTATCATCCGGTTCCTGCCCGGGAGAAGGCCGTGGCGCTTCTGCTGTATTCTCCGCATTATCAGGTTTCAACGTGGGATCGGGGAGCTGTTCCTCCCGGGTATTGCCGGGCCTGTGTGTGGGAGACGAAAGCTGTTCGCCCTGTGCGGCATCGGGGTTTCTGGTGGGAGCGGGGCGTTGCTGCTCCTGCGTTTCGCCGGGCTTTTGGGTGAGAACATGGCGCAACTCGTCCTGTGTATTGCCGGGCTTTCCGGTGGGTGCAGGCCGTTGCTCCTCGTCCTGTGCCACATCGGGGTTCCTGGTGGGTGCAGGCCGTTGCTCCTCGTCCTGTGCCACATCGGGGTTCCTGGTGGGTGCAGGCCGTTGCTCCTCGTCCTGTGCCACATCGGGGTTCCTGGTGGGTGCAGGCCGTTGCTCCTCGTCCTGTGCCACATCGGGGTTCCTGGTGGGT
>CAJUAB010000056.1 GCA_910583845.1 uncultured Acetatifactor sp.
GGGAGCGTTTCATCCGTCTCCCATTTTGAAACGGTCTGCCTGCTTATCCCCAGCTTTTCAGCAACCTCTTCCTGTGACAGCCCTTTTTTCTTCCGTGCGTGAAATAAATGATTCCCTATTCCCATGGCAATACCTCCTCAAAATAGAATATGCCCTGATTATAGCACTCCCCCCTTCTGCTCACCACCAACAAAACCACACAATTCTGCCCGTTTTATTTGCATCCATATAGATCAACACTATGAGCTCACCCTTTGTAGACAGCACACAACTTCCACATGGTTTGTGAACGGAAACAGATCCACCGCCACGGCTCTCTCCGCCCTGTACCCGTTCTTCGTCATATACCCCAAATCCCTGGCCAGCGTCTCGGGATTGCAGGACACATACACCACCCGCGCCGGGGCCATGCGCGCCACTGCCGCCAGAAATTCCTCGCTGCTGCCGCTGCGGGGCGGGTCCATCAGAACCACGTCCGCGCGCGCCTCCGAAGCAGCCATCTCCATCAGGAATCGCCCCGCGTCATTCTGGTAGAAACGGATGTTTTCCACCTGGTTGATTCTGGCGTTGCCCCGGGCATCCCGCACTGCGTCCGCATTCAGTTCCACGCCGATCACCTGCCTGGCCCGGTCGCTGGCAATGAGGCCCATGGTGCCAATGCCGCAGTAGGCATCCACTACCGTCTCCTGCCCGGTCAGGGCGGCATATTCCAAAGCCCTGGCATACAATACTTCTGTCTGCACCGGATTTACCTGATAAAAAGATTTTGGAGAGATTCGGAAAGTCTTTCCGCAGAGGCGGTCCTCGATGTACCCCTTGCCATATATCACCTGTTCCTTGTCGCCCAACACCATACTGGTGCTTCGATGATTGACATTCGTCACGATGGTCGTGATCTCCGGATGCCGCTTTAGCAATGCTTTCACAAAATTGTTCCTGGAAGGCAAAATGGGGGAGGCCAGTACCAGCACCACCAGAATCTGCCCGGATGCCTGTCCCACGCGGATCAGGACGTGGCGCAGCAGCCCATAGCCCGTATCCTCATTGTACGGACGGATTTTGAAAGAGGGAAGCAGCTCCCGGATGGTCACAATGATGGCATCCGCCTGCCGGTTTTCAATCAGACAGCTGTCCACGGGCACGATCCGGTGCGTCCGCTCCTCATAAATGCCGGATATGGGCTGATGTTTTCGGTTCTCCCCGAACACGGCATGAATCTTGTTCCGATAATGCAGAGGCTGTTCCATGCCCAGTATGCCCTCCAGCCTGCAATAGGGAGCCAGAATCTTTCTCACCCGCTTTTCCTTCTCCTTCAGCTGTCTCTGATAGTCCATTCCGATCCACTGGCAGCCGCCGCAGCGCTTCGCCACAGGACAGAGGAGGTTCGGCTGCTTTTCTCCCGCCGGATTGTCTGTCTCATCTCTTTCGCGACACACATGTTCTGTGGTCTTTGATGGTTTCTTTTTCTGATCCGTTTTCATCTTACTCACCATACATACGCCTTTATCCTGTATCAAAGTCCTGACCCGCCTCCATATGATCCGGATCTCCAGCCTTCCCTGTCTTTCGGTCAACCTCCGGATACAATTCCGCGCATTCCCTCTCTGACAGCGCAAAGTGTCCTCCAGAATGCAACAACCCTGTTGCTTCTGTACTACTTTCCCGGCGCTGGTTTCTTTTTCTGATTCCATTATAAAAAATATTCATTATAAATACAACCTTTTTTGTCCATGAACAGCAGAGCAGGTTTCATACAAAAAAAGCAGGTTTCCCTGCTCCTCGGTGTCGTATTATTTGCCGATTGCGAACCCCTGTCCGCGAGTGACGAGGGTGGTCAATATATACAAAAATGCACCCGAAAGCAAATTTGCTTTGCAAATGAACTTCATGCAGTGGCAAGTCGCCGTTATTTTGTATATATTGCCCATCCTCTGTTTCCGGAAAACGAGTTTTGCAATCACCTATGTCGGATTATGCTGTCAAAAGGATATCTGATCAAAATAACTTGTGAAATTATTACAAAAAATCAAATGTCAAAGCGCTCTATAAGTGACTATGGGCCACGGATTTTTGTGCAATATGACAGCAGATTTTTAAAATTTGACCTTTTGACACCCTAGTCCTATGTCGTATTATGCAGGCAATTGTGAAACACTGTCCGCGAGTGACGGAATTGAGCAATATAGATAAAACGCGCGCGGAAGCAAATTTGCTTTGCAAATCAGCTTCTATGCGGGTGGCAGGACGGCCCTTATTTGCCTATATTGCTCAATTTCTGTTTCTGAAAAGAAGCATTTTGCAATTGCCTATGTCGTATTATTCCGAACAGGCGGTTACACTACACCGCCTCGTCTCTCTGGTCCACATACCTGCGCAGAGCCTCCTCTGCCTCCTGAGGACTCAGCGCCCATTCCTCCAGCATATTGTCAATGCTCTCCAGCTGAATATTCCGCTTTTCCTTATACATCTCCGCCAGTTCCTGTTTCTCCGATTCGATCCGGGCTGTCAGCGCTTCTATGAGCTCCTCCTTGGCCGCGATCTTTTCGTCCAGTGTCTTTCTCGGTCCCCGTGCCATATTTACCTCTCTTTCGCGCCATAGCGCCTGCAATTATATTTTTTCGGGAGAATCCTTCCCGCTTTTCAAAACCGGCGCTGGAAATATCTCCCACCCTTAATTCAGTATATGGACAAGGCCTGAAAAATATGCACAAATATGTGGAATATACTGTCACTTTTCCATCTATCAGATTCTTGCCTCTGAATCAGAAGTATCCTGTAATGCAAATGTCTGCCAGAGTGTGCTTGAAAATGTTTTCTGAAAAACAGGCGTCACAGTTTATGAGACATTTACATCGGATAATATCGCATAGCGGGCTATGGAACCTGAATTTGGCCCAAATATCACGCAAATGTGGGACGCACAGATGGCGGGAATAATTTTTCAAACACGCTCTGAAGCGCGCAGACAGCAGAAATTCTTTCTCAGGCACATTCCAAACCCCAATGATCAGAAGGTAACGCAATGAATACCCTTCCTATAGAAGACATGAGCTAAACGTACCTTGAACATGCAATGGGACTCCATAATTTTGTCATCCAGACTGGCGGCCAGATCAAAGACAGGCTGTGTCGTGTGTTTGGTGACAGTGCACAATACCAGTGGCGTGAAAATGATGATAAGACCGTCATACCGGACGCATCTGTCATCTGCAATATGCGTGACCGAAAAAAGGATCTTTTACCGGCATTCCACGCTTTGTCATGAAAGTCTTGTCTGATTCCACAGAAAAATATGACCGAAATAGAAAAATGCAGCTGTACTGCAAAGTCGGCGTATCGGAATACTGGATTGCTGACTGGCGTAAAAACAAGTGGAGATCTATATGTTTGACTGGAAAGACGACGATACATCTTACCCATATCTCCCCAAAACCATTACAGAACAAATAAAGATGATTCGCAGCTTGTCATGTTTCCCGATTTCAGGATCACGATTGATGAACTTTTTGACATTGAATAGAATAGCCTCAGATACACATCAAAAAAGTCCGTTTCCCCACGGACGTATACGGAATACTCTGTTCCGGACAAAGGCCGGGGTATATATAAAAAAATTACTTCCCGGTACCCTGCCCGGAGTCCCTGGGGGCAGAAAAACAGATTTTTTTCCGCATATCAGGGTATATACAGAAAAATTATCGCTCCAGATCCACTTTTTTGCCCTCAGCGGGGTACTGACGCACAATTTTTCTGTATATGCCCTGTTTCACCATACAAACTGCGCAAAATGAGGAAATCTTGCGGTACAGCGGGGTACTGCGGAACAATTATTTTATATATACCCTGCCGAGTCAAATGATGATCAAAATATATCGACCTGAGCGAGGAAAGTGAGATCTCTGCCGCACCGACCTGCGCGGGGAAAGCGAGGTCTCTGCCGCGCCGACCTGCGCGGGGAAAGCGAGGTCTCTGCCTCACCGACTCGCGCAGGGGAAGGGAGGTCTCTGCCTCACCGACACGCGTAGGGAAAGTGAGGTCTCTGCCTCACCGACTCGCGGGGATCTCTGGGACAAACCGCAGCTGTACGCTCCGAGGAAATCGCTGCCGGATTTGGACAGCTTCCATCAGCAGGTTCATGCGCGGACAATCAAGCGTAATGCAGAAAGTGCAGGACACCGGATGTACGGATCAGATTGGCCAGACTGTATGCAGCTGTAGTACAAAAGCCGACCGGATGGAATACTGCTATGATGATGAAGCCGGTGATGAATCAATCATTGCGTCCGAAAGGGCACTCAAAGTCAAGACCACCGGCTTAGCCGGTGGCTTGCATTGCCCCTATAAGGGGCTTT
>CAJUAB010000057.1 GCA_910583845.1 uncultured Acetatifactor sp.
GGAGCGCGAACTATGAGGTATAAGACAAAGCAAAGCGGATATTGCCTGTTTTTGTTAGTGATGTCACTGATCCTGTATTCCTGCGGATGGCAGGGAACGGGGGAATCCGGCCTGGGTCCTGAAGAGGACGCGCCAGTGCCGGTGGCGCAGTTTCAGGATATGCGTATACCTGTTCCGCTGGATTGGTTCAGGAACTATACGTTCAATGAAGAATGGTTTTATGCGGCCAGCCCCAGGTATGACAGGGAAAAACAGCAGAGCTGCTGGTATATTTACAGGGGCAGGGTGGCCGAGGAATTTGAGGCGGAGGAATATATCGCAAGAGAGGGATATAACCTCCGGACCCTGCTGGCGGACAGGGAAGATCACTGTTATCTGTTCATGCAGGAAGAAGGCATGTGTTTCTCTCTGGAAAAATATGATGCGGACGGTAATCTGCTGTGGCATACGGAGTGCACGGCGCCGCAGATCCAGGAAAAAGGGGAGCGTCTCACGCAGGGGATCGTCACGGCGGACGGCAGAGTGGTGCTCTATGACTGCGGCGAGGGGGGCAGCGCCTATGTGTTTGGGGCGGACGGCAGTCTCCAGACAATCTCCACGCCGCAGCTGGACAGTCTGGAGGGCATTGCGGAGGGAAAAGAGGGCCGGGTATACGGATACTGTCTTACCGGGGAAGAGCCGGTCTTTGTAAACCTTGCGGATGAGGGGGAGAGATTCGTCTGTCCCATCACGCCTTCTTCGGCATATGGGGGATGTGAGGACGGCATCTATCTGTGTACCGGCGAGGGTCTGTGGAAGTACAGCCCGGAGACGGGGGAAACAGAGCCGCTGTGGCAGTGGGACGATGAGTATGTGCAGATAGAGAGCAGTGAGATAAGCCATATTTTCCGGGGAGAAGAAAGCGTTCATCTGACATGTCAGAGAACCGAGATCGGGAACCTGCTGCGCCTGCCCTGGAAAGGAGGGACGCTGACCTTTGTCTCTGTGGGATTTGGGAGCCGCCGGGACTACCCGGAAAAACAGGAGGTCACCGTAAGCCGTTCCCTTTATCAGAATTATGAGGAATACAGCGGCCACCGCATGGAGGAGCTGGTGCGGCGCTACAACAGGCAGAGCGGGAAATACCGGGTGGTGATCCTCCTGCCGGAGGAAGATATGATTTCCGGGAATGCCCGGGATGAGTTTTTCGGGGAATTGGAGATGCAGCTTATGCGGGGCGAAGGCCCGGATCTGATCGAGGTGCAGGCGCTGAATGTAGACAGACTGGCGGCAAAGGGCGCTGTGGAGGATCTGACTCCCTACTATGAAACCAGCGAAACGGCAGGTGAAATGCTGGAGACCGTCAGGGAGGCCGGCAGGGTGCTGGGACGGGATACAGTGGTGATCCCGGCGTTTGAATTAGATACCATGCTTTCTGCGGAGAAGGTGGAGGCCGACGACTGGACGCCTCTGGTTTTTCTGGAGAAAGTACAGGGGAACGGGGACCTTATATATCCGGCGGTGAGTCAAAGTGCGGCGCTCTGGTACTGTATGGGCGTGAGCCTTGGGGGACATTTTGTGGACTATGAGAAACGGGAATGTTATTTTGACACGGAGGAGTTTTGCCGGGTGTTGGAGGAGTGCAACAGCTGGAAGATGGAATCGCCCATACCGGTGGCCCACAGCATAGAGGATCTGGAGGCCCAGGCACAGTATTTCAAGGAGCCGGAGTGGCTGTTTAAGACGGTGTATATGTCCAGTATGCAGAATGTATTACAGCAGAAGGAGGAAGGGGCATTCTGGCTGGGATATCCCGGATGGAGCGGGGCGGAAACCCGGCTCCAGATTAAGGACGGTTTTGTTATGAACAGCGCGTCAAAGAATAAGGAGGGCGCATGGGATTTTCTGGAATATCTGCTGTCTGCGGAACTGCAGGACAGCATAGACTGGGGATTTCCGGCGAGACGGGACAGCTTTGAAGAGTACTTATCCTGTTCTTATGTAAGCGAAGAGGACGGGGCCGCAGAGTTCGGTTACAGTTTGGACAATGCCCGGCATCCTGAGCAGGAGGATTTTGACCTGGTATGGGAGACGCTGGACCGCGCCGTGTACCGCCCCTCAGGATTTTATATGAATGACAATCCTATCCGGGTTATCCTGGAGGAAGAGACGGGAATGTACTTCGCAGGGGATGCCCCCCTGGATGAGACCGTCAAAAAGATCCAGAGCAGGGTGTCACTGTATCTTGAGGAATTCCGGTAAAAGGCACGGATACCCCGTTCCACAAAAGAGGCGTTTCGCAATTGACTGGAAATCTTAACAGGGAAAGGAGGGCTCTTCAAAGGGATATACCACGCCCCAATCCCGGCGCAGGCGGTCCATCTGCTCCATGATCTCCAGGGTCTCGCTGTGAGGCATCTCTCCGCACTCCAGCGCCCCTGCCTTCATGGCCCGGACACAGGCCAGCACTTCGTATTCGTAGCCGTTGATCTGGGCCGGGATCTCCGGCTCCTGCCGCAGATTTCCTTCCGCGTCGTATACCCGGATGGCCGAAAAATTGTTCAGATTATCCACCTGTATGCATCCCCCAGTCCCCCGGATCTCCCCCCGGTTGACAGGCCCCGTAATCATGGAAGTGCGCAGATGCGCCTTTCTGCCATCTTCATAGGTATAGATAATATCGTCCGTGGAATCCACTCCCATTTCCAGCTTTTCCGCCCGGGAAATCACATCCGCGATGGCGTTTCCAAAATACATGGACGCAAAAGTCAGACAATACATCCCCAGATCCAGCAGGGCTCCCCCTGCCAGAGCCGGATCGTACATGCGCTGCTTGTGGCTTAAGGGCACGGAAAATTCCGCCTCCAGGGAAAGAGGCTTTCCTATTGTCCCTTCTGCCAGCAGTTTTTCCACAATTCTCCTTGCTGGCGTATACCGGGTCCAGATGGCTTCTGTCAGAAAGACCCCTTTTCCCTCCGCCAGAGTGATCAATTCCCTGGCCTGGCCTGCGTTGGCTGTAAACGCTTTCTCCACCAGAACAGCTCTGCCATGCTCTACACAGAGCCTGGCATTATCATAATGCATGGCATGGGGAGTGGCAATATAGATCAGGTCCACCGCCGGGTCCCGGGCCAGTTCCTCATAGGAGCCATAGGCTCTCTGAAAATGCCACTTCTTTGCAAAAGCCTCCGCTTTGTCCTTGCTGCGGGAAGCCACCCCATAGGCGCAGACCTGCTCCTGCAAGCCATTCAACGCCGCTGCCATGCATCCGGCAATATTGCCTGCGCCCATAATTGCCATATTGATCGGTTTCATCTCTTTTCCTCCTGTCTGAAATTCTTCCGTAGCTGTAATTTGCCTGTTTCCTCCGGAGACAGATACTGGGATATTCCTGTATTGTTCAGTTTCGGATCTGCGTGTGGTTCAAGCGGTATTTTCTTGCTTTGCGCTCTCCTTCCACAACCAGAATCCCTTCGTCAGCCATTCCTTTTAAAACCCGTTTCGTTGTAGAATCCGCCAAACCCAATAATTCTCTTGCCTTCTTGTTCGTAATGCAGCCGTTTTGCGTCACGTATTCAACAATCATCCGGTATCTGGCAAATTTTGTTGATTTTTTATCGGCTTTTTCGAGTTCTTTATCGGCTTTTTCTGCCTCTTTATCGGCTTTTTCTGCCTCTTTATCGGCTTTTTCTGCCTCTTTATCGGCTTTTTCGGGCTCTTTATCTTCCTCCTCTGATCGATAAAAGCATACTACAAAACCGGATTTTAAATTCTTAAACTCGTATTTCACACCTGCGCAGTCGCAGGCATCCGCAATACGCTTCAATCCAGTTCCAAAGCTTTCAATATCCTTTGAGTAATACAAGTTCCTCGCAATTTTGGGATTCCTCCGTATAGGACGTTCCGGCTGATCTATGAATCCAACAACGCTTCCCTTATAGCATCCATAGGCACCTCCGGAATCTCTGAGCGCAATAGAGACCCTGTAAACTCCTCATCCATCTGATTTACCTGTTGCTTTTCTGTCAAGATTATAGCATCTCCCTGTATGATGCACAAGTGCCTCAGAATGTACATAAAAATGCTTCTCGGAAAAAAGACGATACGTCCTGATGAAAATAAATAATGAACCGACATCCATGATATGCTTTTCAAATCATATCACAAATGTTGACGGCTGTCGATAGAGATTCCATCCGTTTTTAAAAAATGTAGTCCATATTTGGCCTATATGATATAATGACCTTATACAAAGCAGGGAACGGCCCGGGAGTTTGACAGCCTATCCTCAAAAAAATCCCGCCAATCCGCACCAGGCTTTA